>CAWIOC010000001.1:0-455000 GCA_963837565.1 uncultured Pseudomonadota bacterium
GCGGCACCAGAAATCACACATTGACTTCAAATACATGAGGGTATCTTACCCGCGCGTATCCAGCCTGCCGTCCCGCTTCCTTCGCGCATTGCTGCCTGATCTGCAATTCTATGCTGCGGGATCGTAGGCCGGAGGACGCCGCGACACCCCAGGTCCAGAATCGGGATCCGCCACGGAAGCGGGAAGCGCTCCAGGTGGATCCCGCTTGATCGATGCCAACTTCCCTTGGCCGACGATCTGCACGGTCTCTTTGCTGTGACCCGCGTTGGGCGCGGAAATAACCTTAAGGTCCGGACCATACGAATGGCCGGGGTCAAATCGCTGTCGCGGCTCTCGACAAACGCCTCATCGAAAGTGTCCTTGCAGGCCTCATTCAGCAGCCAGAGCGCTAAGTTTCCCTCACTCTCCTTCTCCTCGTGAATTTGTTTGTGCCGCTACAGGATCGGCAGAGGGACTCCTTTGCCTGGAAGCGTGCGAGGACCGGCTTCACTCCGGTCGCCATCGCTGACTCGAGACATCTGATACGCCCTCTGCAATTCCTTTAGGGCATCAGATCGAGACTTCACGCTGTCCTTCGTTTTTCTGCCAGGGCATGGCAACCCGAGCCAGCATGTCGACGCAAAAATTGAGGATTGAAGAGAGAATGACAATCGCAAAGATCGCGGCAAAGACACCGGCAGTATCGAACTGAATCGAGGAATACGTAAGAAGATATCCAAGCCCGCGATTTGATGCGATCATTTCTCCTACAATTGCGCCGATAACGGCGTAGGGCACCGACAGACGCAGCCCGGCAAAGACCCATACAACAGCCGAGGGCAATACGACCTTTCTCAGGACATGGCGCTCATTTGCCCCCATCAGCCGGAGGATGGCGACGAGCTCCTGGCTCACTCCCCGGACACCCGTGTAGGTATTGAGAAAGACCAGAAAGAACACGACGACAGCCGTCAGGATGATCTTCATATCCATTCCGATGCCGAACCAGATGATAAGCAGCGGCCCGAGCGCAATCTTGGGAAGGCTGTAGAAGGCCATTATGAACGGGTTCAGCAGATCGGCCAAATTCTTCGCCCGGCCTAGAATCACACCCAGACACATGCCTCCCGTGGCGCCGATCTCGGCTGGCAATCAGCAGCCCGGGCAGCCTCACCGACGCCGTTGCCCGCTACTTTGCGCTCAAAGGAGGGCTCAAACCAGATCGCGACATGAATCTCGTCGGGATTCCAAACCAACAAAGTGCAATGATGCTCGCGATGAGCAAGGATCGGGTCGACGGGTTCGTGTTCGCGCCGCCAGATACCACCATTGCCGCGCACAAGCTGGGGGCCATGATTGCCTTCGACCCGGCAGGCGGCAAAGTCCCGGAACTCGCAGGGTTCTTCTATATCGGGTTGGCTGGTTCAGCAAAGTTCGCTCAATCGGACAAAGCCGAGAAAGTCGCCCAGGCATTTCAGATGACTCTGGATGCAATCAGGGACCCCAAGACATCCAACGCTGTCCGCGATCGGGTTCACGACGCACAATACAAAAATGTCGACCCGGAAATCTGGGCTGACGTCTGGCAAAACGTAGTCAACGGAACCCCGGCGACACTCAAGATGGATGACGGCATGTTTGACAAGGTTGTCAAACTCTATGGGCTGATCGATCCCGGCATCAATGACGGGATGATCGCCGGCAGCTATACAAACGATTTGGCCGACAAAGTTGCGCCCAAGTAGGACCGATTTGACACTGAGGTGATACTGAAGGCGGAACCGACCTCGAAATACTGTCTCTGGCCGCCCATTGGCGTCCAGTGACAGGGGGGTTCGTTCCGCCGCCCGTCCACAGACAGCGCCGAGGCACACAAAGCCAGCACGCGCCGTCCTGCGGCAAGCCCAGGACAACGCCCGACGTCACCAGCCGATGCCGTGGCATGACCTGGCGCAACGCCCCTGCCGCGCAAGGTGCGCGAACCCTGCCCTGCCATTTGCCCTGTCGCGCCAAAATGGTCCTCGACTGGCCATGGGAATTCTGCGCCGAACCATTAGCTTGTGGTCTGCGGGATTGATCCATCTGAAAATGCCGCCACATGAAAATGCAACGGCGAGGGCGCGACGCATCATGGCACAGCATGACAACACGACGGCCCTCTACGCGGCGCTGGTCAGCAATCTGGCGATAGCGATCACGAAGTTCATTGCGGCCGCGATCACCGGCGGCTCTGCGATGCTGAGCGAGGGCGTGCACAGTCTGGTCGATTGCGGCAACGAAATCCTGCTGCTCTATGGCCAGAAGCGGGCCGCGCGGCCGCCTGACACCGCCCACCCTCTGGGCTATGGGCGCGAGCTCTACTTCTGGTGCTTCGTCGTCGCGATGATGATCTTCGCGCTCGGCGCCGGAATTTCGATCTATGAAGGCGTCATCCACATCCTTGACCCGAAGCCGATCAGCCATCCCCGGATCACCTTCATCGTGTTCGGCCTCGCCTTCGTGTTCGAGTCGATCTCGCTCTGGTTCGCATGGCGGACCTTTCGCAAGAAAAAGGGACGCCACAGCATCTGGCAGGCGGTCCGGCGCAGCAAGGACCCGACCTCCTTCACGGTTCTGCTCGAGGATTCGGCGGCGCTCATCGGTGTCGGCATCGCCGCGGCGGGCACGGCGCTTTCCATCGTGACCGCAACCCGGTCTGGGATGGGGCCGCGTCCGTTGCCATCGGCATCCTGCTCGCCGCTGTTGCGGTCATCCTTGCGCGGGAGAGCAAGCAACTGCTGGTGGGCGAGTCCGCCGACGCCGAAGTCGTGGAAGCGCTCAGGGCGACCGTTGGCGCGCATCCCGAGGTCCGGCGCGTGGTTGATCTGATGACGGTTCAGCTTGGCGCTGACCAGGTGTTCGCGGCCTTCACGCTCGAATTTCCGGACGAAATGACCATTCCCGATCTGGAACACCTGATCGGCGCGATCGGCGAAGCCGTCCGCAAGGAGCATCCCGAAGTGACACGGATCTTCGTGCGACCTGAACCGCGAACGAAGCCAGTTGAAGCCCTCTGAGCCTTGGCTGCCGCAGGTTCAGATCGCGCGCCGCGCCGCCGTCATTTCTGCGGGCCGGTTCCGGGCAGCGCCGCGGCTTTGCCCGGCTTTGCCTTCTCGCCCTGACGATTCATATCCGCCGCGCCGGGGCTTTGCGGAATCGAGGTTTCGCCCACCTTGGTGGTGCCGGTGAGCTTCCTCTTCCGCACGCTTCCAATGGTGCTCGTGCTCGCCCTCGGGTCGGCCAGCTTCTTCCCACAGGCGGTACGCGTGCTCCCGCACTTTCTGCTTGGTGTCATCGCTCATTTTGGACCTCCTTGCGGTCATCGGGTTTCCTGAATCATAACAAAGAACGGTCGAAAATGTTCCGCCGACCCGGCCTGAATCCGGGGGCGCGATCTGTCGTCTTCACGCACCGGCATGACGCGGGGCAGGAGGGGCGGAACCCCACCGCCCGGGTGCTCCGGGACGCGCGCAAGGCGCGGAAGCCTCGCGCAGCGCCAACCGGGCCCAACAGGCGCAACCGCAGATTCTCGCCGGGATTTGACCGACAGGTAAGTTTTCACCTGTTCTTCGCGCCCACGCGCCGTAACCTGCACGTTGTATTGGCATTTATCTGTCCAGGAGGTCTGGCCATGGCTCGATCCGCTGCGCTGCTCTCGGCGCTTGTTCTGATGGCGGCGCCCGCTTTTGCCGCAGGCACCGGATCCGATGGTGCTGCGCTGCCAGACATCGGCGCCCCGGTCGTCGCCCTTCCCGAGGCAAGGCCGGTCACCGCGAAACAGGCGATGGTGGTGACCGCGCAGCACCTTGCGACCGAGATCGGCGTCGGGATCCTCAAGAAAGGCGGCAATGCGGTGGATGCGGCCGTGGCCGTGGGCTACGCGCTGGCGGTGGTACATCCCTGCTGCGGCAATATCGGCGGCGGCGGCTTCATGACGCTTCATCTGGCAGGTGGTCGGGACCTGTTCCTCGACTTCCGCGAGACGGCACCGATGGCCGCGACACCGACCATGTTCCAGGACGCGCAAGGCAATGCCGTGCCCGCGCTCAGCCGCGAGTCCTGGCTTGCCGTCGGGGTGCCCGGCACGGTGATGGGCCTCGACGAAGCGCTTGGCCAATATGGAACGATGAGCCGGGCAGAGGTGATGGCACCGGCCATCGCCCTCGCAAAGGACGGCTTCGTGCTCACTGCCGGTGATGCCGACATCCTTGCCCTCCGCACCAAGGATTTCGCGGCAGAGCCGAACGTCGCCGCGATCTTCCTGCACCCCGACGGCACGCCCTATGCGGCGGGCGAGCGGCTGGTGCAGCCGCAACTGGCGCAGACCCTTCAACAGATCGCCGACGATGGACCCAAGGCGTTTTACGCGGGCCCGATCGCGCAAGCCATCGTCGCGGCCAGCACGCAGGGCGGCGGCCTGCTCACCCTGCAGGACTTTGCCGGTTACACCGCCCCCTGGTCAGAGCCGGTGCAGCTGCGACTACCGAAGCTATCAGATCGTCTCGGCACCGCCGCCAAGTTCGGGCGGCACGACCCTGTGCGAGATCCTGCAGATCGTGCAGGGCTATCCCCTCGCCGACTGGGGCTATGCCTCGGCCAAAGTCACCCATGCCATTGTCGAGGCGGAACGCTACGCCTTTGCCGATCGCAACACCTATCTGGGGGATCCCGCCTTCGTGCAGAACCCGGTCGCAGACCTCGTCTCGCCGGATCATGCCGCCAAGATCCGGTCAAGGATCAAGCCGGACCGCGCGACGCCCTCGTCCGAGGTTCAGGGCAGCCTCGGGGCCGCCGAAGGGATGCACACCACGCATTATTCCATCGTCGATGCCGCGGGCAACGCCGTGGCCGTCACCTATACGATCAACTTCTTCTTCGGCACCGGCAGGATCGCGGGCGACACCGGCTTCTTCCTGAACAACGAGATGGATGATTTCACCTCGAAGCCGGGCGTGGCCAATGCCTTCGGACTCGTGCAGGGATCGATCAATCAGGTCGAACCCGGCAAGCGCCCGCTCAGTTCGATGACGCCGACAATCGTGCTGAAGGATGGCAAGCTGTCGATGGTCACCGGCAGCCCCGGCGGATCGACCATCATATCGACCGTCCTCGAAACCATCCTGAACGTTGTCGATTTCGGCATGAACATGCAGCAGGCCGTCGACGCACCGCGGCTGCACCACCAATGGTTGCCAGACACCGTTTCCGTCGAGCCCGGCTATCTGACACCAGAGACGCAAGCCCTGCTCGAAGCCATGGGATACAGCTTCAAGGAGCGCTCTCCTGGGGCGCGGACGAGGCGATCTTGCGCAATCCCTATACCGGCCAGCTTGAAGGCGCCAACGACAGCCGCCGCCCGTCTGGCCTGGCGCAGGGGTACTAGTGACCCGATGGGCGGCGCATGCCCCCGCCTCAGGTCGGGCGCACCCGCGCCGCCGTCTTGTTGGCAAAGGCCTCCAGCCGCTCGCGGGCGTCGGGTTGGGTGTTGACCACGCCCGCGACCACAGCCTCGGCATAGGCCGCATCCAACGCCGACATGTTCTGCAAGTGGCTGATCGCGGAACAGATCGCGAAATTGGTCAGCGGCAGGTTCGCCGCAGCGCGCTGCGCAAGATCCATCGCCTTGTCCAGGCTGGACCCCTCGACCCGGTATTGCGCAAGGCCCACGTCGATCGCCTCCTGCCCCTGATAGACCCGACCGGTCAGCATCATGTCGATCATCCGCGCCTTGCCGACAAGGTCGGCGACCCGGATCGTGGCGCCACCCCCGGTGAACAGGCCCCGCTGCCCCTCGGGCAGCGCGAAATAGGTTGTCGGCATCGGCGATCCGGATATGCGCCGCACTGGCAAGTTCCAGCCCGCCGCCGACCACAGCGCCCTTCAGCGCGGCGATCACCGGGACGCCGCCATATTCCATCTTGTTGAACGCTTCATGCCAGCGCAGGCAGAGATGCATGAAATCGGCCGGGCTGCGGTCGGCCTGATGATGCTCGACCAGATCCAGCCCGGCGCAGAAATGATCCCCCTCCGCCGCCAGCACCACGGCGCGCACCCCGGCCCGCGGAATGGTGTCGAACAACCGCACCAGTTCCTCGATCGTCTCGGCGTCCAGGGCATTGCGCTTGGCCGGGCGGTTCAGGGTTGCGACCAGAACCCCATCGTCCCGCAGGTCCAGGGCGATGTTCGTCAGTGCGAGCGTTCCGATATCTGCGGCCATTCCATCTGTCCTTGTCGTCGATTTCGTTTCAACATTCTTCTGTGTCGCGCCGGGTCAGATCCAGAACTTTTCCTGCACCACTGCCCGGCGCGGCCCGGCGGGCGTGTGCACGGTCAGCGCGGTCCCGGCATCCCAATGCGTCATGCGCAGCATCCCGATCGCGACATTGGTCTCGAAATCCGGGCTAAGCGCGGCCGAGGTCACCTGCCCGACCCGTCGTGTCGCCATCGGTCACCGCCCAGCCATCGATGCAGGCGGGAATATCGCCTTCGATGGCAATGGCGCGGATCTGCCGCGTCGGGCCGTCCTTTGCCACCCGCAGCAGCGCATCGCGCCCGACGCAGCCGATCGCCGTCTGGGTCGAGCAGAACTTGCCCAGCCCGCATTCATGCGGCGTATTCTCGCGGCTCATGTCATTGCCATAGCTCAGTAGCCCGCCCTCGATCCGTTCCATCAGATTGGGGCAGCCCGCCCGAACATCGAGATCCCGGCCCGCCTCCATCAACGCATTCCAAAGCGGCATGCCATGTTTTGCGCCCTCGACATAGACCTCGAAGCCGCCCTGTTTGGAATAGCCCGACCGCGCCACCAGCATCTGCACGCCCTGAAAGTCGAAAAACCCATAGCGGAAGAAGCGCAGATTGCGCACCGCGTCGCCAAAGACCCGCGCCGCCAGATCATCCGCCTTCGGTCCCTGTATCGCCAGCGGCGAGACATCGGGTTCGTCGACGATGACGTCGAGGTGCCAGGCATAGGCCAGCCCCTTGACCCAGAACAACAGATCGCTGTCGGCAATCGACACCCAGTAACGATCCTCTGCCAGCTTCACCGCAACCGGATCGTTCAGCATCCCCCCGGTCTCATCAACGGTCGGCACATAGTAGCACTGGCCCGGCAACATCCCCCGAAGGTCGCGCGGGGTCAGCATCTGCATCAGCCGCCCGGCATCCGGTCCGCGCAGTTCCACCTGACGCTCGCAGGCAACGTCCCAGACCTGCACCGCCTGTTTCAGGTGGTGATAGTCCTCCTGGACCGAGCGAAACACGGTCGGCAGAAGCATATGGTTGTAGACGGTATAGCCTTTGACCCCGGCAGCCTCGACACCCTCGGAAAACGGCGTCTGACGCAGGCGACGAGAGAGAGAGATGGACGGCATTCATGCACCCATGGTTTGCGCGGTTTCGCGACGGCGGTTTGGCTGGATCCTGTCCGTCGCGGGTTCGCATCCGCGCCGAAACCGAGCCGATCCCGGCCCGGCAATTTCGCAGGTATTTTATTTCTGGGCACCTTAGTATGCTGAAAAAACATGATGATGGATCGAATATTTCGATGAAAGACTACCTTCCCACCCTCAAGGGTCTGCAAGCCTTTGAAGCGGTTTACGAATTCAACAGCTTCACCGATGCGGCCAAGGCACTGAACGTCCAGCAGCCGGCAATCAGCTACCAGATCAAGACTCTGGAAAACGAACTCGGGGTCCGGCTTTTCGCCCGTCAGCACGGCCGGCTGGTGGCGACACCCCAGGCGGAACTGCTGTTCGAGACCGTCTCGCGAGCCTTCGATTCGGTGCGCCGGACGACGCAGCGGATCCGCGAGGCAGACAAGAGGCCGGCAATGACGATTGCCACCTATCCGGGGATCGCCACCCATTGGTTGACGCCCCGTATCGGCAGATTGTCAGACCAGCTGGGCAGGATGACAAGGATCATCACCCTGATCCGGGACGCCGACCTGTTCCGCGAGAAAACCGACTGCTGGATCGTCTTCGGTCGCGGCGTCTGGCCGGGATTCGAGGCGCGCCTCCTGTTGCAGGAAGAGGTCTGCCCGGTCGCCGCCCCGAGCGTGGCCGAGCGGATCGCTGCGGCAGCGGGCGGCACCCTGCCAGAGGGCATCGCCATCATCGAACAGGAAGACCCGGAACACCGCTGGCTCAGCTGGGACGACTGGCAGGACCGCAGCCGCGACCCCCGCAGCCTCGACGGCCCGCGCATCGCGGTCAACGACCACGGGCTGGCCCTGCATATGGCGCTGACCGGCGCCGGGATAACGCTGGGCTGGACCGCCGTGATCCGCGATCTGCTCGACGGCGGAACCCTTGTCCGCGTCTCGCCGGACAGCGTGGTGTCCGATGCCGGCTACTGGCTTGTCGGTCGGCCCGGCTTCTTCGAGACGCGCATCGGGATGGCGACGCTCGCCACCCTTGCCGGATCATGATCCGGCGGGTCTTTCGGCCCGATCACAGGCGCCCAAAGCGGGACCGCACCTATTCAAGGCGCTTTGGCCCCGCCTCTTCCTCGACGATCTCCGCCTCGTCGATAGGCTCTTGCGGGGCCGCGGTCGGGGTCCCCACGATCAGTGGCAACATCTCTGACTGGGACGGGGTGGTCCCGGCCAGATGCGTGGCCTCGCGCCAGGTCATCGTGTCGAAACCGCCGCAGCTGTCACAGACCGGCGCCCATTCGGCATGGATGGTGTTGCACTTGTCGCAGATCCACTGCGGCCCGCGTGAGGCGGTCACGGCCTTGGCGAGCCAGCCGCGCACGACAGCCTCTTCCGATCCTTCGCCGCGCTCGATCGCCGCCATGATCGTCAGCGCGCGCGCCGTCGGATGGCTGTCCGGCAGATCGCCCAGCGCACGCCGGGCCGCCGGAAAATCCTCGGCCGCGATGTTCAGTTCGGCCAGCAGCAGCCGGGTTTCCTCGGCCTGTGGTCGCACAGAGGTCAGCGCGCGGAACCGCCGCAACCGTTCGGTCGGCGAATTCGAGCGGCTCGATCTCGGCGAAAGCCGCCGCCAGATCGGGGTGTGGCTGCGCCTCCCAGGCCTTGATCAGCACGCGTGTGGCATATTTGGGCCGCGCATTGGCGATATAGGCGCGCGCGGCCATCGCCGCTGCCGGGATCAGGTCGGGCGACTCGCGGTTGGCGGCAATCGCCGCCTCGCGCGCTTCGATCGAGTTGCCCTCATCCAGAATCCCCCGCGCCTCCTGCAGGGCCAGCGCCGCATCGCGCCGGCGGTGCACGTCGCGCGGCAGCGCGCCGGTGCGCAGTTTGGCGCCAAGCGTGGTGCGCGCGCCTTTCCAGTCGCCTTCACCGGCCTGAAGCCGCAGCAGGATATCCTGCACTTCCTCGTGGCGCGGCTTCAGGGCATAGGCGTGTTCGGCCAGCTTCAGCGCGGTCGCGGTGTCGCCCTCGGCCAGTTTCTGCATCAGGATCCCGCGGACGCCAACGAACCGCGTCCGCTCATCCGGCAGCAGGCGTTTGTAGGCCTCCGCCGCCCGGCGCGTGTCGCCTGCCAGTTCGGCAGCCTGCGCCGCGATCAATGTGGTCAGCTCTGGCCGCTGCAGGAACTTCTCGGCCTTCTTCGCGCGCGCCAGCGCCAACCGACCCTCGCCCGAGGCCAGCGCCATCAGGCTGTCCGACAGCGCCTCATACCCGCGCCGTTCGCGATTGCGGGTGAAATACCGCGACAGCGCGGTCTCGTCGCCATTCAGGAAGCGCAGCGTCGCAACCAGCAGCGCCACCAGCCGGATCAGCAGCCAGACCGCCGCAATCAGCACCAGCGCCGCAATCACCGCCTGCACCGGACCGAGCGAGAATTCCCAACCGCCGATCGCGACATGCAGCTCGGTGCCGGTCTGCATCAGATAGCCCGCACCCAGCGCCAGCGCGCCGATGATGACAATGAACAGCAGGCCTTTGATCAGTGACCAGATCATCACGACCCCCTATTTGCCGTTCAGCGCGGTAGCCACGCTGTCGACAGCCGCCTGCGCGGCAAGCCGCTTGTTCGCGGCGGCGATCCAGTCGGCCATCGCCGCCTGCCCCTTCTCGGGCAGGGCGGCAAGCTCTTTCAGCGATTGCCCGAGATGGCCCGCGCGCAGCTCCGCCTCGGCCCGCGACAGGACCGCATCCGGGTCGCTGCCTTCGCGTGGCGTCAGCGATCTCGCGCCGGTCTGGGTGCGCAGGAAGGCCGCGATCCGCGCCGTCACGCTGCTCCCCATCGTCGCCTTGATCGAGGCGTTCAGACCCGCACGCGCGGCCGCCGGATACGATGTCTGCAGGTCCGTCAGGGTCGGCACGCCCTCGGCCGCCACCGCCGTCAGCCCATCGGGCAGCGTGACCCCTTGCGCCGATAGATCGGCCAGCGCCGGGGCGAAACCGCCGCCCGTTTCAACCGCGGTCTGCACCCTTGTCAGCGTCGCCCGGGCCAGCGCGGCCTTGGCCACCGCCTCGGCATCGGCCTTCAACGCCTGCGCCTGTTTCTCGGCATCGTCGATCCGCGCATTGGTCTGCTCGCCCAGCGTCTTGATCTGCTCGGCCAGCGCATCGGTCTGCGCCTTTTGCTGCTCCATCACGCTTTGCAACTGGCCAAGCGCCGCCGAATCCCCGGGTGTCACGTCCGCGCCCGTCGCGGCAGCAGCCCCCGCCACTCCGACCCGGGCATCCAGCGCCGCCAGCGCCTGCTGCAACGCTTCCGAGCGTGTGGTCAGCGCCTTCTGCACCGCCACGATCCGGTCGCCAAGATCACTCTTCGCGGCATCCAGCGCGGCGCCGACCTCTGCCGAAGCCGCAGCCTTGCTTTGCACGGCCACAAGTTTCGCCTGCAGCGTGGCAAGATCGGCCTTCATCGAGGACAGCCCCGCCGATTGCGCATCAAGCTGATGCGACAGCGCCTCGATCTGTGAAACCTGCGGACCAAAGGGCCAGCCCTCGGGCACGAGGTATCGCGCCGCGCCAAAGCCCACCGCCGCGGCAATCACGCCGCCCAGAACCAGCGGCACAAATCCGCCCCGGGGCTGGGCCAGCTCCCGCTCGATCTCGCGCGGCAGCGGCTCTGGCGTGGCGGCGGGTTCCAGCTCGGGCTCCGACGCGATCTCTTCCACCGGGTCGCTTTCGACCATCGGGTCAGCTTCTGCCGGCGCGTCACTCATCGGTTCGGCCAATGGCTCTGAATGCGGCGAGACCTCTTCCGGCAACGGCAGTTCGCCCGGGGCCATTTCCGGCGGAAGGATCACGGCCTCTTCCACAGGCTCCTGCGGCGCTGCGGGCTGTTTGGGCTTGGCCATTGCCTCGTCTCCTCCGGTTCTTGGCGGACACCCCGCCGGGTCGGCTCGAAGAACCTTAGACTGCGACGCCTGCCCCCTCAAGCAGAAGGGGGTGCCGCAAGACAGTCAACTAAAAGTGCCATCATCGCTTCGGCATCCGGTCGTGAAGCAATCTTCAGCGCGGTACAGGCGCAATCCGACAAGGCCGCCCCGACCGCCGCGCTCAGAGCGAAGAGGTAGAGCGGCGCCCGTACCCCGACAGTGGCGTCGCGAAACAACCGGGCCGCGCCGGGCGAAAACAAGGGCGCCAGGACCGGTGCGCTCGATCCGAGGAGTCCGCGCGCCGCGTCAGTCAGCGGAAGCGGGCGCTGTTCGTAGATCACCTCGTCGCGCGCCGAAAGGCCTGCCCGGGACAAGGCCCCGACCAGGTCGAACGCCTGCTGCGCCCCGCGCAGATGCAGCAGCGGGCCGCGAATGCCCTTTTCCAGCAGCAATGCGGCCAAAGACGCGCCATCCCCTCCGGCGGAACTGGCCCGCAATCCCGCGCCCGCGGCTACCGCCGCCGTCCGGTCGCCGACGCACCAGGCCGGAATATCCCGGCGGCCCGAGCGCTGCAGGAAGGCGCGCACCCCGTTCTGAGAGGTGAAGATCAGCCCCGCCACACCATCCAGCGCGATCTCACCGCTGCCGAGGCTGACGATTTCGGTCAGCGGCGAAATCACCGTCTTCGGCATCCAGCCCAACTCGCGCCTCCAGATCGCGCGCAAACCGGCGCGATTGCGCCTCGGGGCGCGTCATCAGCAGAACGGGGTCGCCATCTTGCATCGGGGCCTGTCGGGATTGAACGGTGCCTGTTCCGGTGTTACCTGCGCAACAGCCCCCCCGCAACCGGCGAGCCCATGCGCGACACCCTGACCGTCCTTGGCATCGAGAGCAGCTGCGACGACACCGCCGCCGCGATCCTGCGCCATACACCGGGGGAACCGGCCGAGATTCTTGCCTCGATCGTGGTCGGCCAGACCGCGCTGCATGCGGCCTATGGTGGCGTGGTGCCGGAAATTGCCGCCCGCGCCCATGCCGAAAAACTCGATATCTGCGTGGAAGAGGCTCTGTCGAAGGCCGGCCTCGCCCTGTCGGCGGTCGATGCCATCGCCGTCACCGCTGGCCCGGGCCTGATCGGCGGGGTGCTGTCGGGGGTGATGTGCGCCAAGGGCCTTGCCGCCGGGGCGGGCAAGCCGCTGATCGGGGTGAACCACCTTGCCGGTCACGCCCTGACGCCGCGGCTGACCGATGGCCTAGCCTTTCCCTATCTCATGCTTCTGGTTTCGGGCGGGCATTGCCAATTCCTGATCGTGCAGGGGTTTGACGCCTTCACCCGGCTGGGCGGCACCATCGACGATGCCCCGGGCGAGGCGTTCGACAAGACGGCAAAGCTGCTGGCCCTGCCGCAACCCGGCGGCCCCTCGGTTGAAGCCGAAGCGCGCGCGGGTGATCCGACGCGCATCGCCTTCCCGCGCCCGCTGCTGGATCGCCCGGGGTGTGACATGTCCTTTTCCGGTCTGAAAACCGCGCTGCTGCGCGCCCGCGATCAGGCGATGGCGGGGAAGGGCGGGCTGACCCGCGCCGACCGCGCCGATCTCTGCGCCGGGTTCCAGCGCGCCGTTGCCGATGTGCTGGCCGAAAAGTCGCGCCGCGCGCTTGCCGCCTATCTCGCGCTCTCGCCGCAAGCCCCGGCCTTCGCCGTCGCGGGCGGGGTCGCCGCCAACAGCGAAATCCGCGCCGCCCTGCAGGCGGTCGCCGCGGAAATGGGTGTGGCCTTCGTCGCGCCGCCGCTCGCGCTCTGCACCGACAATGCCGCGATGATCGCCTGGGCCGGGCTGGAACGCTACCGCGGCGGCGTCCGCGATGACATGACCCTTGCCGCCCGGCCGCGCTGGCCGCTCGACCAATCGGCGCCCGCGATGCTCGGGTCCGGCAAGAAAGGGGCCAAGGCATGAGCCGGGTCGCGATCCTCGGCGCCGGGGCTTTCGGCACGGCGCTCGCGGTGGCGCTGGCGCGGGGCGGCCTGACGGTCGCTCTCCACGCGCGGGACGAGGCCGAGGCGGACGCGATCCGGGCCCGCGGCGAAACCCGCCGTCTGCCGGGGGTGCGCCTGCCCGAAAACGTCACTGTTCATGCCGAAACGGCAGATGTCGCCCATGCCGAGGCGGTGCTGCTGGCAGTGCCGATGCAAAGGCTTTCCGGGTTTCTGCGCTCCGCACCCGGCTTGAACGGCGCCCGCCTCGTCGCCTGTTGCAAAGGCGTCGATCTCGATCGGCTGGAGGGGCCGAGCGCGATCATCGCAGCGGCCTGCCCGGAGTCTCCGGTTGCGCTGCTGACCGGGCCGAGCTTTGCCGCCGATATCGCGCGCGGGCTGCCCACCGCGCTGACGCTTGCCTGCGTCGATGATGCGATCGGCGCGCAGCTGCAACAGCTGCTGTCGACCCCGGCGCTGCGGCTCTATCGCACCACCGATGTGGTCGGCGCGGAACTTGGCGGCGCGCTGAAGAATGTCATCGCCATCGCCGCGGGCATCGTCATCGGCGCCGGCCTCGGCGACAGCGCCCGCGCCGCCCTGATGACCCGCGGCTATGCCGAGATGCTGCGCCTCGCGACCCATTTCGGGGCGCGCCCGGAAACCCTCTCGGGCCTTTCGGGACTGGGCGATCTGGTGCTGACCTGCACCTCGACGCAATCGCGGAACTTTCGCTATGGTCAGGCATTGGCGTCAGGTACAGCCTTCGACGCCGCCATCACCGTCGAAGGCGGCGCCACAGCGCAGGCGGTCGCGGCCCTTTCCCAGCGCATCGGGGTCGAGATGCCGATTACCCGGATGGTCGCCGCGGTGATCGGCGGCAAGCTTGCCATCCCCGAGGCGGTCGAGGCCTTGCTCTCGCGCCCATTGAAACAGGAGTGAATCATGCTTTTTGCCGTCATTTGCCGCGACAAACCCGGAGCTTTGAAGGTGCGCCAGGACACGCGCGCCGCGCATCTCGACTATCTGAAAGAGACCGGCGTGGTCGAAATGGCCGGCCCGTTCCTGTCGGAAGAGGGTGAGATGTGCGGCACCCTGCTGGTCCTGAACCTCGCCTCGCTGCAGGCCGCCCGGGACTGGGCCGAAGCAGACCCCTATGCCAAGGCCGGACTGTTCGAAGAGGTTACGGTGATTGAATGGAAGAAGGTGATCGGCTGATGGCCTACTGGCTCTTCAAATCCGAGCCGGAGACCTGGAGCTGGGACCAGCAGGTCGCGCGCGGTGACGCCGGCGAAGAATGGCATGGCGTGCGCAATTATCAGGCGCGCAACAACATGCGCGCGATGCAGCTCGGGGATCGTGGCTTCTACTACCATTCCAATCAGGGCAAAGAGATCGTGGGCATCGTCGAGGTCTGCGCCCTGTCGCATCCCGACAGCACGACCGAGGATCCGCGCTGGGATTGCGTCGACATCCGGGCGATCCGCCCGCTTGCCACGCCGGTGACGCTGGAACAGTGCAAGGTCGATCCGCGGTTGGCCGATATGGTTCTGGTGAACAATTCGCGGCTTTCGGTGCAGCCGGTGAGTGAGGCGGAATGGCTCACGATCTGCGCGCTGGGCGGTGTCGCGCCGGACTGAGCTGCGGGTGTTGGCCGACAAGAATGAGGGGCCCCGACCCCGGCGGGACCCCTCATCACCCCACGTGCTCCCTCAGCACCACACGTGATCTTGAATAAGGTCCCGACCGTCCTGGTCGATGAACCAGTGCTATCCGCGATCACCGCGGCGGGCAAGCGAGGAATGCCGAAAAATTTATTTTAATCAGATGGTTACGGAGGTGAAAACGGCGCCCGCCCTTTCGGGAAGGCGCCGCATCTGGATCAGCAAGGGTCAGGCGTAGACCGACTCTTTGCCGAAATGCTTGGTCAGCATGTAGTAAATCACGGCGCGGTGCTTCTGGCGCTCGGACTTGCCATAGGTCTCGATCACGGAATGGATCGCGTCCATCAGCTTCGGGCTGTCCGGCAAGCCCAGCTTCTTCATCAGGAAGTTGTTCTTCACCGTCTCAAGCTCGGCCGGATCAGACCCTGCGACTGTCGCGCTGTCGGCGTTGTAGATCGCCGGGCCGCAACCGATCGTCACCTTGGTCAGAAGTGCCATGTCCGGCACCATCTTGCACTTGGTTTTCAGATCCTCGGCATATTTCGCGATCAGATCGTCTCTCTTGCTCATTCCGTTTGCTCCTCGTTGGATATCTGGCCTTTGGCCGATTTTGTCCCCGCCCGTCCCGGCGGCACGCTTTAACGGGCCGATGCTAGGCCAGACATGCCGCGCCACAAAGAAAAAACTGCCATCGTTCGCGGCGGTGGTGGGCCAGCATCGGCAAGGCCCCGCGTGCGGCGCCGCAGCGTTCCGGGGGCAAACAGCCGGACCATCGCCAAGGCGCGACGGCAAGCGGGGCACAAGCCTGCGCAGGCCGTGACTGCCGGATAAAGGCACGAAAGCCGGCACCCCACCAGCCGAGGGCGGGCCGATCCCGAAACAGGCGGTCTGATCCGGGCCGGGACTGGCGATGTCGTAACCGGCCTGATCCCCCGCCTGTCGGCCCCGCCCGGCCCCCCGCGCGACCTTTCGGGCGATATCGACGCCCGAAACCCGCACACAGAGGGCGACCAGCTGCGCGCCGCCTGAACAAGCGCCCGCCTGAGCCCACCCTCCTCATTTTCTGCCCGAAAATATCCTCGGGGGTGAATTGGCCGTCAGGCCAAGAGGGGGCAGACAGCCCCCTGCACCGCCCCCAAATGCAATGCCCCTGAATCGGCGGCGCACAGGGCGGCGCCCCCAGCGGTTTCCGGCAGGCGGAGAGCATCACATGCGGCCCTCCGAGGACGGCGTCGCGGGCCAGCAACTTCCCCGCAATCAGGCCGATGCCCACCGCTCAATCCTCTCCCTGCAGGTCAGGCCGCCGTGAGGGTGCAGAGTCGTCTTCGAACTCGGGCGTCAGACGGCGCACATAGGGCACCCCGATCTGGCTCGACAGGATGCGCTGTCCGACCTTGTTCAGCCGGAGTTCGCGCAGCACCCAGATATTGCGGTAATGCACGGTGAAGATTTCCATCTCTTCCGGCAGGCTCTTGCCGCGCAGCTTGCCGCCAAGGATGTAATGCTGCTCTTCCGGCAACTGGTTCCAGGCCAGACCGGCCCGTCTGATCGCCAAAGGCAGCGTCATCTGGTCAAGGTAAGGCCGCCGGTTCTCCAGCTCCGTCACCCGGTCAAGGATGCGCGCGGTATCGTACCAGACATCCGGGAACCGCCCCTGCGGCCCGCCCTCCTCAGGGAAAACCACCAACCCCGCACTGAAATAGGGCACCACTTCCGGCCCGGCCTGGCGCATCATCCGCACCCGCTCTTCCGGCACCGGCATATCGAAGGCAGCGTAGATCGTGTCCCAGATCTCCTGCCCGGCCCAGCGCATCGAGGCCGCGACCGAACAGGACACATGCCCGGGCATGCACAGCGCCTCCGGCGTGTTCGGCCGCAGGAACATCACGTCCGAGTCGATGAAGGCGGAATAGTCACTGTCGCGCGGCTGCATCGCCGCGATGATCTTGTTGCCGTGGGGATAGTCGCTGTCCCACATCCCCAGCGTCTTCATCGGGCGGATCTCTGCGCCCATCATCTCATGCGCCTTCAGCACGGCAGGGTGCAGATCGCCCATCTTGTGTTCGGGGCAATAGCCGATCGCCGCAACCTCGGGCCCGAAACTGGTCCGGATCGAGGCCAGCAGCGTGCAGGCCATGATCTGATATTCCGGCGGCTCGACGATATAGGCGAAGGTCAGAACGGGTCTGGTCATCCGGCTGTCCTCACTCTTCCAGCGCGGCTGCGGGGTCTACGCCCACCTCCCTGCACATCCGCCAGGCATAGGAGTTTTCCAGCGGCGGGTTCTTGCGCCACCACGGCTTGGTGCCGTTGGTGTAAAGGTGAACCGACAGGGTATTGTCGGTGAAATGCCCCTCGACCCGTCCGTAAGGGTCGTAGAACACATCGTTCAGCTGGAACGGCACCGGGTAGAGGTAATCGGGTGTCAGCGCCTTTTCATAATCGCCGGTCTGCTGCGCGAACCATGTGAAGGCCTGCGGCCCGAAACTCGTGCGCTCGGCATTGTAGATCCGCACCGCATGGGGCAGCGACTTGTCCTGCCGGTCCAGCCGCTTGCGCTGATGCTTGTTGAACCATGCCGGGGCCTCCGGCAGATTGTCGTAGTAATCCAGCAACTGCTCGATCAACGCGCCCTTTGGCGGGATATAGACCACACCGCAGTTCAGCGCGCCGCGAAACCCGTGCCCGGCATAGATGTTCTGCATCTCGTCCGGAAAGGGCCGGTGGCAGAAGGCATCGCAGTCGATCCAGACCGCATCCGTCTTCTGGATCATCTTGTAGCGAAACACGTTCGACAGGAACGAGGCGCTGGTCTGCCCCACGATATCCATGTCGATCTCCATGATCTCGCTCGCCGGGCGCACCACGATGCCCTCGGGCACATTCGTCACCGTATCGGTGCAATAGAGCGTCGTCGGATGCCCGTGTTTCACATGGCTGAGCAGGCAAAGCTGGTTCAGGTATTGCAATCTGGTGCCGATCCATAGCGATGCGACCGGTCTGCGGGTGGGATTTGCCATTTCTGCCTCATGTTTCCGAAATCGGGCTGGGTCCCCATCGGATATTATTCTGTCATTAGTTTGACCTTGCCCGAACAATGCCCGATGCGAAATTTTCTGTCCAGCGCAGCCAAGCGCCAATAGCATGGCGGCACCGAAACCGGCTATCAAGACCCGATCAGGCAGACAGCCGGACCGCAAGGGGCAGGACGTGGCGCAGACCGAGAAAACCACTGGAGTCAGTCTGAAAAAGCGCGTCAGCCCGCATGGCAAGATCACCGCCGTCTCGATGATGAAGGACGAGGGGCCCTTCCTTCTGGAATGGATCGCCCATCACCTGGCCGTCGGCTTCACCGATATCCTCGTCTATACGAACGATTGTTCGGATGGCACCGATCTGATGCTGATGCGGCTCGAGGAACTGGGCCTCGCCTATCACCGCGTCAATGCCATTCCCGAGGGCCTGCGCCCGCAACCTTCGGCGCTGAACTACGCACAAGTGGAACCGCTGGTCGGCGACAGCGACTGGGTGCTGGTCTTCGATGCCGATGAATTCCTCTGCATCAAATACGGCGACGGCACGCTCGATGACCTGCTGACCGCAACCAAGGCGCAGGGCGCCAATGGCGTGGTGATCACCTGGCGCATCTTCGGCTCGGGCGGTGTGCACCACTGGTCGCGCGACCCGGTGACGGAGCAATACCTTTTTGCCGCGCCGCCGATGTGGAACAAGGGCTGGGGCGTCAAGACCCTGTTCCAGTTCGACCCGGACAAATGGAAGCTGGGCATCCACCGCCCCAAGCTGAAGAACCGCTGGATCGACACCGACTTCCCCGACTCCGTGAAATGGCTCAACGGCTCCGGTCGCCCGATGGAGGATTACTTCAAGTTCCGCGGCTGGCGCTCGATCGTACGCACCATCGGCTATGACTGGGCCCAGATGAACCACTATGCGGTGAAGTCGATCGACAGCTACGCGATCCGCAAATTCCGCGGCAACGTGAACCTGAAGAAGGACAAGTACAATTCGGACTACTGGGCACTTCAGGACCGCAACGAGGTGCGCGACGACGCCATGCTGCGCTATTCCGCCGAGCGGCGGCGGATCTTCGACGACCTCCTGAAAGACCCCGAGCTGAACCGTCTCCACTTCGCCGCCCTCGCCCGGGCCGAGGCGCGGCTGGCGGAATTCAAGGGCACCGAGGCCTATGACGACCTCGTGTCCGGCCTGAAAGCCGCCAGCGCCATCCCGATCACCCAGGTCGAGGCGAAGCCACCCCAGGCCCGCGACCCCGAAAAGATCGCGGCGCCTGATGTCAGAGGTCGAGAAGCGCGCCAGCGGCAAGCGCAGGGAAGAGCTGAAGAAGCCGCCGCTGGACCGCAGCCTGACCCCCGCCGAATACTACGTCCGCGACGCGGTGGACATGACCCGCGATCTCCCGATGGACTGGTTTGCCAACCACGACATCGACCTGCCGGGCGACCCGCGCATCTTCACGCCGGTCGCGCTTTTGCTGATTCAGGACAGCAAGTTCGAACGCAACCTCGCCCGCAACCTGCCGCGCCTGCTGCCGCAGGGCAGTCGCCATCTCGAGGTCGGTGCCGCCTGCGGCTTCCTCGCCGCCCATCTCGCCCGCATCCGGCCCGATCTGACTCAGGTGGTGCAGGAAAGCGCGCCGCATCTGCTGCAAACGCTGAATGCCATCTGGGCACGCAGCGGCGTGACGCAAGGTCCGCGCCTGAGGCTGGTGACGGATCCCATGACGCCGGAAAGCCTTGGCGCCCTGATTGGAAAGGCTGACAGCCTGCTGCTGGGCGACCCCGCACTAAGCCCCGAAACTTTGGGCGCGGCGCTGGCCGGGCAAACACTCCAGCGCATCTTTCTGACCGGCCGCCTTTTGGCCGAGCAGGCCGCCAGCCTTCCGGCCTACGAGGCGCTGTTTCGCAGCATCAACCTCACCGAACGCATCGCGCTCGATCCCTCCACCTGCTTCGCCTTCCAGCGCGAAGGCGCGCCGACGGCGGGTTAGCGCAAATAGAAACGCCCCGGCCCCAGGAGGGGCCGAGGCGCGCTTTTCCGAAAACCGCCAGATCAGTAGCGGTAATGTTCCGGCTTGAACGGGCCATCGGCCGTGACGCCGATATAGTCCGCCTGATCAGGCCGCAGCTGGGTCAGTTTCACGCCGATCCGCTTCAGATGCAGCCGCGCGACCTTTTCATCCAGATGCTTGGGCAGGATGTAGACGCCGGGCTTGTACTCCTCGCCCTTGGTCCAGAGCTCGATCTGCGCCAGCACCTGATTGGTGAAGCTGGCCGACATCACGAAGGACGGATGGCCGGTCGCGTTGCCAAGGTTCAGCAGGCGGCCTTCGGACAGCAGGATGATGCGCGTGCCCGAGGGCATCTCGATCATGTCGACCTGATCCTTGATATTGGTCCATTTGTGGTTCTTCAGCGCGGCGACCTGAATTTCGTTGTCGAAATGGCCGATGTTGCCGACGATCGCCATGTCCTTCATCTCGCGGATATGCTCGATGCGGATCACGTCCTTGTTGCCGGTGGTGGTGATGAAGATGTCGGCCGTCGCCAGCTACATCCTCCAGCAGCGTCACCTCATAGCCGTCCATCGCCGCCTGCAGCGCGCAGATCGGATCGACCTCGGTCACCTTCACCCGCGCACCGGCGCCGCGCAAGCGACGCGGCAGAGCCCTTGCCAACGTCGCCATAGCCGCAGACCACGGCCACCTTGCCCGCCATCATCGTATCGGTGGCGCGGCGGATGCCGTCGACCAGCGATTCCTTGCAGCCATATTTGTTGTCGAACTTCGACTTGGTGACCGAGTCGTTCACGTTGATCGCCGGGAAGGGCAGCAGGCCCTTCTTGTGCAGATCATAGAGACGATGCACGCCGGTCGTGGTTTCTTCCGACACGCCCTTGATCGCGTCGCGCTGCTTGGTGAACCAGCCGGGGCTTTCCTTCAGGCGCTTCTTGATCTGGTTGAACAGGCAGACCTCTTCATCGCTGGTCGGCACCTCGATCAGATCCCGGTCTCGCCCGCCTCGACCCGCGCGCCCAGCAGGATGTACAGCGTCGCATCGCCGCCATCGTCGAGGATCATGTTGCAGGTGCCTTCCGGGAACTGGAAGATCTTGTCGGTATAGGTCCAGTATTCTTCCAGCGTCTCGCCCTTGATCGCGAACACCGGCGTGCCGCCCTCGGCAATCGCCGCGGCCGCGTGATCCTGGGTCGAGAAGATGTTGCAGGACGCCCAGCGCACATCGGCGCCCAGCGCCACCAGCGTCTCGATCAGCGCGGCGGTCTGGATCGTCATGTGCAGGCTGCCCGCGATCCGCGCGCCTTTCAGCGGCTTCGACGCGCCGAATTCCTCGCGCAGCGCCATCAGGCCCGGCATCTCGGTTTCCGCGATATCCAGTTCCTTGCGCCCGTATGCCGGCCAGCGCGATGTCCTTGACGATGTAATCCTTCGGCATTCCGCCGCACTCCTTCATATCCTGGTTGCGGCTGAGATAGCATCCGACGCCCCTCTCGACAATGCCGGGGGTGGCTGGCTAGGGTTCGCGGTATCAAGGGGGGTGCCATGAAACAGCCACGCGCCTGGCAAAGGATGCTTTCGGGGCGCAGGCTGGACCTGCTGGACCCGACGCCGGTGGATATCGAGATCGAGGATATCGCCCACGGTCTCGCCTTCGTGGCGCGCTGGAACGGGCAGACCTTCGGCGACTGGCCCTATTCGGTGGCCGAACATTCGCTGCTGGTCGAGGCGCTGTTCGCGCGCGCCAACGGCGATGTCGCGCCGAAATGGCGGCTGGCGGCGCTGCTGCACGATGCGCCGGAATATGTCATCGGCGACATGATCTCTCCGGTCAAGGCGGCGGTCGGTCCGGAATATGGCGAGCTTGATGCCCGGCTGACGGCAGCGGTGCATCTGCGCTTTGGCCTGCCCGCAGTCCTTCCGGCGCCGATCAAGAAATCCATCAAGGCGGCAGACCGGGTTTCGGCCTGGATGGAGGCGGTGCAGATCGCCGGGTTTTCAGAGGCCGAGGCCGACAGGTTCTTTGGCAAGCCACCGATCGGCATTATTGCAGGGCCTCGAAATAAAACTCCGCCCGCCGAAAGAGGTGCGGGCGGATTATACTGCGCGCCATCGTCAATTGCTGGCGGCCTGCGCCGCCTGAGGCATTCGCCTCAGATCAGCAGATCGTCGGGCGATTTCCCGGCTTTCAGCGCGGCATCCATCCATTTCGGCTTGCGGCCACGCCCGGTCCAGGTATCCGAAGCATCGTTCGGATTGGCGTATTTCGGGGCGGCGGGGGCACGCTTGCGGCGGTCCGCTCTGCGCCGCGGTCAGTTCAGAAAGTGAAAAGCCAAGCCGCTTCGCTGTCTCTTCCAGCGCGGCAAGCGCCTCGCGTTTCTTCCGCTCTTCGAAACCGACAATTGCCTTGCCGATTTGGGCCTGAAGGTCCTTGAGTTCTTTGAGCGACATTGAATTTAGATCGGCATCCACGTTTTTACGTCCTTTTCCGGATTCGATTTAATACCCAAGATCATTCGCCGAAAACGCGAAATCTCGCAAGCCATAATATGTCGGTCGGAGGTTTTTCGCGCATAGCGTGATCCATTGCCCCGATTTGAAGGCAGAGGGCGCAATCCCGGATTGAAACGTCGGGCGAGCTCTATTTAGGCGAGCGCTTTGCCAGAATACGCTGCAAAGTGCGCCGATGCATGTTCAGACGGCGTGCAGTTTCACTTACATTTCGGTCACATAATTCATAAACGCGTTGAATATGCTCCCAACGGACGCGATCCGCCGACATCGGGTTTTCCGGCGGTGGCGGCAAGGCCTCTTTCTTGGCAAGCAATGCATTGGTGATATCATTGGCATCCGCGGGTTTTGACAGATAGTCGATCGCGCCGATCTTCACGGCAGCCACCGCCGTCGCGATTGCGCCATATCCGGTCAGAACCACGATCCGGCACCCCGGGCGTTTTTCGCGCAGCATTTCGACCACGTCCAGACCGTTGCCATCCTCCAGCCGCAGGTCCACCACCGCATAGGCCGGTGGCCGCGTCGCCGCGATCGACCGGCCCTCGGCGACGCTTTCCGCCGTTTCCGGCACGAACCCGCGCTTTTCCATCGCCCGCGCCAGGCGTTTCACAAAGGGCTCGTCGTCATCGACCAGCAGCAGCGACCTGTCCTCGCCCAGGTCTGCCCATTCCTCGTCCGACATTGCGCCAATCCTTGCATTCACCAGTCGCTATGCGTTGGTTCTATGGCGATCACCCGCCCGGGTCAAACTCGGGTTACGAGGCTTTGACAAAGCAGGCCGTCTGGTCGGCCATTTGCTGGGCGGTCACGTCGCGCCGGAAGAACCCGGCAAAGCCTTTGCCCGGCAGCATCAGATAGGTGAAGGTGCTGTGATCGACGAGGTAATAATCCTGCGTCTGGTCGCCGAGCTTGTAATAGACCTTGTAGGCCTTCGCGGCCTTGCGAACCTCTTCCTCGGTGCCCGTCAGCCCGACCATGCGCGGGGACATGTTCGCGGCGTATTGCTTCATCACCTGCGGCGTATCCCGCTTCGGATCGACCGAGATGAACACGGCCTGCGCATCAATTCCGCGTTTGGCGAGGATATCGACGGCCTCGGCGTTGCGGGCATTGTCCACCGGGCAGACATCGGGGCAGAACGTATAGCCGAAGTAGACCAGGGTCGGCTTGGTGATGATCTGCGTGTCGGTAACCGTCTTGCCGTCCCCGTCGATCAGCGTGAACGGCCCGCCGATCGCGCCCGGCCCGCCCGCCACCTGGCCGGATTGGCAGCTGTTGGCACTGTGCTTCGACCATACCATCACGCCCAGCCCCCCCAGCAGCGCCGTGATCAGCACGACAGCGGTGACGGCATATAGTCCGGTACGTTGCACAGTCTTCTCCTTCTTCGGTCGGATCCATTGATCCCCGATCACGGCGCAACTAACAATGGGACACCTTGCCTCTGGGGGCGCCCTCCCGTGATCAACCCATTTCTGCCCGGTTTCCCGATCCGCGACACGCGCAGCGAATGGGTGCGGCTGCGCACCCTGATCCTGTTGCGATGGATGGCCATCGCGGGGCAGGTCGCGGCCATTCTGGTGGCCGATATCTTCTATGACATTCAGATTGATCTGGGGCTCTGCGCCTTGGCCATCGGTGCCTCGGTGGTGGCAAACCTCGTGGCCATCATCGTCTTTCCGGTCAACAAGCGCCTGTCGGAATCCGAGGCGATGCTGACCCTGCTCTTCGACATTTCGCAATTGGGCTACCTGCTCTACCTCACCGGCGGTCTCGACAACCCCTTCGCGCTTCTGGTCCTTGCGCCGGTCTCGATCTCGGCAACCGTCCTGCACCCGCGCACCACGGTCTTTCTCGGGGCGGTCGCGATCGCGCTGATCACCGTGATCTTCGCCTTCAACGTTCCGCTGCGGACCCGCGGCGGGCAGGAAATGATGGTGCCCGAAACGCTCAGCTTCGGGTTCTGGGTTGCCATCGTCATCGGCATCGCCTTCCTCGGCGTCTATTCCCGGCGGGTCGCCTCGGAAATCCATTCGATGTCAGAGGCGCTTCTGGCGACCCAGATGGCGCTTGCCCGCGAACAGAAGCTGACGGATCTTGGCGGCGTGGTCGCCGCTGCCGCGCATGAGCTTGGAACGCCGCTCGCCACCATCAAGCTGGTCAGCACCGAACTGATGGACGAATTGTCCGATCGCCCCGAGCTGCGCGAAGATGCGCGGCTGATCAGCGAACAGGCAAACCGCTGCCGCGACATCCTGCGGTCGATGGGGCAGGCCGGAAAGGACGACCTTCACCTCCGGCTTGCGCCCATCACCACGGTCACGAAGGAGGCGGCCGAACCCCATCTGCATCGTGGCAAGGCGGTCATCTTTTCCTCGCATTCGGCGCTTGGCGGCGACATCGACCAGCCGACGATCCGGCGACAGCCGGAAATCATCCACGGCCTGCGCAACATGGTGCAGAACGCCGTGGATTTCGCCAAGACAAGCGTATGGATCGACGTCGAATGGTCGGAACGCACCATCGTCGTGCGCATCTCCGATGACGGCCCCGGCTATCCGGCAGCGGTCATCGGGCGTATCGGCGATCCTTTCGTGCGCCCGCGTCGGGCCACGCCCGACCCGGCGCCGCGACCAGAATACGAAGGAATGGGGCTCGGCCTCTTCATCGCCAAGACGCTTCTGGAACGATCAGGCGCCCTGCTGTCCTTCTCCAACGGAGCGGACCCGTTCCTCGGGGAAGAAGAGCGCCCGGAACGCTGCGGTGCGATTGTCGAAGTGACCTGGCCGCGCGCCGCCATCATCGCGGACCGGTCAGAGGCGCTCGGGCCGAACAAATCCATCACCATTTGAAGCGAATTTTCCACTTGGAGACAGCAGTCGCGGCCGTGTTAACGAACTATTAACCTGTGCAACCCCAGATTTAGCGGTGGTTTGCTCCGATTGTGGGCACGTTGGGAACCGTTATGAATGCAATTCATGTGCTGACGATTATGAGTTCGTCTTTGGTGAGTTCGGTTTTCGTCCTGATCGTATTCTCCACGCAATCCCGCCGCAGATCGAATTCCCTGCGGGGTGTCTTCAGCGACCTGTCGGTCGGCTGCGTCTTTCTCTTCGATGAATTCCGCCTTGTGGACGCCTCGGTGAATGCCCGGGCCTTGTTAGAGGCGTCACGTCTCACCGGCGGTGACTGGGCCAGCTTCCTGAATTATGTCACGCCACGGTTTCCCGAATTCGATCAACGGCTTAAATCCCTGCCGAGCATTGGCCGATTTTCCCTGACATCCGGGACGACCCCGCTGATGACCCTGCGCGCCGAATTTCGCGGCGGGCTGACCCGAATCCTGATTGCAGAGCCCCGGGTCGAGGGTAATCCCGGCCAGCCCGACCAACTCAGCCTGCGCGCAATGGAACAGGAGATCGAACTCCTGCGCAATACGATGGACGAGGCGCCGATCCTGATCTGGCGCGAAACCGAATCCGGCAGCGTGTCCTGGGCCAACCGGGCTTATGTCGATCTGGCAACCCAACTCGACCCCGACTCGGAAAGCTTCACCTGGCCCATTCCGCGGGTATTCTCCGATACCAGCGCCCGGGATATCGCCGCGAACGACGGCCAACGCCGGCTATGCATCTCATCACCCGATATCGAAGCCGCACGGTGGTTCGAATGTCGCGCCGTTCAATACGCGGCCGATCATCTCGCCTTCGCCCTGCCCGCCGACAGCGCGGTCCGTGCCGAAACCTCGTTGCGCAGTTTCGTCCAGACACTGACCAAGACCTTCGCGCATCTCACCATCGGCCTCGCCATCTTCGATCGCCAGCGCCAGCTCGTGCTGTTCAACCCTTCGTTGATCGATCTGACCGGACTCAGCCCGGAGTTCCTGTCGTCGCGCCCGACACTCTTCGCGCTTCTGGATGCGATGCGCGAACACCAGATGATCCCCGAGCCGAAAGACTACAAAACCTGGCGCAACCGGATGACGGCGCTCGAACGCGCCGCCTCCAGCGGGCAATATGAGGAAACCTGGACCCTGCCCAACGGCCAGACCTATCGTGTGACCGGACGGCCGCATCCCGACGGCGCAATTGCCTTCGTGTTCGACGACATCAGCGACCAGATGCTGATGGCCCGCTCGTTCCGCGCCGAGACCGAGCTGAGCCAGTCCGTCATCGACAATCTGTCCGAGGCTGTCGTGGTCTTCTCTTCGCTCGGCAAGCTGATCCTTGCGAACATCGCCTATACCCGGCTCTGGGGGCTGGACCATGCCGGGGATGCGCCCAAGGGGACGCTGACGGATGCTGCCGGGCTCTGGGCCGCAGCCTGCACGCCAGATCCGGTGATCGACGAGATTGTGCAATCGCTTGGTCCGATGGCATCACGCGACACCCTGTCCGCCGAACTCCGGCTGATCGACGGCCGCCTGCTGACCTGCCGCGTCGCCCATCTGCCGGGCGGGGCCACGATGGTCGGCTTCAACACGGTCACGGCGCTGGGCCCGCAACGCACCGACCGTCCTGCAAATGTCTCGCGCCAGCGCGCCTGATCGCCCTTGCGAGGCGCCGGGGCCGCGCTAAACTCGGGCCATGAACCGCCCGACCCTCGACATTCCGCTTCCCACGTCCGAGGCGACGGCCCGACTTGGGCGCTGGCTTGCGCCGCGCCTCTCGGCGGGTGACACGCTTCTGCTCTCGGGTCCGATCGGTGCCGGCAAGACCCATTTCGCCCGGGCGCTGATCCAGTCGCGGCTTGCAGCCCTCGGCGCGCCAGAGGATGTGCCATCGCCAACCTTCACCCTCGTGCAGGTCTATGAGGCCGGTGAAACCGAGATCTGGCACGCCGATCTCTACCGTCTTTCCCATCCGGACGATGTGCTGGAACTTGGCCTCGATCAGGCCTTCGAGACCGCGATCTGCCTTGTCGAATGGCCCGATCGCCTCGGCTCCCTCAGGCCCGAGGATGCGCTGACGATCACCCTGACCGCCCCCGATCCCGACAGTCGCCGCGCCGAACTCTCCGGCCCGGCGCGCTGGGCGCCACTGCTCGCGGCACTGGCCCGCGCAGACCTCGATGTCTGACCGCGCCGCCCTGTCCCAGAGCCTTCCTCGCCCGCGCCGGATGGGGCGCGGCGGCCCGCGCCTTCCTCGCCGGCGACGCCTCGGCCCGGCGCTATGACCGGCTGACCCAAGGCCGGGAAACCGCCGTGCTGATGGATGCGCCCCCCGGACAAGGGCGAAGATGTCGCGACCTTCGTGCGGATCGACCGGCACCTGCTGTCTCTCGGCCTCTCCGCCCCGCGCGTTCTGGCAGAGGATACCGAACAGGGCTTCCTGCTGCTCGAAGATCTGGGCGACGATCTTCTCGCGCGCCTCGTCCCACGCGATCCGTCGCGCGAAAACAGTCTCTATTCCGCCGCAACAGACGTGTTGACCACCCTGCAATCGCACCCGCCCGCGCCCGATCTTCCGGCCTATGATGCCGCAGCGATGGCCTCTGCCATCGCCCCGGCGGTGGACTGGTATCGCTTCGCCGCCACCGGTGACCGCGCCGACCCGAGGCCCCTGCAGGACACCCTTGAAACCCTCCTGTTGCGTCATGCCGACGATCCCCCGGTGATGATCCTGCGCGATTATCACGCGGAAAACCTGCTCTGGCTGCCAGACCGGCAGGGCGTGGCCCGCGTCGGCCTGCTCGACTTCCAGCAGGCCATGCTCTCGCACCGCGCGGTTGACCTTGTGTCGCTGCTGCAGGACGCGCGGCGCGATATCTCGCCCGCTGTCGAAACCGCGATGATCCACCGCTTCGCCGCCACGATGGGCTGGGCCGAGGCGCCCTTCCGCACCGCCTATGCCCTGATCGGCGCGCAGCGCCACCTGCGCATCCTCGGCATCTTCACCCGGCTCTCGCTGCATTACGGCAAGCCGCAGTACACCGATTACATCCCCCGGGTCTGGCGCGACCTGCAACGCGACCTCGCCCATCCCGCACTGTCAGACCTTGCGGCGCAGGTCGCCCGCCTGCTACCTCCACCCACTCCGGCCCTGTTGCAAAGGATCAAGGACCAATGCGGCACGATCCCGACGCCCTGATGCTCTTCGCCGCAGGTTTCGGCACCCGGATGGGCGCGCTGACCGCGACGCGGCCCAAACCGCTGATCGAGGTGGCCGGCCGCCCGCTGATCGACCACGCGCTTGACCTGGTGCGAGACGCCGGGATTTCGCGCGTCGTGGTCAACACCCATTACCTGTCCGACCAGATCGCGGCCCACCTTGCCGACCGTCCCGACATCGCCCTGTCGCATGAACCCGAGATACTGGAGACCGGCGGCGGCCTGCGGCAAGCGCTGCCGCTGCTCGGCCCCGGCCCGGTCTTCACCCTCAATCCCGATGTGGTCTGGACCTGGCGCGAATCCGCTGGCCGAGCTGCGCGCCGCCTGGGACCCGTCGCGGATGGAGGCGCTGCTGCTGCTGATCCCCACCACGGCCGCCCGCGGTCACCCCGGCCAGGGCGATTTCACTCTGGATGCAGAGGGGCGCATCACCCGCGGCCCCGGCACGATCTATGCCGGCGCGCAGATCGTCCAGCCCGCGGGCCTCGCCGATATTCCCGAACGCGCCTTCTCGCTCAACCGCCTCTGGGACAGCCAGATCGCCACCGGACGCGCCTTCGGCATCCTGCATCAGGGCGGCTGGTGCGACGTTGGCAGCCCAAAGGGCCTTGCCGAGGCAGAAGCGATGCTGGCCGATGTTTGACCCCGCGCCCGGACCCCGCCTTTTCGCCCAGGGCCCCGGCGCCGACTTCCCGCGCGCCCTCGTCGCCGGGCTGCGCGCCCGCATGGCGTCAGAGCCGCCCGAGGCGCTGGCGAAGGTCGAGCTTTTCGTCAACACCCGCCGCATGCAGCGCCGCATCTCGGCGCTTTTCGCGGAACAGGGCGCATTGCTCCTGCCCCGCATCCGCCTTGTCACCGACCTCGGCCAGGCCGCCATCCCCGGCCTTCCCGCCGCGGTCCCGCCGCTCCGCCGCCGCCTCGAACTGGCGCAGCTCGTCACCCGTCTGGTCGAGGCGCAGCCCGATCTTGCCCCCCGCGCCGCGGTCTTCGACCTCGCCGACAGCCTCGCCGCCCTGCTGGATGAGATGCAGGGCGAAGGCGTGCCGCCCTCCGCCCTCGCCGCGCTCGATCTGACCGACCATTCCCGGCACTGGGAACGCAGCCTGTCCTTTCTCAACATTGTCGGGCAGTATTTCGACCCCGAGGCGCAGCCCGACACCGGCGCCCGTCAGCGCCGCGCGGTCGAGGCCCTGGCCGAACGCTGGGCAGAAACCCCGCCCGACCATCCGGTGATCGTCGCCGGATCGACCGGATCGCGGGGTGCGACGGCGCTCTTCATGCGCGCCGTGGCGCGCGCTGCCGCAGGGCGCGCTTGTCCTGCCCGGCTTCGATTTCCAGATGCCGCCCTCGGTCTGGGCCAGCCTCTCGCGCACCGACACGGCAGAGGATCACCCGCAGTATCGCTACCTCTCGCTGCTCTCCGATCTGGGTGTTTCGGCTGAAACAGTGACGGAATGGCACGCAGCGCCCGAACCCAGCCCGGCGCGCAACCGGCTGATCTCGCTCTCGCTCCGCCCCGCCCCCGTCACCGATCAATGGATGACCGAGGGCCGCGCGCTGACCGACCTCGCCCCCGCCACCGAGGCGATGACCCTGATCGAGGCGCCCTCGCCCCGCGCCGAGGCGCTGGCGATCGCCCTGATCCTGCGCGAGGCAGCCGAACAGGGGCAGAGCGCCGCCCTGATCACGCCCGGACCGCAACCTGACCCGTCAGGTCACCGCCGCGCTCGACCGCTGGGCGATCCTGCCCGATGACAGCGCGGGCCGCCCGCTTGCCCTGTCACCCCCCGGCCGCTACCTGCGCCATGTCGCCGATCTCTTCGGGCGCAGGCTGACCGCCGCCGCCCTGATCACGCTGCTGAAACACCCGCTGACCCATAGCGGCGCAGGGCGCGGCCCGCACATCCTCGCCACCCGCGCGCTGGAACTGGACCTGCGCCGCAAGGGTCCGCCCTTCCCGACCGGCGCGACCCTGCGCGCCTGGGCCGAAAAGCGTCCGAAGCCCGACCTTATCCCCTGGGCCGCATGGCTCGCTGCGCTGCTGGACGGGGTCGAAGACGCCGCCCCGCACCCGCTCACCACCCATGTCGCCCGCCACCGCGCCCTGGCCGAGGCGCTGGCCCGCGGCCCCGACGCCCCCGGCAGCGGCACGCTCTGGGAAAAAGAGGCCGGCCGCGCCGCCTTCGCCGCCCTGGCAGAGCTTGCGGCAGAGGCCCCGCATGGCGGTCAGATGACGCCCACCGATTATGCCCAGCTCTTCACCGCGCTGCTCAACCGCGGCGAGGTACGCGAGGCGGTGCAGTCCCATCCCGGCATCATGATCTGGGGCACGCTCGAGGCGCGCGTGCAGGGCGCCGACCTTGTCATTCTCGGCGGGTTGAACGATGGCACCTGGCCGCAACTGCCCGCGCCGGACCCCTGGCTGAACCGGCAGATGCGCCGCGATGCGGGTCTGTTACTGCCGGAACGGCAGATCGGCCTCTCCGCCCATGACTATCAGCAGGCGGTCGGCGCCCCCCGCGTCGTGCTCACCCGTTCGGTCCGCGATGGCGAGGCGGAAACCGTCCCTTCGCGCTGGCTGAACCGGCTGACAAACCTGATGGGCGGCCTGCCCGAGGGCGCCCCCGCCCTTGCCGCGATGCGCGCGCGCGGCGCGCAATGGCTCGACCTCGCCGCCCGCCTCGACCGCGTGCCAGAGGTGCCGCGCGCCAACCGCCCCGCGCCGCGCCCGCCGGTCTCGGCCCGCCCGGCGGAACTCGCCGTCACCGGCATCGTCCGGCTGATCCGCGACCCCTACGCGATCTACGCGCGCCACATCCTGCGCCTCTTCCCGCTCGACCCGCTGCACCCGATGCCAGACGCGCGCCTGCGCGGCTCTGTCCTGCACAGCATCTTTGAACGCTTCGTCACCGAACGCCGCGCCGAATCCCTGCCCGAGGCGCGCGCCCGCCTGCTTGCCACCGCCGATCAGGTGATGGCCGGAGAAATTCCCTGGCCCACCGCCCGCCGTCTCTGGCGTGCCCGGCTTGATCGCGCCGCCGACTGGTTCCTTGCCGCCGAACAGGCGCGCGACGGCAGCCCCGTCACGCTGGAAGACAAGGGCGCCGTCACCCTGCCCGGCGGCTTCACCCTGACCGCGCGGCCCGACCGGATCGACGTGATGCAGGACGGCCGGTTGCATATCATCGACTACAAGACCGGCGCGCCGCCCACCAAAAAGGCGCAGGCCCAGTTCGAAAAGCAACTGCTGCTCGAGGCCACGATGGCCGCCTATGACGGGTTCAAGGCGGTGAAGGGTCGCGATTGCGCCCGCATCACCTATATCGGCCTCGGCGCTTCGCCCGAAGGAAGAGACGACCGAGATCACCCCCGAACTCACCGATCAGGTCTGGCTCGACCTGATCACCCTGATCGACAGCTATGCCGACCGCCGCACCGGCTATATCTCGCGCCGCGCAGTCTTCAAGGAACGCTTCCCCGGCGATTACGACCACCTCGCCCGGTTCGGCGAATGGGACATGACCGACCGCGCCACACCGGAGGATGTCGGATGACCAGCGCCGCCGCAGACCGTCAGGCCCAGGCCGCCGACCCGACCGCCTCGACATGGCTTTCCGCCAATGCCGGGTCCGGCAAGACCACCGTGCTGACCAACCGCGTCGCCCGCCTGCTGCTCGGCGGCGTCGATCCGGCAGCGCATCCTTTGTCTGACCTATACCAAGGCCGCCGCGTCGGAGATGCAGAACCGCCTGTTCAAGCGCCTCGGCGAATGGTCGATGAAAGAGGATGCGGCGCTGGGCGCAGAGCTGTCGAGCCTCGGCCTGATGGGCGCCGATCGACGCTGAAACCCGCGCCCGCGCCCGCCGCCAGTTCGCCCGCGCGATCGAGACCCCCGGCGGGCTGAAGATCCAGACGATCCATTCCTTCTGCGCCTCGCTCCTGCGCCGCTTCCCGCTCGAGGCCCGCGTCAGCCCCCAGTTCACCGAGATGGATGACCGCACCGCCCGCCTGATGCGGCAGGAGATTGTCGAGGATATGGCCTCGGGCCCCGAGATGCCCCTCGTCGATGCCCTGGCGCGGTATCTGAGCGATGAGAGCCTCGACAAGCTGACCGAAGACATCGCCCGCCATCGGTCCGACTTCACGGCACCCCTGACACGTGATGCGGCACTGGCGCTGTTCGACCTGCCGCCCGGTTTCGGCGCATCCGACCTTCTGGCGCAGGTCTTCCTCGGTGGTGAAGCCGACTGGCTGGCACAGGTGGCTCAGATCCTCACCACCGGCAAGGCCACCGACATCAAGGACGCCCGGCGCCTTTCGGCCCTCCGCCTTGCCGACCCAAGCCTGTCCAGCCTCGCCGGGCTGGAAGAAATCCTGCTCACCGGCGGCTCCGCCAAGGAGCCTTTCACGGCAAAGATCGGCAAATTCCCGACCAAGGACTGCCAGGCCGCCCTCGGGCCGCTGCTGCCGCATCTCGAAAACCTGATGGCCCGCGTCGAATCCGCCCGCGCCCCGCGCATCGCCCTGCTGGCGGCGGAAAAGACCCTGACACTGCACAATTTCGCCCGCGCCTTCCTGCCGGAGTTCGAGCGGCGCAAGGGCCTGCGCGGCTGGCTCGACTTCGACGACCTGATCCTGAAGGCCCGCGCCCTGCTGACCGACCCCTCGGTCGCGCAATGGGTGCTGTTCCGTCTCGATGGCGGCATCGACCATATCCTTGTCGATGAAGCGCAGGACACCAGCCCCACGCAATGGCAGGTGATCGAGCTTCTGGCGCAGGAAATCACCGCCGGTCTCGGCGCCCGCGACCGCCCGCGCACGATCTTCGTCGTCGGTGACAAGAAACAGTCGATCTATTCCTTTCAGGGCGCCGATCTGCGCGCCTTCGACCAGATGCGCGGCCATTTCCGCGAAAGGCTGCAGGCGGTGCAGGTCCAGCTGACCGACCTGACGCTGGATCATTCCTTCCGTTCCTCGCCCGCGATCCTGCGGCTGGTCGATCTGACCTTCGATGAACGCCGTGGCGCCGGACTGGGCGGCGAGGTCAAGCATCTCGCCTTCCGCGACACGATGCCGGGCCGGGTCGATCTCTGGCCGCACGGTCGAACCGGCCGCCGATCCGGAACCCGGCGACTGGTTCGAACCGGTCGACAGCATTTCCGACCAGCACCACACCGCCCGCCTCGCGGCCCGGATCGCGTCCGAGATCCGCCGCCTGATCGACCGTGGCACCTGCATCCCGGCCAGGGAAGGCCCGCGCCCGATGACCGAGGGCGACGTGCTGATCCTGGTCCAGCGCCGCTCTGACCTGTTCCACGAGATCATCCGCGCCTGCAAGGTCGCCAACCTCGCCATCGCCGGGGCCGACCGCCTGAAACTGGGTGGAGAGCTTGCGGTGCGCGACATCGCGGCGCTGCTCTCCTTCGTCGCCACCGATGATGATGATCTCTCGCTCGCCGCCGCGCTGCGCTCGCCGCTCTTCGGCCTGACCGAGGCGCAGCTTTACGACCTCGCCCAGGGGCGCGACGGGAAACGCCTGTGGGAGGTGCTGCGAAATCACCCCGATCATGCCGAAACAGTCTCTATCCTTGCCGATCTGCGCGATCGCTCCGACTTCCTGCGCCCCTATGACCTGATCGAACGGCTGCTGACGCGCCACGATGGCCGCCGCCGCCTGATCGCCCGCCTCGGGCCCGAGGCGGAGGATGGGATCGACGAACTGCTGGGTCAGGCGCTGGCCTATGAACGGGTCGAAGTGCCCAGCCTGACCGGCTTCCTCGGCTGGATGGAAACCGATGAGGTCGAGGTCAAGCGCCAGCCCGACAGCGCCGGAAACCGCATCCGGGTGATGACCGTGCATGGCGCCAAGGGGCTCGAGGCCCCGGTGGTGATCCTGCCCGACACCGCCGACCGCAACCCCTCCGCGGGCGGAGAGCTGATGACCCTCGCCCCCGGCGCCATCGCCTGGCGCACCGGGGCCGATGCCAGCCCGCCGCAGATCGCCACCGCCCGCGATGCCCTGCGCGAGCGGCAGCAGGAAGAGAACATGCGCCTGCTCTACGTCGCGATGACCCGCGCGCAGAGCTGGCTGATCGTCGCTGCCGCGGGCAAGATCGAGAAGGAGGGCGCCTGGTACAATATCGTGGCGCAGGGCATGGAGCATGCCGGTGGCGTGCAGGTTGCCGGTGCCACCGGCTTCGGCCCGATCCAGCGGCTCTCGCTCGGCGACTGGCCGGAAGACCGGCCGGACAGCCGGGCAGGGCAGGGGCCCACCCCGGCCGAGGCTGCCCCGCTGCCGCATTGGGCGACCAGCGCCGCCCCGACCCCGACAGGCGGCCTCGCCGCGCTCACGCCCTCCGGCCTCGGCGGCGCGAAAGTGATGCCGGGCGAGGGCGCGGGCCTGTCGGAAGAGGCCGCGATGCTGCGTGGCACACGCCTTCATCTGCTGCTCGAACACCTGCCGCAATGGCCCCGCGCCGACTGGCCGGGGGTGGCGCAGGCCCTGCTCGCCGCCACCGCCGATCCCGACCTGCCCGCAGATAACGCAGCCCTGCTGGCCGAGGCGCAGGCGGTGCTCTCTGCCCCCGCGCTTGCCTTTCTCTTCGCCCCCGAGGCTCTGGCAGAGGTGGAGATCACCAGCCCGCTTGGCCCGCGCCGGATGCTGGGCACCATAGACCGGCTGATCCTCTCGCCCGGTCAGGTCCTCGCCGTCGATTACAAGTCGAACGCCGTGGTGCCGGACCGGCCGGAAGAGGTCCCGATCGGCCTCTTGCGCCAGATGGGCGCCTATGCCGCCGCACTGGAACGGATCTACCCGGATCGGACCGTGCAGACCGCCCTGCTCTGGACCCGCACCGCGCAGCTGATGCCGCTGCCACAGCATCTTGTGCATGGCGCCCTTGCAACCACGACCTTCCCTTGACGGCGGGGGGTGCCGCTCTTACCTTCAAGGCCAACTCATCCCCCCAGGAGACATCAAATGGCAACCGTTCACGTTTCCGACGCGACCTTCGACAAGGAAGTGCGCAACTCCGACATCCCCGTGGTCGTCGACTTCTGGGCCGAATGGTGCGGCCCCTGCCGCCAGATCGGCCCGGCTCTGGAAGAACTGTCGGCCGAATACGCCGGCAAGGTGAAATTCGTCAAAGTGAACGTCGACGAAAATCCCAACAGCCCGGCCCAGATGGGCGTTCGCGGCATCCCGGCCCTGTTCCTGTTCAAGGATGGGCAAGTGGTGTCGAACAAGATCGGTGCTGCGCCCAAGGCGGCGCTGGCCAGCTGGATCGCCGGCGCGGTCTGATCGCGCCACAGCGACCGACGGACCTGAACAGGGCGCCCCGCAAGGCGCCCTTTTTGCTGCCTCAGATCTCCCAGCCCAGAACGCGCAGCCGGGCGAGAATCGCAGGTTCGGCCTCGTCGTCGCTCATGTCGATCGCCTGCCGGCGCAGCAGCCACCACAGATAACGCGCATAGGGCGGTGGCGGCGCCCGCAGGACTGCAAAGGCGCGCTCGACCCCGATCAGGGGAACGCTGCCCGCGATATGGTGGAATTCCACCTGCCCGAAGATCACCGCAGGCTTCTCGGCGAAGTACCCCGACAGCGCCGCGGTGGAATGCCCGGTCACGACGGCGTCGCAGCGGGCGATCAGCTCCAGCGCCGGGCGTCCGACCATGCGGGCGCCGTCAAAGCCCCGCAGCGCAAGCCGGAGATCCTTCAGCGCCGCCGGATCCGGTGTGGCCCCCGGCCCGGGGGCGACCAGAATCTCGCGCTCACGGTCCATCGTCCGGATCGCCGCCAGGATCTCTTTGGCCTGCTCGAGCCCGCTGTCGAGGGCGAACAGGATGAACCCCTCGCGCCGGATCGACCGCTTGCCAAAGATCACCCCGCGCCGCCGCGCCAGAAAGGCCGAGGCGCGCGCGTCGTCAAGACCATCCGGCTCGAACCCGGCCTGCGTCACGCTCCACCGCCAGGGGTCGCCACTGGTCTCGAATTGCCAGTACGGGCCCTGATCCACCCGGCGCAGTCGCAGCACCCTCGGGCTGGCCGGCGTGCCCTCGCAAATCAGTCCGAAGCCGGGGCCGCGCGCCAGCCGCGCCCGCTCGAGCCTGGTATCCAGGCGCAGCTCGACCCCGACCCCGCGCCATGCGAGCGCCGAGGTGATGCGCGTGATCGCCAGCGACCGCCCCGCCTGCGCCGTCGCAAGCGCGGCGGGGTCAAGCAGAATGCGCAGGGGCGGGGTGTCGCTCATGCGCGCACGCTATGAGTCGCGGTTGCGGCGCGCAAGCGACCCCAGCGCCGCTTGTCCGCGCCCGCGCAACAATCATCGGCAAATGCGCCCGTCGTCCAGACCGGGCGGCTGGGTTGCCGCCTGCCGGATCCCCGGACCGGCCCGATTTCGCAGTGGCCTCATTTGTCGCGCCCCCGCGTGCCGCGCTTGACTTCGACCCGCTGGCGTCGGACCTAAGCTGTCAGACAGAAGGACAGTGCCGCATGACAGCCGACAAGACCCTATTGCGCGCCCTCGCGGGCGAAGTGCAGGCCACGCCGCCGATCTGGATGATGCGGCAGGCCGGCCGCTATCTGCCCGAATACCGCGCCACGCGGGCCAAGGCGGGGGATTTCCTGTCGCTCTGCTATACGCCCGATCTGGCCGCCGAGGTCACTTTGCAGCCGATCCGCCGCTATGGCTTCGACGCGGCGATCCTGTTTGCCGATATCCTGCTCCTGCCGCAGGCGCTGGGCGCCGAGCTCTGGTTCACCCCGGGCGAGGGGCCGCGCCTGTCCACCGTCACCACGCCCGCCGATCTGGCCCGGCTGAAGCCGGTGGCAGAGATCGACAGGACGCTGGCCCCGGTCTACGAAACCCTGCGCATCGTTGCGGGCGAGCTGCCGCGCGCCACCACGCTGATCGGCTTCGCCGGGGCGCCCTGGACGGTGGCGACCTATATGATCGCCGGGCGCGGCACCCCGGATCAGGCCCCCGCCCATGCCCTGATGCGTGACGATCCCGCGACCTTCGATGCGCTGATGGACCTGATCACCGAAGGCACGATCGCCTATCTCTCGGCGCAGGTCGAGGCCGGGGCCGAGGTGGTGAAACTGTTCGACAGCTGGGCCGGTTCGCTGACCGGAGAGGCCTTCACCCGCTACGCCGTGGCGCCCACGGCCCGCATCATCGCGGCCCTGAAGGCGCGCCACCCCGGGCTGCCGGTCATCGCCTTCCCGCGCGAAGCGGGCGAGGGCTATCGCGGCTTCGCCCGCGCCACCGGGGCGGATTGCGTGGCGCTCGACAATTCGGTCTCGGCGGAATGGGCGGCCGAGGCGGTGCAGATCGACGGCTGCGTGCAGGGCAACCTTGCGCCCGACCATATGGTGACGGGTGGCGCGGCGCTGGTGCAAGAGACGCAGCGGATTGTGCGCGCCTTTTCCGGCGGGCCGCATATCTTCAACCTCGGCCACGGCATCACCCCGGACGCCGATCCCGACAACGTGCAGCGCATGATCGACGCGGTGCGCGGCTAGCGGAGAGCGGTGGGGGGCTGTCTGCCCCCCACACCCCCCGAGGATATTTTCGGGCAGAAAATGAGCGCAGCTGGCTAACGCAGTTCGACCGAGACCCGGTCGGATCGGCCCTTGGCGTCGATCACCGAGAGCGTGACGAAGCCGGGGCCGGGCAGGGCCAGCACCTCGGCCCGGTCGCGGGTGGCGAGCGCGATGGGGCGGCCATCGGCAAGCCAGGTGAAGGGGGCGACCCCGTTGCGCACCTTCACCAGCACCGCGCCATCGGTGCGCTCGACCGTTGCGCCATCCGGCGGAAAATCGACCGACGGCGCGTCCGGCGCGGGCCGGAAGGCGGCGCTGCGATTGCGGAAGCGGCGCAGCGGCGGCGGCAGTTCGGCATTCGAGACGGTCAGCGTTTCCGGCGGCGGCGGCCCGAGCGGGTCGAGCGTGGGTTTCAGCCGCGCGAAGGCCTGAAACAGCACCGGCGCCGCCAGCTCGCCGCCAAAGGCGCCCGGCACCGGGGTGCCATCCGGGTGCCCCATCCAGACCCCGATCACATCGCGCCCGTCAAAGCCCACCGCCCAGGCATCGCGGTGGCCATAGCTGGTGCCGGTCTTGTAGGCCAGCCGGTTCGACGGCGCACCGGGCGGCGGGGCGAGGCCGGACAGGATATCGCCCACCTCCCATGCCGCCACCGCAGAGATCACCCGACGCGCCTCGGGGGGGGGCGGTTCGGGCGAAGTATGCAGGTGTACCGGTATACCCCCCCTAGCGATGGCGGCGTAAAGCTGCACAAGATCCTGCAGATCCACCCCGACGCCGCCCAGGGCGACCGCCAGACCGGGCTGGCCCCCCGGCACCACGGCCGTCACCCCGGCGCGGCGCAGCCCCGCCATCAGGTTGGCCGGTCCGATCGCATCGGTCAGCATCACCGCGGGAATGTTCAGCGATTGCTGCAGCGCCTCGCGCAGCCGGATCGTGCCGCGAAACTGATGGTCGAAGTTCTGCGGCGCATAGCCGTTGAAATCCACCGGCCGGTCCTCGATCAGCGTCTCGGGATGGGCCAGCCCCTCATCGAAGGCCAGCCCGTAGATCAGCGGCTTCAGCGTCGATCCGGGCGAGCGCAGCGCCTGGGTCATGTCGATGAAGCCCTGCCGCCGATCCGCCTCGTAGGAGGCCGAGCCGACCGAGGCGAGGATCTCGCCGCTCTGATGATCGGCGACCACCATCGCCACCTGCAACCGCTCGCCGGCATGGGCGACCGTTTCGGCGGCCAGCGCCTCGAGCCGGGCCTGAAGATCGGCGTCGATCGTGCTGCGCAGGGTCTGCGCCCCGGGCGCTGCGGCGCGCAGCCGGTCGGTCAGATGCGGCGCGAGCAGGGGGAAGGGCAGGCGCGCGTCGGGCACCGCCTCGCGCTCGGCCGAGAGGGCAGCGGCCTCGGTGACCACGCCCTCGGCCACCAGCCGCGCCAGGATGCGCCCCCGCGCCGCCTGTGCCGCTGAAGGGTCCCGGTCCGGGCGGCGCGTCTCGGGCGACTGCGGCAGGGCCACCAGCAGCGCCGCCTGCGCCAGCGTCAGGCGGCGCGGCTCTTTCCCGAAATAGGCCAGCGCGGCGGCGCGCACCCCTTCAAGGTTGCCGCCGAACGGCGCGATCTGCAGATAGAGCTCCAGGATCTGATCCTTGCTCAGCCGCCGCTCCAGCGCCAGCGCCAGCCGGATCTGGCGGATCTTGCCCGCGATCCGCCCGGTGCCCGAATCCTCGAGCAGCCGCGCCACCTGCATCGTCAGGGTCGAGCCACCGGAGACCACATGCCCCGCCCATAGCGCCTGCCATGCCGCGCGCAGCAGCGCGCCCGGATCGACCCCGTCATGCGCCCAGAACCGCCGGTCTTCATAGGCGACCAGCAGCTTGAGATATTGCGGATCGACCTGGCCCGGATCGACCGCCAGCCGCCACATGCCGTTGCCCGCCATGAAGACCCGCAGCACCGATCCGTCGCGCGCCAGCACCACGGTCGAGGTTGCCGGCACCAGCGGCGGCAGCACCGTCGCATCGACCCAGGCGTCGATCCCGTCGCGCCCCAGCGCCGCGAGCCAGAGGCCCAGCGCCAGCGCCAGAAGCCCGCGCGCCCTCACGGCGTGATCGTCACGCTGCCGCTATCGCCATGGGCGCTCAGATCGGGCCGGTACATATCCTCGACGCTCGCCGCCGGATGGTGGAAGGTGCCGGGAGAGATCGCGCGCACCATATAGGCCAGCTTGAACGGGCTGGCATCGCTGCGGTCAAGGGCGGCGATGAAGCGGTCCTGCCGGAACTCGGAATGGGCCACGTCGCTTGCGGTGTCGAGCCAGTCAAAGGCGCTGATATCGCCCGAGGCAAGCAGGTTGGGGTTGTCGATCTCCAGCCCCGCCGGCAGCGGATCGCTGACCATCAGCCGTGCCTCGCCCTTGCCGAAGGGCGTCACCTCCAGCACCGTCACCAGCCGGGTGCCGGCCTTGATCTTGGCCGCGTCCACCGGCTTGCCATCCATCGTGTAATAGCTGCGCTTGATCGCATAGCCATTGCCGCCCGCCTTGTCCGGCACCACCGGCACGCCATAGGTCGTCACCGTCAGCACCGATTTATCGGTCGAGCCGTTGCGGATCTCGAGCGCGCTGTCGCCCACCGTCTGATCCTGCACCACCCGGACCAATGGCCCGGTCACCGGCGCGCCGTTCAGGGTGAACCCCTCCGCTGCCGTCTTGCCGATCAGCGCATGGGTCGCAAGCAGCGCCCAGGTCGCCTCCTGGGTCGAGGCATTGGCGACCCCGCCCGCCGTCGCGATCCGGGTCGACAAAGCGCCCGCATCGATCGCCGTGCTTCCCGCCTCGGTGCCCAGCGCCAGCACCGCCGCCGCATCGCGCCGGTTGGTGCCATAATCCGCCCGCAGCACCTGCGGCCCGTCCGCCCCGATGCGCGCGCCCATCTGCCGCGCCGCCTGCCGGAACATCGCATCCGCCCGGGTCTGATCGCCATAGGCCGCCAGCGCCGCGCCAAGCTGCGCCGAGGCGATGGGCGTGTCGAAGGCCTTCGCGTTCACATCGGCATAGTAGCGCAGGTCGCCGATCGCCGCCGCGCCTTCGCGCGCCAGCACCATCAGCGCATAGGCATAGGGCCCGCCGCCACTGTCGAACTGCGGCGCTTCGTTCACCTGATTGCGCAGGTTGTCCAGCGCCATGCGGAAGGCCGCATCCGGCACCTTGAAGCCCTGCGCCCTTGCCCGGCTCAGGAAATCGGTGACATAGGCATCAAGCCAGAGATCACCCGAAGACGGCCCCCAAAGCCCGAAGGCCCCGTCGGACGACTGGTTGGTCAGGATCGCGGTGATCGCCTGATCCACCCGCTTTTTCAGATCGCCCGCCGTGCCCAGCCCCATCACCTGCGCCACGTCCTGGAAATACAGAAGCGGCATCGCCTTCGAGGTGAGCTGTTCGGTGCAGCCATAGGGATAGCGGTTCAGCGCCTCCAGCAGGCCCGGCGCATCGAGCCGGGCAATCGGCCCCACCGCCACGGTCGCCGTGCCGGTGCCGGGACGCAGCCCGTCGAAGACGTTGCGGTCAAAGGTAAAGCTCTGCCCGGCGGCAAGGTCGAACCGGCTGACCCGGCTGATCGCCGGATCGTTATCCTCGATCGGCAGCGACAGGTCCTTCTCCAGCCGCTTGCCGTCCGGCGTGGTCAGCGCGACATGGATCACCGCCGTGCCCACATCCCCCGCCGTCACCGGAACGGTCACGCTCTTCTTCCCGCCCTCGGTCAGATCGACCCCCGCCGGAACCGTGCCCAGCGTGACGCCCTCGCCAGTCACCTCCAGCGCCATATGCCCGGCAGGGCCCTTGGCATGGACGATCTCCAGCAGCAACCGGCTCTGATCCCCCGGCGCCATGAAGCGCGGCAGGCTGGCCGTCACCACCACCGGGTCACGCACCAGCACATCGGCATTGGCCTCGCCCACGCCGGTCTTCGACCAGACCACCGCCATCACCCGGACCGTGCCATTGAAGGCCGGCAGGTCGAAATTGGCATGCGCCAGCCCATCCGCCCCGACCGTCACGATGCCCGAGAAGAAGGCCACCAGCTTTTCCGTCGGCGGTGGTGATTTCAGCTGCGGTTCCGCCCCGGCATCGCCGCCCGACCGCACCGCGCCCATGGTGCCGTTCAGCCCGTCGATCAGCCGGCCATAGACGTCGCGGATCCCCACGCCCAGCTTGCGCTGGCCGAAATAGTGATCCTCCGGGTCCGGCGGGGTGAACCCGGTCAGGTTCAAGATCCCCAGATCCACCGCCGCGATGGTGGCATAGGCGGTCTCGCCGGGCTGCAGGCCCGCCACCTTCACCGCCACATCCAGATTCCCGCGCGGCTCCGCCTCGGCTGGGGCCACCAGCGTCGCCTCCAGCTTCCGCATCCCCGGATCGACCTTGGCATAGACCAGCCCGAGCGAGCGCGCCGGAACCCGCCCCGCCGCCTCATCCATCGGCCGGATGACGGACACGGTGACATAGGCGCCAGCCCCCCAATCCGCGCCGACCGGCACCGGGATCATGTTCTCGCCCGCCTTCACCTCGACCGCCTGCCGCGCGATCAGCCGGTTCGACAGCACGCTGATCAGCGCCGTTCCCGCCGCCCGCGGCACCACCCGCAGCATCGCCGTCTCGCCCGGTTTGTAGCCCGGCTTGTCCAGCGACATCTCCAGCGTGTCCGGCGTTTCCGAGGCATCGGCGGGCGCATACCAGCCGGCATAGAAATCGGACGAGGACGCGGCATAGGTGCCGTCGGTCCGCTCGACCTTCACCTCGTAATGCCCCCATTTGACCGGCGCCAGCACCGACACCGGACCTGCGGCGGTCAGCGCCGCGTCGCCCTCGGCGACCCGTTCCCGCGTGGTCAGCGGCGTCCAGTTCCAGTCGCCCGAGGTCTGGTACCACTGATACCGGGTCTCGACCCGGTTCACGACCCAATGCACCGGCATTGCCACCGGCTTGCCCTCGGGGCCCACGGCGAGCAGATCGAACCCCGCCTTGCCGCCCTCCGGCACCACATCCTTGAACTGCGGCTTGATCCCGATGATCGGCGCCGAGGGTGTCAGGGCCTGCGTGATCCGCCGCTCCACCGGGCGGCCCGATCCTTCGGCCACCCGCACCGTGGCCCGCATCTGCAAGGGCCGCGCCGGGTCCTCGACCTGCGGCAGCGCCGCCTCGATCACCGCCGAGCCTGTCTCATCGGTCCGCGTGCCATCCGGCAGCGGCTCGGTCACCGGCGAAAACGGCTCGTCATATTTCCCGAATGTATAGCCCGGCCAGGCATCGAGCCCGTCCACCGCGCTGACCTGAACCTCGCCCTCGACCGCCAGATCGGCGCCGGGCGGCCCGAACAGATACTTCGCTGCCACCGTCAGCTCCGGCGCATCGCCAAGATGGATCGGCTCCTGCGGCAGGGAAAGGGTGAAGTCGATCCGTTCCGGCAGGAAATCCTCGACCAGAAAATTGGCCGAGGCGAGCGGCGGCGCATTCACATCCGCCAGAATGTCCAGCTTCCACGGCCCATGCGGCGCGCTGGCGGCAATCGGCAGGTCGAAGACATGCCCGCCCGCGCCGCCGTCCTGCGCCAGCAGGCGGGTGTATTCCACCCCGTCCGGCCGTTGCAGCCGCGCCGTCAGCGGCAGCCCGGCAATCGCCGCCGCCTCGCCATCCCGCGCCAGCGCGGTGACATGCACCGTCTCGCCCGCGCGATAGACGCCCCGGTCGGTCGTCACGAACACATCGACCGGCGGGCTCGGCTCATGCCCCGCCACGCCCCGGTCCGACAGATCGAACTCCGGATCGGTCAGCGGCAGGAACCCCATGTCACTGGTGCCGTCCTCGACCATGACCAGCGCCGGGGCCGCGCCCCCGGTGCCGCGCGACAGGCCCGCCGGGAAATCGGCATTGCCGTCCTTGTCGGTCACCGCCGTGCCCAGCACCCGGTTCGCCTCGGCCAGCAGGCTGACCGTCAGCCCGGCCTTCGGCGCCGTCGTGCCAAGACTGCGCACCGTCACATGCAGCCCGTCGACCCCGCTCAGCGCGGTCAGCCCGAGGTCCGAGATCACGAACCACTGCGACGCCGGCGCAGAGTCATAGGGCTTGGTGCCGGGAATGCTGGCCTGCAGCACATAGATGCCCACCGGCAGATCCTTCATCACCGCATCCAGCGGCAGCCGGGTCGTCACATCCTTGTTGACCTGCAGGCCGACATCGGCCGTGCCTTTCCAGACGTCCTCGGCCACCTGAGAGGCAAAGTCGTCCTCCTGATAATAGGCGATCGGCTTGCCGAAATAATCGCTCTGGATCGCGCGCAGGATGTTGCGGTCGCTCACCCGGCGCAGCTTGAGGTCCAGCGCCTTGGTGTTCACCGTCTGCACCGGAATCGCCGCCACACTGGCGCGCGGCAGCACATAGGCCCGGCCCGGAAAGCTGACCGAGGGCGTCCGGTCGCGCACATACATCGTGATCGTCACCGGCTTGACGGTCTTCTCGCCGCTCGCCGCAGGCAGCCCGGCGCGGAAGGTGATCGCATAGCGGCTGCCATGCTCCAGCCCGCCGACGCAGATCTCCTGCCCTTCGGCGGAAACCGAAAGGCCGGGCTGCGGCAGCTGCACATAGGGCGTGTAATCCAGCCCCGCCTTCACCAGGTCCTCCGAGAAGGTCGCACAGATCCGCGGATTGGCACTGTCGCTTTCCACCCGCTGATCGGTCACCCGGAACCCGTATGTCCCGATCGCCTTGTCCAGCGCGGCGGCAGTATCGTCGCGCGGCTGCACCTCTTGCGCCAGCCGCAGCGCCGGGATCATGTCGCGCCCGCGCCCGTTCGCCTCAAGCGCCTGCGCCATCATCACCAGCGCACTCGCCCGCACGCCCGCCGCATCGGCCCGCAGGTAACCGTTGATCGCGGCCTGCAGCGCCTGGCTCCGGACCTCGCTGCTGTTCACACCCGGCTTGTTCTGCGCGGCCAGCAAGAGCCGGGCAAAATCCACCCATTGATCGGCAGCATCGGTCTCGGCCACCGCTGCGCCCTGAAAATTGGCCGCGCGAAACGGATCACCCGCCAGGGCGATCTGCGCCGCCTGCGCCAGCAGATCGGCGCTCGTCTGATCCCCCGCCACATGGTTCTTGCCCAGCCCCGCCGCCTGATCATAGGCGGCGCTCAAATCGTCTTCGCTCAGGAAATCCAGCTCGCCCTTCCGGGTCTCGGCCCGCGCCAGCACCGCCTTGGGCGTGGCCAGCACGATGCCCGAGATCGCACCGACATAGGGCGCCGGCTGGCCCGGCGTGCCCTTGGGAAAGCACGACCCGGCACGGCTGTTGAAGGTATAGGCGTGGCAGGTGTCATCGCTCAGGCAGGCCTGCTCGCAGGCCTCGATCGTGGTGTCGAAGATCGACCGGAGATCGCCCCCCGGCAGGTCCACATCCTGGGTCAGGACGGTCCGCTTCAGCGGCACCGGGCTCTCCTGCGCCAGGCTCGGCAGGGCCAGCGCCGCGCTCAGAATGAAAACTGCCGTCGCCAGAATGCGCATCACAAATCCCCTCCGCTGAATGCGGCGATGCTGGCACGCCCGCCGGTCGATTGGCAAGCAGTCCTGCGCCAGTTAAGCGATCCTTCACCGGCCTCGGCCAAACTCGGGGCAAGGCAGGGGGTCCGCCCGCCGCAGCCAGAGGATGCGATGACGCTGACCGAGAAACTCGCCAGGGAACGCCGCGCCCGCCTTGCCGCCGAACGCCTGCTCGAACACAAGCAGCGCGAACTCTTTGCCGCGAACGAGAAACTCGCGCTGCACGCGCGTGCCTTGTCCAACCAGATCGTGGAACAACGCCAGGTGGTGCGCTCTGCTTTGTCAGAGGCGGAAACGCTGAAGGGCCAGAACACCCGCTTCCTGTCCGATCTCGACCATGCCCATACCGCAGCGGTGATGGCGGAACGACGGCTCTGGGATTCGGTGGAAACCATCTCGGACGGCTTCGCGGTCTTCGACAGCGCGCAAACCCTTGTCGCCGCCAACCGGTCCTGGCTGGCCTCGTTCAAACACCTGCCGCAGGTCGCCCCCGGCATCGCCTATGCCGAGGTGCTGCGCCTCGCCTTTCGCCATGGCATCGTCGATCCGGACGGCGCGGTGGAAAGCGACTGGGTCGCGATGCTGCTCGCGCGCTGGGACCAGGACCCGATAGAGCCTCTGGTGATCCGCCTCGCCTCCGGCCCCTACCTCCGCCTGATCGACCGCCGCGCGCGCGATGGCGACATGGTCTGCCTCGCGCTCGACATCACCGACTCGATGCAGCGGGAAGCCGACCTGAGAGAGGCGCAGGAAAGCGCCGAGGCCGCGAACCGCGCCAAATCCGCCTTTCTCGCCAATATGAGCCATGAGATCAGGACACCGATGAACGGTGTCGTCGGCATGGCCGAACTGATCTGCGCCACCGCCCTGACCGAAGAACAGAAGCTCTATGCGGAAACCATAAAAGCCTCGGGCGAGGCGCTTCTGGTGATCATCAACGATGTGCTCGATTACTCCAAGATCGAGGCGGACAAGCTCGTCATGCACCCCGAAGCCTTCGACCTTGAACATTGCATTCAGGGCGTCGCGATGCTGCTGCAACCCTCGGTGCAGGACAAGGGGATCGAGCTGATCGTCGATTTCGACCTGTTCCTGCCGACCCGCTTCATCGGCGATCCGGGCCGGATCCGGCAGGTTCTGACCAACCTGATGGGCAATGCGGTCAAGTTCACCCACAGCGGCCATGTCCTCGTGCGCGTCGTCGGCCTCGAACAGCCTGACGGGCTGCAGCAACTGCATATCACCGTCGAGGATACCGGCATCGGCATCCCGGCCGCGCTGCTCGGCCATATCTTCGGCGAGTTCAATCAGGTCGAAGATCAGGCCAACCGCAAGTTTGAGGGGACCGGGCTCGGCCTCGCCATCACCAAGCGCCTCGTCGGGCTGATGGGCGGCGCGGTCTGGGTCGAATCGGAACCCGGCGAAGGCGCCTGTTTTGGCGTGCAGCTGACCCTGCCGATCGCCGAAGAAGCCGCAGAGCGCTGGAGCCCGGTCACGCTGCGCCGCGCCCTGGTGGCGGATGACCAGCCCGCCAGCCGCCGCATTCTTGCGCAGCAGCTTGAAACCCTCGGGCTGCAGGTCACCACATGCCGCAGCGCCGCCGAAACCCTTGCAGCCCTTGCCGATCGGGCCGAGGTCGATGTGATCCTGATCGAGCAATCGCTGCCGGACATCGACGGGGCCGCGCTGATCCATCGCTTGCGCGACAGCGGCCAGACCGCCCCCATTCTTCTGCTCGCGACCAATCCCGGCCCGGCGCGCGACGATCCGGGGCTGATGCAAGAGGTGTCGGCGGTGCTGCAAAAGCCGGTCCTGCGGCGCGACCTCTTCACCCGCCTGCAGGCGCTCTCGGTCCCGCCGCCACCACGGGGTACTGCCGAACCATCAGCCGCGCCTGCCGCCGAAGACACGCCCCTGCGCGCCATGCGGATCCTCGCCGCCGAAGACAACCGCACCAATCAGCTGGTGTTCCGCAAGATGATCAAGGATTGCGATGTCGATCTCACCTTCGCCTCGAATGGTCGGGAAGCGGTCGATCTGTTCCGCAGCAGCGCGCCAGACCTGATCTTCATGGACATCTCGATGCCAGAGATGGACGGATGCGATGCCGCCCGCGCGATCCGCGCAATCGAGGCGGGGCAGGGCGGTCATGTCCCGATCGTCGCCCTTACCGCCCATGCGATGGACGGCGACGAAACCGGGATCCTCGCCGCCGGGATCGATTACTATCTGACCAAACCGTTGCGCCGTGCGGCGATCATCGACCATATCCTGGCCCAGCGTCCCGGCGGCATCCGCCCGGTTCAGGCCCCCGTCGCTCAGGCCCCCGTCGCGCAGGCTCCCGTCGCGCAGGCCGCCGAATAGCCCGACCGCACCCGGCCTCGATGTCAGGCGACGCGCTCGTCCGCCGCATTGCGCAGAAAGACCCAGCGGTCACCCTCGGACAGCTCCGGCATATGAACATAGCCGCCGTGGCCGAAATCCTTCAGCGCCTCGGGCGAGGTCAGACGGTTGCGCACGATGAACCGCGCCATGGCACCCCGCGCCTGCTTGGCCCAGAAACTGACGACCACCCGCGCGCCGCCGCGTTCTTCCAGGAACACCGGGGTCACCACGCGCAGCTTCAGCGCCTTGCGGTCCACCGCGCCGAAATATTCGGCCGAGGCGCAGTTCACCAGGACATCGGTCCCCACCTCCTGCGCCGTCGCGTTCAGCGCCCGCGCGATCCGCTTGCCCCACCAGTCGTACAATGTGGCGCCCCGCTCGGTGGCAAGGCGGCTGCCCATCTCCAGCCGGTAGGGCTGGATCGCATCGAGCGGGCGCAGCAACCCATAGAGGCCCGAAAGGATCCGCAGCCGGCCCTGGGCCCAGTCCATCTCGGGCTCGGTAAAGCCGCGCGCCTGCAGCCCGATGTAGGTATCGCCGGCAAAGGCCAGCGCCGCCGGGCGCAGGGTCTCGGGCGCGGGGCGCGCCTTGAAGGCCGCAAAACGCGCGTGGTTCAGCCGGGCAAGGTCCTCCGAGATCGCCATCAGCCCGCGCAGATCCTCCACGCTCAGCTGCCGCGCCTGGCGTGACAGCGCATTGGCATCCCGCAGAAACCCGGGCTCCGTCATCACCCGCCCGGGCGTCTTGGCCCAGTCGAGCCGTTTTGCAGGTGAAATCACCGCAAGCATCGCATCCCCCTTACACACGGGGCAGACACCCCGGCGCTCGTCCCCCACCCGTGGCGCGAAAACGCCCTCCACGGTCCTTCTCAGTTCGACGAGGCCGCTCCTCAGCCTTCGCCGATCGTCTGCAGAAAGGCCGCGCCGAACCGCTCTGCCCGGCGTTCGCCCAACAGGCGCTCCAGCATCGCCAGGTCACGCGGCCGCACCTCTGCCACCTTCGCGATCAGCGCAGAAGAGCAGGACAGCAGCTTTTCCGTCCCGTCCGTTCCGCGCAACAGCTCCGCCTGCGTCGCCAGCAGCCGGTCGAACAGCGCCCCCTCGTCCCGTCCGGCCAGCTTGCGCCGCGCCGGATGCTGCGCGTCCGGCACCGCGCCGGTGATCACCGCAAGAAAGTCAGCGCCATAGCTTTCCAGCTTCTTCGCGCCGACGCCAGTGATCCCCGCCATCTCGTCGCAGCGTGACGGGCCGCTTTTCCGCCATCTCGATCAGGGTGCGGTCGGGAAAGACCACATAGGCCGGCACCCGCGCCGCCTCGGCCAGCGCCCGCCGCTTGGCCTTCAGCGCCGACAGCAGCGGCGCATCCTCGTCTGACACCATCGCCCGCACCGCAGGCCGCGGCACCGCCGACTGCACCGTATCGCGCCGCAGCGTGATCGCGGCCTCGCCGCGCAGGATCGGCCGCGCGGCATCGGTCATCCGCAGCGCGCCATGGCGCTCGGCATCCGGGCGCACCAGATCGCGGCCCATCATCTGCCGGAACACCGCGCTCCACTGCGCCTTGGACAGATCGCGCCCGACGCCGAAGGTCGGCAGCCCGTCATGCCCGCGCTGGCGCACCTTGTCGGTGGCATTGCCGGTCAGAATGTCGATCAGATGCCCGGCGCCAAAACTCTCGCCGGTCCGCAGCATGGCCGACAGCGCCTTGCGCACCGGCTCGGTCGCGTCGAACACATCGGGCGGGCGCGTCGCAGAGGTCGCAATGGCCGCAGGCGGCCGCCTGCTTCGCCGAAATAGCCCAGCAGCACCTGCCGCCGGCAGCCCGCCGCCTCGGCCAGCCCGAGGAGCGCGTTCAGCCGCGCATGGTCGGCGGCCTTGCGTTCCGGCGGCGCCAGCCCCTCATCGATCTGGCTGCGGCGCAGGCGGATGTCGTCGGGGCCATAGAGCGTCAGCGTCTCGGCCGGCGCGCCATCGCGGCCGGCGCGGCCGATCTCCTGATAATAGCCCTCGATCGATTTCGGCAGATCGGCATGGGCGACCCAGCGGATGTCCGGCTTGTCGATCCCCATGCCGAAGGCCACCGTGGCGACGACGATCAGCCCGTCTTCCTGCTGAAACCGCATCTCGGCCTGCCGCCGCGCCTCGGCCTCCATCCCGCCGTGGTAATGCAGCGCCGGATGCCCGGCCTCGCGCAGCGCCTGCGCCAGCCCCTCGGTCTTGGCCCGGGTGCGCGCAATAGACGATGCCGGATTGCCCCTTGCGCGCGGCCGCAAAGCCAAGGATCTGCGCGCGCGGCTGATCCTTCACCGCAAAGGCCAGATGGATGTTGGGCCGGTCGAAGCCGCGCAGGAAGACCTGCGGGCGCCACGCCGTCGAACAGCCGCGTGACGATCTCGTCGCGGGTTTCGGCATCCGCGGTGGCGGTGAAGGCGGCCAGCGGCACGTCCAGCGCGCCGCCGCAACTCGCCGATCCGCAGGTAATCGGGGCGGAAATCATGGCCCCACTGGCTGACGCAATGCGCCTCGTCCACCGCGATCAGGCTGAGTGTCGATCCGCCGCAGCAGCGCCAGCGTCGCCGCCGCCGGCCAGCCGCTCCGGCGCCATGTAGAGCAGCTTCAGCCGCCCCTCGTCGAGCGCCTGAAACACCTCTTCGGTCTCTTCCTCGGTATTGCCCGAGGTCAGCGCCCCGGCCTCGACCCCCGCCTCGCGCAGCGCCCGCACCTGATCCCGCATCAGCGCGATCAGCGGCGAGATCACCACCGTCACGCCGTCGCGGCAGAGCGCAGGCAGCTGAAAGCACAGGGATTTGCCGCCGCCGGTCGGCATGATCGCCAGCGTGTTGCGCCCCGCCAGCACGGCCTCGACAATCTCTTCCTGCCCGGGCCGAAACGTCGGGAAAGCCAAAGACGGAATGCAGCAGAGCTCGTTGGGGCTCGGGCATGAACCTTGCATCCGGTAAAGGCGGCCGTCAGGGTGAGCGCGTCAGTAGAAGGCCATCATGTTGTTGAGCGATCACGATCCGCAGCGCATAGATCGCGAGCAGCACGATCAGCGGCGCGAGGTCGAGCCACCCGGTCGCGGGCAGGATGCGGCGGATCCGGCTGATAGATCGGCTCCAGCAGGCGGTTCAGCCCGTCCCAGATCTGGTAGACCAGCGGCTGGCGCAGGTTCAGCACCTGAAAGTTGATCAGCCAGCTCATGATCACATGCGCGATCACCACGAAATAGAGCAGGTTCAGGATCATCAGCAGGATTTGCAGCAAAGATACCATCGGGCGTGGCTCCATCGGGGTCGGATGCGCCTCTAGCTATCGTCGCCCCCGGAAAAGGGCAACCATCTTCACGGGTCTGACGCGGGGTCAGGGTTGACCCCGGCGCTTCCGCTCGGCCACCGCTGTCGCCGCCCGGCAGCCGCAGGAGACGCCCGCGATGTATCCGATCTTCCGCCTCGGGCTGGAGCTTTTCCTCGCCCGCAACGCTGCCGCCATTGGCACCGGGCGAGGCGCATGTATCGCACCACACCTGCTGGCCCTGGGACATCGACCCCTGGATGGAGCTGAACAACGGCCGCACGCTGACGCTCTATGATCTTGGGCGCGTGCCCTATGGCCGCCGCCTCGGGCTCGACCGGGCGCTTGCGGCCAATGGCTGGGGCATGGCGGTCGCCGGCGCCTCGGTGCGCTACCGCCGCCGGGTCCGCGCCTTCCACCGGGTCGAGATGCGCACGCGCGTTGTCGGCTGGGATGCCGCGCTTCATCTATATGGATCAGAGCATGTGGCGGGGCGGCGACTGCACCAGTCAGGTGCTGATCCGCTCGGCGGTGACCGGGCCAGAGGGCATCGTCGCCCCCGCCCGCCTGATCGCGGCATTGGGTCAGCCCGATGAAAGCCCGCCCCTGCCGGCATGGGTGCAGGCCTGGATCGAGGCCGAGGCAACACGGCCCTGGCCGCCGCTTCGCTGAGCCGCCAAAGCCTTGCACGGCGCGCCCTTTCCCTGTCTTAATCGGGGCGGGCAGGGGAGCAGTGCATGGCCGTGATTTCCGCGAAGAAACGCATCTGGGGCTGGTTCTTCTTCGACTGGGCCAGCCAACCCTACAACACCCTGCTGCTGACCTTCATCTTCGGCCCCTATTTCGCCGAAGTCGGCAAGGCGCATTATCTGGCGCAGGGTCTTGCGCCCGATGCCGCCGGGGCGGCAGCGCAGGCCTATTGGGGTGCTGCACTGACCGTATCGGGCCTGTTCATCGCCATCCTCGCGCCGATCCTCGGCGCGGTGGCCGACAGCAGCGGCCGCCGGATGGTCTGGATCTGGACCTTCTCGGTCGTCTATGTCGCAGGCTCCTGGGGCCTGTGGTGGCTGCTGCCCGATGGCCACGCCCTGTTCTGGCCGATCGTGCTCTTCGCCATCGGCCTGATCGGCATGGAATTCGCCACGATCTTCACCAATGCCCTGCTGCCCGACCTCGGCGCGCATGAAGAGATCGGCGGCATCTCCGGCTCCGGCTTCGCCTTCGGCTATGTCGGCGGCGTTGTCTCGCTGATCGTGATGCTGACGCTGCTGGCCGAAAGCGGCGCCAGCGGCAAAACATTGATCGGCATTTCGCCGCTCTTCGGCCTCGACCCCGCGCTGCGCGAAGGCACCCGCTCGGTCGGGCCCTTCGTGGCGCTCTGGTATGTGGTCTTCATGGTCCCCTTCTTCCTCTGGGTGAAGGAACCCCGCGTGAACCGCGCGCGGGTCAGCCTTGCCGCCGCGCTGGCCGACCTCTGGCAGCTTCTGCAAAGCCTCACCAGCCGCAAGAGCCTGTCTGCCTATCTCGCCTCGTCGATGTTCTACCGCGACGCGCTGAACGGGCTCTACGGCTTCGGCGGGTTCTATGCGAGCGGCGTGCTCGACTGGTCGATCATCCAGATCGGCATCTTCGGCATCGTCGCCGCCATCGCCGCCGCCGTGATCAGCTGGGTCGGCGGCCGCGCCGACCGGCGCTTCGGCCCGAAGCCCGTCATCATCACCTGCATCCTGATCCTGATCGCGGTCTGCTCCGTCGTCATCGGCATGACCCGCAGCCAGATCTTCGGCATTCCCCTTGCCCCCGGCTCGGCACTGCCCGACCAGATCTTCTACCTCTGCGGCGCCCTGATCGGCGGCGCGGGTGGCGCGCTGCAATCCGCCTCGCGCACCATGATGGTGCGCCACACCACCCCCGAACGCGCGACCGAGGCCTTCGGCCTCTACGCCCTCTCCGGCAAGGCCACCTCCTTCATCGCGCCGGGCCTGATCACGGCAATGTCAGTCGTGACCGGCTCGCAGCAATTGGGCGTCACTCCCCTCGTTGCGCTGTTCCTGTTAGGCTTGGTCCTGCTGATCTACGTCAAACCGCAGGGCGACCGCGCATGATGAAAGCCTTCCTCGCCCTTTGCGCGGCCATAGCCCTCGCCTCGCCCGCCGCGGCAGAGCCGCTCGCCACCCAGCTGTTCGGCGCGATGACCACGCCGAGTTCCGGCCCCGCCATCCCGATCGGCACTTACGCCCGTGGCTGCGCCAGCGGCAATGTGGAGCTGCCCGAGACCGGCCCGACATGGCAGGCCATGCGCCTGTCGCGCGACCGCAACTGGGGCAACCCGGTCACCGTCGCCTTTCTGGAAGACCTGAGCCGCGTCGCCGCCCGCCAGCCGGGCTGGAAAGGTCTCTATGTCGGCGACATCGGCGATCCGCGCGGCGGCCCGATGGCCTCGGGCCACGCCAGCCACCAGATCGGCCTTGATGTCGATGTCTGGTATCTGCCCGCCCGCACGGTCACGCTGACCCGCGACCAGCGCGAAACGATCTCGGCGAATGCCGTGCGCACCCCGGACCAGACCCGGGTGAACCAGAACTGGACGCCACAGAACGCCGCCATCCTCAGGGCCGCCGCCTCCGACCCGCGGGTTGATCGCATCTTCGTCGCCGCCGCCGTCAAGATCGACATGTGCAACAAATCGACCCCCGCCGACACGCCCTGGCTGCAAAAGATCCGGCCCTTCTACGGCCACGAGGATCACTTCCACGTCCGCCTCAAATGCCCGCCCGGCGCCAGCCAATGCGAGACCCAGACACCGACGGTGGCCCAGCTCTCGAAGGGCGGCAACGGCTGCGACGAGTCCCTCAACTGGTGGGTCACGACCTATCTCGACCTGCTGAAGCACCCGCCGAAGCCACCCAAGGGCCCGCCAAAACCGCATCGCCGCACGCCGCGCGAATACATCCTGTCGGACCTGCCCGCGCAATGCGCCGGACTTCTGCAACAACCCTGAGCGTCGGATTTGCTTGATCCGCGCCCACAAGGGCGGTATGGCCCCGCGTCCCCCGACCGGGGCCAAGTCTCCGCGACCTTGTAAAAACGGAATAACAGATGACCCGCACCTACCTGCCCGGCGTTCTCGCCATGGCCGCCATCGTGGTGGCTTCCAACATCCTCGTGCAGTTCCTGCTCGGCCAATGGCTGACCTGGGGCGCCTTCACCTATCCCGTCACCTTCCTGATCACCGACATCATGAACCGCGTCTGGGGCGCCCCCGCCGCCCGCCGCGTGGTGGTGGTGGGCTTCATCGTCGGCGTCCTCTGCTCGCTGATCGGCAGCCAGATCACCGGCGCCTTCGGCCCGCTGGTGACGACCCGCGTCGCCATCGGCTCCGGCGCGGCCTTCCTGATCGGCCAGCTGATGGACATCACCGTTTTCAGCCGCCTGCGCCGTCTCGACTGGTGGCGCGCGCCGCTCGCCTCGTCGCTCGTGGGCTCGGCCCTCGACACCTGCATCTTCTTCTCGATCGCCTTCGCGGCGGCGCTCGCCTTCATCGATCCCTCGGTCGATGTCGCCTGGGCGAATGAGCCTCTGCCGATCCTCGGTCTCGGCCCGGTGGCCCCGCTCTGGGTCAGTCTCGCGCTTGCCGATTGGCTGGTGAAGATGACCATGGCGCTTGTGTCTCTTCTGCCATATCGCCTCGTTGTGAAGAATTTGATCGCAAAGGTAGCGTAAAAACTTTTGACAAACACAAAATCTGTGGCAGCATTCTATAGACGCAACCCAGTGAAAGGAGGTGATCCAGTGTCTAGAGTGATATTGGAGAGAGGTGTCGGAACAGTCAGGGGGTCCTCCGCCTAGGGCAGCCCCGAAGGCGAAAACACACTCTGATTGGGCCTAGCTCCTAACTGGCCCCATCTCCAGGGATCTCGGAGGGTCGCGCGCAAGCGCGGCCCTTTCCGCTTTCACCGGGGCCGCTTTTCGCGGCCCGCAAGGGGGCAGGGGGCTTTCCCGCCCCGCAACCCTCGGCTAGCGTCCCCCCATGCTGCGCATCACCGACACACTCTCCCTCGCCGACTGGGAAATGACCGAGACATTCACCCGCTCCTCCGGGCCCGGCGGGCAGAACGTCAACAAGGTCTCGACCGCGGTCGAACTGCGCTTCGAGGCCGCGCGCAGCCCGCATCTGACCCCCGCGGTGAAGGCCCGCCTGAAACGCCTCGCCGGGCGCCGCTGGACGCTGGAGGGCGCCATCGTCATCCGGGCCGAGGAAACCCGCAGCCAGATCCGCAACCGCGAACTGGCCCGCGAACGCCTCGCCGATCTGGTGCGAGAGGCGCTGATCGCCCCGAAACGCCGCATCGCCACCCGTCCCACCCTCGGCAGCCAGCGCCGCCGGGTCGAAGGCAAGGTCCAGCGCGGCCAGATCAAGGCGCTCCGCGCCCGCCCAGAGGATGAGATATGACCGAAACCCTGCTGGACCGCCGCGCCCGCCTGCTCGGCCCCAATGTGCCCACCTTCTACGACCACCCGGTCGAGATCGTGCGCGGTCAGGGCGTCTGGCTCTGGGATGCCGCGGGCAAACGCTATCTCGACTGCTACAACAACGTGCCCCATGTCGGCCATTGCCACCCGCATGTGGTCGAGGCCATCGCCAGACAGGCGGCGCTGCTGAACACCCATACCCGCTACCTGCATGACGGCATCCTCGACTACGCCGACCGGCTGACCGCGACCTTCCGCCACGACCTGACCACCGTGATGATGGTCTGCACCGGGTCAGAGGCCAATGACGTGGCCCTGCGCATGGGGCAGGCGATGACCGGCAAGACCGGGATGATCGCCACCGACGGCACCTATCACGGCAATACCGCGCTGGTCAGCCAGCTCTCCACCCGGCGCCCGCCGATCGGCGGCTATGCCCCGAACGTCCGCCTTGTCCCGGCGCCCGACCACCTGCGCGCGCCCGATGACGGCAGCAGCCTTCGCCGCCCATGTCGCCCGCGCCATCGAGGAACTGGAGGCCTCGGGTCACGGCTTCGCCACCCTGATGCTCTGCCCCTTCTTCGCCAATGAAGGCTTCCCGACCCTGCCGCCCGGCTTTCTCGACGCCACCGTCGCCCTGGTCCGCCGCGCCGGCGGCATCATCGTCTCGGATGAGGTGCAGCCCGGTTTCGCCCGCCTCGGCAGCCATTGGTGGGGGCACGAGGCGATGGGGTTTGCCCCCGACATCGTGACCATCGGCAAGCCGATGGCCAACGGCCACCCCGCAGCCGCCGTCATCGCCCGCCCCGATGTGATGGCCGCCTTCCGCAGTGCATTCGGCTATTTCAACACCTTCGGCGGCAATCCGGTCTCCTGCGCCGCCGCGATGGCGGTGCTCGATGTGATGGAACAGGAGGGCCTCGCCGACAACGCCCGCGACACTGGCGCCTATGCGCTGGCACGGCTGCGCGAGATCAGACACCCGATGATCGCCGACGTGCGCGGTCAGGGCCTGTTCTTCGGCGTCGAATTCACCACTGACGGGCTGACCCCCGCAGCCGCCTTCACCGCCCGCCTGGTCGAGGCGATGCGCGAACGCGGCGTCCTTCTCAACAAGATCGGTCGCGGCGCGAACACGTTGAAAATCCGCCCGCCGATGCCCTTTGGCCGCGCCGAGGTCGACCTGCTGGTCGAAACCCTGACCGAGGCGCTGGCCGCCACCCCGGCATGAGCGATCTCGATCAGGCCCTGACCCTCTGGGGCGGTGCCACCCGCCCGCCGCGCCTGATCTCGGATCGCGAAAACGCGGTCTATGAGGTTTTCCTGCCCGCAGGCCACGCCGCCCTCCGCCTGCACCGCACCGCCTACCAGACCCGCGCCGCGATCCGCTCTGAACTGGACTGGACCGAGGCGCTCGCGACGGCAGGCATTTCCGTCCCCCGGCCGATCCCCGCCACCGATGGCACGCTCGTTCCCATCCTCGCCTCGGGCCGCGCCGCCTCGGTGGTGACCTGGGTGGAAGGCACCCCGCTCGGCGCGGCCTATGTGCCGCTCGCGGGCACCGAGGCCCAACAATCCGCCCGTTTCCATGCCATCGGCACCGCCCTGGCCCGCCTGCATGACGCGACCGATGCCTTCACCCCGCCGCCCGGCTTCACCCGTCCGGCCTGGGACGAAGACGGGTTGCTCGGCCCCGACCCGCTCTGGGGCCGCTTCTGGGACCACCCGCTGCTGACCGCGCCCGAGGCCGCCCTGCTGCAACAGGCCCGCCACAGGGCCCGCGCCCGGCTCGACGCCCTGCGCGCCGAGGGCGGCGACTATGGCCTGATCCACGCCGATCTGATGCGGGAGAACATGCTGTTGACCGATGATGCCGTCACCTTCATCGATTTCGACGAACTCGGGCTACGGCTTCCGGCTTTACGACCTCGCCACGCTGATGCTGCAAAACCTTGACGAACCCGCCTATCCGGCCCTGATGCAGGCCGCCCTCGCCGGCTACCGCGCCGCCCGACCCCTGCCAGACGACCATGCCGCCCTGCTGCCGATGTTCGTGATGCTGCGCAGCTTCGCCTCCTGCGGCTGGGCCGTGCCGCGCCTGCCCCCGAAGGCGCCGCGCCTGCGCTTTTACGCCGAACGCGCGCTGCAGCAGGCAGAGCGCTTCCTGAACGCAGGCTGACCCGCCAGCCGCATGGCGCAGACGAAACCGGCCCGCCTGGCAAGCCCCGCCACAAGGCCGCTGCAACGGTCAAGCTTCAGGCGCGGGGCCGCGACGGCAGCACGCAAAGCATCTCATAGAGCAGATTGGCCCCGACCAGCGCGGTATTGCCCGAAGTGTCATAGGGCGGCGAGACCTCGACCAGATCGCAGCCGACAAGGTTCAGCCCGGCACAGCCGCGCACGATCTCCAGCCCCTGCCAGATCGTCAGCCCGCCGACCTCGACCGTCCCGGTGCCCGGCGCGAAGGCCGGATCGAGGCTGTCGATGTCATAGCTCAGATAGACCGGCGCATCGCCGATCTTGGCGCGGATATCGGCCATCAACGGCGCCAGCGACTTGTACCAGCACTCTTCGGCCTGCACGACGGTCCAGCCGCGCTCGCGGCCCCAGTCGAAATCCGCCGGGCTGTAGCCAGAGCCGCGCAAGCCGATCTGGAACACCTTGTCATTGATCAGGCAGCCATCTTCCCAGGCCCGGCGGAACGGGCAGCCATGCGCCACCTTCTCGCCGAACATCTCGTCATTGGTGTCGGAATGCGCATCGACATGGATCAGCGCCACCGGCCCGTGCTGCTTCTTCATCGCGCGCAGGATCGGCCAGGTCAGGGTGTGATCGCCGCCCAGCGTCAGCGGGATCGCCCGCTGCGACAGGATCGCGTCGTAATGCGCGGTGATGATGTCCACCGTCTTCTTCAGATCGAAGGTATTGATCGGCACATCGCCGATATCGGCGACCTGCATCCGTTCAAAGGGCGCGGCCCCGGTCGCCATGTTGAACGGCCGGATCATGCAGCTTTCGGCCCGGATCTGGCGCGGCCCATGCCGCGTGCCGGACCGGTTCGAGGTGCCGTGGTCCATCGGGATCCCGACGAAACAGGCATCCAGCCCCTCTGCCGTGGCCTGCGCGGGCAGCCGCATCATCGTCGCGGGCCCGCCGAACCGCGCCATCTCATTGCCGCCCATTGGCTGGTTGTAACGCCCATCGTCCATGATCTGTCCCTTCGCCTCGCCCGGATCACCCGCGCCGTCGCGCCGAGTAGACCGGAATCGCGCGGCGCCGACAACCGGCCTCAGGGCTGCACCAGCGCCGCCGACCACTCTTCCAGAAAATGGAACCGCTTGATCCGGTCGAGGTAGACCAGCAGCCCGGAATCGAGCCGGATCGGCCGCAGCTGCGGCGCGGCATCGAGCGCGCTCTCGTCCAGCGGCGGCAGGCCCGCCTTGTTGATCAGGCGCTGTCCGTTGCTGCCCAGCAGAAAGTCGATGAACCCGGCGCCCAGATCGGGGCGCTGCGCCGTGCTCGGCACCAGCGCGGTGCGCAGCAGGGTCAGGGTGAAATCGTCGAGCTCCAGGATCGCGCCGTCGGCCCCGGGCGGAAACTGCGGCGCGGCATAACTGCCCAGCACATTATAGGCCAGGATCAGCTTGCCATCCTTCAGATCGGAAATCATGTCGGCGGTGCTGCTGTAGAGCCGCGGGTGCAGCGTGCCCATCACCTCGGCGAGTCGCCAGAAGCTGTCCGACTGGCGCGCCTCCTGGGTGGCAAACAGATAGCCCGCGCCGGATTTGCGGATGTCATAGGTGCCGACGCGATCGCGAAAGCGGTCCGGGTGATCGCGCAACAGCGCCGTCAGATCGCGCCGCGTGCGCGGCAGCGGCAGCCCGGCAAGGCCGCTCTGCGACACCAGCGTCACCACCGGTTCCTGCGAAAACGCGAAGACCCGGCCCTGCCATTCCGCCCAATGCGGCAGCCCGGCCGCCGCCGTCACCTGCACCCGCCGCGCCAGCCCGTCATTGGCAAGCTTCACCTGCTCATCCATCGCCGAGGATATCGCCACGTCGAAAGCCGCATGATCGCGGTCGATGGCGGCAAAGACCTCCTGGCTCGAGGCCACCGTGTAATCCACCGCGACCCCCGGATTGCGGGTCTGATAGGCCGCGATCAAAGGGGCGAAGACCGAGATATCGGTGGTCGACAACACCCGCACCACCGCCACCTGCGGACCCTGGCTGGGAAACAGCCGAACCTCCTCCGACACGAAGGCGCGCGCCGCGGCAGGCAGCAGCACCAGTGTCGCCGCGCCCAGTGTCACGGCAAGGGCAATGAAAGCTCTGCGCATGTGCCGCCTCCTTTCCGGTCCGTCAGATCGAAGCGCCCGCCATGCGCCAGGGCGACCTCTTCCACGATGGTCAGGCCAAGCCCGGATCCGACCACGTCGGCGACATTCTCGCCGCGCCGAAAGCGGCCCGTCAGCTGCGCCTTGACCTGACCCGACAAGCCGCGCCCGCGGTCCGCCACCCGCAGCACCGCCCGGCCATCCTCGACCAGCGCGGCGATCTCGACAACGCTTTCCTCGGCGGAATACTTGATCGCGTTGTCCAGCATGTTGCGCAGCGCGCTTTCCAGCAGCATCCGGTCGCCCCGCACCGGCACCGGCGCGGGCGCGATCAATTGCAGGTCCATCTCCTTCAGCTCGGCGGTCGGGCGCAGCGCCCGGGTCACCGCCTCGGCCACCTGCGCCAGATCGAGCGCCACATCCGCCAGCCGGTCCGACCGGTAGATCACCGTGGCATGGTCCAGCAACTGCCCGGCCGAGCGGATGCTTTCCTCGACCGAGCGGATCACCCCCCGCAGGGTGCGCTGGGTGCTCTCTTCACTGGTCTGGCGCAGGGCGATCTCGGTCTGGGTGCGCACCGTGGCAAGCGGTGTGCGGATGTGATGCGCCGCCTCGGTGATGAAGGTCTCGGTGCGCGACAAGGCGCCGCGCAGCCGCGCGATCAGCCCGTTCAGCTGCAGCACCAGCGGCTGCAACTCACGCGGGGTCGGGTGGTCGACGCTGCGCAGGTCCTGCGGCCCGCGCCGGGCCACCGCCTCGGCCAGCCGGTCGATCGGGCGCAGCACCAGCCGGGCAGAGACCAGCGACAGCAGCACCGCCAGCAGAAAGAACCCGAGCCCGAGCAGCGCCGCCCGTTTCGCCACCCTTGCGGTGATCGCGGCCTGCCCCAGTTGCGTCTGACCGACCAGCACCACGACCTCGCGCGTCTGGTTCGCCGCCAGCACGCGCCGCATCACCGCGCTGACCCGGACATTCGTGTCGCGAAAGGCGGTGGTGTAGAACACCGGGTCCAGCGTCCGCGGCGGCACCGGCGGCAAGGGCAGGTCGGCATAGCCGGTCAGCGTCTCGTCGCCGACATCGACCCGGTAGAACAGACGGTCCTCGCTGATCGCGCCAAGGATCGAGAAGGCGGCATAGGGGATATCCACCGTCACCCCATCCTCGCCGCCGCGCAACTGCTCCGCGATGGCGGTGGTCGCCGCCCCCAGAATGCCGTCCTGCGTCGCCTCGGCCGCCTGCCCGGCCACCGTGCGCACGGTCAGATAGAGCAGCAGCGACAGCACCGCGGCGATCACCAGCAGCTGCACCACAAGCCTGCGTCGCAGCGAAAGGGCGGCGTTGCGCAAGGCCCTAATCCGCCGTCAACCGATAGCCGACGCCCCGCACCGTCTCGATCCGCGCGCCGCTGCCCTCGAGCTTCTTGCGCAACCGCCCGACATAGACCTCGATCGCATTGTCCGACACCGACTCGGCGAAGGAAAACAGCCGGTCACAAAGCTGGGTCTTCGAGAAGATCCGCTCCGGCGCGGCCATCAGCACCTCCAGCAGCCGCAGCTCGCGGTTGCGCAGTTCGCGGCCCTCGCCACCGATGGTCAGCGTCGCACTCAGCGGGTCGAAGGTGAAGCCCGCGTAGTGCTGCACGGTCTGCGAGGCGCCGCCGCGCCGCCGCAGCACGGCGCGGCAGCGCGCCTCCAGCTCGGCAAAGTCGAAGGGCTTGATCAGATAGTCATCGGCGCCAAGATCCAGCAGATCGACCCGCTCCGACACTTCGGCCCGCGCGGTGGTGATGATCACCGGCGTGTCGCGCCGCGCCGCCCGATGCGCCTGAAGAAAGTCGCGCCCGTCGCCGTCCGGCAGGGTGATGTCGAGCAGGATCAGGTCATAGCCGGCCACGTCCAGACAGTCGCGCGCCTCCGCCAGCGTCGCCGCGCGGTCGACGCCATGCCCGTCCAGCCGCAGCCTCTCGGCCACCGAGGCGGCAAGTCCGTCATTATCCTCGACCAGAAGAAACCGCATCGTGCCTCTAATTTTTGCAGTCCGTGACAGGTTCGTGTCAGTTTTTCACCGAATAGTGATCCCCGCAAGGGCGGCGCGCCGGGATCATCGGCGCGCGCGCCCTGCCATACAAGTATGTCTGGGAGGACTACATGACATCGACCCTGTTGAAGGCGCTGGCCACCAGCGCCGCGCTCGGCCTTGCCTGCGCATCCTCTGCATTTGCCACCGAATGCATCGCTCCTCGGCCGCCGGCGGCGGCTGGGACTTCACCTGCCGCCAGATCGGCAAGATCCTTTACGACCTGAAGCTGGTCGACTCAGCCGGTGCAGGTCACCAACATGGCGGGCGCCGGCGGCGGCTGGCCTATGCCTATGTCGTGCAACGAGCGCAACGACGACCCCGACCTGATCGTCGCGGCCTCGTCGGCCACCACCACCCGCCTGGCGCAGAACGCCTATGGCGGCGCCACCGCCGATCAGGTCCGCTTCGTCGGCGCCATCGGCGCCGATCCGGGCGTCATCGTCGTCGGCCAAGGACAGCCCGTTCAAGACGCTCAAGGACATGGTCGAGGCGATCAAGGCCGATCCGGGCTCGGTCGCCTTCGCCGGCGGCTCGGCGGCGGGCGGCTATCGACCACCTGAAAGTCGCTGCAGGTGCTGAAGGCCGGCGGCTTCAAGGACATCCGCAAGGTCAAGTACATCGGCGTCAGACGGCGGCGGCGACGCGATCACCCAGACCATCGGCGGCTATCACCCAGGCGATGACCGGCGACATGTCGGAAATCGTCGGCTTCATCAAATCGGGCGACATCCGCGCGCTGGCGGTGCTGACCGAAGAGCGGGTGCCGGGCTTCGAGGATATCCCGACCGCGAAGGAGCAGGGCTATGACGTCGTCGCGGTGAACTGGCGCGGCCTCTACGTGCCCAAGGGCATCTCGGACGAACAGTTCCACGCCTGGGCCGAGAAGCTGCAGACAGTCGCCGAAAGCGACGAGTGGAAGGCCGCCATGGCCGCGAACGGCCTCGCGCCCTTCACCAAGGTCGGCGACGACTTCCAGACCTGGGTCGAACGACGTGATCGCCGAAACGCGTCGAGCTCGTCGAAAGAGATCGGGGTCATCCAGTGAAAAGCAGCGACCGGATCTTCGGTCTGGTCGTGATCGTTGTGGCGCTCGCGTATCATCGCGGGCGCCCTTCAGATCCGGATCCAGCTTTCTGACCGACCCGGTGGGGCCGCGCATTTTCCCGCTGGTGATCGGCGGGCTGACGCTCGTCTGCGGCGCTGGGCATGGTGCTGCGCCCCGATCCCGATCCGGAATGGCCGGGCTGCGGCACGCTGGCGACGGCTCGCCGCCGCGACCGCTGTGCTGATCGCCTATGCCTATGCGCTGAAGCCGTTCGGCTTCCTGATCCCCACCGCGATCGCCGCGGCGGCGATCTCAGCTAGCATGATCCGCCGCGACCAATCGACCGCCGTGCTGACCGGCCTTGGCCTGTCGGTCGGCCTGTTCCGTGATCTTCAAATACGCGCTGGGTCTGGGCCTCACTGGCCTGCCGCGCGCCTTCGATGGGCTGACCTGAAAAATGGAGACGCTTGTCCAACCTCGCGATGGGCTTTTCGGCATCGCGCTTGTCGCCGTTCACCCTGTTTCTGGCGGTGATCGGCTGCTTTCTGGGCACGATCATCGGCGCGCTGCCCGGCCTCGGGCCGTCGAACGGCGTGGCGATCCTGATCCCGCTGGCCTTCACCCTGGGCCTTGACGCCACCGCGGCGCTGGTGCTGCTGACCTCGGTCTATTACGGCGCGATGTATGGCGGGCGGATCGCGTCGATCCTCTTGAACATCCCCGGCGACGAGCCGGCGCTGATGACCACGCTCGACGGCTATCCCGATGGCCAAGCAGGGCCGCGCCGGCGATGCGCTGGTGCTCTCCGGCGTCGCGTCAGCTTCGTCGGCGCGTTCCTGGCCACCGTCGGCCTGGTCGATCATGGCGCCGCTGCTGGCGCGGGTCGCCTATCTCTTCGGCCCGGCGGAGTATTTCGCGCTCTACCTGCTGGCGTTCTGCACGCTGGGCGGCATGGCCTCAAGAACCAGGCCAAGGCGGCGTTCGCCGCGCTGCATCGGGCTGGCGCATCGCGATGATCGGGCTGGACAACAACACCGGCCATGCCGCGCTTTACCGGCGGCAACCTGCACCTGATAGGACGGGATCGACTTTCTGGTCGCCATCGTCGGCCTCTTCGCCATGGCCGAGGTGTTCTTCTTCATCGAAACCCACGGCAAGGATCAGCGCCATCGGGCGTGAAGCTGGGCAAGATCACGATGCCGTGGCGCATGACTCTGGGACAGCAGGCTGGACCATGCTGCGCGTCCTCGGTGCATCGGCTTCTTCGCCGGCGTCCTGCCGGGCGCCGGGGCCTCGCTCGGGCTCGTTCATGGCCTATATGGCGGAAAAGGCGTCTCGGCCAAGGACAAGGACAGCTTCGGCAAGGGCAACCCGCGCGGCGTCGCGGCGCCGGAGGCCGGCAACAACGCCGCCGCCGGCGGCGCGCTGGTGCCGATGCTGACGCTGGGGGTGCCGGGATCGGGCACCACGGCGGTGCTGCTGGCGCTGCTGATGACGCTGAACATCACGCCCGGGCCGCTGCTCTTCGCCGACCGGCCGGACGTGGTCTGGGGCCTGATCGCCTCGCTGCTTCATCGCCAACTTCGTGCTGCTGGTGATGAACGTGCCGATGGTGCGGCATCTTCGTCGACATCCTGACGGTGCCGCCCTGGGTGCTGCTGCCCGGCGTCACGATGATCTCCTTCGTCGGGATCTACTCGCTGTCGGGCAGCTACTTCGACCTGGTGCTGATGGTCGCGCTTCGGGGTCTGCGGCTATGTCCTGCGCAAGCTCGACATTCCCACGGTGCCGGTGATCCTGGGCATGCTGCTGGGCAACGCGATGGAGGATGCGCTGCGCCGGGCCATGGTGCTGTCGGACGGCGACTGGACCTACCTGTTCTCGTCGCCTATCGCGATCGGGCTCTGGATCGCCGCCATTGCCGGGTTCGTCGCGCCGATCTTCCTGCGCGGCTGCTGACGAAACCGGCGCCCACCGCCGGAGACGACGGCGACTGATGACGACCCGCGTCCTGATCCCCACCGGCGCCCTCGGCCTCGGCTACGACTCGCAGGCGCTGGCCCGCGGGCGTCGCCAATGAAGCCCGACATGATCGCGTCGACGGCGGGTCGACCGATTCAGCGGCCGCGCCTATCTCGGGCGCGGGCGTGTCGAAATACTCGCGCGCCTCGACCAAGGCCGAGTGGCGCGTGCTGATGCAGGCCCGCGCCGAGGCCGGGGTGCCGCTGGTGCATCGGCACCGCCGGGACCTGCGGCGCCGATGCGACGGTCGACTGGATGTATCGAGATCACCCGCGAACTTGCCGCCGAACTGGGCCTGACGGCTGAAGGTCGCCCGGCTGCACTCGCAGCAGCCGCCGGCGCGGGTGCCGCGAGGCGCTGGCGGCAGGCCGGATCCGCCCGCTGGCGCCGCTGCGGCCCGCTCGACGCCAGGCGACGATCGAGGACTGCGCCAATATCGTCGCCCTCGCCGGGGCCGAGCAGATCGCCGCCGCGCTGCGCCACCGGCGCCGATATCGTCATCGCCGGGCGCACCACCGACACCGCGATCATCGCGGCGCTGCCGCTGATGCGCGGCGATGCACGCGGGCGGCGCCTGGCACGGCGCCAAGATCGGCGAATGCGGCGCGTTGTGCTCGACCAACCCGACCATCGGGCGTGATCCTGATCGACTTCGACGCCGAGGGCTTCACCGTCGCGCCGATGTCGCCACGCGGCGCGCGCTGCACCCCCGCACCGGTCTCGGCGCACATGCTCTACGAGAACACCGATCCGTTCATCCTCTACGAGCCCGGCGGCCATCTGGATGTGACCGATGCCGCCTACCGCGCGCTCGACGACGCCCGGGTCCGGGTGGAAGGCTCGGCGCTGGGTGCCCGGCCCCTATACCGTCAAGCTGGAAGGCGCCCGGATCGCCGGCTACCAGACCATCACGCTGGCGATCCTGCGCGACCGCCGCTATGTCGCGAATGCCCGGCCTGGACCGACAGGCTGCACCGGTTCCTCGGCACGGCGCAGATCGACCGCCCGGATGGGGCTCGGCGCCGGCCGGACTATGCGCTCGAACTTCGCGCTGATCGGCGTCGACGCGACCCTCGGCCCGCTGGAAACCCGGCCCGGCGCACCCGACCGAGGTCGGCGTGCTGCCGGTCGTGACCGCGCCCACGCCAGGACCAGCGCCACCGAGATCGCCAAGATCGCTCAACCCGTTCCTCCTGCACTACCCGCTGACCGAGACCGAGGCGAGCCGACCTTCGCCTTCCCGTTCTCGCCGGCCGAAATCGACGCGCGGCGCGCTCTACGAATTCTGCCTGAACCACGTGATGGAGCTGGACGACCCGATGGCGGCGTTCCGCCTGACCTGGACGAGGTCGGACATGGCTGAACTGGGCCAGATCGTCGAAAAGGTCCGCTCGAAGAACGCCGGGCCGTTCTGGCTGACCATCGATATCTTCTGCGGCGCACCGGAGGTCTTTGCCCGTGTCGCCGCAGCGGTCAGAACCGAAACCGTCGCAGCCCTCTTCGCGGTCTCGCCCGGCGACCTTCTGCGCTTCGATATCGCCGAGCTGAACGTGATAAAGTTCTCGCTGCCGCGCCCCACCGTCCAGGGCACCCGGGCAGATCGCGACATGCACGGCGCCAGCTTTGCGTCCCTTCTGGCCGAGCTTGAGATCGCCTGATCGCGCCCCTCGGCATTGACTTCCCCCGGTGCGGCTCCACACAGTGACAGCGGTGCCAGCCCTCGCTGGCGCCCCTGGACCAACCGAAGGCAATCAGATGACCAAGCGTATCGTCTTCACCGGCGGCACCGGCAAGGCCGGCCGCCATGCCGTGCCACATCTCGTCAAGGCGGGCTACGCGGTGCTCAACGTCGATCTCAAGCCGCTCGACCTGCCCGGCGTCAACACGCTTACAGCCGATCTGACCGACAGCGGGCAGGCGTTCAACGCGCTCTCGATGCACTTCGGCTTTGACGGCTACGACCTTGGCCGGCCGCCTTCGGCGCCCGATGCCGTGGTCCATTTCGCCGCCATCCCGCGCGTGATGATCGCGCCCGACAACACCACCTTCGCCGCCAATGTGCTCAGCACCTACAACGTCATCGAGGCGGCGATGAAACTCGGCGTGCGCAAGGTCATCATCGCCTCGTCCGAAACCACCTACGGCGTCTGCTTTGCCGAGGGTGACAAGGATTACCATTCCTTCCCGCTTGAGGAAGACTACGACAGCGACCCGCAGGACAGCTACGGCCTGTCCAAGGTCTGCAACGAACGCACCGCCCGCGCCTTTGCCGAGCGCTACAAGGCCGATATCTACGCGCTCCGCATCGGCAATGTGATCGAGCCGGATGAATACGCCCGCTTCCCCGGCTTCCTCGCCGACCCCCTGTCGCGCAAGCGCAACGCCTGGAGCTATATCGACGCCCGCGATCTGGGCGAGATCGTGCGCCTCTGCATCGAGAAGGACGGCCTCGGCTATCAGGTCTTCAACGCGGTCAACGACACCATCACCGCCACCCTGCCAACGGCAGAGTTCCTCGCCAGATACTGCCCCGACACGCCCGTCACCCGGCCGATGGGCGCGGATGAGGCGCCGCTCTCGAACCGCAAGGCGCGGCAGGTGCTGGGCTTCCGCGAGGCCCATCCCTGGAAGAAATACGTCCGCCTCTGATCCCCGAAAGGCCGCCATGCCGCCCAAGCAGCGCCTGCCAGACCGCAAGAGCAAGATCACCGTGCGCGAGGTCGCGCTGCGCGCCGAGGTCAGCGAATCCACCGTCTCGCGCATCATGCGCAACAAGGCGCTGGTGGCCGAGGCCACCCGCGCCCGGGTGATGGAGGCCGTGCGCGCGATGGGCTACGTGCCCAATCGCATCGCCGGATCGCTCGCCTCGCTCGATGCCTTCCTGATCGGCGTCGTCATCCCCTCGCTCTCCAACATCGTCTTCCCCGAGGTCTTGCAGGGCATTCATGCCGCATTGGAAGGCTCCGACCTGCAGGCGGTGATCTCGACCACCGATTACGACATCGACCGGGAAGAGGACGTGGTGCGCGGCATCCTCGCCTGGAAACCGGCGGCGATCCTGCTCGCCGGCTTCGACCATACCGAGGCGACCCGCCTGATGCTGGTGCAAAGCGGCATCCGCGTGGTCGAGATGATGGACATCGACGCGACGCCCATCGACGTCGCCGTCGGCACCTCGCACCGCCGCGCGGGCCATGCCATCGGCCGCCACCTGATCGCGCGCGGTTACCGCCGCTTCGGCTACATCGGGCACGACTGGCACGCCGACCGCCGCGCCCGGCTGCGCCATGACGGGCTCTGTCAGGCGCTGGCCGAATCCGGCCTCTCGGTCGAGGCGCAGGTGCTCGCCCCCGGCCCCAGCTCGGTCGGTGCCGGACGCGCCCAGACCGAACGCCTGCGGGCCACGGCGCCGGATGTGCAGGTCGCGGTCTATTCCAACGATGACATGGCGGTGGGCGGGGTGTTCCACTGCCTCGCCTCCGGAATATCCCTGCCCGACCGCTTCGCCATCTTCGGCTTCAACGGTCTCGACATCGGTCAGGAACTGCCGCAGCCGCTGTCGACGCTGCGCACCAACCGCTTCCGCATCGGGCAGGTCGCGATCCAGACCATCCTCGGCGCGACCGATCGCCCGTCAGACCGCCAGGTGATCGACACCGGCTTCGAGATCGTCGCGGGCCAGACCGCCTGACATCGCCCCCCGCCCGGGACCGGCAGCGCCCGTCGCGCCACTTCACCCAACAGTTGCAATATCCCCCACCCCATGCAGACTGATCCGCAACCGCACCCGGAGGACGACCATGCGCCTGCTTGCCGCCCTGATCTGCCTGATGCCCGCCGCTGCCCTCGCCGACACCCTCGAGGCGACCAGCCACATCACCGCCGTCACGCTCTACCCCTGGGGGGCCACGGTGCATCGCAGCGTCGCCTTCACCGCGCCCGCAGGCACGCATGAGCTGACCATCACCGGCCTGCCGCTGAACACCAGTGCCGACACCTTGCGCGCCAGCAGCACCGGGGTCCAGCTTGGCGCGATCACGCTGCGCACCGGCAAACTGCCACCCAAACCCGATCAGACCGGCCCCGCGCTCGACGCCGCCAAGGCCGAGGTCGACCGGCTGGAAGCGGTCCTGCGCGCCCGCGACGCCGCCATCGCGGAAGTGCGCCTCGCCACCGACGCCTCGAAAGAGCGCATCGGTTTCCTGCACAACCTCGGCGCGCGCACCCTGCCCAATGCCACGGTGGAGGACCTGCGCAACCTCGCGCGGATGATCGGCGACGAAACCCTCGCCGCGCGCAAGGACGCCTTCGACGCCGACCAGAAGGCCGCCGCCCTGTCGCTCGAGCGCGCCAAGGATGCCGCCGCCCTGGACAAGGCACGCCGCACCCTCGCCGCGCTGAAGACCGGCGCCCCCGACAGCGCCCTGCTGACGCTGGCGGTCGAGGCCGCAGCCCCCGGCCCGGCGACGGTCGAGATCAGCACCGAAACCGATCAGGCGAGCTGGCTGCCGACCTATGACCTGCGCCTGACCACCGGCGACAAACCCGCCCTCGCGCTCGATCGCGGCGCGACGATCACCCAGACGACGGGCGAGGACTGGACCGGGATCGACCTGACCCTGTCCACCGCGCGTCCGTCGCAGAATGTCGAAGCCCTTCCGCCCTACCCGGACCTGCGCTCGATCGCCGAGAAGACCGCCCCGGCCGCCCCAAGGGGCGTGATGATGGAGTCACCGGCGGTCGTCGCTGCGGCGCCCGCCCGCGCGAAAGCCGCCGATGCCGCCGCCCCCGTCGTGCCCAAGATGGCCCCGTCAGAGGTGCAGGGCGCCGTCGTGACCTTCCCCTATCCGACGCCGATCACCATCCGCAACGGCGTGGAAAACCTTCGCCTCTCGCTCGACAGCCTCTCGCTGAGCCCGAAACTGGTGGCCGAGGCCGTGCCGGAACGCGACCCCACTGCCTATCTGATGGCCGAGGGTGACAATACCACTGGCCAGATCCTGCTGCCGGGCTCGACCGCGCTCTTCGTCGATGGCACCTTCAGCGGGCAAAGCGACCTTGACCTGATCCCTGCGGGCGGGAAATACGCGCTCGGCTTCGGCCAGATCGACGCGCTGCACATCACCCGGACCCAGCCCGACCTCAGCAGCGGCGACCGTGGCCTGTTCAGCAAATCCAACGCCCAGACCGAAGCCACGGTCATCACCGTCCAGAACCTCGGCACCACGCCGCAGCAGCTGCGCATCCTCGAGGCCCTGCCCTATTCCGAACAGGATGCGCTGGCGATCAAGACCACGCTCAAACCCGCCGCCACCCGCAGCGATGTCGATGGCCAGCGCGGCGTGACCGCCTGGGAATTCCCCCTCGCCGCCAAGGCGACGTCAGAGATCAGGATCGACAGCACCCTGACCTGGCCCGCCGATTACGAGCTGCAATAACCCCTTCGGGTGCGCATTCATTGCGCACCCCACATCGCACATAACCCACCCGACCGGACGCCAAAGCGATCCCCGTAGGGTGCGCATTCATTGCGCACCGCTACCTCACCGCACACGCATCGCTGCCACACCGCACCCGCGCCCGCTCAACCCCTCAATACACCACGACCGAGCGGATGCTTTCGCCCGCATGCATCAGATCGAACCCCTTGTTGATCTCGTCGAGCTTCAGGGTATGGGTGATCATCGGATCGATCTCGATCTTGCCCTCCATGTACCAGTCGACGATCTTCGGCACATCGGTCCGGCCGCGCGCGCCGCCAAAGGCGGTGCCCTTCCAGACCCGGCCGGTGACCAGCTGGAACGGCCGCGTCGCGATCTCGGCCCCCGCCGCCGCCACGCCGATCACGATCGACTGGCCCCAGCCGCGATGGGTGCATTCCAGCGCGTCGCGCATCACCTTGACGTTGCCGGTGCAGTCGAACGAATAATCCGCCCCGCCGATCTGGTCGAAGGGCGTCTTGGTCAGGTTCACCAGATAGGGCACCAGATCGCTGCCGATTTCCTTGGGGTTGACGAAATGCGTCATCCCGAAGCGCTCGCCCCAGGCCTTCTTGTCATTGTTCAGATCGACCCCGATGATCATGTCGGCACCGGCCAGCCGCAGGCCCTGAATCACGTTCAGCCCGATCCCGCCGAGGCCGAAGACCACCGCCTTGGCGCCGATCTCGACCTTGGCGGTGTTGATCACCGCGCCGATCCCGGTGGTGACGCCGCAGCCGATGTAGCAGATCTTGTCGAAGGGCGCGTCCTCGCGCACCTTCGCCACCGCGATCTCGGGCAGGACGGTGTAGTTCGAGAAGGTCGAACAGCCCATGTAATGCAGGATCGGATCGCCATCGAGGGTCGAGAACCGGCTGGTGCCGTCCGGCATCACGCCCTTGCCCTGCGTCGCCCGGATCGAGGTGCAGAGGTTGGTCTTCTGGCTCAGGCAGCTCGGGCACTGGCGGCATTCCGGGGTGTAGAGCGGGATGACATGGTCGCCCTTCTTCAGGCTGGTCACCCCCGCGCCGACCTCGACCACCACACCCGCGCCCTCATGGCCGAGAATGGCGGGGAACATCCCTTCCGGGTCGGCGCCCGACAGGGTGAATTCATCGGTATGGCAGATCCCGGTCGCCTTGATCTCGACCATCACCTCGCCGGGGCGCGGCCCCTCAAGGTTCACCTCCATGATCTCGAGCGGTTTTCCGGCCTGAACGGCGACAGCGGCGCGGGTTCTCATGTTTGGTCCTCCCAGCAGGTTTCGCGCCGCAGACTGGGCCAAAGGCGGGCCGGATGCAACTGCGCCGGCGACGCATTCAGGGGCGGACTCGACTCGTGCGGCGCCCCGGACTAAAATGGAACAAAAGCAGAACAAGATACCATGCTCAACCGCCGAATCCTCTCGCTCTGGTTCCCGCGCCTTGCCGTGGAACGCCTGCTGCGGCAGCAGCGCACTGCCCTGCCCAGGCCGGTCGCCGTGGTGGCGGAAGAGGCCAACACCCAGCGCCTGGCCTCGCTGAACCCCGAGGCAGAGGCGGTGGGCCTGCGCCTCGGCCAGTCTTTGCCCGGTGCGCTGGCGGTCTTCCCGGCGCTCGTCACCTACCCCGCCGATCCGGCGGCCGAGGCTCTGTTCCTGTCCAACCTGCGGCGCTGGGCGGGCCGCTTCTCGCCCTGGGTGGCCGAGCATGCGCCGGCCAGCCTGATGGTCGATCTGACCGGCTGCGCGCATCTCTTCGGCGGCGAGGCCGCGCTGATGGACCAGGCCGCCGAGGATTGCGCGGATCTCGGGCTGACCGTGCGGCTCGGCCTCGCCGATACGCCCGGCGCGGCCTGGGCGCTGGCGCGCTACGCCGGGCGCCTGCCAGAGATCACGCGCTCCGGCGACGCGATCGAGCAGGAGGCCCGCGCGACCCGCGCCCGCGCCGTGAAGCGCCGCCACTGGGAACGCGGCGGCGCGGCCCCCGGCCCGGCCGCGCCCGACACCCCGACCGGGCGCATCGCCGCGCCCGGCCAGCTGCGCGAGGCCCTGGCGCCGCTGCCGCTGGCGGCGCTGCGGCTGCCGCCCGAGACCATCGAGCAGCTCTCGCGCCTTGGCCTGCGTCAGGTCGAAGACCTGATGACCCTGCCGCGCGCCGGGCTGTCGCGCCGCTTCGGGCTCGGGGTGCTGCGCCGCCTCGATCAGGCGCTGGGCGTCGAGCGCGAGCCGGTGGGCCCGGCGCGCCCGCGCGTCAGCTTCGCGGTGCGCCTGACTTTCCCCGACCCGATCGGCCTGCGCGACGATATCCTCGCCGGGATCGACCGCCTGCTTCCGGTGCTGGCCGAGAAGCTTCGGGTCAAGGGCCGTGGCGCGCGCCGCATCCGCCTGTCGGCGCTCTGCAACGACCACCGCACCGAGGTGATCGAGATCGGCCTCGCCCGAGCGCTGTCCGATCCGGCGCAGATCCGCCCGCTGCTGGCGCTGAAGGTGGACCAGATCGACCCCGGCTTCGGCATCGACACGCTGCGGCTCGAGGCGCTGCTGACCGAGCCGGTCTACGACCGCCAGCATCGCGGCCCGCCCGAATTCTCGGCCACGCCGACCCGGGCCAGCGCGGCCGAGGCCTTCTCGGACCTGCTCTCGCGTCTCGGCACCCGCGTCGGGCTGGAAGAGATCATCCGGCTGCATCCCGCCGAAAGCCATATCCCGGAAAAATCCGCCCTCATCCTTGCCGCCGTGTATTCCGAACCCGCCGGCCCCTGGCCGCAGCGCGCCACGCCGCGTCCGCTGATCCTGTTCACGGCGCCCGAACCCGTGACGGTGCCGGAAGGTGGCGGCCGGCCCAGCCGTCTGCGCTGGCGCCGCCGCGATCTGGTCGTGACCGCGGCGACCGGGCCGGAACGCCTTGCGCCGGAATGGTGGCTCGACGACCCGGCCTGGCGCTCCGGCGTGCGCGATTATTGGCAGGTCGAGGTCGAGGTCGAAGGGGGGCCCGAGGGCGGTGGCGGCGCCCGGCTGTGGCTGTTCCAGGCGCATGGCGGCGAGATCTCTGGCGGCTGGTTCTGCCACGGCGAATTCGGATGAAGGTGACCCCGGCCAGACGGCGAGACGAGGCGCTCTGCCGCGCGCAAGCCAGTCCTTGACGGCAGCCCACAACGGAAAGCCCCCGCCAACAGGCGGGGGCTCCCTCGTTCCAATAGAACTCCCGGTGCCACAAACTGGGTGGGGGCTGTTGACTGCGACACCGGCATAGCGTTTCGGCTACCCTCCCTGTATCGCCGGCAATCCGGGCGGGAATGCGGACCTGACAAGGTTCTTTCAGGGGCATTTCGCGGCAGAATTCTGGCCACGCTTGATTTGGCGCTTGGGCATCGGCAATGTAACAACATGACGATCCAGACGCCGACACCCTTGCCAAGCGGGACGCAACCCCCTGAACAGGTCAGCTTCGACCGTCGGGAACTGGGCGCGATCCTCACCCTCTATGGCCGCATGGTGGCAGCCGGCGAATGGCGCGACTACGGCATCTCCTGCCTGCGCGAGGTTGCGATCTTTTCGGTCTTCCGCCGGACCGCCGAAAACCCGCTCTACCGGATCGAGAAACGGCCCCGGCTGCGCAGCAGGCAGGGCCTCTATGCCGTCGTGGCGATGGACGGCCAGGTGCTGCGCCGCGGCCATGACCTGGCGCAAGTGCTGCGCGTGCTGGAACGCAAGCTGATCCGCCCGGTGGACTAGCGGGCGGGCTGGGGCTCCCCTAAACCCGCTTGAACCCCAGTTCCGGCCCCTCGGCCGCCGCGATCCGGAGCAGCGCCGCCGCCAGCCCTTCGTAGCAGGTCGACATCGCATTGCCGTTGGAATGCAGGATCGTCTCGGGGTCCGACAGCAGCGCCACATGTCCCTTCCAGAACACCAGATCGCCGCGCCGCAACGCCACCCCCGGCTCCAGCCTCTGGCCGAACCCGGCCCATTGCAGATCGCTGTCGCTCGGACAGGCGATCCCGCAGGCATTCTGCGCCGCCTGCACCAGTCCGGAACAATCAATGCCGTCGCGAGAGTTTCCGCCCCAGAGATAGGGCGTGCCCAGAAACCCCTCGGCCACCGCCACCGGGTCCTGCGCCCAGTCGCCCAGCGCCCGCAGATGCCGCGCAAAAAGGAACGCACCCGAATCGAGCTCGACGAACCGGCCATGCTCCGCCACCACCCGCACCCGCGCGCCAAGCGACAGCCGGCCCAGCTCGCGCTGCTTGATATCGGCCGCCGGATAGAGATGCGAGGCCGGTGCCGCCACCCAATGCGTCGCCACGGCGTCCGGGCCAAGACAGGCCTCGGCCATATACCCGACATGGCCGTCGCGCTCGGCCCGCACGAAGGCATGGCCCTCCGCCACCTCCAGCACCTCGACCCGCGCGCCCAGCAGCAGCTGCCGGTCGCGCCGCCCGGCCGGCGAGATCAGGATATCCGCCACCGGCACCACCACGCGCTGCCATGCCGCCTCGGCAAAGCGCTCTGCCTCAACGGCGCCGCGCAGGGACAGATGCGCCACCCGCGCGTTGGCAAACCTCAGACGCCGGTCGCTCATAGCCCGGAACCCCCGGCCCCAGCACCTCAGGCAAAGCCTGCAACAGCGCCCGCGCGCCCATGCCGACACCGCCCTTCGGCCGCCCCGGCGCGTCGCTCGGCTGATGGCCGTAGATGTCGAAATGCACATAGGGCGCGCCCTCGACAAACCGCCGCAGGAACAGCGCCGCGGTGATCGAGCCCGCAAACCCGCCCGAGGGCGCGTTGTCGAGGTCGGCAATCCCGGGCTCGATCATCGCCTCATAGGGCTCCCAGAAGGGCAGCCGCCAGACCGGATCGCAGACCCGCGCCGCCGCCCTGGCCAGCGCCCGCCGCCACGCCCGTCATCATCGGTGATAGAAGGGCGCAAGGTCCGGCCCCACCGCCACCCGCGCCGCCCCGGTCAGCGTCGCCATGCGACGATCAGATCGGGCGCCTCCTCATCGGCCAGCGCCAGCGCATCGGCCAGCACCAGCCGCCCCTCGGCATCGGTATTGTTGATCTCCACCGTCAAGCCCTTGCGGCTGGTCAGGATATCGCGCGGCCGCATCGCATTGCCCGCAATCGAATTCTCCACCGCCGGGATCAGCACGCGCAGCCTGCACCTTCAGCCCCAGCGCCATGATCATCTGCGCCAGCCCCAGCACCGTCGCCGCCCCGCCCATGTCCTTCTTCATCAGCAGCATGCCCGACGACGGCTTGATATCCAGCCCGCCGGTGTCGAAACAGACGCCCTTGCCGACCAGCGTCAGCGTCGGCCCCGCAGTCGCCCCAGCGCAGGTCGATCAGCCGCGGCGCGCGGGTCGAGGCGCGCCCGACCGCATGGATCATCGGAAAGTTCTGCTCCAGCAGCGCGTCGCCCACGCACCGCGCTCACCTGGCCCCAAAGCGCGCGCGCCAGCGCCCGAAACGGCGGCTTCCAGCTCGTCCGGCCCCATGTCGGAGGCGGGCGTGTTGATCAGATCGCGGGTCAGCGCCTCGCCCGCCGCGATCGCCTCGATCCGCGCCGCATCGACCCCGGCCGGGGCCTGCAACAGCGCGCCCGCCGCGCGCCGCGGCGTGGTAACGGTCAAACCGATATTGCGCCAGAAGCCAGCCCAGCGCCGCCTCTTCCGCCGCCTCGGGGCTCAGCGCCCCCACCAGCCGCCAGACGCCCGCAGGCAGGGCAGCCGCCGCCTTCGCCACCATGAACCGCCCCCGCGCCCGCGCCTTCGCATCGCCCAGCCCCACCACCGCCCCGGCCAGCGCCCCGTCCGTGCCCGGCAGCAGACCACCTCGCCCGCCCCGGCCTCGAACCCGCTGGCCCCGACCCAGCCACGCCTGCGCCGCGGCGGGCTCGCGCGCCAGCCACGCAAGATCCTCTTTCGCCACGACATGAAGCGGCAGCGGCATCTGCGCCGGCGGCGGCAAAGGTCAGGGGCATGGCTATTCTCTGCGGTTGGGTCGCCGCAAACCCTAGCCCATCCCGACCGGCCCGCAAGGGGCGATCAGCGCGACAGCCAGTCGCGCAGATCGCAAGCCGGTGGACCAGCGGACTGCTCCGCCGAGCCGCGAGCAGCCGCGCCCAGGTCGCGCGCCAGCGCCGTCGCATCGCCGCGAGTCAGGCAGCGCGCCACCGCATCCGCGGCCTCGCGCCAGCCCGGCAAGGCCGATATGATCGGCCACCCGGCTGCAGCTGCGCAGGTTGCGCCCGAAGTCCTCCAGCGCGCCGCCCTCGAACTGCACGACCAGCCCCGACATCACCAGCGCCATCTCTCCATCGCCCGGTTCAGCAGGCTTTCCGCCTCGAGCCGGGCCGAGATTGCCATAGAGCACCGCCAGCCGCCCGGGATCGAGGCCCATGCCCTCGACCGGCCTCAACACCGTCACTGCACGCCATAATCCACCTCCAAATCAGCACTCACCCGTCGTGCATCTGCGCCGCGCGGCACTGAACAAATTCGTTGCACGAGTCGCGTCCGCAAGAGACCAGTCGAATTAATGCTGCGAAATTCGCACAAATCGGGAAAAGACCCAGACCAGAACAGGAGGATCGTCTGATGGAACTTGCCCGGCCGCTGCCCACCTATCTCGTCCAGCGCTATCATGGCTGGCGCGCCACCACCTATCCCGAGAACAAGGCCTGGTATCGCCGCCTCGCCAGAGGGCCAGCATCCGCGCGCCATGGTGATCTCCTGCTGCGACAGCCGGGTCCATGTCACCTCGATCTTCGGCGCCGATTAGGGCGAGTTCTTCATTCACCGCAACATCGCCAACCTGGTGCCGCCCTTCACCCCCGATGGCGAACATCACGGCACCTCGGCGGCGGTGGAATATCGCCGTCACCTCGCTGAAGGTCGCGCATATCATCGTGCTCGGCCATTCCGGCTGCGGCGGCGTCAGCGGCTGCCATCAGCATGTGCTCGGGCAAGGCGCCGGAGCTTGAAGAGAACGCTCCAGCTTCGTCGGCCGCTGGATGGACATCCTGCGCCCCGGCTATGAGCGCGTGAAGGATATCCCCGACACCGATGAACAACTGCACGCGCTGGAACGCCAGGCCGTCGTCGTCTCGCTCGAAAACCTGATGACCTTCCCCTTCGTGCGCAGCGCGGTCGAGGAAGACTTCCTGACCCTGCACGGGCTCTGGACGGATATCGGCGATGGCGGGCTGCAGCAATACGACCCGACCAGCGGCGACTTCATTCCGGTCTGACGGCGCCTCAGCGCAGCGTCATCACCGGGCGGGCGCTGCGGCGCGGCGTCGCGGCGAACAGATTGTCACGGCGCGACGACAATGCGGTCAGCGCCTCAAGGCGACGGCTGCGGGCAAGGCTGTGCAGATCGGTCATGGCTGTGGTCCTTTGGATGGGAATACGACTGGGGGATCGGAGAGGGCGCGTCCGGCAAGGGATCAGCGCTTGTACCCGAGCTCGACCGCGAAGATCGCGCTGATCTCGCCGCGCGTCACCGGCGGTCTGCCAATGCGCGGCGCAACCCGGCTGAAGCCCATCGAGAACAGGGTGGCATCGGCCCGCAGCGTGGCACGCACGCGGGACTGGCGGGAGGCTTGGAGAAGTGCGGTCATGGTCCTGGTTCCCTTCTACAACGCGTTACAACTTTCCACCCGAACACAGATACGGCCCGAATTCGCCGCAAGTTTCAGGAAAAGGACAAATATTCGCATAAACCCACCCTCACGGCGCCACAAACCCCGAGGACGGGGGTGCCGGCCCGGCCTTCAGCGCGGCGGGTCAGCAGGCAGCTATATGTAAACATTACATTAAATTCGAATGGACGGAGAGCAGCCCGGCTGCCCGTTTTCCGACATAGTCGGCGAAGATTTGTCACCGATCCTTGAAACGGCGCGCAAGAGCCGCCCCGAAACCCTGTCGATCCGCGCCCTTTTGCGAAATATTTCTGCGCCGCCACAGGGCTCGTCGCCCCGGCCGCAGGTGCTCAGCCCCAGTCCGCCGCCTGCATCTCGCGCAGCCGGCTGGCGGTGCGGGCGAATTCGAAGGATCCCTCGCCCTCGACATAAAGCCGCTCCGGCAGATCCGCCGCCGAACAGATCAGCCGCACCCGCGCCTCATAGAGCGTGTCGACCAGCGTGACGAAGCGCTTCGCCTCGTTGTAGTTCGAGGCCGACAGATGCGGGATCTCCTCGATGATCAAAACCCGCACCGCCCCGGCCAGCGCGAGAAAATCGGCGGGCCCCAGCGGTCGCCCGCACAGCTCCCAGAAGGTCACCCGCGCGACGCCGTTCTGCACCTGCTCCAGCACCAGCTCGCGGCCGTTCACCGGCAGGTGCAGCGCCGCCCCCGCACCACCCCCGGTCAGCCCGTTCCAGATCTCCGAGATTGCCGCCTTCGCCGCGGGCCCCGCCGGGGAAAACCAGACCTGCGCGCCCTCCAGCCGGTGCTGGCGATAATCGGTCTCGCTGACCAGCTCGACCACCTCCATCCGGTCCTGCAACAGCGCGATGAAGGGCAGAAAGATCGCCCGGTTCAGACCGTCCTTGTACAGATCATCCGGCACCCGGTTGGAGGTGGTCACCACCACCACGCCCGCGTCGAACAGCTTCTGGAACAGGCGCCCGACGATCATCGCATCGGCAATGTCGGTGATCTGCATCTCGTCGAAACACAACAGCCGGGTGGTGGCGATCACCGCCTCGGCGACCGGCTGCAGCGCATCCTCGACATGGCGCTTGCGCGCCTCTGCCAGCCCGTGCTGCACCTCCTGCATGAAGGCATGGAAATGCACCCGCCGCTTGCGCTCGATCTCGACCGTTTCCATGAACAGGTCCATCAGCATCGACTTGCCGCGCCCGACCCCGCCCCAAAGATAGACACCCCTGGGCGGCTCCGGCCTGCGCTGGAACAACCCGCCCAGACCACGCTTGCGCGCCGAGGTCTCTTCCAGCCAGTGCCGCACCTCTTCCAGCAGCGGCAGCACGCCGCGCTGCGCCGGGTCGGGGCGCAGGCGGCCCTCGGCCACGCGGGCGTCATAGATCTCGGTCAGGCTCTGGCGCATGCCGCCGTATACAAGCCTCGACGGCCGGTGAAAAGCCGCGACCCCGCACAGCCGCACAGAGGCCGCACAGACTCTGTGCGCAACGGGCATCTTGCCCCGGGTCCAGCATTGTGCCCCTGTATCGCAAGTTCATCCGTCACCGCCGGAGGTCGCCATGTCCAAACCCCTGCCAACCTATTTCATCTCGCATGGCGGCGGCCCCTGGCCCTGGCTGCCCGACATGCGCCGGATGCTGGCGACGCTTGAGGTCTCGTTGGCCCGGATGCCGGAAGAGATCGGCGCGGTGCCGAAAGCCGTCCTGATGATCTCGGGGCACTGGGAAGGGCCCGAATTCGCCGTGATGGCTTCGCCCAACCCGTCGATGGTCTACGATTACTCCGGCTTTCCGCCTGAGACCTACAAGATCGTCTACCCGGCCCCCGGTGCGCCCGACCTGGCGCAGCGCACGGCGGATCTGATCAAGGCGGCCGGGCTGCCGACCCGGCTCGACAGCAAACAGGGGTTTGATCACGGCACCTTCGCGCCGGCCTATGTGATGTATCCCAAGGCCGATATGCCGATCTATCAGGTCTCGCTGCAGTCCGGCTATGATCCGGCGGCGCATTTCGCGCTGGGCCGCGCGCTGGCGCCGTTGCGCAACGAAGGCGTGCTGATCGTCGGCTCCGGCCTCAGCTATCACAACCTGCGCCTGATGGGGCCGGCGGCCAAGGTGCCCTCGGCGGCCTTCGACGCCTGGCTGGATGACACGCTGGCCGAGGCCCCGGCGGCGCGGACGGCGGATCTGATCGACTGGGAAAAGGCCCCCTACGCCCGCACCTGCCACAAGGAAGAGGATCACCTCGTCCCGCTCTTCGCCGCCCTCGGCGCGGCAGAGGGCGAAAAGGCCACCCGGGTCTATCACGACACCAATGTCTTCGGCGGTGTCACCGCATCGAGCTATCGCTTCGGGTAAAGCCAGCCCGCCCCCAAAGGCAGAGGCCCGTGCCTCTGCCGCCCGCGCCACGGTTCCCCTTGCCGCCCGGTGGCCCCAAGCCACCGGGCAGCGCCCGCCCCCCCTCGGCGGGCGCTTTGCTTCCCGCCGGGTCGGGCGCCGCCCTCCGACATCTCATCTTGCCAATGGTCCCCTGAAAGCCGTTCCCACATGAGCGGGGCCGTCTCTCCACTGGAGAGACGGCTATTCCCGCTCAGCCATCCCTGACCATGCCCAACCCCCAAAGGCAGAGGCCATGCCTCTGTCCTTTCCGCGCCCCCCGCCGCGATCCATCACGTCTTCTGATCCCAGATCGCACATTTTGCCGATTGACGGCCCTTCGCACTCGCAGCAACGTGACCACCCGTAACCGAGGCCGCCATGTCCGAGACATCCCCCCGCATCGTCACCCCGATCCTGATCGCGGGCAGCCTCGTGCTGATCCTCAGCTTCGCGATCCGCTCCAGCTTCGGCGTGTTCCAGATCCCGATCGCGCTGCAGCATGGCTGGCCGCGCTCCGACTTCTCCTTCGCCATCGCGATCCAGAACCTTGCCTGGGGCATCGGCCAGCCGTTCTTCGGCGCGCTGGCGGAACGGCTGGGCGACCGCCGCTCGATCGCGCTTGGCGCATTGCTCTATGCCGGCGGGCTGGTCGCCTCGGCCTATGCGATCACGCCGGGCCAGTACCAGGCGCTGGAAATCATCGTGGGCTTCGGCATCGCGGGCGTCGGCTTCGGCACCATCCTCGCCCTGATCGGCCGCTCCGCCGCGCCGGAACACCGCAGCCTGTCGCTCGGCCTCGCCACCTCGGCGGGCTCGCTGGGCCAGGTCCTCGGCCCGCTCTTGGCGCAGGGCCTGCTGACCCGGATGCCGGTCGCCTCGGTCTTCCTCGTCTTCGCCGCGATCATCCTGCTGCCGCTGCTGCTGCTGCCGTTCCTGAAGGCCCCGGCCTCGGCCGGCAAGGCAGAGCCGGTCGAATCCCTGCCGCAGGTCCTGACCCGCGCCGCCCGCGACCCGAGCTTCACCCTGATCTTCGTCGGCTTCTTCTCCTGCGGCTACCAGCTTGGCTTCATCACCGCCCATTTCCCCGCCCTGATCACCGAGGCCTGCGGCGCGATCTCTCCGCTCGGCCCGCTCGCCGCGCTCGGCGTGTCGAGCACCTCGGCGCTCGGCGCCTTCGCGATCGCGCTGATCGGCATGGCCAATGTCTTCGGCACCATCACGGCGGGCTGGCTCGGCAAGCGCTATTCCAAGAAATACCTGCTGGCCGGGATCTACACCCTGCGCACGCTGGTCTCGGCGGCCTTCATCCTGACACCGATCACGCCGGGCACCGTGGTGCTCTTCTCGCTCGCCATGGGCGCGCTCTGGCTCGCCACCGTGCCGCTCACCTCGGGGCTGGTCGCGCAGATCTACGGGGTGCGCTACATGGGCACGCTCTACGGCATCATCTTCTTCTCGCACCAGCTTGGCAGCTTCATGGGCGTCTGGCTCGGCGGGCGGCTCTACGACCTCTACGGCAATTACACCCTGGTCTGGTGGATCGGCATCGGCGTCGGTGCCTTCTCGGCGCTGATCCATCTCCCGGTGAACGAGCGGCCTGCGACGCTCCGCCCCGCCTGAGTCACCCCGCCGGAACCTCGCGCAGGAACTCCCGCACCGCCTCGAACACCTGCGCGGCATGGGTATAGGGCAGCCCATGCCCGGCATCCTCCAGCTCGACCTGCCGCGCCCGCCGGTTGATCTGCGCCAGCCGCCCGAGCGCCGTGAGCGGGATCACCTTGTCCTGCCCGCCCCAGATCGCCAGCACCGGCAAAGTCCCCCCGGCGATCCGCCGATGCACCGGCTCCAGATCCTCGGCCATCATCCCGCGCTGGCTCGAGAGAACCGCGGGCAGGGTGCCGCGCAGATCCATCTCGCCGGCCATCCGGCGCGCCAGATCCGGCAGCTCGGCGCAGGCCGGGCGCGACCGGCGCACCCCGGCCCGATGCACCAGCGCGCCGAACACCCGGATCGCCCCGTCGCCCAAGACCGGCACCCGCGCCCCGAATTCCAGAAACCGCCCCAGCCGATGCCCGAGGCCCACCGGCGCCAGCAGGACCAGCCGATCGACCAGCGCCGGATGCTCCACCGCATAGGCGGCAGCAATCGCCCCGCCCATCGAATAGCCCATCAGGGTCACGCCCTGCGTCACCTCCAGCGCCACCAGCAACTCATCCAGCTGCTCCACGAAAAACGCCCGGTCCTGCCGCCCCGCGACCCGGTCCGACAATCCGCGCCCGTAAAGATCATAGATCAGCACCCGGATGCCCAAGCCGTTCAGCAGCTCCGCCAGCGGCAGCCAGACATAGCTCGGCGTCGTCAACCCATGCACGCAGACCACCACCGGCCCGCGCACCGGCCCGATCCATTGGTAATAGGTCAGCCCGCGCGAGAGCTCGACGAAATCGCCCCCCGCCAGCCGCCGCCCGCGCGCGTCGATCGGACGCCGCATCCGCTCTGCGGCAAAGGGCAGCATCACCAGCACCAGCACCAGCACCACCAGCAGACCCGGCAGCAGCCAGATCATCTGCCCTGCCACGCCGACAGGATGTAGCGCGCCGTCATCAGATCGAGATGCGCGCCGCCGCCATTCTTGGCGATGGTGATCTCGCTGGCCGAGCGGCGGGCAAAGGCCCCGGTATCGAGGTCATAGAAATCCGCCACCACATCGCTGCGCGCGATCACCCCGCGCGACAAGCGGCACCACCAGCTCTCCGATATGATCCAGCGTGGTCTCGCGCGCATCGACGAAGACCCGCGCGCGCCGGATCGCGGCGTCATCCACCTCGCGCATCGTCGGCGTATAGGCCCCGATCAGGTCGAGATGCGTGCCCGGGCTCAGCCATTCGCCCTTGATCACCGGGTCCTGTGCCATCGTCGCGGTGGCGATGATATCGGCCTGCCGCACCGCGCCTTCCAGATCGCGCGTCATCGTCATGCCGGGGACCGAGGCCGCAAACCGCGCCGCGCCATCGGCCGAGCGGTTCCAGACGATGAACTGCGCCCCGGGAAAGGCGCTGCCATAGGCCTCGACCATCGAGCGCGCGACAGAGCCGGCGCCAACCAGCAGGATGACGCGGGCATCGGGCCGCGCCAGCCGCCGCGCCGCCAGCAGGCTGTCGCCCGCTGTCTTCCACTTCGTCACCAGCTTGAAATCGACCAGCGCCTCGAAGGCGCCGGTCGCCTCGCCGAACAGCGTCACCGCGCCGTTGACCGAGGCGAGGCCGCGCCCCGGGTTCTCCGGATAGACCGTGCAGGATTTCACCGCCACACCCATGCCCGGGATCATCGCCGAGCGCGACAGCAGCGTATGCCCGCCCTGCTGCAGCAAGGTATCGCCCAGCACGGCGCGCGGCAGCCGGTGCCCGGCCTCCAGCGCATCGACCAGCGCATCCCAGCGCAACAGGGATTCCGCCTCGGGTCCGACCACCGCAATGTTCATGCCGCTTCCTCCGCGCTCAACAGCCCTTCGGCGACCAGCCGTGCGGCCCAGCCCTCGGGGCCATCGAACAGATGCACGCCCCAGCCCCGCCCCTGCGCCGTCGCGATATTATCCGCCCGATCATCGGCAAACAGCAAGCGCCCCGGTGCCACACCGGAATCCCGCTCGACGATCTCATAGATCGTCGGCTCCGGCTTCACCTCCCGCAGATGGCCAGAGATATAGCGCCGGTCGAATTCCGCCAGAAACGGATAGACCGCCTCGGCCACCTCAAACGTGCCGACGCCGAAATTCGACAGCGCAAACACCGGCACTCCCTTGGCCCGAAGCGCCCGCAGCAAGGCCACGGATCGCGGAATGGCGGGGGCGGCCATGTGCAGCCAGTCATCGTGCCACATCCGGATCGCCGCGGCATGGGCCGGATAGCGCTCTGCCGCGGCATAGATGGTCTCGCGGAACCCGGCGCCACGGTCGATCTCGTCATTGATGCCATGCAGATCGACCTCGGCAAACAGCGCACGCCGCGCCTCCTCCCCGATCACCCGGTCATAATGCCGCTCGGGCTGCCACTCGATCAGCACATTGCCGATGTCGAAAACCACCGCCTCGGGTCGCATCACGCCTCCTTCACCGCCGCACGTATCTCGCGCTCCATCGCGTCCAGAAAGCGCGAGCGGTCGGCCTTTGTAAAGGGTTTGCCACCGCCCTGCCGGAACGGATCGGCGGCGCGCAGATCGGCCATCAGATCGCGGGTCGCAAGGATCGTGCCGATATTGCCGGGGGTGAAGACCTCGCCATTATGCTTCAGCACGCGGGCCCCGGCGGCGATGCATTTGGCGGCCAGCGGGATGTCCCCGGTCACCACCACATCGCCGCGGCCACAGCGTTCCGCGATCCACATATCCGCCACATCGGGCCCGTCCGAGACGAAGATCATCTCGACCAGCGGATGCGCCGAGGGCCGCAGCCCGCCGTTCGAGACGATGTAGATGCGCAGCCCGTGCCGCACCGCCACGCGCTCTGCCTCGGCCTTCACCGGGCAGGCATCGCCATCGACATAGACCGCGCTCATGCCTCAGCCATAAAGCGCGTCCGCGTGGAACGAGACATGGCTTTCCATGAAGGTCGAGACGAAGAAATAGCTGTGGTCATAGCCCTTCTGCATCCGGAAGGTCGCGGGCTGGCGGCGCAGCGCGATGGCCTCGATCAGCGCCTCGGGCTTCAAGAGGTCAAGGAACTGGTCGCTGGCCCCCTGATCGATCAGCAGCGGCCCGTCAAAGCCGCGCTTCTTCATCTGGAGGGTCGCGTCATGCGCCGCCCATTTCGCCTCATCCTTGCCAAGGTAGGCGGTGAACTGCTTGCGCCCCCAGTCCGAGGCCGTCGGATTGGCAATCGGCGCAAAGGCCGAGACCGACTTGAACCGCCCCGGAAAGGCCATCGCGATGGTCAGCGCGCCATGCCCGCCCATCGAATGCCCGGTGATCGCCTGCCGCTCATGGTCCAGCGGGAAGCGCATTGAACAGCTGCTCGGGCAGCTCCTCGGTGACGTAATCCCACATCCGGAAATGCTTGGCCCAGGGCTTTTCGGTGGCGTTCACATAGAACCCCGCGCCCTGCCCGAGGTCAAAGGCCGGATCATCCGCCACCCCCTCGCCGCGCGGGCTGGTGTCGGGAAACACCAGCGCGATGCCATGTTCCGCCGCCCAGGCCTGCGCCCCCGCCTTGGTCATCGCATTCTCATGCGTGCAGGTCAGCCCCGACAGGTACCACAGGACCGGCACCGCCCCGTCCTGCGCCTCTTCCGGCAGGAACAGGCCAAAGGTCATCTCTCCGCCACAGGCCTCGGACTGATGCGAATAGACGCCCTGCACCCCGCCAAAGGCCCGGTTCTCGGATATCGTCTTCATCTGCCTGTCCTTCTCATGTCCTAAGGGTGATCCATGTGATCACCGCCGAAACGGTCAGGATGCTGACCGCCGTTGATATCAGGATCGAGGCCGACACCCGCTGCGGCGCGACCCCGTAATGCTGCGCCAGAATATAGACATTGCCCGCCACCGGCAGCGAGGCCGCCGCGATCATCACATGCGCCGAGAACGCCTCGACCGGAAACAGCAACAGCGCCGCCGTGCCCACCGCCAGCGGATGCAGCACCAGCTTGCAGAAACTCAGCCAGGCCGCCACCTCGATCCGCTCCGCCGATTTCGACGCCAGCGACGCGCCGATCGCGAACAGCGCCCCCGGCGTCGCGGCGCCGCCGAGCAGCCCCATGAAATCATTCACCGGCCCCGGCACCGGCACCCGCGTCATCGACCAGATCAGCCCCAGCCCCATCGAGACGATCATCGGGTTCTGCAACAGCCCGATCGCCAGCACCCGCAGGATGCCAAGCGACAGCCGCCCCTCGCGCGCCAGGGTGATCAGCACGGTGATCACGCTGGAAAACACGATCAGGTCGATCGACAGCACCATCAGCACCGGCCCCGCCGCAGCCTTGCCCAGCAACGCCACCAGCATCGGCACGCCGAGAAACCCGGTATTCCCGATCACCGCGCATTGCGCCTCGACCGCGGCCTCGGCCATCGACACCCGCCGCATCAGCGCCACCGCCGTCGCCAGCAGATAGACCACCGTGCAGCCCGACAGATAGGCCAGCACGAAGGGCGTCGAATAGATATCGCCCAGCGACAGGTTCGAGGCGAAGCGGAACAGCATCGCCGAGAGCGCGAAATAGAACACGAACTTGGTGATCGCCGCGGTCCCGGCTTCCGAGATGAACTGCGTCCGGCCCGCCAGATAGCCGACGCCGATCAGGGCAAAGAACGGCAGCACGCGCATCAGAACTTCGATCATGCGCTCCGCCCTTTCGCCCGCCAATCCGCACCGGCCGCGCCAAAGCCCCGCCCCGTCCGGGATATTTTACCCGCGGGGCAGGGGCAAGGCCCCAATCGGCGGCTCAGCCAGCGCCGATCAGCGCGCCCGCGGCAAAGACCAGCGCGCCGCCGACGACCACCTGCAGCGCGGCGCGCAGGAACGGCGTCTCCATGAACCGGTTCTGGATCCAGGCGATCGCCCAGAGCTCGAAGAACACCACCACCATCGCGATGATCGTCGCGGTCCAGAAATCGGCGATCAGATAGGGCAGCGCATGGCCCAGCCCGCCCACCGCCGTCATGATCCCCGACGCCATCCCGCGCTTGATCGGCGAGCCGCGCCCCGACAGCACGCCATCGTCATGCGCCGCCTCGGTGAAGCCCATCGAGATCCCGGCCCCGACCGCCGCCGCCAGGCCGACGGTCAGCGTCGTGCCGCTGTTCTGCGTCGCGAAGGCGGTGGCGAAGATCGGCGCCAGGGTCGAGACCGAGCCGTCCATCAGCCCGGCCAGCCCCGGCTGCACCCAGGTCAGGATGAACTGCCGCTGCGCCGCGCGGTCCTCTTCCTCGCGCGTGTCATCGGTCGAGGTGCTTTTCCGTCAGGTCCTGCGCCAGATGGGTATGGCCCGCCTCGGCCTGCCGCCAGATCGCCCAGCAGCTTGCGCGTCGCGGCATCCTGCGTCGCCGCCGCGGCCCGGCGATAGAACTCTTCCGCCTGCCGCTCCATCGCCTCGGCCTCGTCGCGGATCGTCTCAAGCGCAAGGTTCTGCACCAGCCAGACCGGGCGGCGCGCATAGAAGCCCGCGACATGCTCGCGCCGGATCAGCGGGATCACATCGCCAAACCGCTTCTGATGCAGCTCGATCAGCCGCCGGCGATGGTCGTCTTCCTCAAGCGCCATGCCATCGAAGACCGCGGCCGAGGCGGGAATTCTGCCCGCAGCCGATGCGCATAAGTCCGGTAGATCTGCGCGTCGTCTTCTTCGGACGAGATCGCCAGCGCCAGAATTTCCTGCTCCGACAGATCGGAAAAACGGCGGCGGCTGCTGACACCGGGGATCATGGTTCGCTCCTTGCTTAGAATGCTTCTAAACTATCACCCGGAACGACGTTTGCAAGCTGCAACACACCCGCGATGAACCGCAGGGCGGCGCTTGCCCGATGTGAACTAATCAGTTTATAATCGGTCTTCCAAAAGGGGACCCATACAGTGACCTTTGTGGCCGCAAACGTGAAAAAAGGCAGGAAGTTCGATCAGGTGCTCGACGGGGCCCGCACGGTCTTCCTGCGCGACGGGTTCGAAGGCGCCAGCGTCGACGACATCGCGAAGGAAGCCGGTGTTTCCAAGGCCACGCTCTACAGCTACTTCCCCGACAAGCGCCTGCTGTTCCAGGAAGTGACGCGCAGCGAGTGTTCGCGTCAGGCCGACACGGCGATCAAGCTGATCGACATGTCCGCGCCGCCGATCAAGGCGCTGACCGCCGCCGCGCGGCACATTGCCGCGATCATCACCTCGGAATTCGGGCAGCGCATCTTCCGCATCTGCGTCGCCGAGGGCGATCGCTTTCCCGATCTCGGCCAGGCCTTCTACAATTCCGGCCCGCGCCTGATGCGCGAGCGGCTCTCGGAATACCTGCGCGCCGCCGTCGCGCGCGGCGAGCTGGCGATCGACGATATCGATCTTGCCGCGGACCAGTTCGCGGAACTTTGCAAGGCCGGCATCCATGCAAGGCTGCTGTTCGGCCCCTCGACGAAATGCCCGCCGCGCGATGTCGATCGCACCGTCACCGGCGCGGTCGAGATGTTCCTGGCGCGCTACGGCACCAAACCCTGGCACCGACGGCACCGACCGGGGCCTGAGGGCCGCGCTCACGCCTTGTCGCGCACCATCCACTGATTGCCCGGCCCCTGCTTCACCTCGAATCGCGCCGTCTTGCGGATCAGATCGCTCAGCTTGGCGCTGCCATAGGTGCGAGAGTCGAAGTCCGGGTTGGCCTGGGTGATGTATTGCCCGATCACGCCCATCGAATACCACTCGTCATCGCCTCCCGCCGCCCGCATCGCGGCAAGGATCAGCGGGATCGCCACATTGGGCGCTTCCTTCTTCGTGCTGTCCTCGGGCTTGGGCTGGCCGCGCACCGGCTCATCGGCCTCATGCACCGGCCCGGCCAGCAGGTTCTCGACGAAGATGAAGCGCTTGCAGGCGCGCCGGAAGGCCTCGGGCGTCTTCTTCTGGCCGATGCCGTAGACGTCCAGCCCCTGTTCCCGGATCCGGCTGGCGAGCCGGGTGAAGTCGCTGTCGGAGGAGACCAGCACAAAGCCGTCGAACCGCCCGCTGTGCAGGATGTCCATCGCGTCGATCACCAATGCGATGTCGCTGGCGTTCTTGCCGACCGTGTTCATCGGCTGGTGATGCGGCACCAGCGCAAGGCTGGCCAGCCGGTCGTTCCAGCCCTTCAGCCCGGGCCGCGAAAAGTCACCATAGATGCGCCGGACCGAGGCTTCGCCAAGCCCCGAGATCTCTTCAAAGATCGCGTCGGCCCAGGCCGGGCTGGAATTGTCCGCGTCGATCAGAACCGCCAGCAGCGGGATACCTGCGCGGGCCATCAGAGGCCGCCTTCGGTTAAATTTTTCATCGCTGAGGTCTCCCTTTTTGCCGGGTCTAACACGCGGGTCCGAGCGCGGGTAGGGTACGCCGGGCGTTGCGTGACTGCGAACATCAAATCGGGCACGAAACGGGCATGAACCTTACATCAACTTTTTTGCACAGAAGTCCGCAAAAAGCTAAAGTCTGCGCAGAAATAGAGAGCTCAGCCCCGCCATCGCCGCCGCCGTGGCAAGGCAGAGCGGCAGCCCGCCAAGCTGGTAGCTCACCCCGGACAGCAGCGTGCCCAGAAGCCGCCCGGCCGCATTCGACATATAGTAGAAGCCGACGTCCATCGTCACCCGATCTTGTCTCGCAAAGGCCAGAATCAGGTAGGAATGCAGCGCGGAATTCAGCGCGAAGACATAGCCGAAACCCAGCAGACCGAGCACCAGAACGCCGGTCAGCCAGTTCGAAACGCCCCCCGCCGCCAAGGTGATCGCCGCAAGGATCAGTGGAATAACGGCCAAGATCAACACATTACGCCGTGCCATCCTGCCCTCGTCACCCGCCGTCACGCCCCCGATCAAGCGCGGCGCCAGCGCCTGAACCGCACCATAAAGCATGACCCAAACCGCCATGAATCCGCCCACAAGGAAAAACGCCCGCCCATGCCCCGCCACCGTCCCATCCGAAAACGCCGCGCCAAAATAGATCGGAACCCCCACCACGAACCACACATCGCGCGCGCCAAACAGGAAAAGCCGCGCCGCGGAAAGTCGGTTAATCCGTTGATCTCGCGCGAAAATATCGCCAAATGGCACACCCTTCCGGCCCCGCGGCAATCCCTCGGGCAAGAAGCCCGCCACGGCCAGCAGCACCACCGCCAGCACCGCCGCCATCGCCCAGATCGCCGCCGTGAAGCCCAAAGTGGCGAGCAGCGCCGCGCCAAGGAAGAACCCCGCCCCCTTCACCGCATTCTTCGATCCGGTCAGCACCGCCACCCAGCGAAACAACCCCGCCCCGGTGCCCGGCGCCAACAGCTTCACCGCGCTTTTCGACGACATCTTCGTCAGATCCTTCGCCACCCCCGACAGCCCCTGCACCGCCATCACGAAGGCCACCGAAGCGGTTATGCCCCAGCCCGGATTCAGCAAGGCGAGCGCCACCAGCGCCACGATCTGCAACGCCAGCCCGGCATAGAGTGTCAGCGCCAGACCGAACCGCGCCGCAATCCATCCAGCTGCAAGATTCGTAATGATTCCAGCGAGTTCGTAGAGAAGAAATAGCCATGCCAACTGGAGCGGAGAGAACCCGAGACTGTCGAAATGCAGCAAGACCAGCATCCGCAACGCCCCATCGGACAGCATGAAAGCCCAATAGGCCGCGGTCACCGCAGCGTAGGCCGCAAGGCCGCCCGGCGGTCTTGAAACTGCGTTCATTTTCCCCGACCCAAGCCCCGCATTTCCGAAATCTGCCTTGTGTCGGTGGCAATGACACCCCGATGTGAACCTTTCATGTCACAGCGGCCCCGCCTGCGGAAATGACTGACTGCCCTCGCCTGCTTCCAAGGATCGGTTTCGGCCCGTATGACTCCACCATCCCCCACCAATGAAAAGGACTTTCGGAAAATGGACATCATCACAGGCGGCACCCGCCCATCCGGAAAGGGACCGGCCGATTACTTCACCGGCTCGGTTCGCATCGACCCGGTCATTTCTGCACAGGAACCATCCCGTCTGAACGCAGCCCTGGTGACCTTCGAACCCGGCGCCCGCACGGCGTGGCACACCCACCCGCTCGGCCAGACACTGCTGGTCATCTCCGGCCTGGGCCTCGCCCAGTCGCAGGGGGGCCCAATCCAAAAAATCCGCCCCGGCGACACGATCCGCTTCGCGCCGGGCGAGAAGCATTGGCACGGCGCCTCACCCGATGTTGCGATGTGCCATCTCGCGATGCAGGAATCCCGCGACGGCTCGCCGGTGGACTGGCTCGAGCAGGTGAGTGACGCCGACTACGCGACCACGCCTCAGCCGTAGCGTCAGAGAGGTGTGATGTCGCCGTCGCTCCTTCAAACGCGCGATTGCCGCAAATGGCGCGCCACGCTTCAGGTCTTTGCTCAACGCGCAGCGTCGCCATGTGCCTCGAGCAGCACAACATGGGTCTTTTCTGAAATTCGCGACAGATCCGGTGAAACCCCCCAGGCCCGAGGGCCTGGGGGTCGATCGCGACGCGTTCCCGCGCGAGGTACCTTGCGGGTCAGGCTGCGAGCGTTTCGGTGGAGGAGAAGAACATCGCCTGGCTGACCGCCGAGCGGACCTGTTCTTCGTCATAGGGTTTGGTGATCAGGAAGGCCGGCTCCGGGCGTTTGCCGGTCAGCAGGCGTTCCGGGAAGGCGGTGATGAAGATCACCGGGATATCGTCGAACTGCTTCAGGATATCGTTGACCGCGTCGATGCCCGAGGAGTTATCGGCGAGCTGGATATCGGCGAGGATCAGGTCGGGGCGGTTCACGGAGGCGAGCGGCACCGCCTCGGTCCGGGTGCGAGGCGATGCCGGTGACCGAATGGCCCATCTGCTCGACGATCGCGGCGATATCCATGGCGATGATCGCCTCATCCTCGATCACCAGGACTTTGCCAGCGACGGAGGCTTCGATTTCGCGCACCGCGATGTCGATCAACTCGCCTGCCTCCTCCGGCTCGATCTGCATGATCGTGGCGATTTCGTCGTGGCGGAAGCCCTCGATCGAGTGCAGCAGCAGCGCCTCTCGCGTGTTCGGCGGTCAGGCTGGCCAGGTGGTCCTGCGCGCGCGCGGACAGACGTGCTGTCGGGGTCGCCGACAAGGCCGCCCGCGCTGGACCAGACCAGATGAAAGGCGTGGAACAGACGCGATTTTCGGATCGTCGCTGAGCGACAGGACGCTGGTATCTTCCAGCAGAGCCTCGAGCGTGGCGGCAGCGTAACGGTCGCCGCTTTCCTGACTGCCTGTCAGGGCGCGCGCGTAACGGCGCAAGGTAGGGCAGGTTTGTTCCAACGGTTGCGGCAACATCGTGCTGCGCTTCGGAAGACATAGATTACTCTCCAATCGCAATATTCTCCGGGAACCAAACGCCTGTCTGCCGCGTTTGGTTCCATGCAAGGATGGCGGAACGGGACAGGACATGTTGGAAGACATGACGAACGAGAACGGCAGGTCGAGACTGCGCAAGGAAATCGACGAAAATCTCAAGCGGGTCTATGAAGAAGAGCTCGACCGCGAAGTTCCCGACAGCTTCACGCAGCTGCTGGAGCAGCTGAAGAACAAGGAGAAGGGCAAATGACCGCCACTGCGGAGACGGAAGGTGTCAATCGCGATCCGCGCGAGGAGATGCTGGACCATCTTCCGGCGCTGCGCGCCTTTGCCATGAGCCTGACGCGTAATCTGTCGGCGGCGGATGATCTGGTGCAGGACACCATCGTCAAGGCCTGGAGCAATCTGGACAAATTCAGGTGGGGCACCAACCTGCGGGCTTGGCTGTTCACCATCCTGCGCAACACCTTCTATTCCGAACGGTCGCAAGCGGAAGTACGAAGTTGCCGATCCCGATGGCATCCATGCCGCGGCCTTGTTCGAAAAGCCCGCCCATGATGGGCGACTGGCGTTCAACGATTTCCGCCGCGCCTTCGATCAGCTGTCGCCCGAGCATCGCGAGGTGCTGATCCTTGTCGGCGCCTCGGGGTTTTCCTATGAGGAAGCCTCGGAGATGATGGGTGTCGCGGTCGGCACCGTCAAAAGCCGGGCCAACCGGGCGCGCGCCAAGCTGTGCGAACTGATGGGGCTCGCAGAGGGGGAAGACATGTTCTCGGGCGTGGGCGAGGCGGCGAAGGGTGTGACCGCCGTGCCGGGAGATCGCGCAGCATGACAATGCTCCTGTCGCCGCGCGGGCGGATGACAGACCGGCTGGGGTTCCGTATCACCTCATTGATCGCGCTGGCGCTGTTGCCGCTGGCGGTTCTTTCGGGCGGTGCAGACTATCTCGCTTTCGCAAGAGGCACGGTCGCGTTCGGAAGCTGCCTTGATGGGCGATACGGTGCGGGCGGCAGCGCCCGTGCTGCGCCATATCCAGATCGCGCTGGGCAGCGCGCAGGCCTGGCGGATGCGGTGGCCGCCACCAATGCGACGACCCGGCGACCTGCATGACACTGATGAAGCAGTTCGCCTCGGAGAACCCGGTCTATACGCTGGTGGCCTTCATCCCGCCGGATGGCAAGATGACCTGTTCCGGCTCTGGCGACACGTTCGACTTCAGCACGAATGCACGGTTCCTCGCACTGATTGCCGATCCGAAGCCCGGCTTTGTCGTGAACCGCGCCCGGCCGGTGTCGGGTACAGCGGTTCTGGGTGTTGTCGATCCGGTCTTCGATGCCACGGGCAAGCTGCTCGGGGTCATATCACTGTCGATCCCACATCAAGGCGTTGCAGACCGCGGACCGATACGACCGGCGAATTGGGTGCCGAGCCGCCTGCGCTGTTCACCTTTGACGGATCGGGCAATGTGCTGACCGCCTCGGCCGGGATCAAGGAAACGACGGAATTCCTGCCGACGCGACGAACATCTGACCGATCTGGCCAGATCCGGCCCGGTGGCCTTTACCGGCAGTTCGGCGGGCGAGGGGCTGCGGTCCTTCGCGGTGGTGCCACTCGTGCAGGCGGCAGCTTTACGTGATCGGATCCTGGCCCGCGGCGAACATGACCGCCGGCGGTTTCTGACCACGATCTCGCCGCTTATCATTCCGCTCCTGATGGCGCTGGTCAGTCTCGTTGTGGCCTGGATCGCGGCCGATCGCTTGGTGATCCGGCATATCCGTACGCTTGCGGCGGTCGATCGCTTCGTTCGGCGGCGGGCGGCGGCGGTGCGAGCGTTATCGGATGTGACCGCGGCACCTTAGGAGATCCGCGTAGTGGCCGGACAGCTTCGAGCGAATGACCGAGACCATCCTGCATGACGAGGCAGAGATGGAAGATGTGGTGCACCAGAAAGAGGTGTTGCTGCGCGAGGTCCATCACCGGGTGAAGAACAACCTGCAACTGATCGCCTCGATCATGAACATGCAGATGCGGCGGGCAACCTCGCCCGAGGTCCGCGGATGCTGATGAAAGGGTTGCAGGACCGGGTGATGAGCCTGGCCACGATCCACCGCGGGCTTTATCAGACCACGGGCGTGACGGACATCCGGGCGGATGAGCTGCTGACGGATATCGTGCGGCAGATCGTCAATCTGGCGACCGGGCCGGGCCGGAGGTTGAGCGTGAAGACCGATTTCGAGCAGATCCGTCTGACCCCGGATCAGGCAGTGCCGCTGTCGCTGTTGCTGACCGAGGCGCTGACCAATGCGATGAAATATGCCGGCGACCGGAACGGATCGATGCCCCGGCTGAGTGTCAGCCTGACCCGGGACAAGGAGCAGTCGGCGGTGCTGACGGTGATGAATTCAATCGGTAACGGGGCCGATCGCCCTGATCTCGGGCCGGAGGCGAGCACCGGGTTCGGGATGCAGTTGCTGAACGCCTTCGGGCAGCAGTTGGGCGGCCAGATCGAGCGAGAAGATGATTGCGATACCTATACGCTGCGCGTCACCTTTCAGGTGCGGCCGCTGGCCGATGCCGAACAACGTACGCGGGCGAATGACGCCGATGAGACCGCGGAAGACGCCGTCGACGCAGCTTCGGCGCCAGAGTTCTGAATGCCCCCTCAGGCGCTGAGCTGGGACAGCGAGGTGCGGCGGCTGCCGGGCCGGGCAGAGGTGAGCACGCCGGAAAGCGCGGCGAAGCCAACCTCTACATCGGCGCGTTGTTCGACCAGCAGTCGGTATTCCGGGGCATTTTGGCCCGCCATCTGGATCGCTGTGTCGTAGAGCGAGATCAGGCGGCGTTCCGACTGGCACAGCGCATAAAGCGAATGGGTTGCGACCGGGGCTCGCCCCTGTGTGGGTGGCGGCGTGATGCCATACCAGCGCAGCATGGCACGCAGGGTCGCGCCAGAGCGGCGGCGGCGCAACATCATCGGGCGCACGAGCGCGCCAAGGCCGCGGCCGGATTCAGCCTCAAGCAAGCCAAGGCTCTGGTCGAGCGCTGCGATGACGGCTGTCAGGGATGCCTTGCTATCCACCATGGTGGGACCCTCCGGTCTGTCTGCCTGTCAAAGTAACGCACCGCGGGCGGGTGTGGTTCCACCGACATGAGTGGAAGCCGGAAAAGGCGCGGGCAGCCTGTCGGGGAAACAGACTGCCCGCTGTCCACCGGCGCGGGAACGGGACGATGAGTGATACGCCGGCGAATTCGATAGGCGGTCGCCCTCACCGATGGCGAAACAGACCGCGCCGGGTGGTCGTTGCGCGGTTGCGAAGGGTCTCGCCCGCGTCGGCTGCGTTCTGGGCGAGGGAATTGGCAAAATCCTCGGCCGAGGCGCGGAGGTCTTCGCCGAAGCCGCGGGCGATGCGGGCGGCGCGGGCGCGTTCTTCGCGGACCACCTCCATCGCTTCGGCCATCATGGCGGCGCGATCCGAGGGGGCCGGGCGGCGCGGCGCGCGGCGCGGCAGGGCGGCAGCAAGCGTCGCGCCGATGCCGATGGCAAGGGCGCCCGCGACCAGCGGATGATCCTCGAACATGCGTCCGGCCTCTTTCGCGCCGGATTTCATCGCGCGTTCGGCACTTGCGCCGGCGGCATAGGCACGTTCGCGGGCCGCCACGACACGCTCGCGCGCGGCGTCGGTGAGGTCATCGAGCCCGTCATGGAAGCTGTCGTTCAGGTCCCGGGTGAAGGTGGCGATGATCTCTGCCCGCTCCGCGGTGAAATCGCGCGCGTCTTCGTAGCGCGAGGCAATCCCGTCGCGGACGTCGGAGAGGTGGTCGCGGGCATCGCGTTCGATCCGGCGCAGGGCGCGGCTGGCGCGTTCGCGCAGGCGGTCGACGTTGCGGGCCCAAAGTTCCTGCGCGTCGGCGGGGATTTCTGCCGCGGCCTCGGTCATTTCGTCAAGGATCGCGGCGTCAGGTTCGGGCGCGTGGCGGCGCGGACCGAAGGCGAACCAGCCAAGTGCGGCACCAGCCAGCGCGAAGGGTACCGGGTTGGCGCGTGCGGCGCGGCCGATCGAGCGGCCATAGGTGCCGGCGTTATTGGCAATCAGCGACATCGCCTCTTGCGCGAGGCCGCTGCCGGCAAATCGATCCTGCAGGGCTTCGAGCGTGGCCGAGAGAGCGTCGCGGCTGTGGCGCAGGTCAGCCTCGATCTTGCTGGAGTCAGAGTGACGGGTCATTGGGGGAAAACTCCTGTGAATTGGGGGTGTCGCCGCGCAGGCGGTCGAGCATGTCGAGCGGCAGCAGCGCGGAGGGGCCGAGGGCAGACACGGCCCAGTAGCCGAGGGCGAGTGCGGTGGCGACGAGGATGCCGCCGACCAGGACGGGCGCCCAGATCGGGCCGAGGCCCGTCAGGGACAGTGCAACCACAAGCGCGGAGGCGGCGATGTTCAGCCCGATGGTAAAGGCGGCGAGGGCCAGGGCAAGCACGACAACGGCCACACGCATCAGGCGCAGGCGGGCCGCAACTTCGGCCCGGACGCGCGCGGCCTCGGCCGAAAGCAGGGCGGAAAGCTGCTGGCCCGCGTCGCGGATCAGTCTGCCGGTGCTGGCGTGGCGTTCGATGCCGAGAACCGTGGTCACTTGCGCGTGCCTTTGGCCGCGGCAGAGCCGATCAGGCGGACCAGCGCGAAGCCCGCGATTGCCGCCCCGGCGACGAAGCGCAGCGGGTTGCGGCGGGCATAGGCACGGGTGTCGGCGACGGCGCTGCTGACCGAGGTGCCGCGCAGGCTGTCGGCCACGTCGGACATGCCATCTGCCACCTTGTGCAGGGCGCGGGACGGCATCGCCAACGCCTCATCCGCCACAGTGCGGAAGGTCGAGGCGGCCTCATCGGCCTTGTCGGCCGTCACTTCGCGCAAGTCGTCGGCCTCGGCCTCGACACGCGCCTTGGCGCTGCGGGCCTTGCTGCTGGCCGCGCGGCGCGTGCTGGCGGCGGCGCGCTTGACGTCTTTTGAGGCGTCCTTGACGTCATGTTTCAGCTCTTCGCCGACGGATTTGGCGTTGCGCTTTACGGCGGTTTTCACGGCCTCGGCGGTTTCGGTGGCGGTTTCCTTGGCGGAGGGTGCATTGTTCATCGAAAGCTCCTTTCATCAATGGGTTACTTACGGCCTGCCGGTTTGGCATGCCGTCGCGGATTGCAGGGACCGGACGGTCGGGTCAGGCGGCGGCGGGCCTGGCGCGGGTCAGCATTTGCTGAAGCTCCGACCGCATCAGCCGGATCCGGGCAAGGTCTTCGCCGGTCAGGGCCGCACGGGCGGCGGCGTCGAATGCGTCGAGCACTTGCGCCTCGCCGGTGCGGATCTGGGTCAGGATGTCCTCTTCCGCCTCGTGATAGAATGACGAGACGGACATGACGCCTTCTTCCACCGTGCCGAAATAGGAGCCGGTGCAATCGGCCTCTCTCCCATGATGGGCGAGAATGGTGGCGAGCTGGCGGGCCTGCACGAAATGCAGGGCGCGAAAGCGGTCGGCAGTGTCACGCAGGCCGGGGCGGACATCGGCCGCCATGCGGTCATAGCCGTCGAGGGTTTCGAGAAGGCGGCAATGGACGTTTGCCACAGCATCGAGTGCCGCGGGATTGGAGATTTGCCGTGCCATCATCATGTCCTGACCCTTTCCCGATCCGCCGTGTGCCCGATCTGCCTTGTGGTGGAAGAACGCACTGGCCGTGGATATGGTTCCACCGGCGGAACTTTCCGGCGCGGAACGAATTGGGAGAGCGGCCACGCGCCTGGTAGAGAGAAGGACCAAAGATGAAGCGATTTACCTGCCCGGTCTGTGGCACCGAGGTGCATTACCGCAATACCGCCTGTCTGACCTGCGGCACCTATCTGGCACTGCGCCCCGAAGTGGCGGCGATGGAGCCGGTGGAGGAGGCGGTCGCGCTCTGTCGGAATCGGGGGGCGATCGGATGCAACTGGATCGCCGGGTCAGGCAGCCTGTGCGAATGCTGTGCGGCGACCGAGACGATCCCGGACCTGAAGGTGCCGGGCAATGAGGCGCGCTGGGCGCGTCTGGAGGAATCCAAGGCAAGGCTGTGGTATTCGCTGATGCAGTTCGGCCTGCCGCGCGACGGGCTGCGGTTCCGCTTCCTCGGCGACCGGCTGGGGCTGGACGGGAATGTCCAGAAGCGCGTGCTGACCGGGCACGAACATGGACTGGTGACGCTGAACATTGCCGAGGCTGATGATGATATGCGCGAGGCGGCGCGGGTGCGGATGGGCGAGCCTTATCGTGCGCTTGCTCGGGCATTTCCGCCATGAGGTGGGCCATTTCTACTGGGAGGTTCTGGTCGAGGCGGGGGGCCGTCTGGCCGATTTCGCCGATGTCTTCGGCGACCCGGAGCAGGATTACGCCGAGGCGCTGAAGGCGCATTACCGCGATGGCGCACCCAAGGGCTGGGAGGCGCATTTTGTCAGTGCCTATGCGACCTCGCACCCCTGGGAGGATTTCGCGGAAACCTGGGCGCATTACCTGCACATGGTGGACGGGCTGGAGACGGCGGCGGAATATGGCATCGCGCCTAAGATCAATCCCTATGGGAAAGGGCCGGTACAGGGCTTGCTCGATGCCTGGATCCCTGTCTCGGTGGCGATGAATTCGATGAACCGCGCGATGGGGCAGGCGGATTTCTACCCCTTCGTGCTGGCCGGGCCAGTGCAGGCAAAGCTGGGCTTCATCCACGGGCTGCTGCATCCCGGCTGAGCGGTCGGATTGTCAGCAGACGCGTGCCAGCGCGGTTTCGAGCGCCTGGGCAAGGGCCGCGGGCGTCACCGGTTTTTCGATGACCAGTGCTCGGGGGTCGGCGGGCAGAGAGGCCGTGGCATAGCCGGTGGCAAAGACCACAGGGACGCCGTCGCCCATCAGCCGGTCGCCCAATTCGAACGAGGTTCGGCCGTGGCTGAGGTTCACGTCCAACAGCGCCAGGTCGACCGCGCCATCGTCCAGGAACTTTTCGGCCATCGGCAGCGAATAGGCCATGCAGATGTCCGAGAACCCGATGTCGCGCAGCACTTCGACCATCTCCAATGCGATGATTGCCTCATCTTCAAGGTAGAGGATCCGCATGTCTGAGGGGGTCCAGGTCACTATCGTAATCCACTTCTGTTGCGGCGTCCCATGGTAAAGAGATAACGAACTGCACCCCCGCAGGTTCCCAATTTGCCGTAATCTCACCCCCCAGGGTGCCTTCGATCATCGATCGGATCAGTTGGGTTCCGAAGCCGCCACGCTCTGGTTCCGTCACTCGGGGGCCGTGGCTCTCTTCCCAGCGCAGCACGAAACGTTCGCCTTCGCCCTCGTCAATCCGGTGCCAGTTGACCGCGACGCGGCCTTCGGGGATCGAGAAGGACCCGTATTTCGCGGCGTTGGTGGCGAGTTCGTGCACCGCCATGCCGATGGCAAGCGTGCTGCGGGCGTTCAGGCGGATGTCCGGGCCGCGCAGGATCACCCGCTCGTCGCCGTAGACGTTGATGAGTTCCAGCCCGAGGATGTCGCGGATCGAGGTTGAGGCCCAGTTTTCGGCGGTCAGCAAGTTGTGGGTATTGGCGAGCGCGCGGATGCGCTGGGCAAGGTTGTCGAGGACCATCGCGGGTTCGCCGGTTTCGCGACGCGCGCGGTTCACCAGGGCGATGACGTTCGAGAGCATGTTCTTCACGCGATGCTGCAGCTCTCGCATGATGCGGCGGAAGTCGGCCTGAAGCTCGAGCAGGTGGGTCACGTCGGTGACGTTGAAGCCGACGGCGCGGACCTTGTCGCTGCGACGCACGGGATACCAGTCAATCTCCCAGACCCGGTCATCGTCGGGGGCGGCGGCGGTGCGGCCGCGCACGACCTGTGCCAGCACCGGCTTGCCGGTGTGAAACACCGCATCGACCGAGGGCAGCAGCTGGGGCGCGAGCGTTGGCAGCGCCTCGGTGATCGTGGTGCCCTGATGCGCCGCCGAGGCGATGCCAGTGATTTCCGCCAGACGGGGATTGGCGCGCAGGAAATGATAGCTTTCGTCGACCAGCCCCATCGCGTTCGGATTGCCGAGGTACAGCTCCTCGATCTCTTCGGCGCTGGTGCGGGCCTCGGCACCGGCGTCTTCGGCCTTGCGGGCGTATTCCGTGACGGTAGTGACGTCGAAGACGGAAAACACCACACCGCCTGAGCCCTGGGTTTCGGCGCGGTAGGGAGCGAAGCGGATCATCACTTCGGCTTTGCCATCTGCGGAGGCCATGCGCAGCTCTTCCGGCTGCCCGGTGTCGATCACCCGGCGGCAGGCGCCAGCGATGGCAGCAACGTCAAGCCTCGCGCCGATATCGGTCAGGGCGCGGCCCCGGTCCTGTTCGACGAAGCGGAACCACGCCACCGCATCGGGAGTGAAGTTGCGCAGGTGCAGGCGTTCGTCAAGGAAGACGGTCGCGATCTGCGTGCTTTCCATGAAATTGGCGAGATCGGCATTGGCCTCGGCCAGTTCGTGGACCTTGGTCTGCAACTCTTCGTTCGAGGAGGAAAGCTCCTCATTCGCGGATTGCAGCTCCTCGTTCATCGACATCATTTCCTCGTTCGAGCTTTTCAGCTCTTCATTCGAGGTCTCAAGCTCTTCGACCGTGGTGCGGACGGCGCGGCGAGCCTGTTCCAGTTCATCCTCAAGCTGGCTGACATAGGTGTCGTCGATGACGATTTGCGCTGCGGCGGGTGGAGTGTCGTCGCCCTGTGCCGAGGGCGCGCGGAAGGTGACGATGCGCGTGCCGTCGGACAGGGCCTCGGCGCCGATGATCAAGCGGGCGGGCAGTTCGGGGCTGGGGGCGTTCAGCGCGATCTCGCGGTAGGCGCCGCCGCTGAGGCCGAGGCTGGTCAGTAGGCGTTTGACCGCCGAATCGAGCGCCGGGACGACGAGGGCGCGCAGCCCGAGGCTGACCGGGCCGGTGGGCAGCCGGACATAGGCATCGGCGCCGGGGCCGACCTCGGTCACCTCGTCATTGGGGCCGATCAGCAGGAACGGCGGGACATGGCGCTCGATCAGCGCACGGGCGGCGGATCTCGGCAGGCCGAGCACCGGACTGTCATCCTGCAGTGCCCGCGGGCGGGTCGGGTCGATCTGCAGGTTGCGCGAGGCGCGCGGCAGGTCGAGCGGGCGGGCCGGGGCGGCGTTGCGCCGCCAGAGGCGGTGTTCGAGGGCCTCTTCCTGAAACATGTCGATATCGGTGCGCACCACTTCGGAGGGGCCGAGCATCAGGTAGCCCCCGGGGCGGAGCGCGTAATGGAACACCCGTAGGGCGAGGTCTTGCAGTGCGTGGTCGAAATAGATCAGCAGGTTGCGGCAGGTGATCAGGTCGATGCGTGAAAAGGGCGGGTCCTTGATCAGGCTTTGCGCGGAAAAACGGACCATGTCGCGCAGGTCGGCGCGCACCTCGTAGCCGTCACGGGTGGGGATGAAGAAGCGATCGAGATAGCTTTGCGGTACCTCGGTCACGATGGAATTGGGGTATTGGCCGCGCCGCGCGACGCCCAAAGCCTCTTCGTCGATATCGGTGCCGAAGACCGAGACTCGAGGCCTTGCATCCATCCGCGACATCTCATCCGCGACCAGCATTGCGACGGTATAGGCCTCTTGCCCGGTCGAGCAGCCGGGGACCCAGATGCGAAGCTCATCATCCGGGGTCTTGCTGTCCAGCAGGGCGGGAATGATCGTGTCGCGCAAGGCCTCAAAGGCGGATTCGTCGCGGAAGAAGCTGGTGACGTTGATCAGAAGGTCGCGAAACAGGCGGTCGGCCTCGGACCGGTTCTGCACCAGTTCGCGCAGGTAATCGGCAGGTGAGGCGAGGCTGAGGACGGTCATGCGCAGGGTGATGCGGCGCAGGAGCGTGCCGGGTTTGTAGCCCGAGAAATCATGCCCGGTGCGGTAGCGGACGTTGCGCACCACCTTCTCGATGAATTCGGCATCGCTTTCGATGACCGGTGTGATGTCGGTGACGTGGTGGTGGAAGTCGCGCAGGATACCAACCATCTCGGTCGCCGGAAGCACCATGTCGACCGCACCGGTGGCGATGGCTGCGCGCGGCATGCCGTCATATTTCGCGTCATGTGGGTCTTGCGCGAAAACCAAACCACCGCCCTGCTTGATGGCGCGAACGCCCTGTGCGCCGTCGCTGCCCGTGCCGGAAAGGATCACCGCCGCCGCGTTCGCGCCGTGTTCATGGGCGAGGGATTCGAAGAAGGTGTCGATCGGGCGGCGCTGGCCGCGCGGGGTCTCGAATTCATCAAGCCGCAGGGTGCGGCCTTCGATGCGCAGCGCATAGGCGGGCGGGATCAGGTAGATATGGCCCGGCTCGACCGTCATGCCGTCGGTGATGGCCACCACCGGCTGCGGGCTGCGTTTGGACAGCAGTTCCGGCATCAGGCTTTCATGTTCGGGGTCGAGATGCTGGACGAGGATCAGCGCGAAATTGTCGGTTTCGCGCAGCGCGCCCAGCAGGGCCTGATAGGCCTCGAGCCCCCCCGCCGAGGCGCCGACCCCGAGAAGGATCAAGGGCGGTTCGGTTTCTCCGAAGGGGGTTGGCACTGCGAGGTCACTCACGATAACGAATCCGGGTCAGGGGTTGCGGTGCTTGGCTTTCAGGGACTGTACGATCGTGGTCAGGTCTGGTCGGCAAGCACGCGTGTCCGGGCGGCGCGGCGCAGGACAGGCTTTCGGGGGCGCGTCGGATAGCCAAGGCGGGCGTTGAGCGCGCTGCCGAGCAGGACGACATAGGCGGACAGGTAGAACCACATCAGCAACGCCACAGCGGCGCCGAGCGAGCCGTAGATCTGGTTGTAACGGCCGAAATGGCTGAGGTAGACCGAGAAGGCGACCGAGACGAGCAACCAGAGGAAGGCCGCCGCGATCGCGCCGGGGGTGACCCACGCCGGACGCTCATCCCGATGGTTGGGGCCATAACGGTTGATCAGCCCGAGGCCGAGGTTGATCACGAAGAACGCGAGCAGCCAGCGTGCGATCTCGATCGTCAGGGTTGCTGCGGGGCCGAGCGGGACCACCGCGATGATGATGGGTGCCACGACGACGGCCGCGATGGCGAGGATGGCGAGGCTGCAGAGCACCAGAGTCAGGCCGATGGCGGTCAGCACGCGGCTGACGACCCCGGCGCGGTGCGGCAGGCCGTAGACCGTGTCGAGGCCCTGGATCAGCGCATCGACGCCAGCGCGGGCGGACCAGAGTGCGAGCACGAAGGACAAAAGGCTGGCCCAACCGATGCTGGATTGCGAGCCGGCGCGGATCAGCCCGTTGACCTGCGCGTTGAGCACGCCCAGCACATCGCCAGGCAGGATGCCTGCGCCGAGCGCCAGCAGATCACCGATCTTCGATGGGTCTGCCACAAGGCTCCACAGCATGACGATGGCCGCGAGGGCGGGGAACACGGCCAGCATGGCAAAGAAGCCCACGCCAGCCGCGATCAGGCCCATGTTCAGCCTGTCGATGCTGCCCCAGATATCTCCGAGGGCGGTAAAGATGCGCCGTGCGCGCGCCATGACGGGCGCCTTAAAATCCGCGAGCGGGTGCCCGGGGACCGGCCAGAAGCCAGAGGATGACGCCCAGAACCGGCAGCACCAGAACGAGCAACACCCAGAGCAGTTTGGTGCCGGTGCTGGCCGATGAGCCAAGGATGGAAATCAGCGCCCAGATGTCGAGCAAAAGAACGATAAGGCCGCCAAGGCCGGACATGATGAACATAACAAGGTCCTTTGATTGGGCTGGGGACTACCCCGCTGTTTTGCCAACGCTTAACAGGCGGGCGGGTTCCCTGACCCGTAATCAGGCCTTGGTGTCCGAGGATTCGTCGCCGAGATCGGGGGAGGCCGCGGCCTCGGCTGATGAGGGCATGTCGCGGCCAAGGGGTGCGGTGCCGAGATCTTTCTCCGGCTCTGCGTCGTCGGTGCCCGGGGCCGGCCGGCTGCCCAGCAAGGGCAGCCCGCCCGCCGGAAAGACCAGCTGGCGGTGCGGGAAGGGGATCTCGATGTTGCGCTCGTCCAGAACCTCTTTCACCAGTTCGGTGTAGCGCCGCCCGATGCCCCACTGGCTTCCAGCGATGGTCTTGATCCGGGCGCGGATCACCACAGAACTGTCGCCGAGCGAGATGACGCCCTGCATGTCGAGCGGGGCGAGGATCCCTTCGGCGACGGGTTCGGCCTTGAGGCGGGCGAAGGCTTCCTCCATCGCCTCTTTCACCAGCGGGACCTTTTCCTTGTAGGCGACGCCGATCTCGGCGACGTGGAAGGCGAAATCGCGGGTCAGGTTGGTCACCGTGCTGACCGCCGAGAAGGGTACGATATGCACGGCGCCATCGAGGGTGCGCAGGCGGACCGAGCGGATCGTGACCTTTTCCACGCCGCCGGTGATGCCCGCGACGCCGACGACATCGCCTTCGTTGATGGCGTTCTCAAGCTGGATGAAGAGGCCGGTGATGATGTCCTGCACCAGTTTCTGCGAACCGAAGCCGATGGCGAGGCCGACGACCCCGGCCGAAGCGAGCAAGGGGGCGATGTCGAGGCCGAGTTGCGACAGGGTGATCATGATCGCGAGGATGGCAATGGCGATGGTAAAGGCGTTGCGGAACAGCGCAAGCAGCGTGCGCTTGCGGGCGGTGTTGACTTGGCCCGGGAAATCGTCGGTCAGGCGGTGGTCGACCCAGGAGGCGACGACGGCCCAGATCAGCGCCGCGATCACTGCGACCAGCAGCGCTGAAAGGAGGCGCCAGATCGCCGCCTGCACTGCGGCGCGGGCAAGGAAGCCCTGCATGTCGACCCAGCCCCAGCCGTTGAGCACGAGGCAGACGGCGGCGACCAGCAACACGGCCGAGGTGGCCCAGCTGAGCGCGCCCGCGATGCGGTCGGCGCGTGGCCCGAGGCGGGGCACCGCGCCCAGCACCGCACGCGGCAGCGGTGCGCGGACCGAAGGGGCGTTGGACAGCAGACGTAGCGCGATCAGCATGACCAGAACGCCGCCCGCGGTATAGGCAGTGCCGACCAGCACAAGCTCGCTGACCCGGCCGGGCTGGACCAGCGCGATCACCCAGCAGTAGATGACATAGACATAGGCGAGCGGTGGCCACGCGCTGCGCCAGAGGGAATGCGCACCGGCTGCCATTACCGCTCCGGCATCGTCGCTGTCGGGAAGCGGGTGGCGCGCGTCGTTCCGCGCGATGCCCACCACGCGCGAGACGCGGCGGATGGCGAGCAGGGCCACCGCCGCGCTGACGGTGGCGATCAGGGTGCGGAACGGGCGGGCGACGATATAGCCGCCCCAGAGCTGGGCAAGCGGCATCAGGAAGAGAAAGCCGAAGGCGATGCAGCCCAGCACCGTGCGCAGGCGGCGGTAGACCACGCCCTGCGCCACCGGGGCGATCGAGGAGAGCGCGGGCAGGCGGTCTGCATCCGGGCTGACCAGCAGACCAAGCAGCGCCGCGCCGCCGGCGAAGACCGCCAGCGCGTTGAGGTAGAGGGTTTGCGCATCGCTCGGCGCGCCACCCTCACCGAAGACGAAGGTGGACAGCGCGTAGCCTGCGATCAGGGCCACCACTGCCTCTCCGATCCTTGCGGCAAGTACGATGCCCGCGCCGCGCGCGCGGCGGGCGAACCGTTCCCCCGGACGGGGCATCAGGCGGCGGCCGAGGCGCCCGACCAGCGCGCCGAGCAGGGCGAAGATCACCCCGGTCGAGGCTATCGTCAGGACCAGCCCGCCGAGCCGTGGCGCGAGCCTTGGGGCATTTTCGGAGACCCATGTGCCCAGCACCGAAAGGCGGGCAAGCTGGCTGCCGATCTGGTTCAGTTGGGTCGCGCCATCGCGCGCCACGCCGAGGGTCGCACTGGCGACGTTCTGCGCTACGCTCGGGGTTTCGGAGGTCAGGGCTGTGGCAGGGCTTCCGGCGGGTTGCGGTGCGTCGCCCGTGCCCGGGGCCCTGGCCGTGACCTCTTTCAACTGGGCGATCAAGGCGTCGCGCGCGACAGGGTCCTGCAGCACGGCGAGCAGTTTGCTGGCCGCATCGGCGGCGGTCGCCTCGGAGGTGGCGGTTGGGGGCTCAGTCTTGGCGGGCACCATCTGCGCTGTGGAGGGGATCGGGGAGAGACCTAGGATTGCGGTAAAAAGTAAAGCGAAAACAGTACTATATCGCATCAGGTCTGGATCTCCCGGGGTTGGGCGTTCGGGGCTAAACGCATGTCGAGGGTGCAGGTTCCGCAAAGAGCATGGGGAACTTCGCGCCGCATTTACCCGTTGTGACTACCAGAAGCGGAGGAATTCCGCACCCCTTAACCCTGACGAAGGAGATCACTCATGCTTGGATGGGCCCTGACATTTCTTGCCATTGCACTGATCGCTGCGTTGCTCGGCTTCGGCGGCATTGCCGGGACCTCGGCGGGAATCGCGCAAATCTTGTTCATCATGTTCGTCGTGCTGTTTGTGGTGGCAATGCTTGCCCGGCTGGTGCGTGGCACTGGCACCGACCCCGGCACCGATCATTGACGACGCCGGAACTGCGCCAGTTTCCGCCGCTGGAGGCACTGCACGTGGGACGGGTAGCGCTTTCGCCTTCCGGGCGGGGGGTGCGGACTGGACAGGGTGACCCTCGAAGCGGATTATGGGGGAACCGGACAGGCCTTTGACCGTTGACCTCCGAACCAGGGGAATGGGAATGATGCCGGACAATCTTGGTGCGTCGCTTCATCTCGTTAAATCGCAGCCTGTGCTGCGGCGCATTTGGGGTGCGCTGCCGGTGTGCCGCAATCTGTGGCGTTTCGGTTTGTGGGCGCCCTCGGCGCGGCGGGTCGAGGTGGAGATCTGCGGGCGTTATGCGACGCTGACGCGCGGTCCGGACGGTGTCTTCTCGGGCCAGCTTGGTGCCGTCGAGGGAGAGGCCTATCGCTTTATCGTCGATGGCGCAGCAATCCCGGACCCTGCGTCGCGCGAACAGATGGCCTCGTTGCACGGCCCGTCACGGCTGCACGATCCGGAGCGGTATCACTGGGGCAAACCCTGGGCCGGGCGGCCTTGGGAAGAGGCCGTGATCTACGAGTTGCACATCGGATTGTTCACCCATGAGGGCACATTCCTGGCCGCCGCGCGCCATATGAAGGAGCTGGCCGATCTGGGGATCACCGCGATCGAGATCATGCCGGTGGCGCAATTCGCAGGGCGGCGCGGCTGGGGCTATGACGGCGTGATGCCCTTTGCGCCACATCCGGCCTACGGCACGCCGGACGAGCTGCGGGAACTGGTCGAGACAGCGCATGAGTATGGTCTGATGGTGCTGCTTGATGTGGTGTTCAACCATTTCGGGCCAGAGGGTGCGGTGATGCATGCCATCGCGCCAGAGTTCTTCGATGGCGACCGGGCCACACCCTGGGGGCCGGGGATCGACTATTCGCAACCCGCCGTGCGCGCGTTCTACATCGAGGCAGCCCTGATGTGGCTGGGCGAGTATCGGCTGGATGGGCTGCGGTTGGATGCGGTGCATCAGATCGTCGACCGCTCGACCCCCGACCTGGTTACGGAACTGTCGGATGCGGTGGAGGCGGCGGGGTTTGACCGGCCAATCCATCTGATCGCCGAGGATGAGCGGAACTTGCCGGATCATCGTGAAAAAGGTGTGATCTGCGCAGCGTGGAATGACGATTACCATCATGCGATCCATTGCCTGCTGACCGGCGAGGCGCTGGGCTATTATGCGCCCTTCGCAGTCGATCCGATGGGCGATCTGGTCAAAGCGCTGGCCGAAGGCGCGGTCGAGCAGGGCCAACTGCGGCCTGTTGCGGGTGTCTGCAAAGCGCGCCCACGCGGTGCGCCGGTGGGGCATCTGCCCGCGACCGCCTTCATCAACGCCAATCAGACACATGACCAGATCGGCAACCGGGCGCAGGGCGAACGGCTGTTGACGCTTGCCGATCCGGCGGCGATGCGGATTGCGCATGCGATGCTGCTGACCGCGCCCTATATCCCGATGCTGTTCATGGGCGAAGAGGCGGGCGAAACGGCTCCGTTTCAGTATTTCGTCGATTTCCAGGGGGACTTGGCGAAGGCAGTGCGGAACGGTCGCGCGGCGGAGTTCAAAGACTTCGACGGCTTTGACGATGAGGTGCCCGACCCCAATGCGCTGTCGACCTTCGAGGAGTCGCGCCCGTTTCGCGGGCCGTTTCCGCCCTCAGCGGAGTGGCGGGCGCTGACGCGGCAGGCGCTGGAACTGCGCGCGGCGCGGGTGGTGCCCTTGCTGAAAAGCGGCCGGACCGCGCCGACGCGTGTCGTGCAGACCGGGCGGCGATCTCTGACGGCGCAGTGGTCGTTCGCGGCAGGGACCCTTTGTCTGCGGGCCAATCTGGGGGCGCAGCCCGATGCACCGCCGCTGCCCGCCGCCACCGACATGGCGTTGGGCGACATTGCTCATGACCCGCATGCCTTTTCCCTGACCGTGACGGCCCGATGAGCTTTCCCACCGCGACCTATCGTCTGCAGATGCGCGGACCGATGACATTTGCCCGCGCGGCGGCGCTGGTACCGCAGATTGCGGCGCTCGGGGTGAGTCATCTGTACTTGTCGCCGATCTTCACCGCCTCGGGCAGCTCGATGCACGGCTATGACGTGACCGATCCCTCGCAGATCGACCCGAGCCTGGGCGGGCGCGAAGGGTTTTCTGCGCTGGCGCGGGCGGCTCAGGCCCTCGGTATGGGGATTGTTCTGGATATCGTGCCGAACCACACGGCCTTCACACTCGACAATCCCTGGCTGCGCGATGTGTTGCGGAACGGCGAGACGAGCCGCTATGCCCGGCATTTCGACATCGACTGGGCACGCGGGCGGCTGGTGCTGCCGTTCCTGCCGGAGCCGTTCGAGACCATGCTGGCGCGTGGAGCATTTCACGCGACGCCAGAGGGCGGCGGTGCCTTGACCGACGGCGTGCTGGCGGTGCCATTGATGCCGGGCAGCCTGCCGCCCCCGGAAGACTGTGCCGATATCGAGGTGCTGCGCGAGCTGCACGAGGCGCAGAACTGGCGCCTGACGCATTGGGAATATGAGCGGGACGGGGTGACCCATCGGCGGTTCTTCAATGTGACCGGTCTGATCGGGATGCGGGTCGAAGACCCGCAGGTTTTCGAGGATATGCATGCTCTGCTGTTCGAGTTGATCGAGGCGGGCGAAGTTCAGGGGATAAGGATCGACCATATCGATGGGTTGGCGGACCCCGCCGCCTATTTGCGCCAGTTGCGCGCGCGGGTCGGTGCGCTTGCCGGTCTGGGTCGAAAAGATCCTGACCAGGGATGAGGTTCTGCCGCATTGGCCGGTGCAGGGCACCTCTGGCTATGAAGCGGCGCGGGTGATCGTCCGCCTCCTGACCCGGTCTGAGGGGCTGTCGGAGCTCGACCGGCTTTGGCGGGAGCAGACCGGGCGCGAGGGGGATTTTGCCGCAGCGCTTGCGCAGGCCAAGGGCGAGGTGATCCGGCAGGATCTGGCGGCAGAGTTGCATCAGCTGATCGCGCTCGCACGGGCCGCCGCCGAAGAGGACAACGAGGCCGAGATGGGCGACGAGGCGCTACGCGAAGCGGTTCTGGCGCTGCTGATCGCCTTTCCACGCTACCGAACCTATTTCGACGATGGCACGCCCGCGGCATCCGATCTGCGGCTGATGGATCAGGTTGCGGCGCGGGCGTGCAAGGCTGTGCGCAGCGATGCGGCGGTGCAGTTCATCACTCGGCTGCTGACCGAGGCCGCAACTGATCCGGCGCGGGCCTTTCGCACGCGGTTCCAGCAGGTGACCGGCGCGCTGCTGGCGAAATCACATGAAGATACCGCCGGGTTCCGTTGGAACCGATATCTTGCCGCGAATGAGGTGGGGGCTGATCCGGATGAGACAGTGCTGTCGCCCGCAGAGTTCGGCCGTTGGCTGGTGGAGCGACAGGCGACGGCGGCAGAGGCGCTGACCCTGACCTCGACCCATGACACCAAGCGGGCAGAGGATGCACGGATGCGGCTGGTCGCGCTGAGCCATTGCCCCGAGGCCTTCGCCGAGGTCTGGGCCGATGCCAATGCAGTCCCGGGCGCGGCAGAGGTCGAGGTGAACCTGCGCTGGTATATCGTGCAAAGCCTTTTGGCGATCTGGGAGCCTGAGTCGGATGCGATTGCCGAGCGCCTGGCGGCGCATGTCGAGAAGGCGATGCGCGAGGCCAATGAGATCACCACCTGGACCCATCCCAATGCGGATGCGGAGGCCCTGGTGCAGGTCTACGTCGGGCGTCTGGTCACCGCGTGGCAAGTGCGCATGCCGGAGGCTGCCGCGCTGATTTTTGCGACGGGCGAGGCGCTGTCGCTGGCGCAGTTGGTATTGAAATGCGTGATGCCGGGGATTCCGGATTTCTATCAGGGCAGCGAGGGGCCGGTGTTTCATCTGACCGATCCTGACAACCGCCTGCCCGTCGATTTCGAGCGGATGGCGGGCCTGCACGAGACGCCGGGCTTTGCCGGGCAGAAGGCGCGGCTGACCCGGCAGCTACTGTCGCTGCGCCGCAAGGTGCCGGGACTGTTCGCGACAGGACGTGCCAGTGCCGAGGCGCTGGACGACGGGCAGATACGCGTTGTCCGGGCCGGTCCACAGGGGGTTCTGGCGGTGACGCTGCGGCTCCAGGGGATCGCTGAACGGGCCGGGGCCGCGGCGGAGGAAGGCGGCGGGACACCGGTTCCGATGGTGATCGATTGGCAACCCGCCAGTGATCTGGCGGCGGGCTGATCCGTTTCTTCACTGCCCGATCATTAGGCAATGAAGTCTCTTATCATGCGTCGGGCGTCGGATCGGCCGCGGTCCGGGCGGATAAGGGCAAAGGTCGGGGAACCCACACCCCTGTCGGATCGTTTCTGTGGTACCTCTTCCGCAGGAGCATCAAATGATGAGCGACCAATCCCGCATCGACCTTTCGCGCAGCTTCGTTATTTTGCTGGCCGGTGGTCAGGGCACCCGGCTCCATGAGTTGACGACGCGAGAGTGCAAGCCGGCGGTGCCTTTCGCGGGGAACCGTCGGATCGTCGATTTTACGATGGGGAATATCGTTCGGTCCGGATTGAAGCGGGTGCTGGTGGCGACGCAATACAACCCCGCCACCCTGCATGATCACCTGCCCGAGCAATGGGGCTCGGCCTTTCCAAGCGGTGCGCTGACTTTGCGCGACGGTTCTGTGGTTGCCCGCCGGCAAGTCGGCGAGCGGGAAGCGACTGGCTATCGCGGCACCGCCGATGCGGTACGTTGCAACTGGGCTGAGATCGATGCCGCCAACCCGCGCGAGGTCCTGGTGCTGGCGGGCGACCATATCTACGACATGGATTACGCGGCGATGATCGCGGTCCACCGCGACTCGGGTGCCGAAGCGACGGTGGCAGTCGATACGGTAGCGCGCGCGGATGCATCGGCTTTCGGCGTGCTCGAGACGCGCGACGACGGGCTGATCCGCGATTTCCTTGAAAAACCCGATACACCACCCGCGATGCCGGGAGATGCAGGTCGCGCGCTGGTCAGCATGGGGATTTACGTCTTCAACTGGCCGTGGTTGCGCGATGCGCTGAGCCGCAACGCGACTGCGCATGATTTCGGGCATGACATCATTCCTGCTGCTGTCGAGGCGCGCATCGCGCGCGCCTATCGCCTGCCGCCGGGCCGCGACGGAGCGGCGGCCTACTGGCGCGATGTGGGCACGCTGGATGCCTATCGCCTCGCACAGCTCGACTTTGCCGGGGGGCTTGCGCCTTGCCCGCTGCCGCTGGCGTTTCAGACCGATGTCTTGCGCGCCTCGGGCGGCTCTGCGTCGCTCGGGCAGACGCTCATGGCGGGCGGGTTGCAGCTGCATGTGCCGCGGCTCCGCGCCAATGTGGCGGATCGCTGGGCGATGCTCGACGCCTCGGTATTGATGCCCGGTGCACGGTTATCACCTGGTGTGCGGCTGACCAATACCATCGTGGCACCGCGTACCGTACTGCCGACCGGACTGGTGGTAGGCGAGGATCTGGACGAAGACGCGCGCTGGTTCCGGGTGACTGCGGGCGGCACCGTTCTGGTGACGACCGCGATGCTTGCCCGGCGCAGCATCGAGCGGCCAAAGCGCCCGGTGGCGAGCCCTCGCAAGCACGGATTTGGCTTTAACCTGTCGCGGCTCGTTCAGTGAAATTAAGACGCATGAAGGCGGCTCCGGCGTTCGACCTTTCGCTTGCCAAGTCGAACACGATGGGTGCCGAGTATGACGGCCACGGCACCAATTTCGCGCTGTTCTCGGATAATGCGACGCGGGTCGAGCTGTGCCTGTTCGATCAGACCGGGCAGCAGGAGCTGCACCGGCTGGAGGTTCCCGCAATGGAGGGCGGCGTCTGGCATGGCTATCTGCCCGGGATCAAGCCGGGGCAGGTCTATGGCTATCGCGTCGACGGACCCTTTGCGCCGGAAGAGGGGCATCGGTTCAATCCGAACAAGCTGCTGCTCGACCCCTACGCGCGGGAATTGCGTGGCGACATGGTTTGGGACGATGCGCTGTTCGGCTATCCGATGGGCGAGACCGATCTGCGGCGCGACGACCGCGACAGCGCGGCTTTCATGCCCAAGGCGGTGGTGACGGATCCGGATTTTGACTGGGACGCCGACCGTGCGCTGCTGACGCGCTGGGAAGACACGGTGATCTACGAGGCCCATGTGAAGGGTCTGACCAAGCTGCACCCGAAAATCCCGCCAGCGGACCGGGGCACCTTCCATGGCCTTGCCTCTGACGCGATGATTGCGCATCTGCACCGGCTGGGGGTAACGGCGATCGAGCTTTTGCCGATCCACGGTTTCCTCAATGACAAGCATCTGGAAGACGTCGGCCTGCGGAACTACTGGGGCTATAACACCCTGTCCTTCTTCGCGCCGCACCGGCCCTATCTGAAATCCGGGCAGGTGCGCGAGGTGAAAGAGACCATCCGCCGCCTGCACAAGGCCGGGATCGAAGTGATCCTCGACGTGGTCTACAATCATACCGCGGAGGGCAATGAGATGGGCCCGACGCTGTCCTTCAGGGGCATCGACAACGCCAGTTACTATCTGCTGTCACCGGACAACCGGCGCCACAGCTTTGATACCACCGGCACCGGAAACACGCTGAACGTGGCGCATCCGATGGTGTTGCGCATGGTGCTCGACAGCCTGCGATACTGGGTGCAGGTGATGCATGTGGACGGGTTCCGCTTTGACCTCGCCTCGACCCTCGGGCGCGAATCGCTGGGGTTTGAGCGCGAGGGGTCGTTCTTTGCCTCGATCCGGCAGGACCCGGTGCTGTCGACGGTCAAGCTGATCGCCGAGCCATGGGATATCGGGGACGGTGGCTATCAGGTGGGCGGCTTCCCCTGGCCGTTCCGTGAGTGGAACGACAAGGCGCGCGACGACATGCGCGCCTTCTGGCGGCGCGATGCGGGGGTGCAGCCGCGCCTGTCGCAGCGGCTGTTGGGCAGCCCGCTGCAGTTCAACCATTCGCAGCGGCCGGGGACGAGTTCGATCAATTTCCTCGCCGCGCATGACGGGTTCACGTTGTGGGACACGGTGTCCTACAACGCCAAGCACAATGAGGCGAATGGCGAGGGCAATGCCGACGGGCATGACAACAATATCTCGGACAATATGGGGGCTGAAGGTCCGTCTGACGATCCGGTGATCATGGCGGCGCGGGGGCGGCGGGTGCGCGCGATGCTGGCGACGCTGTTGCTGTCGCAGGGCGCGCCGATGCTGCTCGCGGGTGACGAGCTGGGCCAGACGCAGGGTGGCAACAACAACGCCTATGCGCAGGATAATGAGGTGACATGGCTGAACTGGGCCGCGGCGGATCAGCGGTTGATCGAGGCCACTGCGGCGCTGATCGCCTTTCGCCGCAAGGTCGGGCTGGCCCAGCTGAACTTTGCCAATGCGCCGGGCGAAGGGGCGGTGGTGGCGACCGAGGCGTCATGGCTGCATCCGTCAGGCCGCGCGATGCGGGATGATGACTGGCAGGATGGCGGGTTGCACAGTTTCGGAATGGAGTTGTCCCTGCCCGAGGGATTGCGGCTGATGATCCTGCTGAACGCGGGCGATGACGTGACATTCCGGCTGCCGAAGGGGCGCTGGATCCGGCAAATCGATACTGCGGCAGAGCCGGTGACGGTGTCACAGGCGGTGAAGGGCAGTATTGATCTGGGCTGGCAGAGCCTGTCGGTGCTGCTGCCCGAGGTTGGCGCGCCAGTTGCAGGTCAGCCGCCGCACAAGGTGGTGGGTGATTTTCAGATGATGAGGCGGGCCCATTGGCCCGCCATCGCGCGAGGGTGTATCTTGCCGTCCCAGCGTGTCGGGCGCTGCCCTCTGTGGGTGGGCTTGGCGGGTGGTCTTGCGGAGAAGTTCCCACATGAACGGGGCCAATCTGCCACGGGAAGCTCGGCTATTCCCGCCAATTCCTTCTGGTTGTGACACGAAAATTCCGCGCGGACGCGGGGTAGAGCAGACCGAAGCCGCGCGGTGTCACGGTTTCGCGATTGGGGGCGGAAAGGCTTGCATGGAGCAATATATACGCCATATACCATCCATGTGGATGGAGAAATGCACAATGGCTGCTGCCAAGAGTGACCGAAGTACACCGGCGGAGAGTGAGAAGATCACGATCAACCTGGGCTATGTCGACCTTGGTCGCATCGACCTTATGGTGCGCGAAGGGTTCTATTCGAACCGGAGCGATCTGATCCGGACCGCGATCCGCAACCTGTTGGACAGCCATGCCACAACGCTCCGTCAGAGCATCGACCGACACACACTTGATTTGGGTCTGCGCTACTTCGACCGGGAGGAGTTGGAGCGCGTGCAGGCAGCGGGGGAGATACTTCAAATCCGCGTTCTGGGACTGGCCCGGATCGCGGCCGACGTCACGCCCGAACTGGCGCGCGCGACGATCGGATCAATCACCGTACTTGGGGCGTTGCACTGTGCCCCTGGCGTCCGGGCGGCTTTGGCCGATCGGATCGCCTGACCTCCTCCCACAGGATTGGAACCTTTATGTCCGCCACCTTTGTAGCCTCGATGCAGCGAGCCGCCGTTCTGACCCGAGAAGGAAAGCTGAGCGAGGCGACGCAAGTCATCCGTGAGGCGCTGAACCCCGAGCCGGGGGCTGAACTGGCGCCGGGGCCGGTACTGTTGCCTGCGGCAGCGAAGCCAGCTGGCCGACAGACACCGCGCAGCCGCAAGCCGCTCGGCGTGGTGCTCCGCACCCTGTCCGAGGCGAAGAAGGCGCCGCGCCCGCGCGGCCCGACGCTGCGCAAGACGCCGGACGATGACCGCTTTACCAGCGAGAGTTTTCGCTGTGCGGCGGGCGAGCGGAGCTATCGCCTTTATGTGCCATCGCATCAGACCGTGACCGGGCTGATCGTGATGCTGCATGGCTGCACCCAGACTTCGGACGATTTTGCCGCGGGCACCCGGATGAACGCGCTGGCTGAGGCGGGCGGGTTTGCCGTGGCCTATCCCGAGCAGATCCGGTCGGCCAACATGCAGGGCTGCTGGAACTGGTTCCGGCCCTCCGATCAGGTGCGCGGCAGCGGTGAGCCTGCGATTCTGGCGGGCATGGCGAAGCAGTTGCAGCGCCGGTTCGGGCTTGGCCCCGAGACCACGGCTGTGGCCGGGCTGTCCGCCGGTGGGGCAATGGCGGCGGTGATGGGGGCGACCTATCCCGACGTCTTCGGCGCGGTTGGGGTGCATTCGGGCCTGCCGTACAAGGCTGCCGATGATGTGATGTCGGCGCTGTCCGCGATGCGCGGGCAGATCGACATGCCCGCGGCGAAGGTGTCGCCAGTGCGGACCATCGTGCTGCATGGCACCGACGATGCGACGGTGCATCCGGCGAATGCCGATGCGGTCTGGCAGCATGCGGTCAGCGGCGTGCCGAACCTGATCCTCGCGCCCGCGGAGATCGGCAAGCGCGGCGGACGGCGGTTCGAGCGTCAGGTGGCACTGACCGAGGACGGCAAAGCGCAGGCGGAACATTGGCGTATCGAGGCGGCGGGTCATGCCTGGTCTGGTGGCTCCGCCGATGGCTCCTATGCCGATGCCGAAGGCCCCGATGCCAGCGCCGAGATGGCGCGGTTCTTCTTCGAGGGGCAGGCATAGCGGGCGGGGGCCGTTCCTCGCCCCCAAGCCACCCTGGACCAGAGCATTTCGTGCAGGAAGTATGAAAGGAAGCCCGCGGCACTGCCGACGAGGGCGATTCCGCTGCTCGCCGCCACCGAACCGGTGAACAGGTAACCTATCAGCGCCATCGAGAAGAACCCGGCGATCTGCCAGGTGACGGCCTTGATGAAAAGGCGGATTGTGCTGTCCATCAAGGCTCCTCCGTGACGGGTTTCGGGTTGAGCTTTGGCTATCGCGGATGGGGGCAGATGGACATTCTGTGTATTTGCTGCGTAAATCCCCTTATGAAGATTTTTATCTGCAAGGCAGACTGAAATGGACAAGCGTGACCGCGCCGCCCTGTTTCGCAAACGCCTGCAAGAGGCGATGGCGCGCAAGGGCGTGTCGAAGAGCGCTCTGTCAAGATTGACCTCGGTGGATCGGTCCACGATCGGTCAGCTTCTGAAGGATGACTTTCCGCGCCTGCCCAATGCGCAGTTGGCGGCTGATGTTGCGGATGCCTTGAGCGTCAGCACCGACTGGCTGCTCGGTCTCACCAACCGGCCCGAGACCCCCGGAGATATCGTGGCGGCCGCAATGTCACTAAGCCCGGCAGAGCGCAGTTCGGCGGATGAGCAGATTCTTGCGTGGCACCGAGAGGCAGCGGGCTACAAGGTGCGCCATGTGCCGGCGACCCTGCCGGATATCCTGAAGACCGAGCGGATGTTGCACTGGGAATATGCCGCAGCCCGAGAGCGGCGGTTGCCAGAGGCATTCCGGGCGATGCAAAGCCAGCTTGAGTGGTTGTCGTCCGGCGTTTCGGATTACGAGATTGCCCTGCCACTCCACGAGATCGAGGCCTGCGCGGCGGGGACGGCCTATTACCGGGGTGTTGACCGCAGTGTCCGGTTTGAACAGCTGACCTTTCTCGCCGATACATGCGAGCAGATGTTCCCGCGATTGCAGGTCTTCCTGTTCGATGCGCATCGGGTGTTCAGCGCCCCGGTGACCATTTTTGGCCCGAACCTGGCGGTTGTCTACGTTGGGCAGTGCTATCTGGCGTTCCGCGAGATCGAACGAGTGAAATCCCTGACGAGCCACTTTGACTGGCTGGTGCGCGAGGCCGCCGTAGATGCGCGCGCAGTACCAGCGCATATCCGCGAGATGATCGGGCGGTGAGGCGGGGTGATCGGCCGGATCGCATTGTAGGGCGCAATTGCGGTCCGCCTTGCGGGCCAAGGCGGTTTTTTGGATTGCCCCAGAAAAAGACACAGCTCCGGGAACCCGCTGCAGTGCAGCACGTTCTCCCTATGCGCTGCCGGGCCCTGTCCCGTCCCTTCTTCTCCCCCCGGGTCCGGCAGCGCGACCCTATCGCCTCTCTCCCTCAAAACTGCGGCCACTGCGGCCGCGTTTTCTTTGCGGTTCGTAGCGGAGCAAAGGTAGGGGTCGCCGGGCCCCGTCGTCGCCGCGAAAGCCAGTGGCTCAGACGTTGCCGCGCAGCGCTTCCTCGACCTCGGGTCGGGTGGGCGCGCTGAGGAAGTTACCCAGCGTCTCAAGCCGCTCGACGTTGTCACACATGACCTTGAGGCTGACGAGGAAGGGCACGGCCATCAGGGCACCTGCGATGCCCCAGAGCCAGGCCCAGAACACCACCGTGAGGAAGACCGAGACCGTGTTCAGCTCCAGCCGCCTGCCAAGGACATAGGGCGTGATAAGCTGGCCCTCGATCCCGGCGGCGACGATGTAGATGGCGGGGGCGATCAGGGCATAGGAAAGCTGCGGGAACTGGACAAGCGAGGCAGCGGCGACAAGCGCCACACCAGCCATCGGGCCGATATAGGGCAGGAAGTTCAAAAGGAAGGCCAGCACGCCCCAGATCGCGGGCTGCGGCATGCCGACGGCCATCAGGCCGAGGCCGATCACCAGCCCGAGGGCGGCGTTGATGATGGTGATAGACAGGAGGTAGCGCGAGACGCTGCGTTCGATCCCGTAGACGATGCGGAGCGCGCGTTTCTTGTCGCCGAATTTCGGGAAGGCTTCGACCAGTTTTATATAGAACATGTCGCCCGAGGCGAGCAGGAAGAAGGCTAGCAGCAGGGTGACAAGAAGCGTGGTAAAGACCGAGGCGATGTTGCTGACGGCCGAGGTCAGGATGCCGGGAGCGGCGATGTTGACACTTTGGGTCGTGCCCTCGCTGGTGAATTTGGTGACTTGATCCGAGGCGTCCTTGACCGCCTGCACCGAGCTCGACAGGTCACTGAGCCGCAGGCGCAGTTTTTGCCCTATGGCCGGGGCTTCGTTGATCCACGAGGAGACCGGCCCGCTCATCATATAGGCGCCGCTGGCGGTGCCGAGGCCGACCAGCACGATCAGCACGAAGGCGGTCACCGGAGGCGCCACGCCAAGCCGGGTCAGGGCGCGTGACATCGGGCTGAGGGTAAGGGCGAGCAGCAGGCCAAGCAGGATCGGCAGCAGCACCTCTTTCGCGAAATACAGGCTGATGGTGATCAGCAGGAAGAGGATCAGCCCGATCTGGCGGCGGATCACAAGAAGCGTGGTGGTGGAGAGGTCGACCTCCGGGCGGGGCTCAATGGGTAGAGGTGCTGTGCCCGATCCCTGCATCAGATCCCCGCCGGCGAGCGGCAGCGCGAGCCGAGTGACAGGGCCGGGACGGCCATGCAGGATATCTGCCCATTCATGCTTGTCATTCCCCGCTTCAGGCCAGTTGCCCCATCAAAGCGAAACGCCGCTGACCGGGTACAGTTCCCAGCATCGCAGAAAAATCTGTGGCGCGACCAGAGGGACCGGGCACCAGCGTGGCGCAGCGGCTTGGATCGTCGCGATCTGTGTGGAGGGCAAGACGAAAAAGCCAATGGCAGCGGCAAACGGCATCAAAAATTTGGGCATGGCAACCTTCAGGGCAGGCGAGCACGGTGACATCGAGATGCGATCCCCGAAGCCTGAGCAGCGTCTCGACGCACCCGTGGCAAAACAAGGCGCACCGGTCAGAGGGACTTGCACCGCGCAAGATTTGCGGCGATTGCTGCGCAATGGACGATTTCGTGAAACGGGCGGATGCCGCCGAGCGGGCGATGCGCGCGGTCTTTCCGCCAACACCCTTGATGCGCAACGATCACCTGTCGGCGCGCTACGGCGCTGAGGTGCTGCTGAAGCGCGAGGATCTGTCGCCGGTGCGGTCTTACAAGATCCGCGGCGCGTTCAACGCCATGTCGCGCGTTCTGGCGGCGGACCCGGCTCAGGCGCAGTTCGTCTGCGCCAGCGCGGGCAATCACGCGCAGGGCGTGGCCTTTGCCTGCCGCCATTTCGGGGTGCAGGGGACGATCTTCATGCCGGTGACGACGCCGCAGCAGAAGATCGACAAGACCCGGACCTTTGGTGCTGGGGCAGTGGATATCCGGCTGATCGGCGATTATTTCGACCAGTCACTGGCCGCCGCGCAGGCCTATTGTGCGGAGGTGGGCGCGCATTTCCTGTCGCCCTTTGACGATGCGGATGTGATCGAGGGGCAGGCTTCGGTCGCGGTCGAGATGCTGCAGCAGCTGGGCCATGCGCCGGATCTGATCGTGCTGCCGGTAGGCGGTGGCGGGCTGTCGGCAGGGGTCACGACCTACATGGCGGCAGTCGCGCCGGGCACTGAATTTCGCTATGTCGAGCCTTTGGGCGGGGCCAGCCTGAGCGCCGCGCTGGCCGCCGGGGCGCCTGTGACGCTGCCCAGGGTCAACAGTTTCGTCGATGGCGCGGCGGTGGCGCGGATCGGCGCACGGCCCTTCGAGCGGTTGCGCGGGATTGATCCGGGGCATGTCTTGCTGGCGCCCGAGGATCGGATCTGCGTCACTATGCTGGAGATGCTGAACGTCGAGGGGATCGTGCTGGAACCGGCAGGTGCCTTGTCGATTGATGTGTTGCCGGAATTGGCCGGGGGATTGGCGGGCAAGACGGTGGTCTGCGTCACCTCGGGCGGGAATTTCGATTTCGAGCGGTTGCCCGAGGTGAAAGAGCGCGCGCAGCGCTATTCGGGGTTGAAGAAGTATTTCATCCTGCGGATGCCGCAGCGTCCGGGCGCTTTGCGTGATTTTCTGGCGATGCTGGGGCCGCAGGACGATATTGCGCGGTTTGAGTATCTGAAGAAATCGGCGCGGAACTTCGGATCGGTCCTGATCGGGATCGAGACCGGGGATGCGGCAAATTTCGCCGAGCTGTTCGGGCGGATGGAGGCGGCGGGCTTTGCCTATCGCGACATCACGGCGGATGAGGCGCTGGCCGAGTTCCTGATTTGAGGTCTAGCCGCTCACGGCCTGCCCCGTCTCTTGCCCGAGCCTGTGCAGGAAGGCGGTTCGCGAGGCCTGGAACAGCGCGGCAATGGCGCTGGTGTCTGCCTCCTCTTGCCGGGCGATGCGACACTCTTGCATCTGACAATAACTTGCGACCTCGGCGAAGCCGAGGTTCAGTGCGCTGCCCTTCATGAAGTGCAGATCGCGGGCGGTCTGCTCTAGGGTGGTGGGGGCGCCAAGGCGCTGCACGACCTCTTCCACCTCTTCGAGAAAGAGCGTCACGACCTCCGCGAAGATCCTGATCGCCGATCTCGCCGCGCAGGGTTTGAACCCTGATCCAGTCGATCATCCTTCGCCCTTCCCGCCCTTTCTTCTGCTCACCCTCAGGGTGCCACGGTGCGCTTAACCGGGGGTAAGCGGGGGCGGCGAAAGTCCGGATAACTTGACCATTCACCTGGCCTTAAGAGCGGTGCGCGAAAGCTCACCGGGTGCAACAGCAGGCCATGCCGTGATCCCAGTGCTTCACAAACCGTTCGACCCAATGCTCAGCCGCTCACCCGTTGCGCCGCGCAATGTGCTCGTGGTGGACGACAGCAAGGCGCAGCGAAAGATCCTGACGGCGATCCTGTTGCGGCGCGGCTATCACGTTATGGAAGCTGAATCCGGAGAAGAGGCGTTGCTGATCTGCGAGCGGTTCCGGTTCGATATCGTGCTGAGCGACTGGATCATGCCGGGCATGTCGGGGCTGGACCTCTGCGCCGCCTTTCGCGCCATGCCGCAAGAGGGCTACGGATATTTCATCCTGCTCACCTCGAAAGCCGAGCATGGTCAAGCCGCGCAGGGGTTGGAGGCCGGGGCGGATGATTTTCTGGCCAAGCCGGTGGACCCGGACGAGTTGCACGCGCGCATCACGGCAGGCGAGCGTATCCTGCGCATGGCGCAGGAGTTGACCGAGAAGAACCGGTTGATCGGCTCGACGCTGACCGAGATACGCAAACTCTATGACTCGCTTGACCGCGATCTGCTTGAGGCGCGGAAGTTACAGCAATCGCTGGTGCGCGAGCGCCACAGGGACTTCGGCGCGGGCGTGATTTCGCTTATGCTGCGGCCGAGCGGGCATGTTGGTGGCGATCTGGTGGGGTTCTTCCCGATCGATGCCGGGCGGATCGGTCTATATGCGATCGACGTGTCGGGGCATGGCGTGACCTCGGCGATCATGACAGCGCGGCTGGCAGGGGTGCTGTCGGGTGCGGCGCCAGAGCGCAACATTGCACTGCGGCTGGCCGAGGATGGCCATTATGTGCCCTACCCGCCCGATGAGGTGGCGCGGGCTCTGAACCGGATGATGCTGGAGGATATTCGCAGCGATCAGTATTTCACCCTGCTTTACGCCGAGATCGATTTGACTACTGGGCGCGGGGCGATGGTGCAGGCGGGCCATCCGCACCCGGCAGTGCAGAGCGCCGAGGGGCGGATCGACTATCTGGGCGAGGGTGGCTTACCGATCGGGCTGTTCGAAGGCGCAGAGTATCAGGCAGTGCCGTTCCAACTATCGCCCGGCGACCGGCTGCTGGTGATGTCGGACGGGATCACCGAATGTGCCGATCCAGAGGGGCGCGACTATGGTGAGAACGGGGCTTCGGGTTTCCTGACGGCGAATCTGACCCTAAGCGGGCAGGCGCTTCTGGATGCGCTGATCTGGGATCTGCACGACCATGCCGGGGACAGTGATCTGCGCGATGACATCTCTGCCGTGCTGTTTGAATATCGCGGGCCGAACAGCGCGGGCCGAGGCTAAAGCAGCCCGCGCAGAAAGGCACGGTCGCCGTCGTTGCCAAGTTCGCGGGCGGCGGCGGGCAGCGACATCCAGACCGCGGTGTGCCCGGCCTCGGTCGGCGGGCCGAGGCGCAGGACGGGGCGTGCGAGGTAGACGGTGCAGAGCTTCTCGGCCCAGAGATCGTATTCCGGCATGAAGGTGAAGCGCCGGAAGGCGCCCAGGCGGCGGCTGACTTCGATGCGCCAGCCGGTTTCCTCGATCACTTCGCGGTGCAGCGCCGGGATCGGATGTTCGCCCGCGTCGATGCCGCCACCGGGAAGCTGAAATTCGGGGATCGGTGCAGCCTGATGGGTGACGAGGACCGAGTCGCCGTCAAGCAGTATGGCATAGACGCCGGGGCGTCTGCGGTAGCGCTGCCCGGCCTGAACCGATTCCCCGAACCGTCTGATCATCTGACTACCCTTGGTGCCCATGTTGCCGTGCCTATATAGTCGCGGTATGCCAAGGCTGAGGCCGCAAGGAAACCCCATGACTCTCGGATCGCAAATCGCCTGGGACGATACCGTCCTGCCCTTTCAACTTGACCGCGCGGATATCCGTGGCCGGGTCGTCCGTCTGGACGGCGCGCTGGACCGGATATTGTCGCAGCACGACTACCCGCCGGCGATCGGCGCGCTGGTGGCAGAGGCCTCGCTTTTGACTGCGCTGATCGGGCAGACGATCAAGCTGCGCTGGCGGTTGAGCCTGCAGATCCGGGGCAATGGTGCGGCGCGGATGATCGCGACGGATTACTATGCGCCCGAGGAAGAGGGCGGGCCGTCGCGGATGCGGGCCTATGCCAATTTCGATGCCGAGGCGCTGGATGGTGCAGAGACGCCGTTCGACCTGATCGGTGACGGGTATTTCGTCATCGTGCTGGATCAGGGAGAGGGGATGGTGCCCTATCAGGGGATCACGCCGATCTCCGGTACCTCGCTGTCGGACTGTGCAGAGACCTATTTTGCGCAGTCCGAGCAATTGCCGACGCGGTTCCAACTGACCTTCGGGCAGTCGCAATCGCCCGGGCAGGCACCGCACTGGCGTGCGGGTGGTGTCATGTTGCAGCATATGCCCAAAGCCTCGCCCTTTGCCAAAGGGGAGGGCGGCTCTGGCGAGGGCGGCTTGCTTTTGCCCGAGGATATGCTGGAGGGCGACGACGAGGAGAACTGGAACCGGGTCAACGTGTTGCTTGACACGGTGGAAGAGATCGAGCTGGTCGGCCCCTCGGTGCATCCGACGGATCTGCTGGTGCGGCTGTTCCATGAGGAAGGGCCGCGCGTCTTTGACCCGCAGCCAGTGGCCTTTGGCTGTTCCTGTTCGGCGGAGAAGGTGCGTCAGAGCCTGGCGATCTATCCGGCCTCGGATATCGCGGCGATGGTGACGGAAGCGGGTATCGTGACGGCGGATTGTCAGTTCTGCGGCGCACATTACGAGTTCGATCCTGCCACGCTCGGTCGGGCTGCCGAAGAGGCGCCGGATGCAGGCGATTGATCCGCTTTCCCCGGTTCTGCGGGCTTTGGCGCGATCGGCGCAGCCCTCGTCCGATTTCGATCTGAACCCCGGATTCCGGCCGCCGGCGGGACGCGCGATGCGGCCTGCCGGGGTCTTGGTGCCGTTGTGGGTGACGGATGGCGGGGTGCGGGTGATCCTGACCAAGCGGTCATCGCGGTTGGCCCATCATCCGGGGCAGATCGCCTTTCCAGGGGGTAAGGTGGACCCGGGCGATGCCGATGTCGTCGCGGCGGCGCTGCGCGAGGCCTGGGAAGAGATCGGGCTGGAGCCGGCGCGGGTTCAGGTTCTGGGCCAGTTGCCGGTGCATGAGACGGTGACGAATTTCGCGGTGACCCCGGTGATCGGGCGGATCGAGGGGGCGTTCAGCCCGCGCGCCGAGCAGGGCGAGGTGGCCGAGGTGTTCGATGTGCCTTTCGCCCATATCGCCGACCCAGCGCGGTATGCGATTGAAGAGCGGCGCTGGCAGGGCATGATCCGGCGCTATTATGCAGTGCCCTATGGACCCTATTACATCTGGGGGGCCACGGCGCGCATTTTGCGCGGCTTGGCGCTGAGGATGGTGGAATGAAGATCGACGCGCCCTGATCTGCAGCGGCCCGAGACGGCTGAGGTCTGCGCGATGCTGACCGGGGCCGGGTATCGAGCGCTGTTCGTCGGCGGCAGTGTGCGCAATGCGCTGCTGGGGGCGGCGGTGACGGATGTGGATATCGCCACCGATGCGCGGCCGGAAAATGTCATTATGCTTGCCGAAGAGGCCGGATTGAAGGCTGTGCCGACGGGGATTGACCATGGCACGGTGACGGTGGTCGCCGGTGGCGTGGCGCATGAGGTCACCACCTTTCGCCGCGATGTGGAGAGCTTCGGGCGCCACGCCACGGTGGCATTTTCCGACGATCTGGCCGAGGATGCGGCGCGGCGCGATTTCACAATGAACGCGCTCTATGCGACGCCCGAGGGCGAGGTGATCGACCCTTTGGGCGGGTTGCCCGATCTGCTGGCGCGGCGCGTGCGGTTTGTCGGCGACCCAGTGGCGCGGATTACCGAGGATACGTTGCGCATCCTGCGGTTCTTCCGCTTCTATGCCTGGTATGGTGACCCGGGGCAGGGGATCGACGCCGAGGGGTTGGCGGCCTGTGCGGCGCTGGCCGAGGGGGTTCAGCCGCTGTCGCGCGAACGGGTCGGGGCCGAGATGCGCAAGCTGCTGTCGGCGCCTGATCCGGCGGCTGCGGTGGCGGCGATGGCGGGTGCCGGGGTTCTTGCGCGGGTTCTGCCGGGCAGCGATGCCCGGGCGCTGGCGGTGCTGGTGCATCTGGAGGGTGATGTGCCGTTGCGCTGGCTGCGGCGGCTCGCGGTGCTGGGCGGCACCGGTGTGGCTAAGGACTGCGACTGTCGCGGGGCGAGGCGAGGCAGCTGGCCCGTTGCTGGGCGCTGCGAGGGGACTGCGCGGAGTGGCCGAGAGCTGGCTATCGCGACGGGGCGGAGGTGGCCGATGATATCCTGCTGGTGCGCGGCGCCTGCTCGAGACGATCGCCGCCCGGGTTGCGGAATGCGGCGGAAGCGGGGCGGCGGCGGAGTTTCCGGTGCGCGCCCCGACTGTCCTGGCTATTCCGGCGAGGCGCTGGGCCGCAGGCTGGCAGAGCTGGAGGCGCGCTGGATCGCCTCTGGATTTCAGCTGAACCGGGATGCGCTCTGGGCTTGAAGCGGGGGACTGCATTGACGCACTTATGCCGCGGGAGAGGCGGAAGGATCGGTTTTGATGCGAGCAGATATGACTATGACGCGCTGTTCACGCTGATGCATTGGCCGGTGGCGGCGGCGACATGGACGCCGGGGCCGAACAATGCGATGCTGGCGGCTCCGGGGCGAATTTCGGGATGCGCCGCACGGTTCCGCATGCGCTCGGGCGTGGCGTTGGGCTTTCCGGTCATGGTGTTGTCGTGGGCCTGTTTCTGGGCGTCGGCGTTTCAGCATAGCGCGCTGCTGCGGAGGGGCTGCGGTATGGCGGCGCGGCGTTGCTGCTCTATGTGGCTTGGAAGATCGCCAATGCGGGGTGGGCTGGTCCGGGCAGGCGAGAACCGCGCGGCCATTCCGGTTTCACGAGGCGGCGGCGTTTCAGTGGATCAACCCAAAGGCTGGGTCATGGCGATTTCTGACCTCCGCAGTTCGTCGACGCGAGCAACCGGTGAAGACGCGATGATGGTGGCGGTGGTGTTCCTGCTTGGTGGGGCTTTCCTCTGCTTTCGGCTGGGCCGCGGCCGGCATGGCGATGCGGCGTTTCCTAGCAAGTCGGCAATCGACTGCGTATCTTCAATGGGGTGATGGGCGTGGTGATCGCGCTGGGCGTGATTGTGCTGTTGCGGCACTAACCGTTACACCTGAGGGACGTGCCCGGTTTTCTTCCCGGCAATCGGGCAATATCCATGGAAACGATGTGGCAGCGTGCTCGGGTTTCTTCGAAGGTCTGGTCGACCCCTACGCGCCCTACCGCAGAGAAGATGTGCCGCCCCGCCGGCTGTGGCCGTTTTGCGCGGCTATGTCCGCCCATTCCGTAAGGTCTTCGTGCTGACGGCCTTGGTGTCGATGGTGGTGGCGGTCATCGAGGTCTGGCTGATCTGGTATGTCGGGCGGCTGGTCGATGTGCTGTCCAAGGGCGATCCGGCTGACGGTCTGGCGGCCCGTGCAGGCGAGAGTTTTGCTGGCGCGCTCGGCGTTCTCTGCTGCGCCCGGTACTGGCCGCGCTGAACACGATGCTTCTGCACAATACCATCCTGCCCAATTTCGGCACGGTTATCCGCTGGCGGGCGCATCGCCATGTGCTGCGCCAATCCGTTGGCTGGTTCGAGAATGATTTTGCCGGCCGCATCGCCAACCGGATCATGCAGACGCCGCCTGCGGCGGGCGATGCGGTGTTCCAGACCTTCGACGCGGTGACCTTTTCCGTCACGACGCTGATCGGCTCCGGGCGATGCTGATGAGCGCGGATCAACGACTGTTGCTGCCGCTGCTGGTCTGGTTCGCGCTTTACTGGTGCTGGTGCGCTGGACCCTGCGGCGTGCGGGACCGGCGGCGAAGGCGGCGTCCGACGCGCGCTCTGCCGTAACGGGGCGGGTCGTCGACGCCTATACGAATATCCATTCGATCAAGATGTTCGCTCATCATGACCGCGAAATCACTTATGCCGGAGAGGCGATCGAGACGGCGCGCAAGACCTTTCAGGCGGAGATGCGGATCGTCACCCAAATGGATATTCGTGCTGACGGTGCTCAACGGTGCGCTGATCGTCTCGGTCAGTGCCTGGGCGATCTGGCTGTGGTTTCAGGGCGAGGCGAGCGTGGGCGTGGTGGCGGCGGCAACCGCGCTGGTGCTGCGGCTGAACAACATGACCTATTGGGTGATGTGGGCCACGACCAATCTTGGTGCAGGCGCTGGGCATGGTGGCCGAGGGCATGGAGACCATCGCCCAGCCGGTCGACGCTGCGGGACCGGGGCAATGCGCGCAGCCGCTGCGGCTGAGCGAGGGGCGGATCGAGATTAGCGGGATGTGAGCATCACTATGGACGCGGCGCGGGCGGGCTTGCCGGCGTGGATTTGGCCATTGCGCCGGGCGAGAAGATCGGCCTGATCGGCCGGTCCGGCGCCGGGCAAATCGACACTTGGTGAAGCTGCTTTTGCGGTTTTACGACACCGAGAAGGGGCGCGATCCGGATCGACGGGCAGGACATCGCGCGGGGTGACGCAGGAAAGCCTGCGTCTGCAGATCGGCATGGTGCAGCAGGACAGATCGCTGCTCCACCGCTCGATGCGCGACAATATGCTTTACGGTCGCCCCGAGGCGAGCGAGGCGGAGATGCGACGAGGCCGCGCGGCGGGCGGCGGCAGCAGAGTTCATCCTGGCGCTGGACGATGCGAAGGGCGGCGCGGCTATGACGCGCTTGTCGGCGAGCGTGGGGTGAAGCTGTCCGGTGGGCAGCGGCAGCGGATCGCGCTGGCGCGGGTGATCCTGAAGAACGCGCCGATCCTCGTGCTGGACGAGGCGACAGCCGCGCTCGACAGCGAGGTCGAGGCGGCTATTCAGGATACGCTTTACGAGATCATGGAGGGCAAGACGGTGATCGCCATCGCTCATCGGCTGTCGACCATCGCGCGGATGGACCGGATCGTGGTGCTGGAGGCGGGGCGGATTGTCGAAGAGGGCAGCCATGCCGGATTGTTGGCGCAGGGCGGGCTATATGCGCGGCTGTGGAACCGCCAGTCGGGCGGGTTCATCGGGACGGAGGAGGATCAGGACGGAAGAGGAAACAGGCGTGAAGCTATCGTCAAAATGGATCGACGCATTTCGCCCGGCCGAAGGGCCGCCGCCGCCCAGACGCTGGGCGGCTTTCTGCGCTGGTGCCTTTCGCGGGGCGTGGCCGGCGCTGCGTCTGGGCGGCTTTCATCTCTGCCGCCGCCGGGGACGATGGAGGTGATTTCTGCCACCTGCTGGGGCGGGTGATCGATGCCTCAGCGCTCGTCGAAACCGGCAGAGGTCTTTGCGCAGAACTGGGGTCTGTTTCTGGCCTTCGTGCTGTTCTATCTGGTGCCCGGCCGGTGATCTTCGGGCTCAGCACGGCGACGACGGCGCTGATCGTGATTTCGCCCAACGTGCTGCCGCTGGTGCTGTCGCGGCTGCATCGCTGGACGATGGGGCAGGCGGTGACCTTCTTCGACAATGATTTCGCGGGCCGGATCGCGCAGAAGCAGATGCAGACCGCGCGCGCCGTGACCGAGGTGGCGAGTGAGACGATCAACGTGGTGGCTTTCGCGCTGTCGTCGCTGGTCAGTTCGGCGGTGTTTCTGCTGGCGATCGACTATCGCGTGGCGCTGGCGCTGACGATCTGGCTGTTTTGCCTATCTTGCGCTGATCAAGCTGGTTCCTGCCGATGGTGCGCGGGCAAGGCCGAGGCGCGGGCCTCAGCGCGCGCGATGGTGACAGGGCAGGTGGTCGATACGATCACCAATATCAAGACGGTGAAGCTGTTTGCCCATGCCGATTACGAGGATCGCTCGGCGCTGTCGGCAATGGCGGGCTTTCGCGAAAAGCGCGCTCGACTTCGGGGCGATTTCGACGCTGGTTCCGGTTTGCGCTGATGACCTTGCAGGGGTTCTGCCGGTGCTGCTGGTCGGGCGGCGACGATTCTGCTGTGGTCCAAGGGGATCGCGACGGCGGGGGACATTGCGGCGGCAGGGGCGATCTCGATCCGGATCGCGCAGATGACCGGCTGGGTGTCGATGTCGCTTGATGACGATCTATGGCGATCTCGGCGAGGCCGAGGACGGGATGCGCACCCTGACGCCGCCGCATGCGCTGACCGATGCGCCGGAGGCGAGCCGCTGGGCCGGGTGCGGGGCGAGGTGCTGTTTGACGATCTGAGCTTTGCCTATGGCCGTCAGGTCGGGCGGGGTCGATCAGGTCAACGCTCATATCCAGGCGGGTGAGAAGCTCGGGATCGTCGGGGCCTCTGGTGCGGGGAAATCGACGCTCGTGGCGCTTCTGTTACGGCTTTACGATGTCGAAGAGGGACGGATTCTGATCGACGGGCATGACGTGCGGCAGGTGACGCAGGAAAGCCTGAGGCGGCAGATCGGCGATGGTCACGCAGGAAACCGCGATGTTCAACCGCTCCGCCCGGGCCAATATCCTGTACGGTCGGCCCGATGCGACGGAGGAAGAGGTGATCGCGGCGGCGACCAAGGCCGAGGCGCATGAGTTCATCCTCGGACTGGTCGATCATATGGGCCGCAAGCGGCTATGAGGCGTTCCTGGGCGAGCGCGGCGTGAAGCTTTCGGGCGGGCAGCGGCAGCGGATCGCGCTGGCGCGGGCTTTTCTGAAGGATGCGCCAATTCTGGTGCTGGATGAGGCGACGAGCGCGCTGGACAGCGAGGTGGAAGCCTCGATCCAAGTCGGCATTGGGCCGGGTGATGCAGGGCAAGACGGTGCTGGCCATCGCCCATCGGCTGTCGACCATCGCCGAGATGGACCGGATCGTCGTGCTGGATGCCGGGCAGATCGTCGAAGAGGGCACGCATGAGGCGCTTTCTGGAGCGGCGCGGGGCTTTACTGGCGCTACTGGACGCGGCAATCGGGCGGCTTTCTGGGGACGGAAGAGGCGGCAGAGTGATGCTGACCATTGAACGTCTGGGCCATCTGGGCGACGGGATCGCCGCGGGGCCGATCTTCGTGCCCCGCACCCTGCCGGGTGAAGTGGTCGAAGGCGAGAGTGACGGGCAAGTCGATGGTGGATGCACCCGGATCGTCACGCCTTCCGCCGAGCGGGTACGAAGGCGCCCTGTCCGCATTACCAGCGCCTGCGGCGGCTGCTCGTTGCAGCATGCCGCGGATGCGTTCGTGGCCGAATGGAAAGCGAGGATCGTGCGCGCCGCGCTGAAGGTGCAGGGGCTGGAGGCGCCGTTTCGGCCCATCGCGACCTCGCCCGCGCGCGTCAGGCGGCGGGCCGACGCTGTCGGGCGACGGGCGCAAGACGGGCGTGATCCTGGGTTTCATGCCCGGGGGTCGGACACGGTGGTGTCCGGTGCCCGAATGCCAGTCTGCTGCACCCCGATCTGATGGCGGCCTTCCCGGCGCTGGAGGCGCTTGTGATGGCTGGGGCTTCGCGCAAGGCGGAGCTGGCGCTGACTGTGACGCGGTCCGAGGTCGGGCTGGATGTGCGGTCAGCGGCGGCAAGCCCTCGGACGCGGCCTTGCGGCAGGAGCTGGCCGCGGTGTCGCGACGATTCGCGCTGTCCCGGCTGGCTTGGGGCGATGAGGTGGTGGCATGCGAGCTCCGCCGGTGCAGACGCTTTGGCGTCGGCCTGGTCGCGCCGCCGCCCGGTGCCTTTCTGCAGGCGACGGTAGAGGGCGAGGCCGCACTGCTGGCCGGCGGTGACCGAGACTGTTGGAGGCGCGAAGCGGATCTTGATCTGTTTGCCGGGTTGCGGGACATTTTCGCTGCCGCTTGGCCGCCGGGCCGAGGTCCATGCGGTTGAGGGGGAGGCTGCGATGGTCGCCGCGCTCGATCGCGGCTGGCGCGCGGCCACCGGGCTTGAAGCGGGTGACGAGCGAGACGCGCGATCTGTTTCGCCGCCCGGTGCTGGCGGTCAGAGTTGGCCGCCTATCGATGCTGCCGTGATCGACCCGCCGCGCGCCGGGGCCGAGGCGCAGGTGGCCGAGCTGGCGGCTCGACCCTTGGGCGGATCGCGATGGTGTCCTGCAACCCGGTGACCTTCGCGCGCGATCTGAAGGATCCTGGTCGGGCGCCGGGTATCGGATCGACTGGCTGCAGGTGGTCGATCAGTTCCGCTGGTCGCCGCATGTCGAGGTGGCTGCGCGCCTGACTGCAGCGAGCAAAAGACTGCCATGGTTTAGCAGGGCGGATGAATTGGTCGATGCTGCCCTAGCTAAGCGGGCACGGCTTTCCTCGTATGCTGCGCGCCAACCCGCATCAGAGGCACGAGGCAGGACAGACAGATGCGGAACGCAGGCAGATTCTTGGTGGTGGCGATTGTTTTGGCATTTGCCGGCCTGCGGACCAGAACAAGTTCAAGACCTATACCGGGCCGCAGGTCACCCAGATTCAGGTCTACAAGACCACAGAACGCTTGATCTGCTGCATGCACGACAACATCGTGCTGAAATCCTATAAGGTCGATCTTGGCTTCGCCCCGGTCGGGGCCAAAGCAGTTCGAGGGCGACGGAAAGACGCCTGAGGGTCTCTATTACATCGACCGCCGCAATCCGCAGAGCGCTTCTATCTGTCGCTGGGAATTTCCTACCCGAACCCGGCCGATGTGGAAGCGGCTGCGGCCGCCGGCAGAAGCCGGGCGGCGATATCTTCATCCATGGGCGGACCGAGGATAGCAAGAAAATCAAGGGCGACTGGACCGCAGGCTGCATCGCGGTGATCGAACAAGGAAATGGAAGATATCTACTCGATGGTCCCGGCAAGGCACGCCGATCTTCATCGTTCCCTGATCGGCATTGCCCAAGGCAGAGCATGGAGAAACGCCGGGCCTCGGCTATCTCCCCTTCGGTTCAGTTGCCGGTCACAGCGTCCACCAGATCTTGCCATTTGCTCCTGAAACCAGGCAAAGCCCAGATTGCGGGCTTTCGGCATCCATGATCGACCGCGCGCGTGTCGGGTTCATTCATCCAGGCGGCGAGCGTCTGCAGCTCGGTCTCGTAGGTTTCCGAGATATTTTCGTCCACCAATTTGCCCGCATAGCCGGTACGTTGCACCCGGTCGATCGGCGACGAGCCGTCAGAGCCGAAATGCCAAGGGCGGTTCTGCACGACCATGTCGCGCGAATGGGTCGCCGCTGCCGCGGTCAGATCGGCATCAAGCGCAGCGGCCCGAGCCGGCCGGCGCGGCGCAGTGCGTTACACCGCATCGAGCAACGGTAGTCGATCTTCCCTATCGCCGGGCGAATGTCATAGACTTGCGGTAGGGGTTTCCCATCCGCCCCGATCTGTTGTACCGGCGATTGGGAGCAGGCCGAAAGGGCGACAGTCGCAGAAAAAACAACGACGAAAAGGCGATTCATATGTCGGTCAACCCCGTATAGGACATTGGATGTCAGATTTACAGGGTCGCGAGACGGTGTTCAAATGCTACCATTGGTCCTGCAGCAGCGATGACGCCTGTTTGAATTGCCGTCAGATGCTGTGCGGCCGTAAAATTCGGCGGAAACTTGCGACTAGGACTTACGACCAGAAAGAAGGAGGCGCACGATGAGTGCAGACAAATCTCAAAGCTGTAAATCGCCGGCATTTCTCGGGGACGGCTGCGGCCGCGGGGCGGCAGCGATGTCTTCCCCGGCGATGGCGCAGAGCCGCGATGACGCAGGGAACGGCAACGACGGAGATGGATCCGCAGGTCGAACGCTGTCGTGCGGCGCAATATCTCCAGCTTTCGGGCCGCTGAATTGGCAGGATTACTTCGCCAATACCCGAAATGGCGTGATTCTGGTCGATACGACATCGCGCTGACCTGCATTTCTGGTCGGAGGACCAGACCGTCTACAAACTTTACCCGACCAGCGTTCCGGCTGCCGCCGATCTGACGCGCAGGGCCGGACCTCGATCATCCGAAAGTGATGGATCCGTCCTGGCGCCCGACGCCGGCGATGAAGGAACGCGACCCGGAATGGCCGGATTTCATCGGCCCGGGGCCGGAAAACCCGCTGGGAACGCGCGCGCTCTATACCTCAGCTGGCAGTATCTATCGCATCCACGGCACGCAAGACACGCGCAAGATCGGTCGGCGGTCGTCGAATGGCTGCATCGGACTGTACAACGAGGATATCGAAGAACTGTTTACACTTGACGAAAGTCGGCACGCAGGTGTTGCTAATTTGACGACAGCAGGCGATCTGCGTAAGGGGCTGAGCCCTGAAGTCTCGTTGCATTCCCGAAGCACTAGGTGCTTGAACATCCCTACGAGGTACAGTCTTGGGTGCCCCCACCGTCTATGAAAATATATCGGCCCGGGGCAAATCTTGGAGGTTCACTATGAAGAAAATCGCTCTTGCCGCCGCTCTGTCGGTCGCCGCGACCAGTGCTTTCGCCGGCAGCCTGAAGCCGCCGGTTATGGAGCGCCGGTCGTCGTGGCTGAAGCCAAAAAACCGTCGTCGGCTCCGTGGGTCGTTCCGGTTTCTGCTCCTGGTCGTCGTCGCTGCTGCGATCGCCGCCAGCAACTAATCGACGACTCAGGGATCTAAGTTGTGGTGCCAGCGCCTGTTTTTTTCGGTCGCGAACGCTGCCGCCTTTGTTATCCGAGGTGATTTCCTGATGAGGCGCGGAGTCAGCCGATCCAGCCCGCCAGATTTTCCGCGATCACCTGCGTCAGCGCCGCGATATGGGCGGCATCGTCATTCAGGCAGGGGATATAGGTGAAGCTTTCGCCTCCGGCATGTTCGAAGGCCTCGCGGATCTCGCCATTGATCTCTTCCAGCGTTTCGATGCAATCGGCCGAAAAGGCGGGGGCGATCACCGCGATGCGCTTCTTGCCGGCCTTCGCAAGCTCGGCCACATGCTCGACCGTATAGGGCTTCAGCCATTCCTCCGGTCCGAAGACGGATTGGAAGGTGGTGTCGATCGCGTCCTTCTCCCAGCCCAGACGCTCGCGCAGCAGGCGCGAGGTCTTCTGGCACTGGCAATGATAAGGGTCGCCTGCCATCAGATAGCGCTTCGGCATGCCGTGATACGAGGCGACGAGCACATCGGGCTTCACCTCCGCCGCCGCCCAGGCGCGTTCGACGGATTGGGCCAGCGCCTCGATATAGGCGGGATGGTCGAAATATTCCGGCACGGTGCGGCACAGCCGGCTGGCGTTTTTCCTGCATCAGCGCGCGGAAGAAGGCGTCATTCGCCGTGGCAGAGGTCGCGCCCGCATAATGCGGGTAGAGCGGGAAGAACAGGATCTTCTCGCAGCCCGCCTCGACCATCGCGCGCAGCTTGCCGCGGTCGAGGGATTGCCGTAGCGCATGCAGAAATCGACCATCACCTCGGCGCCAAATCGGGCCTGAGCCGAGGTTCGCAGGGCGGCGGTCTGATCCTTGGTGATCGTCATCAGCGGGCTTTCGCCCTTCTCGTGATTCCAGATCACTTGTAGTTCGCGCCGGAGGTGAAGGGGCGCTTGGTCAGGATGATAAGCTGCAGGAGCGGCTGCCATTTCCAGCGCGGGATAGTCGATGACCCGCTTGTCGGAGAGGAATTCCGACAGGTAGCGCCGCATCGACCAGTAATCGTAATTGTCCGGCGTGCCGAGGTTGGCCAGCAGCATGCCGACTTTGGCCGCGCCGTACCGGCGGGTGGTCGACGGGCGCATGGGCCAGCCGCCCTTCGCCGGGGTGTACGATCCGGGCCAAGGTCGCTCGGTTGTCGTCCGGCATCATCAGTCCCGCCTGTTCGTCGCTGTTCACCCGAGATAGAGGGTTTTACCTCGGGTCAATCCGAGGTCCCGTCAGCGCTGGCGGGCGGAAGGTCTTCCGATTGCAAGCGCCTCTGCCAGCCGTGCGCGGCGGAGCCGGGGCGCAAGGGTTTTTGCTGGCTTTCATGCGGCGACCCAGCCGGTGAGGATAGATCATCTCGAAGGTGGCGCGAATGCGGCCATCTGGCGTGGCGAAAGTGCCTGCGAATAGATCCGCGCCGTCTGCGAGCGCGAAAAGCCGCGGGGCAGTGGGACGGCGGAGCCGGGCGGCCAGCGCGTTGCCCTCGCCCATCGCGCGCAGATCGGCGCATCAGATGGAAGGCGGGTCGTGGTAGCTGACGGCGGGCGAAGCCGTCCGCCACCGGCAGGCAAAGCCCGGCGCGCTGCAAAAGCCCACCCAGATCGCGGATCTCTCCCATCGGCAGCGACGCGGGGCGAGAGGCCGCCCGGACAGCTGCGCCTCGGCTTCGGCCAGGGCGGCGCGCAGTTCGGACAGGGTCTGCCCGCCGAACATCACGCCGAGGAACAGCCCGTCGGGTTGCAGCGCGCGGCGGCACTGCACCAGCTGGCCGACGGGATCGTTCGCCCAATGCAGGGCAGAGCGCGTGGATCACCAGATCGTAGGACTCCGGGTCCAGCGCAAGCATATCGTCATCCGCCACGATCCGCGCCTCGGGGAAGGCCTGCCGCCATGGCTCGGGAAAGCCGGTGACGATCGCGAGCGAGCTAAACGTCTCTGTTAACCTCGACGCAGTCTTTCCTGAATGTCGAGCGATGGCCTCTTCATGCAGGAAGAGCGCGGGCGCGCGGGCGGCTCGGCGCGGTGCAGCTGCAGCGCGGCGCGGTCGGTCAATTCGGGGGGGCGGGCCATCGGTACTCCTGTTCTTGCCCGCGCTATCTAGGCTTCGAGATGAGAATGCAAAGCGTGCTGCGGGCTGATCTATCCGCCGCAGTGCCTCGCCTGCGCCGCGCCGGTGGCGCAGCGAATGGGGTCTTTGCGGCCGCCTGCTGGCGCGAGACAGCGTTCGTGATCGGGTTGGTCTGCGACAAATGCGGCTGCCCGCTGCCGGGGCGCGGGGAAAGGGGGCACCAGGTACTCTGCGACGATTGCCTGATCATCGCCCGGCCTTGGGATCGTGGGCGCGCGGCGCTGCTCTACAAGGTAACGGGCGGCAGCTGGTACTGGCGCTGAAACATGGCGACCGGGTGGATCTGGTGAGGCCGGCCGGGCGCTGGCTTGCGCAGGCGGCGGCGCCGTTTACTGCTGCCGAACATGATGATCGCGCCGGTTCCGATGCATTGGCTGCGGCTGCTGCGACGGCGCTACAATCAGTCGGCCCTGCTGGCGGCAGAGCTTTCGCGCAGGTCGGATCTGCCGCATGTCCCGGATCTGCTGCAGCGCGCTCGCCGCACCAGAACGCAAGAGGGGCGTGGCCGCGATGCGCGGTTTGCCAATCTGGTCGGATGCGATCGCGGTCGATCCGCGTCTCGGGCGGGCATTGTCGGGCGACCGGGCCTTCTGGTCGATGATGTGATGACCTCTGGTGCGACGCTCGCGGTGGCGAGCGAGGCCTGCCTTGCAGCAGGCGCAGCGCTGGGTTTGCGTTCTGACACTGGCGCGCGTTGCGAAGGATGCTTAAATCCCTATAGTTACGTCAACTCATCGGGACCGCCGCCATGAAAACCGTCGAGATCTATACCACCCCCAGCTGCGGCTATTGTCATCGCGGCCAAGCGGCTGCTGACGCAGAAGGGCGTGGCCTATCACCGAGTTTGACGTCTCGCGCGATGCCGGATCTGCGACAATCGATGATGTCGCGCGCGAATGGGGGACGGTACTGTGCCGCAGATCTTCATTGGCGGTGCCCATGTTGGCGGCTGCGATGATCTTTATGCGCTGGAACGACGCGGGCAAGCTTGACCCGATGTTGGCGGGGTAAGGCGAATGCGCGCAGGGCTGGTGCAGCTAACGTGCCTCGGACGATCCGGACGCGAACCTTGTGGAGACGCGCGCCCTTGTGCGGGCAGCGGCGCAGGGTGGGGCCGGGTTCGTGTTGACGCCCGAGGTGACCAATTGCATCTCCTCCGACCGCGCACATCAAAAGGCGGTGTTGCAGACCGAGGGGAGCGACCCGACGCTGGCGGCACTGCGCGCAGATGCCGTCGATTTGGGGATCTGGCTGTTGATCGGGTCGCTGGGCCTGAAGACCGGCGATGCGGACGGGCGGTTCGCCAACCGGTCCTTCCTGATCGCGCCGGATGGCGAGATCGCGGCCCGCTATGACAAGATCCATATGTTCGACGTGAACGTTACCGAGACTGAGGTCTATCGCGAATCGGCGGGCTATCGGCCCGGATCGCGCGCGGTGGTGGCGGATACGCCCTTTGCAAAGGTCGGAATGACGGTCTGTTATGATGTCCGGTTTCCCTATCTTTACCGGGCGCTGGCAAAGGCGGGGGCAGAGGTTCTGACCGTTCCCGCCGCCTTCAACCATGTCACCGGTGCGGCGCATTGGGAGGTCCTTCTGCGTGCCCGCGCGATCGAGACGGGGTGCTACGTTCTGGCCCCGGCGCAGACCGGCGAACACGCGGCGCATGGCGGCAAACCGCGCCGGACGCATGGCCACAGCCTGGCCGTGGCGCCTTGGGGTGAGGTTTTGTCGGATGCGGGGACGAAGGTCGGTGTGACCTTCATCGAGATCGACAGGGCTGAGGTGGCGCGCGCCCGCGCCCGCGTTCCATCCTTGGAGCATGACCGTGGATTTGAAGGCCCGTAATGGCCGACAAACCGGAAGATATCGCCAATGCCCTGTTTTCCGAGCTGTTCATGGCAGATCAGTTGGCGCGAAACCATGTCTCCAAGGTGCTGCCGCGCGGGATGGAGTTGTCGCATTTCGGCGTGCTGAACCACCTTGCGCGAATCAGTGAAGAGCGGACGCCGGCGCAGCTGGCCAAGACCTTTCACGTCACGCGCGGCGCCATGACCAACACGCTGAACAAGCTGGAATGGGCAGGGCATGTGCATATCCGGCCCGACTGGGATGATGCACGGCGCAAGTTCGTTTCGATCAGCCCGGCGGGGCGAGCGGCGCGCGAGGCGGCTTTGGCCGCGATCACCCCGGCGATCGGCGAGGTGGTGCAGGCGCTTGGCCACGAGAGGGTGCGCGCCGTCCTGCCGGTGTTGCGAGAATTGCGGCGGCGGCTGGAGGATGAGGGCTGATCAGCGCCGGATGCTTGCGGTGACGTAGTTCACCGAGAGGTCACGCGACGACAGGCTCCATGTCCAGGCGACCGGGTTGAAGACCATCCCCTTGCGGTCGACGGGATCGAGCCCGGCGCGGCGGATCAGATCGTAAAGCTCGTCCGGCGTGATGAATTTCTGCCAGTCATGGGTGCCTCTCGGCAGCCAGCGCATAACCCATTCGGCGCCCACGATCGCCATCATAAAGCTTTTTGGATTCCGGTTGAGCGTCGAGCAGAGCATCAGCCCGCCCGGTTTCAGCAGGTCATGGCAGGCGGTGAGATAGGCGAGCGGGTCGGACACATGTTCGACCACTTCCATGTTCAGGACGACGTCGAAACGTTCACCTGCGGCCGCCAGAGCCTCGGCCGTGACGTGGCGATAATCGATTGTCAGGCCGGATTGCTCGGCATGCAGCTGCGCCACCGGGATGTTGCGCGGTGCGGCGTCAGCGCCGAGCACATCGGCGCCGAGCCGCGCCATCGGCTCCGACAAAAGACCCCCGCCGCAGCCGATGTCGAGGATGCGCAGCCCTGCCAGGGGCCGTGGCGCGGTCAGGTCCCGGCTGAATTCGGCGGCGATCTGGGCGGTGATATAGTCGAGCCGGCAGGGGTTCATCTGGTGCAGCGGCTTGAACTTGCCATTCGGATCCCACCATTCGGCGGCCATCGCCTCAAACTTCGCCACCTCGGCGGCATCGACGGTGGTATCGGCAAACATACGGTCTCCCCTCTCGGGCGTCAGGTTTATCTTGAGGTTGCCCCGATGGCAGGGCAGGCTTTCGGTATATATAGGTCGTTCATGGACAAAATCGCAGGCCAAAAGCGCGCAGTCGAATTCCTCTACCCGCCGATCGAGCCTTTCGATCAGCGCATGGTCGACGTGGGCGACGGGCATCGGGTCTATGTCGAGCAATGCGGCAACCCGCAGGGCATTCCGGTTCTGGTCGTGCATGGCGGGCCGGGCGGAGGGTGCAGCCCGGCGATGCGGCGCTATTTCGATCCGCTGATCTACCGGGTGATCCTGTTCGATCAGCGCGGTTGCGGGCGGTCGCGCCCACATGCCAGCGTCGAAGCGAATACGACCTGGCATCTGGTGGCGGATATGGAACAGATCCGGGAATTGCTCGGCATCCGGCGCTGGATCGTTTTCGGCGGCAGCTGGGGCGCGACCCTGTCGCTGGTCTACGCGATCGAGCATCCAGACCGGGTGGCCGGGATGATCCTGCGCGGGGTTTTCCTGATGACGCGGGCCGAGCTTGCCTGGTTCTACGGCGGCGGCGCGGGCGGCTTCTGGCCCGAGCAATGGGCGCGGTTTTCCGAGGTGATCCCGGAGGCGGAGCGGGGCGATATGGTCAAGGCCTATCACCGGCGGCTGTTTTCCGGCGATCTGGGGGAAGAGACGCGCTATGCCCGGATCTGGGCGGGCTGGGAAAACGCACTGGCGACGATTGATCACGAGCCTTCGCTGAACGACAGCCCGGCGGATTACGCGCGGGCCTTCGCGCGGCTGGAGAACCATTATTTCCTGCATGCGGGCTTTCTGGAGCAGGACGACTGGATCATCGCCAACCGGCACTTGATCGAGCATGTGCCGACGGTGATCGTGCAGGGCCGCTACGATATGATCTGCCCTCCGGTTTCGGCATGGAAACTGGCCGAGGGCTGGCCGCGGGCGGAGCTGCGGATGATCCCGGTGGCGGGACATGCCCTGTCCGAGCCGGGGATCAGTGCAGAGTTGGTCTATACCACCGACGCGTTGCGCCGCCGTGGTGCCTCGCTCGATCTCTGAGCGGGGTCAGGCGGCACTGTGCAGGCGGCGCGCGATCCGGACCCAGAAGCTTTGGCCCAGATCCTCTCGATAGGTCTTTGGCGTGACGGGGGGCGCCGTCAGGGCAAAACCGGGTGCGCCGCATCGGATGCTTTCGGTGAACCGGGCGTTGAGCGGGGCGAAATGCGTCAGCAGGCGCACCTCTTCGGCACGGGTGTAGACCGTGGTGCGCGCGGCGTCACCCAGCTCTTCGCGCAATGCGGCACGGGTGAGGTTCAGCAGTTCGGGCGAGGCTGGCCGGGGTGCAGCGACCTGATTGGCTGCCCAAGCCGCCAGCGCGTCAGGTGAGACATTGGCCGCGCCCCGGTTCACTGGGCGCAGGTCCGAAGCGGCGAGATCGGTCCCGGCGAGGCGCAGCATCGCGCCAAGCAAGCCCCCCGGGCAGGCGCTGGTGGCGGTGTAATCCAGATAGTGGATATTCTCGTCTTCAAAGGCGCTGCGCAAATGGCTGTGCAGCGCGTTGAAATCGAGAAACAGTCCCGCGCCAAAGCCAGAGGCCAGCGCATTGGCAAGGAACATCGGCCAGGGTGGCGGCACGTGCTTTTTGGACACTTCGAGGTAGATCGACTGCAGATAGGACAGCTGGTCGCGCAGGGTGCAGATCACCTGCACCTCGGCGAAGCCGGAAAGCCAGTCGCGCAGCTCGCGAAAGTTGACGCGGGGTTCCGGCAGCCCGCGTGAGAATTCCTCACTGCTGATCAGGACGGTTGCGTCGCCCTTGGCCAGGGCCGCGACGCGGTCCCAGCCAGCTTCGGCGCCGCCTTGCAGGGCAAAGGCCTCGGGCAGGGTGACCCAGCGCATGGCAAGGCCGTGGTGGCCAGTGCTTCGCCCGAGGTCGGGGTAGATCAGCCCGTGACGGGCGAGCAGGGCGCGATTGGCGGCGAAGGTGTTCTGGATCGTCGTTGTCGCCGTCTTATGCGTGCCGATATGTAGAAGGATACGGGCCATCACGCTATTCCTGACCGGAATGGCGCCAGTCGCGCAGCACGTCGAGATAGGCGGTGCCGTAGTGATGACTCGGTTCCAGAACGGCCTTTTCCGCCCATTCGTTCCAAGCGTTGAGGAAAACTTCACCCCGGTAGGATCCGGCCAGCCGGTGCTGCGACAGTCCGCGCAGCCAGCGTTGAAAGGCACCTGGATGCGCGCCATGGGCGATATGCGCCGCCAGCCCGCGTCGGGCGGTATTGTCCCAGGATGGCATTGCACCGGCGATCGTGTTGGCGGGCAAGCTGTCGGCATGTTCCGCCGACAGACTGCGCGCGATCACCCGGTTGTAGTCATAGACCAGCCCGCGAAATCCCGGTACCGGGGCAAGGCCCGGGCAGGGTCCGGCCGGGCCACCGATCAGGTAGTCCTGCGGAGCAACGAGGCCATGCGGCGGCATCTCGACCCAGAAATCGACCAGATCTGGTGCCACCGGATGCGCGCCCGTAACGTGGAAGCGGACCGCGCCAAGCTCGACCTCGCCGAGGCCCAGCGACCGCCAGGCGGCGCGCAGGCGGGCCAGATTTCGGGGCGGGTCGGGCAAATCCTCTGGCCGGTAGATGACGAAACGGGGACGTTTGCCATCCGGCCGCTGATAGCGCGGGTCGCGCATATAGGGCAGGGTGCTGACCGCGAGCGAGTCTTCGAACCCCGGGGCGTAGGATTGCTCGACCAGAACCTCACCCGAGAGGCCATCCCAGTTGCGCCGCCAGCTTTCGTTGGCCCAGCAGAGGTAGAAGGGGAAGGCGACGTCAGGGCGCCTCAGCAACCCTTCCATTGGCGCGTCGAGGATGCGGCGTCCGTCGAACCAATAGTGATAGACGCAGAAGGCATCGACCCCGGCATCGCGAGCGAGGGCGGCCTGTTCGCCCATCACCTCGGTCCGGCGCAGGTCGTAGAAGCCGAGCGCGCCGGGCAGGCTGGGCTGGGCGTGGCCGTCGAACATCGGGCGGGCGCGGCTGGCAGCCTGCCATTCGGTATAGCCCTGACCCCACCACATGTCGTTTTCCTCGGTTCGGTGGAACTGCGGCAGGTAGAAGGCCGAGACAAACGCCGGCACGCGCAGCTTTGACGGGGCCGTGCGGCGCAGTTCCGACGTTTCGCAAAGCGTCAGGCCCGAGGCATTGGCGATGTAACCCACCGCCCGCTCGAAGGCATGGGCGAGGGTCCCATCGACCTGACCATATTCTGTCTCGAACAGGGTCTGATCCAGCCGAAGACCCGCGATCATCAACAGCATCAGGGGCTTCAACCAATACATCGAGCCTGCAGGGAAGGTCAGATCATCCGGCGCCAGGCAAATTTCGGCGCGACGCAGCAGCCAAGCAGTAATGTCAAGGTTGGACCCCCACCAGCAGGGGTCGCGGTAGCGCTGGCCATCGGCCACCCATATCCCGGCCTCCGGGTCGCCCAAGAAGCGGTCGAGTAGTGCTGCGGTGCCCTTGCCGGGCAGCATGCCGTCGATCAGCCGCCGCCGCCAGCCGTCGCCATCCGAGCGGTGCGGGGATTTCTTGGTATGGATCTTGGCCACCGCGCGATAGCCTTGCAAAAGCCCGGCGTTGATCAGATGGATGAAGGGAAAGATGTCGCGCCCGCGATTTGGCATCGGCACGGCAAGCGCGCCGGGGAAGTCATGCTCGATTCGCCGGGCGAGCGAGCCAGCGCTTTCGTCGCCCGTGTCGGTGATCGTGACATAGAGGTCGAACGGCAGGTCGAGCGCCCGCAAACGCTCGGCTATTTCGGGCCAGAGGTCGTGGTAGTAGACATGCACCACCACCGCCTGAGGTGCCTTCGCGGCCCGGGTGCGCAGCACTGGCGCAGGCAGGTTGCCGGTGCCCGCGCCCTTCGGCAGATCGCGTGTCAACCGGTGTTCCTGCCGACCATAGCGCAGGAAATGCATGTAGGGGCGGTCCGCCCAGTCGCGCAGGTCGGCGTTGTGGCGGATATAGGCGCGGGGCGAAAACTCGGGGTTCGGCTGCAGCCCCTGACGTTCCCCGAAGATGACGTAATGTCGTTCCGGAAAGACCCGGAACAGCGGGTGCAGACCGGGGTTGGCGCCGAGGTAAAAGGCGCGGTCGAAATGCCGCCCGCGCCGGATCCACCAGAGATACCAGATTACGCCGGGATGGATCGACAGAAATTCCCTCAGCCAGCCCGCGCGCTGGATCAACGATGCCATCATCTCAATGCCCCCGTTCTGGTATGTCGTCCGAAGCCTCTCAGAACAGGCTGAAGGGTCGGTTAACTGCCGGACTAATCGTTCAGGAAATCACGGTGGTGGCGGCGCAGCAGCAGAAGACCCAGCGCGAAGCAGGTGAGCGACAGGAAGATCACGTAGGCGGGCGAGGCATAGTTGGCATGATAGGTCGGGTAGAAGCCCTGTCGGATCACCCCGGTGACATGGATCAGCGGGTTGAACCAGAGGATGGCGCGCAGGTGCTCGGGAACCGAATCATAGAGGAAGAACACTCCCGAAATGATGAAGAGCGGCCGGTTGGCGATGCCCCAGAGCGTGTCCCAGGCACCGAAGGCCGAGCGCAGTACGCAGTTCAGCGTCCCCACCCCAAGGCCAAGCCCCGCCGCAAGACCGAGGCCGAGCAGGATGGATGGCATGTCGAGCACCGCGCGCAGGCCGTATATGGCGTGGATGCCGCCGGTCACCACAGCGAAGACCACCAGATGCGTCAGCAGGTTCAGCGCGAAGCGTGCCAGCAGCGCATCGACAAAGGTGACGGCGGGATAGGCCAGCAGCGGCTTTGAGAATTGCAGCGCCTGCGCCAGTTTGGTGGCAAGGGCCGAATAAAGCATGAATGGCAGATAAGCAGTGGCGTAGAACAGCGGGAAATTCGTGCCGAGCGCCGGGCGATGCAGGAACAGCGAGAAGGCGACCGACAGAATCGCGATGCCGCCGACGGGCTCCAGCACAGCCCAGACATAGCCGCCGGGCGATCGGCCGTAGGTTGTCGCCATCTCTCGCAGCATCAACGCGGTTACGGTGCGCAGCGTCGCGAGCGGGCGGCGGGCGGTTTCGTCAAGCAGCTCGGCCATGTTCATCCATTCCTCAGACCTTGGGGGCAGATTGTGGCGGCGCGCCCGTCACGAAGGGCCTCAGAAGACGCGAGGATGGTTAAGATGCAGCAAATCAGGGCGAAGTCCTTTGGCAAGCCCATTCCGATTCGCCCGCCCGGGCCGTCGCGTGCCCCGGGCTCTGTGCCACAGGGAAAATCCGGCCCAGTGCCCCGCCCTGCAGGCCCGGCGCGGCACCGTCGGCGGCATAGCGCGCTGCTGGTCAGCTTTCTGCTGATGGTGCTGCTGCCGACACTGATCTCTGGCAGCTACCTGTGGTTTCGGGCAGTCGACCAATACACGTCGACCGTGGCCTTTGCAGTGCGGACGCAGAAAAGCTCTGCCGTGATCGATATGCTGGGCGGGTTGTCGCAACTGACAGGCGCCAGCAGCACGGATGCCAGCATGGTGGCGGCCTATCTGCAAAGTCAGGATTTGGTCGCGAAGCTTGATGCGCCGTTGAACCTGCGGGCGATGTTCTCGCGTCCGGCTCGGGCTGATCCGATCTTTGCCTTCGACCCTTCGGGCAGTATCGAGGACCTGGTGGACTACTGGAATCGCATGGTGACGGTGGCCTTTGACCCCGGCACCGGGCTGATCGAGATGGATGTGCAGGCCTTCACCCCACAAGAGGCGCAAAGGGTGGCGCAAGCGGCCTTTGCCGAAAGCAGCCAGATGATCAATGAGTTGAGCGCGATCGCCCAGCAGGACGCGACGAAATCGGCGCGCCAGGAGCTGGCCGGGGCAGAGGATCGGCTACGCGCTGCGCGTGTGGCGATCGAGGCGTTCCGTAACCGGACCCAGATCCTCGACCCGAGCGCAGATGTCAGCGGGCAGATGGGTCTGCTGAATTCGCTGCAGGATCAGCTGGTGGCGGCGATGATCGACCTTGATCTGCTGCAACAGACGACGCGGTCGGGCGATCCGAGGTTGCGCGAGGCGCAGCGCAAGATCGAGGTGATTCGCGCCCGCATCAGCGATGAGCGGAAGTCGTTCGGGACGCGCCCCGGGGGTGGCGCCGACCCTTCGGCCAACGCGCCCTATGCCGCTCTGCTGGGCGAGTACGAGCGGCTGACGGTGGATCAGGATTTTGCCGAGAAGACCTATGTCTCGGCGATGGCGGGGCTGGATGCGGCGCAGGCTGAGGCGCGGCAGCAGTCGCTCTATCTGGCGGCCTATGTCAAGCCGACGCTGGCGCAGGCCTCGGTGCATCCGCGCCGGGCCTTGCTGACCGGGCTGGTCGGTCTGTTCCTGTTCCTCGGCTGGGCGGTGCTGGCACTGATCTGGTACAGCCTGCGGGACAGGCGATGATCCGGCTGGAAAATCTGTGCAAGACGCATGTGATGGCGGGTCGCCGCAAGGTGGTGGCGCGCAACATCCATGCGACCTTCCCGGCAGGGATCTCGGTCGGGCTGCTGGGGCGCAACGGGGCGGGCAAATCAACCCTGCTACAGATGATCGCAGGCACAGTCGCGCCGGATCGGGGGCGGGTGCTGCATGGTGGCTCGGTGTCCTGGCCGGTGGGCTTTGCCGGCAGTTTCCACCCTGATCTGACCGGCGCGCAGAACACTCGCTTCATTGCGCGCACCTATGGCGTGGACAGTGACGAACTGACCGCCTTCGTCGAGGATTTCGCGGACTTGGGTGGGCATTTCACGCTGCCGCTGCGCAGCTATTCCTCTGGCATGAAGGCGCGTTTGGCGTTCGGCACCTCGATGGGGATCCAGTTCGATACCTATCTGGTGGATGAGGTCACTTCGGTCGGCGATGCGCTGTTCCGGCAGAAAAGCGAACGGGTGTTCAAGGCGCGGATGGCGCAGAGCGGGGCGATCGTGGTCTCGCACTCGCTGGATCTGTTGCAGCGCATCTGCACGGCGGGCGCTGTGCTCGAGGCCGGGCGGCTCGTGTATTACCCGAAGATCGAAACGGCGATCGCGCAATATACTGCGATGCTGGGGATCTCACGGGCGCACGCAGGCTGAGGTGCGGGTTACGCCAGAAGGTCGTGAACGACTGGACTGCCGGTGATCTGCAGCTCGATATGGTGCTGCGCCGCGCCATCGACCAGTGCCCAGATGATCTGACCAGTGGGTTTGTAGACGACGAAAGCCTCTGCCGTGCCGGCCGCCCCGGCGCCGGAGGTTTCGGCGTAGTTGACCTGAAACTGGCTCGCCTTGGCAGCGGCATTGCCGAAGACCAGCACATCGCCATCGGCGGCGGTATAATCCTGGATCCAGTCGGAGCCATGGCTGGCGACGCCGAGGTGAAAGAAGCGATCGGCTCCGGCCCCGCCGTTCAACCGGTCGGTCCCGAAGCCGCCGTTCAGGAAATCGTCGCCCGCCCCACCGCAAAGAAGATCGGACAGCGCGCTGCCCGAAAGCGTGTCGTTGCCAGCATTGCCGATCAGTGTGTCCGCGCCGAAACCGCCCTCGATCACGTCATTGCCGTCATCGCCGGAGATTGAGTCGTTGCCATACCCGCCGTCGATCGTATCGTTGCCTGCGCCGCCATAGATCACGTCACGCAGATCGGCGCTGCTGGTTCCGCCCGAGATCGAATCGTTCCCGTCGCCGCCCAGCAAAGTGTCGCAGCCATCGCCCCCGGCGAGCGTGTCGTTGCCCGCGCCGCCATCGATCGAATCATTGCCGGTGCCACCAGAGAGCAGATCGTCGCCGAGCCCGCCAGCGACACTGTCATTGCCCGCGCCCGCATCCGCCGTGTCATTGCCCGCGCCTGCGTCGATGGTGTCATTGCCATCGCTGGCACTGTCGCCGCCATAGATCAGGTCATTGCCATCGCCGCCATAAAGCTTGTCGGCGCCATCGCCGCCATGCAGCGTGTCCTGACCGGCAAGCCCGTCCAACCGATCGTTGCCAAGCCCGCCCGACAGTATATCTGCGCCGCTGTCACCGGTCAGGATGTCAGCGCCCTTGGTGCCGGTCAGCGTCAGCCCGGCTGCGGTGTCGGGGGTGGTATTCGCCTCATATGTGCCATCGGTAAAGCTGATCTGCGAATGCGACAGGTTCAGAATATCGGCATTGCTGAACTTGTCGGCGGACAATGGGCCGGGGGTCTTGGCATCAACCTCGATCCAGTAAGCGCCGAAGTGAATTTCGGCGCCTTTCGTGGTCTCGGTGATGGTGAGTTGCCGCGTATCATAGAGCATCGGCAAGTCCGACAGGTCGAGCCTGTCGGTGCCCGCAGTGTAGTCGGCGACCGTCCCGAGCTTGCCGTCGTGCGAGGCCCCGGCGATGTCGAAGATGAAAGTGTCAGCGCCCGCGCCCCCGGTCATCACATCTGTGCCGTCATGCGCAATCAGGATGTCGTCGAGCGCGGTGCCGGCGACTTTGGTAAGGCTCGCCGTGCCTTCCAGGACGCTGCCCATGCTCGACAGGTCGATTGCGAACTGGGTCAGCCCGGCCTCGGTTGCCGAAGCCGCGTAGACGTCGATCGTGCTGCCGTGCAAATGGGTGGTTAGCGCGCTGACATTGTCGAGCGTGCTGCTGGTGGTATCCGCCACGGTAGAGAGGTGGAACAGCCGCCCACCCGGCAGCAGGGTAAACAGGCTGATCCCGTCATCCGCCCCGGCGGCGAGGATATAGTCGTGGCCCGCCGCAGTGATCGTGCTGATCTGGGTGACTCCGCCGAAACGGGTGTTCAGATCGTCGGTCACCTGATCGGTCGCCTGTAACTGTCCGTCCGCCGCGACATGCAGGACTGACAGCGCCGAGTTCCCTGCCGAGCCGACGATGGCATAGGTCTCGCCACCAACATGGGCCGTGGCGATGGCGCTCGGCGCGTTCAGCGCCAATCCCTCGGTCTGGCCATCGTGGTCGGCATAGGTCAGCGCGCCGGTGGCTCCGATGGTATAGCTGACGACTGTGTTACTGCCCGTCAGCCCGGCCAGAAGGATGTGCGAACTGCCGACATCGACCGTGCCGAGCGTCGTGATGCTGCCCCCGGTGGGGGCGCCGGTGCCGGCGACAGCGGGCAGCTCAGCCAGCAGTTTGTTGGAAACGATGGAATAGCCAGCGACCGTGCTTTCGCCGGAATGGGCGGTGTAAAGGTAGCTAACTGGCCCCAGCGTGACCGAGACGGTGGCGCAGCTTGCGGTAGCCAGATCGGTGGGTGCTGAGAGCAAACCGGCGGTTGTGCCGGCAAGGCCGCCCGCCGTTGTCAGCGTATAGGCTTGCAGCTTGGTATCGTAGGTGCCGATGGCCAGAACCGCGGGTTTTGTGGGGAAATCAACCTCGACAAGGCTTGTCGAGGCCATCGGCATGGTGGATTTCGAATAGGCCATATGCTGGCCCGAGCCGATCGCCCCGTTCGCCCCGAGGAAATAGCTGCTGAGCCCGCCGCCCTGCGCGGTGGCCACATAGAGCATGGTCGTCGTGCCCGTTGTCGCCACCGACAGGTCGGTGATGTTAGACAAAAAGCCGGCCGAATCGCCCGCAAGCATCGCTACTTGCTTGAAAAAGATCACCCCTGATCTCCTCTCGCGCACCAAGTTCACCCGCGCTGGAGGATGCTGGCCAGATGCTAACGGGGGGGAACCGGAATGCGGCAGCCGGAAGGCATTTGGTAACAATTGTGCGCAACCTCGCCGCGTCTCAGCGGAGATTTGCGGACGCAACCCTACGACAAAATTTCGTCGATAAATGCAGCCACCGATTGAAATAGCTTGAATTCTCGGCCCTTACTTTGAAACTTGAGGGGCCTGTAAATGTCCCTGGGGGCCTGATGCGCTTTCTTTTGCTACCTTTGGCCCTTTTGCTTAGCAGCTGTGGCATTGCCTACATCAGCCCGTCGGTTGAAAATCAGGCAGCCGGGAATATTCCGGTGAATGTCGTGAACATGACACCGCAGGTGATCGCAGAGGAAAACCGCGCGCCCTATACGCCCAAGCCGCTGCCCAATGCCTTCTATCAGGCGGCGGGCGCAGCAGGTATGCCCGCCTCGGCGGCAAATGTGCCGCAGCCGGCCTACCAGGCCGAAACCCGCCCTGCGGATGTACCCGCGCGATTGCCGCCACAGCCCCCCGTGATGCCCTACAAGATCGGGGTGGGTGATGTGGTGCTGCTGGCCACGAAAGACAGCGCATCGACGCAATCGACGGTCGGGCAGCTGACCGGGCTCTTGGCGGCGCAGAGCAAGCGACAGGGTTATACCGTTCAGGACGACGGCGCGATTGCCATTCCCGACGTGGGTCGTGTCAAGATTGCCGGGCTGACCCTGCAGCAGGCTGAAAACACCCTGTTCCAGGCGATCGTGGCCAAGCAGATGGACCCGACCTTCAGTCTGGAGATCGCGGAATTCCATTCGCAGAAGGTTTCTGTGGGCGGCGCGGTGCGGACGCCCGGCGTGGCCCCGATCACCCTGACGCCGCTTTATCTGGACGAAGCGATGGCGGATGTCGGAGGGGTGACCGTGACCGACCAGCAATTCGCCATCGTGCGGATCTATCGCGGCGGCAAGCTGTATCAGGTGCCGCTCAAGGATGTCTATGCGAGCGGCTCGAACGCGCGCATCCGACTGATCGACGGAGATAGCGTTTTCGTCGATACGGAATTTGATCTGGAAAAGGCGCAGGCCTACTTCGCCGAACAGATTCAGGCCTCGCAGTTGAAAGTGCAGGCGCGCGCGCAGGCGTTGGCCGAACTGACGGCCCAGACCAATATTGCGCAGACCCGACTAGCCGCGGTCCGTTCGAACTTTAAGGACCGGATGGAGCTTGGCGCCGAGCGCCCGGATTTTGTTTACCTTACCGGTGAAGTCAGCAAGCAGAGCCGGTTCCAGATGCCTTACGGCAGCAAGGCCTATCTGGCCGATGCGCTGTATTCAGAGGGTGGATTTTCCAACGTTACCGGCAACCCGCGCCAGATCTATCTGATCCGCGGCATTGCGGATGGGCCGATCCTGCGCTCTGTCACCGTGCTGCATCTGGACGGCAGTAACGCGGTCAACATGATTATGGCGACCCAACTGGAGTTGCGGCCGAATGACATGGTTTTCATCGCGGAGCAGCCGGTTACCAAGTGGGGCCGCGTGGTCAACCAGCTTTCGGCGAGCCTGGTTTCAACGGGTGCAAACAAGATCAAGTAGAACCTGGGTCGGCCGCGGATCCGGGTTCATGCAGGCGAACGCGTGTTTTTCCCCGGAGCTCGGTGTTTGCCCACAACACGGTACGTTCGATGAAGGGCTGGAATTGGCGCAGCAAGATGAATTTCAAATTTGCCCGGGGTCTTGGTGTGCTCCGAGACAGGTGTTGGCCGACAAGGCCGTGACGTTGGGGGCGCTGACGTGAACAAGCTGCGTGACTGGTCAGAGAGTCCGACCGCTCCGGTTGGAGAGAAAGACGACGAAATCGATCTGGTCGCGCTGGGCCGCGTGATCTGGCGCGGAAAGTACTTCATTTCCTTTGTGACCCTGATCTGCATCGTGTTCGCCGGGGTCTACGCCTTCGTTCTGGCGACACCGCTCTATATCTCGACGGCAGTGGTCGCGGTGAACACGCAGCAACCGCAGATGGTGAGCAGCATCTCGAGCGTTCTTTCGGCGCTGGGCACTGACAACTCTTCGATCAATACGGAAACGGTGGTTCTGACCTCTCGCAATCTGATGGAGAAGGTCGTCAAGAAGCTGGATCTGGTCAAGGACCCGGAGTTCAACACCGGGCTGCAATCGCCATCGCTGACGGAGGTCCTGTCGGAGAAGGCCAAGATGTTCCTTGGTATTGCGTCGCCGCAGCCTTCCGACACCGATATCCTGAACCAGACCATCGATCAGCTGCTGAAACAGACCTCGGTTGACAACATTCCGAACTCTTACGCTTTTGAGATCAACGTCACATCCCAGGACCCGGCCAAATCGGCGCGGATCAGCAACACGATTGCCGATCTCTATATCAACGATCAGAAGCTGCAGAAGTTCAACGCGACCGAAGAGGCGAGCAAGTTCCTGAGCACCCGGGTTGCGGAACTGCAGGACCAGCTTCAGAAGGCATTGAACAAGGTCAAGGATTTCTCGGTCAGCACGACGTTGATCAGCCCGGAGGCCCTGACCGCGCTGCAGGTGCAGTTGAAGGAGCTTCGCGACAGGCTGTTGCGGCTGCAGGACGACCGCGCGGCGGCGGCCAAACGGGCGACCGACCTGACGGCGTTGCTGCAATCCGGGTCGAATGAAGCCTTCGCGGCTTTCGCGGATGACACGGCGATGACCGCTCTGCTTGAGCGTATGAAGGCCGGCACCATCACCAAGGACGAATTCCTGTCTGCAGCCAATGCATTGGCGAAGAACGCGCGGACCGGTGTGGAGACCGCGGACGAGCAGATTGCGGCGCTGCAATCTTCGGAGAAGGTGCTGTCGGATCAGATCAGCAAACAATCGGCGGATCTGATTACCCTGCAGCAGTTGCAGCGCGAGGCGGATTCGACCCAGGCCTTGTACGACACGTTCCTCGCTCGGTTGAAAGAAACCGACGTGCAGCTTGGGCTGGAACTGCCGGACAGCGATCAGCTTTCGCAGGCCATTCCGCAGCCGCCGTCGTCACCGCGCAAGGGTCTGTTGCTGGCCATCGCGACATTTCTGGGGCTGATGATCGGCTCTGGCCTCGTGCTGCTGAGAGAAGTGCAATTCGCCAGCTTCCGGACCTCCGACGAGCTTCGAGATATCACCGGGCTGCGCGTGCTGGGGACGATCCCGATGATTCCGAACAAGGGTCGGAAGGATGCGCTGACCTATCTGAAGCAGAAGCCGGCATCCGTGGTGGCCGAGGCGATTCGCAACCTGCGGACCTCGATCCTGCTGTCGAACATCGATACCCCACCGAAGGTTCTGATGGTGACCTCTTCGCTGCCGGGCGAGGGCAAGACAACGCAATCGCTGGCGCTCGCGCAGAACATGGCGAGCCTTGGCAAGCGCGTCATCCTGATCGAGGGCGATATCCGGCGCCGGGTGTTCGCGGAATACTTCGATACCAAGCATTCGATATCCGTGCTCGAAGCGATGAACGACCCGAAGGAAATCGCCAATCACGACCTCAATCAGGCAGAACTTGGCGTCGATCTTCTGGTTGCGGCCAAGGCGAATGTGAATGCGGCCGACCTGTTCGCCTCGGACAAGTTTTCGGCGCTGGTCGCCTATCTGCGCGAGCATTACGATTTCATCCTGATCGACACGCCGCCGGTGTTGGCCGTTCCCGATGCGCGGGTCATCGGCCAGCAGGTCGACGCAATTCTGTATACGGTGAAATGGGACTCGACGACGCGCACCCAGGTGCGCCAGGGGCTGGAAATGTTCTCGACTGTCGGTTTGAAGGTGACCGGGCTGGTCCTGAACGCCATCGATAGCCGCCAGATGCGGCGCTATGGCTATGGCGGCCAGTACGGCTACGACACCCACAATTCCAAATATTACGACAGTTGACGCAGTTCCGGCAGCCAATGGCCGCCCGTTTCACATCCGTCACAGCGCTTTGCTCCTCTCGGCGAACGCGCGGTCGAAAGGCTTCAGGGCCTCGTTCCAGGCGAGACTGCGGACAAGAAGTGCACCTCGATACTGTTTTGCTTAATGTCCGTGTAGAATGGCCGCGCTTGTGGCGATGACGAAACCCTCTGGCTCGACCCCTTGCGGGATGCGGGTCAAGTTCGGGGCATTGCAGAGGTCGCTGCAATGCATGCTGAACTGCAGGATGCGATCGCGCAGCTCCCGAAACGACATGGTCGACGCGCTGCGTATTGAAGGACGAAGCGCGGCATCTGGCGTGGGATTTAACGAATCGCACTATCCATTCGGGTGCCTCGGTATAGAGGTTCAGATTGTCAACCCTTGCGTGTGTCAAATACGCGAATGCGAATCCTTTCGTGTTCCTGTGCGAAAGCCACTCATTTTTCTCAAAATCAACATGTTTCTGCCGCTTTGACTGATGGTCGCTGAAGTGGCTTGACCGCCCGAAAACAGCCCACTAGCTTCCGCGGCACGCATCGTAATTGTGCAGCGGGGCCGAGTTATGCGAATGGATACGGAACGATTGCATTGCGGCGGTGCAGAGGGCTGGCAACTGAGCTAGGTCGAATGAACAACTGGGAGGAGAAGAACTGCCGGCGGATCGCCAGGCCGGTGATGCAACTTTAGGGTGTTAATTGTCGCGAGAAAGATTTCGAAGTGTCGTTAGTGGTGGGCGTCGCGTTTGGGCAATAGTTGAAACCCTCACCGTCAGCCGGGATGTAGGAGACCAAATCAATGAAGCATTTTAGCATTCAGGGAACTGCCCAGCTTCCGCTGGCGCAGGGTCGCCGGAGACGAAGTCTCCTTTATACGTCCTTTTTTAAGCGACTTGTCGATATCATCGTTGTGATTGCTGTCGTGCCCCTGCTGTTGCCGATCGTTGCGGTGCTCTGGGTGCTGATCAAGCGGGATGGCGGGCCGGGGTTCTACGGGCATTCGCGTGTCGGACGCAACGGGGCGTCCTTCAAGTGCTGGAAACTCCGCACCATGGGGGTGAACTCCGCCGAGGCGCTTGCGGCGCATCTGGCTGCCAACCCGGACGCAGCGCAGGCCTGGGCCGAAAGCCGGAAGCTGCGCGATGATCCGCGAATCACCCGGATCGGGAATATCCTGCGTAAGACAAGCCTCGATGAACTGCCGCAGTTCTGGAACGTGTTGATCGGCGAGATGAGCCTTGTCGGTCCGCGCCCGGTCGTTGAGGACGAACTGACCTTCTATGCGGGCCATGAGGATGCCTATCTCTCAATGCGACCGGGGATCACCGGCATCTGGCAGGTGTCTGGCCGCAACGACGTCAGCTATGAGCGCCGCGTCCGCTTCGATGCCGAATATCAGGAGACTGTGAGCCTGACAAAAGACATAGAGATTTTGGCCAAGACCATGGGTGTCGTGATCGGCCGCACAGGGTCCTGACGCGCACCTGCACGTTGTAAAACCGAACGCCTCGTAGGCTATCCTTCGGGGCGTTTCCTTTTGGCGGGACGATCAGGTAGTCAGAAAGACCACCTCTCCGCGTCCGATGCGCGCCGCGGTCAGGTGGCCGGTATAGATCGCGCCGGTATCGATCGAGATACGACCGCCCTGGGCTACAGGGACCTCGACCACGGTATGGCCATGCACGACCCATTGCCCGTCGCGGCGCGGATGCAGGTCAAAGTCGCGGTGGCCCCAGAGCAGTGTGCGGGCGCTTTGTTCTTCCATCGGCACATAAGGGTCGGCCCCTGCATGGACCACCCAGACCGACCCGCTGTTCCAACTGAGCGGCAGGCTGCGCAGCCAATCCTCGACTCCGTCGGGCAGGGCGCGATGCAGGTCGCGGGCGAGTGCCACAAGTTCATCCTCGGACATCCCGTCGGCCAGAACGCCACCGAGACCGAGGCTCAATACTGTCTGCAGGCCGCCGTTGCGCAGCCAGCGTGGGCCCTTGTTTGGGGTGTCGATGAAATCCAGCATCATCCGTTCATGGTTGCCAAGTAGGCAGAGGACGCGGCCTTCGGCCTCATCGTGCAACTGCATGAGCCGGGTCAGGACCTTGCCGCTGTTGTCGCCCCGGTCGATGTAATCGCCGACGAAGACCAAATGGGGTTTTGCTGTGCCACGTTCGGCGCAATCCTCGACGATCAGCCCGAGCAGATTCTCGAGCAGGTCGGCGCGGCCGTGAAGGTCGCCGATGACATAGACCTCAACCTCTGGCTGCGGTGGGTCGAAGTCGATTACCGGCCTGGCAGCGCGGTGGCGTAGCGGCGCCTCGCGACGCCGGAAGAAGTTTGCAAACAGACGCATGGCGTTAGCAATGCGTTGGTAACGCGCAAAGATCAAGCATCCCGGCTGTCGCGCAGAGGCCCATCCTGCGCTAGATCGCGATGCGGAGGCTGCGCGGCACCAGCGCGTTCATACGCTCGACATGGACTGGGCGGGTGACTCTCAGGAAATCGTATTGGTCCACGACATGACGCCGCGCCGCCGGTCCGAGGGCGGCGAAATCCTTCGGATGTGACAGCACCTCGATCACTTTGGCGGCCAGTTGTTCTGGCGAGAGGAAATCGACGAGCAGGCCAGTTTCACCATCGCGAATGACCTCTTTCACTGGGTCGGTGCCCGAGGCGATGATGGTGGCTTGCATCGCCATGCATTCGAGCAGCGACCAGGACAGCACGAAGGGCACGGTCAGATAGATGTGGCAGCGGCTGAGCTGGATCACGCGCTGATAATCGACAAAGGGCAGGCGACCGAGGAAATGGATCCGGTCCCAGTCGACCAGATGCCCGACCTCGCGTTCCATCTCTGCACGGTAACCGCCCTGCGCGGTGCTTTCGCTGCCATAGGACACCTGATTGCCGCCGATGACCAGCACCCGCGCATTCGGGCGCGCATCGAGAATATGTGGCAGGCTGCGCATGAAGATATGGAATCCGCGCGTCGGCTCCATGTTGCGCGCCATATAGGTGAAGACTTCATCCTGCGCGGTGACATCCCGGCCGAGCCGGGTGAGCCGAAGTGAGGCGTTGGTATTAGGCCGCAGGCGGTCGGTGCGGATTCCGTCATGGCAGACGTAGCTGTTGGCGCGGAATTCCTCTGGGTAGGTGTCCATCTGCCATTGGGTAGGTGACTGGCCCAGCGTCACTTCCGGCAGGTTGAGGTAATTGATCGCATTGCGCGCCTTCATGATCAGGCGTGAGTCCTCGGTGACCGGGAATTCCGGGTCGAAGCCGACCGAGCCGCCTTCCGACAGGAAGAAATATTCCCAATAGCCGATCACCGGAACGTCGCGCCAGACCTGGTGGATGAAGGTCAGCTCGCCCCAGCCGACATGGCCGATCACCACATCCGGGGTGAAGCCATCGTCGCGCAGCTTCTTGCAGGCGCCCATGGCACCGTAGGCGGCCCCCATGCAGTCCTCGAAATAACGCGACAGCAGGTAGCCGTCCTTGTCGGCGCGGCGATGGGTGGAATAGGGCACGACGGTGATATTCTCCACCGGGCCGATATCGCGGCGCTGGGTCAGGAATACGATGGTGTTGCCGCCCTGTGCCGCAAGCCACTCCGCGATCTGGCGGTATTGGCCGGGAAAGTTCTGATGCACGAAAAGGATGTTCATTGTGATCGCCGCACCTGCCCCCCGCCCATGACTAGGCAAGCACTTGGCCCGCCGCAAGCGGGCAGGCCATGATTGGGCGGGGTTGTGTCACAGGAACCCCAGCGCCGCCATAAGCCAGAGGCAACCGGTGCCGACCCGGGATTGCCGGTGCAGGCCAAGGCGCCCAATGCGCCACGGCCGGAGCAGCAGAGGCGCGCGCCGGGCCGCGTCAAACTCTGCGGCGATACTGCGGTTCTCTGGCGTCAGAAAGGGCGAGACGACCGAAAGCGCGTTCAGGTTCTGATCGTTCCACTCCCGAAATTCTCCGCCAAACACCATCCGAAACCGGCGCAGCACCGCCCGCGGGCCCCGGTTGGCGCCGATGACATTGGCGTCGTGCTGGCGATAGAGCAGGCCGGGCCTGTCATCTTGCAGAATCTGGCCGCCGGCCCCGATGACAAGCTGATAGGCCCACCAGTCGTGCGCGGCCACGGTGGTCACACGTCGGTTCGCTGCCCGCAGAAGGCGCAGCGCGGAGTGGTTCAGGACGATGGTGTTGCCCGCGGCGATGTTCTGCACCAGCGCATTGCGAAACGAAGGCGGTTGCGGCCAGCGCTGCGACATCCGCCGCCGCCCCAATCGTCGGTCACAGACCCAAGTGCTGCCACAGTACAGTGCGGGCCGTCGTCGCGCTTGCCTGGCAAGCGCCGCGAGGGCGCGATCCAGCTTGTCTGGCAGCCAGACATCATCCTGATCGCTAAACGCGACGTTGCGCACATTGGCATCGACCTGCGAAAGCAGGAAAAGGAAGTTCTGCGCGAAGCCCTGCCGCGGTCCATTGATCAGTTGCAGATCGCAGCGCGGATGGTTCGTCGCCCAGCGCCGGACGATGGCGCAACTGGCGTCAGTGGAGCCGTCGTCGCTGATGATCAGCCGCCAGTCGCGGTGCGTCTGACCCGCGATACTGTCAAGCTGTTCCTGAATGAAGCGCGCACCATTGAACAGCGCGAGCAGGATCGTGACCTGCTTCCGTTGCGATTTCCCAGCATGCTGAGGGTCAAACGCCGCGCCGAGAATCTCTGCAGCGCTGTCGATTTGCACTTCTTCGGGCGTCTGGCGCATGGGTCCCTCCGGTTCAAGCCGGCAGCCTAAGGTCATGTGCCTTAATTGCGGCTGAACGCGCGGCGCCTTGGGCGCGGAAATTCGCGCGAGAGAGACGCGCGATCATGCGGCATTTGCGCAACGTTGCCTGATCGGCCGTTGGCGATCCCTTTTGGCCGTGCATGCCTACGGTTTAAAGGTATGCCAGAAACACAACCCCCGACTGAGCCGGGGGCATAAAAACAGGGAACATGTCGGTGCGAACGCGCGCTACACTTCTAGGGCTCGCGCTCGCTGCGTCGGCCAGTCTAAGCGCGGCTGGTGCCGACGCCAATGTGACGCCACAGAATCCGTCGTTGAACTTCTGGGGCGTGACCGGGCTGATCGACATGCCCTCGGGCGAAACGCAGACCGATGGTGTGTTCAACACGACCTTCGCCACCTTCAGCGGTATCACGCGCACCACATTGACCTTTCAGATGGCCCCGCGTCTCTCGGCGAGTTTTCGTTATACCAGTCTGGCGAATTACGATCCCGGGTCGAGCCAGCCGACCTATTACGACCGCAGCTTCGACCTGCGCTATCAGATATTCACCGAGGGGCGGGTGCGCCCTGCGGTATCGCTCGGCCTGCAGGATTTCGTCGGTACCGACATCATGTCGGCGGAATATCTTGTGGCTACCAAGACCATCGCGCCGGGCCTGAAATTCACCGCCGGTCTCGGCTGGGGGCGGCTTGGCAGCTACGGCTCGATCTTCTCCTTCGGCACTCGGCCCAAAGGTCCAAGCGGATCCACCGGCAAGTTGCAATACAAACAATGGTTCCGCGGCCCGGTGGCGCCATTCGGCGGGTTTGAATATCAGGTCAATGGCCGCTGGTCAGCAAAGCTGGAATATTCCTCGGACGCCTATGTAACCGAGGTCGAGAAAAAGCACATGTTCTCGCGCCGGATCCCGATCAACGCGGGGGTGGAGTACAAGGTAAACGACCTCACCCGCGTCGGGCTCTATGAGCTTTACGGCTCGGAGCTGGGCTTTTCGCTGCAGATCACGCTGGATCCGAAGACACGGCCCACAGGCGGTGTGCTCGGTGCCGGACCTGCGGCCGTTCTGGTCCGCCCGCGGGTTGCCTCTGATCCGCAGGCCTGGTCGCGCGACTGGGTCAGCACCCCGAATGTGACCGTCAGTCTGCGCGACAAGCTGGCGGCGCTGATGGCGAAGGACAATCTGAAGCTGGTGGCGCTGTCGGTCGGCGCGGACCGGGCGCAGGTCCGCTTCATGAACGCACGTTATGATTCGAGCGCGCAGGCTTTCGGCCGCGTGGCGCGTGACATGTCGCGGGTGATGCCTGCCTCAGTCGAGACATTCGAGCTTGTCCCGGTGGCCGACGGCATTCCGATTTCCAAACTGACCATCAGCCGATCGGACCTTGAAGCGCTTGAGTTTGCGCCACTTGGCGATCAGACACTGAAGGCGCGATCAACGCTGTCCGATGCAGGTCCATTGCCGGAAGGTGCGGTGCGCGGCAAGGGGATCTATCCGCGGCTGACTTGGTCGATCGGCCCCTATATGCGCACCAGCTTCTTCGATCCCAACAACCCGGTGCGCGCCGATCTGGGGGTCCGGCTGCGGGCCAGCTATGCCGTGGCGCCTGGGGTGATCCTGTCGGGCTCGGTCACCAAGAAGCTGATCGGCACCCTGAACCAGTCGACACGGGCGTCGAATTCCGTTCTGCCGCATGTGCGGTCGGACTTCCCGCAGTATGACAAGCAGGGGGATCCGGCACTCGAGACGTTGACGGCAGCGTGGTACAGTCGCCCGGCGCCGAACCTCTATGCCCGCGTCACCGCGGGCTATCTGGAGCGGATGTTCGGTGGCCTCTCGACCGAGGTTCTGTGGCAGCCGGTGCACAATCGCCTCGCCTTGGGGGCAGAGGTGGACTACGTCGGCCAGCGCGATTTCAACGACCGGCTCGGGTTTCAGAATTACAAGGTGATGACCGGGTTCCTGTCGGCCTATTACAAGTTCGACCGCGGCTACTTCGGCCGGATCGACGTCGGTCGTTATCTGGCAAAGGACGTCGGCGCGACCTTCACCCTGACCCGCGAAATGGCGAACGGTTGGCGGATCGGTGCCTTTGCGACGCTGACCAATGTCTCGGCCGCGCGCTTTGGCGAGGGGTCGTTCGACAAGGGCTTCCTGATCCGCATCCCGCTGAACTGGATGATCGGCCAGCCCGCGACCGAAACGCTGTCGATGACGCTACGCCCGCTCCAGCGGGATGGCGGGGCGCAATTGAATGTGGACGGCCGTTTGTATGACGTGGTGCGGGCCTATCACTCCGGTGATCTCTACTCGCAATGGGGAAGGGTGTTCCGATGAACCGCCGTGTGGTCCGCAGTGCCGCGCTGGCTGCCCTGGCGCTCAGCCTTGCCGGTTGCGGGAATGACAATTCGCAGACCTTCAGGGGACAGATGTTGCGAGAGATGGTGGCCACTAGCTTCCGCGCGAAGGCAAAGCCGCAGCCCTTCCCGCCGGCCACCCGCGCGCAAGTCCGCGCCCTGCATGCGGATGTGCTGCTTGTGACGCAGCCCATCCGCCACGTAAGGGCTCCGCTGACGCCGGATGCGGTGAATGGCGATGTGGTGACATGGCGCAGCGCGGATGGGGTGACGATCAGCCTGCGCAACGGCATCGTCACCGCGACACGGGGCATGGGGCAGGACATCATGTCGGCGCTGACGCCCGACATTTCCACGATCGCGTCCGGCACCGGCACGGTCGAGCGCGCGGATTACACGTTGAACGGGCTGGAACAGGACAAGCAGGCGAGCTTTACCTGTTTCCTGTCCGATCTTGGGACGGAGTCGATCGACTTGGCCCAGATCACCTACCGGTTGCATCATGTGGCCGAGACATGTTCCGGAGATGCCCCGACATTCACGAATGATTACTGGATCGGGCCTCACAATATTGTTCGAAAATCCCGCCAATGGCTTGGAACGGCCATAGGATACCTCGAAATCGAAAATCTGACCGAGTGATGGCAAAAGTTGCTTTCGCCATAGGTCGGTGCGTGATAATACAACCTGGGAACGAGTTCGAACGGAGAGTGGACAATGAATAGGATCGTTGGATTTGCAGCAATGCTCGCCGTTGCATCGCTTGGAATCGCTTCAAGCGTTCAGGCGCAGGCGGCCACTGGAGCCGGAACCAGCGGTGCTTCTGGAGGTGCTGCAGCAGGCGCAGGTGCCGCTGGTGGCGCGGCCGCTGGGGGCCTGACGGTCGGAGCGCTCGCCGTTGGCGTCGCCGCCGCAGCAGCAATAGGCATTGCTGTCGCAGTCGCCTCGAACAACAACAGCAGCGGGACGTCGACATCCGCCACGCAATGATCGATCCGGTTCGCCGGAAGGAATGAAGGGTCCGCGCAAGCGGGCCCTTTTTCATTGTCGGCACTGTGGCTAGGGTAGGGTCGGGGCAGGACCCGAACATCACCCGAGGGAACAGCGTAATTCTGACATTGAAGTCCCTGTACACCACGACGGCAAACGTCATGGGGATCGTGGCCGACAGCAAACTGGGCCTGATCTCTGCCGGGGTTGCCTTCTTTTCCATGCTGGCGATCTTCCCCGCGGTCGCCGCGGTCATCGCGCTGTTTGGCTATTTCGCGGACCCGGCGGTGGTTCTGGGCCAGGTCCAGTTGCTCGCCGAATTCATCCCGGCGGACGCGTTCCAGATTCTCGATGTGCAGGTGCAGGCGCTGGTCAAGGCGAATGTCTCGACCCTTGGCTGGACATCGGTGATCTCGACCCTTGCCGCGATCTGGTCGGCCCGCGCCGGGGTGGCGGCGATGATGGAGGGGGTGAACGCCACGCATCGTGCCGATGACCGGGGCGGGGTCGGGCATGTGCTGGCCTCGATCCTGATGACGCTGGTGCTGGTAGGCGTGGCGCTGGTCGCGCTGACCGCGACGATCTTCATCCCGATCCTGCTGGCCATTGTCCCGCTCGGCCCGTTTTCGGCGCTGGCGCTTGGGTTGGTGAAATGGGCGATTTCGCTGAGCGTCGTGATTTTCGGGGTGGGTCTTGCCTATCGTTACGGCCCGAACCGGGGCAGCGCACGATCGGCCTGGATCACGCCGGGGCTCGTGCTGGCGGTGACCTTGTGGGGCGCGGCCTCGGTCGGATTTTCGCACTACATCGCGAATTTTTCCAGCTACAACCGCGTCTATGGCTCTATCGGAGCGGTGATTGCGCTGTTGATGTGGTTCTACATCAGTGCCTATGTCATCCTGCTCGGCGCCGCGCTGAACGCTGAGCTGGAGCGGCATCCGCCCACCTAGTAATCGCGTTCGTAATAGACCCCGACACCGGTGGACCCGTCTGAGGTTGCCTTGCCCTTGAGCGTGACAGACTTGGTCACGTCGAGGTTCAGGTCGATCTCTGACGTGCCGTCGCTGGCAACGCCGACCTCGGTGTAAAGCCGTTTGGACAGGTACTTGCCAGCCTTCACGGTAGTCGCCCCGGTTGCGTCCGAGGAAACGTCGAAATTGTCGAGGCCAAAGCTTTTGCGCAGCTTGTTCACCAGACCGTCGCCGCCCTTGCCCGCCAGGGTGGCAACTGCCGAGGCGAGTTGCGCGGCCTGAAACGCCGAGATCGAGGCAAGGCCGTGGCCGAACAGAAGTTGCGACAGAACCTCTTCCTGCGGTAACTGGGGCGAGGACGAGAAGGTGACCTGCGGGTCCGTCGCCTGCCCGGAGATTTTGATCGTCGAGGTGATGCCGTCATTCACTGTCGAGGCAGCGATCTGGACATAGGGGATGAATTGCCCCTCCAGCTGCAGGCTTGCCTCGCTCAGCGCGAAGCGTTTGCCGAGGATGTCGAGCCGCCCGCGCAACAGGTTGAAGCCGCCGCTGGGTATGACATTGGCGCTGGTCCCGCCGAGTTTGACAGTGCCTCCCAATTCCGCATCGAGGCCGCGGCCGCGGATGAAGACCTGGTTGGGGGCAGAGATCGTCAAGTCGATCGGGTAGGGGCGCGATTGTCCGCCCGCGGAAGTTGCGCCAGGCTTTGCCAGCAGTCCGGCGCGGTCACGGGTGGCGCGCACGTCGGCAGGCTCTCCGACAAAGGTCAGCTCTGGTATCGCGGAACTGCCACCGAGGCTAGTTGAGGGCACCTGAATCTCGGTCGCGCCGAGGCCGAGGCGGCCGCTGATCGTGGCGCCCCCGGCCAGCGGGCCGGCGACCGCGATCCTGCCGCTGACATGGGTGGAAAAGAGATCAGGGTTCTTGAACAGCACGCGGGCAAGCGTCAGCTGCAAGTTGGCGTCGAAGGGTGCGGTCAGATTGACCGGACCCTGCGCCAGAACGGTGCCGCCGCCCACAACCGCCTTGGCCTGAACCTGCGCCTTGCCGCCCGACATGGTGACGGTTGCGGTTACCGGATCGGCCGAGATGCCCAGTGTCGGGGCGACCATTCGGGCGGGTCCCAAATTCACAGTGCCAGAGACCGCGGCCAGCGCAGGCGCGCCCTTCACCCGCAGGTCGAAGCGGACCGGGCCGCGGACCGAGCGCGGCTCGATCATCGCATTGACGATGGCGGATTCGACGCCGCCTTTCAGCGCCAGATCGGCGGTCTTGAAATCCTGCGCGACCGAGCCCGCGACGGTCGCTTGCAACGCGCCAGGCCCCTGTGCCTTGATATCCACACCATAGTCCGTGGCGCCGGGGCTGAGCGAGCCTTCGACCGTCAGCGGGCCGGGGAAGCCGGGGGCCACCAGCGCGAGGTTGGCGAGCCGCGCCGAGAGGTCGATCTTGCCCTGCGTGCCATTCAGCGCGCCGCTCGCCTTGGCGGTCAGCTGCGGGTTGCTCAGGTCGAAAGTGGCGATATCGATCTTGTTGCCCGCGCGCGTCGCATCAAGGCTCAGCTTGGTCTGCCCGCGCAGAAGCGCGTCGACCTGTGGCTGCCCCATTGACAGATTGTTGGCATCGGCATTGGCCGTGACATGAGCGGTGCCTGCGGTATCTGTGTAATGCACCTGCCCGGAAAAGCCGCCGCCGAAGCCTTTGCCGAGTGAGCCGAGGTCGGTCAGCTTCAGACTGGCGGTCAGGTCGGTTGCGCCGGATTTCACCACGCCCTGCGCGCTGCCCTGCACGACGGGGGCGCTGACCGTCAGATGGTCGATGGTCACCGCGTCGCCCTGCCGCCGAGCGGTCAGGTCGATCTGGCTCTGGCCGCGCAAGAGGGCGTCAGCTTGAGTCTGGCCGATGGTCACGTCCTGGCCCTTGGCGCTGGCGGTCAGGGTGCCGGTGCCATCGGCTTCGAGATAATGCGCGGTTCCGGTGAGGGCGCCGGAATAGGGCGCGCCCAATGCCGAGAGGTCGGAGAAGCTGAGGTCGGCGCTCAGGTCCGACGCGCCGGTGCGCAGCAGGCCACTCGCCTTGGTCTGAAAGGTAGCGGCCTCTATCGTCAGATCGCGGATATGGGTGCCAGTATCATCGCGTTTGGCGGAAAGCGTGACTGTACTGGCGCCTTTCATCAGCGCGTCAAGCTGCGGCTGGCCGCCTTGCAGGTTCTGGCCTGTCGCCTTTGCGGTGGCATCAAAGGTACCAGCCAGCAGACCTGCCGTCCCATCGACCGAAAGCGAGACGCGCCCGCCCAGCGGCCGTTCGGCCAGCGCCGAGAGCCGGGACAGGTCGTCGATCGTGGCGGTGGCCTTGCCGGACAGCGTCAGCCCGTCGAGCGTCACCCCCGCCGTCAGGTGATAGGCGGCGGCGTCGATCTGGATCGCAGGCAGCGACAGCGGCTGGCCCTTGGCCCAGGCAAAGCTGACGCGGCCCGTTGCGGCATCGCCAAGCGCCTCTGCCAGCTTCGGGTCGGTCGGCAGCAGGCCCGCGCCGTCAAAACTGACGGTGCCATCCACCTTTCCGCCGGACGGACCGGCGCGCGCGATGGTGCCCTTACCATCCAACGTCAAGCTTTGCGCGGCGAGGCTTTGCGTCTTCAACCCGGTCAGGGCGAGCTTGCCCTGCCAGCCGTTGCCCTTGGAGGCATCGAAGGACATCGTCAGGTCGGCGCTGGTGATCTCGGTTGAGGCGCCCGAAACCGGTAGCAGCACGGCAGGGCCGCCGGGGGTGCCGATCTTGGCAGTCAGGTCGAGCAGCAGCGGCAGGCCGTCGCCGCCGATATTGACCTGACCATCGATATTCATGCCCTTGGCGGCGAGGTGCAGGGTGGAGAGGTCCGTCTCGCCGGTCGGCAGCATCGCGCCTTCGACAGCGAGTCGGATGTCGCTGCCGAAGAAGTCGCGATATTGCGGCGCGAAAAGGGGGGCGATGTCGCCACCGATCCGTGCTGTGAAGCGGCGCGGCTGCGGCGTGGTATCGCCCGGCTGCGCCTTGTCCGTGGTCAGCGTCACCGCGCCGGTCAGGCGGTCCTTGCCATCGGTCGCCAGCTGGATATCGGCTTTGTAATCGTCAATCGGCCCGGTGCCCTTGATGCTGAGCGTCAGGGCCGGAGCGCCGGGCAGGCCGATCAGCGTGGACAGGATGCCCTTTGCGGCCTCGTCCGCCTGCAGGTTCAGGGCGAGGTTTCGGCTCTTGTTGTCATAGCTCGCATCCAGCGTGAAGCTGCCGCGCTGGCCGTCCGTGCGTTCGATCGCCAGTTCGGCAGTGCCTTCGCCACCGGCAAGGTCCATCTTGCCGTCGATCGAGAAGACTGCGGCCACACCCATGACCGGCTGGCCGATCTCGACCCGTTTCGCGGTGATCTTGCCAATATGGATCGAGACTGGAAGCTCTGGCAGGCTGAAGCCCGCAGCCTCGGCCGCGGGGGCCTGCGCGGGGGCCTGTTTCGGGTTGCGGGCGAGGATGATCTCATCCGCCGTCAGGGCGGTGACATCGACCCGGCCGCTGAGGAGGGCGGCGCGGCTCCAATCCAGCTTGACGCCCTTCAGGGTCAGCCAGATGCCGTCGTCATCGGCGACGGTGAGCTGATCAATCGCCGCCTGAGAGGACAGCGCGCCAGAGAAGCCGTCAATGCTGACGGTGCGGCCGGGGGCAGAGAGGCTGCTTTCCAGTGTCGAGACGACGATGCCCTTGCTTTCCGCCAGCACGGCAGTGGGCAGAAGCAGGAGGAGGATCAGGAAAAGCCCGCGCATCAGAAGGCCTGCCCGATACCGATGTAAAGCTGCAACCCCTTGCCGGTGCTGCCAGAGACCGGCAGGCCCACATCCAGCCGGATCGGCCCGATGCCGGTATCATAGCGCATGCCCACCCCCGCGCCAGATTGCCACTGGCCGCCGCCAAAGCCGCTGTTGGCGCTGATGAAACCCGCGTCATAGAAGCCGACGACACCGAAGGGCCCATGCACCTGCGCGCGCACCTCGCCCGAGAAACCCACGAAGCTTTTGCCGCCGGTGCGCAGCGTCGGGCTGATCGCATAGACGCCGAGCGATTGGTAGGGTTGCCCCCGCACCGTGCCACCACCGCCGGAATAGAACAGGTAATCGCGCGGCGTCGCCGCCACCGAGGGGCCGAGGATCTGGCCCAGTTGGAACCGCCCCGCCAGCACCACGCGGCTGCCGATGGCGCGATAGGCGCGCGCATCCAGCGTCAGCTTGGCGCCCGATCCGGTCTCGCCCAGCCCGAGAAAAGGCATCAGACCGGCATCGAGGTAATAGCCTTTATGCGCGTCCAGCTCCTTGTCGCGCGTGTCCAGGGTGATGCCCAGCGGCAGGGTGAAATCGCTGTAATTCGTCGAGCCGGTGGAATCGGTGACATGTGAAGTGTCAAAGCCGACCCCGGCGCGGGCCTTCATCGTATCGGTCAGTTCGCGGGTAACCCCAATGCCGAGCGACAGGTTATTGGCATTGTAGTCGTCCAGGTTCTCGCGCTGGATCACGCCGAGGACGTAGAGAGCGGTGCGCGAATCGAAGGTGGCCGGGCGGTCCAGTCGGACGCCGAGCTTGAAGCCGATGCCGCCGTTTTGCGCGCCCAGACCGTCGACCTCGGCGTCGACGCGGAATTGTTCGGCCCCGCCAAACAGGTTGCGGTGCATCCAGTAGGCCGACAGGTTGGCGCCTTCCGAGCTGGAGATCTCGGCACCAAAGCCCAGCCGGCGCGGCTTCTGGTCGACGACCGTGGCGGTCACGTCCATCGATCCGTCGGGGTTGAGGGTATCGGCCTCGGTCAGCGTGACCGAGGCGAAGGCCCCGGCCTTGCGCAGCCGGTCGGCAGACTTTTGCTCTTTCTTCGGGTCGAAGGGCTGGCCTTCCGGGAAGCCCGCAATGGCGCGGATCCGGTCCGGCCGGACGCGGGAGGTCGCCTTCAGGATCATCTTGCCGAAGGTTACCGGCGGCCCCGGCGCAATCGTGATGCGGGCGTCAATTGCGGCCGCTGGTATATTGGCGAGGATCTTCTTGTCCGCCACCGTGGCCTTGGCATGCGAGGCATCGCGCCAGCCCGAAATGCCTGCATTTGCGGCGTCCTGGATCACGCCGCTTAGTGCCGGACTTCCGGCATGAAAGCCTTCGGGAAGTGTGGTCTTTGGGGCCAGTGGTGTGATCAGGGCGGTCGAGAAATGGAACAGGGGCCCGGGCTGCACCAGAACGCGGATCGTGCCGATCTTCGTTGGCGCATCAAGCGGCGCGATCCCCGCGGCCTCTTTCCCGTCGACCAGGATATGGATCACCGGCGCGTAATAACCCGCTGAATAAAGCGCGCCAACCAACCGCCCGTAATCTGCCCGGGCGGATGAGAAGAGATCCTGTGCCTCGGTCTTCTTGTCGGCCTGGGCCTGCACGAGAAGGGAGGCCGCCTTCAGCTGAGCGAGCAAATCCTTGCTTGCCCCGGGGGCCTCAAAGTCCAGACGATTCAGGGCATTGGCCGATGGTGCGGCAATCACCGCCGCAGCGAGAAGAAAACCCATCAGGTGCGGGCGTCTCAGGGCGTCAAAGGCGCTCGGGCGTCGCACCGGGTACTCCTTACCGTAGTCGAGTGGATTTTGGCACGCGCCTGCGAGACCCGCAATGTCTTCAACCCCAAACCCGGCCCTAAGTTCCCGCCTCGGCGGAGTTCTTCCGATGATTTTCTTCCCTGCATGATCGCCGGGCGCAACGCGGCACTTTTCAGTTCGCGCGCGGCATGGTTGACTTGGGTCAGGGACGGAGAGAGATAGAATGACCAGACAACAGGCAGGGTTGATCGCCCTTATCGGGCTTCTGAGTGCATCGCCGCTGGGGGCGGCGCCCCCGGTCAAGACCCCGGCCGCGGTGACCGATGGCGATTACATGCCGGTGAGCATGGCAGAGGCGCGACTGGGTCAGTTGCTGTTCTACGATCCGGTGATCTCGGGCAATCGCAACATCTCCTGCGCGACGTGCCACAGCTCGCGCTTCGGCACCTCTGACGGGGTGTCACTGGATATCGGTGAGGGCGGCATCGGCCTTGGCCCTGATCGCCATGCCAACCCCAAGGACTTGCCCGAGCAGCGCATCCCGCGCAATGCGCCCGCGCTGTTCAACCTTGGCGCCAAAAGCTTCACCATCATGTTCGACGATGGTCGGATCGAGGCCGATCCGTCCCGCCCTTCGGGCCTGCGCACGCCGATGGAGGATGAGATGGTAACGGGCTTTTCGTCGGTCCTTTCGGCGCAGGCCATGTTCCCGGTGTTGGCGCAGGATGAAATGGCCGGCAATGCCGCCGAGAACGAGATCTCGAAACTGGTGCGCGAGGGGCAGATCACCGGCCCCGGCGGCGCGTGGGAGGCGGTGGCCAAGCGCGTCTCGACCATCCCGGCCTATCGCGCGAAGTTCGACAAGGTGTACCCGGCGATCGCGGCGGGGCGCCCGATTGCCTTCACCGATGTCTCGAACGCCATCGCGGCCTTCGTGGCCTTCGAGTGGCGATCCGACAGCAGCCCGTTTGATGCCTATCTGCGCCATAAAGGCAAACTGCCGCCGCAGGCCATGGCCGGGATGCAGCTGTTCTATGGCAGCGCCGGTTGTGGCACCTGCCATTCCGGCCCGTTCCAGACCGATAACAAGTTCCATGCCATGGGCGAACCGCAGCTCGGCCCCGGCAAGGTCGAGCGGTTCGAGACCAATCAACGTGATCTGGGCCGTGTGAAAGTCTCTAACCGGCCCGAGGATATCTATGCGTTTCGCACGCCCTCACTGCGCAACGTGACCGAGACGGGCCCCTGGGGCCATGCCGGGGCACATACCGATCTGGCAGAGTTCATCCGCTACCACGCTGATCCGAAGGCGGGAATGGCAGCCTATCAGCAGAAGGTCACGCTGCCGGTCTATACGCCGAACAAGCCCGACTGGACCGTGATGGACGATCCTGTCGAGCGCGACGCGATCCTTGCCGCGGTGCAGACGCCCCCTGTCACCCTGTCTGACACCGAGGTGGCGCAGATCATGGCCTTTCTTGGGACGCTGAAAGACCCAAAGGCGCTGGCCGGGCGGCTGGGCGTGCCCAAGACCGTGCCGAGCGGGCTGCCGGTGGATCATTAGGCGGGCGGCAAGGTCAGGCTGCCATCTTCGGCCAGCGGCCAGAACGGGTTCATCGCCAGTTCCCAGACATGTCCGTCCGGGTCGGCATAATAGCCGGAGTAGCCGCCCCAGAATACCTTCTCCGGCGGCTTCAGAGCCTTTGCCCCGGCAGAGAGGGCAAGGGCGAAGGCTGCGTCCACCTCGGCCTCGGTGCTGAAATTCTGCGCCAGCGTCATGGCCCCGGTGCCAACGGGCGCACCTGCCCGGTTCTGGTCGGCGACAAGATCGTTCAGCCCGAACAGGGCCAGAACGGCGCCGTGCATCTGGTAGAAGACAACCCCTTCGGGTGCCAGCGCCGGGGTCCAGCCGAGGGCGGCGTAGAAGGCCTTGGCTCGGGTCAGGTCGGCGACCCCCAGCGTGATCAGCGTGACTCTCTGCGCGGTGCTCATGTCAGATCCGTTTCCAGAATGGCCGAGGCGCCGTCACGGTCTTCCACTTCAAACGCCTGTGCCCGGGGGCCGAGTTCCGAGAAAAGTTCGATCCCAGTGCCGGTCATGAAGGCCTGTGCGCCCAATGCGACGATCTCATCATAAAGTGCTGCGCGCCGCCCGGCGTCGAGATGGGCTGCCACCTCATCCAGCAAAAGGATCGGAGGCGCGCCGAAATCCTGGGCCAACGCGCGGGCATTGGCAAGGATCAGCGAAATCAGCAGCGCCTTCTGCTCGCCGGTCGAGCATTGCTCGGCGGGCATCGCCTTGGCGGCATAGACCGCCTGCATATCGGCGCGGTGCGGACCGATCAGGGTGCGTCCTGCTGCCATGTCGCGCCGCCGGCCTTCCGACCAGGCCCGGGCCAGATCGCCTGCATCCTCTGGCACCTCGCCATCCGGCACTGTCAGCGCAAGATCGGCACGCGGGAAGGCGCTGTGATGCTCCACCTGCGCCTGCGCCAGCCGGGCCAGCGCGGCGGCGCGGTTTGCCACGATCGCCGCCCCCGCCTCGGCCATCTGCGCTTCGAGCGCTCCGTACCAGCCGGCGTCCTGCACCTGATCCTTCAATAGCCGGTTGCGTTCCCGCATCGCCTTTTCATAGGCCAGCACCGTTTCACCATGTGAAGGCTCAAAGCTCATCGTCATGCGGTCGAGGAACCGGCGGCGGCCATCGGCGCCCTCGAGCCAGAGCCGGTCCATCGCCGGGACCAGCCAGAGCACGCGGGCGATCCGTCCCAAGGCGGCCTGAGTTGCCGTCTTCCCATCGATGCGGACCTGTCGGCCCTGCGCGGCCTCGGCCCAGGTTTCGACCTCATGCACCTGCCAGAGGCTGCGCAGCGTCGCCACGACCTTCCAGCCCAGCGCCTCGGGCCGCCGCGCGATCTCTTCCGCCGCCGCCCGCCGGAGGCCGCGACCGGGAGAAAGCAGTGAGATCGCCTCGAGTATATTGGTCTTGCCTGCCCCGTTCGCGCCAAAGATCGCGACCGGGCGTCCATCGAGCGCCATCCGCGCCACGCGATGCGAGCGGAAATGCGACAGCGCCAACTCTGTCAGGGCGAGTTCCGTCATCACTGCCCATTTTCTGTCTGAAAATATCCCAGGGGGTCCGGGGGTGTGAAACCCCCGGTTCCCCGGTTGGTCACACGCGCATCGGCATCACGACATAGACCGCCGAGGTATCGCCGCCTTCGCGCATCAGGGTCGGGTCGCCGGCCGAGTTGAACAGGAAGACGGCATTCTCGCGATCCACCTGGCTGGCAATTTCCAGCAGGTATTTCGCGTTGAAGCCGATCTCGAGCCGTTCGTCGTTATAGGCCACGGCCAGTTCTTCTTCGGCCGCGCCGGAATCCGGGGCGTTGACCGAGAGCACCAGCCGGTCTTCATCAAGCGATAGCTTCACCGCGCGGCTGCGTTCGGAGGACACGGTCGCGACGCGGTCGACCGCCTTGGCAAATTCAGCTCGCGTCTACTTCCAGCTTGCGGGTGTTGCCCGTCGGGATCACCCGGGTGTAATCCGGGAAGGTGCCGTCGATCACTTTGGAGGTCAGCGTGATCAGCGGCGTGGCAAAGCGCACTTTGGTTTCCGAAACCGAGACGGCGATCTGCATCTCGTCATCTTCCAGCAGCTTGCGCATCTCGCCCACTGTCTTGCGCGGCACGATCACGCCGGGCATGCCGGCCGCGCCTTCGGGCAGCGGCGCGTCGATCCGCGCAAGGCGGTGCCCGTCGGTGGCCACGCAGCGCAGCACCGGGCCATCCTCGCCGGTGGCCACATGCATATAGACGCCGTTCAGGTAATAGCGGGTCTCTTCCGTCGAGATCGCGAATTTCGATTTGTCGAACAGGCGCCGGAGCACCGGTGCGGGGCAGGCGAAGTTCGACGAATATTCCGAAGTCGCCATCACCGGAAAATCTTCGCGCGGCAGCGTGGCGAGGTTGAAGTTCGACCGCCCGGCCTGCACCGTCAGACGCCCGCTGGCACCGTCATCGGACAGTTGAACCAGCGCGCCATCGGGGAGTTTGCGCACGATCTCATGCAGCATGACCGCAGATACCGTCGTCGCGCCGGCCCGTTCCACGACCGCCGGGGCCTTGTCCACAACCTCGATGTCGAGGTCGGTCGCGCGGAAACTGACCGTGTTGCCTTCGGCCTCGATCAGGACGTTGGCCAGGATCGGGATCGTGTTGCGACGCTCGACAACCGATTGGGCCTGGCTGACCGCCTTGAGGAGCGTACCGCGCTCGATGCTGATTTTCATTCCGTCAAACCCTCTTCTGGCGGGAGGCTGAACTTAGCCTGATCCACCAAAGTCACAAGCATTTTATCGACTGTCGTGATGCTTTCCCGGGGGCGTCAAGTCCGCCTCCGGACTGGCCGTTTCAGCTTTCCAGCAGGCGGCGCAGAAGCTGCAGGTCTTCGACCATCTGCGTGTCTTCGACCATCAGTTCCTCGATCCGACGCACACCATGCATGATCGTGGTGTGATCGCGCCCGCCGAAGCGGCGCCCGATCTCTGGCAGCGAACGCGGGGTGAGCTGTTTGGCAAGGTACATGGCGATCTGCCGCGGCCGGGCGATGGTGCGCACCCGCTTCGGCCCGATCATGTCGGACAGCCGGACGTTGTAGTGTTCGGCCACCTTGCGCTGAATCTCTTCGATCGTGACCTTGCGGTCGCAGGCGCGAAGGATGTCGACAAGGCAATCCTGCGCCAGTTCCAGCGTGATCTCGCGGCCAACAAGGCTGGCGAAGGCGAAGAGCCGGGTCAGCGCGCCTTCCAGTACGCGGACATTGGTGGTGATGCGATGGGCGAGGAATTCCAGCACGCCATCGGCGAGTTGCAGGCCGTTGTACTGCTGGCGGTACATCTCGGCCTTCTGCTGCAGGATGCCCAGGCGGAGTTCGTAATCTGTCGGGTGCAGATCGACCACCAGGCCGCATTGCAGGCGGCTCTTGATCCGATCTTCCAGATCCTTGATCTCGCCCGGCGCGCGGTCGGCAGAAATCACGATCTGCTTGTTCTGGTCGACCAGCGCATTGAAGGTGTGGAAGAATTCTTCCTGCGTGCAGTCCTTGCCGGCGATGAACTGCACGTCATCAACCATCAGCACGTCGACCGAGCGGAACAGTTCCTTGAAATCCATGATCTGGCGTTCACGCAGCGCCTGCACGAAGCGGTACATGAACTGTTCGGCCGACAGGTAAAGGACGCGCATCTGCGGGCTGCGGGTCTGCAGTTCATGCGCGATGGCATGCATCAGGTGGGTCTTGCCGAGGCCGACGCCGCCATAGAGGAACAGCGGATTGAAGCTGACCGGGCCACCTTCGGCCACCCGGCGCGCGGCGGCGTGGGCGAGCTCGTTCGGTTTGCCGACCACGAAGCGATCAAAGGTGAAGCGTGTATCCAGCGGCGCGCTGGGCGACTTCGGCTCTTCCGTGGCGCGGACGGGTGCAGCGCGTTTGGCTGCTGGCGCGGACGCCGCGGAGGCGGCCGGGCGGTTGCGGTTCTGGCTGCGGCGGGCTTGGTCTGGACGGTGAACTCGAGCCGGTCAACCGAGGCGCCGGCAGAGTTCAATGGCGACGGATGTGATCCGCGAAATTGCGCTGATACCCAGGTTCCGAAGAAGCTGGTCGGGACGGTGAAACTGGCGACGCCGCCAGAGGTGCCAGAATATTGGAGCGGCTCGATCCACGTCGAAAAATTGTTCCGTCCCACCGATTTAAGTAATTCGCCACGCACTTGCCCCCAGGTTTCGTCCGTCATTCCATTGACCCGCTGTCACAGTATTTCTATTTTTTTGTCAAACCCTTACGTTTTTGCAGGGCCGATATTGTTACAACTTGCGGATCAATACCTCAGGGAACACAGATCCCAATAGCGGGTTGCGAAACCAACCCCCTTTCAGAACTGTCGTCGGGTGCACCTGCAATCCAAAACGCCATGCCGCGTGGGGGTTTGACCCCACCCTTCATGACCTCTGGACAGAGGCGCACTCACTATGGACATGTCGCAATCGGCATGCCGGGTAGCAGCCCGGGCAAGTCCGATTCTTCAACAGTGACAGGAAACTGGAGCCCCACTCCATCCTGCCAACCATTTCATGATCCGGGGTCTGTTTTACTTCCTTCAGGCAGTTTGGCAGTGCCGCCTGTCGTCGGTTGGCCCCGTGATCCCTTCATGTCCCCCCAAGGCGATCTGACTCGCACTTCAAAAGCTAGCAAGCCGCTCTGACCCGGCGCAACAGAACTATGTTCTTGACTCAGTCTTTGCCGGACCGAATCCCAAGGGCATTGCAAAAAGGGCACGATGGTAAGATTTTCGGACCAAAACGACGAAAAGCGCACCCCAAAGGGCGCGCTTTCATCCGCATCAACGATGTCTTCGGTCTCAGGCGGCGAGCGATTTCACGCGGGCCGAAAGGCGCGACATTTTCCGTGCGACAGTGTTCTTGTGCAGAACACCTTTCGTCACGCCACGCGCCAGTTCGGGCTGAGCGCTGCGCAGGGCTTCTGCTGCGGCCTTGGAATCGCCCGACGAAAGGGCTTCCTCGACTTTGCGCAGGAAGGTGCGGATGCGCGAGCGGCGCGCCTTGTTCACGGCATAGCGCGCTTCGCTTTGACGGGCGCGCTTCTTGGACTGGGGCGTATTTGCCATCTGGTCTGCTTCCGGTACGTTCGGGTAAATCTGAAGCCGCGCTTTTAGGAGCGACTCGCGCCCAAGTCAACTGGGCGCGCCGATGAATTTCCGCAAGGTGCGCCTAGCGGTCGCGGAATTGGGCGCCGCGCTTCTCAAGGAATGCGGACATGCCTTCCTTTTGATCCTCGGTGGCAAAGAGCGCGTGAAACATGCGCCGCTCGAACAGCAACCCTTCGCGCAGCGATGTCTCGTAGCTGCGGTTCACCGCTTCCTTGACGGCCATCGCCGACAGCGCCGATTTCTCGGCGATCTTGCGCGCGGCCCCGATCGCCTCTTCCAGCAGTTTCTTGGCCGGCACGACGCGGGACACCAGGCCGCAGCGCTCCGCCTCGGTTGCATCCATGAAACGGCCGGTCAGGTGCATGTCCATCGATTTCGATTTGCCGACGAAGCGCGTCAGTCGCTGCGTGCCGCCGATTCCCGCCATGACGCCGAGGTTGATTTCCGGCTGGCCGAACTTCGCCGTGTCCGAGCAGATGATGAAATCGCACATCATCGGCAAGCTCGCAGCCGCCGCCAAGGGCATAGCCCGAGACCGCCGCGATGATCGGTTTGCGCACCCGCAGCAGGGCATCCGGTTTCGGCCGCGAAAAGATCATCGACGAATACATCGACGAAGCTCTTCTCCGCCATCTCGCGTGATGTCTGCCCCGGCGGCAAAGGCCTTTTCGGAGCCGGTCAGGACGATGCAGCGGACCTTTTCGTTCTTGTCGGCGGCGCCGAGTGCATCAGCCAACTCTGCCATCAGCTGCGCATTCAGCGCGTTCAGGGCGTCGGGCCGGTTGAGCCGCACAAGGGCCACATCATCTTCGATTTCGACGATCAGCGTCTCGTAGGCCATCGGGGCGTCCTCGTATTGGTTGCACTGAAGTCCTAACACCCCAAGCCGGGGGTTCAAGTCATCTCTGGCAGAGCGGGCAGTAGAAGGACGAGCGGCCGGACTGCACGATGCGGGCCACCGTGCCGGTGCAGCCCGGGGTGGGGCAGGGCGCGCCTTCGCGGTCATAGACGCGGAAGCTGTGCTGGAAATAGCCCAGCTCTCCATCCGTCTGCCGGTAGTCGCGCAGGGAGGACCCGCCGGCCTCGATCGCCTCGCCCAGCACGGAGCGGATGATGGGGACCAACCCGGCCACGCGGGGCGCAGCGATCCGACCTGCTGGCCGCTTTGGGCTGATCCCGGCGCGGTGCAGAACCTCGGAGACATAGATATTGCCAAGGCCCGCGACCACGCGCTGGTCGAGCAGCGCGGATTTCACCGGAGTTGCGCGCCCCTTGAGCCGTGCGACCAGATAGGGCTCCGAGAACATATTGCCCAAAGGTTCCGGCCCGAGCCCGGCGAGCAGGGGATGCGCCTCGGACGCTGGCCGTGGGCATCAGGTCCATCGCACCAAAGCGGCGGGCGTCGTTAAAGGTCACCCGCACGCCGTTCGCCATGTCGAGCACGACATGGTCGTGCTTCGCCGGCGCCGGATGGGCGATGATGAAACGCCCCGAGCATCTGCCCCGAGATCAGCATCCGCCCCGACATGCCGAGATGCACCAGCAGCGTTTCATCCGTGTCGAGATCCAGCAGGATGTATTTCGAGCGTCGCCGCAATCGGTCGACCCGCGCCCCGGTCAGCCGCCGCGCCATATCCGGCGGGAAGGGCCAGCGCAGATCGGGGCGGCGCACGTCGGCTTGCGCGATCACCTGCCGGCCATCACCGGCTCCAGCCCGCGGCGCACTGTCTCTACCTCTGGCAATTCGGGCATCTTCGCCCCCTTCGTCCTGCGGCGCGCATTGTAACGCGCGGCGGGCATCCTATAAGAAGGGTCAGTTCAACTGACGGCAAGGCCCGATGACCGAAGACTCCGCCAAGACGACACATTTCGGCTTTCAGACTGTGGCCGAAGATCAGAAGGCCGGCATGGTGCATGGGGTGTTCACCCGCGTGGCCTCGAAATACGACATCATGAACGACGTGATGTCGGTCGGCATCCACCGGCTGTGGAAAGATGCGATGATGGACTGGCTGGCGCCGCGTCCGGGTCAGCGGCTGCTCGATGTGGCCGGGGGGACCGGCGATGTCGCCTTCCGGTTCCTGAAGCGCGCGCCGGGGGCCACGGCGATGGTTCTCGACATGACCGAATCGATGCTGGTCGAGGGGCGTCAAGCGCGCCGAGGCGGAAAGCATGGCCGACGTCGCTCGACTGGGTGGTGGGCGATGCGATGGCGCTGCCCTTTGCCGACAACAGCTTTGACGTCTACACGATCAGCTTCGGTATCCGGAACGTGACCCGCATCCCCGATGCGCTGTCCGAGGCCTACCGTGTGCTGCGCCCCGGCGGCCGGCTGATGGTGCTGGAGTTCAGCCAGTTGCCGAATCCGGCGATGCAATGGGCCTATGACCGGTATTCGTTCAACGTGATCCCGGTGATGGGTCAGATCATCGCGGGCGACCGGGACAGCTATCAATATCTGGTCGAATCGATCCGCAAATTCCCCGATCAGGAGAGCTTCGCCACGATGATCCGCGATGCGGGCTTCGGTCAGGTGAAATACCGCAATCTGACGATGGGCGTCGCGGCGCTGCATTCCGGCTGGAAGCTTTAGGTGCGCGGCCCGCACAACATCTGGCGGCTGGTGCGAACCGGCGCCACGCTGGAGCGGACGGGTGCCATGAACGTGGTGCTGGAGGCCTTTGGCGCACCGCCCCGGCTGCGTCTGGTGGCCCGTGTGCTGGGCTGGCCGTTCCAGTGGCTTGGGCTGAAGGGCGACGTCTCACTGCCGCCCGCCACCCGGGCGCTGACCGCGCTGGGCCCCGCCTATATCAAATTCGGCCAGATCCTTTCCACCCGCCCCGATGTGGTGGGCGAGGAGCTGGCCGACCAGTTGCGCTACCTGCAGGACAAGCTGCCGCCTTTCCCGATCGAGATCGCCAAGGAGATGATCGAGGCAGACCTGGAGACCCCGGTCGATCTGATCTTCGTCGACCTCTCGCGAACCGGTCGCGGCCGCCTCGATCGCGCAGGTGCACCGCGCGCGCCTTGTGGAGACCGGACAGGATGTGGCGGTCAAGGTGCTGCGCCCGGGCATCGATCGGGCCTTTCGCCGCGACATCGACGCTTTCTACCTTGCCGCCAGCATGATCGAGATGCTGTCGCCCGCCTCTCGCCGTTTGCGGCCGACCGAGGTGATCGCGCATTTCGAAGGCGTCGTGATGGGCGAGTTGGACCTGCGGCTGGAGGCGGCCGCGGCCTCGGAATTCGCGGCCAATACCGAGCGGGACGTGGGGATTCAGGTGCCCAAGCCGGTCTGGGATTATTCCTCGCGCCGGGTGATGACGATGAGCTGGGCCGAGGGCGTGGCGCTGGGCGACAATGCCGCGATCGATGCCGCCGGGCATGACCGCGATCTGCTGGGCGAGCGCGTGCTGCAGCTGTTTCTGAGCCATGCGCTGCGCGACGGCTATTTCCATGCCGACATGCATCAGGGCAATATGAAGGTGGCGCCGAACGGCGATATCATCGCATATGACTTCGGCATCATGGGCCGGATCGACGAATACACCCGCCGGGTCTATGCCGAGATCCTGTTCGGCTTCATCCGCAGGGATTACCGTCGCGTCGCCGAGGTGCATTTCGAGGCAGGCTATGTTCCAGCCGACCGCGAGATCGACGAATTCGCCCGCGCCCTGCGGGTGGTGGGCGAGCCGATCTTCGGCATGGATGCGACGCGCATCTCGATGGCCCGGTTGCTCGCCTATCTCTTCGAGGTGACAGAACGTTTCGGCATGGAAACCCGGACCGAGCTGATCCTGTTGCAGCGTACCATGGTCGTGGTCGAGGGCGTCGCCCGCTCGCTCAATCCGCGGATCAACATCTGGCAGGTCGCGCGACCGATCGTCGAAGGCTACATCAAGCAAAACATAGGGCCGCGGGCACTGGTGCGCGATCTGACGCGCACCGCGCGGGTGCTCGCGCGCTTTGGCCCGCGCCTGCCGAGGCTGGTCGAGGAACAGCTGACGCGCCAGGCGGAACCTGCCGCGCCGCTGCCAAAGCCGCACGCCTTGTCGCCGCTTATCTGGCTGGTTGCCGGGGCAGTGCTGATGGGCGCGGGTGTCTGGATCGGCACGCTGCTGTAACTTCGGCCCGCGTGGACAGGTCGCGTCAATCGGCCGGGCGAATTGCGGTGACCTGTGCCGCAGGAACCGTGGCGCCGCCTTGCAGCACCAGCACCGGCCCGGTCGCGCCGGATTGTGCCTCGGTCACCCTGGAATAGCTTTCCACCGGGTCGGTCCCGACCAGCGTGCCGCCAGAATAATTTTCCAACTGAAAGCTGTAGGTCCCGGGCGGCAGCTGCGCGCCGGAGGAATCGAGCCCGTCCCACTGGATCGGGGCGCTCGACACCGGAATCTCGCTGCGCGCAATCTCGGCGCCTGCTGCGTTCTGAACCACGAGGAAGGTCTTGTCCGCGCTCGCCTCCGGCGCCGGAACCAGAGTGACCGGCGTTCCGTCATAGGCGGTGGGGGCCGCTGAGCGGACCTCCATCCCGATCCAGCCGGACAGCTGCGCGATTCCCTGGGTGCCCAACTGGCCGGCCAGGCCAGTCAGCAGTTCATTGGTCTTGGTCTGCTGCTCGACCCCCGAAAATGTGGCGAGTTGCACCGCAAAATCCGACGATTGCATCGGGTCGAGTGGGTCCTGATTCTGCATCTGCGTGGTCAGCATTTTCAGGAACATGTTGAAATCGGCATTGATCGCTGGCGTGCTGGATGGGGCTGCTGATGTTGTCTGGCCTGCTGCGGTGGAGGCGGACGTGGTGGTCATGGGGGCAACGGTCATCTCTGGGTCCTTTCAGATGCGAAGATCTAGCCTGTCGCGCCCGGTCGAACCGGTGGCGGGCAGGGTGGCGACGGTGCGCTGCGGATGGGCGGGGGGCGCTTCGGCCGCAGCCGTCGGGGCGGGCGGCGGCGGCGGGGTATCGGGCGGCGGACCATCCCACCGCTGGAAGGAAAACGACGACTGGGCGTAGCCCAGCGATTGAAATTCCTGCTCCAGGATCGCGACATGGCGCCGCAACAGATCAAGCGTCTGGCCACGCTCGGCGTGGATCGTCACGCTCAACTGGGTGGCAGAACCGTCGATCGTCATGCGGATCTTGCCAAGTTCCTCGGGCGAAAGTGTCAGTTCCACCGATCGCCCCCCCCGAGCGGTCACATGAGCGCTGACCAGGGCCGCATCCGGATGCGGCGCGGCGGAAGGGGGCGGCGCAGTTGAGGTGGCGCGGGCGTCCGCCGTCGGCAGATGCAGCCCGACCCGGTCGGAACCTCCCGGAACGGCACTATCGGTTCCCGCATCGGAGGCGGTGCGGTCGTCTTTCCGGCCATCCCCTCCGCGCGCCGGTGACAGGCCTGCGCTCCCCTGCGAAGATGCCCCGAGTGCCTCGCGCATCGCGCGGCCAACTAGCGTCGCTACTGCCGGCCCGGATTGGACGGGGGCGAAAAGCGAGGCATCGTCAGGAACGGCCGCGGTCGGCATGTCGCTTTGGGTCGAGTTTGACCCGCTCTCTGGAGTGACCAGAAGTTGCACCGAGGAGTGCGTCTGAAAGATCGTCTGACGTGGGGCATCCGCCGTTGCCGTGGGTGCGGTGACAAGTGAAGGCGTATCGGCCTTTGCTATATTGCTGTCTTTGTCGACAGCGTTCCCGGTTTGGATTGCGGCTGCATCGTCCGGCGGCGGCGGTGCCGGATCGGCTGTCACGCCTTGCACCATGCCGCGATCCGGACTGTCGGCCCTTGCGTCGGGACGGGCCTTCATCGGCCCGGCGCCTTCGATTTGTGCCGCGGCGGCCTCGGGAAGGGCCAGCGTGGGCGCACCCGGGTCTGCCCCGTTCGACGCGGCGATGACGGCGGTTGCGGCAGCCCGGCCCTGAGCCATCGGCGCGGCCCGCCAACCGTCCTCAAGGGGGGCCGAATTTGCCCTTATCTGTGGCGGACGACCAGTAGGGGTGCCTTGTTCCGCTGGTCGGGCCCGGGCCGCAGCCGCCAAACCCAGCCTGCCTGATCCCAGGGGTGACATCGGATCAGCAAGACTTGCTCTCCACTTGGCAGCTGAAGATCCATCCAAACCGCGCGGAGCGGTGGCGGGCCATTCTGCAGCCGGACGCGTGGAATCTGTTGTTTGGGGCTGAAAAGCGTCCTGCACCGTCGCGATGCCGATAGCAGATTGCGTGGCGTCCGGCATGGAATGGTCGCCCTCCTGCCGGGTTCGCGGCGCATCGCCACTGTTTTGCACGCGACCGCTTGTCCCGTCGTTCGCAATCTCGGGTGGGCTGACCGACGGGGGCGCCGACCATTGCACCGCGTTGGCCATTCCAATTCCCGACGGACGTGGCGGGGGGGCAGTTGCCGGACCGTTTTCCGCGGGAGGCTGGGCGGCCCGCTTGCCGTCAGCGAGGCTTGCCCGCCCCTTATGCCTGTCCCGTCCTGCGGTCGGATCTGCGGGTCTGCCGCCATCCGCCTTCGATTCAGACAATGGATCCTTCGGACCAGCTTCGACCGGGGCCGCGATCGGGGCTTCGCATGGGGGAACGGACGGTTGTGACCCGGGCGGGACCTGTCGCGCAGGCGCAGCTTCGGAAGGGGTGCCTTGTGACGGCGCGGTCAGTAATGGCAGAGCGCGCAGCAACCCCGCCTCGGGGGAGGTCGAAGACGGCTCGGACGTCCTTTCATCACGCTGCTCCGATGTGCGCTCTGCCCAGCCATCCGCGCCGTGCATTGCATGGGGCGGGTTGGCCTTGGATCTGCCATCCTGTCCCTGCGCGGTTGTGATGGTCGCTGCGGGGTCGTCCTGGCCCGCCGCATCTCCTCCGCCCGTGACGGTGGGATTCGCAGCCGTCGCCCCACCTGGTGCGGTGGCAGGCGAGGGCGATGGGCCATGCTGACCAGCAGGCCCCTGTTGCCGGCTCGACGGTTCGACGAAGGCGCGTCGGAAGGCGTTCCCGCCGTCCACAGAAGGCGACGGATCGCTTTGGCCGTCGCGCGTCGCGCCGATCGACGCGAGCGGTTGGGTTCTCTGTACTGAGGTCATCTCGACTCACGACTTCTGCCGATACGGGACCATATTGGACGCCACAGGTTACTGGTTGTTTACCCGAGCATGATCATTCTGGCGGTCAAACCAGACAGGGATCCGCCCATGACCCTTTTGCCCAGCCCGATCGGGCCGCCTTCCGTCACCGTCCAAGGCCAGACTGCGACGCAGACCGGGCCACGGACTGCGCGCGATGCGGCACTGCACAAGGCGGCCCGATCGCTCGAGTCTGACTTTCTGGCCCAGATGCTGAGCTACGCTGGCACGAACAAGGTCAGCGACGACTTCGGCGGTGGCATCGGCGAGCAGCAGTTCGCCTCCTTCCTGCAGCAGGCCGAAGCCGAGGCGATGGTGCGGCATGGTGGCATCGGTCTGGCCGAGAAACTCTTCGAATCGCTCAAGGAGCATCAGAATGACCCCGATCCCTCTGCTACCGCTGCCCGCCCTTGAGGCCTTGCTCGACGCTGAGATGCGCGCACTGGCTGAGGCCGATTTTTCCGGCCTCGACGCGCTTGCGCAACGCAAGGCCGCCTTGCTGGAAGCGCTGGAAGATGGCCTGCCGCCGCTGCCGGAAGAGTTGGAGCATCTGCGCGCCAAGGCGCGGCGCAATGCGGTCTGCATTCTCGCCGCAAGGCGCGGTCTCGGCGCGGCGCGGCGTCGGCTGGTCGAGCTTTCGCAGATGCGCGACGGGGCAGAAACCTATGATGCGCGCGGCCAGCGCGCCGTAACGCTGTCCGGAGTCGCACGGCTGGAGCATCGTGCCTGACCGGACTCGGCGGAATTGCTTAAAATGGCAGGGATCTGAAGGCACCGGATTAGCGATACCTTAGCATTTACCCGGCATCACTGCCTCTGCATCCGATCAGTGATGGCGCGGTCAGGCCACGGTCTCCCGCAAAGGTCAGAAGGGCTTAGCAACCACGTGAAGTGGCACCTGAAACCTGGCGCAAAGCGCCATTTGACTGAGGGAACACCATGTCTTCCATTCTGACCAATACCAGCGCGATGATCGCGTTGCAGTCGTTGAAAAGCATCAATGACGACCTGAACATGACGCAGAACCAGATCTCGACCGGCAAGATGGTCGCCAACGCCTCGGACAACGCCGCGGTCTGGGCCATTTCTAAAGTGATGCAGTCGGATGTGACTGGCTTCACAGGGATTTCGAACAGTCTCGCGCTTGGCTCGTCGACCGTCGCGGTCGCCAGTCAGGCGGCGTCTTCGGTGACCGATCTGCTGACCAAGATGAAGGCCAAGATCGTCGTCGGCGCAGGACGCGAACGTCGACAAGACGAGAATCCAGACCGACATCGACGCGCTGAAGGAACAGATCAAGACGGTCGTCGGCGCGGCCCAGTTCAACGGGCTGAACCTTGTCGATGGCAGTACGGGGCCATCGATCACCGTGCTGGCCTCGCTGGACCGTGATTCGTCCGGCAGTGTCACCGCCTCGCGATCACTGTGGCGGCGAATGATCTGTCGACCGGGGGCTACACCGCCAAGGCGTGCCTGACGGGCAGCGACGGCGCCTCGGCCAATGACGATACGGCTGGCTTCCAGCTCGACAATGCCACGGGCACCGGGACCATCGTGATCGACGACACCAATGCGCTGGCGGCGGGTGACCAGATTTCGGTCGCCATCGGCGGCAAGACCGCGACCTACACGGTCAGCGCCGCAGATGCGGCGGCGACCTCGCCAGCCGATATCGTTGCCGTCGGGCTGAAGGGTGCGATCGACAAATTGGGGATCGCCGGGCTGACGGTCGATTATGACAGCGGCAACGCGGGTGAACTTGACTTCACCAACGCCGGCACGAATGATCTGACAGTCAGCGCGCAGTTCAAGAATGCGGGCGCGGGCGGGCTCGCGGCCATGTCGTCGATCGACGTGACGACCAACGCGGCGCACGGTGCGCTGGCCAACGATCGAGACCCTGATCAATACCGCCGTCGACTGCGGCCGCGGCCTTTCGGCTCGTCCAATGGGCGGATCAAGACCCAGTCGGACTTCGTCGACCAAGCTGACCGATACCATGAAGACCGGTATCGGATCACTCGTCGACGCCAATATGGAAGAAGCATCGGCCCGTCTGCAGGCGCTGCAGGTGCAGCAGCAGCTGGGCACGCAGGCCCTGTCGATCGCCAACAAGGCGCCGCAGAACCTGCTGTCTCTGTTCCGCTGATCGAATTTGCCCGGGCCGCCCGTCGTGGCGGCCCGGGCATCGCCCCAGCGCTTGATGCATCGCCACTGGAAGGATCCATCGTGAACGCCCTCGAACTTGCCAAAACGGCCTATGGCGCCACCGGCGCTCCGATCCGCACCGAGCGCGGCACCGAATATGACGTGTTCGCCCGGATCACGCGCCGCTCAAAGCCACCGAGACCCGACGGCACGAAGCTTTCCCGGCCTTGGCCGAAGCGCCTGCACGAAAATATGCCGACTTTGGACGGTGCTTGCCGCCGATGTCGCCGATCCCGGCAATCGGCTGCCGACAGCGCTGCGCGCGCGGCATCATTCTATCTTTACGAATTCACCTCTCGCCATACTCAGCACGGTTCTGTCCGGCGGCGCCAGGGCCGAGGTGCTGGTCGACATCAACACCGCCGATCATGCGCGGGTTGCGAGGAGGGGGTGCAGCATGAGCGGTCTTGTCCTGAAACTTGGGCCCAATGAACGGGTGCTGATCAACGGCGCCGTCATCGAAAATGGCGACCGGCGGTCGCGACTGGCGATCATGACGCCGAACGCCAATATCCTGCGGCTGCGCGACGCGATCCATCCAGAGGAGGCGAATACGCCGGTGCGCCGGGTCTGCTATATCGCGCAACTGGTGCTGTCCGGCGATGCCGACCCGGGCGAGACGCAGCACCAGCTGCTGCGCGGGATCGAGCAGCTCAGCCAGGTACTGACCGATCATGACAGCCGCACGCAGCTGACGACTCGCGACGCAAGGCGGTGCTGGAGGATCAGCACTATCAGGCCCTGAAAGCGCTGCGCGCCCTGTTTCCGCGCGAGGAGCGGTTGTATGGCCGCAAGCGGGCACCATGAGCTATTCGCCGGTTGTTCCTCTCGGCGGCTATTCCGGTTGGAAGCTTCTTCAGCGGACGATGGACACGCAGAAAGCGGCCTTTGATCGCCTCTCGGATGTCAGAAAGTGATGAGGAATATTTCCGCGCCAATATCGGCAAGATCGACACTGCTGAGCAGCTGGTCGGCCGACCGCCGCTTGTTGAAGGTGGCGCTGAGGGCCTTTGGCCTGCAGGACGACATCGACAACAAGTTCTTGATCAAGAAGGTGCTGACGGACGGCACGCTCGGACACCGGCGATCTGGCGAACAAGCTGTCGGACAAGCAGCTATCTGGCGATGTCGCAGGCCTTCGGCTTTGGCGATTTCGAGACGCCGTGCGACCAAACTGTCGGATTTCGCGGACACGATCCTGACGAAATACGAGACCCAGTCTTTCGAGGTGGCGGTCGGCGTCAGAACAACGAAATTGCGACTGGCGCATGAATGCCCAGCGAGAGATTCCGGCACTGGCGCAAAAGGACATGTCCGAAAACGCGCAAATGGTATCTCGATCATGGGCACCGGCGCCGATGCGACGGTGTTGCGAATCGGCGCTGGGCCTGCCCAGCAGCTCGGCGCGCATCGACATGGACAAGCAGCTGAGATGTCTACAAGACCAAGGCCAAGGAGTTCTTTGGCGCCAGCGATCCGATTGCGCAAGTTTGCCAATACCGACAGGCTGGACAAGATGGTCAAGCTGTACCTCTTGCGTCGGATCTCGATGGCACGTCGACTACAGCGGCGGCTCGGCCGCACTGAGCCTGTTGCGGGCACGGCGAGCGGCTCTGCCTGTAGCAGCGAGGCGGCGCCAGCATGCTGTCGTCTGTTGATCCGATCGGTCCGGCATGCAAGAACGTCGGGCTCTGGCCCGCCGTTATTCCGTCGAGCGTTTCGCAGCGGCCTGCGCCGCCTGCGCCAAGGCGCCGCGGCAGACGCCGGAAGCTGGCGGCGGCTATCGTCCGGCTCATCCTCCGCCAGAAAGGCGTCAAGGCTGGGCCAGACCTTGATCGCCGCATCGATCATCGGGTCGCGAGCCCGCGGCATAAAGCCCGGCCTGAATCATCATCTCTGCCCGGTCATAGGCGCCGAGCAGGCGCCGCGCCTCGGCGATCAGCGTGTTCTCCGCCTTCGCTCGCCGCATCGGGCAAGCAGCGTGAGACCGAGCGCAGCAGGTCGATCGCCGGAAAGCGGCCACGTTCGGCGATCTGCGCGGTCCATCACGACATGGCCGTCGAGCACACCGCGCAGGATGTCGGCGACCGGCTCCTCCATGTCCGAGCCCGCGACCAGCACCGAGAAGACCGCGGTAATATCGCCCGCCGCCGTCCGGGCCCGGGCCCGGCGCGTTCGGCCAGCGACATGATCAGATGCGAGGTCGAAGGGCGGATAGCCGCGCAGGCTGGCCGCTTCGCCCCCGGCCAGCGCGACCTCGCGGTGCGCCTCGGCAAAGCGGGTGACCGAATCGGCCAGAAACAGCACCTGCGTGCCCTGATCGCGGAAATGTTCGGCCACCGCCATCGCGGCCCAGGCGCAGCGCCGGCGGACCAGGGGCGACTGATCCGAGGTGGCGGCGACGACGACGCGAGCGCGCCATCCCTTCCGGCCCCAGCACCTTTCGACGAATTCGCGCAGCTCGCGCCCGCGTTCGCCGATCAGCGCGATCACCACCACATCGGCGTCGACACCCCGCGCGCGAATTTCGCCAGCAGCGTGGATTTGCCGACGCCCGAGCCGGCAAACAGCCCGATCCGCTGGCCGCGCACCAGGGGCAGAAGCGTGTTGAACACCGCGATCCCGGTTTCCAGCCGCGCGCCCAAGCCGGCGGCGGCGCGGCGGCGGGCGGCGGGCCGGCCGCGCAGCGGGCGCTGGCACCGGCGCCGCGACAGCAGCGGCCGGCCATCCAGCGGCGCGGCCGAACGGATCGACGACCCGGCCGATCCAGCTGTCGTCCGGCGCGATTCCGCGCCTGGCCCGAGCAGCTCGACACGAGTCGCCGATGGCAAGGCCATCCGCGCTGCCATCGGTCAGGACGGTGACGCGTTCGCGTGCCATGAGCGCAGCACCTCGCCGCCCAGTTCGCAGCCCGGCGTGCATCGGCCGACGCGACCCGGTCGCCCAGCGCCGCGCGACTCGGACAGCCCGGCGACATGCAACGGTACCGCCGCCAACCTGCGCCACGCGGCCCGATCCGATGGCCATGAGCGCGCGATTTCAGCAATCTCGGCCCGCAGCAGTCCGAATTCGCCATGGCCATTCTGGCCTCCTGTCGTCCCTGAACCGTTTTTAAAGGAATCGCCGTTAAGCCTTGGTTGAATAGATCGAGGGAGAAGCCCCGATGTTCGAGAAACTTGACATCCTCAGGATGGCGCAACGCCATGGCGAGCCATGCCGGCGCAGCGGCAAGAGGCTGATCGCGCGAATATCGCCAATGCCGACACGCCCGGCTACAAGGCCGCGCGACGTCACCTCGTTTTGCCGACTACCTATCCGAGGGCACCGATGGTTCGACGCGCGCAGCACGACGCGGGCAGGTCATCATGCCGGCGGCTCTGATGCGACAACGCCGCGGTCACCGTCGACCGTCGCCGGGCGATGACATCGCCCAACGGCAACACCGTCTCGCTGGAAGATCGAGATGGTGAAGGCGGTCGAAGTCCGCCAGCGAGCATGACATCGCGCTCGCGGTCTACGAGACCTGCGCTGACCATCCTGCGCACCAGTCTTGGCGAAGTGAGGGAGGCGTGAGATGGCGGATCTGTCGCCAAAACCCTCGCGCTCTCGGCCACCGGGATGGAGGCGCAGGCCATGCGGCTGCGCCATGTGTCCGAAAACATCGCGAATGCCGACACGCCCGGCTATCACCGCAAGATGGTCGACTTTCGAAGCGGCTGGAAGACGGGCGGCGCACACCGGCGAGGTCACGCCCGGGCCGGTCGAACTGGATCAGACAGACTCTGACCGAGGTCTATGACCCGGGCAATCCGCTGGCCGATGCGACCGGCCATTATGACGGCTCGAACGTCGATATGGTGGTCGAGATCGCTGACGCGCGCGAAGCGCAGCGCAGCTACGAGGCGAATCTCAAGATGTTCGATCAGGCACGGCAAATGACGCACAGCCTGCTCGACCTGTCTGCGCCGATAAGAGGAGGTCCAGAATGGATATCAGGACCTCCTTGCCGCGCAGAGCATACGGTCAGGCCCGCCCGGCCGCGGCCCCGAAGCCGCAGTCCGAAGCGGCGGCGACAACGGCGCTTTGCGCGAGGCGGCCGAAAGATTTCGCCGCACACGCTGCGCGAATGGCGAGGAGACCGCCAAGGCCGCGATGACCGGCGGCGCCGATCCGCATGCGCTGGTCGCAGGCTCTGGCCGCAGACGCAGCTGGCGGTCGAGACCGCCGTGACCGTGCGCGACAAGGTGGTCGAGGCCTATCAGGAAATCCTGAGGATGCCGGTCTGATGATGACCGAGGCCGTCTTTTTCGACACGCTGCGGCAGGCGCTGTGGATCGCCGTCATGATCTCCGCGCCGATGCTGGCGGTGGCGCTGGTCGCGGGCGTCGCGGTCGGCCTGTTTCAGGCGCTGACCTCGGTGCAGGAAATGACGCTGACCTTCGTGCCCAAGGTCGGGCTGATGCTGGTCGTCTTCTGGGTCTCGATGGGCTTCATGACCCAGACGCTGGTGCGTTCTTCACCGACCGCATCATGCCGCTGATCGCCGGAGGCTGAGCGCATGGACAACGCCGTCTATGCCACGCTGACCCGGCAATCGGGCCTGATGCGCGAGATGCAGACCGTGGCGAACAACATCGCCAACGTCTCGACCACCGGCTTTCGCAAGGAAGGCGTGATTTTCGCCGAATATGTCGCCGAGCTGGACGGCGAGGAGCCGTCGCTGTCGATGGCCACTGGCGACGCGCGGGTCGATCGACCTCATCGCAGGGCGGGCTGAGCCAGACCGGTGGCAGCTTCGATTTCGCGATCGAGGGCGACGGCTTCTTCATGATCGAGACGCCGCAGGGCAACGCAGCTGACCCGCGCGGGCAGCTTCACCCCGAATGCCGATGGCGAGCTGGTGACCGATGACGGCTACCGCTGCTCGACACCGGCGGCACGCCCGATCTTCGTGCCCGCCGGATGCCGGGACGGTCGCGCTTGGCGCAGGACGGCACGGTTTCGGCGGATGGCGCGCCGCTGGCGCAGATCGGGCTGTGATCAGCCGACCGATCCGACTGACCTCGACTCATGCAGGCCGGCACGCCGGTTCAGCGGCCGAAGCGGCGTCGAGCCGGTCGGAGGGCGGCACGGATGATGCAGGGATTTCTCGAGGAATCCAACGTCGATCCGATGCACCGAGATCGCCCGGATGATCGAAGTGCAGCGCGCCTATGAACTGGGCCAGAGCTTTCTCGACCGCGAGGATCGAGCGCATCCGCGACGTCATCCAGACCCTCGGCCGAAATAGGAAGCGAACCATGCGCGCCCTGCAGATCGCCGCAACCGGAATGAGCGCCCAGCAGATGCGGGTCGAGGTCATGTCGAACAACCTCGCCAACATGTCGACCACCGGCTACAACGCCCGCCGCGCCGAATTTGCCGATCTGCAATATCAGCAGCTGGCCCGGCCCGGCACGATCACCGCCAGCGACGGCACCGTGCTGCCGACCGGCGTGCAGCTTGGGCCTCGGCGTGCGGCCGACCGTCGGTATCGGTGACGCTGGCGCAGGGCACGCTGTCAGCCAGACCGGCGGCGATCTCGATCTCGCGATCGACGGGCACGGGCTATCTCGAGGTGACGCTGCCCTCGGGCGCCTCGGCCTATACCCGCGACGGCGCGCTGAAGCGGTCGTCCGACTGGCGAGATCGTCACCTCGGACGGCTATGCCGTGGTGCCCGGCATCACCATTCCGGCCGATGCCACCAGCCTGTCGATCAACGCGACGGGCGAGGTTTACGCCTATTTCACCGATCAGGTGCAGCCGCAGCTGCTCGGCCAGTTCACGCTTGCCGGCTTCACCAATGAAAAGGGGCTGGAGGCGATCGGGCTCGAACCTGTTTCTGGAAAGCCCGGCCTCTGGTCCGGCGCAGGTCGTCGGCACCCGGGGATCAGACGGGCTCGGCACGCTGCGGCAGGGCTATCTCGAGGAAAGCTCGGTCGATGCCGGTGCGCGAGATGACCGAACTGATCAAGGCCCAGCGCGGCTATGAGATGAACGCCAAGGTGATCACTGCCGCGGATCAGATGCTGCGACGCCACGACGCAGGTGCGCTGATGCGTGCGTCTGGTTCTCCTGATGCCTTCTGCCGCTGGCCCGCGCTGGCCGATACGGTGGTGGCGGCCCGTACGATCCGCGCCCAGGCGGTGATCGGTCCGACGGATCTGTCGACCTGGTCAGAGACCGATCAATCCGGGCGCCTGTCCGACCCCGCCGAGGCGATCGGGCAAGAGGCGCGGGTGATGCTTTATGCCGGTCGGCCGATCCTGCCCGGCGATCTCGGCCCACCCGCGCTGGTCGACCGCAATCAGCTTGTCTCGCTTGCCTATCAATCGTGGCGGGCTGACCATTCTGGCCGAAGGCCGCGCGCTGGCGCGCGGCGGCGTGGGCGACGCGATCCGGGTGATGAACACTGGCCTCGCACAGCACGGTGACGGGGATCGTAGCGCGCCGATGGCACGCGTGACTCGTCCAACCGAGGGAGAGTAGCCGATGGCCGAGGCCGCGCATCCTGCTTCTCTGCCTTGTGCTGCTGTCCGGCCTGCGCGCGGTCTCGGACAGAGTCGGCCGGGCGCCGGAATTCTCGCCACCGCGGCAAATGAGGGTCGCGGTCTCGATCCCGGACTATCCGCATGCCCGATCCGCTGGCGGGCCACGCCGGGCGTGGCGACGGCCTCGCTCTGGACCGGCGAGCGCAAGTCGCTGTTCGGCGATCGTCGCGCCGGGCAGCGCGGCGACATCCTGACCGTGGTGATCCAGATCGACGACAGGCGCGAGATTTCCAACACCACCGGCCGCACCCGGGCGGGTCCGACACATGGGGATTCCGCAGCTGTTCGGCATTCCGCAGCGGATCGACCGGCACCTGCCGACGGGGGCCTCGATGGCAAGTGCGGTCTCGACCAATTCCAGCCAGTTCCTATCAGGGCAATGGCACGATCCAGCGCAAGGAAAAGCTGACGTTGCGGGTGGCGGCGACGGTGATCGAGGAATTGCCGAATGGCGTGCTTGCAGATCGAGGGCACGCAGGAGGTGCGGGTGAACAACGAACTGCGCGAACTGATGGTCACCGGCTATGTGCGGCCCGAGGACATCACGCCGCCAGAACGAGATCACCTATGACAAGATCGCCGGCGCGCGGATTTCCTATGGCGGGCGCGGGCAGACTGACGGATGTGCAGCAGCCGCGCTACGGCCAGCAGATGGCCGACAGTCTTCTGCCGTTCTGAAGGGACCAGGATGCGCAAACTTCTTCCGATTCTGCTGGCGCTGCTCGGCCTCGGCGGCGGCGGGGCGCCGGGCTACTTCCTCCGACCGGCGCCACCGATGGCTGAGGCCGGGGCCAGCGTCGATCCTGCCGGCCCGGCGCCTGCGGCACACGGCGCGGCCGAACCAGGCACCCATGCCGCAGCGGCCACCGCCCATGGCGCAGCCACACTGCTGCCCATGGCGCGGCCGCCGGTCACGGCGCGCCTTCGACCGAATGCGGCGCGGGGCCGAGGGGCATGATTATGTCAAGCTGAACAACCAGTTCATCGTGCCGGTGATCGCAGATGGCAAGGTCTCATCGCTGGTGATCCTGTCGCTGAGCCTTGAAGTGACCGCCGGGGGGGCACCGAGGTCTATGCGGTCGAGCCGAAACTGCGCGACGCTTTCCTGCAGGTATTGTTCAGATCATGCCAATTCCGGCGGCTTTGCCGGCAATTTCACGGAAGGCGAACAAGATGCAGGTGCTGCGCAATGCGCTGCGCGAGGCGGCGGGAAGTTGTTGGGCAGCATCGTGTCGGACGTGCTGATCGTGGACATCGTCCGGCAGGAGCCTGAGCTTCAGTCCGGCCTGTCGTTGAACCTCGCCGCAACCGTGTCAGCGCCTCTGCGCGGCCAAAGGCAGTGCGCGCGGTATCGCGGCAGCGCAACCAGTCTGCGGTTTGCCGCGCAAGCGCCAGGTTGATCTCGGCGCGCCTGGCATCGGCCCAGCGTCTGATAGCGCAGCGCGGCGATGGCGGCGACAACGGGCGGCAGGTCGAGCGGCGGCTCTGACGGTGGCTGGTCCAGCCGTTGCAGCGCCGCAAGCGAGGCATCGCGCGCCGCCGCCGCGCGGCGGAGCCAGCAAGTTCGGCATCGAGCAACAGGCCTGACAGTCGTGCAAGCCCCGCGATCTGGCTGCGCCTGCTCGTCATCGCCAGCCCTGCTTCGCCTTGGCGCGCATCGCCTCGGAAAACCGGATGGCGGCTGCGACGGCGCGATAATGCTGGGCGCAGAATCTCTCGTCCGATCTCGACCTCCGCATAAAGCGCGCGCGCTGTCGGCGGGTCGCTATGGACCGGCACACCCGCAGCGCTGGCGGCGCTTCTTATCCGCACTGCGATCTCATCCATGCCCTTGGCCAGACAGCGCGGCGCGCTCTGGTCCGAGCTGTCCATTTCAAGGCAACGGCGTAATGCGTTGGGTTGACGATCACCACATCGGCCTTCGCCACATCGAGCAGCATCCGACTGGTCGCGATTTCGTACCCGCGCCGCCGCCGTCGTTGTTTCACATGCGGATCGCCTTCGGAGCTCTTGAACTCATCCACCAGTTCCTTGCCGCGACATGCGGTTGCGGCGCAGATGCTCTGACCTTTGCCAGAGATAGTCGAGCCCGCCGATCGCGCCGGTCACGAGGACGACAAGGAACAGAAGGCGCTGACCATCCGCAGCAGATCCGCCAGCGCGAGGTCAGGCGCAAGCAGAAGCAGTCCAGGATCTCGGGCATCCGGCCAGCGAGGAAGATCCCGAGCACGGTCGCGATCAGTGCCATTTTCACGAGCCCTTGCCGAATTCGAACAGCCCGTCGCGGCCGAACTTGTTCTTAAGCCTCGACAAGGGTGAGATGCGCGACAGTTTTGGCATCAGCTTTTCCGGGGTGATGACGATCGCGCGCTCGACCAGCAGCATCGCCAGCACCAGAACAGCAGGCGCGAGGAAGATCGGCGCGGCTGCCGCGACGAGGGCGGTCATCAGCCCTCCGAACGGCGTGATCCGCCTGACCGGCAAAGTGCTCTGGCCGGTCGATCAATGGCTGTGACAGGGCGCCGATGCGGCTCAGCGAGGCACCGCCGGCCAGCAGTGAAGGCGAGCAGCAGCCCGCCATAGCCCGCGGCGACCGTCAGATCGGTCGAGCGTGGCACCTCGCCACGCGCGCGGGCGTCGTCCAGCCGTTTCTGGCTGGCTTCGTGCTCCTTTTCGCCGTCGACCTCGCCACTCATTGGGGGACCGACAAGGGCATGTCGAAGAAGCCGGTCAGGCTGCTGCTCCAGCAGCGTCAGGGCGACGGGCGCCACCACGGCCAGCAGGGCAAGCCCGCCGAAGGTCAGCGCAGGGGCGCCGATAAAGGTCACCATCAGCTGTGGCATGGCGCGGTTGATCACGCCAATCGCCACATTGAAGACCAGCGCCGCCCCTGATGAATGGCGCGGCGAGCGCGAAGGCCATCTCGAAATTCTGCGCGACATGCTCGATCCCCCAGCGCGACAGATCGGCGGGATCGGGAAGTGGCCGGCGGGCAGAAAGTGGTAGGACAGGATCAGCAGGCCCGCGACCCGGACATGCAGATCGGCGGCAACGGCGAGCGCCAGCGCCGCGATCATCAGCGTCTGAGCGATCGCGGGCTGCGGCTCTGCCGCCGCGCCGCCGAAGGCCTGCGACAGCGAAACCGCCTGCGCGATGATGGTTCCGGCCATCTGCATGCCCATCACCAGCAGCCTGACGCCAAGCCCCAGCGACAGGCCTATTACCGTCTCACTGGCCAGCGCCAGAACCCCGGGCGGCGGCAATTGCGGCAGGACGGCAGGGGTTACCACCGCCGTGAAGGCCAGGGCGAGGGCCAACCGAACGCGGGTTGGCACCAACGGATCACCAAACACCGGCAGCAGGGAAATCGCCGCGCCGACGCGCAGAAAGACCATGCCGCCCGCGGTCAGCCAGCCCTGCGCAACAGTTGCAAGCTGGTTCAGCGCGGCAATCATGCCGCCACCATGCCGACCAGGGCTGGCCGCGCCTCGAGCCCGATTTCCTCGAAGGACAAGACCGGCGCGGTCAGCCCTTTGGCCCCCAGCACCGTGCGCAGGAACCGCCGTCGCAGGGTCGATGTGACGAGCGCCGGAAAGATGCCGGACTTCCGCCGACTCGTGCCAGCCGTTCGGCCAGCGCATTGGCCAGCCGGTTGAACTGTTCGGGCGGCAGGGCGACGTCGCGCAGCCCGCGCTCGCCGTCGATCTGATAGGTGGCAAAGGTCTTTTCCCATTCCGGGGCGAGTTGCATCAGCGGGATCGTGCCATCGGCGCGGCGCAGCTCGGCGACCAGCTGAAAGCCGAGCCTCTGGCGCACATGTTCGCAGATCGCCTCTGGCGCCTGCAACGTGCCGCGGACCTCGGCAATGGCTTCAAGGATCAGCGGCAGGTTGCGGATCGAGACCCGCTCTTCCAGCAGCAGGCGCAGAACGCGAGAGCAAAAGGTCGACCGGCACCTTGTCCGGCACCAGTTCATCCAGCAGTCTGCGGTTCGCTTCGGCGCGCCCGGCGTCGGAGAGGTTGGTGAATTCCTCCAGCAACCGGCGCAAACCTTTCAGCGTCAACAGCCGCGCGAGATTTGCCTTCATCACCTCCAGCAGATGGGTCGCCAGCACCTCGGTCGGGGTGACGACGGTCAGGTTCCGGCCAGCGCGCATCTTCCTGCAGATCGGCGGGCCGGATCCACCGCGCCGGGGCGCCATAGACCGGCTCTTTCACATCCTCGCCGGGCGGCCCTGCGGCTGTGCCATCGGTCAGCAGCGCCAGCACCTTGTCCGGGAACAGCCGGTCGCGTGCCCGCTCGACCCCCTGCAGGCGGATGCGATAGGTGCCGGACGGCAGCGTCGCATCGTCAGTCAGCCGAATTTCCGGCAGCACAGGCCGAAGGCGCTGGCGACATGGGTGCGCATATTGGCGATGCGTGCGTCGAGGCCGGTCGCCGGGTCCAGCACCATCGGCACCAGATCGGGGGCGAATTCGACATGGATATCATCGAAATCCAGCACATCGCCCAATCGATCTTTTCGGCGCGGCCACAGTCTCCGCGGCGGGCGGCTGTTGCCTCTTGGCAGACCGACGGCGATGCGCCGAACCAGGCTGCAGTGCCAAGCCCAGCCGCGCCGCAGCATGAAGGGCAGAAACGGCATGCCCGGCACCAGCGCAAAGAGCAGCATCAGAGCGCGACCGTGCCTAGCGCCGCCGGATAGCGCCCGAGCTGGCGAAACAGCGCAAGGTCGGCGGCCCCGGTCGCGCCGCCGCGCGCCAGCAGCAGCGCCGTGCAATCGAGATGATCACGGCCGGGATCTGGCTGACCAGCCCATCGCCGACGGTCAGGATCGCATAGGTCTTAAACGCCATGCCGAGCGGCATGCCATGCACCGAGACGCCGATGATCAGCCCCACGACGATATTCAGAAGCGTGATCAGCAGCCCTGCCACCGCATCGCCCTTGACGAATTTCGATGCCCCGTCGAGCGAGCCGAAAAAGGTCGTTTCGGCCTGTTCGACGTTCGCGCCGCGCGCTTGGCCTCGGCATGGTCGATGGCGCCGGCCGACATATCCGCGTCGATGGCCAGCTGTTTGCCCGGCATCGCGTCCAGCGCGAAGCGCGCGCCGACCTCGGCCATCCGGCCCGGCGCCTTTGGTGATGACGATGAAATTGACGATCAGCAGAACACAGAACACCACGACCCCCTGCAGCACGCTGCCGCCCATGACGAAGCTTGGCGAAGCCCTGGATCACATGGCCCGCCGCGCCGGTGCCGGTATGGCCCTGTCCGATGATCAGCTTGGTCGAGGAGACGTTGAGCGACAGCCGTAGCATCAGCGAGGCCAGCAGGATCGTCGGGAAGGCCGAAAAATCCAGCGGGCGTTCGATGAACAGGGTGACGGTGAACATCAGGATCGCCAGCGCGAAGGACAGCGGCCAGCCCGATGTCGAGCACGCCGGCAGGGACCGGCAGCACCATCATCACGATCACCGTCATCAGCGCGAGCGCGAGCAGGATCGTCGGGCGAAAGATGTCGCGGAGGGAAAGCGAAACCACCGGCATCCGCTATCCCTGCGGCTCGGGGCCGAACAGCGGCCGGCCCTCATCCGCGAGCGGCACGAGCGAGCCGAGCCCACCCACCGCGCCGGACTGCAGCAGCGGATAGGCGGCGGCGATGCGCGTCGCGGGTGCGGACAGAACGTCGCGGTGCGAAGGGATTGCTATAGGCGGATCACCGGACAGAAGCGCCATGCGCAGGCGCGTGAACCGGGCGCGATAGGCCCCAGCAAGGTCAGGGTTGCGCGAATGATAGGCCCCGGCGGCCTGATCCCAATCGCCGTATTCGTCATGCAGACTGCTCAGGAACTGCGCGGCATAAAGCGCGTTGGCCTCCGGCTCGAACATCGCGTCGATCGAGGCGAACGCCTGACCGTGCCAGCGATAGTTCAGCTGGAAGCAGCCGATATCAAAACTGCGCACACCGGCGTCGAGATGGGCCTGCGCAAAGCGCCGTGCCTCTGCCTCGGTCGGAAACCACTGGCCGTCTCCCTCCATGTTCACGGTCCAGGGCCAGGGTGAAAGTCCGTGCAAGCCAGGGCGACCGGTTTCCACCCGCGTGATGGCGCGCATCACCGAAAGCGGCACTCCGGTCTGCTGTGCTGCAGTTACCGCGGCCGCATCGCAGACAGTGGCCAGGTCGGGCGAGGCGCGCAGACCTCGGGCCAGGCATGTCAGCACCAGCAGTATAAGGATCGATAGCGTTGGCCCGGCTCGCCGCGGACCGGGGGACGGGATCAGCAAACGGAACCAGGGCCAGGACATCATTTGGTGTTTCACCTACTTGGCCGCGCTTCTGGCGACTGCCTGATCGACCATAAGGGGCGAATCTTTCTATTTGATGAGCGGGATCAGGGCGCGGGCGGTGGCACGCTCTGCACCTTCAGCAGCGATTGCAGCGCCTCGCGCAGAGTTTTGTTCGCCTCCACCATCGCCTTGGCCCGGGTCAGGGGACCACCTGCGGGTAGGTCTGCGGCCTTGGCAATCTGCACCAGCGCGGCCTTCTCTGTTGGCGTTCCATGACTTGCCGCCAGGGTCAGATCGCCCCTGCGCCACGCCTCCTGGCCCTGCGCGTCCAGCTGCCCGGCCTTGCCAAAGGTCCTCGGCGGCGGCGTCGTGATCGCCCGAGGCGGCAAGCGCCTGCGCGCGCAGGCGGGTGGCCATGTCGCCGGTCATGTCCTGTAGGGTTGCCAGCGCCGTGCCCGGGTCCCCCTCATCCAGCGCGGCCTGCGCAAGGATCAGCGTTTCGGCGTCGCTCGGGGGCGCATAGATTGTCGCCCAGCTCCGCGCCGCCTCTGGAAATCCCAGCCCGATCAGCCGTTGGCCCATGCTGTCGGCGGTCTTGCGGGCGGCTTCGGGGGCCGACTGCGCGCGCAGTCCGTGCCGCAGCAACGCCTCATCCGTGCCGGTCTCCGCCAGCAACCGCCACAGATCCTTCGCGCCGGTCTCGCCTGCCTCGCCATCGCCTTTCAGCGCGGCGATCTCGGTGAAGGCGCCGTCAAAGTCCCCGGCCGAGGCGATGGCGAGAAGATGGGCGCGGCGCAGCCTGCGCCCGGTCGGCGTCTTGCGATAGTCATGTTCCAGCGCCGCGATCTGTTCGGCCGTGTCGGTCTGCACCGGCTCGCCGCGCGCGATTTGCTCGTCGACGAGCAGCAGGATGGCGTCCGGCGAGTTCGGCACCGTCTGATTTGACCACAGTCTCGATCGTCGCGGTCCCTTCGGAAACCGCGCCGCGCGCAATGTCCAGCCGTGCGCTGACCAGACGCAGCTCTGGCCCCGGATTAGCGACTGCACGGGTAATGGTGTCGCGCAACGCGCGCGCGGTGTCAGTGTCGTTGCGCGCGAGGAAGCGATCCGCCAGCCCGGGGCCGAGCAATTCCCGAAGCGCAAGCGGCAGGCCAGAAAAGCTCTGGATCACCGCATCGGTGTTCACGACCGTCCCCACTGGCAGATGCGGCGAGGCGAGCACCGACCAGAGGGCCGCCGCGCCTTTGCAATTCGCCTGCCCGGCAAGGCGTCCAGGCGTCACTGCGCTGCCATTGTCCACAATCTCGGCCATCGTTTCGATCAGGTCGCTGTCGGGCATCTCGACCGGCAGCGCGTGAAGGACCGCGCGCGCCTCGGCCCCGAAGCCGAGCCGGACGTAAAGCCGTGCAAGCTTCGCCACCGCGTCCCGCTGCGGCTTGTCGAATTCACCGACGAGCTTGCTGCGCGCCTCTTCGATCTGCACGCCGGCCATTGTGATCGTCGCCCCAGGCGGAAACGTCCAGAGCGCTGTCGGGCAGGCAGGTTTGAATGTCTGGCGGCGGTGCGCCGGCGGCTGTCTGCATGACCTCACGATCGAGCGCGGTCTGCGCCGACAGCCGCATCTGCCCGTTTGCGCCCGGAACCTGCACGGGCGGTGGCGGCATCGGGGCCGGGGCCTTGGCTGGCGGCGACTCCTCCGGTGCGGCCAGCCCCGAGAGCGCCTCCGGGTCGGCCTGGATCAGCCCCTGCGAGGCGGCCCTCGCCAGCTCTCGCACCAGTTCTTTCTGAGCCAGTTCGACGCGATGTCCGGGTAAGGGGGCGGTGAGTGCAGCGGCAGCCTGGGCGGTCTGGTCAGGCGCTGCCGTCGCGCGGTGCATTGCCGCCGAGGGCGGGAACTGGTCCGTGACATGGACGGGTGGTTCCGGCACCGGGGGAGCCGTGCCCCGGGCACGGGTTGGCGGGCGCGCGAGGTCCGCGTGGCGATCTCGGCCGTTCGCACGGTCGAGCCTGCCCGATCCGGGGGCGCGGCCGGGGACGGCGCTCGGGATGCCGTTTGAGATGACCGAAGGGATGGCCGGCCTGTTGTTCTGCCAGTCGTAAATCAGCCCCGGACCGGCGGACCCAGGGCGCGGCTCTGGCCTCACCGTAGCCATCGGGGCCGGGGCGGTCTGCCGCCCGGAGGCGCTGTCGAGCGGTACCTCGAAGGGCGATCGCGGGGGCGGGTCGCCTGGGCGGATATCGAGCACGAGGATATTGGGACGGAACTCAAAAACCTCTGCATGGCAGGCGCAGGACAGTTGCAGCGTCAGCCGGGAGCCGCCCTGCGTTGCCGAGATATCCGCCAACCGAGAGCGTGGAATGCGGCCGAAGATCTGACTGAGATCGAAGCGCACGCCCGGGCGGCCCAGCCGCAATTCATACCCGTCGAGGGTCCTGCCAAAGCGCCATGGCGCGGGCTTGTCCATCGGCAGGACAAGGCGGGTAAAGCCGTCATGTTCGCCCGAGCGGACTACCACCACCTCGGCGTTCGCCGCTGCCGCAAGCGTCCAGGCGAACAGCAGTATGACCCGGATCATGCCCCTCATGCGGCCTCCTGTTTGACCGCGCAGCGCCTCTTCGACATCGGAAAAGCTGGGGCGGACGTGATGCGGCGTGTTCTGCCGGCCGACCTCGATGCAGATGTTCGGCGGGTGGCGGTGCAGGTTGGCGATCAGCACCTCGCGGATCAGCTTGTAGAAATGCCCGTCCTCCTCGACCACGGCTTTCACCCGGCTCGCCATCGGGCCGACAAAACCATAGGCCAGGAACACGCCCAGGAACGTGCCGACCAACGCGCCGCCGATCATGCCGCCCAGAATCTCCGGCGGCTGGTCGATCGAGCCCATGGTCTTGATCACCCCCAGAACGGCCGCGACGATGCCAGCGCGGGCAGGGCGTCGGCGACCGATTGCAGGGCATGGCTGCGAATGCAGCGCGTGGTGCATGTGCGTCTTCCATGCGCTTGTCGAGCACCTCTTCCACCTGATGCGGGTCGTCGTAGTTCATCGAGGCGGCGCGCAGCGTGTCGCAGATCAGTTCGACCGCCTCATGGTCATGCTGGATCTTCGGGATAGCGGCCGAAGATCGACGATTCGTCGGGGTTTTCGATATGTTCTTCCAGCGCGACCGGGTTTGACCGCGCGATGCCGGATCAGATCGAACAGCAGGCCAGCAGGTCGCGGTAGTCGGCGGGCTTCCATTTGGCACCTTTGAACACCTTGCCGATGTCTTTGCCCGTCTGCTTGATGGTGGCCAGATCGTTGCCGAGACAGGAAGGCCCCGACCGCGGCGCCGCCGATCACGATCATCTCATGCGGCAGGGCCTCCAGGATGATCTCCATCTTGCCGCCGGCCATCGACGTAGCCGCCGAAGACCATGACGAAGATCATGATGATGCCGATGATTCCGATCATGCTCGGTCCTCCCTCGGCCTGAGCTTCGTCCGGCAGCGTTGCAGGACGGGTTAAGAAACGCCTTCGCGCGTCTCGATCAGCCTTGGGGGCCGTGGCATTGCGGCCGGCGATCATGACCGAGATCGAATAGGCCTTGTCCGGCTTCAGCCCGGCCAGGACCGCCGCCGCCGCATCGGGGCGCATCCGGCCGAGAAATCCGGCGGCAAACTCTGGGGCCATCGGTCTGGAACAGCGGCGGCCGCATCGCTCGGCTTCATCGCTTCATAAACCGCGGTCAGCCGGGCGAGATCCTTTTCCGCCGCGCCGTCGGCGATGGCCAGGGCTTTCTCAGGCAGGTTTCCGCCGCCTGCAGTTCGGCCATCCGCTTGTCGATCGCCTGATTGGCCAGGGCCAGCGCCGCCATCCGGTCGGCAAGCGGCTTTCGCGCTGCGTGACCCGGTCCTCGCGGGCCTTCAGGGCCTCGACCAGCGGCATGATCGCGGCCGCCTGGCGCGGCAGCGGCGCCGGTGGCCTGCGGGCGTCGTGCGACGCCGATCTCGGCCGGCCGCTCTGCGCATGCGCCGCCCCGACTCCCGGCGCCGATGCCTCAGCGCGCCGGATGACGGCCAGGATGAGCGCCAGAATGACCAGCGTGCCGCGTCCGGCATTTGGCGCCGCGCGGTCTGGGCACCGGATTCGGCGGCGCCTGGTCATTCCGCGGCCTCCAGATTCGGCCGGGCCGTCGCCGGATGAAGCGCAGATTCTTCTCGCTCGTCCGCCTCGGCGTCATCCGGCGCTGCCGGTCGCCGGGCCGGCTCCGGCTCCGGCAGGTCATGCATCGAGGCCAGCAACAGCTCCATCCGGGCCGCAGCCGCCTCGGCCCGGCGGTCATCGATTCGAGGCGTTGGCCGAGCCGGTTGCCGCCGTCCGCGCGCCGGTCCAGCGCCTTGGTCATGTCGTCGACCTGTGCCGACAGCACCGCAATCGCCCTGCCCATGCCGTTTTCCAGCGTGGTGAATTTCTTCAGCCGGCCGCGACAGCACATAGCAGTAGATCGCGGCCCCGAAGGCCCCGGCGCCATCAGAATATCTGAAATCAGTGCCATCGGCCGCCTCCTCAATGAAGCACGAATTCGGTGACAAGCAGGTCGCGCACCCGGCCTTCGCCGGTGACGATCTGAATCCGGCGCAACATCTGCGACCGCAGCCGCACCAGCGCGTCGGGTCCTCCAGTTCGGCCACCTCGACCGCGCGCAGATAGCCGTTCAGCACGTCGATGATGCGCGGCATCAGCAGAGCCACCTCGTCCTCGCTGCGCGCTTGACCACCTCCAGCTGGGCGGTGAAGCGCAGATGCGTCTGCGGCAGATCGGCCCCAAGCGAGATGACACGGCTCCATCGGCACAAAGGCGATGTCGGCAGGTGTCCGCATGGCCGCCGCTTCGGCATGCGCATCAGCCGCTTGCACCGCCGGGTGCCAGAATCAGCAGCCCGGAATACACCGCGTAGAATCCGCCGCCGCCCAGCACCAGGAACAGCACCAGGCCCGATCAGCAGGGGCAGTTTCGACTTCTTCTTCGGCGCCGCATCCTGCGGCGGTTCAGCTTCGGCCATCGGTCACCTCCGTCCTCGCTGTGACGACAAGTGCATAGACCCATGCGTCCTAACCGATTGTTAAGCCGCGATCCGCCAAAGCTGGCCAGACCATGGCAGAAGCCCAGGACGGAGATGCGTTTGCAAAATCTGTTGGAGCTTTGGGCCAGTCTCGGCATTCGCCGCAGGGCCATTGTGGTCGGCGCGACGCTGGCGATGTTGCTGGCGGTGCTGGGTCTGGCGCGGATGGCCGGCGCGCCGCAATGTGGCTGCTGTATTCCGGGCTGGAAGCCAGGCGGCCGGCGACGTGATCACCGCACTCGATCAGCGCGGCGTGACCTATGAGGTGCGCGGCGACCGCGATCTATGTCGATGCGGCGCAGCGCGACAGTCTGCGCATGGTTCTTGCCGGCCAGGGTCTGCCTGCGACCGGCGGAGCCGGCTACGAATTGCTTGATTCGCTGTCGGGTTTCGGCACCACCTCGCAGATGTTCGACGCCGCCTATTGGCGCGCCAAAGAGGGTGAGCTGGCGCGCACCATCGCTGGCCCTGCCCGAGGTCAGATGCCGCCCGCGTCCATATTGCCGCGGCCCCGGCCCAGTTGTTTCAGGACACGGCAAGCCGACCGCCAGCGTGACCGGTCACCACGACGGGCGCGCTGACCGCCGCGCAGGCCAAGGCGCTGCGCATCTGGTCGCCGCCGCGGTGCCGGGCATGCAGCCCGACGATGTCGCCGTGATCGATTCTGTCGCCGGGCTGGTTCCGTCGGGGAGAGCGGGACACCGGTGCGGCCACAGGCGGCAGACGACCGTGCCACGCCGCAGAAGCGTCAAATGTCGAACGGCTGCTGGCGGCGCGGGTCGGCCCCGGCAAGGCGGTGGTCGAGGTCAATGTCGATGTTGACCGACCGCGAACAGGTCAACGAGCAGACCTTCGACCCCGAGGGCCGGGTCGCGATCTCCACCGAAACGAAGAGCAAGACCGGGTCGACCGACAATGGCGCGACGGCTCGGTCACGGTCGCCTCAGCAACCTGCCCAGCGGCGAAGGCCGGAAATGGCGCCAGCGGGTCGACAGCACAGAGCCAGAACTCTGAAAAGCAGGAGCGGGTGAATTACGAAGTGTCCGAGACCCAGCGCCAGGTGATCGCGCGCCCCGGGGGCAGTGCAGCAGGCTCGGTCGCGGTGCTGGTCGATGGAGACGGTGCACGGCCGAGCGGCACCGCGAGTCTGCAGCCGCGCACCGAGGCCGAGCTGGCGACGCTGCAGCGAGCTGGTCGCCTCGGCCGTCGGGTTCGATGAGGCGCGCGGCGACGTGCTGACCATGAAATCGCTCGCCTTCGAGCCGGCCGCGGCGCTGGCACCGCTGGCTGAGTCCGGCATGCTCGGCGCGCTCGGCATCGACATCGATGTCGATGATCCAGCTGGCGGTGCTGGCCGTCGTCGCGCTGGTGCTGGGTCTGTTCGTGCTGCGGCCGATCCTCACTTCGGCCCGCGCGCCGCGCCCTTGCCGTCGCTGCCCGGACCGGCGTGGCGGCGGCTACGGTCGCGGCCGCCGCGTCCTGACCGGCGAGATCGACGATCTCGGCCTGTGCCCGGGCGATGAACGCCGGTACTTCGACGATGCGGATAAGAGGCCCGCGATGACAGCGATGAAACCGACCCTGTGGCCCGCCTGCGCCGCCTGATCGAAGAACGCCAGGCCGAGATCGATCGAGATTCTGCGCAGCTGGATGGAAGATCGATGAGGAGACGGCCTGATGGCGCGCTGAAACTGGAAGTCTTCAACACCGCAAGAAGCCCGCCCGACCAGCCGTTGTGCTGGACCGCATGGCGCTGGAGGAGGAGAAGCTGGCCTCCTATGACAGCGGCTATCCGCGCCGGCTGGGACGACGCCAGCGCCGCCCAGACCGATGATCAGACCCGGATGAAGGCCGATCTGGCGCGCAATCTGCAAACCCTCGGCTTCACCTATCACGAGGCGCGCACGCCATATCCTGAAGGCGATCGAGCCGCTGATGCTGCAGGTGGTCGGCGGCTGCTGCCCGAGATCGCCCGCGAGAGCCTGGCGCCGCATGGTCGCTGGAAACCCTGATGCCGCTGGCCGAAGGCCTCGGCGATGCCCCGGTCACGCTGGTACTGAACCCGGCCTCCCGCGCCGCGGTGGAGGCGCTGCTGGAGCAGGCGACCGGCCTGCCGGTGATCATCGAGGAAGAGCCGACCCTGGGCGAAGGGCAGGTCTACTCGAACTGGGCAGGTCGAGGCCCAGATCGACCTCGACAAGGCCTCGCCGACATCTGCCGCCGCCGTGCGCGGCTTCTTCGAGCTTCCCGGAAAGGATCGACCCCATGGATGGATCAGTGCTGCCGACAACAACCCCTTCGCCCAGGTGCCCGATCGAGGTCACCATTTCGGTCGGCAAGGCCCGCCCGCTGGTGCGCGACCTGTTGCGGCTGCAGCCGCGACGCCGTGCTGGCGCTCGACCGCCGGGTCGAGGACCCGGTGGAGCTTTATGTCGGCGACCGGCTGATCGCCCGCGGCGAATTGCAGGAGCTGGAGGGCGAGCAGGCCGGCCAGCTCGCCGTCCGCCTGACCGAGGTGGCCAATCTGCGCGGGCGGGCTGTGACGGCGCCGACTTGCCCTTGTTGCGCCTGATCCTGTCGCTGGCGCCACGCCCGCCCTGGCGCAATCGCTGTCGATCGACCTTGGCGACGACGGCTCGCTTGCCACCAGATCGGTCCAGATTCTGCTCTGGTCACAGTGCTCAGCATCGTGCCGGGTCTGGCGGTCATGGTCACCTGTTTCCCTTCATCGTGACAGTGCTGTCGATCCTGCGGCAGGCGCTCGGCCTGCAGCAATCGCCGCCCAACATGGTGATCGTCAGCCTGGCGCTGTTCCTGACCTGGTTCGTGATGGACCCGGTGTTCACCCAGGCCTGGCTGCAGGGCGTGCAGCCGCTGACCGATGGCAAGATTGACGTGCCGACGGCCATGCCGCTGATCCTCGCGCCCGTTCCGCGGCTTCATGGTCGCGCGCATCGAGTCCGGAGACCTTCGATCGCGTTGCAGGCCCTGCGGCCCGGACAGCACCGGTGCCGCCGACCGGACGCGCCGCTGTCGCTGCTGGTGCCGTCCTTCATGCTGTCGCGAGATTTCCGCGGGCGTTCGAGATCGGCTTTCTGATCTATCTGCCCTTCCTGATCATCGACCTCGTCATTGCCGCGGTCCTGATGTCGATGGGGATGATGATGGTGCCGCCGGCCGTGGTGTCGCTGCCGTTCAAGCTGGCGTTCTTCGTGGTCGCCGATGGCTGGACCCTGATTTCGGGCGCTTTGGTCCGCAGCTATTCCTGAAACGCGGCTCTAATTCACCACGAACTCGGCATGCAGCGCGCCCGCCGCATTGATGCTTTTCAGGATGTCGATCATGTCATGCGGCGCCACGCCCAGCGCATTCAGCCCTGCCACGACCTGCGACAGATTGGTGCTGCCTTTGATCTCGGCCAGCCCGGTCCCCGGCGCGTTCTGAATATCGACCGAGCTGCGCGGCACCACCAACGGTCTGCCCTTCGGCAAAGGGATTGGGCTGCACCACCATCGGCGTCTCATCAATCCGCAGCGTCAGATTGCCCTGGGCGATCGGCCACCCGGCTGATCCGCACATCCTCATCCATCACGATGGTGCCGCTGCGCTGATCGACCACCACCCGCGCCCGGCTTTCCGGCTCGACTTCCAGATTTTCCAGCTTGGCGATGACATGGGCTGGCGAATTCATCTGGGTGGCGTCGATGTTCAGCATCACCGTCCCCGAATCCTCCATCTGGGCCACGCGGCGCCCGAAGGCCTGGTTGATCACCGACTCGATGCGCTGCGCCGTGGTGAAATCCGGCGACCGCAACGCCAGCCGGATCGAATGCAGCTGGGTGAAGTCGAATTGCACCTCGCGTTCGACATGGGCGCCGGACGGGATGACGCCCGCCGTCGGCACGCCCTGCACCACTTTCGACGCCTGGCCCTCGGCCGAAATGCCGCCCGCGATGATCGCGCCCTGCGCCACGGCATAGATCTCGCCATCGGCACCGTTCAGCGGCGTCATGATCAGCGTGCCGCCAAGCAGGCTTTTGGCGTCGCCAATCGCCGAAACCGTCACATCGATCCGCCCGCCCGCCCGCGCAAACGGCGGCAGCGCCGCGGTCACGAAAACCGCCGCGACATTCTTGGGCTGGAACTGTCTCTCCCGTGACATTGACGCCCAGCCGCTCCAGCAGGTTCGACATGATCTCTTCGGTGAAGGGAGAGTTGCGCAGGCCGTCGCCGGTGCCGTTCAGCCCGACCACCAGCCCGTAGCCGACCAGATCATTGCCGCGCACCCCGTCGAATTCGACCAGATCCTTGATGCGGATCGCTGCCGACGACGCACCGCCGTCTGAGCAAGATCAGGCAGGCGATCAAGGCAAGGTCATCTCACAGGACGTGCGAGAGGTTCGGCGATCCGTGCCGTGACTGCATAGAGCGTTTCGAGCTGGGTTTGCGTCGATTGCAGATCGGTGGCTGCGGAATAGGGATCAGCCGCAAGCAGGGTCGCGCGGGCCTGATCCATGGCCGAGGCTTCGGCGCCATTGCGCGTAGCGGCAGAGCTGATCCGCGCTTGAACCGTGCCGATCTTCGCTTCCAGCGCGGCCCTCGGGCTTGCCGAACTCAACAATTGCGCGCCTGCGGCATTGGCGAGCGTTCCCTGTTCGGCCGGCGATCCGGACAAGACGCCGCGGCCCAGAACCGCTGCCATCGCAAAACCGGTAAGGGTGTCGACAATTGCCGGATCCATGGCCGTCGTGTCCAGCTTGGCGCTTTCGCCTGTAGCGACCGGAAGCGGCGACGCCGACTGATCGGATCCGAGATAGCCTACGGCCCGGAAACCGGAAGGATCGGTGAACCAGGATCGAATCGCAGCCGAGACTCCGCTGGCCGTGGTTTGGCCCGAAACGACAGCGGCAAGCGCGGTCAGAACCGTGTCTGCAGAGGCAGCGGCAGGGCTGTCCGTCGCCTCGCCGGCAAAGAGGCTACGGTCGCCAGAGCGGACGTTCAGTGCCGAGAGCGCCGTTGCCAGGGCGCTGTCGGCCTGGTCCGCGATCGCGCCAACGCTCGCGGCCTCTCCCCCGCTGCCGATGCCGAGCAGCGATGGCGCAAGGGACGCGGCCTGATCGTCGATCGTGTTCAGGGTGGTCTGCATGGCGGCGGCGTAGTTTGCCGCAAGACCGCCCGAGATCTTGTAAGCGGCAAGGGTCTTCAGCGACCCTTCGATGCCCGAGAGCTGGCTGAAATTGCCGGACACCACCTTGCCCTGATCTGCGACGAGGCCGGAGGTCACTTCCAGCGAGAGCTTTTGCAGCGCAGTCTTCAGCTGTGCGTTCTGACCCTGAAGCAGAAAGGACCGCGCAAGATCACCCACCGATACCATTGTCATCGTTCAAATCCCCAGCAAGGTCTGCAGCATGTCATCCGCAGCCTGAATCACCTTGGCGTTCGCGGCATAGGACTTTTCCACGACCAGCAATTGCTGAAGTTGCTGGTCTGTATCCACGCCACGCTGAAGCGCGAGCGAGGTCAATGCATCGGATTGTGCTGCGGAATAACTCGCGGTCTGCTCGGCGCTCAGCCGCTGCGTGCTGACCGTCGACAGGAAAGCCGAGGCCAATCCGCGCGCGTCCACCGCCCCGAGGGTGAGGCCGCCCGAGGCCGGGACACGGAGCGCCGATAGGGCGTCTGACATCGCGGTCAACCGCGCGCCGTTACCGAGGGGACCGGTGGTGACCGCCCCTATGCCATCGCGCAACCGCGAAAGCGCACCGCCCTGCGACGGATCGACGAGCGGGTTTACCGTGATCCTATTTGCCAGACCAACTTCATTCGCCGCGCTCGCAGCGCTGCCCGCATCGGTAAAGAGACCCGGTGCCCCGGCGACGAGCGTCGGGTCCGTTGACGGCGCCGAAAATCGCTCTGCCAGATCACGCGCGACGCTGTCGATCTGGGCCTGCGCCATCCCCCGAGATCATCCCGCAAGGAAAAGTTCGCCGCCAGCGTGCCGCCGGCAATCGAACTCGCCGTGCCGCCGATCTGCACGCGACCCCGTTCAGCGTCAACCCCGACAACCCGCCTGATGCGACGGTCATGTCGGCAGTGATAATTCCGGCATGGGCGAAGCCGAGTTGTGCTGGCGTGCTGCCGTCCAGAAGAATGCCTCCGCCCGCCGTCAACAGCGAAATTCGTCCGCCCGGTTGGTCGATCTGGCGTATTGGAATGATCGTGGAAAGCTGGTCAACCAGCCCTTGTCGCTGGTCGATCAGGCTTGAGGCGTCGCGCCCTGCGCTCTGCTGCGCCACGATCTGCGCATTCAGCTTGGCGACCTTGGAAAGCGTATCGTTGACCTGCGCGACCTGCGTGCCGATTGCTGCGTCAGCCTGCGTCCGTGCATCCTGAATCTGCGAGGAGATCGTATTGATCTTGCCTGCAACGCGCTGCGCCGCATCCAGAACCGCCGCGAGCCCGGGGTCAGAGCCCGGCTGCCCGGCGGCCTGGATCAGGGATGCATCAAGGTCAGACAATGTGGCCCCCAGAGACCCCGCGTCGCCCGGCGCGCCGATCACCCCCTCCAGCGCGCTGAGAAAACCTGCAGGTGACCGTCGCACCTGCTGCGGCGGCCGCGGCCGATCGCTGATCGGTCAGCAACGAGAGGTCGAGGCTGCGGTCCACGCCGACGATCTGCACCCCGCCGCCAGTGCTGCTTGCCCCAAGCACGAGGTTGCGCAGCCCGTAGCCTGGCGTTTGGGCGTTGGAAATGTTTGTTGCGATCACTTCGCTGGCCTGCGCGTTGGCTGCCAGGCCGGTCACCGCACTCGTCATCGCCGCTGATATGCTCATTTCCGGTCTCTAACCCTAACGTTTCATGTTGGTGGTTTCCTGCAGCATGTCGTCCACTGTCTGGATCACCTTCGCATTGGAGGAATAGGCCCGCTGCGTCTGGATCAGGTTGGTCAATTCTGCCGCCACATCCGTTGCGGATTGCTCGAGCGCGAAGCCACTGACAGATCCGGTCGGACCAGTGCCAGCATCCCACAGGAAGAACGATCCGGAGTTCACCGAGACCTGGTAGGCCTGCGCGTCGAGTGTGGTGAGGCCATTGGGGTTGGGCACATCCACAAGCGGAATCTGGTAGATCTTGCGGGTGAAACCGGTACCGTAAGTCGCCGTGATGAAGCCGTTCTGGTCGATCGAGACCGCGGTCAGCGTGCCCACCGGAGAGCCGTCCTTGGTGATCGCCGTCGGCGCGAAGGTGTTGGAAAGCTGTGTCAGACCGTTGGCATCGCCAACCTTGCCAACAGTCACGGTCAGTGGCCCGCCCGCCACAGTCAGCCCGATCGTGCCGGTGGTCGGATCATAGGCCCCGCCGGAAATCGCCGTGACACTGGAAAGCGTGCCGCCGCTGCCGCGCGTGCTGTCGAAGAGGAGGTCGTATTCGCCAATCACGGCATTGTTTTGGGCCGAATCCTCGATCGTCATGGTCCATTCATTCGACACGCCGCTGGCTGGGACCACCGGCGTAAAGGTCACGTTCAGGCTCTCGGACTCGCCAAGGTTACCGAAATACTCGATCGACAACGGCTGCGGCGTGCCGGGAGAGCCCGCCTGGGACAGGGTCGCAGGCAGGTTGACGCCCAGCTTCATCACTGTCGTCGGGTCGCCGGCTGTCTGGCTCGCGTTGATGACCACGGGTTCAAGTCCGGCGGTGGTGCCGCGCGGATAGGTATTCACCGACCCGTCGGCATTTGCGGGCCAGCCGAGCAGAACGAGGCCCGAAGTGGTCTGCAGGATGCCGTCGCTGTTGGTGCGGAACGATCCCGTGGTGGTCATCATCATCGGCTGAGTGGTGTCGCCGGAGATCACGTCGGCAAGTGAGCGGACCGGCAACATGCCGCGCCCGTTCACCGCGATGTCGAGCGCGTTGTTGGTTGCAATCAGCGAGCCGTTCTCGTCGATCAGCCGGTTCGTCGTGGCCAGCACGCCACCGGCCGAATAGACCCCGTTGCCCGAGGTTCCATTGGTCACGAGAGACTCGAAATCAGTCACTGACCGTTTGTAGCCGTTCGTGCCCGAGTTCGCGATATTGTCCGAAATCGAGGCGAGCCGAGAGGCGTTCACGCTCAGCCCGGCCACACCCGCATTGAGGGAAGAGGAAATCGTCATCCGTTGCGCCTTTCTGCTGCAGCGATTCTTGTCGAATGCACTGTCTGCAGCGCGCGGCTAAAAAATGCCTAACGCCGAGCGGATTGAAAAACCTAGGGTTTCCCCTTCCGCAACAGGATGATCTCGATTCGGTTGTTGCGCAGGTCGGTCGGGACATCCACTGCGGGCTTGCGGTCGGCGAAGCCCGTAACCCGCTGCATCCGCTGCGGATCGAGCCCGCCTGCCAGCAGCATGTCCCGCATCGCCCCCGCGCGAGAGGTCGACAAATCCCAGACCGGATTATGGCGCAGCACCACCGGATAATTCCGCACATGCCCGTTCACCGCGATGTCGTTCTGCACCAGCTTGAAGATATCGCCCATCATCGCTGCCAGCTTCTGCGCGATCTCGGTCGGCTCTGCCGTGTCACCTTTGAAGAGCGGTGAATTGGGCAGGTCGAAGACCTCGACAATCAGCCCCTCATCGGTCACGCGGGTCACGATATGGCGCATCGCCTCGTTCATCGCGTTGCTCTCGCCGCTCATCCCGAGCAGCTTTTCCTCTATCGATTTCAGCTGCGCCATGCCCTCGTCATTCGAGTGCGCCGGCTGAATCCTTCACCCCGGTCGCCCCCCGCGCCTGCCGTTCATCTGTCGGGCGCTGGCTTGAAGCGCCGGTGCCACTCTGCGCCATAACCTTTTCCGAGAAGACGGAATTGCCACCGAATGACCCGGCGCCCCCGCCAGAGACGCGGTTGATCGGGATGGTCGGATTGAAATAATCCGCGATCCCCTTGCGTTGTTTTTCTGTCGTCGCGTTCAGCAGCCACATCAGCATGAAGAAGGCCATCATGGCCGTCACGAAGTCGGCATAGGCAACTTTCCAGGCACCGCCATGATGCCCGCCACCCAGGACGACCTTCTTCCGCTTGATGATGACTGGCGCGGCATTGTTCTGCCCGGCCATCTTACCACTCGTCTATTCACCCAGGGGCAGGTCTATCCTGCGTCGGTGAACATGGACTTAACCCCTAGAATTGTTCAGGGTTTTGTCTTGTCATGGCTTCTTCATTGCATCCAGCAGCGCCGCGCCAAAGCCGCCTACGGCAGGCTCTTGCCTCGGTTGCGCCGGTTTTGGCGCGGCCGTGCGGGGCTGCGGCGCACCACCGCGACGCGGGGCCTTGTCGGCGGACACGGCCTCTGCCGCCTCGCGCCGCATCGTCAGGCCGATCCGCTTGCGTGCGGCATCGACTTCGACCACCCGGACCATGACCACATCGCCCGCTTTCACCACCTCATGCGGGTCCTTGACGAAACGGTCGGCCAACTGGCTGACATGGACCAGCCCGTCCTGATGCACGCCGATATCCACAAAGGCGCCAAAGGCCGCCACATTGGTCACCGTGCCTTCCAGCAACATTCCCGGCTTCAGGTCGCGGATCTCTTCCACGCCCTCGGCGAACTTTGCCGTGCGGAAGCTCGGGCGCGGATCGCGGCCGGGCTTTTCAAGTTCTGCCAGGATGTCCTTGACGGTGGGCAGGCCAAAGCGGTCATCGACGAACATCTCGGGGTCGAGCGCGCGCAGCTTTGCGGGTTCCGCCATCACCGCGCGCAGATCGCGGCCACAGGCGGCAACGATCTTGCGCGCCAGACCATAGGCCTCGGGATGCACCGATGAGGCGTCCAGAGGCTCTGTTCCAGCGGGAATCCGCAAGAACCCTGCGCATTGCTCATAGGCGCGGGGCCCCAGCCGCGCGACCTTCAGCAGGTCCTTGCGCGTGGCGAAAGCGCCGTTCTGATCGCGATGCGTCACGATCGCTTCGGCAAGCGACCCGCCAAGGCCCGAGACCCGCGCCAGCAGCGGCGCCGAGGCCGTGTTCAGGTCGACCCCCACCGCATTCACCGCATCCTCAACCACGCCTTCCAGCGACCGACCAAGCCGGTGCTGGTCGACATCATGCTGATACTGGCCAACACCGATCGACTTCGGCTCGATCTTCACCAGTTCGGCCAGCGGGTCCTGCAGGCGGCGTGCGATGCTGACCGCGCCGCGCAGCGAGACGTCGAGATCGGGAAACTCCTGCGCCGCCAGTTCCGAAGCGGAATAGACCGAGGCACCGGCCTCGGACACGATCACCTTGGTCGGTTTCGTGCCGGTTCCGGGCAGGGCTGCGATGACCTCGGCCACCATCTTTTCCGTCTCGCGGCTGGCGGTACCATTGCCGATGGCGATCAGCTCGACGCCATGCCTGCGGATCAGCCCCGCCAGTTCCACCTGTGCGCCACGCAGATCGTTCTTCGGCTGGAACGGATAGACGGTCGAGGTGCCCAGCACCTTGCCGGTGCCATCGACCACCGCCACCTTGACCCCGGTGCGGATCCCCGGGTCGAGCCCCATCACCGCCTTGCCTCCTGCGGGTGCTGCCAGCAGCAGGTCTTTCAGGTTGCGCGCGAAGACCCGGATCGCCTCTGCCTCGGCCCGGTCCCGCATCTCGCCCATCAGGTCGAGCGTCAGGGAAAGGCGCAGCTTTACCCGCCAGGTCCAGCCCGCCACCTCGGCCAGCCAGACGTCACCCGGCGCGCTGCCACCGACGCGCAACGCGCCCCGGACCATCCCTTCGGCCTGGGATTGCCCGGCGGGCAGGCCCGGCTCTACTTCGAGGTCGAGTGCTAGGATGCCCTCGTTCCGGCCGCGCAGCATGGCCAGCACGCGGTGGCTTGGCGCGTCGGCCCAACGCTCTGAATGGCTGAAATAGTCACTGAATTTCGCCCCCTCGGCCTCTTTCCCCTCAACCACGCGGGCGGCGAGGGTGCCCACCCGTTTCATATGGTCGCGCAACCGGCCGAGCAGCGCCGCATCCTCGGCCAGCCCTTCCGCGATGATGTCGCGCGCGCCGTCCAGCGCCGCCTTCACCTCGGGCACCGCCTCGGACAGATAGGCCTTCGCCACCTCGCCCGGCACCAGCCGTCGATCCGCCAGCAAAGCTTCGGCCAGCGGTCCGAGTCCGTTTTCACGCGCGATCATCGCCTTGGTCCGCCGCTTGGGTTTATAGGGCAGGTAGATGTCTTCCAGTTCCGCCTTGGTGATGGCACCCGCGACCTGCGCTTCCAGCGCCGGGGTCAGCTTGCCCTGTTCGCTGATCGAGCCCAGAATCACCCCGCGCCGCGCCTCCAGCTCTCGCAAGTACACCAGCCGTTCGCCCAGAAGCCGTAGCTGGGTGTCATCAAGCCCGCCGGTCGCCTCTTTGCGATAACGTGCAATGAAAGGCACCGTGGCGCCGCCGTCGAGCAGGTCGACCGCTGCCGTCACCTGATCGGGCCGCGCCGCGATCTCGGTGGCGATCAGGCGGGCGATGCGAAGGGCGGGGGCGTCGGTCATTTGGGTCATCCTTGCTGCGGAGGATCAATCTATCGCCCTGCGTCGCCGCCGCCAAGCCCGCGACCCCACCTTGCGCGGAACGGCGAACATTTCCCCACCTGACCGCCGAATTGCGGAACAAACTGTGGCACTTGCAGATTCCCGACAGTAGGATGTTCTGCGAAACCCCCGGCTTCCGGGAAAACCTGCGAGCGGTGGATGCCTTACCGACAGCCCGTAATCGACACCTCGCCCGCCGTCTCGGACGAGGTACGCAAGACCACCTGCTACATGTGCGCCTGCCGTTGCGGCATCAATGTCCACCTCAAACAGGGCCGCGTCGCCTATATCGAAGGCAACCGCGACCACCCGGTGAACAAGGGCGTGCTTTGCGCCAAGGGCGCCTCTGGCATCATGCAGGTCACCGCCCCCTCCCGGCTGCGCAATCCGATGAAGCGGGTCGGCCCGCGCGGGTCAGGTCAGTTCGAGGCGATTTCCTGGGACGAGGCGCTGACGCTTGCCACTTCATGGATGGCGCCGCTGCGCCGGAGCGCACCGGAAAAGCTCGCCTTCTTCACCGGGCGGGACCAGAGCCAAAGCTTCACCAGTTTCTGGGCGCAAGCCTTCGGCACACCCAATTACGCGGCGCATGGCGGTTTCTGTTCGGTCAATATGGCGGCGGCGGGGATCTACACAATCGGTGGTGCCTTCTGGGAGTTTGGCCAGCCGGATTGGGAGCATACCAAGCTGTTCCTGCTGTTCGGCGTGGCGGAAGATCACGATTCCAACCCGATCAAGATGGGCATCGGCAAGATAAAGACGCGCGGGGCGCGGATCGTCGGGATCAACCCGATCCGGTCCGGCTATAACGCGGTTGCCGATGACTGGTTCGGGATCACGCCCGGCACCGACGGGTTGCTGATCCTGTCGCTGATCCACGAGCTGCTTGTGGCGGGCAAGGTCGACACGCATTACCTTGCGCAATACACCAACGCCGCCTGTCTGGTGAATGAGGTCGAGGGTCCGGAATCGGGTCTGTTATTGCGCGATGGTGACAAGAAGTTGCTGGTGATCGACCGCGCCACCGGCCAGCCCGCGCCCTTTGACCAGAAGGGAGTGCGCCCCGACCTTGGTGCGACATGGAACGGCCATCGCACCGTGTTCCAGCACCTCGCCCGCCGCTACCTTTCGCCCGATTACGCGCCAGAGGCGGTCGCCGCCCGCACCGGCATTTCCGCCGAGCGTATCCGTGGCCTTGCCGCCGACCTCGCCCGCGTCGCCTTTGACGAGGCGATCACCCTGAACCAGCCCTGGACCGATTTCCGCGGCGAGCGGCACGAGACGATGACCGGGCGCCCGGTCTCGATGCACGCGATGCGCGGCATCTCGGCCCATTCCAACGGTTTCCAGACCGCACGCGCCCTGCATCTGTTGCAGGTGCTGCTCGGCACCGTCGAAACCCCCGGCGGCTTCCGTTTCAAGCCGCCCTATCCGAAACCTTTCGACGCACATCCGACACCGCATTGCCGGGCCACACCCGACGCGCCGCTCGACGGGCCGCATCTTGGCTATCCGCGCGGGCCAGAACACCTCGCGCTGGCCGCAGACGGCAGTCCGGCGCGGATTGATAAGGCGTTTTCCTGGGAGAACCCGCTGTCGGCCCATGGCATGATGCATATGGTCATTTCGAACGCCCATGCCGGCACGCCCTACCGGATCGACACCCTGTTCCTCTACATGGCCAACATGGCGTGGAATTCCTCGATGAACACCCGCCAGACGATCGAGATGCTGACCGACACCAAGCCGGACGGCAGCTATGTCATCCCGCGCATCATCTATTCCGATGCCTATTCGTCCGAGATGGTGGCCTATGCCGATCTGATCCTGCCCGACACCACCTATCTGGAACGGCACGACTGCATCAGCCTGCTCGACCGCCCGATCTGCGAAGCGGATGCAGCGGCCGATGCCATCCGCTGGCCGGTGGTGGAACCGGATCGCGATGTGCGCGGGTTCCAGACCGTGCTGCTGGATCTTGGCGCAAGGCTCGGCCTGCCGGGGTTCGTGACCGAGGAGGGCACGGCGAAATATGCCGATTACGCCGATTACATCGTGCGCCACGAACGCCGCCCCGGTGTCGGCCCCTTGGCCGGATTCCGCGGGACGGGTGACGATATCGGGCGTGGCGCGCCCAACCCGGACCAGATGGACCGCTACATCGCCAATGGCGGCTTCTTCGCCACCCATATCGCGCCAGAGGCGCAATATTACAAACCCTGGAACGCCGCCTATCAGGACTGGGCCGTCGGCATGGGCTTTTACGACAAGCCCACGCCCTATCTCTTCTCGCTCTGGTCCGAACCGATGCGCCGTTTCCAGCTGGCGGCTGAGGGCTATGGCGACAGACAGCCCCCCGACCACCTGCGCGCGCAGCTGAAGGCCGCGATGGACCCGCTGCCGATCTGGTATCCGCCCTTCGGCGATGATGAGGCAGAGGGTTATCCGATCCACGCCCTGACCCAGCGCCCGATGGCGATGTATCATTCCTGGGGATCGCAGAACGCCTGGTTGCGACAGATCCACGGGCAGAATCCGCTCTATCTGCCGACGAAGATCTGGGTCGAACATGGATTTTCCGACGGCGACTGGGCGCAGCTGACCTCGCCGCATGGCACGATCAGCGTGCCGGTCGCGCTGATGGCCGGGCTGAATGAAAACACGGTCTGGACATGGAACGCCATCGGCAAGCGCAAGGGGGCCTGGGCACTGGATGCCGATGCGCCCGAGGCGACCAAGGGGTTTTTGCTGAACCACCTGATCCACGAATTGTTGCCGCCCAAGGCGGACGGCCACCGCTGGTCAAACTCTGATCCCGTGACCGGGCAGGCAGCATGGTTCGACCTGCGCGTCAGGATCGAACGGCTTGATCCGCTGACACAGAGCCTGCCGGACTTCCCGCCGCTGATCTCACCCGTGCCGCCCGCGCCGAAGAACCGCCACCAGGGGGGTGAGGGATGACCCAGCTTCCGCCGCCCTCTCCGGTCAAGCTTGGCCTGGTGATCGACCTTGATATCTGCGTCGGATGCCATGCCTGCGTGACCTCCTGCAAAGGCTGGAACACCGAGAATTACGGCGCGCCCCTGTCCGACATGGACGCCTATGGGGCGGACCCCTCGGGCACCTTCCTGAACCGTATCCACTCCTTCGAGGTGCAGCCCAAGGATGCCCCTGCGCAGATCGTGCATTTTCCCAAGTCCTGCCTGCATTGCGAGGATGCGCCCTGCGTCACCGTCTGCCCGACCGGGGCGAGCTACAAACGCGCCGAAGATGGCATCGTGCTGGTGAACGAGGATGCCTGCATTGGCTGCGGCCTTTGTGCCTGGGCCTGCCCCTATGGCGCGCGGGAAATGGATGCGGCGGCGGGGGTGATGAAGAAATGCACGCTTTGCGTCGACCGGATCTATAATGAAAACCTGCCCGAAGTAGACCGCCAGCCCGCCTGCGTGCGCACCTGCCCGGCAGGCGCACGCCATTTCGGCGATCTGGGCGACCCGGACAGCGACGTCAGCCAACTGGTGGTCGCGCGGGAAGGCTATGACCTGATGCCCGAGCTTGGCACCAAGCCGGTGAACAAGTACCTGCCGCCGCGGCTGAAGGACCGTCCCGCATCGGCCCCGCTGGCGCCCTTGCTCGACGTGCCTGCGACCGGCTTCGCGGGCTGGCTCGACCGTCTGCTGGATCGTCTCTGATGCATCCCGCGGCTTCGGTCATCATCTTCACCGTGCTGTCGGGCCTTGGGCTGGGCGACCTCGCCTTTCTGAACGCGGGCGCGATCCATCCGCAGGGCTTCATGGCCTTCCTCGCCTATGCGCTGGCCTATGGGCTGACGGTCGGCGGGCTGCTCGCCTCGACCTTCCACCTTGGCAATCCGCAACGCGCACTGCGCGCCTTCACCCAATGGCGCACAAGCTGGCTCAGCCGCGAGGCCTGGATCTCGGTCGCGGCCTTGTTGCTCACGGCGCCAGTGGCGCTGGCCGCGACTTTTGGTGCCAGCGTTCCCACCCTTTTGGGACCGATTGCGGCGCTGGCGGCGTCTGCTGACGGTCGGCGCGACCTCGATGATCTATGCCCAACTGAAAACCGTGCCGCGCTGGAACCACTGGACCACGCCCGCGCTGTTTCTGGGCTTCGCCCTGACCGGGGGCGCGCTGCTGACCGGGCAAGTGCGACTGGCGGCGACCTTTTGTCTGGCGCTTGGGCTGCTGGAGATCGTCGCCTGGCACCTGGGCGATAGCCGCTTCGCCGCGCGCGGATCGACCATGGAAAGCGCGACCGGGTTGGGAAAGATCGGCAAGGTCCGACTGTTCGAGCCGCCGCACACCGGGTCGAACTACCTGATGCGCGAGATGATCCATAAGGTCGGGCGCAAGCATGCGCTGCGGCTGCGCTGGATTGCGGTGCTGTGCAGTGCCGTTTTGCCAGCGTTGGTCGTGCTGGCACTGCCCACGGCGTTTGCCACTTTCACGCTCGCTGCCGCGCTGCATCTGCTGGGCGCATTCGCCGCGCGCTGGCTGTTCTTCGCGGAAGCGGAGCATGTGGTGGGGCTTTACTACGGCGCGCGGTAGGCTTGCCGCAGGCGGGGGGCTGTCTGCCCCCCGCACCCCCCGAGGATATTTTCGAACGGAAGAAAGGGGGCGCCGCTCCGCTATGCCGCCATCGGGTTGCGCGAGGCTTCGCGCATCGCGGTCAGGGATACGGCCTCAAAGGCGTGCAGCTCGCGCCGCGCGATGGCGCCATGCGCGCCGGTGCCCGGCTCGGAGCCGCGATACATTGTCTCGACCCGGCAGCCGTCGATATCGAGCACCTCATGCCGATCGAACATCAGCGCGACCTGCGCCACCACCGGGCGACGCGTCTCGAACAGGGCCGCGCGGCCATCAACGAGGTGGCGCGCGCGCGCCATGACCTCGTCTTCCGCGAACAGGTAATCGACCTCGGTGCCCGACATCACGAGCCGCGTTCCGGGGCCAACCAGAAGGTCGTGCCCGGCACCGTAATAGGGTGCGCGCAGCCGCACCGGGGTCCAGGCCCCCATCGCAGGCCGTTCGACCCTGCGGCACCAGCGCAGCGGTTGCGCGCCATGATCGACCGTCTGCACCAGATCGCCCGGCACGATGTCGCCCGCCATGACCGGCCCGCCCGGCGTGGGCACCATCGCCCCGGCGCTGAGGGTCGAGCCGATGCCAAGCGGCACGGCCCCGCTTGTCACCCCCAGCCAATCGGTCTGCGGCCCCATCGCCTGTGCCATGCCCGCGATCTCGTCCACCGGTAGCGGCTGCGGATCGCGCCCCTCAACCCGCGCCAGAAGCGCGCCGCCTGGCGTCTCGACGGCCAACCTGCTGCAGCGCTGCGGGGCATTCCAGGAATAGATCACCCGCAGGCCTTCGGCGCAGGGCAGCGGCCCCGCCAGCCTGAGCCGTGTCACCCGTGGGCCCTGTTGCTGCGTCAGCTCCAGCCCCACCACCGGATCGAGCATCAGCCGCAAGGCGCGTGCCCAGCCGCGCGTTTCTGCGTAGTCGAGCAGCACCGAGGCGGCCTGGACCGGGCCGCATTCCAGAACCAGCGTGCCGCGTGCGAGCAGGCCAACCTCGGCAAGCCGCGCTGTCTTCTTGCGCCCGTCGCTGCCGAAGATTGCGAGCCAGCCCATCAGGATCCGGCCCGCATGTCATCGCCTGCCAAAGGGCGCCTGCGGCCGCGCGACGCATAAGAAGTTCCGGGCACGCCGCGGCGCACCTGTGTCCAAATCATTGCCAAACTGCTCCTCGGGCGCTTTGTCCCGATCCTTGCCCCGCCTCTGGGGCTTGTTATTGCGGCCGAGCCTACCCTTATCCACCCCGGCTTGGCCACAGCCCCCCGCAACCCACCTGGCCCGGGTGACTCAATCGCCACAGTTTCGGCCCCGCAATTGCAATGCTTTGGCGCCCGCGCTACCAACCCATCAGCCGAAACGGAGACCGTCCATGCCCGCTACAGACCCCGTTGCCCTCGCCGCAGAGCTGATCCGCTGCCCCTCTGTCACCCCAGCTGAAGGCGGCGCGATCGCATTGCTCGACCGGCTGCTGTCGGGCGCGGGCTTTACCACGTCGCGGGTCGATCGCGGCGGCATCGCCAACCTCTACGCCCGCTGGGGCGCGCGCGGGGCGAACCGCAGTTTCGGCTTCAACGGCCATACCGATGTCGTCCCGGTCGGCGATGCGGCCGCCTGGACGCATGATCCTTTCGGGGGCGAGATCGCGGATGGCATTCTCTGGGGCAGGGGGGCGACCGACATGAAATCCGGCGTGGCCGCCTTTGCCGCCGCCGCCATCGACTTTGTCCGCGACACGCCTCCCGATGGCGCTGTCATCCTCGCCATCACCGGCGATGAAGAGGGTGATGCGACCGACGGCACCGTGGCGCTGCTCGACTGGATGGCGGTGCAGGGCGAGACCATGACCGCCTGTCTGGTGGGCGAGCCAACCTGCCCGAACCATATGGGCGAGATGATGAAGATCGGCCGCCGCGGCTCGATGACGGCGCGGTTCACGGCGCGGGGGGTGCAGGGCCATTCCGCCTATCCGCATCGCGCCAGGAACCCGCTGACCGCGATGGTGCGGCTGATGGACCGGCTTGCCAGCCATGAACTCGACACTGGCACCGGGCATTTCGACGCCTCGACGCTGGCGATCACGACGATCGACACCGGCAACACCGCCAGCAACGTGATCCCGGCGGAGTGCCGTGGCACGGTCAACATCCGTTTCAACGACAGTCATTCTGGCGCCAGCCTGACCGGGTGGATGCGTGCCGAGGCCGATCGGGTCCAGGACGAAACCGGCGTGAGCATCGCGATGGCAACCCATATCTCGGGCGAGAGCTTTCTGACCCCACCCGGCGCGCTGTCGGCGCTGATCGGCGCGGCGGTGCAGGCGGAGACCGGCGTGGTGCCGGAGCTGTCGACCAGCGGCGGCACCTCGGACGCGCGCTTCGTCAAGGATCACTGCCCGGTGGTGGAGTTCGGACTTGTCGGCAAGACCATGCATCAGGTCGACGAACATGTGCCGACCGAGCAGATCGTACAGCTGAAGGCAATCTACAGCCGCATCCTGCGCGACTATTTCGCATGACGGCAGAGATCGCGGTCACGGATGATATCGCGACCTGCCGTGCCCTGCGCCGCATCGTGTTCATCGAGGAACAGGGTGTCAGTGAGGCGGATGAGGTTGACGATCTCGACGGTCAGGCAACCCATCTGCTGGCCCGGATGGAAGGCCGCCCGGTCGGTTCTGCTCGGCTGCTGACGCAGGGCGACACCGGCAAGATCGGCCGCGTCTGCGTGCTGGCCGAGGCGCGCGGCGCCGGCCTTGGTGCGGCGCTGATCCGCGCCGCCGTGGCCGAATTCCGCAACCGCCCCGGCGTTCGCCAGGTCAAGCTCGGCGCACAGACCCATGCGCTGGGGTTCTACGAAAAGCTGGGCTTTGCGGCCTTTGGCCCGGTCTATGATGACGCGGGCATCCCGCATCGCGACATGGTCCTGACCTTCTGAGCGGAGGCGCGGCGCGGATTTCCCCGATGACGGCCCGCGCGCCGCGTGCTAGGGCAAGGGACATGAGCCAAGTCCCCTCCAAAACCGAACTTCTCGCCTGGATCGCAGAGCATCCCGGCCCCGCCGCCAAGCGCGATATCGCGCGTGCCTTTGGCATCAAGGGGGCGGCGCGCATCGACCTGAAGCGCCTGCTGAAAGAGCTCGAGGCCGATGGCGCGCTGGAAAAGCGCCATCGCAGCTATCGTGACCCCGACAGCCTGCCGCCGGTCTCGGTCCTGTTGATCCTGGCCCCCGACGCGCATGGCGACCAATTTGCCAAACCCCTGGAATGGGAGGGGCGTGGCCCCGCGCCGCGCATCCTCTTCGTGCCACGCAAGGTCGACGCGCCAGTGGCCGAAGGCGACCGCATTCTGGCGCGCCTCGCGCCGGTGATCGCTGAAGATCACGCCTATGAGGCGCGGCTGATCCGCAAGATCGGGATCAATCCGGTCAAGCTTGTCGGCATCTTCCGGAAGGAAACCGAAGGCGGCCGCCTGATGCCCATCGACAAGGGACAGGACAAGGAATGGCGCATCGCCGCCGATGCCACTCATGGTGCGCGCGATGGCGAACTGGTGGAAGCCGAGCAGATCGGCCCGCGCGGTCGGATGGGCCTGCCAATGGCCCGTGTGATCGAGGTGCTGGGCGATCCTTCGGCACCCAAGGCGGTCAGCCTGATCGCGATCCATCAACATGGCATCCCCGACGATTTTCCCGATGATGTGGTGGCTGCCGCCGATGCGATGACCCCGGCCAGCCCGAAGGGCCGCGAAGACCTGCGCGACATGCCGTTGGTCACCATCGACCCGTCCGACGCGCGCGACCATGATGATGCGGTCTTTGCCGAACCGGACAATGATCCGGCCAACCCGGATGGCCATATCCTCTGGGTCGCCATTGCCGATGTCGCGCATTACGTGACGCCCGGCTCTCCGCTGGATCGCGAAGCGCGGCGGCGCGGCAATTCCACCTATTTCCCCGACCGGGTCGTGCCGATGCTGCCGGACCGGCTGTCGGGCGATCTCTGTTCGCTGCATGAAGGCGTCGACCGGCCCTGTCTCGCAGTGCGGATGGTGATCGATGCGGGCGGCCGCAAGATCGCGCATCGCTTCGTGCGGGGCCTGATGCGCTCTGCCGCCTCGCTGACCTATGAAGAGGCGCAGGAGGCGCAGGATGGCATGCCTTCTGACCGCGCCGGGCCGCTTCTGCCAACGGTCATCGCGCCGCTTTATGCGGCCTATGAGGCGTTGAAACGCGCCCGCGCGACCCGGCAGCCATTGGAACTGGACCTGCCGGAGCGCCGCATCGTGCTGTCCGACGATGGCCGTGTCACCTCGGTTGCCTTCCGCACCCGCTTCGACGCGCATCGGCTGATCGAGGAATTCATGGTGCTGGCCAATGTCGCTGCCGCCGAGGAACTGATCCGCCTGCGCCGCCCGCTCTTGTTTCGCGTGCACGAAGAACCCGCGCCCGAGAAACTCGAGGCACTGCGCGAGGTAGCCGAGGCATCGGGCTTTACTCTCGCCAAGGGGCAGGTGCTGAAGACCGCCACGCTGAACCGACTTCTGGCGCAGGCCGAGGGCACGGATTTCGGCGAGCTGATGAACATCTCCACCCTGCGATCGATGCCGCAGGCCTATTACCATGCGGAAAACTTCGGCCATTTCGGCCTCGCGCTGCAGGCCTATGCGCATTTCACCTCGCCGATCCGGCGCTATGCCGACCTGATCGTGCACCGCGCCCTCATCGCGGGGCATCGCTGGGGCAAGGACGGCCTCTCGCCTGAAGAGGTCGAGACGATGGAGGAGACCGCCAAGCACATCTCGGACACCGAGCGCCGCTCGATGGCGGCGGAACGCGACACCACCGACCGCTACCTCGCGGCCTATCTGTCAGAGCGGGTCGGGACCGAATTCCCCGGTCGCATCTCGGGCGTCACCCGCTTCGGGCTGTTCGTGAAGCTGGATGAGACCGGGGCAGACGGGCTGATCCCGATTCGCACCCTGGGGCGCGAATTCTTCCACTTCGATGCCGCGAGCCAGACCCTGATGGGGGCCGATACCGGCCTGACCATGGGCATGGGCCAGCGCGTGACCGTGCGTCTGGCCGAAGCGGTGCCGGTCACGGGCGGCTTGATGCTGGAACTGCTCAGCCTGAACGACAAGGCCTTGCCGGGCGGCCCATCGGCGCGCAGTACAGGCACGCCACGCAAACCCGGCGCGTCGCGCGCCAAGGCGGGCAAGATCAGACGGAAGGTGCAGCGGACCCGGCGCTGATCGCGCCGGGGCCGGTCTGTCACGAGGCGCGGACCGAGACGTTCATCAGGGCTGCCTGAGTCTCATCGCCGCTGATCTTCAGCACCGGCCCGACCGGCACGGCGGTCATGCCAAGGCGATTCATCCAGCGCCGGAAGACCGCAGGAACGATCCCCAGCACATGCGTCGCCCCCACATCGCGCGCCGCGGCCGCCATTTCCTCAAGCAGCATGGTCTGTATGCGCAGCCGCCGGTTCGCGGGCACACTCTGGGCCACGAAAAGCCGCGTCGCCTCCCAGATATGATCATCCACCGGCGCGTCGAAGAACAGGACGTCCTCCGCCAGCCCGTCGAGACGCCCGAGCTGGGCGTCGCGGATCATGTAACTGTGCTGTCCGCATTGCGCCGTCGTCGGCGCGATCCGAACCCCGGCAAGGATCTCACCATATTCATGGATCACGACCCAACGCGCGCGCGGCGTGTCATACTGGTCGAATTCCATCCCGTCGACTTCGGGCAGATTCCAGCCCTTGTGGACGATGAACGTGTCCTTGCGCGCGCGCAGGTAATTTATGAACAGTTCGCCGTATTGGTGAAAGTTCAAGAACGACAGTACGGTCGACTTGACCTGGCTGTCGAGCCGCGCGGTGTTGGAACTGGTGACGCTGTCAGGCATCGCCGTTCGATTGGCAACGGGCTTGTACCCGTTGCCAGTGTTGTTTTCCGGCAGGAGTTTCGGAAAGACATACTCCGCCTTAGACTTTCGGACTTCGCTGGCAGTGCGCAACGTATACCCCACGTAACGGTTGCAATTATTAAGGCAACGTTAGCGGTGGATTGCATAATGCCGCCATAGTTCTGCCACCTCTGGATGTGATTGTTTCCGAATGGGGCGGTTTGTTGCGCGTTCGCAACAGAATATGCACCTAAAAACTTGGTCTGTAGGCTCTGCTCGCGTTTTGCCGGGGCCATAATGCTGGAAGGAAGCGAGTTGGAAGCCTTGGGACCGACGCAAAAGTTGCGCGCGTTCTTTTCCGCGTCCACAGATTCGGTGCAACTGTCGCAACAGTTGTGCGATTACGCAGGCGTGAGCGCGAATCTGTTCTGGCAGCGTCAGATGATCTTCGGCGCGGCGCTTGCCCTGGCTGCTTACTACTATGATGTTTGGTTCACGCTGATCACGCTCTCGCTGATCACGTTGTCGGAATCCTACGATCACTTTGTCTCCAAAGGCATTCTTTCCCTTACGTCACCCAGCCTGAAGACCCTGCGCAACTACCTGCGGCTCATCCTTCTCGGCACCATGATGAGCGCGGGCGTCATCATCTTCTACGCGATCTGGATCTCGTGGAAGCAGGGCCCCACAACCCATTTCATGCCGCTTTTCTTCCTTTTTGCCGCAGCACTCTTCGCTGCGATGAACAACCACCAGTTGCTGCCCGTGCTGGCCATCCGGTTGATCATGTATGGTGCTACGTTCCTGTCGATTCCGATGTGGGACATCTGGATCACCGGCGCCTCGATCAAATCCGATTTGTGGACGCAGATGTTCACAAGCATCTTCGTGATGTACTTCATCATAGATTGTTCACGCATCCACCTGATGTTGTATCGGCAAAACCTGCGCCAGATGTTCGAGCTTCGCGCAGAGCATGAGCGGACCAAACTCGCCTATCGCGCGAAGTCTGAATTTCTCTCGACGATGAGCCACGAATTGCGCACCCCGATGACCTCGATCAACGGCTCGGTCAGCCTCGCGCTGTCCGGTCACCTGGGCGAGCTCCCCGACCGCTCACGCGCGATCCTCGCCGTGGCGCAGCGTAACTGTGCCCGCCTCGCCACCCTGATCGACGACATCCTCGATCTGCAGAAGATCGAATCCGGCAAGATGAAATTCGTCTTTGAACCGGTCGAGCTGAGTGCCTTCCTGACAAGGGTGGTGGCCCAGAACCAGCCTTATGCCGACAAATTCTCGGTCTCGATCAGTACCGCATTCCCGAACGAAAGCGTTTACGTCAATGCCGACAAGTCGCGGCTGGAACAGGTGATGGCGAACCTTCTGTCCAATGCGGCAAAGTTCTCGTTTACCGGCGGTCATGTCACCGTGCTTTTGGACATCCGCGACAAGATGGCCCGGATCAGCGTGATCGACGCGGGTGTCGGCCTGTCCGAAGACCATCGCGACAAGGTCTTCGACCAGTTCAGCCAGCTCGATTCGAGCGATGAGCGCAAGGCAGGCGGGACCGGGTTGGGCATGAATATCTCCAAGCGCATCATCGAGGCGCATGGCGGCACGATCGACTACTCCAAGAACCTCGTTGCGGGCACCACCTTCACGGTGGACCTGAAGCGCGTATCAGAAGCCGGGCAAGTCTTCACTCCGTCGGAAGACGAGTACGGCCAATCCCCGCAGCGATATTCGATGTCGGCAGAGTAACGCCGGGGCACGGGGCGACCTTTCCCGCGGCGGTGTCCGCCCGAGGACAGGCCGCAGACCGGCGGCATCCCGCCGGGCTGGCCGGGCGACCAACCCGGCCTTTTCCCGAACCTGCTTCCTTGCTACACTTGTCCACAATGAAAGGCCGCTGGCCTGCGTGCTGGCGAGACCTCTGATACGGGCAGGTAGCATGATCAAATTCCTCTTCTCGGCGCTGGTCTTTTCCAGCATTTGTTTCGGTGTTCCGGCGATTGCGTCGGATCTTGCCGTCAGCCATTCGCCGATCCCACAGCCACGCCCGACCTTGGTCGCTTCTGCCATTGCGGCAACAATCGGCATCGCCCCGGCAGCTTCGCCCAGCCCCGCGGCGCGGCCGGCGAAGCTTGTGCTCGCCAGCGCCCAGACGACGGTGAACGACGCGGGCTTTGCCCGATGGGTCGCCGGGTTCCGTGGCCGCGCCCTTGCCCGCGGCATCACCGCGCGGACCTTCGATATCGCCTTCCGCAGCGTCGAGGTGAACCCCGACGTGGTCGCCAAGGACCGCAACCAGACCGAATTCACCAAGACGATCTGGGACTACCTCGATTCCACAACCTCGGACGCCCGGGTCGCCAACGGCCGCGCGGCGATGGCGCAATACGCGCCCCTGCTGCGCCGGATTCAGGCGCGCTATCATGTTGATCCCAAGGTCGTCGTCGCGATCTGGGGGATGGAAAGCAATTATGGCGCCCGCCGCGGCGACACGCCCCTGATCGGTGCGCTGGCGACGCTCGCCTATGAGGGTCGCCGCGGTGCCTTCTTCGAGGCTCAGCTGATCGACGCGCTGAAGATCCTGCAGCATGGTGATGTCACCGTGGATCGCATGACCGGGTCCTGGGCAGGGGCGATGGGACATACCCAGTTCATCCCTTCATCCTACCTGCTCTATGCGGTCGACTTTACCGGCGACGGGCGCCGTGACATCTGGTCCGACGATCCGACCGATGCGCTCGCCTCGACTGCCGCCTATCTTGCGCGCTCCGGCTGGCGCGAGGGGCAGCCCTGGGGCGTCGAGGTGACGGTACCGCGCGGCTTCAACTATGCCAACAGCGGCCGCCGCGTCACCAAATCGGTGCGCGACTGGGCCGCGCTGGGCATCCGCCCGGTCGACGGCCGCGCGCTGCGCGACTATGGCCCGGCGCAACTGCTGTTGCCCGCAGGGGCGCGCGGCGCGGCCTTCCTGATCTTCTCGAACTTCCGCGCCATCGGACACTACAACAATGCCGACGCCTATATCCTCGCCGTCGGCATCCTGTCCGACCGGATTGCCGGCGGGCCGCCGCTAAGGGCAAGCTGGCCGCGCGGCGACCGCGCCCTGGACGCGCAGGAACGCGCCGAGATGCAGGCCCGCCTGACCCGCGCCGGGTACGACACCGGCGGCGTCGATGGCCGTGTCGGCCCCGGCACGCTGGCCGCTGTGCGCGCCTATCAGCGTGCGCAGGGGATGCCGCCGGACGGCTACATCTCGCTCGATCTCCTGCAACGCTTGCGCTGACCGCGATGCTCGACGGCTTCGCCCGGCGCCTGCTCGACCCGGCGCTTGATCGCGCCGGTATGGTGCTTGCCGCCCGCGGCGCACGCGCCGATGCCGTCACGCTGCTCGGCCTCGGCCTCGGCCTGTTCGCCGCGGCACTGATCGCGCTGGACTATCCCGGCGTCGCGCTGATCCCGCTTGCTGCATCGCGCCTGGCCGATGGGTTGGACGGCGCCATCGCGCGGGCCACCAGGAAAACCGACCTTGGCGGCTATCTCGACATAACGGCCGACTTCCTGTTCTACGGTGCCATCCCGATGGCCTTCGTCTGGGCCACGCCTGCCGCGAACGGTGCCGCGGGGGCCTTCCTGCTCGCCAGCTTCTATACCAATGGCGCCAGCTTCCTCGGCTATGCCATCCTTGCCGAAAAGCACCGGATGGAAACCCTCTCTCGCGGGAACAAATCGCTCTATTTCACCGGCGGTCTGCTGGAAGGGACCGAGACCATAGCCTTCTTCGTCGCGCTCTGTCTCTGGCCTGCGTCTTTCCCGGCTCTCGCCTGGTGCTTTGGCGCGCTCTGCTTTCTCACCGCAGGGGCGCGCATTCTGCTCGCCCGTCAGGTGTTTCGCGGCTAGTTCGAGCTGTCGCCCTTTGGCGGCAGGATCGACAAATCCCAGGTCAGGTAATCGTCGGACCGCAGCTTGCGCGCGTCGCGGATCACCTGCGCCACGTCCTTGGCCGCGATCTGCTTCGCCTTGGTCGAATAGGTCCAGTTCAGCATCAGATTGCCGCGTTTGGGCGTTACGCCGAAGAACGCATAGTCAAAAGCCGCGTTCGACAGCACCGAGGCCTCGGGCGCGCGGAAGTTGATCGGGGCATTCTCGACGGTCAACCGTTCTGTCACCCGGCGGTAATAGGGCACCACCATGTCCGCACGGCGATGCCCGACTTGCGCCTTTGGATAGTCGGATCCCACGCCGGGCCCATTGAACGGGAAATCCGACAAAAGATCGTTGTCCTCGATGGCCTGCTGCGGCAGCAGGAAACGCGCCTTCAGCACGATCCGGTTCTGATCCATATTGTCGCTGACTTCGGGCGTGCCAACCGGCGTGATCCCGGGATAGGTACTGGCATAGCCGCGCAGGGTATCCTCGCCCCATTGCCGCAGGCCATCCGTCGCAAGGCGATCCCGGATCCGGTCAGCCGAGCGTCCGTCATAAGTAAGCGACAGGTCGATCCGGTCGCCATCCGGGCTGAAGGCATGGTGCTCATCGACCGAAACCAGGCGACCCTTGGCCGGGGGGCTGTCAATATGCTCCAACCTGCCGGGGGCATCGTCGCCGATGGGCAAGACATAGCCCAGATCGGGCGGCGCCGCATGGGCAAGGGTTCCACCCTCGAACCGCGCGGTCGGGTCCATCCAGATCCTGTGCCCCCGGATCATCGCGCCGACGATCATGTGGTTGAACAGATCGACGCCCGGCAAATGTCTGTCGATCCCCGGACCGTCACTGCTATCCGCCAGCGCGACATCCGCCTTGACCCCAAGCCGCCCCAGCAGCGTTTTCAGCAGCAGCGCCTTGTCCTTGCAATCGCCGAAACCGCGCGCCGCGACCAGTTCGGGCGGGCGGGCATGGAAACCACCCACGCCCACTTCAATTCCGACATAACGGATGTCGTTCTGTACCAGCCGCAGCGCCGCGATCACCTGATCGTCCACCTTGTTGGAACTGGCCCGGATCGCATCCAGCTTCAACTCCCACTCAGGCGGCAACGCCTCTGCCTTGCTATAGGCATCGTGCAGTGTCGCCTCGATCGGCGCCCAATCGGTGTAGCGGCTGTAGCGCACGAAGGCGCGGATCGGCACCCAGTCCGGCACCTTGTCTTCTTCCTGTGCGGCAGGGTGATAGCCACGTTCCCAAGCGTAGGCGGTTGTCTCCGTGCCCGGCACCACCGTCGCCGTCATCTCGTCCAGCCCGAAGACCTCGAAATCATCGGGCCAGTCCTTCGGCCAGATCAAAACCACCCGAGACCGCAGGACAGGCACCGAATACCCGATCTGCAGACTGCCCGAGGCGGTCTCGCCGTCGATCCGCGGCCTTTGCTTTTCAACCGAAGCGACTTCGACAATGTCACCAACCCGCACATCCGGCAGTTCGATATGGGCGGTCAGCGTCCCGTCGATCATCCCCTGTTCAAGGCCCGTCTCGCGCCGATAGACGGTCGGGATGAGCCTGTGCAGGTAATCCGTGGTGACCCCGTTGCGGGTCACCGTCAGACGGGTCAGGGTGACCGCCTCGAACTCCGGGTCGAAATTGCGCAGCAAGCCTGCGGCATCCTCCAGACCGGCGCTCGAAGTGACCTTCAGTGCATAATGCAGGAATGTTTCCCGCTGATCCCCCTGCCATCGGATCTGCTGATCGGTCAGCAAGTACAACTTGCCATCGGTGGCAACCAATTCCTGCTCGGCGGTCGCGACCGGAATTGGCAGGTCTTCGGCCCAGTCGGGCATCGGCCCCTGCAAAAGGGTTGCCGTTGTGGCAGGGGCAGGCGTGGCGGCGTCGGAGATCGGGTCACTGGGGGCGCGGGGCGCGGCCAGTTCCGCCACCGCCGGGGCGTCCGGCCCCGCGTCCTGTGCGAAGGTTATCGGCGGCCACGCTGGCAAGACCATCAACCCGACTGCCAGCATGGTCGTGAACCGCATCGCACACCCTCGCACCCCTACAACCGAAAGGCTAGGACAGGCCGGGAATCGGGGCAAGTACCAAGGTATGATGGATTTCCTCAATCAATTGATAGAAACATCAAATCGGGCACAAAGCTTGTAGGAAAGCGGACAAGTACTTTTGGGCGATTTTAGCCCTGATCCGGGGTGGTCCCCGCCGCGTTCAGCCAATAGGTTTGCGCCAGAGTGCTGCCTGAGGACACCCATGCGAACCTATGCCATCGGCGATATCCACGGCCATCTGGACCTTCTGAAAATGGCCCATGCCCGCATCGAGACCGATCGTCGCAACACCGGCGACGCCGCAGCCCCGGTGGTTCATATCGGCGATCTCGTCGACCGTGGCCCGGACTCGCGTGGGGTGGTTGAATACCTCTGCGCGGGTGTGGAAAAGGGCCAGAACTGGGTGGTGCTGAAGGGCAATCACGACAGGATGTTTACCGAATTTCTTAATGATTACAAGTATCAGGACCCCGGCCTGCGGTCCGATCTCGGTTGGCTGAACCCGCGTCTTGGCGGGGCCGCGACGCTCGCATCCTACGGTGTGCGCTCACCGGCTGACCGGCCGGTGGCGAAGGTCCACGCCGATGCCGTTGACCTTGTCCCTGCCGCAGATCGCGCCTTCCTCGAAAGTCGTCCGACATGGTTCCGGCGCGGCGAAGTGATTTTCGTCCATGCCGGTATTCGGCCCGGCATTCCGATCGAGGAGCAGGCCGAAGATGATCTGGTCTGGATTCGGGTCGGTTTTCTCGAAGACACCCGCGACCACGGCGCGCTGATCGTCCACGGCCATACCGCGCTGGATCAGGCAACCCATTATGGAAACAGGATAAATATCGATTCGAGCGCGGCCTATGGCGGCCCGCTGACGGCCATTGTTCTAGAAGGACGCGACGCCTTCGTTCTGACCGACGCGGGGCGTGTTCCGCTTGTCCCGGAAAGACAGGCAACCTCTCGCTGAACTTCGGCGTGGGGCCTACCCGCCCATAGATTTCCCCCCGGCGCATGGGTCTTGCAGCCCGCCATGATCCATGCAGTGATCAGCAATTGTGCAAGGGCCGTCCAGATGACCCAACAGATGGGCAGCGACGAAATAAAAGGGGCGAACGCATGAACGATATCGTCATTCTCTCCGGTGTCCGCACCGCAATTGGCAGCTTTGGCGGCTCGCTCGCCTCGGTTCCGCCCGCCGATCTTGCTGCGACCTGCATCACTGCGGCCATATCCAAAGCCTCGCTCGCGCCAGAGCAGATCGGGCATGTGGTCTTTGGCCATGTGATCAATACCGAACCGAAGGATATGTACCTCAGCCGCGTAGCGGCGATGCGCGCGGGGTTGCCCGAAACAGTCCCGGCGATGAATGTGAACCGCCTTTGCGGCTCCGGTGCGCAGGCAATCGTTTCGGCTTTTCAATTGCTTGCACTGAGATGATGCCGATTTCGCCATTGCCGGTGGGGCAGAGTGTATGAGCCGCTCGCCCTATATCCTGCCCGCCGCGCGCTGGGGCCAGAAGATGGGCGATGTCCCGGTGCAGGACATGATGCTGGGTGCACTGAATTGTCCGTTCGACACCGGCCATATGGGGGTGACCGCAGAGAATGTCGCGCGTGATTACGGGATCAGTCGCGAAGATCAGGATGCCTTCGCTCTCGCCAGTCAGGAGCGCGCCGCGCGCGCGATCGCCGAAGGGCGCTTCAAGGAGCAGATTGCCCCGGTCGAGATTCAGACCCGCAAGGGGCATATCCATTTCGAGGTCGACGAGCACCCGAAGGCGACAAGCGCAGAAGTTCTTGCCGGCCTGCGAACGGTCTTTCAGAGGGATGGCACCGTTACAGCAGGCAATGCCAGCGGCATCAACGACGGCGCAGCGGCCTTGGTTCTGGGCCGGGCCGAGGCAGCCAAGGGCGCGGGGTTGGTCCCGCGCGCGCGAATTCTCGGCTATGCCCACGCCGGCGTCGCGCCCGAAGTGATGGGAATCGGTCCGATCCCGGCGGTTCGCGCGCTGTTCGAGCGCACCGGGCTTTCTGCCGCCGACTTCGACGTGATCGAGTTCGAATGAGGCCTTCGCCTCGCAGGCGCTCGCCGTCAGCCGTGCACTGGGCTTTGACCCGGAGAGGGTGAACCCCAATGGCGGCGCCATTGCGCTTGGGCACCCGGTCGGGGCGACCGGTGCGATCCTTGTCGTCAAGGCGATGCATGAGCTGGAGCGGACCGATGGGCGCCGTGCGCTGATCACGATGTGCATCGGCGGCGGGCAGGGCATCGCTCTTGCCATCGAACGTATCTGAGACATTTCGCCCAGCCGGGAACCTGAAGGCCGCGGCATGGGTTGGCATCGGGGCGGGCCGTGACCATCTAACGGCGACAATCAAGGATCAGATATGCACTGGGGCATCTTCATCACCTTCCTCACGGCCTCCTGTGCGGGGGCAGCCACCGGGATGCTGTTCCGGCCCGGCATCTGGTACGAGACGCTGAACAAGCCAAGCTGGACGCCTCGGAAATGGATGTTCCCGACGGTCTGGACGATCCTCTATGTCAGCAGCTCCTATGCCGCCGCGCGGATTGCAGTGCTGCCGGAAAACGGGCTCGCGCTGGCGTTCTGGGCGATGCAGATCGCGTTCAACACGCTGTGGACGCCGATATTTTTCGGCCTGCACCGCATGCAGGCGGCGCTGATCGCCATCGCTGCTCTCTGGATTGCGGTTGCGGGGATGGCGGTGACGTTCTGGCCGCTCGACGTTTGGGCGGGGCTGTTTGCGACGCTGTACCTCATTTGGGTCACGGTGGCGGCTGCGCTGAACCTTTGGATTGTGCGCAACAACAGGGGCGTTCGGCCATCTGAGGCTTAGGTCCGGGCGAGGGGCAATCCGGGCTTGCAGACTCGCGGTCTGATGCGTATATCCATCTCAACAGCGGTGCCTCGGGGTCCAAACCCAAGGCCCCACCGGCAGGAATGACGGGCCGCGCGCCCGTTTTTTTGTTTTATTTCACAGTTTCCTGGATCGACGCCGACCGTGAGTGACCTTATCGCCAAAACTGCCATCGACCGGCGCCTTGCCGAGATCGTGACCCCTGCCATCGAAGGCTTGGGGTTTGAACTCGTCCGGGTGCGTCTGATGGGCGGCCGGACCCGCATCCTGCAGATCATGGCGGATCGGCCGGAAGGCGGCATCGTGGTCGAGGAATGCGCGCGTATCTCGACAGCGGTGTCTGCTGTTCTCGACGTGGAAGACCCGATCGAGGAAAACTACACGCTGGAAGTCTCGAGCCCGGGGATCGACCGGCCCCTGACCCGGTTGAAGGATTTCGAGATGTGGAAGGGCTGGGAAGCCCGCATCGAGACGACCGAGTTGATCGACGGACGCCGCCGCTTCAAGGGCGGGCTGATGGGTGTCGACGGCGACGAAGTGCTGATCGAGATCGAGGAAGCAGGTCAGGACATGACGATCGGCCTGAAATTCGACTGGTTGTCGGATGCCAAGCTGATCCTGACGGACGAGCTGATCGCCGAGATGTTGCGTCAGCGCAAGGATTCCGGCGTGATTGACGACACCGCCTTCGACGATATTGAAACCGAAGAAGGGGACGAGGACGAGACGTCCGAACCCCGCGAAACCGAACACTGACGACCGCTTCCGAGGAGGAGTGACATGGCGATTACCTCTGCCAACCAGCTGGAACTGCTGCAAACCGCTGAAGCGGTCGCACGGGAAAAGATGATCGACCCGGACCTTGTGATCCAGGCGATGGAGGAAAGCCTCGCCCGGGCGGCGAAGTCGCGCTACGGGTCCGAGCTGGATATCCGCGTCTACATCGATCGCAAGACAGGCCGCGCCACTTTTACCCGGGTGCGCACCGTGGTCGGCGATGACGAGGTTGAGAACCATCAGGCCCAGCTGACTGTCGATCAGGCGAAGAAATTTCTTGCCGATCCGCAGGTAGGAAATGAGATCATCGATGAAGTGCCGCCCGTCGACATGGGTCGGATCGCCGCGCAATCGGCCAAGCAGGTGATCTTGCAGAAGGTCCGCGAAGCTGAGCGTGACCGGCAGTTCGAGGAATTCAAGGACCGCAAGGGCACGATCATCAACGGTCAGGTCAAGCGCGAGGAATACGGCAATATCATCGTCGATATTGGCCGTGGCGAAGCGATCCTGCGTCGGAATGAGAAGATCGGCCGCGAAAGCTATCGCCCGAACGACCGTATCCGCGCCTATATCAAGGATGTGCGCCGCGAGGCCCGTGGTCCGCAGGTGTTCCTGAGCCGGACCGATCCGCAGTTCATGGCCGAGTTGTTCAAGATGGAAGTGCCCGAGATCTATGATGGCATCATCGAGATCAAGGCCGTGGCGCGCGACCCGGGAAGCCGGGCGAAGATCGCCGTGATCAGCTATGACAACTCGATTGATCCGGTTGGGGCCTGCGTGGGTATGCGCGGCTCTCGTGTGCAGGCCGTGGTGAACGAGCTTCAGGGCGAGAAGATCGACATCATTCCATGGAATCAGGACCAGGCGACGTTCCTTGTGAACGCGCTGCAGCCTGCTGAAGTGTCCAAGGTCGTGATCGACGAGGAAGTCGGCAAGATCGAAGTGGTGGTGCCCGATGAGCAGCTGTCGCTGGCCATTGGTCGCCGCGGGCAGAACGTGCGGCTGGCAAGTCAGCTGACCGGTCTCGACATCGATATCATGACCGAGGCCGAGGAGAGCCAGCGTCGTCAGGCTGAGTTCGCCGAGCGCACCAAGCTCTTCATGGACGCGCTCGATGTGGATGAGATGATGGCGCAGCTGCTGGTCGCAGAAGGCTTCACCAGCCTCGAAGAAGTGGCTTATGTGGAAGTCGACGAGCTTCTGTCGATCGACGGCTTCGATGAAGGGACGGCGGTAGAGCTTCAGGCCCGAGCGCGCGACAACCTCGAGGCGATGAACGTCAAGGCGATGGAACATGCGCGAGAATTGGGCGTTGAAGACAGCCTGGTGAACTTCGACGGGCTGACGCCGCAGATGATCGAGGCGCTGGCGATGGACGGCGTGAAGACGCTGGAAGATTTCGCAACCTGCGCGGACTGGGAGCTGGCTGGCGGTTGGACTACCGTGAACGGCGAGCGAAAGAAGGACGAAGGCGTTCTCGAAAAGTTCGAAATGAGCCTGGAGGAGGCGCAGCATCTGGTGATGACCGCTCGGGTCATGCTTGGTTGGGTCGATCCGGCCGAACTTGCTGCAGCCGACGAAGGGCTGGACGACGTAACCGAGGCTGAAGCCTGAACCGGGGAAGCACAGCCATGACCCGGGGCGGCGCCGAGTCGGATCAGACCGAGCCGGAGCGGCGCTGCATCGCAACGGGAGAGGTTCAGCCGAAGGCTGGGCTGATCCGTTTCGTGGTCGGCCCCGAGGGCCAGATCGTGGCGGACATCCTCGGGCGGTTGCCCGGGCGCGGAATTTGGGTTGCGGCCGATGTGAAGGCGTTGAAGAAGGCGATCACGAAGGGCTTGTTCGCCCGCGCGGCACGCCAGCCGGTGAAAGTGTCGCCGGATCTGGCGTCTGAAGTCGAAGCGGCACTGGTGCGTCGGGTGGTTGATCTGATCAGTCTTGCCCGCAAGGCCGGGGACGCGGTGACGGGCTATGAGAAGGTCAAGGACTGGTTGGTCAAGGACCGCGCCAGGATCCTTGTTCAGGCCTCTGACGGGTCCGAACGGGGCAAATCAAAGCTCCATCCGCCGGGTGGAAAAGACACGTTTATCGGGTGCTTGACAGCACAGGAATTGGGTTTGGCTTTCGGACGGGAAAATGCGATACACGGCGCGCTTGCCGCTGGTGGACTCACGACCCGTGTTGTAGAGGAAGCGGCTAAGCTTGCGGGCCTACGCGAGCGGATCGGCGGCGTTGCCGCCGGGAAGGATACGAAAGACGCATGAGCGATACAGACGGTAAGAAACCCCTTGGTCTCGGTGGCAGTGCACGCTCCGGGCAAGTGAAGCAGAGCTTCAGCCACGGGCGGACCAAGAGTGTTGTGGTTGAAACGAAGCGCAAGCGCGTGGTCGTGCCGAAGCCGGGTGCGCCGGCGACTGGCACTGGCGGCGCGACGCATCTTGGAGACCCGTCAAAACGCCCGGCCGGTATCAGTGATGCCGAAATGGAGCGCCGTCTCAAGGCGGTGCAGGCCGCGCGGGCCCGCGAGGCGGATGACGCACTGCAGCGCGCCGAAGACGATCGCCAACGCGAGGAAGATCGCCAGCGTCGCCGCGACGAAATCGAAGCGAAAGAACGCGAAGAGCGTGAGCGTGAAGAAGCGCAGCGCCTGAAGGCGGAAGAAGAGGCTCGTCTCAAGGCGGAAGCCGAGGCCGAAGCCAGCGCGCGTGAACGCCGCGCCGAACCGGCGCCAGAGCGTCGGTCGTCCCCCTCCGCGGCACAAGCGCCCTCTGCCCCGACGGAAGCGCCGGCGCAGCGTGCCCTGTCGAAGCCGGCTGCAGGGCCACGCAAGACGGACCGAGAACGCGATGACCGCGGCGGCGATGGCGCCGGTCGTGGCAAGGCCAAAAGTGACGATGCACGCCGCGCGGGCAAGCTGACACTGACCGAGGCGCTACAGGGTGAAGGTGGGCGGCAACGCTCGCTCGCCGCGATGAAGCGCAAGCAGGAGCGTGCCCGCCAGAAGGCGATGGGCATGAACTTCAAGCCCGAAAAGCAGGTGCGCGACGTGCAACTGCCTGAAACCATCGTGGTGCAGGAACTCGCCAATCGGATGGCTGAGCGGGTGGCTGACGTCGTCAAATCGCTGATGAAAATGGGCGTGATGGCGACGATGAACCAGACCATCGACGCCGATACGGCGGAACTGATCATCGAGGAATTCGGCCACAAGGCGGTTCGGGTTTCGGATGCGGACGTGGAACAGGTGATCTCTTCCGTGCAGGATTCGAGCGACGATCTGCAGCCGCGTCCTCCAATCGTGACGATCATGGGTCACGTCGACCACGGCAAAACCTCGCTGCTGGATGCGATCCGCAAGACCAGCGTGGTCTCTGGCGAGGCTGGCGGCATCACCCAGCATATCGGTGCCTATCAGGTGACCACCGATACCGGGGCGAAGCTGACCTTCCTCGACACGCCTGGCCACGCCGCTTTCACCTCGATGCGGGCGCGTGGTGCCAACGTGACAGATATCGTCGTTCTGGTTGTTGCGGCGGATGATGCCGTGATGCCGCAGACGATTGAGGCGATCAACCACGCGAAAGCGGCCAAGGTGCCGATGATTGTGGTGATCAACAAGATCGACAAGCATGAGGCGAACCCGACCAAGGTGCGCACCGATCTGCTGCAGCATGGTGTTGTGGTCGAGAAGATGTCGGGCGATGTGCTCGACGTCGAAGTTTCGGCCAAGACCGGCGAAGGTCTGGACGAGCTGCTGGAGAACATCGCGCTGCAGGCCGAGATCCTCGACCTGCGGGCCAACCCGCTGCGGTCGGCTTCTGGTGCGGTGATCGAAGCCAAGCTGGATGTGGGTCGTGGCCCGGTGGCGACGGTTCTGGTGCAGAACGGCACCCTGCGGCAGGGCGACATCTTCGTCGTCGGCGAGCAGTGGGGCAAGGTGCGCGCGCTGATCAATGATCAGGGCGAGCGTGTGGCCGAGGCCGGGCCTTCGGTTCCGGTCGAGGTGCTGGGCCTGAACGGGACGCCGGCGGCGGGTGACGTTCTCAACGTCGTCGAGACCGAGGCGCAGGCGCGCGAGATCGCCGATTACCGTGAGAAGGCAGCACGGGACAAGCGGGCTGCGGCGGGTGCGGCGACAACGCTGGAGCAGCTGATGGCGAAAGCCAAGGCCGACAAGAGCGTCAGCGAGTTGCCGATCGTGGTGAAGGCTGACGTGCAGGGCTCTGCCGAAGCGATCGTCCAGGCGATGGAGAAAATCGGCAACGAAGAGGTGCGCGTTCGCGTGCTGCATTCGGGTGTCGGTGCCATCACGGAAACCGATATCGGTCTCGCCGAGGCATCGGGCGCACCGGTAATCGGGTTCAACGTGCGGGCCAATGCCAGCGCGCGGAACACGGCGCATCAGAAGGGTGTCGAGATCCGGTATTATTCGGTGATCTACGATCTGGTGGATGACGTGAAGGCGGCGGCCTCTGGCCTGCTCTCGAACGAGATCCGCGAGAAGTTCATCGGCTATGCGACGATCAAGGAAGTCTTCAAGGTCACCGGCGTCGGCAAGGTTGCAGGCTGTCTGGTGACCGAGGGCGTGGCTCGTCGTTCGGCAGGCGTGCGTCTGCTGCGCGAAGATGTCGTTATCCACGAAGGCACGCTGAAGACGCTGAAGCGCTTCAAGGACGAGGTCAAGGAGGTTCCTGTCGGTCAGGAATGCGGTATGGCCTTTGAGAATTACGAAGACATTCGCCCAGGCGATGTCATCGAGATCTTCGAGCGCGAAGAGATCGTGCGCAAGCTGGCCTGAGGCAAGGTCGACCCGGAAAAGAATATCGGCCAGGAGATTTCCTGGCCGATTTCATATTTGGAGCTCGTCTTGAGCGGGCGAGATATGAACGGGTGGGCCGGGCTGTGCGAGCCACGATACCCTGCCGGATTTTGACGACGGGTGGCTTAGGCTGCCTTGGCGGCTACCGGATAGCCGACATAGGTTCTGTCGCCAACGCGTACCGCGACCTTGCCGTCTTCGAGCATCCGGATGAACATACCCTGTACTGAAACGCAGCTACCGATCGTGATTGTACGCAACATTTGGTTTACCCTCCCAAGGTTTTCCCATTTGGTGCGGCGCTTATACAAAATATCGAGAGAAATGCATCAGGAAATCATCATATTGTTGCCATATTTGCGGAACTGACGCAGTTTTGTGACTATGCCGATCTACACGACGGACTGTCGCGGGGGACTCAGAGCAGGTCGCGGAGCATCGCCACGAGGGGGATATCCGCAGGGGGCATGGGGTAATTTTGCATGTCCCGAACGCGGGCCCATTTCAGGGTTTGCCCTTCCTGCGGCGCGGGGGTGCCTTCCCATTTGCGGCAGGCGAAAAGTGGCATCAGCAGGTGGAACCCGTCATAGCTGTGGCTGGCGAAGGTGAGCGGCGCGAGGCAGCTCTTCCAGGTCTCGATGCCGAGCTCTTCGCGCAATTCCCGGATCAGGGCGGCCTCGGGCGTTTCGCCCGCTTCGACCTTGCCGCCGGGGAATTCCCATAACCCTGCCAGCGATTTACCCTCTGGTCTCTGGGCCAGAAGCACGCGGCCCTCGACGTCGATCAGGGCGACGGCCGAAACCAGAACAACTTTCACCGCAGAAATCCCATCAGGAGCGGTAGTCGGCGTTGATATCGATATAGGCGTGGGTGAGATCGCAGGTCCAGACAGTCTTCACGCCGTCCCCGAGGCCCAGATCGATCTGGATCAGAAGCTCTTGCCCCTTCATATGGGCCGCGCCGTCTTCTTCGCGATAGTCCGGAACGCGCCAGCCTTTTTCGGCGACAAGCGTATCGCCGAAGCGGATGGCGAGGAGGTCTCGATCCGCTTTCGCGCCTGACTTTCCGACGGCGGCCACGATGCGACCCCAGTTTGGATCTTCACCGGCGATGGCGGTCTTGACGAGAGGAGAGTTGGCAATCGACATGGCGACCTTCTGCGCGTCAGTCGCATCTGCGGCACCCGTCACGCGGATCTCGACGAATTTTGTCGCACCCTCGCCATCGCGGATGACCTGATGAGCAAGGCTCATCATCACGGCGCGCAGGCCTTGTTCGAAATCTTTCGCGACGCGGCCACGCAAAGCCTCAATCGGTGCAGCGCTGCTTTTGCCCGTTGCGGCAAGGATCAGGGCGTCAGAGGTAGAAGTGTCGCTGTCGACAGTGATCGCGTTGAACGTATCATCGACATTGCGTGACAAAAGCTTTTGCAGGTTCGTGGCGGAAATCCGGGCATCCGTGAAAATATAGACCAACATGGTCGCCATGTCCGGGGCGATCATGCCCGAGCCCTTGGCGATGCCGGAGATATGGATCGTGCCGCCATCGCCGTTGATCTCTGCGCTGGCGCCTTTCGGGAAAGTATCGGTCGTCATGATCGCGCGCGCTGCCAGCTCGATTGTATCCGGCGCAAGCGAGGCGGTCAGGGCGTCGATCTTGGCGGTGATCCGATCATCCGGCAGTGGCTCTCCGATCACGCCTGTGGACGAGGAAAAAACCCGGTTGGCCGGAACGCCGAGCGCCTTTGCAACGGCACCCGTCACACGGTCGACGGATTGCTGTCCGTTCGCGCCGGTGAAGGCATTGGCGTTGCCAGAGTTCACGATAATGGCCGCGCCAGCTGCCGAGTCCACTTTGCCAGCCAGCTTAGCCTGACAGTCAAGCACGCAGGCGGCGCGGGTCGACGAGCGGGTAAAGACGCCTGCGATGGCGCTGCCCGGCGCGATCTTGGCCAACATCACGTCGGTGCGGTTCTTGTAGCGTACCCCGGCCTCAACCACAGCGAATTCCACGCCGTCAATCACTGGAAGGGATGGAAACCCGCCCTTCGGGGCAAGCGGAGACACAGCGAGCTTGGCCTTTGCGGGTGCCACGGCCGTCGGGGCTTCAGCAGCGTGCTTCTTGCGCAACTTCGATAGTTTTGCACGAAGTGCCTTCGCTTCTGCCTTCCAGTCCGTGGCCTTGTCCTTGCCAGCCATTGCTGTGCCTCCGTTCGCCGGTCACTTGTCCAGCAATGTCTGATCCTGCAGGACCTTCGGGTCAATACCGGTGTCGCTGCGGGTGATCTTCGCGTTTTTCGTCAGTTCCTCGATCTTGGCCTGGACTGCATCTTTCTCGAGATCTTTGGTCAGCTCGTCGCGTACATCGTCGATCGACGGAGCCTTGGCGGGACGAGTTTCTTCAAGCTTGATCAGGTGCCAGCCGAACTGGGTTTGTACCGGATCGGACACCTGACCGACTTTCATCCCAACGACGGCATCTTCGAAAGGTTTCACCATCATGCCAACCCCGAACCAGCCCAGATCGCCACCATTCGCAGCGGAGCCGTCTTTCGAGTTATCTTTCGCCAGCTGGGCGAAATCAGCGCCGGCCTCGATCTTAGCCTTGAGATCTTTCGCCTCTTGTTCCGTCGGAACAAGGATGTGGGCGGCATGATATTCCAGCCCCGGAGTGACATTGGCGTACTTCGCGTCATAGGCCTTTTTCAGGGCCTCATCGGTCACCGCTGCATCCGTGACCCCGGTAAGCACCTCGTTCGCAAGATAGGCACGGCGGTTGTTTTCCAATGCAAGCGTGTCGCGCTTTGACAGATTGTCGCCGACGGATTGCGCGAGGGTCGTTTGCTGGATCAGCTGATCAAGAATGCCCTTGAAAAGCACGTCGTCGGGCAGTTTCTTGTACTGTTCCGGCAATTGATCGCGCAGCGCGATCATGCTGCCGATGGTGATCTTGGTTCCGTTGACGGTCGCAACCACGGTGTCTGCGGTTGGGGCATCGGCGAAGACGGGCGAAGCAATCCCGAGGGCCAGGGCCGTTCCGAGGCACAATTTCGTCAGTTTCGACATCTTATCAGCTCCTGTAAAGGCCGCGCGGTCTCGCGACGTTGACACTCCATCGGCAGCCGCTTACATCCCATCCGTCGTATGAGAAACGCATTTGCCGCACAATCCTCGCCCTTCTAGGCAAGGCTTTGCGTGCGAGCAAGGCAAAGCCTCACACGATCCTGTCAGGAACGACACCGCGGAGACAACATGCTCGGGCTCGGAACTCTCGCCAAAAAGGCATTTGGCACGCCGAACGACCGGAAGGTGAAAGCCAGCCGTCCTTTGGTCGCCAAGATCAATGCGCTGGAGGCGGAGTTTTCGGCCCTGTCGGACGATGGAATCAAGCAGAAGACGCTGGAATTCAAGGAACGGATTGCAAAAGGCGAAAGCCTTGATGACCTTTTGCCGGAAGCTTTTGCGAACTGTCGGGAGGGCGCCCGCCGTGCGCTTGGGCTGCGCGCCTTCGACACGCAGCTCATGGGCGGCATCTTCCTGCATCAGGGCAATATCGCCGAGATGAAGACGGGCGAGGGCAAAACCCTCGTAGCGACCTTCCCGGCCTATCTGAACGCTCTGGCAGGCAAGGGCGTGCATATCGTCACGGTCAATGACTATCTGGCCAAGCGCGATGCCGACTGGATGGGAAAGGTCTATGCGCATCTCGGAATGACAACAGGTGTGGTCTATCCCTATCAGGCCGAAGAAGAAAAGCGATTGGCCTACCAGGCAGATATCACCTACGCCACGAATAACGAGCTCGGCTTCGACTACCTGCGCGACAACATGAAATCCGAGTTGGCGGAGATGTCCCAGCGCGACCATTTCTACGCGATCGTGGACGAGGTCGACTTCGATCCTGATTGACGAGGCGCGCACACCTCTGATCATTTCCGGGCCAAGCCAGGATCGTTCCGACCTTTATATCACGATCAACAAAATCATCCCCGACCTGAATGACGAACATTTCACGCTCGACGAGAAGACGCGGAATGTCACTTACACTGAGGAAGGCAACGAGTTCATCGAGAACAGGCTGCACGCCGCTGGAATGCTGCCTGAAGATCAGTCGCTCTATGACCCGGAATCGACCACGCTGGTGCATCACGTCACGCAGGCTCTGCGGGCACACAAGCTATTCCAGCGCGACAAGGACTATATCGTCCGCGACGGCGAGGTCATGCTGATCGATGAGTTCACTGGCCGCATGATGAAGGGGCGCCGCCTGTCGGATGGACTGCATCAGGCGATCGAAGCGAAGGAAGAGGTGGATATCCAGCCCGAGAACGTGACGCTCGCCTCGGTCACGTTCCAGAACTATTTCCGCCTGTACGACAAGCTGTCGGGGATGACCGGCACTGCTTTGACCGAGGCCGAGGAATTTGCGGAAATCTACAAGCTTGGCGTCGTGGAAGTGCCGACAAACCGCCCGATTGCTCGGGTCGATGAGCACGATCAAGTCTATCGCACGGCGCGTGAAAAATTCGACGGCGTCGTCGCCGCGATCAAAGCGGCACATGCCAAGGGTCAGCCGCTGCTGGTGGGTACAACGTCGATCGAAAAGTCGGAATTCCTGTCTGATTTGCTTACGTCCGCCGGGATCGTGCATAACGTGCTGAACGCGCGCCAGCATGAGCAGGAAGCGAAAATCGTGGCCGAGGCGGGCATCTTTGGGGCCGTCACGATTGCGACCAACATGGCCGGTCGCGGTACGGATATTCAGCTGGGCGGCAACGTAGAGATGAAGGTGATGGACGCGCTGGACGCAAGCCCAGACGCGAACCCGGACAAGCTGCGTGAACAGATCGAGGAAGAACATGCCGTCGAAAAGGCCAGGGTGATCGCCGCCGGGGGTTTGTATGTGCTTGCTACCGAACGGCACGAAAGCCGCCGGATCGACAATCAGCTGCGCGGCCGCTCGGGCCGTCAGGGCGACCCGGGCCGGTCGTCGTTCTTCCTGTCACTGGAAGACGACCTGATGCGCATCTTCGGCTCCGAGCGGTTGGACAGCGTATTGTCCAAACTCGGGATGAAAGAGGGCGAGGCAATCATTCACCCCTGGGTCAACAAATCGCTGGAGAAGGCCCAAGCGAAGGTTGAAGGGCGCAACTTCGACATCCGCAAGCAATTGCTGAAGTTCGACGACGTGATGAACGATCAGCGCAAGGTCATCTTTGGCCAGCGCCGGGAGATCATGGAAGCCGAGGACCTTTCGGAAATTGTCGAGGACATGCGCCATCAGGTCATCGACGATCTGATGGACGACTACATGCCAGCGAAGACCTATGCGGACCAATGGGATGTTGACGGGTTGCATGCCGCATTGCTCGACAAGGTCGGACTGGATATGCCTGTCGCCGACTGGGCCCAGGAAGAAGGCGTTGATCAGGACGTTCTACGTGAGCGTATCTTCGAGGCGTCGGACAAATATGCCGATGAAAAGACGCAGGCGTTCGGCGCTGAGACGATGCGGACGATCGAGAAGCAGTTGCTTTTGCGGACCATCGACGAGAAGTGGCGCGAGCATCTGCTGACGCTGGAACATCTTCGCTCGGTCGTGGGTTTCCGGGGCTATGCGCAGAAGGATCCGCTGAACGAATACAAGTCCGAGGCCTTTGCCCTGTTCGAGGCGATGCTGAACGTTCTTCGAGTTCAACGTCACCCAACAGATCGCACAGATCCGGCCGCTAACCCAGGAAGAGCAGGACGCGATGCTGCGTCAGTTCCTGGCGCAACAACAGGCGTCGCAGGCAGAATTGCCAGCAGAGCTTGCGCCCGCTCTCGAACTGGCGGCAGCGGGGAGCCTCGGCACGCGCCTAGCGGGGTTCGATGAAGCGGACAGCTCGACCTGGGGCTCGCCCGGTCGAAATGACCTGTGCCCCTGCGGTTCCGGAAACAAGTTCAAACACTGCCACGGCAAGCTGGTGTGATCTTGGCCCGTTTCCGCGGGCCAAGGCGGAAATGAGGCAAAAGCTGGCCGCAACGCCCTGTGCGGCCAGCTGTCCGACACAGAGTATTGTTAATAAAAGATTAAATAATCAGGCACCGGCGCCCCGCGTCGTGCCGCGACCTTCATGCAGCCATCCCTTTGCCTGATTGCCCTGCCATGGTCCCAAGCGGATGGGTATCGAGGGAGGTCGGAGAAATGGATCGCAAGCGCAAGTTGAGAATGATCGCGATCTCCTTGGTTGTGGCGGCCGCATCAGGACAATATATGCAAAGCGGGAATTCAGACCGGCTGCGCAACCTTGAGACCCAGGCCGTAATCGTCGCTGGGTCGCCGATGTCGCCAATCCCGGTTTCGATCACGCCTTTGTCCTCCCTGACACCCCGGAAATTGCCAGAACTTCCTGACACGCCGTTCTTGCCGCAAATTGCGTTGGCGGCGCTTTCCGTGCCGCAGGACCCGGCGCCTATCAAGCTGCCGTTGGCCGAGGAAACCCCGCCGTCGTTTGGGGGCGCCTGCGTGTCGAGCCTCACGGTTGATGTCGGCCCCTCCGCGATGCTGCTGATGCACCTCAAAGCGCCCTGCGCGGCTGACCAATCGGTTGTTGTGAGTGAGAGCGGGCTGATGTTCACCGCCATTGCGGATAAGGACGGCGTGCTTGAACTGGACGTTCCGGCTATGGCAGAGAACAGCAGGCTGCAGGTTCAGCTGTCTGCGGGTGAGACCCTGTCGGCTATGGCCGAGGTCCCTGAATTGGCGCTGTTCAATCGGGTGGCGGTACAATGGGCCGCGACAGATGCGTTCGGGCTTCATGCCCTGGAGTTCGGGGCCAACTTTGGCCAACCGGGCGACGTTTCGGCAGGCAATCCCGGCACGCCGTCGAATGCAATGATGGCCAAGGGCGGGTTTCTGACCAAGCTCGGTGCTGGCGAAGGGCCCTCTGCGCTGTTTGCCGAGGTCTATACCTTCCCGACCGGGCTGAGCACGAAGGCGGGCGCAGTAAAACTTGTTATCGAAGCGCCAATCACAAAGGCAACATGTGGGCGCGAGATGTCGGCCAAAACCTTGCAGACCAAAGGCAAAGCGGCCCCGGCTATGGATGGGTTGACGATGACGATGCCCGCCTGTGACGCGGCCAATATCGGGCAGTTCGTCGAATTGCCGGACGTTCTTCCCGAAGTAGTCGTTGCCGCGAAATAGACGCGGATGCAGGTCAGAGATACCCAGACGAGCGAAAGCTGAGCTCACGTGATTTTCCGATGATCAGGTGATCGTGCAGGGTCAGACCCAGCGCCTCTGCCGCGTCTTGGACCTGACGAGTCATGGTCAGGTCGGCGTTTGAGGGCGTCGGGTCGCCGGACGGATGGTTATGGACCAGGATCAGCGCTGATGCGTTAAGCTCCAGCGCCCGCTTGACCACCTCGCGCGGATAGACGGGGACATGGTCCACTGTGCCGCGCGCCTGCTCTTCATCGGCGATCAGGATATTCTTGCGGTCGAGGAAAAGGACCCGGAATTGCTCGTGTTCCTTGTGGGCCATTGCCGTGTGGCAATAGTCGAGTAGAGCATCCCAACTTGACAGAACCGGCCTATGCATGACACGCGCCCGCGCCAGCCGGTGGGCTGCGGCTTCGACGATCTTGAGCTCCTGCACCACCGTGGACCCGACCCCTTGAACCTGCGCGAGGCGATGTGGTGGGGCCGAGAGAACGCGGTTGAAATCACCGAAGACGTCCAGCAGGCGCCGGGCGAGTGGCTTCATGTCCTGCCTGGGAACTGCGCGAAACAGGACCAGTTCGAGCAATTCATAATCCGGCATAGCCTGGGCGCCGCCTTCCAGAAAGCGCTCGCGCAGACGTTTGCGGTGATCGCGGATGTAGGATGGCAGGTGGGTAGCGCCCTGAGCCGGTTCGAGACGCATATCGTCGTCGAACAGCGGTAGGGGCATTTCCTGAAAGGAGGGCGTTTCGCGCATAGCCCTAGCCTTGGCACAAGAAGGTGAACACTTCCCTAACTGTGCCATGGCGCTGGAGTGGAGCGGGTCAGCCCTTCATGCTGTCCCAGAAGCTCTTTACGGTCGAGAAGAACGAAGACCCCTCCGGGTTGTTGTCTTCGCTCAGCTTTTCGAACTCCCGCAGCAGTTCCTTTTGCCGTGAGGTCAGGTTTACCGGGGTTTCCACGGCAAGTTCGATCAGCATATCGCCATGACCGCCGCCACGGAGCGCTGGCATCCCCTTGCCGCGCAGGCGCATCTGTTTGCCGGTCTGGCTGCCTGCCGGGACCTTCACCCTGCTGCGGCCGCCATCGATGGTCGGAACCTCTATGTCGCCACCGAGGGCGGCAGAGCCGATCGACACCGGGACGCGGCAGAACAGGCTTACGCCATCGCGCTGGAACAGCGGATGGTCGCGCACCTCGAGGAAGATGTAGAGGTCACCGGTCGGGCCGCCGCGCAGACCGGCTTCACCTTCGCCGGCGAGCCTGATCCGGGTGCCGGTTTCAACGCCTGCCGGGATGTTCACCGAGAGCGCCCGTTCTTTCTCTATACGGCCCGCACCGCCGCAGACCCGGCAGGGGTTCTTGATGATCTGACCCATGCCACCACAAGTCGGGCAGGTTCGTTCGACCGTGAAAAAACCTTGCTGCGCCCGGACCTTGCCCATTCCCGAACAGGTCGGGCAGGTGACCGGCTCGGCGCCGCCTTCGGCCCCTGTGCCGTTGCAGACCGTACAAGCAACCGACGCCGGAACGTTAATCGTCTTCTGGATGCCGGAATAAGCCTCTTCAAGGCTGACACGCAGGTTATAGCGCAGGTCAGACCCGCGTTGAGCACGCTGCCGCCCACCGCCACCGCGGCCGCCCATGAAGTCACCGAAAAGGTCTTCGAACACATCAGAAAAGGCGGACGCAAAGTCGCCCTGACCACCCATGCCACCGCGTCCCGCACCGCCCATACCGCCTTCGAAGGCAGCATGACCGAAGCGATCATAAGCGGCCTTGCGGTCCGCATCCTTCAGCGCGTCGTAGGCTTCGTTCAGATCCTTGAACTGCGCCTCTGCATCAGGGTTGCTGGAATTCCGGTCGGGATGAAGTTCCTTGGCCTTCTGACGGTAGGCCTTCTTGATCTCTTCAGCCGAAGCCCCGCGCGCGATGCCCAATACGTCATAGTAGTCGCGTTTTGCCATAGAAAACCCCTATGGGAACATAGGAAACGGCCCGTTTCCGGGCCGTTGTCCGTTGGTTCCGGCTGCGGTCAGGACCGCTTTGTCTTGTCGAGATCTTCGAAGTCGGCATCGACGATGTCTTCGTCGACTGAACGAGGATTGTCCTCGTCAGGGCCTGCTCCGGCCTCGGACTGAGACGACTTGTAGATCGCTTCGCCCAGCCGCATCGCGGCTTCGGTGACATTATGGATGCCACTTTTGATCTTGCTGACGTTCTCGGTTTCGAGGGTCTCTTCCAAGGCGCCGATCGCCAGTTCGATGGCTTCGACGGTGGACGGATCGACTTTGTCGCCATGTTCCTCAATCGACTTCTTGGTCGAATGGATTAGGCTTTCCGCCTGATTTTTGGTCTCGACCAATTCACGACGGTCCTTGTCAGCCTCGGCATTCGCCTCGGCGTCCTTGACCATTTTGTCGATCTCTTCGTCCGAGAGACCGCCCGACGCCTGGATCGTGATCTGCTGAGTCTTGCCGGTGCCCTTGTCCTTTGCGCCAACCGAAACGATGCCGTTGGCGTCGATGTCGAAAGTCACCTCGATCTGAGGCATGCCGCGCGGCGCGGGCGGGATCTGTTCAAGGTTGAACTGGCCAAGCATCTTGTTGTCCGCGGCCATTTCCCGCTCGCCCTGAAACACCCGGATCGTCACTGCGTTCTGGTTGTCCTCGGCGGTCGAGAAGATCTGGCTCTTCTTGGTCGGGATCGTCGTGTTGCGGTCGATCAGGCGGGTGAACACGCCGCCGAGCGTTTCGATGCCGAGCGACAGTGGAGTCACGTCGAGAAGGACAACGTCCTTGACGTCACCCTGAAGAACGCCAGCTTGAATGGCGGCGCCAAGGGCCACGACCTCATCCGGGTTGACACCCTTGTGCGGCTCCTTGCCGAAGAACTTGGTGACTTCTTCTACGACCTTCGGCATCCGGGTCATACCGCCGACCAGAACCACCTCGTCGATATCGCTCTTGGCGACGCCGGCATCCTTCAGCGCGGCATCACAGGGCTTCATCGTGCGCTTGATCAGGTCAGCCACGATGCTTTCCAGTTTCGACCGGGTCAGCTTCATCACCATGTGCAGCGGCGTACCACCGGTGCCCATAGAAATGAACGGCTGGTTGATCTCGGTTTGCTGGCTCGACGAAAGCTCGATCTTCGCCTTTTCGGCCGCTTCCTTCAGGCGCTGCAGCGCCATCTTGTCCTTGGTCAGATCAACGCCGTGTTCCTTTTTGAACTCTTCGGCGAGGTAATTGACGATGCGCATGTCGAAGTCTTCGCCGCCGAGGAACGTATCCCCGTTGGTCGACTTCACCTCGAACAACCCGTCATCGATTTCCAGAATGGTAATGTCAAAGGTACCGCCACCGAGGTCATAGACCGCGATCGTCTTGGTTTCCTTCTTGTCGAGGCCATAGGCGAGTGCCGCAGCCGTCGGTTCGTTGATGATGCGCAGAACTTCAAGGCCAGCGATCTTGCCCGCGTCCTTGGTGGCCTGGCGCTGGGCGTCGTTGAAATAGGCCGGAACGGTGATCACGGCCTGCGTCACTTCCTCGCCAAGGTAGCTTTCGGCGGTTTCCTTCATCTTCTGAAGGATCATCGCCGAGACCTGGCTAGGCGAGAACTTCTCGCCACGAACTTCGACCCAAGCGTCGCCGTTTCCGCCGTTCACGATGTTGTAGGGGACCAGTTTGCGGTCCTTCTCAACTTCCGCATCATCGACGCGGCGACCAATCAGGCGCTTGACGGCGAAGACGGTGTTGGTTGGGTTGGTGACAGCCTGACGTTTGGCTGATTGCCCGACAAGGCGCTCACTGTCGGTAAAACCGACGATGGAGGGCGTCGTGCGCGCCCCTTCGGAGTTCTCGATAACACGCGGCTGCGACCCGTCCATGATGGCGACGCAGGAGTTCGTGGTCCCGAGGTCAATCCCGATGACTTTGGCCATATTTCGTACCTCTTCTTTCGGCGATGTTGTGGAGAGCAGACCCGAAAGCGGCCTCTGCCCCCCGATCCCAATTTCGACGGAACCAGCCCATTTCTGGCTGGGCACCGTGCAAGCTTCTGGGCGTATATAAGGAGGGGGCATTGGGGCTGCAAGCGCCGTAACCTGGCGAATTGAGAAGGATCGCGATGAAATCCGGTGTCGAACACCATCTGTCAAACCCGGCAGTGCACCCGGATGTGCAAATCCTGGGCTTCGACGTTTACTCTGACCTTCTTTCCGTGGAGACCCAGCGCGCGCTACTGGACGACCTGCGCGCGGTCGTGCGGCAAGCTCCCTTGTTCTCGCCGATCACGCGCGGTGGCGGGAAAATGTCGGTCCAGATGACATCGGCTGGGAAATATGGCTGGTTTTCCGATTCGACAGGCTATCGTTACGCGCGCAACCATCCTGAGGGAATGGCTTGGCCCCCGATCCCGGAGGCTGTCTTGTCGATCTGGCGGCAGGTCGCGGGCACTGATCGGTTGCCCGATTGCTGTCTTATCAATTTCTATGGTGTCGAGGCTCGGATGGGTTTGCATCAAGACAGGGATGAGGCGGATTTCCGCTATCCGGTTGTCTCGGTCTCGCTTGGAGACGACGGTTTGTTCAGGGTGGGTGGAACGGCCCGTTCCGATCCGACCAAGAGCATCTGGCTACACTCGGGCGATGTCGTCGTCATGGGCGGCGCGGCGCGGCTCGCCTTTCATGGCGTCGACCGCATACGGCCGGGTAGCTCGGCTTTGCTGTCGAAGGGTGGCAGGATCAATGTGACGTTGAGGGTAGTAGACTGATGCAGGCCGTGGACCAGTCCGCTAGCGACCGGCATCCCAGCTGAGCGAGGCATGCTGCCCGGTGTAGAACTCGCCAATCACCCCGACCATCAGGCAGAAGCAACTGACAATGATCGGATAGGTGTAGGAGCTGAAATGCGGGTTGTAGTTGATGAAGACGAAGCCGCGGGCCTGATCGATGGTGTGGAACAAGGGGTTCCAGCTGAAGTAGTTGAGCAGTTTCCGCGGCAGGCTGTTGGCGACGAACATCTTGCCGGAGGCCACCATGTTCGCACGCATGAACACGGTCGTCAAAATTGTCACCAGTTCGGGCTGCCAAGGTTTGGCCGCGCGGAACACAAGCCCAATTGCGATGCCCGAGAACCAGGCAACAAGGACCATGCCGAACGCCTGAACGGGCTCGTAAATTTCGACCGGCTTGAAAGCCACGACGTAGATCGAGAGGACCGCCAGCATCGACAGAACCTGCAGATAAAGCGACCCGAGGGCCGCTGCGGCGATCGAGATGATCGGATTCATCGGCGCGTGCTTCATCATCGGAGAGGTGTGGCCATCTGCCGATGCGACCGCCGCGAGCGCACGGATATGCGTCACGTAAAGGAAAATGCCGGACATGATGTAGAGGATGAAATCGCCCCGCACGCGCTGCGAGGTCAGCCCGAGCACCGCATACATCACGTAGAAGCCGACGATCATCATGATCGTCTGCATCATGTTCATCAAAAGGCCGATCAGCGCGTTGCCATGCGTCTTGCGCACATTGCGAACCGCGACATGATAGATAAGCTCCATCTGGCTGAAAAAGGATCGGACAGTTGAGGTTTTCGTTTGGGCACTGAACATTGACGCGCGAATCCCGTAGACATGATGTCGAGTTGAGGGTTCATAGCGCAAAAGGTTGCCTATTTCATGGCATTTCATCACGGGCATGTGCCTGAAATTCATCAATATGGCGCGATCAGCGGGGGTTGATTGCCGGGAGAACGACGAATGGATCTGGACCGCGTAGAGATCGTCTTTCGCAGACTTGCAATCGAGGCTGGGCATCTGATCATGCAAGTCTATGGAGACAAGGATTTTGCGGTTCGTACCAAGGCGGACTCCAGCCCTGTCACTGAGGCGGATGAAGCGGCAGATGCGCTGATCTCAGCAGGATTGCGGGCTGCCTTCCCCGGGACGGTTCTCGTGACCGAGGAACAGGCCGCGTCGCATGGGCAGACAGCGCAGACGTTCATCATTGTCGATCCGTTAGACGGAACGAAAGAGTTCGTGCAGCGTCGCGGGGATTTCACCGTGAACATCGCTTATGTTGAGGCGGGGGTGCCCATCCGGGGGGTTGTCTATGCCCCGGCAAAGCAACGGCTGTTTTACACCAGAGGCGATGGTCAAACGGTGGAAGAGACCGGGGCGTTTGATCTCGACTCCGTTGGGCCGCAGGTGCCCTTGACGGTATCCCAGCCGGACAATGCGGGCCTGATGGTTGTCGCGTCCAAGTCGCATAGGGATGCGGCGACGGACGAGTATATCGCGAAATATCGGGTGAAGGACATGACCAGCGCAGGCTCATCGCTGAAGTTCTGCCTGGTCGCCACCGGTGAGGCCGATCTATATCCTCGTCTTGGTCGAACGATGGAATGGGACACTGCGGCAGGCGACGCCGTGTTGCGCGGGGCAGGAGGTCATGTCGTCCGCTTTGATGATCACCGCCCGCTTGCCTATGGCAAGCAGGGCTTCGACAATCCGTTTTTCATTGCCTACGCCCCCGGCGTTGACTTGAAAGGTGCATGATGCCTGTTCTGATCGTTGTTCCAGCCCGCTTTGCATCGACGCGATACCCGGGCAAGCCTCTGGTCGCCCTTCGTGGAGGTACCGGAATTGCAAAACCGCTCATTCAACGGTCGTGGGATGCGGCGGTTGCGGTGAAAGGCGTGGACAAGGTCGTTGTCGCCACTGATGACGAGAGAATCCGGGATGCGGCGCTCGGTTTCGGCGCCGAAGTCGTGATGACCTCGGAAAGCTGCCAGAACGGAACCGAGCGCTGTGCCGAGGCTTTCGACAGTCTGGGTGGCGGCTATGACGTGGTCGTCAACCTGCAGGGCGATGCGCCCCTGACCCCTCCTTGGTTCATCGAAGAATTGATCGCGGGCCTGTCCTCCGACCCGGTAGCGGAGGTTGCAACCCCGGTTTTGCGCTGCGACGGGCGCGCGCTGAACGGGTTTCTCGAAGATCGCCGCGCAGGCCGGGTGGGCGGGACGACAGTGGTGTTCGGGAGTGACCGCAAGGCGCTCTACTTCTCTAAAGAGGTGATTCCCTTCACCAGCGCCACCTATGGCGATGACGACGACACGCCGGTGTTCCACCATGTCGGGGTCTATGCCTACCGACCGTCGGCGCTGGCGGCCTATCCGCGCTGGAAGGCGGGCCCCTTGGAACGGCTTGAAGGGCTCGAGCAGCTGCGGTTCCTGGAAAGGGAGCGGCCGGTCCTCTGCGTGGAAGTGGATGCGCGGGGCAGGCAGTTCTGGGAGTTGAACAACCCCGAGGATGTTCCGAAGATCGAAGCAATGCTGGCTGCGATGGGAGTCGCATGACGGACAGCGTCAGAGTAAGCGTCATCGTTGCCAGCAGGCATCGCCCCGAGGCGCTGCGGCGTTGCCTGACCGGGCTGATGCAGTCGGACCACGCGAATTTTGAAGTGATCGTCGTCGCCGACCCGCAGGCGATCCGGGAACTGCCATCTGATTTGCCCGTGCGCATGGCCGCGTTCGACGCGCCGAACATCTCGGCTGCGCGTAATATCGGGCTGGATCTTGCAGCGGGAGAGATCCTAGCCTTCATCGACGACGATGCAGTGCCCGAACCGACATGGTTGTCGCGGCTCGTCGAACCTTTCAGGGATGACAGCATAGCTGCCACGACTGGCTTTGTGCGCGGTCGAAACGGGATTGCGCTGCAATGGCAGGCGCATGCAGTGGATCGGCTGGGCCACGACATTCCGCTTGATCTGCAGGCGGATGATGTCGTGGTCCCGGTGGTGCCTCTGGGGTGCGCGGTGAAACTGCAGGGTACGAATTGCGCGGTGCGCCGATATATCCTCGCTGCGTTGGGGGGATTTGATGAAACCCTCCATTTCTATCTGGACGACGCCGACGTTGCGTTGCGGCTGGCCAAGGCAGGGCACCGCACCGCCGTCGTCGGCGCCGCGCAGGTCCATCACGGCTTTTCCGCAAGCGAGCGTCGGCGCATGGGACGTGCGCCCCTGACCCTGTTTGACGTGGGCGCAAGCAGCCATGTCTTCTTGCGTCGTCACGCGGGCCAGGATGACGCCAGCATGGCGCTGAAGGACCTGATCCGTCAGCAGCGGTGCCGCGCGTTGGACTACATGCGCCAAGGGCGACTGGAGCCGCATGAAGTCGCTCCGCTTTTGCGCAGTCTTGTCGCTGGAATTGCAGACGGCGGCACACGTCCGCTGCCAGAGATTGCGCCGCGCCTTTTCCAAGGCAATGGATTTGTGAGAGTGCCCAGTTCACAGCGTCAGGGCAGGATCCTGTCGGGGCGTGCTTGGTCACGCGGGTCCTTGCGGCGCCAGGCGCGGCTGCACGCTAGTCGGGACATCGTGACGATCTTCCGGTTCAGTCCCACCGCCTTGGCGCATCGGATGCAATTTCGTGAAGATGGATATTGGGAGCAGACTGGGGGAGTGTTCGGGCGATCGAATCGGCAGGATGCGGTGTGGAAGGGGTGGACGTTCGCAACTCGCCTTAAGCGCGAAATGGCAAGGGTCGCCCGTTTTCGACCGGTTGCCTGACTTTGGGCGGGAATTCGCCGGAGGTATGGGGGTATTGGGCTGTCAAATGCGCGCAACGCTGCAAGAATGTTTTCTCTCCCCTCCTTTTAGCCTATGCGTTTTTTTATCACAGTAAGTCGGTATGAATGCAAACTTGACCGACCGGGTCAGAGAGATTCGACGCTAAGTGTCGAAATTGGGGTTTTGAATGAAAAGCAAGGTTACTAAGGCAGTCTTTCCAGTCGCAGGCATGGGGACGCGATTCCTGCCCGCGACCAAGTCAATTCCGAAGGAGATCATGACGCTGGTTGATCGCCCGTTGATCCAATATGCGATCGACGAAGCTCGCGCAGCCGGCATCAAGGAGTTCATTTTCGTAACCTCTCGTGGCAAGAGCGCGCTCGAAGATTACTTCGACGACGCGCCAGAGCTTGAAGCCAGTCTTCGCAAATCCGGAAAGACCGCGTTGCTGGAGGTCCTAAAGGACACCAACATGGATTCCGGCGCGATCGCCTATGTCCGGCAGAATCGGCCGATGGGTCTGGGACATGCAGTCTGGTGCGCAAGGCGGCTTGTCGGCAATGAGCCCTTCGCTGTGATTCTAACGGATGACGTAATCGCGGCAGAGACGCCCTGCCTCAAGCAGATGATGGACGCTTATGCCGAAACCGGCGGCAACATGGTTGCCACGATGGAAGTATCCGCGGACAAGGCCTCTTCTTACGGTGTGCTCGATGTGCAGGAAGATATGGGCGCGATCGTGCGGGCCCGTGGGATGGTGGAGAAGCCCAAGCTGGGCGAGGCGCCGTCGAACCTGGCGGTGATCGGTCGATACATCCTGTCGCCCAATGTGATGCAGAATCTGAACCGCCTTAAGGTCGGTGCTGGCGGAGAGATCCAGTTGACCGACGCTATCGCGGAGGAGATCAATGCCGGAAACCCAGTTTATGGCTACCGGTTTCGCGGCCAACGGTTCGACTGTGGGTCAAAGGCCGGGTTCCTTCAGGCCACCGTCGCGTTCGGTTTGGCGCGCGAGGATTTGCGCGATGAGTTTGCCCAGTTCCTGCAAGAGACCAGTGCGGCGCAGAAGGCTGCGCAGTAAGATCCCGCCAAGGACGCGGAGCAATTGCGGGCATCCGCGGTGGCGGATGCCCCTGTGACGGTGTGGCCCCGCGCTAGAATGCTTGACCTGACCCGGCTGGCATCCCGGGTCGGGCTCGGCCCGCAGACCGGGATAGATCGGGTCGAGTTTTCCTATTTGCGGCAGCTGCTGGCGACAGACGTACCCCTGTTCTCGCTGGTTCGAACGGCGCTGGGGTTTGTCCTGATCGACCGGGATGGCACGCAGTCCCTGTACGAGAGGTTTGCGGGCACCGTTGCTTGGGGCCCAGCGGACGGCCTGAGCCGTATCGCCCATCGGCGGTCGCCTCAAAGGGCGCGGGCAGAGACCGACGTGCGTCGCCTGCGGGTGTCGCGGTGCCTGCCGTCACGTTTGTCATCGATGCTGCGTGCCCACCTGCCAGAGGGCGTGGCCTATCTGAACGTAGGCCACGCCAATCTTTCTGAACGCGTGTTCAGCGCGATCCATGGGGTCAAGGACGCGCGCGTCTCAGTGATGGTGCACGATACGATCCCGCTGGATTTTCCGCAATTTGCCTCGCCCGGACTGCCGCAGAGATTCGAAGCGCGTCTCAGGCGGATCGGGGCGCAGGCGGATGTCGTGATCTACAACTCTGCCGAGAGCAAGAGGGCGGCCGAGCGCCACTTTGATCTTTGGGGGCGCCGACCCGCAGCGATCGTTGCGCACCTTGGTGTCACGGTGTCTCCACCGGATGCGCAGCAGTTGCCAGAGAGATTTCTGTCGTCAGGTCCCTATTTTGTCACAGTCGGTACGATCGAGCCGCGGAAGAACCACGCTCTTTTGCTCAACCTTTGGCGCGAAATGTTGGCGATGCGGCCAATCGATGAGGTCCCCCTTCTGGTGATTGCGGGGCGTCGGGGATGGAACAGCGCGGGCCTCTTCGCGGAAATCGAGGCGCTTGCACCGTCAGGGAAGGTTTGCGAATTGCCCGATCTGGGTGACGCTGCGCTGTCCGCTCTGCTGAAAAGCTCGGCGGGATTGCTGTTCCCGTCGTTTGTCGAAGGGTATGGCTTGCCGCCCTTGGAGGCGGCAGCGCTGGGTGTCCCGGTCGTGAGCAACAATCTGCAGATTTATCGAGAAGTTATGGGGGACTATCCCGTTTACGCTGATGTGTCAGACCGCTATCAATGGATGCAGGCAATCGAGAACCTGCTTCATGCGGCGATTTACCAGCCGGAAGGCGAACGTGCGCAGCGCAATGTCATCTCGATTCCGACATGGGAGTGGCATTTCAAGTCAGTGTTAAGCATTACTTGATATAAAAATGCGGCTCTTCGAGGTGCTGGCGATTGGACGAGTGGAACCTTGGGACTTTTGAACTCTTACCGTTTGCGGCTGGCCCGAAAACGCTGGCGGATTCGCGCATTCCGCAAGCGGCGCGAATTGCTTGCCGTTGCCAATCGGACCAATCTTATCGGCAAGGAAGACATCCTTGCATTCATCACGCTGCGGAATGAACGCGTCCGTCTGCCATATTTCCTGAGGTATTACAGGGACCTCGGGATCAATCACTTCCTGTTTGTCGATAATGGGTCCGACGACGGTTCGCGGGAATATCTCGAAAGCCAGCCGGATGTGTCGCTCTGGACCTCCAGTCACAGCTACAAGCGGTCCCGGTTTGGTGTGGATTGGCTGAACTGGCTGCAGATGCGCTACGGCCACGGGCACTGGACGCTGATCGTCGATCCAGACGAATTCTTTGTCTATCCGTTCTGTGACACGCGGTCGATCCGAGCGCTGACAGACTGGCTGGATGCGTCATCGATCAAATCTTTTGGTGCCATGCTTGTCGACATGTACCCCAAAGGGCCGCTGGATGCGCAGCCCTACAGAGAGGGACAGGATCCCATGGAGATTGCCTGCTGGTTCGACAGTGGCAACTACATGATCCAGAAGAACTGGCGCTACGGAAACCTGTGGATACAGGGGGGGCCACGCGCGCGCGCATTTTTCCCGGACAACCCCGAACGCGCGCCGGCCATGAACAAGATCCCGTTGGTGAAATGGCACCGGGACTACGCCTATGCGAGTTCGACCCATATGCTGCTGCCGCGTGGGCTGAACCTCGTCTATGACGAATGGGGCGGCGAAAAGGCATCGGGATGCCTGCTTCACGCCAAATTTCTGGACACGTTCGCCGTCAAATCAGCAGAGGAACTGGAGCGGCGCGAGCATTATGCCAATAGTCACGAATATCGCGCATATAATGCCGGACTTAAAGATAACCCCGATCTGTGGTGCAAGTGGAGCGAGAAATACATAAACTGGAGACAGCTTGAGATTTTGGGCCTGATGTCGAAGGGAAACTGGGCGTGAGGGGCTCTGTGTGAGCGTCGGATTTATCATGTTGTGTCACACTGCGCTGCATCGGGCATCGCAGGTCGCACGGCATTGGGCCTCACGCGACTGTCCGGTAGTGATCCATGTTGATCGGCGCGTTAGCAAGACGCAGTACGCCAAGCTGGTGCGCAGTCTGGCCGATCTCGACAACGTCCTGTTCTCGAAGCGTCACGGTTGCGAATGGGGAACCTGGGGCATCGTTGCGGCAACGCTCGCGGCTTCCGAATTGATCCTGAAGAAGTTTCCTGCCGTCCGCCATGTGTACCTCGCCTCTGGGTCCTGCCTTCCGCTGCGGCCCGTTGAGGAACTGGTTAGCTATCTCGAAAAACGTCCGCGTACGGATTTCATTGAATCCGTGACCACCGAGGACGTCACATGGACTGTCGGTGGTTTCGATGCTGAACGCTTTACGCTGCGCTTTCCGTTCTCCTGGAAGAAGCACCGGAAGCTGTTTGACTGGTATGTGAAGTTCCAGAGAGCACTGAAACTGCGCCGCAAGATCCCGCGTGGCCTTGTCCCGCATCTCGGGTCGCAGTGGTGGTGTTTGTCACGCCAGACGTTGTCGGCGATTATAGACGACCCGGATCGGCGGCACTATGACAAATATTTCAAGCGGGTCTGGATTCCGGACGAATCTTACTTCCAATCAATGGTGCGGCTCTATTCTACGAATGTCGAAAGTCGGTCACTGACGCTTTCGAAATTCGATTTTCAGGGCAAGCCGCATATCTTTTACGACGATCACCTGCAGTTGCTCCGGCGGTCGGATTGCTTTATCGCGCGCAAGATCTGGCCGCATGCGGATCGGCTCTACAAGATTTTCCTCGCCTCCGACGCAGACGGACGGGCGGTCACCGAGCCGAACCCGGGAAAGATCGACAGGCTGTTCGCCAAGGCGGTCGAGCGCAGGACGCGGGGTAGGCCTGGGCTTTACATGCAAAGCCGGTTCCCGAACGACAACTGGGAAAACGGCCGCACATGCGCGCCGTATTCGGTGTTCGAGGGCTTCTCCGAGTTGTTCGAGAATTTCGAGGCGTGGTTGAATAGAGCGGCGGGCGGGCGCGTTCATGGCCACCTTTTCAGCCCCGAAAGGGTCGAATTTGCCGGAGGCGAGACGGTTTACAACGGGGCGATTTCTGACAGCCCGATATTGCGCGACTACAATCCGAAGTCGTTTCTGTCGAACCTGATCTGGAACACGCGTGGCGAGAGGCAGTGCTTCCAGTTTGGCCCGACCGACAGTCAAGATATTGGCGCTTTCATGGCCTATGATGCCAATGCACAGATCTCGGTCGTCTCCGGATCTTGGGCCGTACCTCTGTTTCTGTCGAATTTGAGTTTTTCGGAGATTAGAAAGCTGGCAGCGTTACACCAAAAGATCGAAGGCGAGCACCTGAACGTTCTACGGTCTCCCTATGTGAAGGCCCGGGTTCGGATCTGGACGATGGCGGAGTTCATTGAGAATCCGATGGAGCCGCTTCAGACGATCATCGATGAGATCAGTCCGCGCGCTATGCGACGGCTGACTGAAGCGCCAAAGATGGTTGACCTTGCTGGGTTTGGACAGTTCTTGCAGAACCTCAGGAACCAAGGGATGCAGCCGTTGCTGATGGGTGACTTCCCGGTTGGCGAAAACCTCCAACAAAATGCTACACGGCAAGGCAAGCCCTATCTGGTGAACTAAGACAGTGACAAAAAAGCCCTATGACTATTTCATAATCCTCGCTGAGATGAGGACCGGCTCGAATTTGTTGGAAGAGATACTCAATTCCTTCGACGGGGTCATCTGCCACGGCGAGGCGTTCAATCCAAGCTTCGTCGGGCACAAGAATACGCCGACGCTGTTGGGTATGGATATTGCGCAACGCGAGGCGGATCCGCTCGAATTGATCCGCCGCATGAAGGAGGACGCATCGGCGCTTCCGAGTTTTCGCTTCTTTCATGACCACGACCCCAGAGTTCTGGCGCATTGTTTGACGGATCAACGCTGCGCAAAGGTCGTGCTGACGCGAAATCCGTTGGAAAGCTACGTCTCGTTACAGATCGCGGCGCAGACCGGACAGTGGAAGCTGGGCGACCTGAAGAATCAGAAGGCATCGTCGAAGGTGGCGTTCGATGCTGCCGCGTTCGAAAAGCATCTGGAGATCGTGCAGGGGTTCCAGATGCTGGTGATGCACAGTCTTCAGGCGACGGGGCAGACGGCGTTCTACCTCGATTATGAAGACCTGCTGGACATTGAAGTTCTGAACGGTCTCGCGGCTTTTCTACAGGTTGAGGCGCGCATCGAGGCGATTCCGAAGACCCTCAAGAAACAGAACCCTGATGAGTTGACGCAGAAAGTTACGAACCCACAGGAGATGGAGACAGTGCTTGCGCGTCTCGATCGGTTCAATCTGTCTCGTACGCCCAGCTTTGAGCCACGGCGCGGGCCGGGCATACCGGGCTTCATTGCGGCAGCGAACGCTCCATTGCTTTACATGCCGATCAAAAGTGGCCCCGAAGGTGTCGTGGCTGATTGGTTAGCGTCCGTCGGCAAGGGCTTGGTACAAGATTTCTCGCAGAAAGGATTGCGGCAGTGGAAGCGGGCGTCGCCGGGGTATCGCAGTTTCACGGTGCTGCGGCATCCATTGGCCCGCGCGCATCATACGTTTTGCGAGCTTATCGTCGATGGTCGGTATCCTGAGGTGCGACAGAGCCTTCGGCGTCTATACAAGGTGAGGTTGCCGAATGATTCGTCGGATCCCGCCTACGATATCGGGGCGCATCGTGCCGCGTTCCTGGGGTTTCTGAGATTTTTGAAGGGCAATCTCGCAGGGCAGACCAGTATCCGCGTTGATGCGGCATGGGCATCACAAAGCGCTGTGCTGCAGGGATATTCGATCATCGCCGCACCTGATTTCGTATTCCGAGAGGACTCACTGACAGAAAGCCTGACATTCCTTGCCGGGCAGGTTGGTGCGATCGCGCCGGAAGTTGCCGTTTCAACGTCCGACGCGCGCTATACGCTGGCCGAAGTTGTGACAGAAGAGATCGAGACCGCCGCGCGCGAGGCCTATCTGCGGGACTACATAGGATTCGGCTTTGGTGCGTGGAACGACTCGGCCCCTTAAGCGGCCTGCGTTTTAGTCCGCGGCTCGGTCAACACCGCATAGAGTGTCGCCGGGTCCGAATTCGCGCGGAGCTTCGAGCAAATGCCACCATCGCGCATCGTTCGAGATACCAACGCAAGTGCCTTCAGATGATCGACGCCTGAATCCTTGGGGGCAAGCAGAGCGAAGATCAGGTCCACCGGTTGACGGTCTACCGAATCGAAATCCATCGGCCGATCCAGCCGCAGGAATATCCCGACGATATCCTCAAGCATGTCGAGACGCGCGTGTGGCAAAGCGATTCCATGACCAACACCGGTCGGGCCAAGACTTTCCCGCTCTTGCAGCCCGTCCACAACAGCGCTCGCGTCGGCACCGTAGATAGAAGATGCGACTTCTCCAAGTTCCTGGAAAAGTCGTTTCTTACTTGTCAGAGTTCCGACGACCTTGATGGCCCCGGGTCTGAGAATGCTCGAAAGGTCCATAAGCCTTCATTTGCCCCGCACCAGATCAACGGTGCTTAGTTCGTGTTGATCGGGTCGATCCATCCGATATTGCCATCGTCCCGACGATAAACGACGTTTACGCCGCTATGCTTTTCGTTCCGAAACACGAGAAGCCTCGAACCACCCAGCTCCATCTGCATGACCGCTTCACCTACCGAAAGAGACGGTATCTTCGTCTCCATCTCGGCGATGATCATCGGCTGCAGGCTTTCGGGTTCGACATCCTCCGGGCCTTCGGATGCGGCGAGGATATAGGCCGACCCGCCGGCAAATTCAACAGGCTCTGCGCGTGTTCGCTGATGGTCCTTCAAGCGACGTTTGTAACGGCGCAACTGTTTGTCCATCTTTTCGCGGCAACCCTCGAACGCCGCATAGACTTCATGCGCGTGGCCTTTGGCCGTCGCGCTGAGCCCGGTGGAAAGGTGGACTGTCACCTCGCAAACAAATTCGGGCCCGTTGCGCGAGAATATGACCACGGCGTCGGTCGGCCTTTGAGAATATTTGGTGACCGTTTCATCCACTTCGGACTTCACATGGGTCTGCAGTGCGTCGCCGATGTCAATCTGTTTGCCCGTGATCTGGTAGCGCATGATGCCTCCTCTGGTCGTATGGGTTCGCTACCTTGCTCATTGCAAGGCTTCGGTCAGGTTAACGTTTGCGGTGTTTTGTGCCCCCAAACTCGTCGACTGCGTGGGTGCATCGAGCAAGCGGACTTCGATCGGGACAGTGTCTGGCGAAGAACTCATGCATTTCTCGCATTTGGCGTCCGATCGACCTCGATTGTCAATCCACACTTCGCGGAGCGAACGGCGGTTCAGGTAGAGTCGTGCCGAATGGCGAGCCGTTTGCCTCGCGGCTTTCAGCATCAATTGACCATCACTGCGGTCCATTTCCGAGAGGGTAGCCGACTACTTGCTCGATCAGCTGGACGTCTTGGGTTCGGGGCTCATTGATCTTGCGCCTGCGCCATGATTCGGGCTCCGGATGAGGGCCGAACTATGAGCAACTTGACCATCAATCACATTGATCGGCGGTTGAACTCTGCCATCGTAAAATATTCACCGACCTTGTGACGGATCTAATCCACCTGGTGCAGCCTCATCCTTAAACGCAAAAGGCCCCGCGGAACTGGCGGGGCCTTTGGGAGGTTTTGCCGCTGTCAGAGCTTGGAGATCAGTTCCGGCACGGCAGTGAAGAGGTCTGCGACAAGGCCGTAATCGGCGACTTGAAAGATCGGCGCCTCATCATCCTTGTTGATCGCGACGATGACCTTGGAGTCTTTCATCCCGGCAAGGTGCTGGATCGCGCCCGAGATGCCGACGGCGACGTAGAGGTTCGGTGCTACGACCTTGCCGGTCTGGCCGACCTGCCAGTCGTTTGGTGCGAAGCCTGAGTCGACGGCGGCACGGCTGGCGCCGACGGCAGCGCCGAGTTTGTCGGCCAACTGTTCGATCAGATGGAAGTCGGCCTCTGACCCGACGCCGCGGCCGCCCGAGACGACGATCCCGGCGGAAGTAAGTTCGGGGCGGTCCGACGATGCGGTCTTGTCCTCGACCCAGGCCGAGAGGCGCCGGATCTGCGGCGGCAGAGATGTTTTCCACCGGGGCCGAGCCGCCGAGGCCCGCGGGATCGAAGGTTGAGGTGCGGATCGTCAGCACCTTCTTCGCATCCGAGGATTTCACCGTCTGGATCGCGTTGCCGGCGTAGATCGGGCGTTCGAAGGTGTCGGCGTCGATCACGCCCGAGACATCCGACAGCACCATGACATCGAGAAGCGCCGCGACGCGGGGCAGGATGTTCTTAGCGTCCGAAGTGGCGGGCGCGACGATGTGGCTGTAATCGCCCGCAAGGCTGACGATCAGCGCGGCCATCGGTTCTGCCATGACGTGGCAATAGGATTTGTCGCCAGCGAACAGCACCTTGGTCACCCCGTCGAGGGTGGCGGCGGTGGCCGCGGCGGCATCGCCGCCTTCGCCCGCGATCAGCACCGTGACCGGGCCCATCAGTTTCGCCGCGGTCAGCGCCTTGGCGGTGGAATCGACTGCAAGGTGACCGTCCGTCACTTCGCCGAGAAGAAGAACAGCCATCAGATCACCCCCGCTTCGTCTTTGAGTTTCGCGATCAGTTCATCGACCGAGGCGACTTTGACACCCGCCTTGCGGCCCGCCGGTTCGACGGTTTTCAGCGATCGTCAGGCGCGGGCTGACATCCACGCCGTAATCGGCGGGCGTCTTTTCCTCGAGCGGTTTTTTCTTGGCCTTCATGATGTTGGGCAAGCTCGCATAGCGAGGCTCGTTCAGGCGCAGGTCGACGGTGACGATCGCGGGCATCTTGACGCGGATGGTTTGCATGCCGGTGTCAACCTCGCGGGTGACGAGGGCGTGGTCGCCGTCAATCTCGAGCTCCGAGGCGAAGGTAGCCTGGGACCAGCCGAGGAGCGCGGCGAGCATCTGGCCTGTGGCGTTCATATCATTGTCGATGGCCTGCTTGCCGCAGAGGACGAGGCCGGGTTGTTCGGCATCGACTACGGCCTTCAGCAGCTTGGCGACGGCGAGCGGTTCGATATCGGTCTGGACCGAGTCGGTGGCCTCGATCAGGATGGCGCGGTCGGCGCCCATCGCCAGCGCGGTGCGCAGCGTCTCCTGCGCCTGTTTCACGCCGATCGAGACGACGATGATTTCTTCTGCCTTGCCGGCCTCTTTAAGGCGGATGGCCTGTTCGACGGCAATCTCGTCAAACGGGTTCATCGACATCTTCACATTGGCAAGATCGACCCCGGATCCGTCCGCCTTGACGCGAACCTTCACGTTGTAGTCGATCACGCGCTTTACGGGCACAAGAACCTTCATCGACGTGTCTCTCCTATATCCCTGGCCCGCCCGTGCGGCAGGCCGCGTAACCTTTGGGGTTTGTTAGCCGCAAAGGGCTTCAAAAAACAGGCCAAAATCGACAGGTTGCGACAGGTGGACGTCGCGTTTTCGGTGTCAGCGGGTCTGGCCCGGCACCCAGAGGACGTCGGCGCGGCCCTCGTCATTGGCGATGCGTGCGGCAGTGAAGAACCAGTCTGACAGGCGGTTGAGGTATTTGATGGCCTGTGGGTTGGTCGCCTCTTGCCCCGCGAGTTCCACGGCGAGGCGTTCGGCCCGCCTGCAAGTGGTGCGGCAAAGGTGTAGCTGGGCGGCGAGCGGGGTACCGCCGGGCAGCACGAAACTGCGCAGGGGTTCAAGCTGGGCGACCATTGCGTCAATCTCTGACTCGAGGCGTGCGACTTGGGTGTCGATGATGCGAAGCGGCGTGTAGCCGGCCTGATCGTCCTTTTCCATGTCGGGGCGGGCGAGGTCTGCGCCGAGGTCGAAAAGATCGTTCTGGATGCGGGCGAGGGCCTCGTCGATCTCGCCCGTAGAATGGAGACGGGCGAGGCCGACGGTGGCGTTGGTTTCGTCCACCGTGCCATAGGCCTGCACGCGGGGCGCATGTTTGGGCACGCGCTCGCCGTTGACCAGAGCAGTGTCGCCGCTGTCGCCGGTGCGGGTATAAATGCGGTTCAGCACGACCATGTCAGTGGATGCCCCCGTGTCGGAAATAGACATAGATCAGGACGAGGATGATGGCGACGAATTGGGCATAGATGCGGTAGCGCATGATGCGGTTGGCGTTTTGCGCGTGGAATTTGCCGCCCTTGCCGAAGCTGCCGATGCCGACCATCAGGATGCCCAGCACGATGAAGGCCGCGACGACGACGAGGATGAACAACGGATCGTGAGTCATGGTGCCCCCTTGTGACAGGCTAGGTTTTAGCCTGTGCAGGGGAGAAAGCGAACCGGAAAAGGTGGGGGGCTGTGGTTTAGGGAGGCAGAGCTCATCGCCTCCACCGCTGCGATACGGTGCCCGTTGCGACCCCAGCCGCTTCACGGGCGCGGCGCCCTTCACTGAAATCGGTCCATCGGACCGGTTTCCGGGAGCAAATGACCCTCAGGTCGCCGGGAAGCGCCTGCCCCGCCCTTGGCGGGGCTTTACTTCCGCCGGGTCGGACGCCGCCCTCTGCTATCTCGTGTGGTTGGTGGTCTTGGGAGGCGTTCCCGCATGAACGGGGTCGTCTCTCCAATGAAGAGATCCCCGTTCCTGCTTGGCCTGGCAGCGCGCGCCTCACCCTTTTGCGATCACCCAATCCAGCATCTGCGTTGGCATCAGGCGCCGGAGGACGCCCATCAGATAAGTCGGCAGCGTCACAAAATACCGAGGCCTCGGGCGCGGGCTTTCCAGCGCGTGGATCAGTTTGCGCGTCACTGCTGCGGGCGGCCGTTGGAACGGATCAGGCCCGCGCGACTGATACAGCCGCTTGAGCAGGATGTCGCGGTATTGTGCGGCGCGGGGGGAGTTTTCCCAATCCACCCAGCGCTCAAAATGCGGGATGGAGTTTTCACGGAATTTGGTGCCGATCGGGCCGGGTTCGATCAGGATGATGTGGAGGGGGGTGTCGCGCATCTCAATCCGCAGCGCGTCGGTCAGGCCTTCCAGCGCGAATTTGCTGGCCACATAGGCGCCGCGCCAAGCGGCGCTGACAAAGCCGAGGATCGAGGAGCATTGCACAATGCGGCCATGCCCCTGTGCGCGCATCACCGGAATGACGCGACGGGTCAGATCGTGGGTGCCGAAGAGGTTGGTCTCAAAAATTTCGCGCAGCGCGTCGCGGGGAAGGTCTTCCACCGCGCCGGGGCAGGCGAAGGCGGCGTTGTTGAAGAGCGCGTCGAGCGTGCCGCCGCTACGCAGCAAGATTTCGGTCAGGGCGGTCTCGATGGAGGCCTCTGACGCTATGTCGAGGGGAAGGCTTTCCAGCCCCTCGTCGATCAGGCGGGCACAATCATCGGGGCTACGGCAGGTGGCGAAGACGCGCCAGCCACGCGCCTGCAGGGCATGAGCCGCGTCGTAACCGATACCGGAAGAGCAACCGGTGATGAGGATGGTGCGCGCAGTCATCGTTTGTCCTGCTGAAGGGCGAGTGCCGCGGGATCGTTGCATTATTCGCGGGCGATCGACAAGCGCCGGAGAGGTTCCTCAATGGAGAACGGGCGCTGCGCCGGGGCCGGGACAGGCGGGCAGATTTTGGAGGAGACTTTCGGGGAATTGGTCGGAGTGAGAGGATTTGAACCTCCGACCCCCTGCTCCCGAAGCAGGTGCGCTACCAGGCTGCGCTACACTCCGACCGTGGGAGGGGGGTTACAGATTCGCCGGGCGATTTGCAAGGGGGCACACCGGGGGCTGTGGCGATGCCCTAGCTTGGTGGGCGGCTGCGCGGCGGGCGGGCCAGCATCGAACCGATGCGAGGCAGGATGCCCACGTCGGGACGCGTCCGGGTCTGGCTGACGGGGCGGTTTTCCGAGGCGCCAGAACGGCTTTCGCGGAACAGGATGTAGAGCCCGCTCGAGATGATGATGACGACACCAATTCCGGTGTAAAGGTCGATATCCTCGTTGAAGAAGAGCCAGCCGAAGAGTGCCGCCCAGAGGATCTGAGAATATTGCATGGGGGCCACGATCACCGCCTCGGCGCGCTGATAGGCGACGAGCACGCTGAGCGCCGCGACCACCGCGAAGGCGGCGACAAGCGCCATGGCGCCAAGGTCCATCGCGGGCATAGGGACATAGACGAAGGGCATCAGCGCACCCATGAAGACGAAGTTCGCCACCATCGGATAGAGCAGAAAGACCACGCTGCGTTCATCCTTGCCGATCTTGCGCGCGATGATCGAGGACGTCGCGCCGCCGCAGGCCGAGGCGAGGGCGGCGAGATGGCCAAGGGTCAGTGCGGTGCCGCCGGGGCGGATCACCACCAGCACGCCGATCAGCCCGGCGACCACGGCAAGGCCGCGGCGTAGGCGGACCGTCTCGCCCAGGATCGGTATGGCGAGGATGGTGATGATCAGCGGGGTCGCGAAGATCAGGGCGTAGACCTGTGCCAGTGGCAGCACCGAGAAGGCGTAGAAGGCGCCGGTGGCGGCGGTCAGATCAGACAGGATGCGGAGCGAGATCCACCAGGGGTGGCGCGGTCGCAGGTTACCGTCGGTGCGGTCGCGCATCAGCATCAGGGTGATGATGGGAAAGCCCAGCAGGGTGCGGAAGAAGACGATCTGAAAGGCCGTGTAATCGGCGCCAAGGTGTTTGATGATCGCGTCATGGGTGGAAAACAGGGCGAATCCCGCTAGCGCGAAGAGCGCGCCGCGAAACTGGCTGGGGACAGGGGGGAGGCGGTCGGAGGTCACGGACGATCGGCCCTTTCGTTCCGCCTAGCTTGCAGAGTTTACCCGCGACCTCAAGCCGCGAAGCGCGTTCCGGCGCTGGCTATGGCAGGGGATCCGCGGTGGCTGGCAGACAGGTGCCGGATCAGGCCTTGGGCGTGCGGCGGAACAGCTTGTTCTTGAGCCAGATCGCCGGGACCAGCAGCAGGATGATCCCCTTCTTCAGGAAGGCGAGCAGCAGCAGAAGCAGCCCGGCCTTGGCCGCGACCTTGCCCGCGATCAGCCCGGCGATGCCGATGGTGGCGACCTTGTCGAGCGAGGGGACGAAATCCTGATAGCGGTTGCCCTCGGTGAAGGAGGTCATGGCGAGCACGTCGGGCAGGGCCTTTTCGACCTGCGGCAGGGCGCCGATGTCGGCGATGAAGTTGACCACAAGGACGCCGTGGCGGCCAAGGGCGCGGATGTTGTAGTTCAAGGTATTGTTGTCCTGATCGGCGAATTTCAATTCTTTCGCCCAGTAAAGCTTGCGCCCTGAGGTATCGTAATGCGGCGGAGCGGCCCAGCCGATCAGCTGCATCGCCGGATAGCCGTTCTTGCTGCGCCAGTCATTGGCGTCGAGCGTGTCCTGTTTCATCTGCGCCAGCAGGCTGGTGTAGTCATAGGTCGCGGCCTCGGTATCCGAGACATAGCCGATGTCGTCATAGGTCACGACGGCGGCCCAGCCATCGTCGCCCACTGGCGAGGTTCCGGCGGGAACGATTATGCCGAGGATGCTTTTATCCTCGGGGTTCTTCCAGATCTTGGTCATCATGTACTGGGCGTCGGCCGCGTTCAGGATGAAGTAGCCGGACGGGGCGTCCAGCGTGGCTATGCCGTCGCCGATGGGCTGTTTGCCGGTCTTGAAGTCGAGCGGCTTTACAAGCTCGATGCCCTTTTGCGACAGCCGGGAGAAATCGCCGGGGTAGGCCTGGGAGAAGGGTTCGGCCCGGGCGGAAAGCGCGGCGAGGGCGAGAAAGGACAGCCCGAGGAGGGCGGGGCGGAAATGCTGCAACATGAAATCACCGGATCAGAAACCAAAGGGGGCGCGAAATTCGCGCCCCCTTGAGCCTACAATCAGGCGTTGCGTCCTGTCAAAGGGACGCGTCGAGCGCTGCGACGATGGCGTTGCCCATTTCGGTGGTTGTGATCGCCCGGCCACCCTCGGGGCCGAGCAGGTCTGCGGTGCGCAGCCCATCGGCCAGCACCTTTTGCACGGCGGCCTCTACCCGGGCCGCCTCTGAGCCCATGTCGAAGCTATAGCGCAGCGCCATAGCGAAGCTGAGGATGCAGGCGATCGGGTTGGCCTTTCCAGTGCCCATGATATCGGGTGCCGAGCCGTGGACGGGTTCATACAGTGCCTTGGGCCGGCCATTAGCCATCGGCGCGCCGAGGCTGGCCGAGGGCAGCATCCCGAGCGAGCCGGTGAGCATGGCGGCGCAGTCGGACAAGATATCGCCGAACAGGTTGTCGGTGACGATCACGTCGAACTGCTTGGGCCAGCGCACCAGCTGCATGGCGCCGTTATCGGCGTACATGTGCGAGAGGGCAACATCGGGATATTCGTTGTCGTGCACCCATTGCACCTCTTCGCGCCAGAGGACGCCGGATTCCATCACATTGGCCTTCTCCATCGAGCAGACCTTGTTGTTCCGGCGGCGGGCGAGTTCGAAAGCCGAACGGGCGACGCGACGGATCTCGTCGGTGGTGTAGCGTTGAGTGTTGACGCCGAAGCGGCCGCCTTCGTTATCGGGGAAGATGCCGCGCGGTTCGCCGAAGTAGACGCCGGAGGTGAGTTCGCGGACGATCATGATGTCTAGACCGGCGACGACCTCTTTCTTCAGGGAAGAGAAATCGGCCAGCGCGTCGAAGCACTGGGCCGGGCGCAAGTTGGCGAAAAGATCCATTTCCTTGCGCAGGCGAAGCAGGCCGCGTTCTGGCTTCACCGAGAAATCAAGGTTGTCGTATTTCGGGCCGCCGACGGCGCCGAGCAGGACGGCGTCGACCGATTGCGCCTTGGCCATCGTGTCATCATGCAGGGGCGTGCCGTATTTGTCATAAGCGCAGCCGCCGACGAGATCTTCTGACACGTCGAAAGCGGTGCCGCGCTTGGCGTACCAGTCGATGATCTTGCGCACCTCGGCCATGACCTCGGGGCCGATCCCGTCGCCGGGCAGGATGAGAATGGAAGGGTTTGGCATGGTGCGCGCTCCGTCAAAATGTCGGATATCGCGTAGACCTTCGGCCCATGGGGGTCAAGCGCTGGCGACCTGTGCCAATCCCTCGGCGAGGGCGTCCCAGACCCGGCGGATGCGTGGGGTGCGGCGCAGGGGTTCGGCCGCCGTCAGCCAGATTGGCAGCAGCGGCAGCGATGTGTCGGGCAGCAGTTGAACCATGCCCGGGGTGCTGCGGCCAATGTAGAGCTGGGCCACCGTGATGCCGCAGCCCGCCTGGGCGAGCGACCAGAGCGCGGCCTGATCATCGGTGCGCAGGCCGAAGAAGTGGCGATCGACCGTCATGCCGAAGTTGCGAAAACCCTCGATCATCAGGGTAGAGCGGTCGAAGCCGAGCCAGTCATGCTGCCACAGGTCGTCGAGACTGGAGGGGGTGCCGCGCCGGTCGAGGTAGCTTTGGGCGGCGAAGAAGCCGAGCGCGCTGTCGCCAACATGGCGGGCGATCAGGTTGGGATCGGTCGGGCGGTACATGCGGATGGCGATGTCGGCTTCGCGGTAGAGCAGGTTCTCGGTCGCGTCGGAGGCGACCAGTTCGATCTCGATCTGCGGTTCGGCGGTGCGTAGACGGGCGAGCAGCGGCGGCAAGATGTGATGCGCCATGACGACGCTGGCGGTGATGCGCACAGTGCCCGACAGAGTGGTTTCGCGCCCGGCGGCGAGCAGCGACAGGCGGGCGGCGGCGTCTTGCATGGCCCGGGCGGGCTCTATCAGCGAGAGGCCGGTGTCGGTCAGTTCCAGCCCGCGGGCGTGGCGCTGAAACAGGGTGACGCCGAGCACCGCCTCTGCCGCCTGAATCTGGCGACCGAGCGTGGGCTGGCTGAGACCGAGGCGGCGGGCGGCGGCGGAAAGCGAGCCTGCCTCGGCCACGGCGAGGATGGATTGGATCAGGGACCAGTCGAGCGGCACGGATGTATTCATTTTTGAATGGGTAGCATGTGATTTGCAGCAATATCAATACGGAGGGGAATGGCTATCTTCCTTTGCAGTGAATGGAACAGGAGATGGACGATGTCTGGAACAGTGTTGGTGCTTGGGGCGCATGGGGTTTTCGGGGCGGCGGCGGTAAAGGCCTTCGCCGAGGCGGGCTGGGAGGTGCGCCGTTATGACCGCAAGGCGGGCAATATGGCGGCGGCGGCGCAGGGGGCGGACGTGATCGTGAATGCACTGAACCCGCCCGCCTATCACGACTGGAAGACCCTGTTGCCCACCATCACCCGAGAGGTGATCGCGGCGGCGAAGGCGAGCGGGGCGACCGTGCTGTTGCCGGGCAATGTCTATGTCTATGGCGATCAGGCCGGGCCATGGTCCGAGGCCACGCCGCATCTGCCGGTGGCGCGCAAGGGGCGTATCCGTGCCGCGGTCGAGGCGGATTATCGCCGCGCTGCGAGCGAAGGGGTGCGGGTGATCGTGCTGCGTGGCGGGGACTTCATCGCGCCGGGCAATCCGAGGACGGTGATGGAGATGGTTATGCTCAAGCGGGTGGCGCAGGGAAAGTTGACGGCGATGGGCGCGCCGGGGGCGGTGCGGGCCTATGCCTACATCCCCGATATGGCGCGGGCGGCGGTGGCGCTGGCCGAGAAGCGCCAAAACCTCTCGCCCTATGAGGACGTGCCTTTTCCGGGGGTGAGTTTCAGCATGACCGAGCTGGCGGCCGAGGTTGAGCGGCAGAGCAAGCGGAAGATGCGGGTGGGGCGGTTCGCCTGGTGGTTGATGGCGCTTGCGGCGCCGGTCTGGGAGTTGGCGCGGGAGCTGCGCGAGATGCGCTATCTCTACGACACGCCACATCGCTTGGACGGAGCCAAGTTCCGCGCGCTGGTACCGGAAATGGTGCTGACGGGTCTGCCAGAGATCGTGACTGAGGTACTGGAGGCGCGGGCGTCACGGCAGGGTGACGTCGACTCAGACGAGGCGATGGCGTGACGTCAACCGTGCGGCGCGGTCGAGCGGGTCGCCGGTGGCGGGCCAGAAGGTGCCCGATCCGGTGACATGTAGGTCAGGCGAGGGCAGGACGTAGTCGAGCCGCAGCGCGCCGGATTGGGTATGGAGCGTGAAATCCCGGGCGCCGGTCTCGGGAAGGTGTTGGATTGTCCGGGTTTCGGAAGAGAGGTGTGCGCCCGCTAGCGGGTTGCCGGGCAGGGCGGACCGGAGGAGGGCGGTGAAATCCCGCGTCCGGGCGGTGTCGATCGGCAGTCTGGACATCAGGGCCATGCCGCCCTGACCGGCGAAAGCGCCCAAGCCCTGGGCATCGCCGGGGCCGCCGAGGTGGCCGTCGCCGTCGAGATCGAGGCCGGTCGCGACCCCGGTATTGGGGTTGCAGTTCAAAAAAGATGGGGGTAGGGCGTAGCCGCCTTGGCCAGCGCCGCGACATAGGCTGAGGGGGCGGCCAGGCCGGCGTCGTGGTCGAAGCCGGTGAGCAGGAGGATATCGGGGTTCATCCGGGCAATCACCGCGACGGAGGCGGTGACCTGAGGATCGGCGCCGCGCAGGATGTCGCTCAGCAGCAGGCCGGCGCCCGGGCGGGTTAGTTCACCTTCGTATGTGGCGAGGCGCAGTGATTCAGCCGGGCTGTCGTCCACGCGGAGGGGTAGGATCAGACCGGCTGCAGCGACTGTTCGCCAGCTTCGCGGTTTTGGCGGCGCTTTTCGCGGATCATGTCGGCTATGCGGCCCATCGCGATGCCGCGCATGAAGAGGCTTGCCGGAAGGAAGGCCCATGCCGAGATAATCCAGATCAGCGTCTGCGGCGATTCGAGCGTGATCGGCTGGAACGAGTTCGCCGCTGCCTTCACTACCGCCGGAAGTAGGAATGGCAGCAAAAACCCTAATGCAATGTTAAAGCGTGCGTCGCGTTCGAGGCGGGCGACGACATCGCCGCCGACGGTCGGATCAAAGGTCGGCAGGTTGACCCAGACATTGAAGGCGCCGTTGTTCGAGGGCCAGCCGAAGACCCGGAGCAGGATGACAAAGACGGACAGCGTCACCAGCGAGATCAGATAGGCCATGCCGGCCGCCATGCGGACCAGCAGAAGATGCTCGCCCGAGACATTGTCGGGCAACATCAGCAGGACAAGGCGCACCGGGCTGTACGGCACGTCGATGGCGCGCCCGATCACATCACCGATCGCGCGCACAAGAATGGTGAGCGGGGTGACCGAGGTCTGGCCCACGCAGATCTCGGTCAGCAAAAGCACGGTCAGCATCAGCGAGAGGTAGCGGATGCGGTTGAACGGCGGGGCGTAACGAAACTCTATCAGGCCCGGATAGGCCGAGGCATATTCGAAGAAGGTCAGCGCGCCCGCGAAGAGCCCCATGAAGGCCACGACCTGGGTAGAGTCCGTTCCGGAACCGGGGAGCAAGAGCGAAGGTGTTGCCAGCAACACGATAATAAGCACGGCGCGAACGAGTGCGCCCGAAATTCTGTGAATCACCGCTTCACTTCCCTCAACCTGGACGGGGAAGGTACGATGCCTGCCCCTTGTTCCATTTGGGTCGCGCCAATTATGGCGAAATGCCTCAAACATGCCCAAGTTTTGCCTTCTTTCCTGAAGTCCATCAACGGATTATTAAGAAAACCCTTTCGATAGGGCTATTTAACGGAGATTCTGTCGCCGGAATGCATCAACATTGCAGCAAAAAAAAGGCGGACCCGCGGGCCCGCCTTTTTTCCGACGATTGTGTTGCTGTCAGACCCAAGGCCGGGCGACGGCGGCGCGGGACTCGTAAGTATCTATGGATGCTGCCTTTTCCATGGTCAGGCCGATATCGTCGAGACCGTTGAGAAGGCAGTGTTTCTTGAAGCTGTCGACCTCAAACGCGAAGGTCTGGCCGTCGGAGGCGGTGACGGTCTGACTTTCCAGATCGACCGTCAGACGGGCGTTGGCACCGTTGCGGGCGTCGTCCATCAGGGTATCCACAGCCTCTTTCGGCAGGACGATCGGCAGGATGCCGTTCTTGAAGCAGTTGCTGTAGAAGATGTCGGCGAAGCTGGTGGAGATCACGCAGCGGATACCGAAATCAAGCAGGGCCCAGGGCGCATGTTCGCGCGAGGAGCCACAGCCGAAGTTATCGCCTGCGACCAGAATTTCGGCGTGGCGGTAGGCTGGCTGGTTCAGGACGAAGCCCGGGATTTCGTGCGCCGTCGAGGGTGTAGCGCATCTCATCGAACAGGTTCTTGCCAAGGCCGGTGCGGGCGATGGTTTTGAGGAACTGCTTGGGGATGATCATGTCGGTGTCGATATTGACCAGCGGCATGGGTGCCGCGACGCCGGTGAGAGTGTTGAACTTGTCCATCATCGAACCTCCTCTGCCATGAAGTCACGCACATCGGTCAGGTGGCCGGTGATCGCGGCTGCAGCGGCCATCGCGGGGGACAGCAGGTGGGTGCGCCCGCCGCGGCCCTGACGGCCTTCGAAGTTGCGGTTGGAGGTCGCCGCGCAGCGTTCGCCGGGGGCGAGCTGGTCGGGGTTCATCGCGAGGCACATCGAGCAGCCAGCGAGGCGCCATTCCAAGCCGGCGTCGATGAAGATCTGGGCCAGACCCTCTGCTTCCGCCTGGGCGCGCACGAGGCCCGAGCCGGGGACCACCATGGCGCGCATGCCGGGGGCGATCTTCTTGCCCTTCAGCACGGCGGCCGCGGCGCGCAGGTCTTCGATGCGGCCATTGGTGCAGGAGCCAATGAAGACCGTGTCGATCTTGATCTCGGACAGTTTCTGACCAGGGGTCAGGCCCATGTAGTCGAGCGCGCGCTGCACGGCCTCGACCTTGCCGCCGGTGAAATCGCTCGGCGCGGGGACCAGCGCCGGTAATTGGCAGCACGTCCTCGGGCGAGGTGCCCCAGGTGACGACGGGGGCGATGTCTTCGCCTTTCAGGGTGATGACCTTGTCGAAATGCGCGCCCTCATCGGTGAAGAGGGTTTTCCAATAGGCCAGCGCCGCGTCCCATTTCTCGCCCTTCGGGGCATGTGGGCGGCCCTTGACATAGGCAAAGGTCTTTTCATCCGGCGCGATCAGGCCAGCGCGGGCGCCGCCCTCGATCGCCATGTTGCAGACCGTCATGCGGCCTTCCATCGAAAGCTCGCGGATCGCCTGACCGCAATATTCGATGACATGGCCGGTGCCGCCTGCCGTGCCGGTGGCGCCGATCACCGAGAGGGTGATGTCCTTGGCGGTGACGCCGGGACGCAGCGAGCCGGTGATTTCCACCTTCATGTTCTTCGATTTCTTCTGGATCAGCGTCTGGGTGGCCAGCACATGTTCGACCTCGGACGTGCCGATGCCATGGGCGAGCGATCCGAAGGCGCCATGCGTCGCGGTGTGGCTGTCGCCGCAGACCACGGTCATGCCGGGCAGAGTCCAACCCTGTTCCGGGCCGACGATATGGACGATGCCCTGCCGGATGTCGGAGACCGGGTAATAGTGGATGCCGAATTCGCTGGCGTTCTTGTCCAGCGCCTCGACCTGGATGCGGCTTCTTCATTGTCGATATGCGGCATGGCGCGGTCCAGCCGTGGTGGGCACGTTGTGATCCGGAACGGCGATGGTCTTTTCCGGCGCGCGGACCTTGCGGCCGGTCATGCGCAGGCCTTCGAAGGCCTGCGGGCAGGTCACTTCATGCACCAGATGGCGGTCGATATAGAGCAGGCAGGTGCCGTCTTCGGATTGCTGGACGACGTGGTCGTCCCAGATCTTGTCATAGAGGGTTTTCGGAGCGGTCATGGCGCTTTCGCTTTCGATGGGAAGGGTTGGACAGGGTATGACGACAGGCGGCGCGTGCGTGCGCCGGGGCGCGGGCGATCAGCCGCGCGCCAGGACTGTCAGGCAGGCGCCGTAAAACCGCCAGGGCAAGCGCGCGCGGTCATCCATGTCGAAGAAGCGTGTCATGCGCGATCTTCTACGCCTGATTCTGCGGCCTGGCAATATGCCGGCAGACGCAGTCCTTGTGGTGCAGGATCGGGCGAGGTGGCGTTGCGGCGCAGGCGCAACCGTTTCGGCTCTGTTTGCCGGCAAGCCGCCGCTACACGTTGGACAAGGCCGGAATTCGTGCACAATAGGCGGAAAGGCGAGGGAGCCACCGGCGAATGGAGCAGCTGAAACCAATCCTGCAGAGCGCACTAGGCTTTCTCGACACGGTTGAGGCGCGGTTCGGCAATCTGATGATCCTTGCGCGGCTCGATCAGGTGGTGATCCTTCTGGTGGTTCTGGGCCTGGCGCAACTGGTCGGGCTGGCCGTCGGGCCAAGGATCTATGACTGGATGCGTACGCTCGAAGGGCGTCCGAAGTGGCAGTTGCGGCTGCTGTTGCTGTTGCATCAGCGGATCCGTGCGGTGGCCTTTGTGGTTCTGGCATGGATCAGCGCAGGTATCGTGGCCGAGGTCACGACCTTCCCGTCGCGACGCTATCTGATCGTCGTCGTGGCGACATTGGCGACGGCCTGGTTGACCGTCGGGCTGGCGACGCGGTTGATCCATAACCGGCTGTTGCGGCGGATCGTGACCTGGGGCGCGTGGATATATGTCACGCTGCATTTTCTCGGGCTGGTGGGGCCGACGGAAACTTTCCTCGACGATTTCGCGATTGATCTCGGTGGGTTCCATCTTTCGGCGCTAGCGGTGCTGAAGGCGCTGGTGGTGACCGGCATCCTGTTCACCGGGGCACGGTTCGTTGCCCAGACGGCGGCCAAGCAGATCCGGTCAAATGAGGATATCTCGCCCTCGATGCAGGTGCTGGCGGTCAAGCTGATGCAGGTTACGCTGTTCGGCGCGGCCTTCTTCATCGGGTTGAAGGCGGTGGGGTTCGATCTGACCGGGCTCGCGGTCCTTTCGGGTGCGATCGGTGTCGGTCTTGGTTTCGGTTTGCAGAAGGTGGTGTCAAACCTGGTTTCAGGGGTGATCATTCTGCTCGACAAGTCGATCAAGCCGGGGGATGTGATCAGCTTGGGCGAGACCTTTGGCTGGATCGCGGCGCTTGGCGCGCGCTATGTCTCGGTCGTCACGCGGGACGGCAAGGAATATCTGATCCCGAATGAGGATCTGATCACCGGTCAGGTGGTGAACTGGTCACATTCCAATGATTTCGTGCGGCTCGACCTGTTCTTCGGCACATCTTACAACGACGACCCGCACAAGGTGCGGGCGGTGGCAGTGCAGGCTGCGGGGACGGTGGGGCGGGTGCTGAAGAACCGCCCCTCGGTCTGTCATATCGTGGGCTTTGGCGACAGTTCGGTGGATTACATCCTGCGATTCTGGATTCGCGACCCGGTCGAGGGGCTGACCAACGTCAAAGGTGCAGTTTATCTTGCACTTTGGGACGCATTCAAGGAAAACAACATATCCATTCCCTTCCCGCAGCGCGAAGTGCGTGTGCTGGGCGAGGAGGGCGTGGACCTGCGGCAGAGCGCGGAGCGTGCCGGACCCCTGGACGCTGAGGACTGAGCCCTAGATGACCCTTTCCCGGATGTTAAGTTTCACACTGCTGGCGGCAGCGCTGGCGGCTGGTATCGCGCGGGCGGGTCTCGTTCAGGCGAGGGCTGTGGCCGATCCATTGCAGGGCGACCCTGCTGAGATCCGGGTCGAGCTGGCGCTGCCGCCGGGGATCGGGCTGATCGCGGACTCTGCCGTGTTGCGTTTTGGCGCGGCGAACGGGACGACAGGTGAGGAAAAGCTGGCGGAAGACGCGCTGGCCGAAGTTTCTGCCGGGCCGCCGATGGTTCTGGCGCTGACCGATCCGGCAGGAGCACAGTTGCGCGCCGTGCAGCAGGCGATGACGGATTGGGCGGCCGCGGGGCAGCAGGCGGGCAGCGCGATCACGGTCCGCTTCACGCCCTGCGCATTGCAGCCTGGCGCCAATGCCGAGGCGCCGTTTGGCCTTTGGATCCGCTTAGCCAAGGGCGGACCGAGGCTGGCCCTGGTCGATGGCAAGCTGACCTTGGGTGGGTTTCTGACCGAGAGCGGCGGCACGCTTGAGCCCTGCCCCTGAGGCGTCAGGCGTGACCCTGCCGACACGGTCTGCGGCAGGCCGGCGCGTGTCATTGAGATTTTGCCCGGGCGATGCTACCTTATAGTCATACCCAGCGCCGGGGATCAGTCGGCGCGCTTTCAGGAGGACGATGTCCTGTCTCAGACATTGCTCGCAGCCAGCACGACGGCTGCACCGAGGGCGCCGATGACGGCGCACCATGACGATGTGTCCAGCCATGCACTGCTCGACCGCATCCTGACCTCTCTCGACGACGATAAGGCGGAAGACGTAACCTCGATCGACCTTCGAGGCCGTTCGGATATGGCTGATTACATGGTGATCTGCTCTGGCCGGTCGAGCCGGCAGGTGAGCGCGATTGCCGAGAAGCTGGTGGACCGGCTGAAGATGGAGCTTGGGCGCGCGTCCAAGATCGAGGGCAAGGAGACCGGCGACTGGGTGCTGATCGATGCAGGCGATGTGATCGTTCATGTCTTCCGCCCGGAAGTGCGCGAGTTCTATCAGCTCGAGAAGATGTGGATGCCGACAACGCAGCGGACGGTCACGATCTGAATGCGGGTGCAGGTTTGCGCGGTGGGCCGGTTGCGGACCGGCCCCGAGCGCGCGCTTGTCGATGATTATCTGACACGATTTGACCGAACCGGGCGGGCCCTTGGCCTAGGCCCGGCGGCTGTCAATGAGGTGGAAGACAAGAAAGGCGGCGGGATGGCCGCCGAGGCCGATCTGTTGGCGCGGGCGCTGCCTGCAGGCGCTTTAGTCTGCACCCTGGATGAGCGCGGGCGGGCGATGTCTTCGCCCGAGTTCGCGGCGGCGCTGGCGGGCTGGCGCGATGCCGGGCGGCAGGATCTGGCCTTTGTCATCGGCGGGGCAGATGGGATCGCGCCTGCCCTGCGCGAGGCGGCAGGGGCGAGCCTGTCTTTCGGGCGGATGGTCTGGCCGCATATGCTGGTGCGGGTGATGCTGGCCGAGCAGCTGTATCGCGCGGCGACGATCCTGTCGGGCGGGCCCTATCACCGGGCGTGAGGTTCGTGGCTGGCGTAGCGGGGGGCTGTCTGCACCCCTGCACCCCCCGAGAGTATTTACGCCAAGAAGAAGGGAAGGCCGGGGTCGCGTTCACGGGGGAGGGTCACGAAACTGTTATGCGGACCGCCTAACAGTGCCCGAGATCAATTTACCCGGAGAGACGGACCATGACGATGCATCTGAAACTGCTGCCGGTGGCGCTGATTGCCATGGCCTCGGTCGCGCAGGCAGAGCCGAAGCTGATCGCGATGGGCGCGTTGAGTGCAAGCTCGGTGGGGGAAGCGGCGGATTTGTCGGGGCTGACCGGCACGCTGGAAAACGGGGTGGCGGCGAACAGTCTGGGTGGCATGGGGTCGGGGCTGGCCTATGCCGGGGGGAACCTGTTCCTCGGGCTGCCGGATCGCGGGCCGAATGCGAAATCCTATAACGCGAAGATCGACGATACCGTCAGTTTCATCCCGCGGTTTGACACGGTCGAGATGGTGCTTGCGCCTGCGGCGGCGGGCGCCGCGCTGCCCTTCACGCTGGCGCCGAAGCTGGTGGGCACGACGCTGCTGTCATCGCCGACGCCGCTGGTTTACGGCACGGGAGAGGGGCTGGACGCGCCGTCCGGTGTGCCGGCGGCGAATGCGGCGGGGAAATATTATTTCTCGGGCCGGTCGGACGCGGTGGATTTGGCCAAGGGGTCGTGCAACCCCGACAACGCGCGGATGGACAGCGAGGCGATCCGGGTGTCGAACGATGGCAAGAGCGTCTTCGTTTCGGATGAATACGGGCCTTATCTGTATCAGTTCGACCGGGCGACGGGGGCGCGGGTGAAGGCCTTCACGCTGCCGGCGAACCTGTGCATTGCCAAGGTCTCGCCCAGCAAGAAGGTCGAGATCGACGGGAATGGCACGGGGCGGGTGACCAATCAGGGGATGGAGGGGCTGGCGATCACGCCGGATGGCAAGATGCTGGTGGGCAATATCCAGTCTGCGCTGTTGCAGGACAAGGCGGACCCGGCCACCGCGAAGATGCTGCGCATCGTGACGGTGGATCTGGCGAGCGGGGCCACGCATGAATATGGCTATATGCTGACCGAAGGGTCGGGCGTGAGCGAGATCGTGGCGATCAACGACCACGAATTCCTGCTTGATGAGCGCGATGGCAAGGGGTTGGGCGATGACTCCAAGGCCAAGGTAAAGACCTTGTTCAGGATCGATCTGGCGGGGGCTACGGATATCACCGATCTGTCGGGCAAGGCGGCGGCAGAGGCGGCGGTGAAGAAGGTGAAGTTCTTTGAGCTGGTGCCGGCGCTGGCGGCGGCGGGGGTTCCGGCCGAGAAGGTGCCCTCGAAGATCGAGGGGCTGGCCTTTGGCCCGGATGTGACGCTGGAGGGCACGGTGATGCACACGCTGTTCATCGCCAATGACAATGACTTCCTGCCCGAGACCTCTGGTCCGAACGTCTATTATGTTCTGGGCTTCAGCGATGCCGATCTGCCGGGCTATGTGGCGCAGCCGGTCGCGCAATAGGCTGTTGTTGCGATGCGGGCGGGCCTGAGGGGCCTGCCCGCGACATGGTTGCCCCGGCCCGGGCGCTGGCGTAGAACGGGTGCGCATCGCGAAGGAGCCGTCATGCCCCATCCCAAGCCGGTCGTTCTGTGCATCCTCGATGGCTGGGGGTTGAACCCCGATACCAGCGCCAATGCGCCGGTGCTGGCGGCGACGCCGACCTTTGACCGGCTGATGGCGAGCTGCCCGAATGCCACGCTGATCACCTGCGGGCCGGATGTGGGCCTGCCGAAGGGGCAGATGGGCAATTCCGAAGTGGGCCATATGAACATCGGCGCGGGGCGCGTGGTGGCGATGGATCTGGGGCAGATCGATCTGGCGATCGAGGATGGGTCTTTTGGGCAGAACAAGGCGCTGCTGGCCTTCATCGCGGGGCTGAAGGCCAGCGGCGGGGCGGCGCATCTGATGGGCGTTGTTTCGGATGGCGGGGTGCATGGGCATATCCTGCATCTGCTGGCCGCTGTGCAGGCGATTGCGGCGGCGGGGGTTCCGGTGATCGTGCATGCGGTGACCGACGGGCGCGATGTGGCGCCGGATTCGGGGGCGGGGTTCGTGCGCCGAGCTGCTGGCGGGGCTGCCGAAGGGCGCCCGGGTGGGCAGCGTCGTCGGGCGCTATTACGCGATGGACCGCGACAACCGCTGGGAGCGGGTCGGGCGCGCCTATGATGCGATGATCCGGGGCAAGGGCGAGGCGGCGGCGGATGCCGGGGCCGCGGTGCAGGCGGCCTATGCCCGCGGCGAGACGGATGAGTTCATCGCGCCGACGGTGATCGGGGATTATGCGGGGGCGAAGGATGGCGACGGGTTCTTCTGCCTGAACTTCCGCGCCGACCGGGCGCGGGAGATTCTGTCTGCCATCGGCGATCCGGCGTTCAAGGGGTTTGACGTGGCGGGCCGGCCGAAATGGGCGGGGCTGCTGGGGATGGTGGATTATTCCACCGCGCATGACGCCTTCATGACCACGGCCTATCCCAAGACCCAGGTGTCTCAACACGCTGGCGGAATGGGTGGCGGCGAAGGGGTTGCGGCAGTTCCATCTGGCCGAGACCGAGAAATATCCGCATGTCACCTTCTTTCTGAACGGCGGCAAGGAGACACCGGAGGCGGGCGAGGATCGCTATATGGCGCCGAGCCCGAAGGTTGCGACCTATGATCTGCAGCCCGAGATGTCCTCGGTCGAGGTGACGGATCATTTCGTCGAGGCGATCGGGGCGGGGTATGACCTGATCGTGGTGAATTATGCCAACCCGGATATGGTGGGGCATACCGGCAGCCTGCCCGCCGCGATCAAGGCCTGCGAGGCGGTGGACCGGGGGTTGACGCGGGTTGTGGCGGCGCTGGAAAAGGTGGGCGGTGCGATGATCGTTACCGCCGACCATGGCAATTGCGAAACGATGGTGGACCCGGTGACTGGGGGACCACATACATCACATACCACCAACCCGGTGCCGGTGATCCTGTTTGGCGGGCCGCAGGGGGCGCGGATGCATGGCGGGCGGCTGGCCGATCTGGCGCCGACGCTCCTGGACCTGATGGGGTTGGATCTGGCCCCTGAAATGACCGGGCGGAGCCTGATCGACAGATGAGGCTGGTCGGGTTTGCCGTGCTGCTGCTGGCGGCGCTGCCGCTGCGGGCAGGGGCCGAAGACAATGCAGCCCAGGCGGCGCGCAAGGCGGCGGGTGCGCTGAGGGCGGCGATCTCTGGGCTGGATGCTGCGCGCAGTGCCAAGGACCGGGTCGCGGCGCTGACCACGGCGGTCGAGGCCTATGAGGGCGGGTTGAGCGCGCTGCGCAGCGGGTTGCGGCAGGTTACCCTGCGCGAGGATCAGTTGCAGGCGCAGTTCGACGCCAAGCGCGGGCGGTTGCAGCAATTGCTGGGCGTGTTGACCGCGATGGAGCGGACGCCTGCACCCTTGTTGCTGGTCGGGCCCGAGGGGCCTTTGGACACGGTGCGGTCGGGCATGATCGTGTCGGATGTGACGCCCGCCCTGCAGGTCGAGGCGCAGGCGCTGGGCCAGCAGTTGAAGGAGCTGGCCGATCTGCGGGCGAGCCAGGAAGAGGCCTCGGTCACCCTGCGTGGTGGGTTGAAGGCGGTGCAGGCGGCGCGCACCGAGCTGAGCCAGGCGATCTCTGACCGGACCGATCTGCCGAAGCGTTATACCGAGTCCGCCGAGGAGCTGGCGAAGGTGGCGGTTAGCGTCACCTCGCTTGACAAGTTCGCGGATGTGCTGAGCGACCGGCGGATGGCCGAGGCGAACCCGAAGACGCGATTTCAGCGCGGCCAAGGGCAGCCTGCCGCTGCCGGTGCAGGGCAGCTGTCCTGCACAAGGCGGGCGAGGCCGACGCTGCGGGCATCCGCCGCCCCGGCATTGTCATTGCCACCCCGTCGCGTGCGCTGGTCACTGCCCCCTGGGATGCGACGATCCGCTATCGTGGGCCGCTTCTGGACTACGGAAATGTGATCATCCTGGAGCCTGGTGGGGGCTACTTGCTGGTACTCGCGGGCCTCGGTGCGGTTTACGGTAAAGTCGGAGATGTTATTGCAGCCGGAACGCCGGTGGGTCTGATGGGCGGCAACGACGCCGATCCAGCCGAGTTTGTCGCGAGCGCACAGATTGGCGGTGGCGGAGATCGGCCGGAAACGCTTTATATAGAACTTAGACAGGGCGGGAAGCCCATCGACCCCGAACCGTGGTTTGCCAAGACAAGGGAATAGGACGACAGCATGAGGAAATTCGTGATGGCCGCTGTAGGCGGGACGCTGGCGGGGGTCATTCTGGCCACGCAGGTGGCGGGCCCCCTACTGGCGGAAGAGACCAAGCCCGACTCGTCAGTCTACCAGCAGCTCGATCTGTTCGGCACTGTGTTTGAGAGAATCCGATCGCAATATGTGCAGCCGGTCGATGCGGGCAAGCTGATCGAGGCGGCGATCAACGGGATGCTGACCTCGCTCGATCCGCATTCAAGCTACATGAACGCCAAGGATTATGCCGCGATGCAGGTCCAGACCAAGGGCGAGTTCGGCGGTCTGGGCATCGAGGTAACGCAGGATCAGGGCTACATCAAAGTCGTCTCGCCGATGGATGGCACGCCCGCGGCGGCGGCGGGGATTCAGCCGGGTGACTTCATCGTCAAGGTCAATGGTGCCTCGGTGATGGGGATGACGCTGGATCAGGCGGTGGATTCGATGCGCGGGCCGGTGGGCTCGGAGATCAAGATCACCATCGTGCGCAAGGGGGTCAAGGACCCGTTCGACCTGACGCTGGTACGCGACACGATCAAGCTGACTGCCGCCAAGGGATCGCTGGAGGGCAAGACTGCGGTGTTGCGTCTGACCACGTTCAACGACCAGACCTATGACGATATGGCGGCCGGGCTGAAGAAGGCCGTGGATCAGGCCGGCGGCATGGACAAGATCAACGGCGTCGTGATCGATCTGCGCAACAACCCGGGCGGGCTGCTGACGCAGGCGATCAAGGTTTCGGATGCCTTCCTCGATCAGGGTGAGATCGTTTCGACCCGGGGCCGCAACCCGGGCGATGGCGAGCGGTTCAACGCGACGCCGGGCGATCTGATCAACGGCAAGCCGATTGTGGTCTTGATCAATGGCGGCACCGCCTCGGCTTCAGAGATCGTGACGGGGGCCTTGCAGGACCATCATCGTGCGGTGGTGATCGGGACCAAGTCTTTCGGCAAGGGATCTGTTCAGACGATCATTCCGATCAAGGGGGATGGCGCGATGCGGCTGACCACTGCGCGGTATTACACGCCGTCGGGACGCTCGATCCAGGCGCTGGGGATTTCGCCAGACATCGTCGTGCCGCAGGAAGAGGCGAAGATTGCCGATGCTGCGAAGCAGGACAATCAGGGCACCTCCGAGGCGGATCTGAAGGGCATTCTGTCGAATGACTCGATGACGGACGCCGAGAAGAAGCAGTATCAGGACGAGCAGAAATCGGCTGCTGCCGAGGCTGAACTGCGGCAGAAGGATTTCCAGCTTGCCTATGCTATCGACCTTCTGAAGGGCCTGTCGGTGGTAAATACCGCGGCCTCGAAATAAGGAGCGGGGCCGGGGTTTGCGCCTTGGCCCGTTTTGGCGATGATGACACCCGAGGATGCGGCCAAGTTGCCTTATCGGCCCTGTGCGGGGGTCGTGATGATCAACTCGAAGGGGCTGATCTTCGCCGGGATGCGCAAGGATAGCGACAGCGCGGCGTGGCAGATGCCGCAGGGCGGGATCGACGATGGCGAGGCGCCGCTCGACGCAGCGCTGCGCGAGTTGTGGGAAGAGACCGGGGTTACTGCCGATCTGGTGGAGTTGGTCGCAGAGGCTCCGGGGTGGATCACCTATGATCTGCCGCCGGAGCTCTTGGGTCGGGTCTGGAAGGGCAAGTTTCGCGGGCAGACCCAGCGCTGGTTCCTGTTCCGCTTCCTTGGCCGTGACGATCAGGTGGATATTGCCACCGAGCACCCGGAGTTTTCCGATTGGCGCTGGATCGGGGCCGAGGCGATGGTTGCGGCGATCGTGCCGTTCAAGCGGCAAGTCTATGCGCAGGTAATCGCGGCGTTTCGCAACGACCTGGCGTGATTTCCGGGATTTGAGGCCTCAGGCGAGGGCGAGGCCCTCGCTGAAGCGCGGACCGATGGGGAACTGGCGCAGCTCGCCCGCGTCGCGGGTAATGAAGAGGGCGTTGAGGCCCATTTCACGAGCTATGGCCGGGCCTGCATCCTCGCCCGCGACCAGAAGTGCGGTGGCCCAGGCATCAGCCTCGACACAGAGCGGGTGCAGGACGGTGACCGAAGCGAGACGGTTTCGAGTTCGGGCCGCCCAGGCGGGGGTCCATTGTGTGCGCCAGCCGGGTATTGCCGACGCGGACCCAGTGGCGGTAGTCGCCCGAGGTGGCGACCGAACAATCCGAGAGGGTGATCATACTGAGGGGCGCGCGCTGGTCGTGGTCGGGGCGCTCAACGGCGACGGCCCAGGGCGTGCCGTCTTCCTTCGTGCCAAGGGCCGAAAGTTCCCCATCCAAGGCGGCGAGAGCCTGGCGGATGCCGTGATCCTTGAGGCAGGCGATCATGCGGTCTGTGGCATGACCCTTAGCGATGCCGGAGAGGTCGAGCAAAGCGGCGGAATGGCGGCGGGCGCGGCGGTTGGTTGGGTCAAGTTCCAGCGTCTGATGGGCGGGGGGGTGCGGGTGGCCGAGGTTTGCCGCGATGCGGGCCGGGTCGGAGGTGCCGCGCGCCGGGCCGAAGCCCCAGGCGGTGGTGATGTCCCCCAGCGAGATGTCGAAGAGGCCACCGGATTCGGCGCCGATGCGCAGTGCGCGGCGGAGGATTGAAATCAGGTCTTCCGGCAGGTCGACCCAGGTGCCGGGGCGCGCAGTGTTTAGGCGCATCAGGTCGCTGTCGGCGCGCCAGGTCGACATTTGCGCGTCGACCTCGGCCAGCGTGGCGGCGAGGCCCTGCGCGAGCGCGGGTGTGTTTGGCCCGAAGAAGCTGGCGGAATAGCGGGTGCCCATCGTGGGTCCGTGCAGCGTGTGGCGCGGAAGGTTAGTAGGTGTCTTCGACATAGCGGCCTTCGGCTTTCAGATTGTGTGTGGTGATACCGATCGGGGCGAGGGCGGTGTCGAGGGCGGTGGCGACGCCATCGGCCATCTCTCGACCGCCGCAGACCATGACTTGGGCACCTTTTCGGATGAGGTTGCGCAAGTGGTCGGCGTCGGAGGCGATGCGGTGCTGGACATAGGCGCGGTCGCGCAGCCGCGAGAAGGCGGTGGTCAGCGTGGACAGGCGACGGTCGGCGAGCCAGTCGTGCAGGTCGTGGCGGTAGAGGAAATCCGACTGCGGATCGCGGCCGCCGAAGTAGAGGTGCATCGGGCGGTGGCGGCGGTTGGCGCGCACGAAGCCGGTCAGCGGGCCGATGCCGGTGCCAGCGCCGATCAGGATGATCGGGCTGCGGCCGCGTGCGGGGCGGAAGTCCGGGTTGGGACGGATGAAGGCCTCGATCCGGTCGCCGGGTTCCAGATTGTGGAGGTGCGAGGAGCAGGCGCCGCCGGGCATTTTGCGGACGCAGATTTCCAGTTCGCCGTCAGAGGTGGAGGAGGCGAGCGAGTAGTAGCGCGGCACGTCGCTGCCGGGGGGGAGGATGCCGACCAGATCGCCAGCTTCGAAGCGCGGCAGGCCGGTCTGACCCATCAGCCGGGCGATGGGGCCGCGCGGCGGGGTGGTTGCGGTGAAGCGGAGGACCGAGATCGGGGCCTGAACCTCGTGCCCGTAATCGCTGCGCGAGGCGAGGGTCAGGCTGTGGCTGCGCGGTTTGACCGGGTGGTGGATCAGCGGCAGGGCGTGGCCGAGCGCCTCTCCCACCACATGTCCCCAGCGCGAGAAGTCCTGCGGTGATTGACGGTCGATCGTGTCATAGGGCAGCATGGCGCGCCAGCGGCGGGCGTCCAGCGCCTCGGCAACGTCATGGCCGAACTGGCTGAAGCGGGGGAATTGCCGGTCACCGAAGCCGAGCAGGGCGACCGGGTAGGTCGGCGGGGTCTTGAGCCGCCCGAGGCGGGCCAGAAAGCTGCTGGCCGAGGCCGGGGCCGCGCCGTCGCCGTGGGTGGAGGTCATTATGAACATGCGTTCGGCGTGGGGATAACGGCGGGCGAGGCTGTTCATCGCGCCGGTATGGACGCGGTAGCCGGCCTCGGTCAGCGCGTCATGCAGGGTGCGGGCGAAGCCCCAGGTGGCGTTCCCTTCGCTGCCGACGAGGATGATCGTGTCGGCGGCATGAGCGCCGTGGTTATGCGCGAAGCGTGGCAGGGCGCGGCGGCGGCGCCACCAGATCAGCGTGCCGGTCCCCGCCATCAATGGCGCGCCCAGTGCGGCGAGGCCGAGGAGCAGGCCGAGCGACCAGAGGCCCTGTCCGGTGTGCAGCATATAGACCGTCTCATAGACCCGGCGCGCCAGATTGTCGGGCAGCCAGCCGATGAGCTGGCCGGTGGCCTGATCAACATAGCCCTGCCCAGAGGCAGTCGAGAGGGTGAAGGCATCGGCCGCGTCCATCGGGTAAGTCAGGTCGCGGAGCTGGGTCAGGGGGATGGCGCGAAGGGCGGTCAGATGGGTGATCGGCAGGGCCGGGCCCGCCGCCAGCGCGGCGGGGAATTCCGGCTGTGCCGCCAGACCGTTGGGCACCACCTGCAATGCTGCGAGGCCCATCCAGAGGCCGGTCAGTCCGGAGAACAGGAGGCCGAGCACAACTAGGCGCCCGGCTTCGACATGTAGGCGCTGGGCGAGGCTGCCACGGGCGCGCGAGAAGATGCGACGCCAGCCGCCCATGCGGCGGGCCATCAGCCATGCCCCCGACAGGCAGAGCGTCACCATCGCCGCCGCCGCAAGTGCTGTTGCGATGCGCCCGCCGTTGCCGAGCAGCAGGGCGCGGTGCAAGTTGGTCATCCAGGTCACGAAGGCCGAGGGCTGGTATGGGCCGATCACCGCGCCATTGGAGGGGTCGATGATATCCTGTCCGCTGGCCTGATCGGTGCTGTAATCGGCGATCAGGCGGCCCGAGGGCTGCCGGTTGATATGGGTGACGCCCGGCACATGGCGCGCCACATCGGCGGCAAGCTGGGCCACCGTCAGGCCCTGATCCACCGGGGCAGAGGCGCTTTGCAGCGCCGGGACGACCGACAGGACGGTGCCCGAGAGGGCGATGACCACGATCAGGATCGAGGCCAGTAGGCCGGGGATTTTATGCAGGCTGCGCAGCATCAGGTTGGTCCCGTCCTTACATCTTGTAGGAGAAAGTTTCGATGTAGGCGCGGCCCTGAACGGCGCGGCCTGAATCCTTGGTGCTGAGCGGCACGCGAATCTCTGCCGGGCTTTCCGACATGCCTTCCGAGGCTGCGTCGACATGGATCGAATAGCCCGCGTCGATCAGTGCATCGGCGATGTCGGTATGGACGGTCAGGGTGCGCCCCTCACCGACGCTGGCGCCGGTGATGCCATCGAGATTGGCTTGGCCATGGGTGGCGCGCATCCAGCCGCTGAGGTGGCGGTAGTAATAGGGCCTGCCACCGGCGATCCAGATGGTCTTCACATATTTGCCTTGCGGGTCGATGATGTAGAGCGCGACATAGGCGCTGTATCCACCGAAGCGTTTTAGCGTGGTGGTCAGCGTGACCGTTCGGGCGGTGGCGATCCGTGGTGCGGAAAGTGCCAGCACCAGCACGAGTGCGGTTGCAATGCGTTTCATCGAAGGCTCCGTTTCTTGTCTGCCTGGCGGTTCTGATCGCATGGGATGGCTGACGCCCCGCTTACGAAGCCCGGGATTCCCGCTGCGCTGCGGCGAGTTTCCGCGGAAAGGGCGGGGTTCCGGGCCGTTTGGGGGTCTGAAGGGGACTCCAAAGAAGAACAAAACGGGAATATGGTGATGCCCCGGGGGACTCACCCTGTCCGATGGAGCGGTGCGATGGCCTTTGTCGAATTGTCGGCTATGTCGAATTTCACCTTCCTGACCGGGGGCTCGCATCCCGAGGATTATATGCGACGGGCGGCCGAGATGGGGATGAGCGCTCTTGCGGTGGCGGATGAGAATTCGGTGGCGGGGATTGTGCGGGCCCATGCTGCGGCGCGTGAGATTGCGAGGCAGGAGGCGGCGGAGCCGGGCAGCTTTGGTAGCACGCCGCGGCTGATCCCGGCAGCGCGGCTGGTGCTCGAGGGGGGGCTGGGGGTGACAGCCCTGCCGCGCGATCGGGCGGCATGGGGGCGGCTTTGCCGTCTGATCACACTGGGACGGCTTCGCAGCGCGAAGGGCAGTTGTGCGCTGGGATTGGCGGATCTGCTGCATTGGGGCGAGGGGATGGAGCTGCTGCTGCATCCGGACGACGTGGAGGCGGGTGGTCCGGCGGGTGAATGGCGGAGCGCGGCAGAGCAGCTGGTACAGCGCTTTGGCGGGCAGGTCTCAGTGTTGATGGCGCCGGGCTATGATGGGCAGGACCAGGCGCGCTTTGTGGCGTTGGCGCGGCGGGCGGCGGGGCTGGGGGTGGGTACGATCGCATCCGGCCTGCCGATCATGCATCACGGGTCGCGGCGGCGGCTGACCGATGTGCTGGCCGCGATCCGCACCGGGGTGAAGGTCGATCAGCTGGGCCACTGGGCGCAGGCCAATGCGGAGCGGCGGCTGCGCTCGGAGGCCGAGATGCTGCAGCTGTTTCGCGGGCATGAGGACGCGGTGGCGCGGTCTGCCGAGGTGGCGGGGCGGTTGGGTTTTTCGCTCGACCAGTTGCGCTATGACTATCCGAGCGAGGTGGTGGGCGGGGAGCGCCCGGCAGAGCGGCTGACGCGGTTGGCGCGGGCGGGGCTGGACTGGCGCTATCCCTTGGGTGCGTCCGAGCGGGTTCGGGGGATTCTGGAGCATGAACTGGCGCTGATCGGCAAGCTGAAATACGAGCCCTATTTCCTGACCGTGCATGACATCGTGAATTTCGCGCAAAGCCGCGGGATACTCTGTCAGGGGCGGGGATCGGCGGCGAATTCGGTGGTCTGCTATGCGCTGGGCGTCACCTCTGTCAGCCCCGAGATCGGTACGATGGTGTTCGAGCGCTTCGTGTCCGAGGCGCGCGATGAACCGCCCGACATCGATGTGGATTTCGAGCACGAGCGGCGCGAGGAAGTTATCCAGCATATCTACCAGACCTATGGCCGTCACCGGGCGGGCCTGTGCGCCACGGTGATTCATTACCGTGGCAAGCGGGCGGTGCGCGAGGTGGGCGCGGCGTTGGGCCTGCCGGAGGATACGGTGGCCACGATGGCCAGCCAGATCTGGGGCTGGGGCAATGCCCGCGCCGTGGATGATGCGCGGCTGCGCGAGATCGGGTTGGACCCGGACGACCCGCTGCTGCGTCTGACAATACAGCTGGTGGAGGAGATTCAGGGGTTCCCGCGTCATCTCAGTCAGCATGTCGGCGGCTTTGTGATCACCGAAGGGCGGCTGGATGAATTGGTGCCGATCGAGAATGCGGCGATGGAGAATCGCACCGTCATCTGCTGGGACAAGGATGATATCGACACGCTGGGTATTCTGAAGGTGGATGTGCTGGCGCTGGGGATGCTGAGTTGCATCCGCAAGGCCTTTGCCCTGATCGAGAAGCATCATGAGGTGGATTACACGCTGGCCTCCCTGCCGCCCGAAGATCCCGCGACCTACGAGATGCTGTGCGAGGCTGACAGTCTGGGGGTGTTTCAGGTGGAAAGCAGGGCGCAGATGAACTTTCTGCCCCGGATGCGTCCGAAGTGTTTCTATGACCTCGTGATCCAAGTGGCGATCATCCGACCGGGGCCGATTCAGGGCGACATGGTGCATCCCTATCTGCGTCGGCGGAATGGTGAAGAGGTGGTGAGCTTCCCCTCGGACGCGCTGGGGCAGGTGTTGGGTAAGACGCTGGGCGTGCCTCTGTTTCAGGAGCAGGCGATGCAGATCGCCATCCTCGGGGCCGGGTTCTCGCCGGAAGAGGCTGACCGATTGCGCCGCTCACTTGCCACTTTCAAGAAGCATGGCAATGTCAGCGAGTTCAACGAGCGGTTCTTGGCGGGGATGCGGGAAAATGGCTATGAGGCCGCATTCGCCGCGCGCTGTTTCGCGCAGATCGAGGGGTTCGCGAGCTATGGTTTTCCGGAAAGCCATGCGGCGAGTTTCGCGCATCTGGTCTATGCCTCGGCCTGGATCAAGCGACACCATCCGGGGATTTTTGCCTGCGCGTTGCTGAATGCGCAGCCGATGGGATTTTACGCGCCAGCGCAGATCGTGCGCGACGCGCGCGAGCATGGGGTCGAGGTGCTTCCGGTCTGCATCAACGCGAGTTTCTGGGACAATACAATGGAGCCGGACGGGTTTGGTGGGCTGGCCTTGCGGCTTGGGTTCCGACAGGTGCAGGGCGCGCGCGAGGAGGAGGCGCTCCGGATCACTGCGGCGCGGCACAATGGTTACCGGGCGGTGGTCGATGTCTGGCGCCGGGCCGGGGTGGCCCCCGCGCAGGTGACAGCTCTGGCCGAAGCGGATGCTTTCGCCAGCCTTGGCCTGCCCCGGCGCGAGGTGTTGTGGCAGGCGCGCGCGCTGACCGGGAGCCGCCCCTTGCCGCTGTTCGCGGGCGATATGGATGGCGAAGCGATCGCCGAGTCTGCAGTGGTGTTGCGCGAAATGACCGAGGGGGAGCAGGTGGTTGAGGATTACATCGCGATGCGCCTGACGCTGCGCAACCATCCGCTCGCGCTGCTGCGTGCACGCCTGACGCCGGAACGCGGGATGGTGCCCGCTGGCTGATCTGGTGACTCCTTTTCAAGGAGCCAAGCTGCCATTGGGCACATTGGCTTTGATGCCGATCCGATCGAGGCGCCAGTGGCACAATACCTTTGTCTGGCCGAGCCGCGGGCACAGGCTCGCGTTGCCTCGAGCGGGTCTATTGGGGAAGGCGTAAGTCGGACCGTGGTTGCAGCAACGGTCAGGCGAAGAAGATCGCGGCGGTCGGCATCACGTCGGCAAAGCCTTCCGCCAGCGTGTGGTTATGGTGCGCCACGATCTGCGCGGCTGACAGGTGTGGGTTGTCCCATGTCGCATGAGCGTCGGCGGCCAACGTCACGTCGTAGCCGCGGCTGCAGGCGGCGCGGACAGTGGTGTCGATGCAGAATTCGGTCTGATTGCCGGCCACCACCAGCCGCCCGACGCCACGCCGGGTCAGCATCGCGGCAAGCTCTGTATCGCGGAAGCTGTCGGGCGAGGATTTGCGCAGGACGATATCGGCGGCGGTGACGCCAAGGTCCGGGTGCAGCTCCCAAGTCGCCGTGCCGGGCAGGAAGGGACCATCGGTTTCGCAATGCTGAACGAAGAATACCGGGGCGCCGTGCGGGCGGGCGCGGGCGATGAGTTCGGTGATATTTCCCAGCACGGATTGTGCATGCGGCACAGCGTGCCATGTCGCGCCGCCGAAGAAGACATTCTGCATGTCGATGACGAGTAAGGCGATATCCATCCTTCGCCCCCTAGTTTGGCAAGGCAACGATGTGCCCGCACCGGCCATGCGTCAAGAAAATCGGGGCGGACCTGGCCGGTCCGCCCCGCTTTTCTACCGGGCGTCTTTGCTGTTCAACCCAAGGGGGGCGCAGGCGCGATCAGGCGACCTCAAACTGAAGCGGCTTTACCTGCTGGAACATGCCCGAGCCTTCCAGCACGTCGACCACTTTTTGATCGAGCCGCTGGTCGAGATAGAGGATGGCGATCGCCTCTTTGCCCACGCCGGAGCGACCGAGGGTGAAGTTGGCGATGTTCACACCGTTCTTGCCCATCGTCATGCCCAAGAGACCGATGATGCCGGGGACATCTTCGTTGGTGGTGTAAAGCATGTGTTCGCCGACCTCGGCGTCGATGTTGATGCCCTTGATCTGGATGAAGCGCGGCTTGCCATCCGAGAAGCAGGTGCCCGCGATCGAGCGTTCGCGTTTGTCGGTGACCATGGTGACCTTGACATAGGCGTCAAAGGCTCCGGATTTTTCTTGCCGAGTGGTTGAGATCTGGATGCCGCGATCCTTGGCGACGAGCGGCGCCGAGACCAGGTTCACATCGGGGTTCGAGGCTTTCATCACGCCCGAGATCACCGCCGAATTCAGCGCCGGCAAGTTCATTTCGGCGACGCCGCCGTCATAAAGGATGTTGATCGCCTTGATCGGTTCATCCGTCATCTGGCCGATGAAGGCGCCGAGGTGGCTTGCAAGCTTGATCCATGGCCCCATGACCGAGGCTTCTTCCGCCGTGACATTGGGCATGTTCAGCGCGTTCTGCACGGCGCCGGTGAGCAGGTAATCCGACATCTGCTCTGCCACTTGCAGGGCGACGTTTTCTTGTGCTTCGGTGGTAGCGGCACCCAGATGCGGGGTACAGACCACGTTGGGCAGGCCGAAAAGCGGGCTTTCGGTGGCCGGTTCGACCGCGAAGACGTCGAAGGCGGCCCCCGCGACATGGCCGGATTTCAGGGCCTCGGCGAGGGCTGCCTCATCCACCAAGCCACCACGGGCGCAGTTGATGATGCGCACGCCGGGCTTGGTCTTGGCGAGGTTTTCCGCCGAGAGGATGTTGCGGGTCTTGTCGGTCAGCGGCACATGCAGCGTGATGAAATCGGCGCGGGCGAGCAGTTCGTCAAGCTCGACCTTGGTGACGCCGAGCGATTTGGCGCGCTCTTCCGACAGGAACGGGTCATAGGCCACGACCTTCATGTGCAGCCCGAGGGCGCGGTCGCAGACGATGCCGCCGATATTGCCCGCGCCGATCACGCCCAGGGTCTTGTTGTAAAGCTCGACCCCCATGAAGCGGGACTTTTCCCATTTGCCGGCCTGGGTCGAGGTATTCGCCTCTGGGATCTGGCGGGCGGTGGCGAACATCATGGCGATGGCATGTTCGGCGGTGGTGATCGAGTTGCCGAAGGGCGTGTTCATCACGATCACGCCTTTCTTGGAGGCGGCGGGGATGTCGACGTTGTCGACGCCGATCCCGGCGCGGCCGATGACCTTGAGGTTGGTGGCGAGCGCCAGCAGCTTGTCAGTGACCTTGGTGGCCGAGCGGATGGCGAGGCCGTCATATTGGCCGATGACCTCGGCAAGTTTGTCTTTGTCCTTGCCGAGTTTCGGCATGTAGTCGACCTCGACCCCGCGATCGCGGAAGATCTGGACGGCGGTTTCGGAGAGTTCGTCGGAAACGAGAACGCGGGGTGCCATGTGGAGGCTCCTGTAGATTTGAGGGATGTCACCCCCCGCGAAAGCGGGGGGCGCATGTCATTGGGCGAAGATTTGGGCACGCTAGGTGGGGAGATCCCCGCTGTCGCGGGGATGACAGGCATCTCAGGCGGCTTTGGACAGTGCTGCGATCTCAACCCCAAAGGCCCAGTCGATCCAGGGCATCAGCGCCTCGACATCCGATGTTTCCACCGTCGAGCCGCACCAGATGCGCAGGCCGGGGGGGCATCGCGATAGGCGCCCACGTCAAGCGCCGCACCTGCGGTTTCCAGCCGTTTGGCGACGGCCTTGGCGAAGGCGGCGCCGTCGGTGATGCGCGGATCGGTGAACTTCAGGCAGACCGACGTGGTCGAGGCGATCTCGGGCCGGAGCGCGAGATTTTCGATCCAGGGGCGGGCCGAGGTGAAGCGGGCGATGACATCGGCATTGGCCGTGGCGCGGGCGACCAGGCCCTTGAGCCCGCCAACCGATTTCGCCCAGTTCAGTGATACGAGGTAATCTTCCACCGCCAGCATCGAGGGCGTGTTGATGGTTTCGCCTTCAAAGATCCCCTCGATCAGCTTGCCTTTGGAGGTGAGGCGGAAGATCTTCGGCAGCGGCCAGGCGGGGGTGTAGCTTTCCAGCCGCTCGACCGCGCGGGGCGAGAGGATCAGCATGCCATGCGCGCCTTCGCCGCCCAGCACCTTCTGCCAGGAGAAGGTGGTGACGTCGAGCTTGTCCCACGGCAGGTCCATCGCGAAGGCGGCCGAGGTGGCGTCGCAGATCGTCAGGCCTGCACGGGTGGCGGGGATCGCGTCGCCGTTCGGAACGCGGACGCCCGAGGTGGTGCCGTTCCAGGTGAAGACGACATCGCGGTCGAAATCGACGGTGGCGAAGTCGACGATATCGCCATAGGCAGCCTTGGTCACACGTGCGTCGAGTTTGAGCTGTTTCACCACATCGGTGACCCAGCCTTCGCCGAAGCTTTCCCAGGCCAGCATCTCGACGGGCCGCGCGCCGAGGAGCGACCACATCGCCATTTCGACGGCGCCGGTGTCAGAGCCGGGGACGATGCCGATGCGGTAGTCAGCGGGGACGCCGAGAATTTCGCGGGTGAGTGTGATGGCCTGTTTCAGCTTGGCCTTGCCCACGCTCGCACGGTGCGAACGGCCCAGCGGCGCGTCGGCGAGCATGTCGAGGGAATAGGCGGGGATCTTCGCGCAGGGGCCGGACGAGAAACGCGGATTTGCCGGCAATTTTGCCGGGGCGGTCGTGTCAGTCATAGTATCCTCACAGATATACGCCCCTCGTTGGGGAGGGGTGTCCCGCCGCGACACCTATGCGAACCCCGATAAACCGTCAAGTATCATTGGCGGCTACCCTGCAACTTCAACCACTCGAATGGAGAACGAGTTGGAAACGGGCTTGGAGGATGCACAAATCTAAGACAGCCACATCTCCTTCTGTTCCGATCGGAATGGACAACTCGGATGCGCTGGCGGGCGCGTCCGCGCCGATTGGTGGTCATCCCGCTGAGTTGAAATTCCACAAGACGTCGACCCAATGGCCGACGTTTGGGTATGCCGGTGGAGTGCATAAGGTCGTCGTCCAAGTTTTGGGATTTGCATCGACCCTTGACACTCCGGCAGCCTGGGCGCTTGCCGTGTTGCTTTTTTCTTCTTGGGTTCATACCGGCCGCTGTGACCGCGTTGGCATTCGTTGCCTTCAACTCGGTCCAAACGACCCATGAGGCGGTTTTTACGCATCGCCGCTGAGGGAAGCCTGATGGATCAACCCGCTGACCCCGCGTGGAAAACGTCCTTCGCTGAGGCGGCAGCACGCTATGGCGACAACCGAGACTAAAAGTCGCCGCTCGAAGCCAGCCGCATCCCACCGGAATCAAACGTCATGCCCCTCAAGTGCGACTCCCTATCCTGTCAGCGTCGGGCCTGGTCTGCCGCGACGCGGGCCCTCTGAAAGGGCTGGCGGTTGCGACGGACGTCGAGACTCGCTGCCATGTTCACTAGATCGGGAAGCGAAGGCGCCTCCATCTTGCGCATGACCCGTCCGCGATGTGCCTTGACAGTGATCTCGCTGATGCCGAGCTCATATCCGACCTGCTTGTTCAGAAGTCCGGCGACCACGAGCGTTAAGACATCCCGCTCCCGCGGGCTGAGCGAGGTGAATCGGGCCCGCAGTCTGCGCGTCTCGGCCTGCTGTTCGAGTGTGGCGCGGCTTCGCTCGAGGGCGTAGCTGACGGCGGCCAGAAACTCGTCGCCGCCGATCGGGGTCTTCACGAGTTCGACCGCGCCTTCCTCCACCATCGAGATGGTCATCAGGAGGTGCCCGCTACGGGAGGCGAGGATGATCGGCATACTCGCCCACCCGGCTTCGACCCGGCGCCGCACATCGTGGCGCTCGAGACCGGGGATGGTTACGTCAAGCACCAGGCAGCTGGGGCCGGGCGCTGGCGGGCTCGCGAGAAATTCCCCCGCCGATGAGAACGGCCGAGCCTGCCAACCGAGGGCTTCGATCGCGGCGACCAGGAATTGACTCACGGCGGCGTCGCTGTGAACGACGAACACCGCTGATAGGGAAGGCGAGGCAGGCAATGGCACCTCATCCTCGACCTGCCGTTCCCAAGTATTCCTGCGAAGCGCGCGTTCCGCGTTCATCACTCTTACTCCTCAGGGGCCTTCAGGAAACCGCACGAAGGTCGGTTGTTCCTTCCCAATGAGCTTGCGGGATCGAAGGTCGGGAGTCCTGATGCAGTTGTGAAGAGTGCTTAATGCGGATTTTCAAGCGAGTGGCGGCGGGAGAACCGCAGACGCCGCCCTAGAATGTCGAAAGGGCTCGCACACAGCGTGCTTCGGCCGAGGATCAAGCTGCGTGCGTCAATGGCTGCGAGCGATGCGTCTTTTGGCTTATCTACCGGATATATTTAGACTTTTTGGATACCTGATCGTCTGGCTGAAATGATATTCCGGCGAAGGTCGCCGCGCGGCGGGAAGCTTGCCGATTGAGCAGAAACAAGACGCGACCAGTTCCTTGCCGTCACCAAGACGCCGGGCTAGTCTGAGATTTCCTGAAATTTCCTGAAGTCGGGAACTTCATGCGGGACGATCTCGTCTTCGAATGCGGCGATTGGGAGCTCGACTTGGCGCTGCGCGAGTTGCGCACGTGCGGAAAAATGGTGCCGATAGGTGGCCGCGCCTACGAGATTCTCGAGACGCTTGCGACCGCCGCCGGGCACCTCGTCACGAAGGACGAGCTTTTTCGGCAGGTTTGGCCGGGCGCCATCGTTGAGGACAATACGCTGCAGGTTCATATCTCGGCGATCCGGAAGGCGCTCGGGGAGGATCGCGGACTGCTGAAGACGGTCTCGGGCCGCGGCTATCGGCTTCATGGCGATTGGGCAGTTCGGGCGCAGCGCGCAACCGAGAAGTCGCAGACGCCCGCGCCGACGGTGCCCGGCGCCGAACGAAACGTCACCAATTTTCCGGCAGCTGCGACCGCCCTCATCGGGCGGAAGACTGCCGTCGAGCACCTGTGCGACCTGCTGACCGCCTACCGGGTGGTGACGCTGACCGGTCCGGGCGGAATTGGGAAAACTGTGCTGGCCTCCGAGGTTGCCCGGACCCTGTTTCCGACGCTCGGCAGCGACGTATTCCTGGTCGAACTGGTCTCGCTCTCCGCTGCCGACCTGATACCCTCAGCCGTAGCAGGTGCGCTCAACCTGCCGCTCGGCGGCGAGGAACCGGTGCCGGCATCGGTCGCCCGCGCGCTCGGCGACAGGAAGATACTCCTTGTGCTGGATAACTGCGAGCACGTGATCGAAGTCGCGGCCGCCACCGTCGAGGCGCTTGTGCGCCTCTGCCCGAACACGACTGTGCTGGCGACCAGTCGGGAAGAGCTGCGCGTCGAGGGCGAGGTCGTCTTCCGGGTGCCGCCGTTGGAAATACCGGCGGAGCATCTCGACGATTCGGATCGCGTGCTCGAACACAGCGCCGTCCAGCTCTTCGTTGCGAGGATGCAATCGCGCTGGTCGGACTTCCAGCCGGATGGCAAAACGCTTTCAGTGACCGCGGCGATTTGCCGGCGGCTCGACGGCGTTCCTCTCGCCATCGAATTCGCGGCAGCACGGGCGGCTACGCTCGGCATCCAAGGCGTCGCGGCCCATCTGGATGATCGCTTCGCATTACTGACGAGCGGCCGCCGCACGGCGCTGCCGCGGCACCGGACGCTGCGGGCAACGCTGGACTGGAGTTACGAGCTGTTGCCGGCGGAGGAGCGGGCGCTGCTGCTGCGTCTGGCTGTCTTCCCGGCCGGCTTCACGCTCGAGGCTGTCACCGCCATCTCGGATGACACCGAGGCGCTTGTCGTGCAGGGAATCTCGAGCCTCGTCTCGAAGTCTCTGGTGACGCTCGACAGGTCCGAGGCAAGCCAGCGTTGGCGCCTGCTGGAGACGGTCAGGGCCTATGCGCTCGAGAAGTTCGTCGGCATGCCCGAGCACCAACCGACTCTGCGCCGCCATGCAGAGTTCTACCTGGCCCTGTTTGCTCCCTTCGCGACAGAGAGCCTGCAGCAGGCCGCCATCGACGAGTTCGACAGCTATCGCCGCGAGACCGACAATCTGCGTGCCGCGCTGAACTGGGCGCTTTCGCCCCGAGGTGATCCGGGATTGGGCGTGGCGCTCGCTGCGACCGCGACTGACTTCTGGATCGGCCTGTCGCTGGTCACCGAGTCCTGTGAGTGGGCGGGCAAGGCCCTCGCACACGTCGGTGCCGGCACCGCCCCCCGACATGAGATGATGCTGCAATGTGGCCGCGGTATCGCGCTGGTCTATACCGAGGGCAGCAGTGCGCGCGCACGCGACGCGCTGATACGGGCGCTTGCCCTGGCACGGGAACTTGAGGATTTCGACTATCGTCAGCGCGCGGCTTTCGGCCTCTGGCTGTTTCACGCCCGCGCGATGGCCCTCAACGAAGCGCTCGTCTACGCACGCGAATATGAAGAGGTCGCCCGCGTGCGCGACATTCAGGCCCAGGCGACCGCTGCCTGGCTGATCGGCGTGCCGCAGACCTATCTCGCCGCCCATGCCGAAGCCAGCGAACGGTTGCAATGGGCGTGCGACCACTACCCGGCCGGACGAAGGGGCCGGGACATGATCCGCTTTCTCACCGACCCGAGCACATCTGCGCTGAGCCACCACACCCTCAACCTCTTGTCGCAAGGAAGATTGGATGCCGCAGCGCAAGCGGCAATCAGCGCCATTGAGGAGGCGCGCGGCACGAACCAGCCAACGATCTTGTGCGTCGCGCTCGCCTGGGCGGCGGGCTTCGTGTTCCTGAGCCTTGGAGAATTGGAGACCGCGGACAGGTACGGCGCAGAACTGGTTGAGCACGCCCATAAGCACGGGCTGCGTCCCTTCCGTGCGGTCGGCAGCTGCGTGAGAGCCGTGATCGCGGGCAAGCGCGGCCAGCCTGAGACCGCGATCGATGCACTCCGGGCCGGTCTCGCAGAAATGCGGGACGCGAGGTACCTTCTGTTCTATCCGTTCTTTCAGGTCGAGCTTGCCGTAGCCTTTGGCGCCGCCGGCCGCGTTGATGACGGCCTGAGCGAAATCGATGAGGCACTGCAGTTCGCCGTGGAGACTGACTGCAACTGGCTTATGCCGGAGATTCTGAGGGCCAAAGGCGAGTTGCTTGCTCGGCGTGCCGATGAAGGTTCGACCTCCATCGAGAGCCTGTTTCGCCAGTCGATAAGTCTGGCGCGGACGCAGGCGGCTGTATTTTGGGAACTGACCGCTGCGACAAGCCTGGCTGAGCATCTGCGAGGCGTGCACCGTGCAGACGAGGCGCGGGTGGTGCTTTCGCTAGCCTACGATGTCCTGGCCGAAGGCGCATCCGCGCCACGCGTGAGGCAGGCGAAGGCGCTTCTTGATCGGATGGCCTGACGGCGCGGCGCGCAGCCTTGCGCCGGGTCTTGTCGGGCCGAGGCCCAAATGGGCCCTCGCTGATGGCAATGCTTCTGCTGAGGCTGGATCGCCGGCGTCGAGAACGAGCATTTCTGCCGCCGCTGGAGCCGGGATGATTGACTTTTCCAGTTGCCGCAGGAGGGTTGTGGTCAGGCGCTCTCGGTCCCGCCGACGCGAAAGTACCAGAGTGAAGGCAGACCCGCCACCGTCGAGATCACGCGACCTCTTCAAGTAAGCGACAGATCCGATCTGCGGTCGATCGACCTCGTTCATGGCAAGTGTGCTGTTCTGGCTGATCGGTGCGACCGATGGGCAGCAAAGAATCTCAGCGTCGCGCTGACGCCCGGAGGCTTCTGTACGATGATGCGGCCCTATGACGTCCTGAGCGTGCAGCGGGGTCTCGATGGCGGGCAACTTCAGATCGAGGGTATGACGCTGTCGATGTTTGCCGGCGCGGGCAGACGCCACGGCGTCTCGGAGGCCGCCGGACGGCACGTCCTCGAAACTGGCCCTCCTGCGGGTTTTTCGCGTAAGCAGGTCGAAACCGTATTCGAGGAAATCCGGGTCGCAAGCGAAAGCGCGGTCGCAGTGGTAGTGTTGGAGATGCCAAAGGGGTTCCCGGAAGCGCTCTTTGCTTCCGTGAGGAATGGCGTCGATCGGCGCCTTGTGAGGATGCTTTCGCGGAAGAATGACCTTGGGTCAATTGACTGAAGTAAAAGCCTGGACCGGTCCGAGTTTGCCAGAGGAGCCAACCCCTGAGCGGGACGGACTATCTTGAGCAAGACGACTGGCCCTGACTGAAGCGCTTCTTGCTACAAATCCGACGCAAGGCAAGAAACACACCACCTCAATATACGGGCAAATGAGGACAGTATTACATTGACGAACATACCTCTCGTCGGGGGAGGGGTGTGCTGCCGCCGGGAGGGGCGGGTACTGGCACAAGCGGGAAAACTGCAGTATTGCGCCGCGAGGGGGTTCGGAATGCAACTCGCACCGCCACTACCGGAAACTTCGCGCTATCTGTTCAAGCAATCCGACACATTGCCAAGAGGCCTGCCCATGTTCATCGCCACGCTGTTGACCAACCCTGCCAAGCCGGTGCTGGACCGCACGACCGTGGAAAGTCTGCGCAATGCCTGGGGTGGCGGCGATGCGCTCTGGCTCGACCCCGGGGTAGCGGCGGAATTCGCGGTCGAGGCGATGCCCGCAGATCGCTGGGAAGTTTGGGCAGGGTTGCAGGCACTGGGCATCGATCTGGCAGTTCAGCCGGCCGAGGGACGGCGCAAGCGTGTGCTGCTGGCGGATATGGATTCGACCATGATCGGGCAGGAATGCATTGACGAACTGGCCGATGAGGCGGGCGTAGGTTCCGAAGTGTCGGGCATCACCGCGCGGGCGATGAATGGCGAGTTGGATTTCGAGGGCGCGCTGCGCGCCCGGGTGGCGCTGCTGAAGGGCCTTGATGCGGGCGTGATCTTCAAGGTGTTGGCCGAGCGGATTCATTTCACCAGCGGAGGGCGCAAGCTGGTGGCGACAATGAAGGCCCATGCCGGCTATGCCGCGCTGGTCTCGGGCGGGTTCACCGCGTTTTCAGAGCCGGTGGCGACCTATCTGGGCTTTGACGAGGATCGGGCGAATGGCCTGCTGGTGGAGGATGGCAAGCTGTCCGGGCTGGTGGCAGAGCCGATTCTGGGGCGCGAAGCGAAGGTCGCGGCGCTGGTCGAGATCACCGAGCGGCTGGGCATCCCGGAGGATGAGGTTCTGGCGGTGGGCGACGGCGCGAATGATCTGGGCATGCTGAGGCGGGCAGGCATGGGCGTGGCGCTGCATGCCAAGCCGGTGGTCGCGGCGGAATGCGATGTGCGGGTGAACCACGGCGATCTGACGGCCCTGCTCTATCTGCAGGGCTATCACAGGGACGAGTTCGTCAGCGTGCCCTGAGGGGTTCGTCCGCCCCGGGGGCAGTGACAGGCGCCCCCGCCCCTACGCAAACCCCGGTGCGGCGCGGATGATGGCAGCGTCCATACCGCGGCAGTTCTTCTGAACGGCGTTCAGCCGTTTCAGCGTGGCGGGATGGTTGCCATCGAGCACGCCGAGTTTCACCAGAAGGGCGCAGATTGCGGCCTCGGACGCGCGGGTGGCGCCGTCCACGATCTTCAGCGCGATACCGAGCTTCTGTTCAGGTAGGATGGCGACGAAGACGGCCTCGGCGCCGGTCTTGATCGCGACGCGGCCGCCCATGGCGCGCATCAGCTCGGTGCAGGCGCGGCCTTCGCCGGCCACCAGTTCCGGGAAGGCGGCCATGGCGCGTGTCAGCCGGTGCGCGGCGCGTTCGCGGGTCGGGCCGTCCTCGCGCGCGGCAGCGAAGAAGGCCATGGCTCGGGCGAGGCCATGCACCGAGGTGGCGAAGTTCGGCGCCGAGCAGCCGTCGATGCCGTAGCCGGGCGAGGTCTCGCCGGTAACACCTTCGAAGGCGTCGCGCACGGCGCGCTGGACCGGATGGTCGGGCTCGACATAGTCCGGGCCGGATTTGAGGTGGCGGTTCAGGGTCAGAAAGCCGGAATGCTTGCCCGAGCAGTTGTTGTGGATCTGGCAGGGGGGGCTGCTCGTGACGATCAGGTCCTGGGCGGCCCCGGTATCATAGGGCATATGCGCGCCGCAGCGCAGGTCTGGCTCTGCCAGTCCCAGATCGGAAAGCCACTGGGTGACCATTTCGGTGTGGATGGCGGCGCCCTGATGGCTGGCGCAGGCCAGCGCCAGTTGCGCCTCGGAAAGGCCAGCGGCGTCAGCGGCGCCGCTTTCCAGAAGCGGCAAAGCCTGCAGCATCTTGCAGGAGGAACGCGGGAAGATCACTGCTTCGGGATCGCCCCAGGATTGGACGATCTGCCCGGTCTCGTCACAGATCACGGCATGGCCTGCGTGGCTGCTTTCCAGCAGGTCGCCACGCCAAAGTTCGACCATCGGTTGGGCTGTCATCGTGATCTCTCCCTTCTCACGGATGCGCGATTTTCCGCCCAAGGGGGTTTCGGAAAACCTCACGTTTGGGTTAAGAACGGCTTATCGAGTTGAAACCGCACGCGCTACAGGAAAAGGTCGGACTACGGCCATGCGGCGGGGGCAAGAGGCTGAACGGCTGGAGGCTGTGATCAAGATGACGGAATGGATCGGACGCGGCGTGGCAGTCGCTGCCATCGCTTTTGCGGCGACGGGTGCCTGGGCACAGACGGAATCGACCAACCGCGTGGCGGTGAAATCGGACTGGAGCGTCTTCGCGGGCGACAACCCGAAGGAATGCTGGGGCGTCTCGAGCCCGAAGACCACGGTAAACACGCGAAATGGCAAGACTGCCACGGTCAGTCGGGGCGATATCCTGTTCTTCGTCACTTTCCGCCCGGGCGGCGGCGCGAATGGCGAGATATCCTTCACCGGCGGCTATACCTTCGCGCCGAATTCGACCGCGACGCTGGAGCTGAACGGGAAGAAATACGAGCTGTTTGTGGATGGCCAATGGGCCTGGCCGCGCACCCCTGCGGATGACTCGGGGCTGCTCGCCGCGCTGAAGAACGGGGCCGACACCACGATCACCGCTCATTCCTCGCGCGGGACGCAGACCAAGGACACCTTCTCGCTGATCGGTTTCACCGCGGCGATGGACGAAGCGCAGAAGCGCTGCGCGAAGTAGGCGCTGCTTTTCCCTTCATCTTGGCAAAAATATTCTCGGGGAGCGCGAGGGGCAGACAGCCCTTCGCTGCCTGTTTCGTTTTGCGCCGCGCTCCTATATAGGCTCTGGCCTTGAGTTCCCGGAGAAGACCATGACGATCCCAACCGCCCCGATCACTCAGGATGTACTGACCCTGCCGCGCAAGCTGCCTGAAGGTGGCAAGATCAACCTTGTCGGGTTAACGCGCGAGGCCATGCGCGCGGCGCTGATTGCGGCGGGCACCTCGGAGCGGCAGGCGAAGATGCGGGTGGGTCAGGTATGGCAATGGGTCTATCACTGGGGCGTGCGCGACTTTGAGTCGATGACCAATCTTGCCAAGGAGTATCGCGCGCTTCTGGCCGAGCATTTCGTGATCGAGCTGCCCAAAGTGGTGACCAAGCAGGTCTCAGAGGATGGCACGCGGAAATTTCTGGTGCGGATCGCGGGCGGGCATGAGGTCGAGACTGTCTATATTCCGGAAGAGGGGCGCGGCACCCTTTGCATCTCGTCTCAGGTCGGGTGCACGCTGACCTGTTCGTTCTGCCATACCGGCACGCAGAAGCTGGTGCGCAACCTGACGGCCTCCGAGATCGTGGGGCAGGTCATGCTGGCGCGAGACGATCTGGGCGAATGGCCGGTGCCTGGCGCGCCGAAGGTCGAGACTCGGCTGATTTCCAACGTCGTGCTGATGGGGATGGGCGAGCCGCTTTACAATTTCGAGAATGTCCGCGACAGCATGAAGGTCGTGATGGACAATGAGGGGATCGCGCTCGGCCGTCGCCGCATCACGCTGTCGACCTCTGGTGTAGTGCCGGAGATTGCGCGGGCCGCGACCGAGATCGGCTGTTTGCTGGCGGTCAGCTTTCACGCCACCACGGATGCGGTGCGCGACCAGCTGGTGCCGATCAACAAGCGCTGGAACATTGCCACGCTGCTGGACACTTTGCGGGCCTATCCGGGGCTGTCGAATTCAGAGCGGATCACCTTTGAATATGTCATGCTGGACGGAGTGAATGACAGCAAGGAAGACGCCTATCGGCTGGTCGAGCTGCTGCGCGGCATTCCGGCCAAGGTGAACCTGATCCCGTTCAACGAATGGCCGGGCGCGCCCTACAAGCGGTCGTCGGGCAACCGGATCCATGCTTTTGCCGACATCATCCACAATGCGGGCTATGCCAGCCCGATCCGCACGCCGCGCGGCGAGGATATCATGGCGGCCTGCGGGCAGCTGAAATCCGCGACCGAGCGCGGGCGGCGGGAGAAGGTCGGGCTGCGTCCGTAAGGGGTTGTATCCTCAGCTTTGACCAGGTCGCTACAGAGGGCCGCGTTCTCGCTCGGGTGGGCGCCGGGACGGCGTTGGTCTGCACCTTTTCGCGTACACCCGAACGAGGGCTGAACGGCGGGGACGGCGCCAATGCGCCCTCCCATGTGGGAGAGAGGGCACGGCCCCGGCCGCTTCGCTGCTGGTTCCGGTCCAAGGGGTGCGCCTGATCGCGCTCAGCCCGAGTGTTAGGGTTTACTGCAGCGTGTAGACCGTCAGCGCGATCTTGTGGCCAGTGCCGAGGTTGAGGCCCGCCACCTTGCCTGCCTCTTTTGGAGTAATCGACAGGGTGGCGGCCTTTGCGAGGAAGGCGGCACTGTCGCTGATGGCGGCGAGGGTGCAGGGGGTGGCGGCCATCGCCTCGGCCGCGGCCTGAGGGGTGGTGGCTTTCTCGCCGCCGGCGGACAGGAAGACGAGCGAGGGTTCGTCATAGCCGTCAGTCACGATCGGGCGCAGCGGGCAGGTGGCTGTGGCGGGGGCAAGGGCGACGATGGCAGGGGCGGGCCAGAGCTCGGGCACGCGGGCGGCAGCGGTCAGTGCGCCGCCGGTCAGGCCGAGGCCCATCAGCCAGAGGCCGAGCGCCGCCGCCGTAGCATGGCCCATGCGGAAGCTGGTGCGGGCGAAGGCGAAGCCTGCCAACAGCAGCGCGCCGCCGAGGGCGACGGGCCGGATCGGCAGGGTGCCCAGATCTGATGCATAGACGGCGACGGCCAGCAGCAGCACCAGACCGAGTGCGGCGATCAGTGCGGCCACGATCTTCTGCCAGCGGCGCAGCGGGTTCTGCACCACCTCTTCCCAGACCAGCGCGGCGGCGAGTGCCAGAGCGGGGTAAAGCGGCAGGACGTAATGCAGAAGTTTGGTCGGGCTCGCCTCGAACAGCAGCCAGCTCGGGATTGCCCAGGCCAGCGCGAAGGTGATGCCGGGTGTGGCGCGGTGGCGCCAGATCGCGGGCAGCGAGACGGCCAGCGCGATCGAGGCCGGGAAGAAGGTGAGCCAGAGTGCGGTGAGGTAGCTGCCGGGCGGGGCGCCGTGGTTTTCCTGCGCGCCTGCCACCTTGCCCATCAGGTCGTGGCCGATGGATTCGCTCCAGAACGCCCCGCCGGATTTGATTGTGATGGCAAGGAACCAGGGCAGGATCACGATGGCGAGGATCAGGAGCCCGTTCAGCGGGCGCAGCGCCTTGAGCCAGCCCGCGCGGCGGTGGCGCAGGGCGAGAACCAGCGCGGTGGTGCCGATGACCAGCGGGCCGATCGGGCCCTTCAGCAGCACCGAGGCGCCGAGCGCGGCCCAGAACAGGATCTGCGCGCGGCGTGACAGGGGCGCGGGCGCCTGCCGGTCAAACCCGGTGGCGGCGTTGGCGGCGTAGAGCCGGGCGAGGACGGCCTGGGATGCGAGGATCGCGGCCAGAAGGCTTGCGTCCGTGGTGGCGAGATGGCCCTCGACCAGCAGAAGGAAGTTGCCGGACATGAAGAGACCGGCGGCGGCGGCGGCGAGCCTGCCGCCGAACAGGCCGGCGATAGAGGCGCTGAGCAGCACCGAAAGCAGCACCGCCGCCAGCGAGGGAAGGCGGTATTTCCAGATTGCCGTATTGGCGCCAGAGCCGGTGACGGCAACCGTCGCGGCCTGCAGCCAGTAGATGCCCACCGGCTTTTTGTAGCGCGTGGTATCCTGAAAGCGGATGTCGATCGGGTTCCAGCTTTGCACCATCTGCTTGGAGGATTGGGCAAAGCGCGGCTCGTCCCGGTCGACCGGCGGCAGGGTGGTGAAGGCGGGCAGAACGGCGAGCAGCGTCAGCACCAGCAGCAGCGACGCCAGACCCGCGCGGGGCAGGCGGGTGATCAGACGCTCAAGCAGGGTTGCTAGCTGTTCCATCGGGGCCCCCGTTTTGTGCCTTGGTCTTAGCCTTCCGCCGGGCGCGGCGAAAGGGGCGGTGTCAGGTGGACAGGGCGGGGTCGAGCAGCGCCATGGCTTCGTCGAGCGTGTCGACGAAGGACAGCAGGCCCAGGTCTTCGGCGCGGATCGTGCCGACCTCTACCATCGCCTGCCAGTCGATCAGGCGGCGCCAGAAGGCGCTGTCGAAGAGCAGGATCGGGACGCGGGCCATGCGGCCGGTCTGGATCAGGGTGATGGCCTCGAACATCTCATCCAGCGTGCCGAAGCCGCCGGGGAAGATCGCGATGGCGCGGGCGCGCATCAGAAGGTGCATCTTGCGGATCGCGAAATAGTGGAAGCTGAACGAGAGATCGGGCGTGACGTAAGGGTTGGGCGCCTGTTCGTGCGGCAGCGCGATGTTGAGGCCGATGGAGCGGCCGCCGGCCTCGGCTGCGCCGCGGTTGCCGGCCTCCATCAGGCCGGGGCCGCCGCCGGTGACGACGACGCAATCGCCGCCGCGGGCGAGGCTGAGCGTGGTGACATGTTGCGCCAGGCCCTGGGCCACCGGATACCAATGCGCCAGCGGCGCGGCGCTGCCCATGTCGGGGTGTTCGGGCGAGGGCACGCGGGCGCTGCCGAAGATCACGAAGGTCGAGCGGATCCCGGCCTCTTCCAGCGCGCGTTCGGTCTTGTCGTGTTCCAGCTGCAGGCGCAGGCCGCGCATGTCGTCGCGCATCAGGAAATCAGTGTCGGCGAAGGCCAGGCGGTAGGTCGGCGACAGGGTCTGGGGCGTATCGAGAACCGCCCGCGCGCCCGCGACATCGGAGGCCGCGTCGCGAAGCTGGCTGATGCGCGGATCGTCGGTCATGGGCTTGTATTCCTTCGTCGGGTTGCGCGCGGGGGCGCAGTGCGCATCGCTGTGGTCCCTCTGCGTGCATTGCGCGCGGGGCCTGCCTCGTCTATAGCCTCTGGCCCAACGGGACCAGACACGTTTTGGAGGGTCCCAGACAGGTTTTTGGAGGGGCTATGAGCAACGCCGCATTGGAATCCGCGATCGAAGCCGCCTGGGAGGCGCGCGACGCCATCACCCCGGCGACGCAGGGCGAAACGCGCGAGGCGATCGAGGCCACGCTGGCGGCGCTCGATACCGGCAAGTTGCGGGTGGCCGAGCGGCAGGCGGACGGGCAGTGGCACGTCAACCAATGGGCCAAGAAGGCGGTGCTGCTGGGCTTTCGCCTGAAGGATATGCAGATGCATTCGGGCGGGCCGCAGGGCGCGTCCTGGTGGGACAAGGTGGACAGCAAATTCGCGGGCTGGGGTGACAACCAATGGCGTGCGGCGGGCTTTCGCGCGGTGCCGAACGCGGTGGTGCGCAAATCTGCCTATATCGCGCCGGGCGTGGTGCTGATGCCGTCTTTCGTCAACCTTGGCGCCTATGTGGATACGGGCACCATGGTGGATGCCTGGGCCACGGTCGGGTCCTGCGCGCAGATCGGCAAGAACGTGCACCTGTCGGGCGGCGTGGGCATTGGCGGCGTGCTGGAGCCGATGCAGGCGGGGCCGACGATCATCGAGGACAACTGCTTCATCGGCGCGCGGTCGGAGGTGGTCGAAGGTTGCATCGTGCGCGAGGGCTCGGTCCTTGGCATGGGCGTCTTCATCGGCAAATCGACCAAGATCGTCGACCGGGAGACCGGCGCGGTGAGCTATGGCGAGGTTCCGGCGGGGTCGGTCGTGGTTCGGGATCGATGCCGTCGAAGAACGGGATCAACCTTTACTGTGCGGTGATCGTGAAGCGGGTGGATGCGCAGACGCGATCCAAGACCTCGATCAACGAGTTGTTGCGTGACTGATCTGACGCCTGACGAGGCGCCCGAAAAGCCGAAGCGGCCGCAGCAGGTGTTCACCCTGCTGGTCGAGGTCGGCCGTTGCGCGGGCGACGGGTTGCCGGAGAAATCGACCGGCGCGGGGCTTTTGTGCTATGCCACCGGGGTGGATGAGGCCGAGGCGGTGCGCGAAACCGTGGCGCTGCTGAAGACCGCCGAGATGGCGCCGTTGGATGTGACCGGCTATGGCACGCTGGAGGAACGGCTGGCGGGCGGCGAGGAGATCGGCGAGGAAGAGCGCGTGCTGATGGAGCGTGCGCTGGCCGAGAATTCCATCGTCGTCGCCAATATGACCGCGTTTTACGACTGATCGTTCAAATTGCGATCCGGGGGCAGCGTGTCGCGCAGCCAGTCGGGGGCGAAGCTGACCCTGGTGCAGCCTGCGAAGCGGGCGAGGCGGTTAAGTTCGCTTTCCATCGCGGCGATGCGACCTTTGCCAAGGGTCACGCTCGCCTCTGGCCAGAAGCCGCGCACGGCGAGGGTTTCAGAGGCGCGGTCGGCGCGCGCGTCGATGCGGCCGATCAGCCGCGGGCCTTCAAGCACCGGGAAGGTGTAATAGCCGTATTTGCGCTGGGCTTCGGGGGTGAAGACCTCAATCCGGTAGTGAAAACCGAACAGCCGTTCGGTACGCTTGCGGTCGCGCAGGGCCGGGTCGAAGGGGCTGAGGATGCGCAGCCTTGCGGGCGGTTCGGGTGCTGCTGCAGCCTGCTCAAGGATGTCGGGGCGGGCGAAGTGGCGGCGCGGGGTGCCGTCGGCGCCCTCGACATCAACCTCGATCAAGGCGCCGGTGGCAAGCTGGGCGGCGGACCAGACCTTCGCCTCCTCCGGGGAGGCGGTGGCGAGGAAGGCCGCGATCTCGCCCGAGGTGGCGAAGCCGAGGCGGTCTATCGCCGCGCTGCATGCCCAGTGGATCGTCTCGGACGGGTCGGGCAGGTGAGTGCAGAGCGGGATGGGCAGGACACGTTCGGTCAGGTCATAGACCTTCTGGAAGCCGTCGCGGCGGACCACGGACAGCGCGCCGGTGCGCCAGAGATATTCCAGTGCGGTCTTGGACGGGTGCCATTCCCACCAGCCGCCCTTGCCGCGCGCCTCGCCCTCGCCGACGTCGGAGGAGGTGACCGGGCCATGGGTGGCGATCTGGTGCAGGACTTCGTCGAACTTGGCGATGTAATCGTCGCCGCGCCATGTGCGCCAACGGTCGATCAGCCGCTCGCGGGCGCGAGAAAAGCGCAGCTGCCAGTGCGGGAAATACTCGGTCGGGATGACCGAGGCGTCATGGGTCCAATGCTCGAAGAGCTGGCGGTCGGGTTTCCAGCAGGGGTTTGAGTTGCTCTTGCCGGTAACCTGGGCGGCGCGCGAAGAGGATCATGTGATGCGCGCGCGCGACAGTGTTGATCGAGTCGATTTGGACGAAGCCGAGGCTGTGGATCAGCTCCATCAGGCCATCGCCGGAAGGTTTCGCGGTGGGCAGGTCCGAGAGCGCGTGGCGCTGCAGGAACAGCCGCCGGGCGGCGGCATTGCTCAGGCTTGGGCGCGGGCTGGGTGGCATCGGCTTCCTTTCGCGGGCCTTCAGGGATAGCGCGCGGGGCCGGGTCTGCCAAGGTGGCCGGTGGTCCATTTTCTGCCGGAAAATATCCCCGCCGGAGGATTCCACGGGTGGGGTGGGAGGCTCCGGCGGGAGTATTTGGGCCAAGAAGAAGCGGCTGCGTCAGACGAAGCGGTTGACGTAGTTTTCCAGACGTTCCTGACGGCCGGATTTAGGCTGCGGGTTGATGTTCTCCGCCAGCACGCGCCGGGTGATCGATTCGAGCGTGCCGTCTGTCAACATGGTCTTGGCAGCGGCGCTTTCCCAGCCAGAGTAGCGGGAGGCGCGGGCGGCTTCCAGCCCGCCATCGGCGAGCATGGCGGCCGCAGCCTTCAGCGCGCGAGCGCAGGTGTCCATGCCACCGACATGGCCGAGGATCAGATCCTCTGGATCGAGGCTCTGGCGGCGGATCTTGGCGTCGAAGTTGGTGCCACCAGTTTCAAAGCCGCCGATCTTGAGGATCTCGTAATAGGCCAGCGCCATTTCCGGTACGTTGTTGGGAAACTGGTCGGTGTCCCAGCCGGACTGGTAGTCGTTACGGTTCATGTCGATCGAGCCGAAGATGCCAAGCGAGGTGGCCATGGCAATCTCGTGCTCAAAACTGTGGCCCGCGAGGATGGCGTGGCCCTGTTCGATGTTCACCTTGACCTCATTCTCCAGCCCGAAGCGGCGCAGGAAGCCGTAGACGGTGGCAACGTCGTAATCATACTGGTGTTTCGAGGGTTCCTGGGGCTTCGGCTCGATCAGGATGGCGCCTTTGAAGCCCTGCTTGTGTTTGTAATCGACCACCATATGCAGGAAGCGGGCGGCCTGTTCGGCCTCTCGCGTCAGGTTGGTGTTGAGCAGGGACTCGTAGCCCTCTCGCCCGCCCCAAAGGACGTAATTCGCGCCGCCGAGCTTCATCGTCGCATCCATGCAGGTTTTCACGGTGGCGGCGGAATAGGCGAAGACGTCGGGGTCGGGGTTGGTGGCGGCGCCGGACATGAAGCGGCGGTTGGTGAAGAGGTTGGCGGTGCCCCAGAGCAAGCGGGTTTTCGACGTCTCCATCTTCAGCGCGAAGTGATCGACGATTTCCTCGAGGTTGCGGGTGCTTTCGGCGAAGGTCCTGCCTTCGGGGCGGACGTCGGCGTCGTGGAAGCAGAAGAAGGGGGCTTTGAGGATGTCAAACATCTCAAAGGCCACATCGGCTTTCAGTTTCGCTTCGGCCAGGGTGCCGCCGAACCAGGGGCGCTCGAACGTGCGGCCGCCGAAGGGGTCGCCGCCTTCATAGGCGAAGGAGTGCCAGTAGGCGACGGCGAATCGAAGGTGATCCTCCATCCGTTTGCCCATCACCACCTCGTCAGGGTTGTAATGGCGGAAGGCGAATTCGTTGCTGCTGTCGGGGCCTTCGTAGCGGATGGGCGCGATGCCCTTGAAGAAGTCGGTCATGAGAGTTCCCTAGGAAGTGAGGTCTTTGATCGCCGTCTGTGCCTTGCGGTAGCGCGTATGGGCCATGTCGAAGGCGCTGCCGAGCGCCGGGTCGGGGTCAATCGTGCGGGCGATGGCGGGGGCGGTGGCAATTTCGGCACCGGCGCCTGTGGCGGCCATGATCGCAAGGCGGGCGGCCCCGTAGGCGCCGCCGAAATCTCCTGCGACCGGCAGGCGGACCGGCGTGCCAAGCGCGGTTGCGATGGCACGCAGCCAGTAGTCAGAGCGCGAGCCGCCGCCGACGGCGAGCAGGCTTTCGATCCGGGTTCCAGTGGCGGCGAGGGCGTCGCGGCAGTCGCGGATGGCGAAAGTCACACCTTCGAGCACGGCACGGGTGGCAGCGGCGCGGTTGGTGGCATGTTCGAGGCCGATGAAGGCACCGCGGATGGCGGAGTCGTTCAGCGGCGTGCGCTCGCCGCCGAGATAGGGCATGAACAGGGTCTTGGATGGCGCCTGAAGTGGGCCGAGGTCGGCGGTCAGCGCACCTGCGTCAGACCCGACGAGGCGGGCGTACCAGTTCAGTGCATCGGTCGCAGCAAGGATCACGCCCATCTGGTGCCAGGTGTCGGGCAGGGCATGGCAGAAGGTGTGAACTGCGGTTTCGGGGGCGGGCTGGTAGCCGTCGTTCGCCGCGAAGAGCACGCCAGAGGTGCCGAGCGAGACAAAAGCCTCACCCGCGCGGACGACGCCGACGCCGACGCCGGCGGCGGCATTATCACCGCCGCCACCCGCGACGATGACGGATTTTCCCATGCCCCAGCGCGCGGCGAGTTGGGCGCGGACGCTGCCGGAGGGCTGCGAGCCTTCGACGAGGCGGGGCATCTGGCTGCGGTCAAGTTCGGTCGCAGCGAGGAGCGCGTCGGACCAGTCGCGCGCGCCGGTGTCGAGCCAGCTGGTGCCAGCGGCGTCGGACATTTCGGCGACATGCTCGCCGGTCAGCCAGAGCCGGAGGTAGTCCTTGGGCAGCAGCACCTTTGCGGTGCGGTCGAAGAGCTGGGGTTCGTGATGGCGGACCCAGAGGAGTTTGGGCGCGGTGAAGCCGGGAAAGACGATATTGCCGGTGACGCGGCGGAAAATCGGATCGCCGTCGAGTTCAGCGGCTTCTTCATGCGAGCGGGTGTCATTCCACAGGATGCAAGGGCGCAGCACTTCGTCAGAGGCATCAAGCAGCGTCGCGCCGTGCATCTGGCCTGAGAGGCCAATGGCGCGGACATCGGCCAGGGTATGGGCGGCGGCGAGGGCGTCGAAGACGGCCTCGGTCGCGGCGATCCAGGCGGCGGGAGATTGTTCGGACCAGCCGTCCTGAGGGCGGCTGACCGAGAGCGGGGCCGAAGCCTCGGCGAGGACAGTCTGGTCTTCGTCGATCAGGATGCCCTTCAAACCCGATGTGCCGAGGTCGAGCCCAACGTACATCATGCGGTCTTTTCGGGATTTTTGCCGAGGATGATCATGCCAAGGATGTCGTCATCGGTCACATCGGCAACCTTGACCGTGCCCACCAGCTTGCCGTTCTTCATCACGCTGGCGCGGTCGCAGAGGTCCATCACGGTATGGACGTCATGGTCGATCAGGAAGATGCCGATGCCCTGGCGCTTCAACTCCCGGATCAGGTCGGCGACCATCCGTGTTTCCTGCGGGCCGAGGGCGGCGGTCGGTTCGTCCATGATCAGGATGCGCGCGTTGAACAGGATCGCGCGGGCGATGGCAACGGACTGGCGCTGACCGCCGGAGAGCGAACTGGCGGGTTCCTTGAAGCGTTTGAAGTTGGGGTTGAGGCGGCCCATGACGCGGCGGGCCTCGGCCTCCATCGCGACGTCGTCGAGGGTGCCCCAGCGGGTCTTGCAGTTCGCGGCCGAGGTAAAGGTTGGCGGCGGCATCGACGTTGTCGGCCAGTGCGAGGGCTTGGTAGATCGTCTCGATCCCATAGGCCTTGGCGTCGCGCGGGTTGGTGATGGTCACCTCTTCGCCATTGATGAAGATCTGGCCCGCGTCGCGGCGGTAGGCGCCGGACAGGATCTTGATCAGGGTCGATTTGCCGGCGCCGTTATGGCCCAGGAGGCCCACGACCTCGCCCGGGTGGAGGTCGATCGAGACATCGTCGACGGCCTTGATGCCGCCGAAGGAGATCGAGATGTTGCGCAGTTCTACGAGAGGTGCGGTCATGGTTTCCTCCTCACTTCACGCGGCGGCGATAGAGCTGGTCGACGAAGACGGCAAGCACGAGGACGGTGCCAACGACGATATTCTGGAAGGCGGCGGGCAGGTTCAGAAGCTGCATGCCGGACTGGATCGACTGCATCAGCAGCGCGCCCAGAAGCGCGCCATAGACGGTGCCGACACCACCTGCCAATGAGGTGCCGCCGATCACTGTCGCGGCGATCACGTAAAGCTCGTTCGACTGCCCCAGCGCGTTGGTCGCGGCATCAAGACGCGCCGAGGAGATGATCGCCGAAAGGCCGGTGAGGAAGCCCATGAGGGCGAAGACCTTGACCGTGACCATGCGGGTGTTGATGCCGGCAAGTTCTGCCGCCTCGGGGTTGCCGCCGATGGCGTAGATATAGCGACCGAATTTCGTCCGCGTCTGCAATGAAGGTCATCACGACGCCGACAGCGAGCGCGATGAGGACCGGCACGGCGTAGCCGGTGTAGTAGACAAGGCCGGTGGTGCAGCGCACGACCTGATCGGCCACCATGCAGATGGCATCGCCGTCGTTATCCTGAACCCCGACCGGAATGGTCACGTTATGGGCCTGGGCATATTGCTTGATCAACATGAACGGCCAGGGGTAGGAGGTTACGACATAGGTCGTTCCCAGGACCGCGATTGCGCCTATTGCGGCGAGTGCGCCCTCTGCCCAGATCGGACGAAGCGGGAAATTGAACTTGCGCCGGTTGCTGGCGCCCGCTGATCAGACCCAGCACGATCAAGAGGCAGACCGCAAGGCCAAGCACCCAGCTCCACAGCGGGCCGAGCCAAGATTGGGGGACACCGCCACCGATGATGTCGAAGGTCTGGTCCATCGGCGCGATCGTGACGCCGCTGGCGAGCAGGAAGGCGACACCGCTGTAGGCAATCAGGCCGCCCAGGGTCACGATGAAGGCCGGGATCTGCAGATAGGCCGTCAGCATTCCGTTGAACACACCGACAAGGGTCCCCGCCACAAGACAGGTGGCGACCCCGGCGACCCAGATTATCGGGTGGCCAACGCCAAGCATGGGCGCGAGGATGAGCACCTGAACCACCGCCCCGGCCACCGCCAGCATGCTGAGCATCGAGCCGACCGACAGGTCGATCTGGCGCATCACGATCACCAGCACCATGCCCGTGGCCATGACGGCAATCGACGAGGTCTGGACCAGCAGCGTCCACATGTTGCGGGGCGTCAGGAACGAGCCGCCGAGCAGGCCGGTATTGGGCCGGGCGAGGCCGCTCAGGATATCGAAGGTGCACCAGATCAGGATCAGCGCGGCAACCATTCCAAGGATCCGTGTGTCAAGCTCTGTGGCGCGCAGAAAGGACGCCAGCGGCCCTTCCTTCTGCAACCCCGGCGCCTTCATCTTGTCGTCGTTTGGCATTTCACCCCTCCTCTGCGAAGACGCGGCTCGGCTCCTGCAGGGTGCCGGCGAATTTCGAACTTTAGTGTGACAAAGCCGCGCCGCCTCATCGAAAGCGGCGCGGCCTCTTCAGGTCTTCAGGGTCCGAAAGACCTTACTTGCAAGCTGCAACCGCACCGGCCTTGACGCCTGCGCAAGCCTCAGCCTTGGTGACCCACCCAGCCTTGATCACATCATCCAAGTTGGCTTTGGTGATTGCATCCGGCTTCAGCAGGATCGCGTCCATGCTCACGTGCTTCGCGCCGTCGGAGAACTTCGCGACGCCCTTGATCGAGTCCATCTTCTTGCCATCGGCCAGAGCCACGGCGGCTTCGCCGGCCGCTTTGCCAAGGATGCGGCTGTCTTTCCAGATCGACACAAGCTGGGTGCCCAGTGCCACGCGGTTCAGCGCTGCCTTGTCGCCGTCCTGTCCAGTGACCGGAACCTGACCAGCGAGGCCCTGCGCGGTCAGCGCGGCAACGACGCCCGAGGCCATGCCGTCGTTTTCGGAGATGACAGCGTCAATCTTGTTGTTGTTCGCGGTAAGGCACTGCTCCATCACCTTCTGAGCGTTGTCGGGCTTCCAGCCGTCAACATAGTTGTCGCAAACTACCTTGATCTTGCCCGACGACACTTCCGGTTTCAGGACTTCTTCAAAGCCCTTGGCGAGGAACTGGGTGTTCGGGTCGCCCTTGTCACCCTTGACGTAAGCGAAATTGCCCGCCTTCTTGCCGTCTTTCAGCATGGTCTGCGCCATCAGGCGGCCGACGCCCACGTTGTCGAACGTGATGTAGAGCGAGTTGGGATCCTCGAACTGCACGTCATAGGCAATCGATTTGATGCCGGCGTTCTGGATTTCCTTGATCGACGGCAGGATCGCGTCCGAGTCGTACGGAACGACGATGATGACATCCGGCTTCTGGGCGATCAGGCCTTCGATGTCGGCAGCCTGTTTCTGGGCCGAGTTCTGCGCGTCGGTCGAGATGTACTTGTCGCCGGCAGCTTCTACGACCGCCTTGATCGCGCCTTCATCGGTTTTCCAGCGCTCTTCCTGGAAGGTCTTCCAGGACACGGCAATCAGTTTGCCATTCGCCAGCGAGATATTTGCAGTTGAGGCCACCAGAATAGCGGCAAGGGTAAGCACCTTACGCATTTTAATCCTCCCTATGGATGCGGCCAGCGAAGGGCCGGTCCGACAGATTCGTCGACACGCGGGAAAAATGACCCCAATAAATTTAGTTGTCAAAATAAAAATGTCGGGCGATTGTAGTCCGATCGCCGGGATGCCCGGAGTTTCGCTGCATTGCGGCAAGGCATGGACAATATATCAGCAGTTCTGGCCATTTTTCGTTCGGGAGCCGAATAAATGCCACGGATGGGGGCAATCTCTGGGCCAAAGAATGCTGCGGCAGCGAAAGGCTGCGGACCGCTGATTCCGCCGCTTTCCGAGACCTCTCGCCCGCTGCGGCAGCAGGTGTTCGAGCGGGTGCGCTCGGCCGGGCTGATCGCGCGGGTGCAGGTGGCCAAGGATCTGGGCGTCAGCCCGGCCTCGGTCACCACGATCACTTCGGAACTGATCGAAGCCGGGCTGATCGAAGAGGTCGCAGCCCCGCGCGAGGGTGAGTCCGGGCGCGGGCGGCCTGCCGTGGCGCTGGGCGTGCGGGCTGAGGCGCATCTGGTGGCGGGGATGAAACTGTCGGACCGCGAGCATACGGCGGTGATCGTCGATTTCGCCGGGCGTCTGGTGGCGAATGACACGATCCCGCGGCGACCGGGGGCGATGGACCTCGGCTCGTTGCTCGACGCGGGCGAGGCGCTGCTCGACCGGGTCTGCGCCAAAGCGGGGATTGCGCGGAGCGGGCTGAGCGCGGTCGGCATGGGGGTGCCGGGCTTCGTCGACCGGACCGAGGGTATGGTGCTGTGGTCGCCGGTGCTGCTGGAACGGCCGGTGCCGCTGGCCGCCACGGCAACTGCCCGCTTCGGCCTGCAGGTGCATATAGATAACGACGCCAATATGGTGACGCTTGCGGAGCTATGGTTCGGCGCTGGACGCGCGCTGTCCGATTTTGCGGTTGTCACCATCGAGCACGGTGTGGGGATGGGGTTCGTCATCAACCATCGCATCTATCGCGGCTCGCGGGGTCTTGGGATGGAGCTGGGGCATACCAAGGTGCAGCTTGACGGGGCGCTCTGCCGCTGCGGGCAGCGCGGTTGCCTCGAGGCCTATATCGCGGATTACGCGCTGGCACGTGAGGCGACGACTGCGCTGAACTGGACACACAAGGACAGCCATTCGGTGGGCGTGCTGCTGGAAAGCCTCTATGACCATGCCAAGGCGGGCAACACCGCCGCACGCTCGATCTTTCGCCGGGCGGGGCGGTACTTGGCGGTAGGACTGTCCAATGTGGTCAACCTGTTCGACCCCGAACTGATCATCCTGTCGGGGGAACGGATGCGATACGACTACCTTTATGCCGCGGATACATTGGCCGAGATGGAGGCACTGATGCTGGATACCGGGCGGCCTGCGCCGCGCATCGAGATACATGCCTGGGGCGACCTGCTCTGGGCGCATGGCGCGGCGGCGCTGGCGCTGTCGGCGGTGACCGAAGCGGCGCTGACGCCGGTGCGGGAGATCGCAGCACAATGAGGGGGCTTGATCCTTGCAGCATTGGCGGCGCTACCCGCGCATGCCGATCCGAAATTCACCGACCGGTCGGCGGCGTTGCCGGTGGCGCAGGTCTATTCAGGCGGCTGGGAGCATTTCGTGGGCGGCGGGGTGGCGATCCTCGACTGCAACCATTCGGGCTATCCCTCGCTTTATGTCGCAGGCGGCGGCGGGCCGTCGCGGCTGTTCGTGAACACGACATCAACGCCGGGCGCGCCGATCAGCTTCCGGCTGGGCGATGTGCCGGCGGTGGCCGATGTGACCGGCGCCTATCCGCTGGACATCGACGGCGACGGCTGGGTCGATCTGTTCGTGATGGGGGCAAGCGGCAACCGGATTCTAAAGGGCGGGCCGGAGTGCCAGTTCACCGATGTGACGAAAGCCTGGGGCTATGTGCCCGATGACCGCTGGACCACCTCTTTCGCCGCGACCTGGGAGGCAGGGCAGACATGGCCGACCATCGCGGTCGGCAATTATGTGGATCGCAAGAACCCGGACGGGCCGTTTTTTGCCTGCGATGTGAACTTCCTGATCCGCCCGGAAGGGCGGCGCTTCGGCACGCCGATCCCGCTGAAGCCGGGGTTCTGTGCGCTGTCGATGCTGATGTCCGATTGGAAGCGGACCGGCACGCGCGATCTGCGCATCGCCAATGACCGGCAATATTATGTGCGCGGCGGCTACGAGCAGATGTGGCACCTTGATCCGGTTCGCGAATATACCGAGGCCGAGGGCTGGCCGCATGTCTCGCTCTGGGGAATGGGGATTGCGAGCCGCCCGTTGCAGGGCACCGGGTTGCCCGCGATCATGACCACCTCGATGGGCGATCAGCTGATGCAGCTGGATGTAGGCGGCACGCTGAAGCCCGCGCCCTATTCCATCGGCACCTATGCGCAGCATCCGTATCTAGGCGATGACGGGCGGCCCTCGACCGGGTGGCATGCGGAGTTTGCGGATGTGGACAATGACGGGCGGGTGGATCTGTTCATTTCCAAGGGCAATGTGGATCAGATGCCGTCGAATGCCGCCAAGGACCCCAACAACCTGCTGATGCAGAAGCCTGATGGCACGTTCGTTGAAATGGCGCCAGAGGCCGGGGTGGCGAGCACGGCGCGGTCGCGCGGGGCGGGGCTGGTCGATCTGAACGGTGACGGGCGGCTGGATCTGGTGGTGGTGAACCGGCGCGCGCCGATGGAGATCTGGCAGAACGAGACGCCAGACAGCGGCAATTGGGTTGCGGTGCAGCCGCGGATGGATCAAGGCGGCAATGTGCTCGCCGTCGGGGCTTGGCTGGAGTTGCGCACCTCAGCGGGCGAGCAGGATCAGGAGCTGACGGTGGGTGGTGGCCATGCCTCTGGCCATGCGACGCCGGTACATTTCGGGATTGGTGCTGCGACCAGTGCCGAGCTGCGGGTGATCTGGCCGGACGGCGCGACTTCGGACTGGGTGACGGTGCCAGTGAACCAGACGATCTCGGTCCGCGCGGCGGGCAAGGGGCTGAGCGTGGGACCGCTTTATACCCCGACCGGGGGGTGAGGCTTTCGGCTAGTTGTGCCGCGCTTTTGCGGGCCGCCTGATGCGGGGGCGCCTCCACCGCCCCGCGCGATATTTTTTGGACAGAAAAAATGGAGAGATAGGGCAATTGCTTGGGCTGTCTTCTTGGCAAGAATGCTCCCGTGGGAAGCGACCTAGACCCGAGCCGCGTTGCGGCGCAGCCGAAGTGAAGGGATTGGCGCCGCACTGCGCCTCTGCCGGATCGTGGAAATCTCGTTGAGCGGCGCGCGGCGGCGTGACAGGGTGCGGCGAGATTTGCCCGGGGCTGGGAATTGACGATCACGTTGCTGCAACTCGCGCTTTATGGCGGTGCTCTGGTCGGGTTGTGGATCACGCCCGGGCCGGTATTTGTCGCCTTGACGGCGCGGGCCTTGACGGGTGGGTTCCGCTCTGCCTGGCCCTTGGCGGTGGGGGTGACGCTGGGCGATATCCTCTGGCCGCTGGTCGCCATCTTCGGGCTGAAGGCGGTGGCGGATGAGCAGGCCTGGCTGATGGAGGGATTGCGCTGGGTCGCGGCGGGGATTTTCGTCGTGATGGGGCTGGCGCTGATCTGGCAGTCGGGCAAGGCGATCAACCCGGACGGGCGGTTGACGCGGCCCGGGCTTTGGGTCGGGTTCAGTGCCGGGGTCGCCGCGATCCTGGGCAATCCGAAGGCGATCCTGTTCTACATGCTGGTGCTGCCGGGGTTCTTTGACCTGGCCCGGGTGACAGGGCCGGATATCGCGGCGATCATCCTCTTGTCGATGGCGATTCCGCTGCTGGGCAACCTGACCTCGGCGGCGCTGGTATCGCGGGCGCGGGTGTTGCTGACCACGCCTGCAGTGCTACGCCGGGTGAACCTTGGGGCGGGCGGCCTGCTGATCTGCGTGGGCCTCGCGATTGCGCTGATCTGAGGCGCAATATCTGACCGCCATCTCGTGACATTCCCGGCGCGACCGCCTATAAATCCCGCAAGAATTCAAGGGAAGTCCGAATGTCCGAAAACGACCAGGCCGAAGCCGCTTACGGCGCTGATTCCATCAAGGTTCTCAAAGGGTTGGAGGCCGTGCGCAAACGGCCCGGTATGTATATCGGGGATACCGACGACGGGTCGGGTCTGCATCACATGGTCTACGAGGTCGTGGACAATGGCATCGATGAGGCCCTGGCGGGCCATGCGACGGCGGTGACGGTTAAAATTCACGCCGATAATTCGGTTTCCGTCAGCGACAACGGGCGCGGGATTCCGGTGGATATGCATAAGGAAGAGGGCGTTTCGGCGGCCGAGGTCATCATGACCCAGCTGCATGCGGGCGGCAAGTTCGACCAGAACAGCTACAAGGTTTCGGGCGGGTTGCACGGCGTTGGCGTCTCGGTCGTCAATGCGCTGTCGGACTGGCTGGAGCTGCGCGTCTGGCGCGCCGGCAAGGAGCATTTCGCGCGCTTCGAGGGCGGCTACACCACCGAGCATCTGCGGGTCACCGGGGACGCGAACGGGCGCAAGGGGACCGAGGTGCGGTTCCTGGCCTCGACCGCGACGTTTTCCAACCTCGATTACGTCTTCAAGACGCTTGAGAACCGGCTGCGCGAGTTGGCCTTCCTGAATTCCGGCGTGCGGATCGTGCTGGAGGATGAGCGGCCGGCCGAGCCATTGCGCGCCGAGCTTTATTATGACGGCGGGGTGCGGGAATATGTGCGCTATCTCGACCGGTCGAAAAGCTCGATCATGGCGGACCCGATCTATATCACCGGCGAGCGGGCCGGGATCACGGTCGAGGTCGCGATGTGGTGGAATGACAGCTATCACGAGACAGTTTTGCCCTTCACCAACAACATCCCGCAGCGCGATGGTGGCACCCATCTGGCGGGCTTTCGCGGCGCTCTGACGCGGACGATCAATGCCTATGCGCAGTCCTCCGGGATCGCGAAGCGCGAGAAGGTGGAGTTTACCGGCGACGACGCGCGCGAGGGGTTGACCTGCGTGCTGTCAGTCAAGGTACCGGACCCGAAGTTTTCCTCTCAAACCAAGGACAAGCTGGTCAGTTCCGAAGTGCGGCCTGCGGTCGAGAACCTGGTGAACGAGAAGCTGGGTGAGTGGTTTGAAGAGAATCCGAGCCAGGCCAAAGTGATCGTCGGCAAAATCGTTGAAGCGGCGATGGCGCGCGAGGCGGCACGCAAGGCGCGCGATCTGACGCGGCGGAAGACGGCACTCGACGTGGCCAGCCTGCCGGGGAAACTGGCGGATTGTCAGGAGAAGGACCCGGCGTTTTCCGAGATCTTCATCGTCGAAGGGGATTCGGCGGGCGGCTCGGCCAAGCAGGGCCGGGCGCGGAAGAATCAGGCCGTGCTGCCGCTGCGGGGCAAGATCCTGAACGTGGAGCGGGCGCGGTTCGACCGGATGTTGTCCTCGGAAACGGTGGGCACGTTGATCACGGCGCTGGGCACCGGCATCGGGCGCGATGAGTTCGACATCGGCAAGCTGCGCTATCACAAGATCATCATCATGACCGACGCCGATGTGGATGGCGCACATATCCGCACGCTGCTGTTGACCTTCTTCTTCCGGCAGATGCCGGAGATCATTGAGGGCGGGTATCTGTATATCGCGCAGCCGCCCCTGTTCAAAGTGGCGCGCGGCAAATCAGAGGTTTACCTGAAGGATCAGCCCGCTCTGGAGGAATATCTGATCCAGATGGGCGTCGAGGGCGCGATGCTGCGGCTCGGCACCGGCGAAGAGATCACCGGGGCGGACCTTGCACGCGTGGTGGATGAGGCGCGCGTGGTGCGGCGCATCCTGCAGGCCTTCCCGACGCATTATCCGCAGCACATCCTTGAGCAGGCGGCGATTGCCGGGGCGCTGCTCGCGGGCCGGGTCGATGCCGATGCGCAGGGCGTGGCGAATGAGGTTGCTGAAAGGCTCGACCTGATCGCGCTGGAATATGAGCGGGGTTGGCAGGGCCGCCCGACGCAGGATCACGGGTTGCGGTTCTCGCGGCTTTTGCGCGGGGTGGAAGAGGTCCGCACGCTCGACGGGCAGGTGTTGCGGTCGGGCGAGGCGCGGCGTTTGGCGAGCCATACGACGGGTCTGCAAGAGGTTTACGCCAAGCCCGCCAAGCTGGTGCGGCGCGACCGCGAGCAGCTGATCCACGGCCCGGTGGAATTGCTGACCGCGATCCTGACCGAAGGCGAGAAGGGGCTGAGCCTGCAACGCTACAAGGGTCTGGGCGAGATGAATGCCGAGCAGCTGTGGGAAACCACGCTTGACCCCGAGGCGCGGACATTGTTGCAGGTGAAGGTCGATGATCTGGCCGAGGCCGATGACATCTTCACCAAGCTGATGGGCGACGTGGTCGAGCCGCGGCGCGAGTTCATTCAGCAAAATGCGCTGAATGTGGAGAACCTCGACTTCTGAGGGGGCGGGATGGGCCAGTTGATCGCGGCGCTGTTCATCGGGGTTGGCGCGACGGCGCTGTTCGATCTTTGGTGCGTGGCGGTGGCGGTGTCGATGGGCGGCCCGTTGCCGTCCTGGACGCTGCCGGGACGCTGGTTTGCCGAGGTCGCGCGGGGGCGGGTGTTTCACGCGGATATGGGCGCGGTGGCATCCGTGCCGGGCGAGACGGTGATCGGCTGGGTTGGGCATTACCTGATCGGGGTGATTTATGCGGCGGTGCTGATCGCCTGGCAGGGGCCGAGCTGGCTGGCGCGACCGGTGCCGGGGCCGGCGGTGATCGTGGGCGTTGTCACGGTGCTGGCCGGGTGGTTGCTGATGAGCCCCGGCATGGGAAATGGCATTGCCGCCGCGCGGGCCGAGCAGCCCTGGCGGGTGCGGCGTTTGCAGCTGGCGGCGCATGTGGTCTTTGGTCTTGGGTTATGGGCCTTTGGCTGGGCTTTCGTGGCGCTTGGCTGAGGAAGCTTAGCGCCGCAGTGCTTCTGGCCTGAAGTCCGGCGGGATGGCGTTCTTACCCTCCAAGATCAGATCGGCCATCAGGCACCCCACGAGGGGGGCGATGCCGAGGCCGATCTTGAACCCCCCATTGGCGATGTAATGGCCGGGCCGATCGGGCCAGGTCCCGAGCAGCGGCGCGCGGCTGGCTGCGCGCGGGCGGACGCCTGCCCATCGTTCAAGGATCGGGGCGCCGGTCAGGGCCGGGCAGGCGGCGAGCGCGCGGGCGTGCAGGCTGTCGAGCTGGGTATCGGTGCTGGTGGCGTCGTCAAACAGGCGTTCGGAGGTCGAGCCTATCGCCACGGTGCGATCGGCATGCGGCACGATATGGACGGTATCGGCAAAGAGCTGCGGCAGCTGGGCGGCGTCATGGGCGAGGGTCAGTGCCTGGCCTTTGACACCGCTGCCTGCAGGTTGGCCGAGGGAGGGGGAGAGCTGCAACAACCCCTCATACCCGGTGGCCCAGAGAGTGGGGCCAGAGGTGATTTCTGCGGGGGGCTCTATGCCAGCCTCGATCGTGCCGCCGAGGGCGGCGAGGCGGGCGGCTAGCGCCGCGCAGGCCAGCCGGGGGTGGATGCGGGCGGTCAGCGTGTCGTGGATCAAGAAGCCGGTGGGGCTGGAAGGCGCCCAACCGGGGTAGCTGGCGGCGGGGATGACGGACCATGTGGCGTGACCGGCCCAGAGGGTGCGGGCGGCCTCTGATCGGGCGCGAGCGAGGGTTACGGCGCGGTCATCTGCGAGGGGTTGCAGGCGGCCGCTGCGGGTGTAGCCGGTGGGCAGGCCGGTGGTCTGTTCGATGTCCTGCCAGTAGGGGCCGGACATCAGCAAGGCGTCGAGCTGGAACTGCTTTTTCGGGTTCCAGTTTTCCGGCACATGCGGGGCGAGCGCGCCGACGAGGCCGCCCGAGGCGCCGGCGCCGATCGCGCGTTTCTCGATCAGCCGGACACGGGCGCCACGGCTGGCGCAGGCCAGGGCCACGGCAAGGCCGAAGATGCCGCCGCCCATGACTGTGAGGTCTGCCGTTGCCATTTCCGCCTCCGCCTGCGCAGGATCGCGCCCGCAGCGGGGGTGTAGGGCAAATGACGGGCAGCGACCAGACGGCAGAGATCGTGTGGCGGGACGGCGGGGTGCCGGTCTCGACCCGGTTTGACGATCCGTATTTCTCGCTCGGCGACGGGCTGGCCGAGACGCGGCATGTGTTTCTGGCGGGCAACGGGTTGCCGGGGCGGTTCCGGGACGGGTTTCAGGTGGCCGAGCTGGGGTTTGGCACCGGGTTGAACATGCTGGCCACGCTGATCGCCTGGCGCGCGGAAGGGTGTGCGGGGCAGATGCGTTACACCAGTTTCGAGGCTTTTCCGATGGAGGCCGGGGATATTGGCCGGGCGTTGGCGGCTTTCCCCGAGGCCGAGGCGGTGGCGGGGCCGTTCCTCGAGCAATGGGCGACGGGCGCGCGGGTGATCGAGATGGAAGGCTTGCGCGCTGAGATCGTGGTGGGTGACGTGCGTGAGACTTTGCCGGAATGGGGCGGGCTTGCGGATGCATGGTTCCTCGACGGGTTCTCGCCCGCCAAGAACCCCGAGATGTGGTCCGAGGATCTGATGGGAGAGGTCGCGCGGCATACGGCTCCGAGGGGGACATTTGCCACTTATACCGCGGCGGGCTTTGTCCGGCGGGGCTTGCAGGCGGCGGGATTTCAGGTAGAGCGGCAGCCGGGGCATGGCCGCAAACGCCATATGTCCGCCGGTTGGCTGGAGCCGAAATGACCGAACAGAACACCCGCCTCGGCGTCCTTCTGATGATTGCCACGACGATCGTTTTCGCTGTGCAGGACGGGTTGTCGCGCCATCTGGCGGGCAGCTACAATGTCTACATGGTCGTCATGGTGCGCTACTGGTTCTTTGCTGCCTTTGTCATCGCGATATCGGCACGCAAGGCGGGCGGGATTCGCAGCGCGGTGGCGACGAAGCAGCCGACGGTGCAGATTTTCCGGGGGTTGCTGCTTGCCGTCGAGGTGGTGGTGATGGTGATCGCCTTCACTAAGCTGGGGCTGGTGGAAAGCCATGCGGTATTCACCTGTTATCCGCTGCTGGTGGCGGCGTTGTCCGGCCCGGTGCTGGGCGAAAAGGTCGGCTGGCGGCGCTGGACGGCGATCGGGATCGGGTTCTGCGGTGTGCTGATCATCCTGCAGCCCGGCGTCACGGTGTTTTCGCCCTGGGCGCTGCTGCCGCTGATCTGCGCCTTCATGTTCGCGCTTTACGGGCTGCTGACGCGCTATGTCGCGCGGGCGGACCGAGCCGAGGTGAGCTTCTTCTGGACCGGGGATCAGCGGCGCCGTCGCCATGACGGCGGTGGGGGTATGGTTCTGGCAGCCGATGACGGCGCCGGACTGGGCGCTGATGGCGCTCCTGTGCTGCACGGCGGTGACCGGGCACTTCTTTCTGATCAAGGCCTTTGAGGTGGCCGAGGCCAGCGCAGTGCAGCCCTTCGCCTTTCTGCAGCTGATCTTCGCCTCGACCATCGGCGTGCTGGTGTTCAAGGACCCGATCGAGGCGCATGTCGTGGTCGGCGCGGTGGTCGTGGTCTGCGCGGGTCTGTTCACGCTGTGGCGTGCGCGGGTGACCGGCCAGGCCGCCGTCACTGACCCTTCAGTTCAGCCGTAAGGCGGATCGGCAGCGATTTGCCTGCAAGCTTCGAGCGGTAGATCTCGTAGCTTTCCGAGACGCGCATGATGTAGTCGCGGGTCTCGGTGAAGGGCACGGTCTCGATCCAGTCGACCGGGTCGATGCCGGAGGCGCGCGGGTCGCCGAGTTGCGCCAGCCATTGCGTGGCGCGGTTCGGTCCGGCGTTATAGCCTGCGGCGACGAGCGTCAGGGCGGGGCCGAACTGATCGATCAGTTGCGCGAGATAGGCCGAGCCGAGCTTGGCATTGTAATCGGCGTCCGAGGTCATCCGGGTCTGATTGTAATCGAGGCCGGCCTTGCTGCTCATCCTTGCGGCGGTTGCGGGCATGACCTGCATCAGGCCGAGCGCGCCCGCCGGGCTGATTACGGTCTCATCAAACTCGCTTTCCCGGCGCGCGATGGCCAGCGCGAGGTCTGTCGGCACCGGGAGCTTCTGGCGCGCAAGATCGGTCAGCGGGAAATAGGCGCGTGGCAGGATGATGCCGCGATCGGCTGCCTTCTTGGCGATCAGGACGCCGACATGCGGCTGGCCGATGGCAAGGGCCATGTCGGCAAGCTGGCCGAGGCCGGTGGCGTCCAGGCCATCGGCCAGTTGCAGGAGGAAGCGCTTGCCGGTGCGGCGGTCGCCTGCCTTGAGGAGCAGGAGGCCCGCCTGCAGGGTCGATGAAGAGAGAAAGGGGGCGCGGTGCCAGTCAGGCGCGCGCTGGTCGCTGAGCAGGGACGGGTCGAGTTTCTGGCCGATGCGTTCTGCCGAGAGCAGGCCGTAGAAGGCGGTCTGGAAAGTTGCGCCATAGGCGAAGGCCGCTTTGGCGGCCTTGGTGTCGCCCAATGCCTCTTCCGCGCGGCCCTCCCAATAGGCGGCGCGGGACAGGCTGATCGGGGTTGTCACCCCGGCGCGGAGGTTGCGGAAATGGGCCAGCGCGGTCTTGGCGTCACGCAGGTAATGCAGCGAGATATAGCCCGCGAGGAATTCCAGATCGGCATAGGCGCCGCCAGAGGTCAGGTAATCATGCGCGGCGATGCGATAGGCGCGTTTGGGGTCGCCGCTGACCATTTCCCGGCGTGCGAGGCGGGCGCGTTCGCTGGCCCATTCGGCGGGGTCGCCGAGCGATTTGGCAGAGGTGGACCGTTCCAATAGAAGGTCTGCGGCGCTGTCGTAATAGCCCTTGTCGAAGCGGAAGGCGAAACGGTCATGCGCGAGGCCAGGATTGGATTGGAGCGCTGCGGGTACGGCGGCCACGAGAGTGTCGACTCCGCTCGCCCCGGCCTGGAGCGCAATCCGGGCGCGGGCCAGCGCCTGCGCGCCGGGCGAGGCGAGGGGGATCATCTGCGCCGCCTCGGTCAGTCGGCCGCGCCAGAGGACAAGGTCCAGCCGCTGGTCGATCAGCGGCGACAGAACCTGAGGGAAGGTCGCGAGTTGCGCTGCCTGATCGGTGGCGCCATAGGACAGGGCAAGCCAGGCGCGGCGGGCCTCGGCCTCGGCCTGCTTGCTGAGGCCGCGGGCGACGAGAGCGGTTTGCAGGGCCATTGAGCCGGTGGCGGTATCGGGCGGATTGGCGGCGAAATAGGCGATGACCTGATCGGGTGGGGTGGTGGCCTCGAGCGCATCCTCGCCTCGGCGGTGCAGGAGGTCCATCCCCGGCCAGTCCGGGTGGCGGGCGAGGAAGGCGGTGTAATCGGACAGCGCGCCATCGCCGGCGCGCAGCCGGTTCCATTCGACGATGTCGACGGCAAGCGGCCCGGCGGGCTGGGCCGCCGCGTCCGCCGCGTCCCAGTTCTGCTGCGCGATCAGCGGCAGGGCGGCGGCCATTGCCGCGGCCTCGGGATCGTTTGTCCGGGCCGTAGCGGGGAGGGCGAGCAGGGCGGAGACGAGGATGATCGGGGACAGGCGGCGGAACACGGGGCTGCTTTCCGGGGTCAGGAGGTCTGGGAATGGGCTCGGGCCCGAGTCTACCTGCATGGCCCGCGACCGCAACACACAAACTTGGCAATCCTGCCGCGCGCTTGTAGGGTCCGCCGGGTTTGCAGCCGGGCGACTCACCGCAAAAGCGGGGGGCCCATGTCAGAGGAGAAGCGTGTCATGTTCAAAGGGTCCATTCCTGCCCTGGTGACGCCGTTCAAGGACGGCGCAGCTGGATTTCGACACGCTCAAGAAGCTGGTCGAATGGCAGATCGCCGAGGGATCGAGCGGCATCGTGCCGGTGGGCACCACCGGCGAAAGCCCGACGCTGAGCCATGAAGAGCATCGTCAGGTGGTCGAGGTGGTGGTCGCCGCTGTGGCGGGCCGCGTTCCGGTGATCGCGGGGGCGGGGTCGAACAACACCGCCGAGGCGATCGGGCTGAGCGCAGCATGCGGAGCGGGTCGGCGCCGATGCGATCCTGGTGGTCACGCCCTATTACAACAAGCCGACCCAGGCCGGGCTGATCGCGCATTTCACCGCGCTGCACGATGCCTGCACTCTGCCGATCATCATCTACAACATCCCCGGCCGCTCTGTCGTCGACATGTCGCCCGAGACGATGGGCGAGCTGGCGAAGCTGCCGCGCATCGTCGGCGTGAAGGATGCGACCGGCGATCTGAGCCGCGTGCCGAAGCAGCGCATCACCTGCGGGACGGATTTCATCCAGCTTTCCGGCGAGGATGCCACCGCGCTGGGCTTCAACGCGCATGGCGGGGTCGGGTGCATTTCGGTCACCGCCAATGTCGCGCCGCGGCTTTGTGCCGAGTTCCAGGCGGCGACGCTGTCGGGCGATTATGGCAAGGCGCTGGAATATGCAGGACCGGCTGATGCCGCTGCATCACGGCGATCTTCCTCGAGCCGGGTCTGGCCGGGGCGAAATACGGGATGTCGCGGCTTGGCCTGTGCTCGCGATGAGGTGCGTCTGCCGCTGGTCGGTCTGACCGATGTCACCAAGGCCCGGATGGACGCCGCGATGCGCCATGCCGGGCTGGTGAACTGATCTGAGATCGCCGGGCGGGGTCAGCCCCGCCCGTGTGGTTCATGATAGTTCAGCACCGGGTTGATCGGGATGATCCGGTACGGGTTTATGCTGTCATGGCTGTAATGGTAGTGTCGGACGATATGGTCGAGCCAGACCGTGTCGGCGATGCCGGGCCATTGGTAGAGATCTCTCGTATAGGCCCAGAGGTTGGGGTAGTCGATGATCCGGCGGCGGTTGCACTTGAAGTGCAGGTGATAGACCGGATCGAAGCGGATCAGCGTCGGGAACAGGCGCCAGTCGGCCTCGGTCAGCCGGTCACCCATCAGGTAGTGCTGGTGCGACAGGCGATCTTCCAGCCAGTCGAGCGTGTCGAAGAGGGCGTGGACGGCCTCGTCATAGGCGGCCTGGGTGGTGGCGAAGCCGGCGCGGTAGACGCCGTTGTTGACGGTGTCGTAGATGCGGGCATTGACCGGCTCGATGGCGGCGCGCAGGTCTTCGGGCCAGTAATCGTCGGCATTGCCGGTCAGGCCGTCGAAGGCCGCATTGAACATGCGGATGATTTCCGAGGATTCGTTCGAAACAATGGTGCCCTGCGCCTTGTCCCAGAGGACCGGGACCGTCGCGCGGCCCGAAACATTCGGCGCGGCGCGAGCATAGAGCGCGTGGAGTGCGCGCAGGCCGAAGAGGGTGTCGCCGGTGGCGCCGTTGAAATCGGTCGAAAAGGTCCAGCCGCTGTCCAACATGTCGGGATGCACGACCGAGATGTCGATCAAGCCGGTCAACCCCTTCAGCGCACGGAAGATCAGGGTGCGGTGTGCCCAGGGGCAGGCATAGGAGACGTAGAGGTGATAGCGCCCGGCCTCGGCCTTGAAGCCGCCCGTGCCGGAGGGGCCGGGGGTGCCGTCCGGGGTGATCCAGTTGCGAAAGCTCGAATCCTGCCGCTGGAAGCGACCGTCCTTGCGGGTGGTGAACTGGTTCGATGACGTCCAGATGCCGTCGATCAGCTGGCCCATAAGTGCCCTCCTGTGTGTTAACGTTCATTTAGGGCCGATTGTCGGGCGAAACACCGGCAGGCGCGCGCAGAAGAACTGCGGCAGCGCACAGTTGGCCTTTGGTGCGCGCTCTGGTGTCGTTGCCGAATCGTCACATCAACTGCGATTTGCGCGCTATGGTCTCGGTTGCCTTGATTTAATCCTTTTGCTGCTAAGACTTTGCGATGGAGGAACGAGTGACATGTTGGAACATTTGCCGAAAGAGGTTCGTGAAGGCTTGGAGGCTGCGCGCAAGCGCGATCTGAAGCGGAATTCACGGCTGCGGGTGCAGGTTGGCGAAACGATGTACCCGATCCTCCGATTTTGGGACAAGGGCTTTGCGCTCGATGCCGAGACCGCGCCGCATCTGCGGGGGCTGGTCGATGTTTACGATGGGTCGCGGCATATTCTGCAGTGCCTGATCGTCGCCTCGGTGGAAGAGGGCGGCGAGTTGGTCTGCGATTACAAGTGGTCGCGGCTAGCGACCGATCGCGCGCCGGTCGATTTCGTGCAGGATGAGATGGCGCCGGTGGCGCTGCTGCCGAAGCGCTAGGGGTCGGTTTTTCGAATTGGTTGGGGAGTGGTGAGGCTAGGCCGTTGCCACTGCCGTCGCGCTAACGGTGCCCCTTGCCGTCCTGGTGGGTCTAAGCCGCCGGGCAGCGCCCGACCCGCCCATGGCGGGCGCTTTGCTTCCGCCGGGTCGGACGCTGCCCTCTATATGTGCGTGTGGCGGAAGGTCTCGGGGTGGGCGTTTCGTGGTGAGCGGGGTCGCTCTTCCACTGGAACGTCGGCTTGTCCCGCTCAGCCGGGGCGCTCAGTCTTTCAGGCCGTCTTCTTCCAGCAGGGTGCGGCCCTGGCGGTCTTCCAGCTCGATCACCCAGAGGTCGGGGTCGAAGCTGCGTTGGCGGGCGATGGCAGCGTCGACTTCGAGCTCTGGCCCCTTCGGCGAGGGTGACCCAGGCGCGGGCGCCGGTCATCAGGTCAAAGCTGCGCTGATAGGCGCTGGCACGGCCATCGAGGGTGGCGAGTTTCACCAGCACGGCGCCCGCCGTATCATCGCCATGCGCGGTAACATAGGCGGGGATGTTGGCGAGCCGCAGGCGGGCCAGATAGGCCTGCACCCAGAACTGCGAGGTGAGCCGGATCACGTCGGATTGCCATCCTTGAAATCGAGGCCGATCTCGGAATAGCGTTCTGCCTCTTCTTCCCAGTTCGGGCGGACCTTGACCTGCAGAAACAGGTGGACTGGGCGTTCAAGGAAGGTGGCGATTTCGGCGCGTGCGGCGGTCGAGATGGATTTGATCGTCTCTCCCTTATGGCCCAGCACGATGCCTTTGTGGCCGTCGCGGCCGACATAGATGATCTGGTCGATCCGGGTCGATCCGTCGGGGCGATCTTCCCAGGCTTCGGTTTCCACGGTCAGCTGGTAGGGCAATTCCTCGTGCAGACGCAGGGTCAGCTTTTCGCGCGTCATTTCCGCGGCGATGGCGCGCATCGGCACGTCGGCGATCTGATCTTCGGGGTAAAACCATGTGCCGGGGGGCAGTTCGGTTGCCAGCCACTGGCGCAGCGCCGCGACCCCGTGGCCGCGTTCGGCGGAGATCATGAATGTGGACTTGAAGGGAAAGGCTTCATTCAGCTTTGCTGAGAGTGCGAGCAGGGTTTCGGCCTTGACCCGGTCGATCTTGTTGATCGCCAGCGCCACGGTGATGCCCTGCGGGATGCGGTCGGCCAGCGTGTCGAGGATGGCGCGGACGCCATCGGTCAGGCCGCGATGCGCCTCAACCAGAAGGACGATGACATCGGCATCGGCGGCCCCGCCCCAGGCGGCGGCGACCATCGCGCGGTCAAGCCTGCGGCGCGGGCGGAATAGGCCCGGCGTGTCGACGAAGACGATCTGGGCGCGGCCTTCCATCACGATGCCGCGAATCCGGGCACGGGTGGTTTGCACCTTGTGCGTGACGATCGAGACCTTGGAGCCGACCATGCGGTTGAGCAGGGTGGATTTACCCGCATTGGGCTCTCCGATCAGGGCGACGAAGCCGGCATGGGTATCTGGTTCGGTGTTCATTTCGTCTCCATCCGCGCGAGAAGCGCCTTGGCTGCGGCCTGTTCGGCCTGCCGTTTCGCCCCGGCTTTCGCCACCTCGGTTTCGCCCGACGCGAGGCGCACCTCGACCGTGAAGAGCGGCGCGTGATCGGGGCCGTCGCGGCCGAGTTCGGTGTAGGCCGGGGGGGTCTGGCCGCGCGCCTGGGCCCATTCCTGCAGGCTGGTCTTGGCGTCGCGGGCATCCGCCTCGACCGCACCGATCCGGTCGTCCCAAAGGCGCAGCACGAGGCGTTGCGCGGCCTCGAAACCGCCATCGAGGTAGACGGCGGCGATCAGCGCCTCGAGCGCGTCGCCGAGCAACGCCTCTTTCCGGCGTCCGCCCGAGAGCATTTCGGAGCGACCGAGTTTGAGCACATCACCAAGCCCCACGGCGCGGGCCACATCGGCGCAGGTTTCCTTGCGCACCAGCGCGTTGAAGCGGGGGGCGAGCTGGCCTTCGGGGGCGTCTGGGTCGGCGGCGAGCAGTGCCTCGGACATGACCAGGCCCAAGACGCGGTCGCCAAGGAATTCGAGACGTTGGTTGTCGGGCCGGGTGGGGGACGAGATCGAGGAATGGGTGACCGCGCGGACCAGAAGCTCCGGGTTGGCAAAGTTGTGGCCGATCCGGTCAGCGAAGGCGAGGAGATCTGCGGCGAGTTTCATTGTCGCCCCCCGCGCTGATGGGAGAAGGGCCGGATCGCCGTTGTACGGGCGATGTCAGTGGTGGCCCCTGTCACTCGACCGCCTTCAGGAAACGGTCGGCGCGCCAGGTCCAGAAGTAGAACAAGGAGCGGCCGGCAGCAGAAAAGACGATGCGGTCGGCGCGGCCGACAAGGTTTTCGAAGGGCACCATGCCGACGCCGCCTGCGGACTGGGGAAAGCGGCTGTCTTCGGAATTATCGCGGTTGTCGCCCATGAAGAAGAACTCTCCCTTCGGGACGGTGAAGACCGGGGTATTGTCGGCCTCGCCGTCGTCCGTGATGTTCAGAATATCATGTGTGACGCCGCCTGGAAGGGTTTCGCGGGCGCGGCCCTTCAGGCAGGCTCCGCCGGGTTCGACGGGGTAGTTGGTGCAGCGCGGCATGCCTCCGAGCGGGCCCTGCTCTTCATAGGTTTCGCTAAAGGTGCCGTCGGACGTGACCTGCACCGCGGTTCCGTTGATGTAGAGCAGGCCCTGTTTCATCTGCACCGTATCGCCAGGAAGGCCGATCAGGCGCTTGATGTAATCCTCGCCGGAGACGGGGTGGTGGAAGACCACCACGTCACCGCGTTTGGGTTGTGAGGCGAGGATGCGTCCGGCGAACGGGCAGAGCTTTTCCCAGGGGCAGGAATAGCGTGAGTAGCCATAGGCCATCTTGTTGACAAAGAGGAAATCGCCGATCAGCAGCGTGTCCTTCATTGAGCCCGAGGGGATCCAGAAGGGCTGGAAGAAGACGGTTCGAAAGATGCCGGCGATCAGCAGGGCATAGACCACGGTCTTGATCGTCTCGAAGATGCTGTCGCCACCCTCTTTGCGGTCGCTGCTCGCCATGAATGCCCTGCCTGTTGTATTTGCTGCCCTTGGGTCGCGGCTACATGCGCGCCAAGGTGCGGGGAGTCAAGTTGACCAACTGCGGACTCAGACGATCCATTTCAGGAAGCGATCGGCCCGCCATGTCCAGAAGTAGAAGAGCGAGCGCCCGGCGGAGGAGAACAGGATCATGTCGGCCCGCCCGATGAGGTTTTGCGCGGGCAGGAAGCCGACGCCGCCAACGTCGCGGGAATAGCGGCTGTCTTCGCTGTTGTCGCGGTTGTCGCCCATGACAAAATACATGCCGGCGGGAACGGTGTAGACCGGGGTGTTCTCGGCGCTCGGGTTGCCTCCGATTTTCAGGATGTCATGTGTCTTGCCCCCCGGAAGTGTCTCGACGATGCGGGTCTTGGTGCAGGCGCCGCCTTCCCCGACGACACCATTCGCACAGCGCGGTTCTTCGCCCATCGGGCCCTGCGGCTCAAACGTCTCGGTGAAGAGCCCGGCGGGTTCTTCCTTGACCGGCTCGTCATTGATGTAGAGCAGCGTATCCTTGACCTGGACCCGGTCGCCGGGCAACCCGATCACGCGTTTGATCAGGTCTTCGTTCTTCTGCGGATGGCGGAACACCACGACATCGCCGCGCTTGGGTTGGCCGGCAAGGATGCGGCCCGAGAAGGGGCAGAGGTTGAACGGGCAGGAGACCGAGGCATAGCCATAGGCCATCTTGTTGATGATGATGTAATCGCCGACCAGCAATGTGTCCTTCATCGAGCCGGAGGGAATCCAGAAGGGTTGAAACAGCAGAGTACGGAACAGCCCTGCGATCAACAGGGCGTAAACAACCGTCTTCACCGTTTCCATCAGCCCGCCTTCGGGCTTGGTCTTGCGTGCCATCGATTTCTCCTAAAGCGCGTCGCGGGCCGGGAGCGGCACCGCTTCGATCACCACGAAGGCCTGCGCCCAGGGATGATCGTCGGTCAATGTGACATGGATGACTGGGGTGTGCCCCGGCGGCGTCATGGCGGCCAGCCGTTCGGCGGCCCAGCCGGTGAGCTGCATCTGGGGCTGGCCGGAGCGCAGGTTCGATATCGCCATGTCGCGCCAGGAGATGCCCATCCGCAGACCGGTGCCAAGCGCCTTGGAGCAGGCCTCTTTCGCGGCCCAGCGTTTGGCGTACGTGCCAGCGACATCGCGCCGGCGTTCTGCTTTGCGCTGTTCCACCTCGGTGAAGACGCGGTTGCGGAAGCGATCGCCGAACCGGGCTAAGGTGGCCTCGATCCGCTCGATATTGGCAAGGTCGGTGCCGATGCCGAGGATCATCGTGCTGCCATCATGGCTTGACCGTGGGTTCCGGCATCGGGACGAACAGGCTGTCGGCCTCGCTCATGGTGGTCTGCCACCAGTCGGGAAGCGCGAGTGCGGGCAGGTTGGAGAAGATCTCCTGCATCCGGCCCCAGATCCCGGCGGCATCAGTTTGGACGCCGGACCAGAGCGCCTTGGCATCGGGTGCGGCGATCTTGCAGACCCCGCCATCATCGAGCTTGGAGTTCGGGTTGAAGGCGACGTCGAGGCCGTGCAAATCGCGCAATTGGGCGCAGTCGTCGACGATGTCCTGCGCGGTGCCGGAAGCGATGATCGGGATGCCCCAGAACGGCAGGGCGGCGCCCGGCGCGATGGCGGCACGGCGTTTCGCTTCGGCTTCGACCCGGGCCGAGAGGCGGGCGGTGGCTTCGGTGACGGCCTCGCTGACTGGGATTGTGCGGCCTTGATAATCGACGTGCGCCTTGGCAGCCTCGACCGTCAACGCCTTGATCTGTGCCGAGAGGCCGGTATTGGCCTGGGTCAGCGTGTCGCCCTGCTGCTTGAGCGCGGTGTTGGTGGCGCTGAGCGCATCGTTGTTCTGGCTCAGCGCTTGGTTGCGTTCCTTCAGATCGCCCGCGGCGGCGACGGCGGCATCGGCGCGCTTGGTCTCGCTGTCGGCGCGATTGCGCTCGGCGGCAAGCAGGCGTTGTTGGCCGGTGCGCAGGGAAAGGTTGGGCGAGACCAGCTCGGCCAGCCCGGACAGACGGTCGTTCACCGACTGCGCGGTCACGGCAGCAAAGGCGAGCACGAGAGCCAGGAGGAACAAGATCAAGATGAGAGCCTTGGGCAACGCCATCAGCACCCGAAAGGGCAATCCCACAATCCGCCAGAACATCGAGGCCTCCTAAAGTCTGACGATCATTGGATCATGTCGCGCGCGCCAAGTCCATGCGGCGGCGCATCTCGGCGATGGACGGGGCAAGACCGAGGAAAATCGCCTCGGCGATGAGGAAGTGGCCGATGTTCAATTCGACCACCTCGGGGAGGGCCGCGATTGGGCCGACGGTGTCGAAGGTCAGGCCATGGCCAGCATGAACCTCAAGCCCAAGGGACTGGGCGAGGGCCGCGCCACGGGCCAGGGCCAGCAGTTCGGCGTCGCGTTCGGCGAAGCGGCCTTCGGCGTGAAAATCGCAGTAAGCGCCGGTGTGCAGTTCGACCACCGCGGCGCCGATTCGGGCCGAGGCCTCGATCTGGCGCGGGTCGTGGCCGATGAACATGGAAATCCGCGCACCCGCCGCGCGCAGAGGGGCGATATATGCGGCCAGCCGGTTGTCATCGGAGGCGACGTCTAGGCCGCCTTCAGTGGTGCGTTCTTCGCGTTTCTCGGGCACGAGGCAGATGGCATGCGGTCGGACGCGCAACGCGATCGCCTGCATTTCCGGGGTGGCGGCCATCTCGAAGTTCAGCGGGACGGAGAGGCCGGCCTTCAACGCCTCCATATCCGCGTCGCGGATGTGGCGGCGGTCTTCGCGCAGATGCGCCGTGATGCCGTCGGCGCCAGCGTCCTGCGCGACAAGGGCGGCGCGCAGCGGGTCCGGATATGCCGAGCCACGCGCGTTGCGCACTGTGGCGACGTGGTCGATGTTCACGCCGAGGCGCAGTTTTCCCGGTGCCGTCATGGTCTTATCCCTCTTCCTCGGGTGCGGGCAGTGCCGCCTTCTTCGCTGCCGCTTCGGCTCTTGCAGTGCGGGCTGCTCGCAGCTTCTCGATCCGTTCGCGCAGCTTCTTTGAGCGGCGTTTCTGATAGGCTCCAACCAATGGCAGGCTAAGGTAGTAGCCTGCAAGCCCGCCGACCACCCCCGGAATGAGGCCGCCAACGAAATAGGGCCAGAACACACGGTTGAAGAAGAGGTTCAGACGTTCCCAATGCGCCTCGTGGCCGGTCATCATGGCGCGGATGTTGTTGCCGGTCTCGATCGAGGCGCGGGCGAAGGCGCCGACGATCTGGCCGAGGTGCATTTGCGACGGCTGGCGCAGCAGGAAATTCCCGAGGTCGACCGAAAGCTCCATGATGAAAGGGAAGGTCAGCGGATTGCCGACCAGGGTGGCCAGCAGGGCAGCGACCATGTTGCCGCGCATCAGCCAGGCGAGGGCAGCCGCGATGAAGAGGTGGAAGCCGAAGAAGGGTGAGAACGACACGAAGATGCCCGCCGCCACGCCGCGTGCGATGCGGTGCGGTTTGTCTGGCAGGCGGCGCAGGCGGTGGAAGATGTAGAATATCGCCCGGAACCATCCCCCCCGGGGATAGACCGATTCAACGACGGTCTGGGAGAAGGAGCGTTTGATCCGCCGCTTGAATACCACCCGAACGTCCTCTTGTGCCCTGACCTTCAGGGCCTTCTGTTCATGTCGCGATACCGCTCAAGCGCGGCGACGTCGCTTTCCGCTTCCAGAGCCGTCATGACGGTATGCAGGTGTTCCACATCGCGCAGGTCAACCTCGACGATGATGCGGTAGTAGTCGGGCTTGCGGTCGACAAAGTGCAGGTCCGAGATATTGGCCTTCTGCTCGCCAATCAATGAGCAAATTCTGCCAAGAACGCCCTGATCGTTGGAGATGGTGATATTAAGGCTGACGGTATGCACTGCGGCATGTCGCCCCGCCGTCCAGTGCAGGTCGACCCAACGTTCAGGCTGTTCCTCGAATTCTGCCAGGGCCGGGCAGTCGATGGAATGCACGATCGGTCCCTGACCTCGGTAGGTGATGCCGACGATACGTTCGCCCGGCACTGGTTGGCAGCAATTGGCGCGACGGAAAGGCTGGTTCGGGTCCAGCCCCACGACGGGGCGACGGGCATCGACCTCTTCTATCGGGCTGGCTTTGGCAAGTTCGGGATAGAGCGCCTCGACGACCTTGCGGGCCTGCAGTTCGGCACTGCCGAGGCGGGCGAGAAGTTCGGTTTCATCGGGCAGTCCCAGGGTTCGCGCTGCGGTGCGCAGCGCCTTGTCGGTGGCCTTCTTGCCGACATGCTCGAAGGCGAGGCGGGCGAGTTCCTGTCCGAGTTTGACGAAGCGGCCCTTGTCTTCTTCGCGCAGGCTGCGGCGGATCGCAGCCTTGGCGCGGCCGGTGACGACGATGTCGATCCAACTGGCCTGTGGGCGCTGACCCTCGGCGGTGATGATCTCGATCGACTGGCCATTCTTCAGACGCGTCCAAAGCGGGACGCGGATGCCGTCGACCTTGGCGGAAACGCAGGAGTTTCCGATTCTGGTGTGGATGGCGTAGGCATAGTCCAGCGGTGTCGCCCCTCGCGGTAGCTGGATCACGTCCCCCTTGGGCGTGAAACAGAAGACTTGATCGCTGTACATCTCGAGTTTGACGTTTTCGAGAAACTCGTCATGGTCCTCACCCGCCTCGAAGCGTTCGGTGAGCTTGGTGATCCATTTCGAGGGATCAACCGCAAAAGGGTTCTGGGCGCGCACGCCGTCGCGGTAGGACCAATGCGCGGCGACGCCGGCCTCAGCCACTTCGTGCATCTGACGGGTGCGGATCTGCACCTCGACCCGCTTGCCATCGCGGCCCGAGACGGTGGTGTGGATCGATCGGTAGCCGTTTGACTTGGGCTGGCTGATGTAATCCTTGAAGCGGCCCGGCACGGCGCGCCAGCGTTGGTGGATGACGCCAAGGACGCGGTAGCAATCGGCCTCGGACGCGGTGATGACGCGAAAGCCGTAGATGTCTGACAGACGTGAGAATGCAAGGTTCTTTTCCTGCATCTTTCGCCAGACGGAATAGGGCTTTTTTGCGCGACCGAAGACATCGGCGTCGATCTGCGCCTTCTCCAACTCCAGCCGGATATCGGCGGTGATCTGATGAACAACGTCGCCGGTTTCGCGTTGCAGGGTGATGAAGCGGCGAATGATCGATGAGCGACCCTCGGGGTTCAAGACGCGGAACGAGAGGTCTTCCAGCTCTTCGCGCATCCATTGCATGCCCATGCGGCCAGCGAGGGGAGCGAAGATATCCATCGTCTCGCGCGCCTTGCGCTGCTGCTTTTCCAGCGGCAGCGATTTGATGGTGCGCATGTTGTGCAGTCGGTCGGCCAGCTTCACCAGGATCACCCGCAGGTCTTTCGACATGGCAATCAGAAGTTTGCGGAAGTTTTCCGCTTGCTTGGCCTCGGAGGAGGAGAGCTGAAGGTTGGTCAGCTTGGTGACACCATCGACCAATTCGGCGATCTCTTCGCCAAACAGACGGGCGACCTCGGCATAGGTCGATTTGGTGTCTTCGATCGTGTCATGTAAAAGGGCGGTGACGATGGTGGCATCGTCGAGCCGTTGCTCTGTCAGGATTGCCGCCACGGCTACCGGGTGAGTGAAATATTCCTCACCCGAGTGGCGCATCTGGCCGGCGTGCATCTTGCGGCCATAGTCATAGGCCAAGCGGATCAGATCAGCGTTGGTACGCGGATTGTAGTTGTGGACGAGGGCGATCAGGTCTTCGACGTCGATCATCTCGTCCGCATCCCGAACAGGGGCCGCTTGTGCCGTGATCGGCCCCTTAGCCCTGGCCCTGTGCCTGCATCAAGGCGCGCAACAGTTTTTCTTCGGACATGTCGTCCTGGCTGGGACGGTCCATCTCGCCCCCCATCAGAAGCGCCATGGCGTCTTCTTCAGGTTCGTCGACCTCGATCTGGGTCTGGTGGCTTTCGATCATCCGCTCGCGCAGCGAAGTGGCCGATTGCGTCTCATCCGCGATCTCGCGCAGGCTGACGACCGGATTCTTGTCATTGTCGCGATCAATCGTCACCGGCGAGCCGGACTGGATCTCGCGCGCACGGTGGGCGGCAAGCATAACCAACTCGAACCGGTTCGGGACTTTGTCAACGCAATCTTCGACCGTGACGCGGGCCATGAGCGACTCCATTTCGGATTTGGGGGCATGGAGCGGTCTACTTATGCCTTCGCAACCCTGTTGACAAGGGCGGAATCCAGTGCGTCAGGCAGGGTCGATCCGGCGCACCGCGGCGCGGTCCGCTGCGGGCAGGCGGGCCAGCATTTCGGCCACCGAAAGGCCGAGAACCGGATGGTGCCACTCGGGCGCAATGTCGGCCATGGGGACAAGGACGAAGGCGCGGTCCTGCAGGCGGGGATGGGGCAGAATCAATTCGGCAGGTGTGCAGTGGGTCTGAGCCGAGGGCGCGAGGGCTTGCCAGGCGGCGTAGGTCGCCAGATCTGGCAGGATTCGCGAGCCATGCGCGATGATATCGAGATCGAGTGTGCGCTGCCCCCAGCGCTGAATCCGTTCGCGGCCGAAATCTGCCTCAATCCTGTGCAGCGTGCAAAGCACTTGTGACGCCGCGTCACAACTGAAGATCGATAGCGCCGCATTCACATATTCGGGATCGCTTTCGACGGGAAAAGCAGGTGTCCGGTAAAACTTGCTGATTGCATGAATCTCCAAGCCTGACTGGGAAATTCGCGAGATTGCCGCGCGCAGAGTTGCCTCCGGCGGGCCTTCGGCAGAGGGGAGATTTCCGCCAATTGCAATGAGAAACGTGTTATTTTGTGAGTGGTGCAAGGTCTGCCTCTGTGTACATGGTCTTTGCTTCGCGTTTCATCTCAAATATGATTTGTCTATGTGCCTTTGAATTCATTTTTCAGCCACCACTCTCGAAATGAATTTTCCGGCGCAGGATCGAAAGGACTGCGAATGTTTTACAAAGATGACCGGCTGGCGCTGTTCATAGATGGGTCAAACCTCTATGCGGCGGCAAAGGCGCTGGGATTTGACATCGATTACAAGTTGCTGCGACAGGAATTCATGCGCCGCGGCAAGCTGTTGCGAGCTTTCTATTACACCGCCCTTCTGGAGAACGACGATTATTCGCCGATTCGCCCGCTGGTCGACTGGCTGCATTACAACGGCTTTTCGATGGTGACAAAGCCCGCCAAGGAATACACCGACAGCCAAGGCCGCCGGAAGGTCAAAGGCAATATGGACATCGAACTGACGGTCGATGCCATGGAGCTTGCGCCGCGGGTGGATCATATCGTGCTGTTTTCCGGCGATGGCGATTTCCGCCCGCTGGTGGAGAGCCTGCAGCGGCAGGGGGTTCGGGTTTCGGTCGTCTCGACGATCCGCAGCCAGCCGCCGATGATCGCCGACGAATTGCGCCGTCAGGCCGACAACTTCATCGAATTGGACGAGTTGCGCGATGTGATCGGCCGACCGCCGCGAGAGCCGCGCGTCGAGGCGAGCGAAGAAATGGCCGAGACAAAGTGATCGGATGCACCCCGTGCTTTGCATCGGGGTGCAACCTCTGGACCTGAGGCGTTGCAGGCCCTAGGTCTGGGGCCAGAACAGAGATTGCCCGAGGCCGCTGCGATGACAATGCCGCCACTCACGCTCTTCCTAGCTGCCCCGCGCGGGTTTTGTGCGGGCGTCGACCGTGCGATCAAGATCGTGGAGCTTGCGTTGGAGAAATGGGGCGCGCCGGTCTATGTGCGCCACGAGATCGTGCATAACAAATATCGTCGTAGACGGGCTGCGCGCCAAAGGGGCGGTGTTTGTTGAAGATCTGTCGGAATGTCCGCCCGACCGCCCGGTGATTTTCTCTGCCCATGGGGTGCCGAAATCGGTGCCGGCCGAAGCGGAGGCGCGGCAGATGCTCTACGTTGATGCGACCTGTCCGCTGGTGTCGAAGGTGCATATCGAGGCCGAGCGGCACCATCAGGCGGGGTTGCAGATGGTGATGATCGGCCATGACGGCCATCCCGAGACGATCGGCACGATGGGGCAGTTGCCCGAGGGCGAGGTGCTGCTGGTCGAGACCCCGGCGGATGTGGCCGGGCTGGCTGTGCGGAACCCCGAGAAGCTGGCCTTCATCACGCAGACGACGCTGTCGGTCGATGACACGGCCGAGATCGTGGCGGCGCTGCGGGCGCGGTTTCCGGCGATCATCGGGCCGCACAAGGAAGACATTTGTTACGCCACAACGAATCGGCAGGCGGCGGTGAAGCGGATCGCGCCGGTGATCGATGCGCTGCTGGTAATCGGGGCGCCCAATTCGTCAAACTCTCGCCGTCTGGTCGAGGTGGGGCGGGCGAATGGATGTGCCCATGCCCAGCTGGTGCAGCGCGCAACGGATATCGACTGGCGCGCACTGGGGCCGATCCGGGCGCTGGGGGTGACCGCCGGCGCCTCGGCGCCCGAGGATCTGGTGCGCGAAGTGATGGAAGCGGTGCGGGCGCGCTATGACGTGACGGTCGAGATGGTCGAGACGGCGCGCGAGGATGTCGAGTTCAAGGTGCCGAGAGTGCTGCGCGAGCCGGCCTGAGCGGAATGCAATGGCGCGAGAGGGCGGGTTTCCCTTGCGCCGGACGGCGGCTATGACAGGACGCGATCCAGCCACGAACGAGACCCCATGCCAGACCTATTTGCCTACACTGACGGTGCCTGCAGCGGCAACCCCGGACCCGGGGGCTGGGGCGTTCTGATGCTGGCGCGCGACGCGGGCGCGGTGGTGAAGGAGCGCACGTTGCAGGGCGGCGAGGCGATGACCACCAACAACCGGATGGAACTGATGGCCGCGATCTCAGCGTTGGAGGCGCTGGCGCGGCCGACCGAGATCACCGTGGTGACCGACAGTGCCTATGTGAAGAACGGCATTACCGAATGGATGTTCGGCTGGAAGAAGAAGGGCTGGCGCACCTCTGGCAACCAGCCGGTGAAGAACGAGGATCTGTGGCGGCGGCTGGATGCGGCGCAGGCGCGTCACAAGGTGCGCTGGACCTGGATCAAGGGTCATGCGGGCCATGCAGAGAATGAGCGCGCCGATGAATTGGCGCGCGCGGGCATGGCCCCGTTCAAGCCTTAGGTCAGGGCGTGGCGCGGAACCGTTGTGTCTGGGTACCCAGCCCCTCGATCCCGAGCTCGACGAAGATCGCCGTCACGCAGGTAGACCGGGGGTTTCATGCCGAGGCCGACGCCCGGCGGGGTGCCAGTGGAGATCACGTCACCAGGTTGCAATGTGAAGAAATCGCTGAGGTAGCTGATCAGCTTGGCGACGCCGAAATGCATCGTGCGGCTGGAGCCGTTCTGCCGCATGACGCCATTGACCTTGAGCCACATGGCAAGGTTCTGCGGGTCTGCGACCTCATCCGCGGTGACGAGCCAGGGGCCGATCGGGCCGAATGTGTCGCAGCTTTTGCCCTTGGTCCACTGCCCGGCGCGTTCCATCTGGAAGGCGCGTTCGGACACATCATTGGTCAGGCAGTAGCCGGCGACGTGGGTAAGCGCTTCGGCTTCCGAGACGTGCTTGGCGGGCTTGCCGATGACGACAGCCAATTCAACTTCCCAATCGGTCTTCTCGGAGCCGCGCGGGATCAGGATGTCATCGTTCGGGCCGCAGATCGCGCTAGAGGCCTTCATGAAGAGGATCGGTTCGGCGGGCAGCGAGGCGCCTGTTTCGGCGGCATGGTCGGCGAAGTTCATGCCAATGCAGAGGAATTTGCCGACGCCCGCGACGCAGGGGCCAAGGCGGGTGGCCGGATCGACCAGCGGCAGGCTGGCCGGGTCGATGGCGCGCAGGCGGGCGAGCCCCTCCGGCAACAGGACCGCGCCGCCGATATCGGGGCTGATCTGGCTGAGGTCGCGGATCTGGCCCGAGGCGTCCAGCATGCCCGGTTTCTCGGCGCCGATTGGCCCGTGTCGCAGCAGTTTCATCTGGCTCTCTCCTGAATGGGTCCGGTCTGAAGGTGCGCCAAGCTGTGACGCCGACGGCGCCGAGCGTCAAGCCGGGGGCGGGGTGTGTCGGGTCAGATATTGCTGGCCGAAAGCTGGGCGAGGCGGACATGACGCACCGCTTCGACCTGTACTGCAATCAGCAGGCCGATGGTCAGCAGCCCATTGGCCGCCGCCATGCCGGCGAGCAGGCGCCATTCCAGCGGCAGGACCAGATCGCTGAACCCAAGCGTGGTGAAGGCGGTGAGCGAGAAATAGACGGCGGCTTCCCAGCTTGGGAACAGGCCGAGCACATGGAAAGCCAGCGCCCAGATCCAGACGCCGACGGTCATCAGCCAGAGGCTGGAGAGTGCCGAGAGGACCAGCACGAGGATCAGGCGCGGCCGGTGCGGCGGGCGGATGAGCCAGTCGCGGTGACGCATCAGCAGGGCCTCAAGCGCCCAGAAGGTCATCCCGGCGAGGATCAGGCTGATCAGGATGAGGGCCGAGCCCAGCAAGATTTCGACGGTCATGAGTTCCTCCGGCCAAGGATCAGTAGTGACGCGGTTGCGGGGGAAAAACCATGCCGAAATGGGATTGTATGCGGGCGCCAAGCTGGACTTCGGGCCGGGGCTCGCCTATCTCGGGCGGATCATGGTCGAGAAATCTGATCCAAACTCCAAACTCATCGCGGAAAACCGGCGGGCGCGGTTCGACTTTGCCATCGAGAGCGATCTTGAGGCGGGGATCGTGCTCTATGGGTCCGAGGTGAAGTCGCTGCGGCAGGGCGGCTCGAACATCGCCGAGAGCTATGCCTCGGTCGAGAATGGTGAGTTGTGGCTGATCAACAGCTATGTAGCGCCGTATCGTGAGGCCAAAACCTTTGGCCATGACGAGCGGCGGCGGCGCAAGCTGCTGGTATCGCGCAAGGAGCTGGCGCGGTTGTGGGCGGCCACAGCACGCGAAGGTATGACGATCGTGCCGATGAAGCTGTATTTCAACGACCGGGGCATCGTGAAGCTGAAGCTGGGCGTGGCCAAGGGCAAGAAGCTGGCTGACAAGCGCGCCAGCGATGCCAAGCGCGACTGGGATCGGCAGAAGCGGCGGCTGCTGAAGCAGAACGCCTGAAGCGGACGGGCATGGGGGCTGTCTGCCCCACCCCCCGAGGATATTTCTGAACGGAACATGACGAAGGTCCGAGACCGTCGCTTTGTTGCGGCTGGTGCCCTAACGGGCTTGCCTGCCCGCGCGGTGCGGATTAAGCGGAAAGGATCCGGGGGAGAGGGAATGTCATGGCGCAGGACGACCCAAAGACGCTGGTTTCGACCGACTGGCTGGCGGCGCATCTGAAGGACCCGGATCTGCGGGTGCTGGATGCCAGCTGGTATCTGCCGGACATGGCGCGGGATGCCCGGGCCGAATATGAGGCGGGCCATATCCCGGGGGCGCGGTTCTTCGACATCGATGAGATCGCGGACCAGCGGTCGGGCCTGCCGCATATGGCGCCGCCGCCCGAGAAGTTCATCTCGCGGATGCGGGCGATGGGTGTCGGCGACGGCCATCAGGTGGTGGTCTATGATGGCGCCGGCATCTTTTCGGCGCCCCGCGTCTGGTGGACCTTCCGGCTGATGGGCAAGACCGATGTGGCGGTGCTGGACGGCGGCTTGCCGAAATGGCGTGCCGAGGGCCGCGAGATCGAGGACATGCCGCCGGTGGTGAAGGACCGCCATATCACGGTGCAGCGTCAGGCGGCGCTGGTGCGGGATGTGACGCAGGTTGCCGCCGCCTCAAAGCTGGGCGACTGGGAGATCGTCGATGCCCGCGCGCCGGGGCGGTTTCGCGGTGAGGAGCCGGAGCCGCGGCCGGGGCTGCGGGCCGGGCATATTCCGGGCGCACATAACCTTTATTTCCGCGAGCTGATCAATGCGGATGGCTCGATGAAGGCGCCCGATGTGATGCGCGGCCTGTTCGAGGCGGCGGGGGTCGATTTGTCTCGCCCGGTGATCAGCAGCTGCGGATCAGGGATCACGGCCTCCGTGCTTGATCTGGCGTTGGAGCGGATCGGGCATCGGGCGCATTCCGTCTATGACGGGTCCTGGGTCGAATGGGGCATGTATGGCGATCTGAAGGTCGCGAAAGGGTAAGCGATGCTGGCGGCGTTGAAGGCACAGCCGCAGGACAAGATCCTGCAACTGATTGGGATGTATCGCGAAGATACCCGGGACAACAAGATCGACCTTGGCGTGGGCGTTTACAAGGACGCGACCGGGCTGACGCCGGTGATGCGCGCCGTCAAGGCGGCAGAGCGGCAGTTGTGGGAGGTCGAGACGACGAAGACCTATACCAGCCTTGCCGGAGAGCCTGCCTATCACGCCGCGATGGCGGAGCTGATCCTGGGGGCGGGCTATGACGCGACTCGGCTGGCGGCGGCGGCGACGCCGGGCGGGACTGGGGCGATCCGGCAGGCGCTGGAGCTGATCCGGATGGCCGCGCCGGAGGCTACGATCTGGCTGTCGGACCCGACCTGGCCGAACCACCCCTCGATCATCTCCTATCTTGGGATGCGGAAGGCCGAGTATCGATATTTCGATGCCGAGACGCGGGCGGTGGATTTCACCGGGATGATGGAGGATCTGGGCCGGGTGGCGCCGGGCGATGTGGTCTTGCTGCATGGCTGCTGTCACAATCCGACCGGGGCGAACCTGAACCTGACGCAATGGGGCGAGGTGGCCGACCTGCTGCTGGCAAAGGGCGCGGTACCGCTGGTCGATCTGGCCTATCAAGGGTTCGGCGACGGGCTGGTGGCTGATGCGGCGGGCACGCGGCTGATCGCGGCGCGGATGCCGGAAGTGCTGATCGCGGCCTCCTGTTCGAAGAACTTTGGGCTGTACCGGGAACGTGCGGGGATTCTAATCGCTCTGGCGCCGGATGCAGCCACGCGAGAGTTGACGCAGGGTACGCTGGCCTTTCTCAACCGGCAGAATTACTCGTTTCCGCCGGATCATGGCGCGCGGCTGGTGACGATGATCCTGACCGATCCGGCGCTGCGGCTTGAATGGCAGACCGAGTTGGAAGAAGTGCGGCTGGGTATGCTGGGGCTGCGTGAGCAGCTGGCAGATGAGTTGCGCTGTCTCACCGGGTCGGATCGCTTCGGCTTCCTCGCGCAGCATCGCGGTATGTTTTCCCGGATTGGTGCCACGCCGGATCAGGTGGCCCTGCTGCGCAGCAGGCATGGCATCTACATGGTGGGCGATTCGCGGATGAACATCGCGGGGCTGAACGCTGCGACGGTTCCGGTGCTGGCTGAGGCCATTGTGGATTGCGGGATATAGTCACCGGTTTGACCACGCCGGCGCAGCATCGCGCTTTACAGGAACGAATGTTCGCATAGACTCGGGGCATGTCACGCAGCCGTATCATTCCGGACGAGTCGATCCATGCCTTGCTGCGCGCGCAGCTGGTGGCGGGGGGCGACAAGGCCGTGTCCTTTGCCTCGATTGCGCAGGCGACTGGGCTTGCGGCCTCGACCCTCGTGCAGCGGTTCGGCACGCGGGACGGGATGGTGCAGGCAGCGTTGCTGGAGGGTTGGGACCGGCTGGACAGCCATACCGACTCGTCCGCGCGTGAGGCGCCGCTGGGGGCCAAGGGGCTGCCGGTATTGCTGAAGCTGATCGGGCGCGAGCGTGAGGCGGAGATATCCGTGCTGGTGTCGTCGCTGCGCGATGAGGTGCTGCGGGCGCGGGCCGAGCAATGGCGCGTGACGGTCGAGACGGCGCTGGCGTTGCGGTTGTCTGGCCCGCCGTCGCGCAAGCGCGAGGCGGCGGCGATGATCTTTGCGGTCTGGCAGGGGCGGCTTTTGTGGGCGCGGGCGGGCGATGCGGCTTTCAAGATGAAAGAGGCGATCAAGCGGCTTGATTAGGCGCCGGGTATGGGCCAGCCGATCTGTGGTCAGCCGATCTGGGCGGGCAGGGTCCAGCCGCGCAGCAGGTCCGCAGCCGCCATCGGGCGTTTGCCTTCGCGCTGCGCCAAAGTCACCTCGATCGCGCCAGTGCCGCAGGCCACGGTCAGACCATGCAGCACCTGACCAGGGGTGCCGTTGTTTGGGCGCGGGAGGCAGCGCAGGAGCTTGACGCGCTCGCCTGCAACTTCGACCCATGCTCCGGGGAAGGGAGAGAGGCCGCGGATCTGGCGGTCTACCTCTGTGGCGGATCTGGTGAAGTCGACCCGCGCCTCGGATTTGTCGATCTTGCTGGCATAGGTGACGCCGGTGTCGGGTTGGGGCGTGGAGGTCAGGGTATCGAGCTGGGCCAGGGCTTCAATGATCGCGGTGGAGCCTAGGGCGGAGAGTCGATCGTGCAGGTCTGCGGCGGTGTCTTCGGCGCCGATCGGCAGGGTGCGGCGCAGCAGGACCGGGCCGGTGTCTAGGCCGGCCTCCATCTGCATGATGCAGATGCCGGTTTCGGCGTCGCCAGCCATGATTGCGCGTTGGATCGGGGCGGCGCCGCGCCAGCGTGGCAGCAGCGAGGCATGGATATTGAGGCAGCCTTTGGCGGGCGCGTCGAGCACGGCCTGCGGCAGGATCAGGCCATAGGCCACCACGACGGCGAGGTCGGCGTTGAGGGCGGCGAAATCGGCCTGTGCCTCTGCTCCCTTCAGGCTGGTCGGGTGTCGGACCGGCAGGCCGAGCGTTTCTGCCTGGGTCTGAACCGGCGAGGGGCGGTCTTTCTTGCCACGACCCGCCGGGCGGGGCGGCTGGCAGTAGACGCAGAGGATTTCATGTGCGCGGGCCAGTGCATCGAGCACCGGGACCGAGAAATCGGGGGTGCCCATGAAGACGATCTTCATGTGCGGGCCAGCTTTTCTGCCTTCGCAATCAGCATCTTGCGTTTGAGGGCCGAAAGGTGGTCGAAATACATCCGGCCCGCCAGATGGTCGATCTGGTGCTGCACGCTGGTGGCCCAGAGACCGACGAAATCACGATCCTCCAGCACGCCTTCGGCGTTCAGGAAGCGGACGGTGACGGCGCGGGGGCGAGAGATGGTGGCCGCAGACGCCGGGCAAGTTGGGGCTGGCTTCCTCATGCTCGCGGAGCTGGCCGGAGGCGTGCAGGATTTCCGGGTTGGCCATGCGGATGGCTTGATTGCGTGTCTCGGAGCAATCGACCACGGCGAGGCGCAGCATGATGCCGATCTGCGGCGCGGCAAGGCCGAGGCCGGGCATCGCCTCCATCGTGTCGATCATGTCGGCCCAGTGGGCGCGGATGGTGTCATCAATGGCCGGGACATCGGCGGCGGGTCTGCGCAGGCGGCGGTCGGGCCAGGGCAGGCACTTGCGAACGGTCATTCACCCCTCCATCGCGGCAAGGGCGGGGGCGAGGGCCGCGCGGGCCTCGGGCGAAAGATGGTCGATGCAGAGGATGCCGTCGAGGTGGTCGCGTTCGTGCTGCACGCAGGTGGCGGCGAAGCCGGTGAAGTCTTCCTCGACCCGGGTGCCGTCGAGCGTGGTGAAGCGCAGGCGGAGGGCGCCGGGGCGGGTGACGGGCACGACCAACCCTGGCAGCGAGAGGCAGCCTTCGTCCCAGGTGACGGGGGCGCCGGAGGCCGAGACGATTTCAGGGTCGATCAGGACGCGGGGATCGGATGCGCCGTCTTTCCAGCCGGTGTCCATCACGAAGATCCGCCGCATCTCGCCGATCTGCGGGCCGGCGAGGCCGCGACCGGGGGCGGCATACATCACGCGCAGCATTTCGGCGGCGATGGCGCGGATGTCATCGGTGACCGGGCCAATCGGGGCGGCGGGCTGGCGCAGGCGCGGATCGGGCCAGGTCAGGATCGGGCGGTCGATCATGCGCGTGCCCGTTCGCGTTTCAGCTTTTCCATCTTGCGGGTGATCATCTGCCGTTTCAGCGGGCGCAGGTAGTCGATGAAGAGGCGGCCATCGAGATGGTCGATTTCATGCTGGACGCAGGTTGCCCAGAGACCAGCGAATTCCTCTTCTGTCTCGGTGCCGTCGAGGCCGGTCCATCGCACCCGCACCACTGCGGGGCGTTCGACATCGGCGTATTGCTCGGGAATCGAGAGGCAACCTTCCTCATAGACGTTCTTCGCCTCGGAGGACCAGGTGATGACCGGGTTGATCAGCACCATCGGGCGGGCCGGGGTTTCGACATCCTTGATGCAATCCATCACCAGCAGGCGCTTGGTCACGCCGACCTGTGGTGCCGCGAGGCCGATGCCGGGGGCGTCGTACATCGTTTCAAGCATATCCTCGGCCAGCTTGCCGATCTCGGTAGAGATGGAAGCCACCGGATCGCACAGCTTCTTCAGCCGCGGGTCGGGATGGATGAGGATGTCACGCCTGCTCATGCGCTGGATTTAGGCGATGATGCGAGGCCGTGCAACCGGGATGCTGGCGCGACCACTTGCACCTGACGCCCATGCGGCTAGGGTGCGGAAAAAAGAGGATGCTTCCATGAGCTTTGACGAGATCATCGACCGCCGCGGCACGCATTGCGCGAAATGGGACAAGATGGAGGCGCTTTACGGTGTGCCGGCCTCGACCGGGATCGCGATGTGGGTTGCCGACATGGATTTCCGGCCGCCGGCCTGTGTCAGCGATGCGGTACAGAAGATGGTCGATCACGGCATCTTTGGTTATTTCGGGGATGATCGCGCCTATCTCGACGCGATTGGCTGGTGGATGTCGAACCGGCACGGCTGGACCATCGCGCCGGAATGGGTATTCACCACACATGGGCTGGTGAACGGGACATCCTTGTGCGTCGAGGCCTTTACCAAGCCGGGCGACGGGGTGGTGCTTTTCACGCCGGTCTATCATGCTTTCGCGCGGGTAATCACGGCTTCGGGCCGGGGGGTCTTGGAATGCCCGCTGACCAATACCAATGGCCGGTACGAAATGGATTTCGACGCCTACGACGCGTTGATGACCGGCAATGAGCGGATGCTGATCCTGTGTTCGCCGCATAATCCGGGCGGGCGGGTCTGGACGGTGGACGAGCTGCGGGGGGTGGCGGAGTTTGCCAAGCGGCATGATCTGGTGATCGTCTCGGACGAGATCCATCACGATCTGGTCTATCCGGGGCAGCGCCACACGATCATGGCGAAGGCCGCGCCGGAGATCGTGGACCGACTGGTGATGATGACGGCGACGACCAAGACGTTCAACATCGCCGGGTGTCATTCGGGCAATGTGATCATCGAGAACGAGGCGCTGCGGGCGAAGTTTGCGGCACGGATGATGGCACTGGGGATTTCGCCGAATTCCTTCGGAATGCATATGGCGACGGCGGCCTATTCGCCCGAGGGTGCGGAATGGGTCGACGGGCTGATGGAATATCTTGCCGAGAACCGCGTGCTGTTCGACGCGGCGCTGAACGATATTCCGGGGGTCTCATCGATGCCGCTGGAGGCGACCTACCTCGCCTGGGTGGATTTTTCCGGGACCGGGATGGCAGCCGAGGAATTTACGGCCCGTGTGCAGAAGCAGGCCGGGATCGCGGTGAATTACGGGCAAACGTTTGGCAAGGGAGGCGAGAGCTTTCTGCGCTTCAACCTTGCCACGCCGCGCGCACGGGTGGTTGAGGCGGTCGAGCGGTTGCAAAAGGCCTTTGCCGATCTGCAATAGGCGGGGTGCGGGGCTTAGCGTCGTCGCAGGATGCGCGCGATCGCGCAGAGTGCGCCGCCGGTGCCGAGGAAGATCAGGCATAGGCCGCTTGTGCTGAGCGCGACGCCGTTTGGACCGGGGGTTCCGAGGTCCAGAAACGGATAAGCCGTGAAGCCGGTCCGTGCCTGGCGGGCAAGGGCGTAGCAGAGATAGGCGAGCGGCCAGCCGAGCCCGATCAGGGTGCCGGCTGGTCATAACCCGCGCTTTGGCGCGAAGGCCAGCCACCAGAAACAGCGCCGAGGTCGCGCTGTGCAGGCCCTGATCGGCCAACCAAGCCGGGCCCTTCGGCTGCCACAGCCCCGCCAGCAGAGCATGACAGACAATCCCGACCGCAACGAAGGACACAGTCATTGCCCCGGCTCCGCGCGCCGTGGGGGTGGTTCGGGTGAGCGTCAGGCGGGCGAAGTGCAGCAGGGTCTAGAGGTGTCAGCGTAACAGCCAGGCGCACAGCATCGCGAGTCAGGCTGCCTGCGCGCGATCAGCACCACGCCATCTTGCCGCCACGTTCCTTTCCCGAATTGTTCATCGCGCCGCCCCTGTTGCCACACCTGCCGGCGGCAATGGGGCCCGACAAGGCCCTTGTGGGGCGGCGGGGCGAGTGGATACTTGCGCGCATGGAATGGCGGGACGAGGGCGTGCTACTGGCCGTGCGCAGGCATGGTGAGAGTGCGGCGATCATCGAGGTTTTCACGGCCGGGCATGGCCGTCATGCGGGGGTCGTGCGGGGCGGCACCTCGCGCAGGATCGCGCCGGTTTTGCAGCCGGGGGCGCAGCTTGACCTGACCTGGCGGGCGCGGCTGGACGACCATATCGGCGCCTTCTCGGTGGAGCCGGTGCGGTCCAGGGCGGGGGCGTTGCTGGCGGACCGGCTGGCGCTGGCGGGGCTGAACGCGGTCTCGGCGCTATTGGTTTTCGTGCTGCCGGAACGAGAGCCACATCCTGAGCTTTATCAAAGCTCGCTTGCGCTGTTTGACGCGCTGGGGGCGCCGGGCTGGCCGCTGGCCTATCTGCGCTGGGAAATGCGGCTGCTGGACGAGATGGGGTTCGGGTTGGACCTCGCGACCTGTGCCGTGACCGGCAGCCGCGAGGATCTGGCCTATGTCAGCCCGCGAAGCGGTCGCGCCGTGACGCGGGATGCCGCGGGGGAATGGGCGGATCGGCTGTTGCCCTTGCCTGCGATCTTGCTAGGGCAGGGCACAGCCGCGCCGGGCGAGATCGCGCAGGGGTTGCGGCTGACCGGGCATTTTCTGAAGACACGGCTGGCAGCAGAGCTGGGCCAACGCCCTCTGCCTGCGGCCCGGATGCGGCTGGCGGAGATGCTGGCGAAGGCCGAGCAGGCCTAGTCGGTCACAGGCGCTTCGCTCAAAAACTGGGCAGTGCACGCAAACGACCCTGCGCTGTCGCGGCTGGCGCAGACGGATGCTTTGGTGGCGCGCTAGCTCTGCGCCAATCGAAAGTTACGGGTCAAATGGTTACGCGTCGCATTCCGCTTCTTCTGCGCCACTCCTCGACGCCCGGAGTTGAGGGTTTTGCGGTACTTTCGGCGCTGGATGCCTCGATCCGGGGCATGCTGATCTCGATCATGCCGTTGGTCGTCTATGACGCGCTCGGCGATGCGGCGCTGGAATCGCGGCTCTATTTCATCGTTGGACTGTGTTCGCTGTCGACTGGGTTGATGCTGCCCTGGCTGACGCGCTTCGTCCCGCGGCGCTGGATGTATTCGCTGGGGTCGCTCAGCTATATGTTCGCCATGGTTCTGGCGGTTCAAGGCGGCGCGACGGCGATCGGGTTTGCGTTGTTGTTCACGACGCTGGCGACGGTGACGGTGTTTGTCTGCCTGAATGCCTACGTGCTCGACTATGTCGCGCGGTCCGATCTGGGGCGCTGCACCTCGCGCCAGATGCTGTACAGCGCGGCGCCCTGGTCGATCGGGCCGGTGACCGGGGTCTGGCTTTATAACCTGTGGCATCCGGCGCCTTTTGTGGCGGCGGGGTGTTTCGCGGTGTTGCAACTGACTGCTTTCTGGGTGCTTCGGCTCGGCAATGGAAAGGCTATCAGCCGGGCGCGGGGGCCCGCGCCAAATCCGCTGGCCTATCTCGGCCCGTTCTTTGCCCAGCCAAGACTGGTGGTGGGCTGGCTGTTCGCGGTGATCCGGTCTTGCGGCTGGTGGGTCTATGTCGTCTATCTGCCGATCTTCTGCGTGCAGAACGGTTTGGGCGACCGGGTGGCCGGGGTGGCGCTGTCGATCTCTAACGCGATGCTGTTCACCACACCGATCATGCTGCGCTTTGTGCAGCGTGCGACGGTGCGTGGTGCGGTGCGTACGGCGTTTCTGGTTAGCGGGTCGTTGTTCACGCTGGCCACGATTGTCTCGCCACTGCCATGGGCCACCTTCAGTTTGATGATGGCCGGGGCGGTGTTTCTGGTGATGCTGGATGTCTCTGCCGGTTTGCCCTTCCTGATGGCGGTGAAGCCATCCCAGCGCACCGAGATGGCAGCGGTCTATTCGAGCTTTCGCGATGTCTCGGGGATCGTGACACCAGGGGTGGCCTGGCTGGTTCTGCTGGTGGCGCCGGTTGGCGCCGTTTTCGCAGCCTCTGGTTTGGGGCTGCTCGCGGCCTTTGGTCTGGCTGCTCGGCTGCATCCGAGGCTGGGCGTACCGCGTCCATCGCGCGGGGCGGCAGCGGAGCGGATGCAGCCGGGCGAATAAAAGCGCTAAGCCATCGCACCGCTTTCCATGAGGAAGCTGGCGGTAGCGCGTAGGGCATCGGCCGCGTCGATGAAATCGATTCCGAGTTGCGCGCGGGCGCGGGCATTCGAGAGCGTGTCTCGGCGTCCGAGATAGGGCAGGACCGAGCGCAAGGAGGGATCGAAGAGGGCTAGCGCGCGAATCAGGATGTCGGGCGCGATGCGCCGTGCGATGCGCCGGCCGGGATAGGCTTGGACCAGAATATCCGAGATATCCTTGAACCAGAGGAAGCGATCCACGGCGATGAAGCGCTTGCCGCCACTGGCGGGGCGTTGCAGCGCTCGCAGGTGCATTTCCGCCACGTCGCGGACGTCGACCACGCCGAAGCCGATGCGGGGGAGCATTGGATCCCTGCCGGAAAGCGCGCGTTGCACGACGCTGACCGAGGAGCCGAAGTGCCGGTCGAGTGGCGGCCCGAGCACCAAGGCAGGGTTGATCGTGGTCAGGACGATCTTGTCCCCGCCTGCCGTTTCGGTGCCCGCGACGAATTCCCATGCGGCGCGTTCCGCCAGTGTCTTGGATTTCACATAGGCGGTGGCTGAGGGGTGGTCGAGATCGGTCCAGTCGTCTTCGTCCATGACCAGCTTGCCCGGCTCAGGGTCCTTCGCAGAGACCGCCGCCACGGATGAGGTCAACACGACTCGGGTGACCCCGCCTGCCGCCGCTGCCCGGAGTGCACGCAGCGTGCCGTCGACTGCAGGGCGGATCAGTTGATCCTCGTCCTTCGGCTGGGCTAGAGGGAAAGGCGAGGCGGTATGGATCAGGGCGCGTGTGCCTTCAAAGGCGGTATTCCAGCCTTCGTCCCGGCCGAGATCAAGGGTGACGAAGCGCAAGCGGTCCTGCGCCGCGGGATAGGTCAGGTGGGGGCCGATGGCGGCGCGGACCTCTGCCTGCCGGTCGGGAGAGCGCAGCGAGGCAGTGACACGGTGGCCCGCGTTCAGCAGGCGCAGCAGCACATGCTTGGCGATGAAGCCAGACGCGCCGGTAAGCAGGACAGGCATTGGTTCGGGCATGGCGACACTCCTGCTGGGCTACGTATAGGGTAGAGCCAATCTGGCAGATCAACAGGGGGGCGGGCCGAGAAACCTCCGGAAGGCGGGCCTGCTGCGCTGGAATCGGCGGGTTTCGGGGCGGTAGGCGGCTATGGGCGCTGGCGGCGGGTCAGCGGGAGGTGACTCCTAGTCGAGCAGGCGGCGAGCGATGACCTGGGCCTGAATCTCGGCCGCACCTTCGAAGATGTTCAGGATGCGGGCGTCACAGAGGATCCGGCTGATCGCGTATTCCTGTGCGAAGCCATTGCCGCCATGAATCTGCAACGCATTATCGGCCGCCGCCCAGGCGACGCGGGCGCCCAGAAGCTTGGCCATCCCGGCCTCCAGATCGCAGCGTTTGCCGTGGTCCTTCTGCCAGGCAGAGTGATAGGTCAGCTGGCGCGCGATCATGATCTCGACCGCCATCATGGCAAGTTTTCCGGCGACACGGGGGAAGGCAATCAGGGCTTTGCCGAACTGCTTGCGATCTGCGGCATAGCTCAACCCGACCTCCAGCGCCGACTGGGCCACGCCTACGGCGCGGGCAGCCGTCTGGATGCGAGCGCTTTCAAAGGTCTGCATGAGCTGCTTGAAGCCCTGCCCCTCGACCCCGCCGAGGAGGTTTTCACCCTTGATCCGGAAGCCATCGAAGCCAAGCTCGTATTCCTTCATGCCACGGTAGCCGAGCACTCCGATCTCGGTTCCGGTCATGCCGGGGGTGGGGAAGGGCGCGGCATCGGTGCCCGGGGTCTTTTCGGCGAGGAACATCGAGAGGCCGCGGTAGTCGGTGGTCGCGGGATCGGTCCGGGCCAGCAGGGTCATGACATGGGTGCGGGCGGCATGGGTGATCCATGTCTTGTTGCCGGTAACGAGGTAATCTTCGCCGGACTTCACCGCGCGGCTGCGCAGCGCGCCGAGGTCCGAGCCGGTATTGGGTTCGGTAAAGACGGCGGTGGGCAGGATCTCCGCGCTGGCGATCTTTGGCAGCCATGTGGCCTTCTGCGCTTCGGTGCCGCCGCAGAGGATCAGCTCGGCCGCAATTTCGGATCGCGTCCCCAGGGATCCTACGCCGATGTAGCCGCGCGAAAGCTCTTCCGAGACCACGACCATCGAAGCCTTGGACAGGCCGAGCCCGCCGTATTCTTCCGGGATGGTCAGGCCGAAGACACCCATTTCGGCGAGGTCTTCGATGATCTCCATCGGGATCAGCTCGTCCCGCAGGTGCCAGCCATGAGCATGGGGGATGACGCGTTCGTCGGCGAAGCGGCGGAATTGGTCGCGGATCATCTCCAGCTCGTCTTCCAGCCCCGAGGCACCGAACGTGGCCGAGCCATGCGCTTCGGACATCAGGGCAACGAGGGCTGCACGAGCGGCGGGGGTATTGCCGCCGGCGATCAGGGTCTGGGCGGCGGGGCCAGGGTGGAAGGTCAGGCCAAGATCGGCGGGACGGGCGATCTCGCCCTGAGACATTGGGATGCCGCCCTGCAGCTGGGCAAGGTATTCGCCGAAGCCGATCTGCACGATCAGCTGTTCCATCCTGCCGAAGCGGCCGGTTGCCGACAGCCGGGTGGCCCAGGCAGCAAGCTGGCGCAACGCCTCGGCATAGGTCGCGATCCAGGACAGCGCGTGGGCCGAGGCCTGGTGCCGTTCAAGGGCATTGGCAGAGGTGCGATCGCCTTCGGTCACGCGGGCGCGGAGCGCGGCCACGGCGGCAGAGAGCAGCGCATCAACTTCGGCCATGGCTGGGACGATCAGGGCGGAGAGATCCGCGATCAGCACGGCATGCGGTGCCTCGGTTCCATCATGTGGCATGAGTCGTCTCCTTCATCTGGCTGCGCTGCAGATAAAACCTTCGCAGCTGCGGCGCAATAATAATTCTCTGATCGGCTATAAAAGGACTTAAAATGTCGCAAGGGATTTACGCTGCGCCGGCTGTGCAATCGCGTTAAGGGATGGAAAGGAATAAGGGCTCTGCAATGACGGGAATGCATCCGGGGGTTCTGCTGGCGGTTGTCGGGGTGACGCTGTTCGCGAGTTTCGTGAAAGGCGCGGTCGGGTTTGCCATGCCGATGATCATGATCTCTGGCCTGGCTTCGCTTTTGCCTGCACAGGAGGCGCTGGCGGCGCTGATCGTGCCGACGCTGGTGACCAACTTGTTCCAAGCTTTTCGGCAGGGCGGACGAGCGGCGCTGGCGTCATTGCGTGACTGGTGGCGGCTGATTGCCGTGACCTGCCTGTTCATCGCGATCTCATCGCAACTGGTGACTGCGATCCCGCAGGCGGTGCTGTTGGCTGCGCTGGGCGTGCCGATCGTGGCCTTCGCGATCACCCAGCTGCTCGGCTGTCAGCTGCGGTTTGATGCGCAGAGGCGCGGTTTGGCCGAGGTTCTGACGGGAGCTGTCGGCGGATTCTATGGCGGGTTGTCCGGGGTCTGGGGGCCGCCAACCATTGCGCTGCTGCTGTCAGCGGGGGTGCCGAAGCAGGAAAATGTCCGGGTGCAGGGGGTGGTCTACCTGATCGGCGCCTCGGTGCTGTTCGTGGCGCACTTGCGCTCGGGTGTGCTGAACGCGCAGACCCTGCCGCTGTCGCTGGCGCTGGTGGTGCCGGCACTGCTGGGGCTTTGGGCGGGGTTCCAGCTGCATGACCGGCTGAACCCCGAGGTCTTCCGGCGCTGGACGCTGATGATCCTCGCGATTTCCGGGCTGAACCTTGTACGGCGGGCGCTGGCGCTCTGACTGGGCGCTGGCGGCCTGCAATCGCCCCAACATTTTCTGCCCAAAAATATCCCGGGGGTGCGGGGGCAGCGCCCCCGCCCTTGGGTCCCGTCAGCCGATCGCAGCGGCTTTAACATCGGCGTCGATGTAAGGCACATATTGCGCGAAATTGTTCGCGAACATGCCCAGCAGCTTTTTCGCCTGCGCATCATAAGCCGCGCCGTCCGGCCAGGTACGGCGCGGATCCAGCAGGACATCGGCCACTCCAGGCACCGCCACCGGAACGTCAAAGCCGAAGTTCGCATCCTTGCGGAAAGTGACATCCGCCAGCGAGCCGTCGAGCGCTGCGGTCAAGCAGGGCGCGGGTCGCCTTGATCGGCATGCGCCGTCCGGTGCCATAGGCGCCGCCGGTCCAGCCGGTGTTGACCAGCCAGCAGGAGGCGCCATGCGCCGCGATCTTTTCCTGCAGAAGTTTGCCATAGACCTCTGGCCGGCGCGGCATGAAGGGGGCGCCGAAGCAGGTCGAGAAAGTCGGCTGCGGTTCGGTCACGCCCTGTTCGGTGCCGGCCACCTTGGAGGTGAAGCCGGACAGGAAGTGATACATTGCCTGCGCCGGGGTCAGCCGGGCGATCGGCGGCAGAACGCCGAAGGCATCGCAGGTCAGCATGATGATGTTGCGCGGGTGCCCGCCAAGCGCGGTTTCTGAGGCGTTCGAAATATAGCTCATCGGATAGGCGCAGCGCGTGTTGGCGGTGATGCTGTCGTCTTCGAAGTCGAGCTCCTTGGTTTCGGGGTCGAAGACCATGTTCTCGACCACTGTCGCGAATTTCGAGGTGGTGGCGTAGATTTCCGGCTCTGCCTCGGCCGAGAGGTTGATCGTCTTGGCGTAGCAGCCGCCTTCGAAATTGAAGACGCCTTCGTCCGACCAGCCATGTTCATCATCGCCAATCAGCACGCGGCTCGGGTCAGCGGAGAGCGTGGTCTTGCCGGTGCCGGACAGACCGAAGAACACCGCCGTATCAGTCGGGTCGTTCTGCCCGTGGTTGGCAGAGCAGTGCATCGGCATCACGCCCTTTGCGGGCAGCAGGTAGTTCAGCAGGGTGAACACCGACTTCTTGTTCTCGCCAGCATAGGCGGTATTGCCGATCAGGATCAGCTTCTTCTCGAAGTTCAGGGCGATTACGGTTTCGCTGCGGCAACCGTGGCGGTCCGGGTCGGCCTTGAAGCTGGGGCAGTTCAGAATGGTGAATTCCGGCACGAAGCCATCCAACTCGTCGCGCTCGGGGCGGCGCAGCAGATGGCGGATGAAGAGCCCGTGCCAGGCCAGTTCAGCAATGACGCGCACGTCAAGCCGATGGGCCGGGTCGGCGCCAGCATAGAGATCCTGCACGAAGTAGTCGCGCCCGGCCATATGCGCCAGCATGTCGGCATGCAGCCGGTCAAAGGCTTCGTTCGTCATCGGTGCGTTATTTTCCCACCAGATCGTGTTTTCCACACCCGGTGTGCGTACGACATGTTTGTCCTTGGGCGAGCGTCCGGTATGGCTGCCGGTCGAGACGAGCAAGGCGCCGCCCTTGCCAAGCGTGCCCTCGCCACGCAACAGCGCTGCTTCGACGAGTGCTGGTTCCTGAAGGTTATAGAACACCCTGCCGAGGCCGCTCATGCCCTGGTTTTCGAGGCGCTGGTTGGGGTTCACGCGTCCGTCAGTCATCTGCAAGTTCTCCCGAGTCCGGTCTTTCGTCCGGCCTATCCGTGCTGCGGTGTCTGGGGTGATGGTGACACCGAAAGGGCCACAGTGGGCCCGATGGGTGGGCTATAACATGATGTTTCTCGGGCGGAATAGCCAACATGTCTACAGTTAGCGCAACCACCTGCGGTTTAGCGCAACCATTGGGCGGCAAAGCGGCTGGTCGCCGGCCGGCCCATCGGTTGAGTGAGACAAATTAGTCGAAAGTTACGGGTTTTCGTCTCTGCTCTGTCCTGCCCGCGAAGTGATTCGCACAAAGCAGTTGATTCCAAAGGCCGAAACCCAGACAATAACGCCAAAAGACGATAAAGATAAACGAGAGCAGTTCAAGGATAGAGCCTATGTCGCGGATAGCGCTTGTTGATGACGACAGGAATATTCTGACCTCGGTTTCAATGACCCTCGAGGCCGAGGGTTTTGAGGTGGAAACCTATAACGATGGCCAGACAGCGCTGGATGCGTTCAATAAGCGTATGCCCGATATGGCTGTGCTGGACATCAAGATGCCCCGCATGGACGGGATGGATCTGTTGCAGCGGTTGCGTCAGAAAAGCGCCCTGCCGGTGATCTTCCTGACCTCGAAGGACGATGAGATCGATGAGGTTCTGGGCCTGCGCATGGGGGCAGATGACTACGTAAAGAAGCCTTTCTCGCAGCGACTGCTGGTAGAACGTATCCGTGCGCTGCTACGCCGTCAGGATGCGATCGCCACCGGAGAGGTTGCCACCACCGAAGAGACTAAGGTGATGGAGCGGGGTAGCCTAACGATGGACCCTTTGCGCCATTCCGTGGTCTGGCGTGGCAATGAAGTTTCGTTGACTGTGACCGAGTTCCTGCTGTTGCAGGCTTTGGCGCAGCGGCCAGGTTTCGTGAAAAGCCGCGATCAGTTGATGGATATTGCATATGACGATCAGGTCTATGTCGATGATCGGACGATTGACAGCCATATCAAGAGGTTGCGGAAGAAAATGCGAACCGCGGATGCCGAGTTTTCGGCCATCGAAACGCTTTACGGCATCGGCTACAGATACAACGAAGAATGACAATTTCTCCGCGCTTTGACATGGGCGACAGCAAATCAACCAGACAGCCCGAAGTGCTTCTGGGCGAAGATTGGGTCGCGCCGGAAGATCACTCGGATGGCGAGATCGCTAGCCGCCGGAACCGGTCTGGCCTGGTTTCGCTGAACCGTTCGCCGCTGGCGCGGAAGATCATTACCTTCAACCTCGTCGGATTGATCATGCTGGTCAGCGGGGTTTTGTACCTCAACCCGTTCCGCGACAGTCTGGTCTTGCAGCATGAGCGCGGTCTGGTGGCGGAGAGCGAGCTGATCGCCAATGTGATCGAGACGCGGCTGTCGCTGCCGGGCGCGAGCGTCGGGCCGAAGGAACTGGGCGACACGCTTGCCGCGCTGAACCTGACGCCGGGCATTGATGTCGTGGTGTTTGATGCGGGTGGCGGCAAGCTCGCTTCGGCCGTTGGCAAGCCGCGGGCGCCCATCGCCGGGATCGACGAGCGGCTGCACAACACAATCATGACGGATTTTCTGAACGCGGTCTGGGATGGTATCTCGGGCCTGTTCGGCGGCGGTGAGAAGGCCACGAGTCAGGCCTCGCCTGAAGATATCGTGCATGGGCTGTTTGCGGCGGCATCGGCAGGCACCACGCAGATCAAGACAAGCGCTGACGGGGCCGGGCACGCGATATTCTCGGTTGCGACCCCGATATTGCAGGAAGGCCGTGTGCTGGGCGTGGTTGGTGTGACCAGCGCTGCGGGCGAGATCGATCAGTTGGTGCGCAATGAGCGCGAACAGGTGTTGCAGATGTTCGTGATCGCCATCTTGGTGTCAATCGGGTTGAGCCTCGTGCTGGCATCGACCATTGCGAATCCTCTGTCGGACCTTGCCGCGGCGGCGGAACTTGGGCGCGACAAGAATGCCCGCAAGATGAGCCCGAGCCGGGTGCGTATCCCCGATCTGACGGCGCGGCCGGATGAGATCGGGCGGCTGTCGGTTGCCATGCGGGGCATGGTCGCGGCGCTTTATGACCGGATCGACGCGAACGAGCAGTTCGCGGCCGATGTGGCGCATGAGATCAAGAACCCGCTTGCGTCACTGCGCTCGGCTGTGGCGACGATGCGGGTGACCAAGCGCGACGATCACCGCGAAAAGCTGTTGTCGGTGATCGAGCATGACGTGCGACGGCTGGACCGGCTGGTCAGCGATATCTCGAACGCGTCGCGGTTGGACAGTGAGCTCGTCAAGGAAGACGAAGAGACCTTCGATCTGCTGAAGATGCTGGGCAATCTGGCCGAGCATCTGGGGCGCGATGCGATGTCCAAGAAGGTCGAATTCATCTCGGACCTGCCGGCAGAGCCGATCATGGTGCAGGGGCTGGAAGGGCGGTTGGCGCAGGTTTTCGTGAACCTGATCACAAATGCGATTTCCTTCTGCGAGGAAGGCGATGCGGTGCGGGTCTGGGCGCGCAAGCGTGAGAATCGGGTTCTGGTCGTGGTGGAAGACACCGGGCCGGGCATTCCCGAGCAGGCGCTGACCAAGGTGTTCAAGCGGTTCTATTCGGAACGCCCGCCGGGGCAGTTCGGCGATCACTCCGGTCTTGGGCTTGCGATTTCCAAGCAGATCGTCGAGGCGCACGGCGGTGTGATATGGGCCGAAAACATCCGCCCGACGGATGCCGACATCACCTCTGATCCGCTGGGCGCGCGCTTCGTCGTGGGTCTGCCTGTCTGACAGGGGGGCGTGCGCGGATGGTATTTTCGCGCAAGGTCAGACCTGAAGGATGGCCGCGTCCGGGCGTCGGGCGTGACTGTCCGGGGGTCTGGAAGTGAGTGCCGACGTCGCCAGGGAGATCCTGCACGCTTCCTGTGTCTCGTTTGGCGGGCGCGGGGTTCTGATTTCAGGCCGCTCCGGGTCAGGGAAGTCTTCGCTGTCGCTTGAACCTGATGGCCTTTGGGGCCGAACTGGTCTCCGATGACCAGACCTGTCTGCGGCTCGATGCGGGCCGGTTAGTCGCAAGTGCGCCTCCGGCGATCGCTGGACTGATCGAGGCGCGAGGGGTTGGTTTGCTACGCGCGCTGCCGTGCGCCGAGGCGCAGGTCGCATTGGTTGTCGACCTGGACCGGGAAGAAACCGAACGTTTGCCGCCGCGACGCAGCGTCACGCTGCTCGGGGTCGCTTTGCCCCTGTTGTACGTTAGTGTCGCAGGCCATTTTAACGCCGCGATCGTACAATACATGAAGGAAGGGCGTGCGCAATGACGCGGACCCCGCGCTTCTGGACCATTTCGGGCAAAAGATGAAATCGCCGCCGTGGGGACATCGAGTCGTGCTGGTCACCGGGCCCTCGGGCGCCGGGCGCTCTACTGCGATCAATTCGTTTGAAGACCTCGGCTATGAGGCGATAGACAACCTGCCACTGTCGCTGATTCCCCGCCTTTTGGAGGGCGCGCCCTTGCCGCGCCCGATAGCGCTGGGAATCGATGTACGCAACCGCGATTTCAGCGCAAGCGCGCTGGTCGAGTTGATCGAGCGGCTGGTAGTTTCGGCCAACGTCGAGTCGGAGGTGCTGTACCTCGACTGCGGCGTGGACGAGTTGATCCGACGCTATTCAGAGACGCGGCGGCGCCACCCGCTTGCCCCGGTCGAGCCACCGGTCGAAGGCATCGACCGCGAGATCGACCTTCTGGCACCAATCCGGGCGAGGGCCGATGTGTTGATCGAGACCACCGAGATGACGCCGCATGACCTGCGCGGCGAAATCGGGCGGTGGTTTGACAGGGGTGCTACTGCGCGGTTGGTGGTGTCGTTGCAATCATTTTCCTACAGGCGGGGGGTGCCGCGGGGCGTCGATATGGTTTTCGACACGCGTTTCCTGCGCAACCCACATTGGGAGCCGAGCCTGCGCGAGAAGGACGGCCGCGCGGCCGATGTGGCGGCATATGTGGCTGCTGATCCGCGCTTTGAGGATTACTTCCGAATCCTGACAGAAATGATCCTTTTGATGCTTCCGGCACAGGTTGATGAGGGGAAATCGCACCTCTCTATCGGCTTTGGGTGTACCGGAGGGCAACACCGTTCAGTCTCCATTGCGGAAAAACTGTCCAAGGTGCTTGCGGAGGCCGGATGGCAAGTATCTAAACGGCATCGGGAACTGGAACGCCGGGCTAAACATACGCCCGGAGACACGGCAGGGTACAAGGCGTGATCGGCATCGTGATCGTCGCACATGGCGGATTAGCCCGTGAATACCTCGCGGCGGTGGAGCATGTCGTGGGCAAACAGTCCGGGATTCGCGCCATCACTATCGAGGATGAGCACGACCGTGCGCAGAAGCAGACTGAGATCTGTCAAGCCGCCGACGAGGTGGATGACGGGTCTGGAGTCGTCGTAGTGACCGATATGTTTGGCGGTACACCGTCGAACCTGAGCCTGCGGGCCTGTACGGCAAGCGACCGGCGCATCGTTTATGGTGCAAATCTGCCGATGCTGGTGAAGTTGGCCAAGTCACGCAAGCTTAGCGTGCCGGATGCTGTGGCCTCCGCGCTGGACGCGGGGCGAAAATACATCAACAGCCTCGACCTCGGGGCACAACGAGAAAGCTGATGGCCGCAAGGGTGTTGCAGATCATCAATGTGAAGGGACTTCATGCGCGGGCTTCCGCGCGCTTTGTCGAAGTGGTCGAGGCGCATGACGCGCAGGCAAAGGTTGTTCGCGACGGAATGACGGTTTCGGGCGATTCCATCATGGGACTTTTGATGTTGGCAGCGTCGCGCGGAACCTCTATTGAGGTCCAAACCAGCGGCGCAGAGGCTGACAAGCTGGCCGACGCGCTAGAGGCGCTTCTGGCGGACCGCTTCGGGGAAGAATTCTGAGACGGGCGCCGACTGCGTCTGAGAGGACAGATTGCCCGTGAACGATACCGGCCAGAATTCCAAATATGTCGGTGATCCCGATTACAGGCCCTACGACAAGCGGCGGCTGAGCTATTCTGGGACCTATGAGGTCTTTTGGAAGGTGCTCATCATTCGCGCGGTCGAGTGGCTGTCGGGCAAACTGACCTTGCTGCGTCTGATCCGCAAGTTCGAGGCGATGGGTCCTGCGCGCGGGCAGGAGTTCTGGCAGCGGACGCTAGATCTGATGGGGATCGAGTTGCAGACCCCAGCAGAGCAGATCGCCAATATTCCGAAGACCGGGGCCGTGATTGTAGTGGCCAACCATCCGCACGGGCTGGTTGACGGCTTGGTCATGGCGAAACTGGTCGGCAATGTGCGGGAAGATTTCAAGATCCTGACGCGATCTTTGCTGACCGGGATCGAAGAGATTGCCTATCACATGGTTCCTGTGCCGTTTCCGCACGAAGCGGATGCGCTGGGAAAGGGCCTAGAGATGCGGCGCATAGCGATGCAGCATCTTAAGGATGGCGGGGTTGTGATCCTGTTCCCTTCGGGCTCGGTGGCCACTTCGCCTGATTGGTTTGGCCCGGCAGTCGAGGCGGAGTGGAACCCCTTCACCGCTAAGATGATCCTCAAGAGCGACGCAGTGATCCTGCCGATCCACTTTCAGGGGCAGAATTCGCGCTGGTATCAGATTGCCAACAAGATCTCGCCGATTCTGCGGCAGGGATTGCTGCTGCATGAGGTAGTCTTCGCGCTGAACAAGCCGCAGGCGCCCATCGTTGGCGCCCCGATCGGGCGCGAGGAAATCGCGAAATGGTCGAACAATCCGCGCGGGTTCATGGCCTGGCTGCGGGAGACGACGCTGGCACTGGGCACCCGGGACTAAGCTGTCACACCCGCAATCTGTCGAGGTGTTACGTGGGGGGCCGATCGGGCTTGAACCTCACCCTGCGTCGGGTGCATCATCGGCAACCTTATTCCGAGATGACCGAAGATGACCCTTTCCGAACCGAACCTGCCGATCTTGACTCCTGAGTTGCCTGATCCAGAGGCCTTCACCGACGCAAAGGCCGCCGTTGCGCGGCTGGAAGAACTTTATTCCGAGGCGACCACATTCTTGGTCGAGCGATTCTCTGAAGTTGTGGTGCAGGGCCGCCCGGCTGCCCGCTATCGCGCCTTCTACCCTGAGATTCGCATTACCACGACGAGCTTCGCCAAGGCGGACAGCCGGTTGAGCTTCGGCCATGTCACGCAGCCCGGCACCTATTCCACCACAGTGACGCGGCCCGACCTATTCCGCTTCTATCTTGTGCAGCAGATCGGGCTTTTGATGAAAAGCCACGGAGTGCCAGTTGTGATCGGCGCCTCAGCTACGCCGATTCCGGTGCATTTCGCGGTGGCGGGCAACCCCGGTGTTAACGTTCCGCAGGAAGGCGCGCTCGATTTCTCGTTGCGCGACGTATTCGATGTGCCGGATCTATCAACGACCAACGATGATATTGTCAACGGGGTGCGGTTGGTGAACCCCGACGGGTCGGCGCCGCTGGCGCCGTTTACCGCGCAACGGGTGGATTATAGTCTCGCGCGACTCAGCCATTACACGGCGACTGACCCGGACCATTTCCAGAACCACGTGTTGTTCACCAACTATCAGTTCTACATCGAGGAATTCGAGGCTATAGCCCGCGCCGCTCTGGCCGATCCGCAGAGCGGCTATACCGCCTTCGTCGGGCCAGGCAATGTGGTGATCACCGACGCGGATGCGCCTCTGCCGCCGCATCCGAAGCTGCCGCAGATGCCGACCTATCACCTGAAGCGCCCGGGCGGGCAGGGGATCACGCTGGTCAATATCGGAGTTGGACCTTCGAATGCGAAGACGGCGACGGATCACATCGCGGTCTTGCGTCCGCATGCCTGGCTGATGGTCGGGCATTGCGCGGGGTTGCGAAACAGCCAGAGCCTTGGGGATTTCGTGCTCGCCCATGCTTATCTGCGCGAGGATCATGTGCTGGATGATGACCTGCCGGTCTGGGTTCCGATCCCGGCGCTGGCCGAGATCCAGATCGCGCTGCAGGACGCGGTGCAGGAAGTGACGCGGCTGGAGGGTTACGAGCTGAAGCGCATCATGCGGACCGGCACGGTAGCAACCATCGACAACCGGAATTGGGAGCTGCGCGACCAGTCCGGGCCGGTGCATCGCCTGAGCCTGTCGCGTGCGATCGCGCTGGACATGGAAAGCGCCACCATTGCGGCCAATGGCTTCCGGTTTAGAGTGCCCTATGGCACACTTCTTTGCGTCTCCGATAAGCCGTTGCACGGCGAGTTGAAGCTGCCGGGGATGGCCAGCGATTTCTATCGCACGCAGGTTTCGCGACATCTTCAGATCGGTGTGAAGGCGATGGAGAGGCTTCGTGAGATGCCACTTGAACGCATCCACAGCCGCAAGTTGCGCAGCTTTGAGGAAACTGCCTTTCTCTGAGCGCGGGTTTTCCGGAGGCGCATGGCGAAAACGCTTGATTTGTTCGTCAAAAACCTGTGTAGCCGCTAAGTGCGCCCATCATGGGCATAGAGACCCTGCATGAAGCGGGGCAAGAGCTGAGGACCATGCAATGAACAAACCGATGACCAAGACGCAACTGGTGGCGGCAATTGCCGATGCCATGGGTGGCGACAAGAAAACCGCCAATGCCGCACTCGACGCGCTTACCAGCGTGGTGACCAGCGAAGTCGCGGCCGGTGGATCCGTGACGCTGCCGGGTCTGGGCAAGATCGCCTGCCGCGCCCGCCCAGAGCGCCAGGTGCGTAACCCGGCGACCGGCGAAAGTCTGACCAAGCCGGCCGACAAGGTCGTGAAGATGACCATCGCCAAAGCGCTAAAAGACAGCGTCAACGGCTGAGCCTTCATGGCTTGTGCCCGCCTGCGGGCTTCGTAGGGTCGCCTTTCGGCGGCCCTTTCCTTTTGTGCGCCTTTGCGGAGAGCGGGGAATGGACTTTCGATCGATCGGCATGGGCCTCGCCTTTGCTTTCATGTGGTCTTCGGCCTTCACCTCGGCCCGCATGATCGTCGCCGATGCGCCGCCGCTTTGGGCGCTGGGCGCGCGGTTCTTAATCTCTGGGCTGGTGGCAATCGGCATCGCCCTCGCGGCAGGGCAGTCGATGCGACTGAGCCGGGCGCAATGGCGTGCCACGGTGCTGTTTGGCATCTGCCAGAACGCCCTTTATCTTGGCCTGAACTTCGTGGCTATGCAGCGGATCGAGGCATCGCTTGCCTCGATCATTGCGTCGAGCATGCCGCTGGTGGTGGCGGTGGCGGGGTGGCTGGTGTTTCGCGACAAGCTGCGGTCGCTGGGAATCGCCGGCCTATTCGCCGGGTTTGGTGGCGTGGCGCTGATTATGGGCGGGCGGTTGTCAGGCGGGCTGGACCTGCAGGGTGTGGCGTTCTGCGTGATCGGGGTGGCGGCGCTTGCTTCGGCGACGCTGGCGGTGCGCGGGGCGTCGTCTGGCGGCAATCTGATGATGGTGGTGGGCCTGCAGATGTTGGTCGGGTGTGCGATACTGACACCCTTAGCCGCACTGACCGAACCGTTTCGGGTTACCGTTACCTTGCGGCTGGGGTTGGCGTTTCTCTATACGACGCTGGTGCCGGGTGTTCTTGCGACTTGGATCTGGTTCCGGTTGGTCGACCGCATTGGTGCAGTGCGGGCCGCGACGTTCCATTTCCTGAACCCGTTCTTTGGTATTGCCACTGCTGCGGTCCTGCTGGGCGAGCGGATGGGGACGGAGGATGTTCTGGGTGTCATCATCATCGCGGCGGGCATTCTTGCGGTGCAGATTTCCAAACAGGCGCGATGACAGGGCCGTGATGCACCGATCCGTTGCGTGACATGATGCGTATCGCTTGAGAGGCTGTAACGATACGCATTCAATAGGGACGGCGATGCACCTGCTACTGGGATATGCTGCCGGGGTGCTGACCTTGATCAACCCCTGCGTCTTGCCGGTCTTGCCGATTGTTCTGGCGAGCGCGTTGCAGGCCAGCCGCTTTGGCCCACTTGCGCTCGCGGCGGGGATGAGCCTGTCCTTTGTCGCCGTCGGCCTCGGCGTGGCGGCTTTGGGCCAAAGCATCGGGCTCGGGTCAGAGGCAGTGGCGCGGACGGGGGCGCTGGCGATGGTCGGCTTCGGGCTGGTTCTGTTGGTCCCGGTTGCCGGCCGCGGCTTCGCTTTCGCGACCGCAGGATTGGCAGACCGCGCGGACCGGGGCATTGATCAAGTGAGGCGGACCGGGGCGGGCGGGCAATTCATCGGCGGCGCGCTGCTTGGCGCCGTTTGGAGCCCCTGCGTGGGGCCGACGCTGGGCGGCGCGGTGGCGCTGGCGGCGCAGGGGCAGGACATTGCTGCCGCCGGCGCAACGATGACTGCCTTTGCGCTGGGGGTTTCAACCGTGATCCTTGGGCTTGGTTATGGTGCGCGGGCCGCCTTCGCGCGCCTCCGACCGCTGTTGCGCGCCCTAGCGGAGCGGGCGAAGCCGGTGATGGGTCTGGTGTTCGTGAGCGTCGGCCTTGCGCTGTTTCTCCAGCTGCACCACGTGGTGGAAGGCTGGTTTCTGTCGGTTCTGCCGCCTTGGTTGCAGGATCTTTCCGTATCCATCTGAGAAGGGAGACTTCGATGAACCGTCGCGATTTTCTGACCCTGACCGCTGTCGTCACCCTGGCCGCGCCGCTGGCGGCCCGGGCCGGCGCACCTGTGCCCTACAGGCCGGGGCTGGTGAAGGACGCCCTTGCGCAGGGCAAGACAGTCTTTCTTGAGTTCTCGGCAACCTGGTGCACGACCTGTGCCGCTCAGGGGCGGGTGATGGAGAAGGTGCGCGCGGCCAATCCGGCCTACGATGCCGCGATCGACTTCGTGAAGGTGGACTGGGACACCTACCGCGACGATCCCTTTACCAAGGGGCTGAAGGTGAGCGACCGCGCGACGCTGATCGTGCTGAAGGGAGACACGGAATTGGGGCGGCTGAACTGGGAGACCGGCGAGGCGAAGATCAAGGCGCTGATGGACACGGCGTTGCACGCGGCCACCAGCGCCTGAGATCAGGCCGCGGCCATCGCGGCGGCGTCACGTTCTGCGGTGCGGGCGATGCTGGCGCGGGACTGGCAGCGCGCGACCCAATCCTTGATCGCGGGGAGGTCGGGCAGCATGTCAGGGTACCAGGCGAAGGTCGAGCGCCAGCAGGAGGTCGGCAGCCGTATAATGATCGCCCATCAGGTAGGGGCCTTTCTTCAGGGCCGAGGCGAGGGTTGCGATCACCTCATGCGGGCCGCGGTACACCGCAGGAAGTGCGGGGTGTTCGATGCCGAAGCGTTCCATGATCACGACGGGTTCGACCACTGAGCCGTAATAGGACAACCAGCTGAGGAAGCGGCCGCGGTCCGGGTGGCCGACGGGCGTGCCCATTGCGGATTCGGGGAACTTCTCGCACAGGTATAGGATGATCGCGGTGCTTTCGCGGATCATCGCAGGCCCGTCGATCAGCAGCGGCACCTTGCCTTCCGGGTGCGGGTTGGCGGGGTCGCGTTCGCCGCCTGGCGGGATCAGCCGGCGAATGTTGACGAGGCGGATGGTGACCTTGTCAGCTGCACCAAGTTCGTCGATCAGGGCGACGATGCGCGAGGAGCGGGAGTAGGGGGCGTGGTAGAGGGTCAGCATGGCAGGTGGCCTTTCTCGGGTTGCGATGTGATCTTTATACTGGCACCCTGCTGACAATTTCCGGCAGGAGGTGTCGATGGCCCGATCCGACCGTCTGTTTCGCTTGCTCGACACCATGCGGCGTTTGCCGCAGCCGGTGACAGCGCACAGGCTGGCGGAAGAGACCGGGGTTTCGGCGCGCACGCTCTATCGCGATATCGAGACGCTGCGCGCCGGAGGGGCGTTGATCGATGGGGCGGCGGGCTATGGATATACGCTGACCGAGGATTCCGGCGCTGCCGCCGCAGACCTTTTCGCGTACCGAGATCGAGGCGCTGGTGCTGGGTCTGGCCGAGGTGCGCCATACCGGCGATGTGGCCCTGGCACGGGCGGCGGAGACGGCGCTGGGCAAGATCACCGCGACGCTGCCGGAGCGGCTGCAGCGGCAGGCGATGCATGCGGTGGTGCAAAGCTATCGCTTTGAGCGGCGGCCAGAGCCGCCGGTCGACATGACGCTGATTCGCGAAGCCTGCTGGGAAGAGCGGGCGCTGGAAATCGGCTATACCGATGCCGAGGGGCAGGTGACCCGGCGCCGGGTCTTGCCGCTGTCGATCGTGTTCTTCGAGAAGGTGCAGATGCTGTTGGCATGGTGCTGCCTGCGGGAGGATTTTCGCCGCTTCCGGCTGGACCGGATCGAGACGGTGGCGCAGACCGAGGAAAGCTTTCGGCCGCGCCGTGTGGCGCTGTTGCGAGAGTTCACGGCGATCCTGCGCAAAGACGTCAGAAGCGGCTGAAGAAGTGCCAGATCTCTGTCGGGGCGTCGATGTCGGTGTTGGTCTGTCCCACGAAAGTCAGGTGCATCAGCCGGCGACCGGAGGGCCAGCCGTGGCCGCCGCCCTCCACCCGGTCAAGGCGCAGCGGCGCAGAGCAGCCGAGCCAGACCTGGCGCTGCACGGCGCCGGTTGGCGGAAGTGGCTTTTCGGCGTCGCAATGGTTGCGGCTGGCGAAGGTTGCCATCGTCGCCGCGGCGGACAGGACGCTGTCGCGCTGGCGGTTGAAGATGGTGATGCGGCCACCGTCGTAGGGGACAATCGGGTCTGCCGTGCCCTCGATCAGCAAGACGCCGAGGGGCGCGCCGGTTTTGCAGGCTGGGGCGAGGCCGTCGGGCAGGGTCATCGAGACCGGGGCGATGGCGCGGATCAAGCCGGGGGTGTTGCAGGCGAGCGCATAGCTCATCTGGCCGCCGCGCGAGACGCCGGTGGCGAAGATGCGTTGCCGGTCGAGGGTGAATTCGGTGCCGACTTGTTTCACCGCTGCAGAGATGAAGCCTGTATCATCGCGGCGCGGGGCGAGGTTGGACGAGATCTCGCCTTCGCCGGTGTCCCAGAGGCGGCCGATGGCGTTGGGATAGAGGACGAGAAAGCCGTTTGCCTCGGCCAAGGCGTCGAAGCCTTGTTTGGTGCTGCGCCGGACCTCGGCGTCGGTGCCGCCGCCGCCGTGCAGGACGATAACCAGCGGGCGCGCGCCGGGGTGTGAGGCGAGGCTGTCGGGGACATAGAGCAGGTAGTGACGGGTAGCGCCGTCGAAGGGCATCTGAACCTGACGAAGCGTTCCGGCGGCTGCTGGAGTCACGCCGCAGGACAGGATCAGGACGAAAAGCTGAGCGAGGAAGCGTTGCATGGAGAGACTTTCGCCGGGGCACCTGCCTTTCACGCAGCGGTGAGCGGTTTCCGTCGCGCGGGGGCGTCAGGTCACTAGCGCAAGGACCAGGTTCAGGGTGGCGAATGAGCAGATGACCCCGATCAGCAGGGCCATCGAGGCCATCCCCTGTCGCCCATGCGCCTGAGCGAGGATCGGGTAGATGCCCATCATCGGCACGGCGGCCATCAACACGGCAGAGGCGGCGAGTTTCGGGGTGATCGGGGCGATGCCTGTCAGCGGGATCAGCCAGAGCATCAGCGCAACGGCGAGCGGGTGGAGCACCAGCTTGCCCGCGACGATGGACCACGTCAGCGGGCCACTGGTGCCGCGTGGCAGACCGGCCAGCGAGCCGCCGATGACGAAGAGTGACAGGGCCGCGGAGGCAAGTGCCAGCATGCCCAAGGTGCGATCCAGGGCGGTAGGTAGTGTAAGGTGGGTCAGCGCCACGACGAGTCCGGCGACGAGCGCGAGCATCAGCGGTTGTCGCACGAGTCGCCGCAGCACGGTTGCCGCAATCTGTCTTGGGGTTTCGCCTGCCGGGCCGCTGGCGATTTCCAGTGCTGCGAGGAAGGCTGGGATCATTATGAGGTTCTCGACCATCATGTTCAGGGCGAGCGCGATCTCGGCCACGCCGCCGAAAGTCAGTAGGAGAATTGGATATCCGATGAAGCCGGAGTTCGAGCAGCTCATCCCCATCAGGCTGAGGATCCGTGTCACTCGGTCCAGCCCGCTGACGCGGCGCAGGATGAGCCATCCAAGGGCGACGACGAGGAGCGAGCCGCCGAGATAGGCCAGCAGGTATCCTGCGTTGAAGATCTGGCCCAGATCGCGTTTTGACACGGCGTTGAAGATCAGCGCCGGCAGGGCGACCTGCACCACGAAACGCCCCAGAGAGCGCATGTCGCGGGCGTCGAACAGGCCGCGCAGGGTGCAACCATAGCCGAGCGCGATCAGCGCGAAGATCGGGAAGGTGATCGACAGCAGGGCCAGCATGATCAGCCGATCTCGCCACGCACCCCGCCGGTCTGCGCCCGGTCCAGCAGGAGATGGTCGAGCAGAGTGCAGGCCATCATCGCCTCGCCGACCGGGACGGCGCGGATGCCGACGCAGGGGTCGTGCCGGCCCTTGGTCACCACCTCGGTCGCGGCGCCATCGAGCGTGACCGAGCGGCGCGGGCTGAGGATTGACGAGGTCGGCTTGACGGCGAAGCGGACGACCACGTCCTGCCCCGAGGAGATGCCGCCAAGAATGCCGCCCGCGTGGTTCGACAGGTAGCGCGGGCCGTCATTGCCCATCTCGATCTCATCCGCGTTTTCGATGCCGGTCAGGGCGGCGGCGCCCATGCCCTCGCCGATCTCGACGCCTTTGACGGCGTTGATAGACATCATCGCGCTTGCCAGGTCGCTGTCGAGCTTGCCATAGATCGGCGCGCCGAGGCCGGCGGGGGTGCCTTGCGCCACGACCTCGATCACCGCGCCGACCGAGTTGCCGGATTTGCGCAGCTCATCGAGGTAGGTGGCCCAGTCGGCGGCGGTGGCGGCGTCGGGGCACCAGAACGGGTTGCGGTCGATCTCGGCCCAGTCGAAGCGGCTGCGGTCGATGGCGCGGGGGCCCATCTGGACCATGTAGCCGGTGATTTTCAGTGCCGGCAGCAAGATGTGGCGAGAGCCGCACGCGCAACGCCGCCCGCCGCAACGCGCGCGGCGGTTTCGCGCGCCGAGGAGCGGCCGCCGCCGCGCGGGTCGCGGATGCCGTATTTCTGCCAGTAGGTGATGTCGGCATGGCCTGGCCGGAAGGTCTTTGCGATCTCGCCGTAATCCTTGGACCGCTGGTCTGTGTTTTCGATCATCAGCTGGATCGGGGTGCCGGTGGTGCGCCCTTCATAGGTGCCCGACAGGATGCGCACCGCATCCTCTTCCCGCCGCTGGGTGGTGTACTTGTTCTGGCCCGGCTTGCGCCGGTCGAGCCATGGCTGGATATCCGCTTCGGTCAGCGCGATGCCGGGCGGGCAGCCATCGACCGTCGCCCCCAGAGCGGGCCCGTGGCTTTCGCCCCAGGTGGTGACGCGGAACAGGTGGCCGAAGGTATTCAGGCTCATGGCGCGGGCTCCTTTGCGCATGGGGTCTAGCGGGGCGGGCCCCATGCCTCAAGGGATTTCCGCTTGCGGGCGGCGTGGCGGTGTTTATGGTGGCCGCCACCTCGGGGTGCTCCGTCCGGTCGAACTGACCGTGGGGCTGAGATGCTGCAAGGCGAACCCGTTGAACCTGAACCGGTTAAGACCGGCGGAGGGAAGGTAGAGGATGTGCCTCCAGCCCGACCCCGCCCGTCGCAAATGGAGGATGACATGCGCTATCCACTGCTTGCTGCGGGTCTTTGTGCCCTTGCCACGACGGCAACGGCCGAGACACCGACGCTGACGATCTACACCTATGACAGTTTCGTGGCCGACTGGGGCCCGGGCCCTGCGGTGAAGAAGGCGTTTGAGCCGATCTGCCATTGCACCGTCAACTTTGTCGCCACCGGCGATGGCGCGGCATTGCTGTCGCGGGTGTTGCTGGAAGGCGCGCATAGCAAGGCCGATGTGGTGCTGGGTCTCGACACCAGCCTGACCGCGCGGGCTGCGGCGACGGGCCTGTTTGCGCCGCATGGCGATCTGCCGAAGCTCGATCTGCCGATCACATGGAGCGATCCGGATTTCGTGCCCTATGACTGGGGCTGGTTCGCCTTCGTCTATGATAAGACCAAGGTGAAAAATCCGCCGCACAGCTTTGCCGAGCTGGCCAAGTCCGACCTGAAGGTGGTGATCGAGGATCCCCGATCCTCGACCCCCGGACTGGGGCTGCTTTACTGGGTCAAGGATGCCTATGGCGACAGGGCGGGCGAGGTCTGGAAGAGTATCGCGCATAACATCCTCACGGTGACGCCGTCCTGGGATGCGGCCTATGGCATGTTTACCAAGGGCGAAGCGGATATGGTGCTGTCCTACACCACCTCGCCTGCCTATCACCTGATCGAGGAGAAGGATGACAGCAAGGCGGCGGCCGAGTTCACAGAGGGCCACTACATGCAGGTCGAGGTGGCGGCCAAGCTGAAGGCCGCGCCCAATCCGGGCCTGGCCGATCAGTTTCTGGCCTTCATGACCACGGATGCGTTCCAGTCTTTGATCCCGGAGACCAACTGGATGTATCCGGCGGTGACGCCGAAGGATGGGTTGCCGAAGGGGTTTGATACGCTGATCACCCCGGCGAAATCCTTGCTGCTTTCGCCCAGGGATGCCGAGACGATGCGCGCGGGGGCGCTGGCTGAATGGCAGGCCGCACTGGCGAAATAGGCGGGCCAGGGGCGGCGGTTGCCGGCCTTCTGATCCTGCTGACATTGGGAACCCTTGGCGCGGTGGCAAGCCGCGCCAGGGACGGTGCCGGGTTGACCTCGGCGGATTGGGCGGCGCTGCGGTTCACGGTGTCGCAGGCTGCCGTCTCGGCGCTGGTCTCGGTTGCGCTGGCGGTGCCTGTGGCGCGTGCCTTGGCGCGGCGGCGGTTTAGGGGGCGGGGGGTGCTGATCACGCTGCTTGGCGCGCCGTTCCTATTGCCGGTGATCGTGGCGATCCTCGGGTTGCTCGCGGTTTTCGGGCGCAATGGGCTGCTGAATGCGGCGCTCGAGGGGGTGGGGCTGCCGACCGTCTCGGTCTACGGCTTTCACGGGGTGGTGTTGGCGCATGTGTTCTTCAACCTGCCCTTGGCGGTGCGTCTGATCCTGCAGGGTTGGCTGGCGATCCCGGCCGAGAGGTTCCGACTTGCGGCCGCGCTGGGCTTTCTGCCCGGGGAGATCGCGCGGCAGATCGAGTGGCCGATGCTGCGGGCCTTGCTGCCCGGCACGGTGCTGGTGATCTTCCTGATCTGCCTGACGAGCTTCGCCGTGGCCCTGACCTTGGGCGGCGGACCCGGCGCCACGACGCTGGAGCTGGCGATCTATCAGGCGTTCCGCTTCGATTTCGACCTTGGACGGGCGGCGCTGCTGGCGGGGCTGCAATTCGCGCTTTGCGGGGTGGCGAGTGGGGTCGCGCTTTGGGTGTCGCTGCCGCAGGCCAGTGCGCCGGGCTTTGATCGGCGGGTCGAGCGGTGGGATGCGGGCTCGGCCTTTTTGCGTTTGCAGGATGGGCTGTCGATCCTTCTCGCGGCGGGGTTCCTGCTGATCCCGCTGGGCCTTGTGGTGGCGGCGGGGGTCCCGCATCTGGCGCTGCTTCCGGCGCCGGTCTGGTGGGCGGCGGCACGGTCGCTGGTGGTGGCGATTGTGGCGGCGGGGATGTGCGGCGGAATGGCGCTTGCGATGGGGTTGGCGCTGTCGCGGCGCAGGCATCGCTGGATCGAGGCGGCGGGGATGCTGCCGCTGGCGGCCTCGCCACTGGTCGTCGGCACCGGGCTTTTCATCCTGATCAATCCGATCCTGGACCCGGCGCAACTGGCACTGGGGGTCACCGCGCTGATCAACGCGACCATGGCGCTGCCCTTCGCGCTGCGGGCGCTGATCTCGGCGCTGGCCGAGATTGAGGCGACGCAGGGACGGCTGGCGGACTCGCTTGGCCTGACCGGCTGGGTGAGGGTGCGGCTGGTCGTGCTGCCGCGTCTGCGCCGCCCGCTGGGCTTTGCGCTGGGGCTGGCGGCGGCGCTGTCGATGGGTGATCTTGGGGTGATCGCGCTGTTCGCGGGGGCGAATGGGACGACACTGCCATTGCAGATCTACCGCCTGATGGGGGCCTATCGCATGGCCGATGCCAGCGCGGCGGCTTTGTTGCTGCTGATCCTCAGCCTCGCGCTGTTCTGGGTCTTCGACCGAGGAGGGCGTGCCGATGCTGGTGCTTGAGGGGTTACGCCTGAGTCAGGGCGGCTTTTCGCTTCGCGCTGATCTGAGCCTGCCGCAGGGCAGCCGATGTGCGGTGATCGGGCCGTCCGGTGCGGGCAAGTCAACTTTGCTGGCCGCGATCGCAGGTTTCCTTGCCCCGGCAGAGGGGCGCATCCTGTGGCAGGGGAAGGATATCACCGGCCTGCCGCCCGGAGAGCGGCCAATGTCGATCCTGTTTCAGGACAACAACCTGTTTCCGCACCTGACGATCACCCAGAACCTTGCGCTCGGTTTGCGGGCGGATCTGCGGCTGAGTTTGGCGGAGCGGGACCGAGTCTCCGAAGTTCTGGCACAGGTCGGGCTGGCCGGGCTTGGCGGCCGCAAGCCCGCGAGCCTGTCCGGCGGCCAGATTGGCCGTGCCGCACTGGCCCGCGCCCTGCTGCGCGCACGGCCGCTGCTGTTGCTGGATGAGCCCTTCTCGGCGCTTGGGCCGGCGCTGAAGGCCGAGATGCTTGACCTTGTCGCCCGTATCACCCGGCAAACTGCTGCCACATTGTTAATGGTCACGCATGATCCGAAGGATGCGCTTGCGATTGCCGGGCAGACGATCCTTGTCGACGGGGGGCGCGCCGAACCGCCAGAACCCACGCGAGCGCTGCTTGCCAATCCGCCGCAGGCGCTCCGCGACTACCTCGGCTCCTAAGCCTAGTTTCTGTCCGTAAATATCCCGGGGGTGCGAGGGCTGCGTCGCCGCTCCAACCTAAAGTCGACCAACATGAAAAAAGCGCCTCGGTTTCCCGAAGCGCTTTGTATCCACCAGCCACCTTGCCAGGTCAGGCAGCCTTCTTGCCCTTGATCGGGGCCCAGATCCGCTTGTTGGTCAAGTAGAGCAGGCTGGTGAGCAGGATCAGGAACAAAACGCCGGTGAAGCCTGCGTGTTTGCGTTCCATCATCTTTGGCTCTGCCGCCCACATCAGGAAAGCCGCCACGTCTTCCGACATGTGCTTTTGGTCGTTGGGCGAGCCATCGGCAAAGGTGACCTGTCCGTCCGACAGGGGCGGGGGCATCTGGATCCAGCCTCCTGGGAAGACGTCGTTGCCATAAACGGTATTTCCCGCGACATCCTTGGTCTTGCCGTCATAGCCGTTTACGATCGCCACGATGTATTGCGGGCCGCCGATGCCATGAATCAACTGGTTGATGCCAAGCTTATAGGGCCCGTGGAAGGCCGCGCGGGCTTTCGCGAGAACGCTCATGTCCGGGGCGTGCATCGAGTTGTTGGCGGGGAAATCATCGTTCGGCGTCAGCTTGCGCGGCGCGCCCGAGCTGTCGAGCAGCTTCGGGTTCGACGCGGTGTCATTGACCGGGAAGGCCGCGGCATAGGCCTTGACCTGATCCGCGGGCAGATGCGGCCCACCGGCATCGCCCAGCGTACGGATCGGCACGAGTTCCATGCCGTGGCAGGCGGAGCAGACCTCGGTATAGACCTGAAGACCGCGCTGCAGCTGATGCTCGTCAAACTTGCCGAAGGGGCCGTCGAACGAGAATGGCACGTCGGCGATCACCGGATCGACTTCCTGCGCGGTCACGGTCCCGGCACTGAACGCCATCGCGGCGAGCCCGGTTAGGATGAGTTTCCTGATCATCTCAGTCGTGTCCTTTCTCTCACTCGGCCGGATGGGCGGAGCCGCCCGTGCCGTAGTGCGCATTGAAGTCTTCCTCGATCGTAGCGGGCTGGCGGCTCGGCTTCTCGAGGACGCCGAGCAGCGGAAGGATCACCAGGAAATAGGCGAACCAGTAGGTTGCCGCGATCAGCGAAACCCAGCCGATCAACGCGGTCGGGAATTGTGAACCGCACCACATCAGCACCATGAAATCCACGACCAGAAGCGCGAACCACCATTTGAACATCGGGCGGAAGCGGCCGGAGCGCACTGACGACGTATCGAGCCAGGGGGCAAGCGCCATCACCGCGATAGCGCCGAACATTGCCAGCACGCCAAAGAACTTAGCGTCGACCAGGCCAAAGGTCACGAAATGCGCCAGCTGCACGATCCAGACGTCTTGCGTGAAGGCGCGCAGGATCGCGTAGAACGGCAGGAAGTACCATTCCGGTTCGATGGAGGCGGGGGTCTTCAGTGCATCGGCCATGATGTAGTTGTCAGGCGAGCCGAAGTAGTTCGGCATGAAGCTGACGATGGCGAAGAAGATCGTCATTATCACGGATAGCGCGAAGACGTCCTTCAGCACGAAATAGGGCCAGAACGGGACCGTGTCGCTTTCCGCTTCCTGCTTCGAGCCGCGCCGCACTTCGACCCCGGTCGGGTTGTTGTTGCCGGTGGTGTGGAAGGCCCAGATGTGGACCGCAACGAGGGCCGCGATCACGAAAGGCAGCAGGTAGTGCAACGAGAAGAAGCGGTTCAGCGTGGCATTCGTGACGGCAGGCCCGCCAAGCAGCCATTGCTGGATCGTTGGGCCGACGCCGGGGATCGCGCCGAAGAGGCCGGTGATCACCGTGGCACCCCAAAACGACATCTGGCCCCAGGGCAGAACATACCCCATGAAAGCCGTAGCCATCATGCAGAGGTAGATCAGCATCCCGATGATCCAGGTCACTTCGCGCGGAGCCTTGTAGCTGCCGTAGTAAAGGCCGCGGAAGATGTGCATATAGACCGCTATGAAGAACAGCGTGGCGCCGTTCATGTGCATGTATCGGATCATGTCGCCGCCGCGCACGTCGCGCATGATATGCTCGACCGAGGCGAAGGCCATATCGGTATTCGGCGTGTAATGCATCGCGAGCACGATGCCAGTGATGATCTGCATGGTGAGGCAGAAGGTGAGCACGATGCCCCAGATCCACATCCAGTTCAGGTTTTTGGGCGTCGGGATCATGAGCGTGTCATAGAGCAGGCCAACGATCGGCAGGCGCCGGTTCAGCCATTTCTCGAACCCCGATTTGGGCTCGTAATGGTCGTGTGGAATTCCAGCCATCTCTGTCTCCCTCAGCCCAGCTTGATTGTTTTTGCGTCGGTGAATTTCACCGGCGGAATTTCCATGTTGCGCGGCGCCGGTCCTTTGCGGATGCGACCGGCGGTATCGTATTGCGAGCCGTGGCAGGGGCAGAACCAGCCATCGAATTCACCCGCATTGTTGCCCAGGGGTACGCAGCCGAGGTGGGTACAGATGCCGATCATGACGAGCCATTTGCCGTCCTTGTCCAGCGTCCGGTTTTCGTCCGTGGCCTGCGAGGCGTCGGGCAGGTTCATGTTCTCGGCCTTGGGGTCGGGCAGGTCGGACATCTTCACGGCCCGGCTTTCCTCGATCTCCTTGGCGGTACGGTGCCGGATGAAGATCGGCTTGCCTTGCCATTTCACGGTGATTTGGGTGCCCTCTGTTACACCCGAGACGTCAACCTCGATCGACGCGAGCGCGGCGACGTCTGCAGAGGGGTTCATCTGGTTGACGATCGGCCAGATCGCCGCACCACCCGTAACCGCGGCTGCACCGGCCGTCGCGTAATACAGGAAGTCCCTGCGAGTGCCTGGCGTATCTTCAGCGTGGGACATGAGAATTCTCCCTTTCGGGGCCGCTGCGTCGGCCCGTGCAATTACCGCGAGGCGGTTTCCCGCCACGCTTCCCTAGCCTACTTACCGTCAGCACCTTTCCCCGTCCAGCGGACAATCGGGCGCAGTGCAAGGGGCACACACCTAAAATTGTCGTCACCACTGCGTGAGTTTGCCGCAGGCGCGCCCGATCCGTTCAGGTCAGCGCGGCGCGGGCGAGGGCTGCGGCGAAGAGTGCGAAGAAAACAGCGACGCCAAGATTGATCCAGGGCGCGGCGCGCAAATAGAAGCGCGCGGCTGCGGGGGTGGAGAACGCGAGAGCGTAAAGGCTGTGGATGCAAAGCGACAGGCAGCAGGCGCCAAGGCAGAGAAGGGTGATGTCTGCGCCGGAGGCGCGGGCCACCGGAAAGATCGAGACCACCGCCAGCCAGGTGGTCAGCGCCTTGGGGTTGAGGGCATTGACCGCCAGTGAGCGCAGGAAGGCTGCGGATACGGTGAGGCCGCCGCGCCGTTCGACGTATTTGCTGGACGTTCCGCGCAGCCCTGCGCGGGCGGCCCGCAAGTAGCGCCATGAAAACAGGGCAAGCAGCCCCACAGCCACGGCTGTTAGCGCCAGCTTAGTAGCGGGCACTAGGGCGAAGACCGCCGAGACGCCCAGCCCCATGGCAAGGCACCAGCCCCCAATGCCAAACCCGACTCCGAGGGCAGATCCGAGACCTGCGCTGCGCCCCGAACCCATCGCCGTTGCAATGGTGTTAAGCACGTTCGGTCCCGGTGCCGCGATATTCACGGCAAGCAGACCCCAGACCGCCAGAAAGTCGCTGATCGGCAGGCTCATGCTGGGGGACATGTCGCCTTCATGCTGTCGCGGGCGGAAAAGCGGGCGTCCCATTCGGCGAGCGCGGGCCGGGAATCGCGCCACTTACGGTCGGCTTGGCGCAGATCCAGATAGCCGAGTGCGCAGCCCACAGCGATCTGCGCAATGTCGAGCGGTCCGGCAAGATGGGCCATCCAGCGTGTCTCGATGGTGTCGAGGGCACGCGTTATCTTGCCCGACTGACCTTCGACCCATGGTGCGAATCGCTTTTCCTCGGGCCGGACGCGCGATTCGTAGACCATCAGAAGCGCCGCATCGAGAATGCCGTCCGCTGTCGCCTCGAGCGTCAGCGTGTCCCAGAGGCGCGGCGGTTCCGGGTAGAGTCCTGCGCCGGCTCTGGCGTCGAGGTAACGACAGATCACCCGGCTGTCATAGAGCGCGGGGCCGTCATCACGCTCGAGGCAGGGGACCTTGCCCAATGGGTTGAGGGCGAGCGGGATGGTGCCGGGATCGAGCGGCGTGCCGCCAGCCGGGGTCAGCGTGACCTGGGCTTCGAGCCCGGCTTCCTTGAGCAGCACCATGACCTTGCGGACATAGGGCGAGGTCGGCGAGTGAAAGAGGCGCATCATCGTGTCCTTCCGGCTGGGAACGCGGCGACCCTAAGAGCGGCGCCGCGCGCTGTCCAGCGGACGGATTGGCGGGGTGGGGAACAAGGAGCGCTTGACCCTTCCCGGCCTGTGATCCTGCTTGCGCCGCGGGTCAGCCTTCTTCTGCCGCCCGCATCAGCGCAGATAGCCGTAGCGTCTCAGGGCCGCGCGCGGCGACACCGTCGGCCGCGCCAAGCCGGGCCGGGGCAGATTTGTTCTGGCTGAGTTTCCAGGTGCCGTTCACCTCGGCCAGGGTCAGGCGGAAGGGGACGATCATGCGCATCATACGATCCATCACGCCTTCGGTCATTTTCGAGCTGACCCAGGGTTTCTTGGGCGCCAGTTCTGCCTCGAAATGTGCGGAGAGGCGGTCGAGCAGGGCGTGAAGGTCTTCCTGTGGAAGCAACTCGAGCGTGCCGCGAAGGTGGACGGCGACGTAATTCCAGGTCGGCACCTGATCGGGCACGCCGTACCAGTCGGGTGAGATGTATCCTTCCGGGCCAGTGACGGCGATCACGGCGTGCTGCGGCCTGGCCAGCAGTGCGACGATGGGGTTGGAGCGGACGAGGTGCAGCTCGACGCTGCGCCCATCGTCGGAAATCAGAAACGGGATGTGCGACAGCAGCGGGCCGCCGGTTGCGGGATCGGCGGCATTGACCGCGAGGGTGCCAAAGCCGCGGCTGCGCGCGAAGGCGAGGTTACGTTCCGTCGGGGTTTGGCGGAAGGCGGGGTTGGGGTGCATCGCTGTCGCTCCTGATCGTAACATTGTCGTAGCGGGGGATTGCACTTCTGCCAAGGCATTGCCAGATTGGATGCGTTCTCAGGGCGGGGTGCAATTCCCCACCGGCGGTATGTGGGGCCTGACCCCATGAGCCCGCGAGCGCCCCCGTGTAGGCGGGGGGTCAGCAGACCCGGTGAGAGGCCGGGGCCGACGGTGAAAGTCCGGATGGAAGAGGACGGCGGGGGTACCGCGTGGGTTGGTCCACGCGCCTTTTCCCGTCGCCCGATGCTCTGGGTGACGTGTCGTTGGAAAAGGAGCAAAACATGACACACACCCGCTATGCCTTCATCAAGGCGAACTGGCATTCCGATATCGTCGAGCGTGCACTGGAGGGCTTCCGCGAGGCCATCGGCCCGGGCGCAGAGGTTGACGTGTTCGACGTGCCTGGCGCGTTCGAGATCCCGCTGCTGGCGCGCGATCTGGCGCGGTCGGGACGTTACGGCGCGGTAATTGGCGCGGCTTTCGTGGTGGATGGTGGCATTTACCGGCATGATTTCGTCGCCCAGACGGTGGTTGAAGGGCTGATGCGGGCGCAGATGGATACGGGCGTGCCGGTGCTGTCCGTGGTACTGACGCCGCATCATTTTCAGGAAACCGAGGCGCATCGCGCCTTCTTCCGGGAGCATTTCGTGGTGAAGGGGCGTGAGGCCGCTGCCGCGGCAAAGGCTATCGGCCGGGCGCGGGCTGCTATCGCCGCCTGACGGCGGGCCAGGCGCCGGGCCGGACACTGGGCGGGTTCAGGCGGTGAGGTGACCGTCGGCCTGCCCGGTGATCCGTGCGGTGACGATCTGACCCTCGGACTGGTCGGTGGCGAAGGTGACTTCGGTGAACTGCTCGGTCCGGCCCATGCGGGGGCTTTCCATCAGGATGCGGTGCTGCTGGCCCGCTTGCGCAGCGAGGTGGCGTTGCAGGGCGGCCTCGCCCGCTGCGCGCAGGCGGGCGGCGCGGTCGCGAATGGCCGGGCCGGGGACGGCGGGCATCCGGGCGGCGGGGGTGCCCTTGCGCGCCGAATAGGGGAAGACGTGCAGGAAGGTGAGGCTGCAGTCCTCGACCAGTTTCAGGGAGTTCTCAAACATCGCCTCGGTCTCGGTCGGGAAACCGGCGATGATGTCGGCGCCGAAGACGATATCGGCGCGCAGACTGCGGGCTGTTTCACAAAAGGCGATGGCGTCGTCGCGTAGGTGGCGGCGCTTCATCCGTTTCAGGATCATGTCGTCACCGGCCTGCAGCGACAGGTGAAGATGTGGCATCAGGCGGGGTTCTGTGGCGATGGCGGCCATCAGGTTCTCGTCTGCCTCGATCGAATCGATCGAGCTGATGCGCAGGCGCGCAAGGTCGGGGACCAGCCGCAGGATGCGCATCACCAGATCGCCGAGGCGCGGGGTGGCGGGAAGGTCGGCGCCCCAGGAGGTGAGGTCAACGCCCGTCAGGACGACCTCGAGAAAGCCCTTGTCGACCAGCCGCTTGATCTGCTCGATCACGACGCCTGCCGGAACCGAGCGGGAATTGCCCCGGCCATAGGGGATGATGCAGAAGGTGCAGCGGTGATCGCAGCCGTTCTGGACCTGGACATAGGCGCGGTGGCGGCCGAAGCCGTCGATCAGGTGGCCCGCCGTTTCGCGGACCGAGAGGATGTCGTCGACCTGCACCCGCTCAGTTTGGCCAATCAGATCGGGGATGCGCAGGGCCTGCCAGGTGGCGGGCTGCATCTTTTCGGTATTGCCGATGACGCGGCTGACCTCTGGCATGGCGGCGAATGTGGCAGGTTCGGTCTGGGCGGCACAACCGGTGACGACGAGCGTGGCATCGGGGTGGGCGCGGCGGAGTTTGCGGATCTCTTGTTTGGCTTTGCGCACGGCCTCGGCGGTCACCGCGCAGGTGTTGACCACGACGAGGTCGTCGATGCCGTCGGACAGTTCCTTCATCGCCTCGGTCTCATAGGCGTTCAGGCGACAGCCGTGGGTGGCGAAGACCGGGGCGGTCATAGCGTGACCAGAAAGGCGGCGTTGAGCGTGCCGTCAAAGACATGGGCGGTGGGGCCAGTGAGCCAGACGCCGTCGTCGCGCCAGTCAACCAGCAGTGTGCCGCCATCGACATCAATGGTGACGCTGCGGCCCGTCAGGTCACGCAGGGCGGCGGCGACGGCGGTAGCGCAGGTGCCGGAGCCGCAGGCAAGGGTTACGCCTGCGCCGCGTTCCCAGACCCGCATCCGCAGCCGGTCCGGCGCGGTGAGGGTTGCGAATTCGACATTGGTGCGCTGCGGGAACAGCGGGTTATGTTCCAGCGCCGGGCCTAGGCCCGGCAGGTCGATGGCTTCGGCATCGGGGACGAAGAAGATGCAATGCGGATTGCCCATGCCGACCGCGACCGGGTCGCCGGGCAATGGGAGGTGCAGCGTGTCCGTGGCGTGTGCCAGCGGTATATCGGCCCAGTCGAGTTGCGGAGGGCCCATGTTAACGCGGGTAAGGCCGTCACCGACGTCTTCCGCTATCAGGATGCCGCGTTCGGTACGCAGTGCCACCCTCGTCTTCCCCAACTGCCCCATGAGATAGCGCGCGGCGCTACGGGTGCCGTTGCCGCAGGCCCCGGCCTGCGAGCCATCGGAATTCCAGAAGGTCAGCGCCACATCGCAATCGGCGTCGTGGTCGATCACCACGAGTTGGTCATAGCCCACGCCGCGATGACGGTCGCCAAGCGCGCGCGCCAATGCGGGCGAGACAATGGCATCACGGCCTCTCTGGTCGATAACCAGAAAGTCATTGCCAGCGCCGTGCATTTTCATGAACGGCAGGCCATCGGGAACGCGGCTCTTGCTCATAGGGCGCGATATACGCCTCGAAAAATCCTTTTGCCAGATGCCCCGAAATTTGGCCTGATTTGCTCTTGACGCTGCCTGACGATGTTTCTAGGTAGGCGCCATGTGTGGGCCTGTAGCTCAGTTGGTAGAGCAACTGACTTTTAATCAGTAGGTCACGGGTTCGGATCCCGTCGGGCTCACCAGCCTTCCCCAATTTGCGGATCGCGGAGTAAAGTTCGCGTTAACGGCTTGGTAACAAACATGTTTTAGTGGTGTTACGAGGTCTTGATCGCGCCAATGCGTGTTACTGCCGCAAAGATTCCTATGTCTGGGGTGAGGCGGCCTCAATTGTACCACATTGAGAGTGATAAATTCGAGAAGCCTTGCTGGGAGACCGGACATGATTGTCGGTGTGATGATTCTGGATGCCGCGCTGTCTTATGCTTACGCAACGATGGTATTGTTGCGCGGCGGCTCGTTCGGCATGGCGGTTCTGTCATTCTTTGGCATGGGGTTCGCGGCCTTCGTCATCATGACGATCGGTGTCGTTCTTCATCAACTGCCCGGGCCGAAGTCCCAGCTTCACACCGACCATGACAAGGACGCCGTAGAACTGGCCTGAAGGGGTTCAGTTGATCGTAGCCCCGGCAGCGGCGATCTTGGTCGCGACATCGTTCAACAAGCCAGACTGTGCCGGAATCGGCGCGTCGGGTGCCATGCCAGCGAAGGCGTCGCTGGCGCGGCCGAGAGCTTCGATTGCCTTGAAGGCCGCCGCATCGACGTTGGCGGTGGATGAGCCGACCAGACTGTCCGCCAACGCGCGGGCGCTTTGCACTTCGCCCCATGCGGTACGGTAGCGGATCGGAGATGTCACGGTGCTGTCGATCACCCCAGCGGCATAATCTTTCGACGCGGCCTGCACCAGCGCGACCATAGCGCCGAAGGCTGCGGCGGGATCCTTGGTAATCGGCGCAAGGTCGACTTGCAGCGTAGACAGGACCGAGGCATATGCGGTTTCGACATCGGGTAGTGCCCGATGCGCTACGACGGCGCGCCCGAGCACCGCGAGCGGCGGCGCGGGGTCGGGCAGGTTGCGCCGCGTCGCTTCAGTGGTGACTCGTTTGAACAGAGGCCCGCCGGTTTTTTCGAAATGGCGGACGGCTAGGTTTGGCTGTCCGATCCGGTAAAGTTCCATGACGACACGGACATGTCCGGCAAGCATCCCGACATCCGTCAGGTAGGCGCGATCCGACGCCAATGATGCCGCCGATACCGCCTGGGCCCGGATCGGGTCGCCGCCGCCCAAACTCAGTGCCAATCCAAGCCCGATCGCCATGAGACTGCTCCGGCGGGGCGAAAGGGAGCGACGTGGCATGCAAATCTCCGGCTGGGACAGGACCTTTTTGGGGCCTTGCCTCGCTTGCGTCAACAATTGGGCGACTGCGGTTCTGCCTCTCAGGCTCGCTTAACAGTGAGCCAGACGCCACCCTCGGGGCGCAGGGTCAGGATTAGGACCGGCTTTGGGTCCCGTCCAGGCACAGGCTCGAAGCGGAATCGGGCGAGGAGCGTGGCGAGGATGATCACCGCCTCCTGAACGGCGAAAGAGGCGCCGATGCAGATGCGGGGGCCGTCGCCGAAGGGCAAGTAAGCGAAACGATCAATTGCCTTAGGGTCGGCAAAGCGGTCGGGATCGAAGCGGTGTGGGTCTTTCCAAAGCAGGTGATTTCGATGCAGTGCGTAGATTGGCAGCATCACCGTGTCGCCGGGGCGAACTTCGCGGCCACAGAGCGTGTCGTGCTTGCGCGCAGAGCGGGAGAGAAAGGCGGCGGGCGGGTACATCCGTAGCGCCTCGTCGATCACCTGCCGGATGTAGGGTAGGTTCGCGACATCCGCTGCGGTGGCCGCGCGATCGCCCAGCACCCTCTGTGCCTCATCCCGGGCTTTGCTTTGGACGGTCTGGTCAAAGGCGGAGAGGTAGAGCGACCAAGCGAGCGTCAGGGCCGTCGTCTCGTGTCCGGCGACGATGAAGGTCAGCAAGTTGTCGCGCAGTTCCGCAGTCGTCATGCGCCGACCGGTCTTGTTGTCTTCGCCGTCCAGAAGCAGATCCAGGAGGTCGGGCACGCCCCGCGCGCCATCGGCCTTGCGAGCTTCGATTGCGCTGTCGGCGACGCGCTTCATGTCGCGCATGGCGGAGGTTGTCATCATGCGGCCGAGCCGCGGAATCCACGCCGGCGCGCCAATGACATCGAGCAGGGAAACCTTGGCTGTATCCGCGATGTAGTTGTTGATCGCATGATGGACCACCGAGCGGTCAAACGCCTCGCTCCCGGATAGGGTGACATCGGCGATCACTTCAAAGGTGGCCGCCACCATCTCATCGAACAGATTGGCGGCGCGGCCCTCGGACTTGGCGACCCGGGCGCAGAGATTTTCCGCGGCGCGGGTCATGACGGGGCCGAGGTTCGCAATATTGCGATGGCTGAAGACCGGGGCTGCGACGCGGCGCTGCCAATGCCAATGCGCGCCTTCGGCCACGAACAGGCTTTCGCCGATCGCCGGACGAAGGATCATCTTGGTGACGTCGGATTTGGGATAATCGTCCACCGCGTCCCGCAGAATGTGGCGATTCGCGTCTGGGTCCATCACCATGTGCCAGCGCTTGCCGGTACGACCCGAGACGATCGGGACATGGGTGGCGAGTTCCGGGATCAGCTCCAGCACGTTCCGGCGCGCGTTTCGCAGGCTTCCGAAGATGCCGAGAGGTTCGGTCACCAACGGGACCTGGACCGGCAACCCGGACGTGGTCGTTTCATACGCCGGCGGCGCAGGAGGGTAATCGATCGTCTCGGTGCTCATCCTGTGGTGCCTCCGGTTCCAAGGACTATAGGGCTGGGGCTTAGCTGCGGCAACGGCGGTGCCCGTGGATTGCGACATTGTTGCCCTTAGGCTAAAGCGGGCGCAACGAGGAGAAATGGATGATCGCTGCACGCCCCGCCCCGAAGCCGATCCTGGCCGCAATCGTTCTGAGTGGTCTTGCTGCCTGCGCACCGACGAATGACCTGAAGAAACCGCCGGTTCCGCTGGGCCGCTTTCTGCTGGGCGTCAATGTGTCGGTCGCGGAGGGGGCGCAGGTCAGCCCGGTATCCCGCAAAGCGACGGATGCGGAATGGGAAGACGCGCTGAAGCAGGCCGTGTCCGACCGCTTTGGGCGCTATGACGGTGACAAATATTACGACATCTCGACGAAGGTGCTGGGCTATGCGCTCGCCCCGCCTGGTATTCCGGTGCTGCTGGCCCCGAAGTCCGTGCTGATCATCGAGGTGCGTCTCTATGATGACGCGACGCAGACCCTGCTGGACGATCCACCGAAAACCTTCACGGTGTTCGAGGGGACGAGCGGTGCGACCATCGTCGGATCCGGTCTGGTGCGCACCAAGGCCGAGCAGATCAAGCTTCTGTCGTTCAATGCGGTAAAACAGATCGAGGACTGGCTGGTGAAGAACCCGAAATGGTTCCCGACTGACCCCGATGCGATCATTCCGGGCACCAAGCCTGCAGAGGTGGCGCCACCCTCGCCAGCTGCTGCTCCGGGCAAACCGGTGGCCAAGCCGGGCGCGAAGCCTGCGGCCAAGCCATTGGCCAAACCGCGGATAAACCTGCGGCCAACAAGGCGCCGAAGCCGAAACCTGTCACTGCCGCGCCGCCGCCGATCATACCGCCGCCCGCGCCCGCATCCAACTGACGCTTGATTTTCCCCCGGGCAGTGAGTATCTCGCCCGCGATGTTTTAACGGGTCTGCTTCAGACCCCTGATCCATGAGGCGCTGCGAGAATGGCAAAGGCAAAGTTTGAACGGACGAAACCGCATGTGAACGTCGGCACGATCGGCCACGTTGACCACGGCAAGACGACGCTGACGGCAGCGATCACGAAATACTTCGGCGAGTTCCGCGCCTATGACCAGATCGATGCGGCGCCGGAAGAGAAAGCGCGCGGGATCACGATCTCGACCGCGCATGTGGAATACGAGACCGCGAACCGTCACTACGCCCACGTCGACTGCCCCGGCCACGCTGACTATGTGAAGAACATGATCACCGGTGCGGCGCAGATGGACGGCGCGATTCTGGTGGTGAACGCCGCCGACGGCCCGATGCCGCAAACGCGCGAGCACATCCTGCTCGGCCGTCAGGTCGGCATTCCCTACATGGTCGTCTACCTCAACAAGGTCGACCAGGTGGATGACGAGGAACTGCTCGAGCTGGTCGAGATGGAAGTGCGCGAGCTGCTGTCGTCCTACGACTATCCCGGCGACGATATTCCGATCATCAAGGGGTCGGCTCTGGCCGCTCTGGAAGGCCGCGACAAGGAAATCGGCGAGGATTCGATCCGCGCGCTGATGGATGCGGTCGATGCCTATATTCCGACCCCGGCGCGCCCGGTTGACCAGCCCTTCCTGATGCCGGTCGAGGACGTGTTCTCGATCTCGGGCCGCGGCACGGTTGCCACCGGCCGGATCGAGCGCGGGATCGTCAAGGTCGGCGAGGAAGTCGAGATCGTCGGCATCCGCCCGAACAAGAAGACCGTCTGCACCGGCGTCGAGATGTTCCGCAAGCTGCTCGACCAGGGTCAGGCAGGCGACAACGTTGGTCTGCTGCTGCGCGGGATCGAGCGCGAAGGGATCGAGCGCGGTCAGGTGCTGTGCAAGCCGGGTTCGGTGAAGCCGCACACCAAGTTCGAGGCGGAAGCCTATATCCTGACCAAGGAAGAGGGTGGCCGTCACACGCCGTTCTTCGCGAACTATCGCCCGCAGTTCTACTTCCGCACGACGGACGTGACCGGCACGGTGATGCTGCCCGAGGGCACCGAGATGGTGATGCCGGGCGACAACCTGAAGTTCAACGTCGAGCTGATCGCGCCGATCGCCATGGAGGAGAAGCTGCGCTTCGCCATCCGTGAAGGCGGCCGTACCGTCGGCGCCGGCGTCGTCTCGAAAATCATCGCCTGATCCACGGGTCAGGTCGGTTGGGAGGGCCGTCCTTTGGGGCGGCCTTTCTGTTTTCTGCAAAAGCTGCCGGTGCTGCGCCTGCGGGCCCATTCCGCCCTTGATTTCGCCCGCCGGGTGTCCTATCCCCCGCCGCAGGCCTAGGAGTTTAGCTCAGTTGGTAGAGCATCGGTCTCCAAAACCGAGGGTCGTGGGTTCGAGTCCCCCAACTCCTGCCAGGCCTTTTCCATAGCATCACTGCTCTGTTTTGCGCTCGTTGCTGCGTCGTTAGGTGGCAGGCTTGAATTCACATGGCAAAGCGCGTATCTCGCGGCCCAATCGATTGCGTAGGACGGTGGCATGGCACAGTTAAACCCCCTCAAATTCGTACAGCAGGTCCGCTCGGAGGTGGGAAAGGTCATCTGGCCGACGCGCCGAGAGGTTTTCCTGACCACGATCATGGTTTTCGCTATGGCGGCGATCACGGCGACGTTCTTCTCGCTGATCGATATTGGGATCAGTTCCGGCCTCGTGGCCATTCTGAAGATGTTCAACTGACTCGGCGAGGGATGGTCGAAAAGGCGGGTGAGGGCCTTGAATTCACCCCCCCTTGGCTGTAAGTCGGGCGCAACTTTCGGCAAAAGGCGCGCGGCGATTCGGTCCGCGCGCTGTTTTTTGTTCCGGGATATGCGGGTAACCGCGTGATATAATTAAGCTTTCGGTGGTGGTGCTGCCGGTTGAGACAGGAAAACGTGCAGATGGCGATGCGGTGGTATTCGGTGAGCGTCCTCTCGAACTTCGAGAAGAAGATTGCCGAACAGATCAAGACAGCCGTTGCCGACGCCGGTCTCGAGGATGAGATCGAAGAAGTGCTGGTGCCCACCGAAGAGGTGATCGAGGTGCGGCGCGGCAAGAAAGTGACGAGCGAGCGGCGCTTCATGCCCGGCTATGTGCTGGTGCGGATGGAGATGTCGAACAAGGGCTATCACCTGATTTCCTCGATCAACCGGGTGACCGGGTTCCTTGGTCCGCAGGGCAAGCCGCAGGCCGATGCGCGACGAAGAAGTGAACGCGATCCTGAACCGTGTGGAAGAGGGCGAGGCCGCGCCACGCAACCTGATCCGCTTCGACATCGGTGAGAAGGTTCAGGTGACCGACGGGCCATTCGAAGGCTTCGAGGGTATGGTCGAGGACGTCGACGAGGCGCACAGCCGCCTGAAGGTGACGGTCTCGATCTTTGGCCGGGCCACCCCGGTTGAGCTGGAATTCACGCAGGTGTCGAAGGGCAACTGACGTGCATCTCGTGGGAGGCGAGCGCCCCGGACGTGATCCGGGAGCCGCGGACCGAACCACTAAACCAAGGCCTCGGCAGGTTCGGGGCGGTGACAAAGGAGAGGCCAGATGGCCAAGAAAGTTATCGGGCAGCTGAAGCTGCAAGTGAAGGCGGGGCAGGCGAACCCGTCCCCGCCCGTCGGCCCGGCTCTGGGTCAGCGCGGCCTGAACATCATGCAGTTCTGCAAGGACTTCAACGCCCGTACGCAGGAACTGGAACCCGGCGCGCCGACGCCGGTGATCATCACCTATTATCAGGACAAGTCGTTCAGCCTCGAGATCAAGACCTCGCCGGCGTCCTACTACCTGAAGAAGGCTGCCAAGCTGAAATCGGGCTCGAAAAAGCCGGGCTTTGACGTTGCCGGTTCGGTGACCGTTGCGCAGGTGAAAGAGATCGCTCAGGCCAAGATGAAAGATCTGAACGCGAACTCGATCGAAGCCGCGATGCAGATTATCCTGGGTTCCGCCCGCTCGATGGGTATCGAGGTAAAGGGGTAAGTCATGGCGAAATTTGGAAAACGTACCCGCGCTGCCCGTGAAGCCTTTGTTGGCAAGAGCGAATGTCTCGGTTGAAGATGCGATCAATCTTGTGAAGTCGACGGCCACGGCCAAATTCGACGAAACCATCGAGATCGCGCTGAACCTCGGTGTAGATCCGCGTCACGCAGACCAGATGGTCCGCGGCGTTGTGACCCTGCCGAACGGCACCGGCAAGACCGTGCGCGTGGCAGTGTTCGCCCGTGGCGCGAAGGCGGATGAGGCCAAGGCCGCCGGTGCGGACATCGTCGGCGCGGAAGACCTGATGGAGACGATCCAGTCTGGCAAGATCGAGTTCGACCGTTGCATCGCAACGCCGGACATGATGCCGCTGGTTGGCCGTCTGGGCAAGATCCTCGGCCCGCGCAACCTGATGCCGAACCCGAAGGTCGGCACGGTGACGATGGACGTGAAAACCGCTGTCACCTCCGCCAAGGGCGGTGAAGTGCAGTTCAAGGTCGAAAAGGCCGGTGTAATCCATGCCGGTATCGGCAAGGCCTCGTTCGACGCGGCGAAGCTGGCTGAAAACCTGCGCGCCTTCGTCGACGCCGTGAGCCGCGCGAAGCCCGACTGGTGCCAAGGGCGCCTATATGAAAAAAGTCTCGATCTCTTCGACCATGGGGCCGGGCGTTTCGGTCGACGTCGTTTCGGCGACCGGGAACTGACATTCAAGGGTGCGCAATGCAATGCGCACCCTACGAAATTCCTTCGGCCTCTTGGGCAAGGGGATGGCGGGGCGGGAGAATGCCCCGTCCTGTCCGAGACGGTGGGTGGCGCGCAGACGCCTTAATTTCCTGCCTGAGATGGGGAACGAGACGGATTTCCGGAGGGTCTGACCCTCGGGCGATTTTGGCCTCGGGACCCGTAACGCGGACCCGACGCTCCCGGACCTGGTCCGGGACCAATGTGAGCCGGGGGGAAACCCCCAAACTTGGAGTGAAACTGTGGATAGAGCCCAGAAAGAGAAAGTGGTCGAGGAACTCGGCCAGATCTTCGAAAGCTCTGGCGTGGTTGTGGTTGCACACTACGAAGGTCTTACGGTTGCCAACATGCAGGACCTGCGCGCGAAGATGCGCGAAGTCGGCGGGTCTGTACGCGTTGCCAAGAACAAGCTCGCCAAGATCGCCCTTGAGGGGAAGCCCTGCGAAAGCATCGGGCAGCCTTCTCACGGGCATGACCGTGCTTGCCTATTCCGAAGATCCCGTCGCTGCGGCGAAGGTCGCTGACGCATATGCCAAGACGAACGAGAAATTCGTTATTCTTGGTGGCGCTATGGGCAACACGGCCTTGGATCCGGCCGGTGTGAAGGCCGTGGCAGCGGATGCCGTCGCGTGAGGAGCTTATCGCTTCCGATCGTGGCGTGCATCGGTGCCCCTGCTTCGAGCATCGCCGGCGCCATTGGCGCGCCTGCTTCGAACATCGCCAGCATCCTTTCCACGATCGAGGAAAAGGCTGCTGCCTGAGCAATCTCGGACCGACGTGGGGTTGAACCCCGCCCGTTGGAACCCATCTTTAACGAACGGAACAGAAAATGGCTGATCTGAACAAACTCGCCGAAGACATCGTCAACCTGACGCTGCTTCAAGCTCAAGAACTGAAAACCATCCTGAAAGACAAGTACGGCATCGAGCCGGCTGCCGGTGGCGCCGTCATGATGGCCGGCCCGGCTGCTGGCGCTCCTGCTGAAGCTGCGGAAGAAAAGACCGAATTCGACGTCGTCCTGACGGACGCCGGCGCTCAGAAGATCAACGTGATCAAAGAAGTTCGCGCGATCACCGGTCTTGGTCTGAAAGAAGCCAAGGACCTCGTTGAGGCCGGCGGCAAAGTCAAAGAAGGCGCTTCGAAGTCGGAAGCCGAAGGCATCAAGGCGAAACTGGAAGCCGCTGGCGCCAAGGTCGAGCTGAAGTAATCGAGGCGTGGCGCGCCTCGCGTCCCACCGCTGAGAAATCAGGCTGGGTCCGAAACGTTTTCGGGCCCGGCCAATCCTGTCTCTGACAGGGCTTTTCGCGCCCGAGGCGCGGCCAGCCCTGTCAAAGGCAGGGTCGATAGGTTCGGGAGCAGACCAGTGGGATGGGTTGCATGAATTGAACCTGACCCCCTTGTTTCGCAAGCGGCGTTCGCCGGAGCCCCGACGGCCGGACGCCCGCGAAAGAAAACGAAAGGTGACCTCGAGCATGGCTCAGAGCTACGTCGGCCAGAAACGCATCCGCCGCTACTATGGCAAAATCCGCGAAGTCCTCGAAATGCCGAACCTCATTGAGGTTCAGAAATCCTCTTACGACCTGTTCCTGAAGTCCGGCGACGGTCCGAAGCCGACCGACGGCGACGGAATTCAGGGTGTGTTCCAGTCGGTTTTCCCGATCAAGGATTTCAATGAGACCGCGGTGCTGGAGTTCGTGAAATACGAGCTCGAAAAGCCCAAATACGATGTGGAAGAGTGTCAGGCGCGCGACATGACCTATGCTGCTCCGCTGAAGGTGACGCTGCGTCTGATCGTGTTTGATGTCGACGAAGTGACCGGGCGCACGATCGGTCAAGGACATCAAGGAACAGGACGTCTTCATGGGCGACATGCCCCTGATGACCGCGAATGGCACCTTCGTCGTGAACGGCACCGAGCGGGTGATCGTCTCCCAGATGCACCGTTCGCCCGGCGTGTTCTTCGACCATGACAAGGGCAAGACCCATTCCTCGGGCAAGCTGCTGTTCGCCTGCCGGATCATTCCCTATCGCGGCTCGTGGCTCGATTTCGAATTCGACGCCAAGGACATCGTCTTTGCGCGTATCGACCGTCGGCGAAAGCTGCCGGTGACGACGCTGCTCTATGCGCTTGGCATGGATCAGGAAGGCATCATGGATGCCTATTACAACACCGTCACCTACACCCATGAGAAGAACAAGGGCTGGGTCACCAAGTTCTTCCCGGAGCGTGTGCGCGGTACCCGTCCGACCTATGATCTGGTCGATGCCGATACCGGTGAAGTGATCTGCAAGGCGGGCGACAAGGTGACCCCGCGCATGGTGAAGAAGCTGATCGACGATGGCTCAGTGTCATCGAGTCCTGGTGCCGTTCGACCAGATCGTCGGTCGCTATGTCGCCAAGGACATCATCAACGAGGAAACCGGCGAGATCTGGGTCGAAGCCGGTGACGAACTGACGATGGAATATGACCGCGACGGCGGAGTCAAAGGCGGCACGCTCAAGCTGCTGATGGATCAGGGTATCACCGAGATCCCGGTACTGGACATCGATAACGTCAACGTCGGCCCGTACATCCGCAACACGATGGCGGTGGACAAGAACATGGGTCGCGATACCGCGCTCATGGATATCTACCGCGTCATGCGCCCGGGCGAGCCGCCGACCGTGGAAGCGGCCAGCCAGCTGTTCGACACGCTGTTCTTCGATAGCGAGCGCTATGACCTCTCGGCCGTGGGTCGGGTGAAGATGAACATGCGCCTCGATCTCGGCAAGCCCGACACTCAGCGCACGCTGGACCGCGAGGACATCATCGCCTGCATCAAGGCGCTGACCGAACTGCGCGACGGCAAGGGCGAGATCGACGACATCGACCACCTCGGCAACCGCCGGGTGCGCTCGGTCGGCGAACTGATGGAAAACCAGTACCGCGTCGGTCTGCTCCGCATGGAGCGGGCGATCAAGGAACGCATGTCCTCGGTCGAGATCGACACGGTGATGCCGCAGGATCTGATCAACGCGAAACCGGCCGCCGCCGCGGTGCGTGAATTCTTCGGCTCTTCGCCAGCTGTCGCAGTTCATGGACCAGACCAACCCACTGTCGGAAGTCACGCACAAGCGGCGTCTGTCGGCCCTCGGGCCGGGCGGTCTGACGCGGGAACGTGCAGGTTTTGAAGTGCGCGACGTTCACCCGACCCACTATGGCCGGATGTGCCCGATCGAAACGCCGGAAGGTCAGAACATCGGTCTGATCAACATCGCTCGCGACCTTTGCGCGCGTGAACAAGTACGGCTTCATCGAAACCCCCTACCGCAAGGTAGTGGATGGGCAGGTGACCGACGACGTCGATCTACATGTCGGCGACCGAGGAAATGCGCCACACCGTCGCGCAGGCCAACGCCCACCTGACCGCCGATGGCCGGTTCGAAAATGAGCTGGTCTCGACCCGCAAGGGCGGCGAATTCATGCTGAACCCGTCCGAGGCGGTGGACCTGATCGACGTTTCGCCGAAACAGCTGGTTTCGGTCGCGGCATCGCTGATCCCGTTCCTTGAGAATGACGACGCCAACCGCGCCCTGATGGGCTCGAACATGCAGCGTCAGGCGGTTCCGCTGCTGCAATCGGATGCACCGCTGGTCGGCACCGGGATCGAGGGCGTGGTGGCGCGTGACTCCGGCGCTGCCATCATGGCGCGCCGCGTCGGGTGTCATCGACCAGGTCGATGCGCAGCGTATCGTTATGCGCGCGACCGAGATGCTGGAGCCGGGCGAGCCGGGCGTCGACATCTATCGTCTGCGCAAGTTCAAGCGGTCGAACCAGTCGTCCTGCATCAACCAGCGTCCGCTGGTGAAGGTGGGTGACACGGTTCAGCGCAGCGAAGTGATCGCAGATGGGCCCTGCACCGATCATGGGCGAACTGGCGCTTGGCCGGAACATCATCGTCGCCTTCATGCCGTGGAACGGCTACAACTACGAAGACTCGATCCTGATCTCCGAGCGGATCCTGCGCGAAGACGTCTATACCTCGATCCACATCGAGGAATATGAAGTCGCCGCCCGCGATACCAAACTGGGGCCGGAAGAGATCACCCGCGATATCCCGAACGTCGGCGAGGAAGCCCTGCGCAACCTCGACGAAGCGGGGATCGTCTACATCGGTGCCGAAGTGCAGCCGGGCGACATTCTGGTGGGCAAGATCACGCCGAAGGGCGAAAGCCCGATGACGCCGGAAGAAAAGCTTCTGCGTGCGATCTTCGGCGAAAAGGCATAGTGACGTGCGCGACACCTCGCTGCGTCTGCCGCCGGGGGCGTTCGGCACGATCGTCGAAGTGCGGGTGTTCAACCGTCACGGCGTCGACAAGGACGAACGTGCGCTGCAGATCGAGCGCGAAGAAGTCGAACGTCTGGCGCGTGACCGCGACGACGAGTTGGAGATTCTGGAGCGCAACATCTATGCGCGCCTGAAAGTCCATGATCTCCGGCAAGGTCGCGGTAAAGGGGCCGAAGGGCGTCAAGGCCAACGTCGCTGATCGACGAAGAACTGCTGGGCACGCTGAGCCGTGGTCAGTGGTGGCAACTTGGCGCTGGCAGAAGAGTCGGATGCGAAGGATGTCGAGGCCCTGCACGATCAGTTCGAAGCGCAGAAACGCGCGCTTGAAGCCCGGTTCGAAGACAAGGTCGAGAAGGTCCGTCGCGGCGACGATCTGCCTCCGGGCGTGATGAAATCGGTCAAGGTCTTCGTGGCGGTGAAGCGCAAGCTGCAGGCCGGCGACAAGATGGCCGGTCGTCACGGCAACAAGGGCGTTATCTCCAAGGTCGTTCCGATCGAAGACATGCCGTTCCTTGCCGATGGCACGGCGGTCGACTTCGTTCTGAACCCGCTCGGCGTGCCGTCGCGGATGAACGTCGGTCAGATCCTTGAAACCCATATGGGCTGGGCCGCGCGCGGTCTGGGTATCAAGATCGACGAGGCGCTGCAGGAATACCGCCGGTCGGGTGACCTGACCCCGGTGCGCGAGGCGATGCGTCTGGCCTATGGCGACGAAACCTACGAGGACGAGCTTGCCGGACGGCGAGGAAGACTTCGCTGGTTGAAGCGGCGTCGGCAAGTCACGCGCGGCGTGCCGATCGCAACGCCGGTCTTCGACGGTGCGAAAGAGGCTGACGTCAACGACTCGTTGCGCCGCGCAGGCTTCAACGAGATCGGGTCAGTCGGTTGTCTTCGATGGACGCTCGGGCGAGCAATTCGCCCGGCCGGTCACGGTTGGCGTGAAATACATGCTCAAGCTGCACCACCTTGTGGACGACAAGCTGCACGCACGTTCGACCGGGCCTTACAGCCTTGTCACGCAGCAGCCGCTGGGCGGTAAGGCCCAGTTCGGTGGCCAGCGTCTTGGCGAGATGGAGGTCTGGGCGCTGGAAGCCTATGGCGCGGCCTACACGCTGCAGGAAATGCTGACCGTCAAGTCGGATGACGTGGCGGGGCGGACCAAGGTCTACGAGTCCATCGTCAAGGGCGAGGACAACTTCGAGGCCGGCGTTCCCGAGAGCTTCAACGTGCTCGTCAAGGAAGTCCGGGGCCTCGGCCTCAACATGGAACTCCTGGATGCGGAGGAGGAGTGACCGGATGGCGGGGTAACCCCCGCCCCTCGGCCCCTCGGCGGGGCGGGTTTCACTGCCCGCCCTGCCGCCACCGCCCACTTTCAAGGATGTGAAGATGAACCAGGAACTTTCGACCAACCCGTTCAACCCGGTTGCGCCGGTCAAGACCTTTGACGAGATCAAGATCTCTCTGGCCTCGCCAGAGCGGATCCTGTCGTGGTCCTACGGCGAGATCAAGAAGCCGGAAACCATCAACTACCGCACCTTCAAGCCCGAGCGTGACGGTCTGTTCTGCGCGCGTATCTTCGGGCCGATCAAGGATTACGAATGCCTGTGCGGCAAATACAAGCGCATGAAGTATCGCGGCGTCGTCTGCGAGAAATGCGGTGTGGAAGTCACGCTGCAGAAGGTGCGGCGCGAGCGGATGGGCCATATCGAACTGGCCGCGCCGGTTGCGCATATCTGGTTCCTGAAGTCGCTGCCGACCCGCATCGGTCTGATGCTGGACATGACGCTGCGCGATCTGGAACGCATCCTCTACTTCGAAAACTACGTTGTGATCGAGCCGGGTCTGACCGACTTGGCCTATGGCAAGCTGATGACCGAGGAAGAATTCCTCGACGCGCAGGACCAGTATGGTGCTGACGCCTTCACCGCCAATATCGGCGCTGAAGCGATCCGCGAAATGCTGGCCGCCATCGACCTCGATGCCGACGGCCGAACAGTCTGCGCGAAGAGCTGAAGGAAGCCACGGGCGAGCTGAAGCCGAAGAAGATCATCAAGCGGCTGAAGATCGTCGAGCATTTCCTCGAGTCCGGCAACCGGCCCGAGTGGATGATCCTGACCGTGCTGCCGGTGATCCCGCCGGAACTGCGTCCGCTGGTTCCGCTGGACGGCGGCCGCTTTGCCACCTCGGACCTGAACGACCTCTATCGTCGGGTCATCAACCGCAACAACCGCCTGAAGCGCCTGATCGAGCTGCGTGCGCCCGACATCATCGTGCGCAACGAAAAGCGGATGCTGCAGGAAGCGGTCGATGCGCTGTTTGACAACGGCCGTCGTGGCCGCGTCATCACGGGCACCAACAAACGCCCGCTGAAGTCGCTGTCGGACATGCTGAAGGGCAAGCAGGGCCGGTTCCGTCAGAACTTGCTCGGCAAGCGCGTCGACTTCTCGGGTCGTTCGGTCATCGTGACCGGACCGGAGCTGAAGCTGCATCAGTGCGGCCTGCCGAAGAAGATGGCGCTGGAGCTGTTCAAGCCGTTCATCTATTCGCGGCTTGAGGCGAAGGGGCTGTCCTCGCACCGTCAAGCAGGCGAAGAAGCTGGTCGAGAAGGAGCGCCCCGAAGTCTGGGACATTCTGGACGAGGTTATCCGCGAGCATCCGGTTCTGCTGAACCGTGCGCCGACGCTGCACCGTCTGGGCATCCAGGCGTTCGAGCCGATCCTGATCGAAGGCAAGGCGATCCAGCTGCATCCGCTGGTCTGCTCGGCCTTCAACGCCGACTTCGACGGCGACCAGATGGCCGTTCACGTTCCGCTGAGCCTTGAGGCCCAGCTGGAAGCGCGCGTGCTGATGATGTCGACCAACAACGTGCTGTCGCCTGCCAACGGCGCGCCGATCATCGTTCCGTCGCAGGACATGGTGTTGGGCCTCTATTACACCTCGATGGAGCGCAAGGGCATGAAGGGCGAAGGCATGGTCTTCGGCTCGTGTCGATGAGGTCGAACTGGCGCTGGCCGCCGGGGTTGTCCATCTGCATGCCACGATCAAGGCGCGCGTCAAGCAGATCGATGCCGAGGGCAACGAGGTCTGGAAGCGCTTCGACACCACGCCGGGCCGTGTGCGGCTGGGCGCGCTGCTGCCGATGAACGCCAAGGCGCCGTTCGAGCTGGTCAACCGGCTGCTGCGCAAGAAGGACGTGCAGAACGTCATCGACACCGTCTACCGCTACTGCGGTCAGAAGGAATCGGTGATCTTCTGTGACCAGATCATGGGCATGGGCTTCCGCGAGGCGTTCAAGGCCGGCATCTCGTTCGGCAAGGACGACATGCTGATCCCGGACACCAAGTGGACCATCGTGAACGAAGTTCGCGATCAGGTGAAAGAGTTCGAACAGCAGTACATGGACGGCCTGATCACTCAGGGCGAAAAGTACAACAAGGTCGTCGATGCCTGGTCGAAATGCTCGGACGCCGTTGCGGCCGAGATGATGAAGGAGATCTCGGCGGTTCGCTACGACGATGCGGGTGCCGAGAAGGAACCGAACTCGGTCTACATGATGTCCCACTCCGGGGCGCGGGGTTCGCCTGCGCAGATGAAGCAGCTGGGCGGGCATGCGCGGTCTGATGGCCAAGCCTTCGGGCGAGATCATCGAGACGCCGATCATCTCGAACTTCAAGGAAGGTCTGACCGTGCTCGAGTACTTCAACTCGACCCACGGTGCCCGTAAGGGTCTGGCCGATACGGCGCTGAAGACGGCGAACTCGGGCTATCTGACGCGGCGTCTGGTGGACGTGGCGCAGGACTGCATCGTGCGATCGCATGATTGCGGTACCGAGAACTCGATCACCGCGGTTGTCGCGGTAAATGACGGTGAGGTTGTCTCCGTCGCTGGCAGAGCGGGTTCTGGGCCGTGTCACGGCGGAAGACGTCATGGTTCCGGCCACCGATACGGTGATCGTGAAGCGTGGCGAGCTGATCGACGAGCGCAAGGCCGATCTGATCGACCAGGCGAACGTGGCCTCGATCCGCATCCGCAGCCCGCTGACCTGCGAAGCGGAAGAAGGCGTCTGCGCCATCTGCTACGGGCGTGACCTTGCCCGTGGTACGATGGTCAACGTCGGTGAGGCTGTCGGCATCATCGCCGCGCAGTCGATCGGCGAACCCGGCACGCAGCTGACGATGCGGACGTTCCACATCGGCGGTATCGCGCAAGGCGGCCAGCAGTCGTTCCTTGAGGCCAGCCAAGAAGGCAAGATCGAGTTCCGCAATGCCAACCTTCTGCTCAACGCCAATGGCGAGCAGATCGTGATGGGGCGGAACATGACCGATCGCCATCATCGACGAGAACGGGCAGGAGCGGGCCAGCCACAAGCTGTCCTATGGTTCCAAGGTCTTCGTGAAGGATGGGCAATCCGTCAAGCGCGGCGCCAAGCTGTTCGAATGGGACCCCTACACGCTTGCCGATCATCGCCGAAAAGGCGGGTATCGCGAAGTTCGTGGACCTCGTCTCGGGCATCTCGGTGCGCGAGGATACCGACGAAGCGACCGGTATGACGCAGAAGATCGTGTCGGACTGGCGCTCGGCACCCAAGGGCAACGATTTGAAGCCCGAGGTTATCCTTGTTGACCCTGCGACCGGCGAACCTGTGCGCAACGAAGCCGGCAACCCGATCACCTACCCGATGTCGGTCGACGCCATTCTGTCGATCGAGGATCAGCAGGAGCTGAAGGCCGGTGACGTGGTGGCGCGTATCCCGCGCGAAGGTGCCAAGACCAAGGACATCACCGGGGGTCTTCCCCGCGTGGCGGAACTGTTCGAAGCCCGTCGTCCGAAGGATCACGCGATCATCGCCGAACACGATGGCTATGTGCGCTTTGGCAAGGACTACAAGAACAAGCGTCGGATCACGATCGAACCGACTGACGAGACCATGAATGCGGTCGAATACATGGTGCCGAAAGGCAAGCATATCCCGGTGCAGGAAGGTGACTTCGTGCAGAAGGGCGACTACATCATGGACGGCAACCCGGCACCGCATGACATTCTGCGGATCATGGGGGTCGAGGCGCTTGCCAACTACATGATCGACGAAGTGCAGGACGTCTATCGCCTGCAGGGCGTGAAGATCAACGACAAGCATATCGAGGTCATCGTGCGTCAGATGCTCCAGAAATGGGAAATTCTGGACTCGGGCGAGACCACGTTGCTGAAGGGCGAGCATGTCGACAAGGACGAGCTGGAAGAAATGAACGCGAAGGCGCTGGCCAATGGTCTGCGTCCGGCAAGCGGCGAGCCGATCCTTCTGGGGATTACCAAGGCCAGCCTGCAGACCCGCTCGTTCATTTCGGCGGCTTCGTTCCAGGAGACGACGCGGGTTCTGACCGAGGCTTCGGTCATGGGCAAGCGCGACAAGCTGGTCGGTCTGAAAGAGAACGTCATCGTTGGCCGGTTGATTCCGGCTGGCACCGGCGGGGCCACGGCGCGGGTGCGTCGTATTGCTGCCGAGCGTGATCAGAAGGTGCTCGACGCCCGCAAGGCCGAGGCGGAAGCCGCAGCTGCGCTTGCGGCGCCGGTCGAGGACGTCTTTGCCGATCAGGCAGAGGATGGACTGGTGATGACCCCGGAGAGCCGGGAAGATTGATCCGCGCGATCTCGATCTGAACATAATGCCTGCCGGTGCGACCACCGGCAGGCATTTTTCTTTGTGGGCGGGGTGGGTCACCCCGCGTCGCAAGCCATCAGTGAAAATGCCCTGAGAGCAGAGCGAGTGCGGCAAGCGATTGCTTGCGTGTACTGAGAGGCGCGCGGGGGCTGAGGGGAGCCACTATGTGCGGGTTCCCCTTCACTTGTGTGCCGTGCTAGCTTCGCGAAAATGGCGGCGGGGCAGGGCGCGAATGACAGGTGGGACGAGTATCAGAAACCGGATCGCAGGGCTGATCCGGTTTTCCTATCCCGCGCTGAACGGATTTGCCAAAGCGCCGGAGGATATCGACCGGCTGCGAGACCAGCTCTTCGAGACGTCCCGCCTTGAACGGCGGTTTGCGTTGTTCGAAGCGTTGACCATCCCATCGCTTGCAGCACAGAAGGACGCGGTCGACCTGATCGTGCTGACCGGCCCCGATCTGCCGGCCCCGGCAATGGAGCGGCTGTCTGCAGCATTGGCGTCGCTGCCAGGTGCGCAAATCGTCACGCTGCCGCCGATGCTACATTATCAGGCCACGCAGGAAGCCTTTGCCAGGATCCTCGATCCTAAGGACACGCACCTTACCTCCTTCCGGCTCGATGATGATGACGCTGTGGACCGGAACTTTGTGGCCCGGCTGCGCGCCCTGAGTGACGGGATGCTGCGGCTGCTCGACCCTTCCCGCCCCCTAGTAATCGGCCACAATAAGGGCATCTTTCTGGAGCGGGGTGCGGCCGGAAGCCGGCTGTATGATGTGGTCGAAAAGCTACCCATCGGCATCGGCCTTTCGCTGACGGCGCCGGTGCAGAGCGGGCTGAACATCTTTCGCCGCAACCATCGCCTGCTGCCGCAGTTCTTCACCACGTTCACCGATGCCGAAACGCCCGCCTTCATCCGGACCATCCATGCTGACAATGACAGTGCACCGCATGCGAGCGGAGTTGTCGACACGATGACCGAGGCGGACATCGACGCAGTGGTTGCCCGGCACTTCCCCTTTACCGGGGCCGGGCTGCGGGCGCTCTGATCGCTCTGGCCCAGCTTCGCCCCGCCTGATAGGGCAGGAGAAAGTCGGGGGGGAGAACTTGGCGCTGAGCGACAACATGCGCGGGGCGGTTTTCATGAATTTGTCGATGGCGTCCTTCACGCTGAACGACACTTGCATGAAGGCGGTCACCGAGACCATGCCGATCTTTCAGGCTTTGCTGCTGCGCGGACTTGTCACCGTTCCGGCACTACTGATCATCGGACATTTCACCGGCGGCCTTCGGCTGCGCTTTTCTCGCCCGCAAGCAGGGATCATCTTCTGGCGTTGTCTGGGCGAGGCAATAAGTACGGTCTGTTTCCTGCTTGCCCTGACACATATGCCGATCGCCAATCTGTCGGCGATCATGCAGTCGCTGCCGCTGGCGGTGACGCTCGGCGCGGCGTTGATCTTTCATGAACCGGTTGGCTGGCGCCGGGCAACCGCGATCGGCGTAGGCTTTCTGGGCGTCCTCTTGATCGTGCGGCCGGGGACGGAAGGGTTCGACCGTTGGTCGGTGATCGGGCTCTGTGCGGTTGCGGCGGTGGTGCTGCGCGACCTTAGCACACGCAAGCTGCCGCGCGACGTGCCATCGGTCTCGATCGCGGTCTACGGAGCGGGGTCGGTCGTGCTGTTGGCTGGTGTGGCGATGCCCTTTACCGGTGGGATGGTGCCGGTCGCGCTGCCGCAAGCCGCGCTGTTGATCGCCGCGTCGGCGCTTGTTCTGTCCGGATATCTTTGTGCCGTCACGGCGATGCGGGTGGGAGAGGTCGGCTTTGTCGCGCCGTTCCGCTATACCTCGCTCTTATGGGCGCTGGTGATGGGGTGGCTGGTGTTCCATCAGTTCCCCGGTGCGCTGACGCTGACAGGTGCGGCCGTGGTCATGGCGACCGGAATTTTCACGCTTTACCGGGAACGGCGCCTCGTTCGGAGTACTCCGGTACCGCTGCGCGTTCGCTAGGCAAATGGGCCGTGCAACCTGTTGACAACCCCTGCGACTCCCCCTATACGGCCCGCTACTTAGGTGGCGAGGCTGTGCCTTGCCTGCCTGGGCATCAAAATTGAAGTGGTCATGATCCGGGCGAAACGCCCCGATCCTCTGGAATTCCACCGCGTCGTCCCCGCGAAGGGGGCGCATGCGGTCTTGGTGTTTTGCGACCGTCGCAAGGCACCGTCGAGAAGCAGTGCGCCCGGGTCGGGTGCGAGTATTGACAGAGCGCAACACGAGGACCGTGAATGCCAACGATTCAACAGCTTATCCGCAAGCCGCGGGAGCCGAACGTAAGAAAATCCAAGTCCACCCACTTGGAATCCTGCCCGCAAAAGCGTGGCGTCTGCACGCGCGTCTACACCACGACGCCAAAGAAACCGAACTCGGCCATGCGGAAAGTCGCGAAGGTGCGTCTGACCAACGGCTTCGAGGTCATCAGCTACATTCCCGGTGAAAAGCACAACCTTCAGGAACACTCGGTGGTCCTGATCCGTGGCGGTCGTATTAAAGACCTTCCCGGTGTGCGTTACCACATCCTGCGCGGTGTTCTCGATACGCAGGGCGTCAAGGATCGTCGTCAGCGTCGGTCGAAATACGGCGCCAAGCGGCCGAAGTGAGGAGATAACAGATGTCCCGTCGTCACGCCGCTGAAAAACGCGAAGTCCTGCCGGACGCCAAATATGGCGACCGCGTTCTGACCAAGTTCATGAACAACCTGATGGTCGATGGTAAGAAATCGACTGCGGAGCGCATCGTCTATGACGCGCTGGGTCGGGTTCAGACGCGCCTCAAGCGCGAACCGATCGAATGCTTCCATGAAGCGCTCGACAATGTGAAGCCCTCGGTCGAGGTTCGTTCCCGCCGGGTTGGCGGTGCGACCTACCAAGTCCCCGTCGAGGTTCGCCCCGAGCGCCGTGAAGCGCTGGCGATCCGCTGGCTGATCATCGCGGCGCGCAAGCGCAACGAGAACACGATGGAAGAGCGTCTTGCGGGCGAGCTGTCGGATGCGGTGAACAACCGCGGCACCGCCGTCAAGAAGCGCGAAGACACCCACAAAATGGCCGACGCGAACAAAGCGTTCAGCCATTATCGCTGGTAACCAATTAGCCTGAGGCACTCCAATGGCACGCGACTACCACCTCGACCATTACCGTAACTTCGGGATCATTGCCCATATCGACGCGGGCAAGACGACCACGACCGAACGGATTCTGTTCTACACCGGCAAGTCCCACAAGATCGGCGAAGTCCATGACGGCGCCGCGACGATGGACTGGATGGAGCAGGAGCAGGAGCGGGGCATCACGATCACCTCGGCCGCGACGACCACCTTCTGGCAGCGCACCGAGGATCCGGGCGTGGTCCCTGAGGGCGAGACCAAGTTCCGCTTCAACATCATCGACACCCCCGGCCACGTCGACTTCACCATCGAGGTCGAGCGTTCGCTGGCGGTGCTTGACGGTGCTGTCGTGCTGTTGGACGGCAACGCAGGCGTTGAGCCGCAGACTGAAACAGTCTGGCGTCAAGCTGACCGCTACAAGGTTCCGCGCATCGTCTTCGTCAACAAGATGGACAAGACCGGCGCGGATTTCTTCAATTGCGTGAAGATGATTGCTGACCGCACCGGTGCAAAGCCGATGCCGGTTCAGATTCCGATCGGGGCCGAGGACAAGCTGGAAGGAATCATCGACCTGATCAACATGGAAGAATGGGTCTATCAGGGTGAAGATCTGGGCGCCTCCTGGGTGCGCCAGCCGATCCGTGCTGAGCTGAAAGACAGTGCCGACGAATGGCGCCACCACATGCTGGAGCTCGCCGTCGAACAAGACGACGAGGCGATGGAAGCCTATCTCGAAGGCAATGAGCCGGATGCCGCGACCCTGCGCAAGCTGATCCGCAAGGGCACGCTGTCGTTGACCTTCGTTCCGGTTCTCGCCGGTTCGGCGTTCAAGAACAAAGGCGTGCAGCCGATGCTGAACGCCGTGGTCGACTTCTTGCCGACCCCGCTCGACGTGCCGCCCTACATGGGCTTCCTGCCGGGCGACGAGTCGGAAACCCGCAACATCGCCCGTTCGGCCGATGATGCGCAGCCTTTCTCGGCGCTGGCGTTCAAGATCATGAACGACCCCTTCGTCGGTTCGCTGACCTTTACGCGCATCTATTCCGGCGTCCTGAAGAAGGGCGACCAGATGCTGAACTCGACCAAGGGCAAGCGCGAGCGTGTCGGTCGGATGATGATGATGCACGCCATCAACCGGGAAGAGATCGAAGAAGCCTTTGCCGGCGACATCATCGCGCTGGCTGGTCTGAAAGAGACCACCACGGGCGACTCGCTCTGTGATCCGGCGAAACCGGTGGTTCTGGAAACCATGACCTTCCCGCAGCCGGTGATCGAGATCGCGGTTGAGCCGAAGTCGAAAGCCGACCAGGAGAAGATGGGCGTTGCCCTGGCGCGCCTGGCTGCCGAAGATCCGTCCTTCCGTGTCGAGACCGATTTCGAATCGGGCCAGACGATCATGAAGGGCATGGGCGAACTTCACCTCGACATCCTCGTCGACCGGATGAAGCGCGAGTTCAAGGTCGAGGCCAACATCGGTGCGCCGCAGGTGGCCTATCGCGAGACCATCTCGCGCGAAGCCGAGATCGACTACACGCACAAAAAGCAGACCGGTGGTACCGGCCAGTTCGCGCGTATCAAGCTGATCATCTCGCCGACAGAGCCGGGCGAAGGGTATTCGTTCGAAGTCGAAGATCGTTGGTGGCGCAGTGCCGAAGGAATATATCCCCGGCGTCGAAAAGGGCATCAAGTCGGTGATGGACTCGGGTCCGCTGGCTGGCTTCCCGGTGATCGATTTCAAGGTGCAGCTGATCGACGGTGCGTTCCACGACGTCGACTCCTCGGTTCTCGCCTTCGAAATCGCTGCCCGGGCCGGGATGCGGGAAGGCCTGAAGAAGGCCGGTGCGAAACTGCTCGAGCCGATCATGAAAGTCGAAGTCGTGACGCCGGAGGAATACACCGGCGGCGTGATCGGTGACCTGACCAGTCGTCGTGGCATGGTTCAGGGGCAGGACAGCCGTGGCAACGCGAATGTCATCGATGCCTTCGTGCCGCTGGCAAACATGTTCGGCTACATCAACACTTTGCGCTCGATGACTTCGGGCCGGGCGAACTTCACCATGCAGTTCGACCATTACGATGCCGTGCCGCAGAACATCTCGGACGAGATCCAGAAGAAATACGCTTAACCGGTGTGGCGGGGTGAACCCCGCCCTACCACCCCGTAGGCCGGGGGTCGCCCCGGCAGCACCGAACGAAACAGGAGGCCATCATGGCAAAGGCAAAGTTTGAACGGACGAAACCGCATGTGAACGTCGGCACGATCGGCCACGTTGACCACGGCAAGACGACGCTGACGGCAGCGATCACGAAATACTTCGGCGAGTTCCGCGCCTATGACCAGATCGATGCGGCGCCGGAAGAGAAAGCGCGCGGGATCACGATCTCGACCGCGCATGTGGAATACGAGACCGCGAACCGTCACTACGCCCACGTCGACTGCCCCGGCCACGCTGACTATGTGAAGAACATGATCACCGGTGCGGCGCAGATGGACGGCGCGATTCTGGTGGTGAACGCCGCCGACGGCCCGATGCCGCAAACGCGCGAGCACATCCTGCTCGGCCGTCAGGTCGGCATTCCCTACATGGTCGTCTACCTCAACAAGGTCGACCAGGTGGATGACGAGGAACTGCTCGAGCTGGTCGAGATGGAAGTGCGCGAGCTGCTGTCGTCCTACGACTATCCCGGCGACGATATTCCGATCATCAAGGGGTCGGCTCTGGCCGCTCTGGAAGGCCGCGACAAGGAAATCGGCGAGGATTCGATCCGCGCGCTGATGGAAGCGGTCGATGCCTATATTCCGACCCCGGCGCGCCCGGTTGACCAGCCCTTCCTGATGCCGGTCGAGGACGTGTTCTCGATCTCGGGCCGCGGCACGGTTGCCACCGGCCGGATCGAGCGCGGGATCGTCAAGGTCGGCGAGGAAGTCGAGATCGTCGGCATCCGCCCGAACAAGAAGACCGTCTGCACCGGCGTCGAGATGTTCCGCAAGCTGCTCGACCAGGGTCAGGCAGGCGACAACGTTGGTCTGCTGCTGCGCGGGATCGAGCGCGAAGGGATCGAGCGCGGTCAGGTGCTGTGCAAGCCGGGTTCGGTGAAGCCGCACACCAAGTTCGAGGCGGAAGCCTATATCCTGACCAAGGAAGAGGGTGGCCGTCACACGCCGTTCTTCGCGAACTATCGCCCGCAGTTCTACTTCCGCACGACGGACGTGACCGGCACGGTGATGCTGCCCGAGGGCACCGAGATGGTGATGCCGGGCGACAACCTGAAGTTCAACGTCGAGCTGATCGCGCCGATCGCCATGGAGGAGAAGCTGCGCTTCGCCATCCGTGAAGGCGGCCGTACCGTCGGCGCCGGCGTCGTCTCGAAAATCATCGCGTAACCAAACCTGGAAGAGGGGCGGCGGGGCGTACGCGCCCCCCGCTTCCCGCCAAGCCCAGAGGGCAAGATATGCAAGGTCAAACCATTCGAATCCGGCTCAAGGCCTTCGATTACCGCGTACTGGATGCCAGCACGCTGGAAATCGTCAATACGGCCAAGCGCACCGGCGCTACCGTCCGCGGACCGATCCCGCTGCCGAACAAGATTGAGAAGTTCACGGTTCTCCGTGGCCCGCACATCGACAAGAAGTCGCGTGACCAGTGGGAAATCCGGACGCACAAGCGTCTTCTCGACATCGTCGATCCGACCCCGCAGACCGTGGACGCGCTGATGAAGCTCGACCTCGCGGCAGGCGTGGATGTCGAGATCAAGGTTTAAGGGGGCACGAGACAGATGCGCTCTGGAGTTATCGCAAAGAAGCTGGGCATGACCCGGCTGTTTCTGGAGGACGGCCGGCAGGTTCCGGTCACCGTTCTTCTGGTCGACAATCTGCAAGTCGTGGCGCAGCGCACGGCTGAGCGGGATGGCTATTCCGCCGTCCAGCTCGGCGCGGGCACGGCCAAGGCGAAGCGGACCACCGCCGCCATGCGCGGCCACTTCGCTGCGGCCAATGTCGCGCCGAAGCGCAAGATCGCGGAATTCCGCGTGACGCCCGATTGCATGATCGGCGTGGGTGAGGAAATCACCGCTGACCACTACTTCGCGGGTCAGTTCGTCGACATCGCCGGCACCTCGGCGGGCAAGGGCTTTCAGGGTGTGATGAAGCGTCACAACTTCGGTGGTCTTCGCGCGTCGCACGGCGTCTCGGTCAGCCACAGGAGCCATGGCTCCACCGGCCAGTGCCAGGATCCGGGCAAGGTGTTCAAAGGCAAGAAAATGGCTGGTCACATGGGCGCTGCCCGCGTGACCACGCAGAACCTGCAGGTCGTGCGGACCGATGCCGACCGTGGCCTGATCATGGTCAAAGGCGCGGTGCCCGGCACCAAGGGGGGCTGGGTCACGATCAAGGACGCGGTGAAGAAGCCGGTTCCTGAGCATGTGATCATGCCGGCTGCGCTGCGCTCTGCCGCTGCTGCGGCCCATGCTGCTGCCGAAGCCGCTGCTGCTGAGGCTGCTGAAGCCGAAGCACTTGCGCACAAGGCCGCGATGGAAGCTCAGGCTGCGGCGGAAGCCGAAGCGCTGACCGCGGCTGAAGCGTCGAACGCGTCTGACGAGACCCAATCGGATGCGGAAGGGGACAAGGAATGAAACTCGACGTAATCAAGCTGGATGCTGGCAAATCGGGGTCGATCGACCTCGACGACGCCATCTTCGGGCTGGAGCCGCGCGCGGACATTCTGCACCGCGTCGTGCGGTGGCAGCGTGCGCGCACCCAGGCGGGGACGCACTCGACCCTGGGCAAATCGGACGTCAGCTACTCGACCGCGAAGATCTATCGCCAGAAGGGCACCGGCGGCGCACGCCACGGGTCCAAGAAGGCGCCGATCTTCCGTCACGGTGGCGTCTACAAGGGGCCGACGCCCCGCAGCCACGCCCATGAGCTTCCCAAGAAGTTCCGGGCGCTGGGTCTGAAGCATGCGCTGTCCGCCAAGGCCCAATCGGGCCAGCTGGTGATCCTGGAAGCGGCCAACATGGCCGAAGCCAAGACCGCCATCCTTGCCAAAGCGGCCAAGGAGCTGGGCTGGAAGCGCGTATTGATCATTGACGGCGCCGAGGTCGACGCGAATTTCGCGATGGCCGCTCGCAACATCGACGGCATCGACGTTTTGCCGACGATGGGCGCCAACGTCTATGACATCCTCAAGCGCGACACCCTGGTGATCACGCGCGCGGGTGTCGAAGCACTGGAGGCTCGCCTGAAATGAGCGCGAAACCCGAGCACTACGATGTGATCCGCAAGCCGATCATCACCGAGAAGGCCACGATGGCGTCTGACGCCAATGCGGTGGTGTTCCAGGTGGCGATGGACTCGACCAAGCCGCAGATCAAGGAAGCGGTCGAGACCCTGTTCGGCGTCAAGGTGAAGGCGGTCAACACCACCATCACCAAAGGCAAGGTCAAGAAGTTCCGCGGCAAGACCGGCGTGCGGAACGACGTGAAGAAAGCCTATGTGACGCTCGAAGAGGGAAATACCATCGACGTCTCCACCGGCCTTTGATAGAAGGCCTCGAATCTCGCGGCCCCGGTCATCCGGGGCCGCAGATCATTTACGAAACTGGGTCGAATTCGGCCCGAAGCTGACGGAAGACAGAAAGCATGGCACTCAAGTCGTACAATCCGACGACGCCTGGCCAGCGTGGGCTGGTTCTGATCGACCGTTCGGAGCTTTGGAAAGGCCGCCCGGTCAAAACCCTTACTGAGGGTCTGACCAAGACGGGCGGACGGAACAACACCGGACGGATCACGATGTTCCACAAGGGTGGTGGCGCGAAGCGTCTCTACCGCATCGTCGATTTCAAGCGTCGGAAATTTGACATCACGGCGACCGTTGAGCGGATCGAATACGATCCCAACCGGACCGCCTTCATCGCGCTGGTGAAGTATGAGGATGGCGAACAGGCCTATATCCTTGCTCCGCAGCGTCTCGCCGTTGGCGACAAGGTCGTGGCTGGCGCCAAGACCGACGTGAAGCCCGGCAACGCGATGCCCTTCTCGGGCATGCCGATCGGCACGATCGTGCACAACGTCGAACTGAAGCCCGGCAAGGGTGGCCAGATGGCCCGCGCTGCCGGCACCTATGCCCAGTTCGTTGGCCGTGACGGTGGCTATGCCCAGATCCGCCTGTCTTCGGGCGAGCTGCGCATGGTGCGTCAGGAATGCATGGCGACCGTTGGCGCCGTGTCGAACTCGGATCACTCGAACCAGAACCTCGGCAAAGCCGGGCGTAAACGCCACATGGGCGTGCGTCCGACGGTTCGCGGTGTTGCCATGAACCCGATCGACCACCCGCATGGTGGTGGTGAAGGCCGGACCTCGGGTGGTCGTCACCCGGTTACCCCCTGGGGTAAAGGGACCAAGGGCAACAAGACCCGCAAGAACAAGACGACGGACAAGTACATTGTCCGCTCGCGCAACGCCAAGAAGGGTCGGTAATCCATGTCGCGTTCAGTTTGGAAAGGCCCCTTTGTCGACGCTTACGTGCTGAAGAAAGCCGAGAAGTCGCGTGAAGGCGGTCGTAACGAAGTCATCAAGATCTGGTCGCGCCGCTCGACCATTCTGCCGCAGTTCGTCGGCCTGACTTTCGGTGTCTACAACGGCAAGAAGCACATCCCCGTTGCAGTGACCGAAGAGATGATTGGCCAGAAGTTCGGTGAATATTCGCCGACGCGGACCTACTACGGTCACGCTGCCGACAAGAAAGCGAAGAGGAAATAAGCCATGAGCAAGGAAAAAAATCCGCGCCGCGTGGCCGAGAACATGGCGATGGCGAAAGCCAAGATGCTGAAAACCTCGCCGCAGAAGCTGAACCTTGTTGCGGCCATGATCCGCGGCAAGAAGGTTGAAAAGGCTCTTGCCGATCTGACCTTCTCGAAGAAGCGCATCGCGGGCGACGTGATGAAATGCCTTCAGTCGGCGATCGCCAATGCGGAGAACAACCATGGTCTGGACGTTGACGCCCTGATCGTGTCTGAGGCCTATGTCGGCAAGAACCTGATCATGAAGCGGGGTCGTCCGCGTGCTCGCGGCCGTTTCGGCAAGATCATCAAGCCGTTTTCCGAGCTGACGATCACCGTCAAGCAAGTCGAGGAGCAAGCGTAATGGGTCAGAAGGTCAATCCGATCGGCATGCGCCTTCAGGTCAACCGCACCTGGGACAGCCGCTGGTTCGCCGAGTCGAAAGACTACGGTAACCTGCTTCTCGAAGACCTCCGGATGCGCGAGTTCATCTTCAAAGAGGCCAAACAGGCCGGCGTGAGCCGTGTCATCATCGAGCGTCCGCACAAGAAATGCCGCGTGACGATCCACACCGCGCGCCCGGGCGTGATCATCGGCAAAAAAGGCGCCGATATCGAGACCCTCCGCAAGAAGCTGGCGAACTTCACCAAGTCCGAGCTGCACCTCAACATCGTTGAAGTGCGCAAGCCCGAACTGGACGCCCAACTGGTTGCCGAGTCGATCACGCAGCAGCTCGAACGCCGCGTTTCGTTCCGTCGCGCGATGAAGCGTGCGGTTCAGAACGCCATGCGCATGGGCGCGCTTGGTATCCGCGTTAACGTCGGCGGCCGCCTTGGTGGTGCCGAGATCGCTCGGACGGAATGGTATCGTGAAGGCCGCGTGCCGTTGCACACCCTGCGCGCCGACATCGATTATGCGACGCATGAGGCCACCACGGCCTATGGCATCATCGGCGTGAAGGTCTGGATCTTCAAGGGCGAGATCCTTGAGCACGATCCGCAGGCACATGATCGCCGGATGCAGGAATCCAACGACAGCGGCGGCGCGTCCCGTCCGCCGCGCCGCGACGACCGTCGCGACGCGCGTTAAGGAGAAAGAAGATGCTGCAACCAAAGCGCACCAAATTCCGCAAACAGCACAAGGGCCGTATTCATGGTGAGGCCAAGGGTGGCTTCAACCTCGATTTCGGTACCTTCGGTCTGAAGGCGACGGAACCCGAGCGCGTCACCGCGCGTCAGATCGAGGCGGCCCGCCGCGCGATCACCCGACACATGAAACGTCAGGGCCGGGTCTGGATCCGGATTTTCCCGGACGTTCCGGTGACGTCGAAACCCACCGAGGTGCGGATGGGTAAAGGTAAAGGTTCGGTCGATTATTGGGCGGCCAAGGTGAAACCTGGTCGTATCATGTTCGAGATCGACGGCGTGGCCGAGCCCATCGCGCGTGAGGCGCTGCGCCTTGGCGCGATGAAGTTGCCGGTAATGACCCGCGTGGTCATTCGCGAAGACTGGTAAGCCCCGGGCGGGGTAAACCCCGCCCTACGAGATCGGCCCCCGCCTATGGTGGGGGCCATTCCAATCCCGGTGACGGGTTGTGCGGGCCTTGCAAACAAGGCTGCAGAGCGCGTTGCCCCTCTATTCGACTGGTTCCCCATCTCAGGGGTTGCAATACTATCGGGGGGGCTGTATGCCGCCCACTCATCATGGACTCCGTTGGAATCAGGGTGACCCTTTTGGGGCCCTCCGACGATGTTGAAAGGACCGCGGCGATGAACGCCAAAGAATTGCACGAGAAGACGCCGGATCAGCTGCGCGATCAGCTTGTCTCGCTGAAGAAAGAAGCCTTCAACCTGCGCTTTCAGCAGGCGACCGGCCAACTTGAAAACACCGCCCGCATGCGCAACGTCCGCCGTGACGTCGCTCGTGTGAAGACGGTTCTTAACCAGAAAGCCGCGCAAGCGGCTGCGAACTGAGGAGCCTTAGATATGCCCAAACGCATCCTTCAAGGCACCGTGACCAGCGACAAGAACGAGCAGACGATCACCGTCCTGGTCGAGCGTCGCTTCAAGCACCCGCTGCTGCAGAAAACCGTTCGCAAGTCCAAGAAGTATCGGGCTCACGACGCTGAGAACAAGTTCAAGGTCGGCGATTCCGTTCGCATTGAAGAATGCGCGCCGATTTCGAAAACAAAACGCTGGACTGTGGTGACTGAAGCTTCGGCTTGATCCACTTTCCGGTTTGATCGAAACCCTGGGACCAAGTCCCAAAGGTCGGGAGAAACCAAATGATTCAGATGCAGACCAATCTGGATGTAGCTGACAACTCCGGCGCACGCCGGGTGCAGTGCATCAAGGTTCTGGGTGGCTCGCATCGCCGCTACGCTTCTGTGGGTGACATCATCGTGGTGTCGGTCAAGGAGGCCATTCCGCGCGGTCGCGTGAAGAAAGGTGACGTCCGCAAGGCCGTCGTCGTGCGCACCGCCAAGGAAGTTCGCCGTGAAGACGGCACCTCGATCCGCTTTGACCGAAATGCTGCCGTGATCCTGAACAACCAGGGTGAACCGGTCGGCACGCGTATCTTCGGGCCGGTCGTGCGCGAGCTTCGCGCCAAGAACTTCATGAAGATCATCTCGCTGGCTCCGGAGGTGCTCTGATGGCTGCGAAACTCAAAAAAGGTGACAAGGTCATCGTTCTGGCTGGCAAAGATAAAGGCCAGAAGGGCGAGATCGTGTCGGTTGCACCGAAGGACGGCAAGGCCGTTGTCGAGGGCATCAACATGGCGATCCGCCACACGAAGCAAAGCCAGACCTCGCAGGGCGGTCGTATCCCGAAAGCGATGCCGATCGACCTGTCGAACCTCGCGCTGATCGACAGCAAGGGCAAGGCGACCCGCGTTGGCTTCCGTATCGAAGGCGAGGCGAAGGTTCGCTACGCCAAGACAACCGGGGAGACGATCTGATGCTTGATGCAGCGAACTATACCCCGCGTCTTAAGGCCGTCTACAAGGACAAGATCCGCGCAGCGCTGATGTCCGAGTTTGGCTATACCAATGAGATGCAGCTTCCGAAGCTCGACAAGATCGTGCTGAACATGGGCGTTGGCGAAGCGGTGAAAGACACCAAGAAGGTGAAAGCCGCACAAGAGCAGCTGACCTTGATCGCTGGCCAGAAAGCCGTCGTTACCCATGCGAAGAAGTCGATCGCGGGTTTCCGCGTCCGGGAAGAAATGCCGCTTGGCTGCAAAGTCACGCTGCGTGGCGACCGGATGTACGAATTCCTTGAGCGTCTGATCACCATCGCTCTGCCCCGCGTCCGCGACTTCCGCGGCGTCAAGGGCAGCTCTTTCGACGGCCGCGGCAACTATGCCATGGGCCTGAAAGAACAGATCGTGTTCCCCGAAATCGAATTCGACAAGGTCGATGACGTGCTCGGCATGGACATCATCATCTGCACCACCGCGCGGACCGACGCGGAAGCGAAAGCGCTGTTGAAGCAATTCAACATGCCCTTCAACAGCTGATCGCGGGAGAGAGAAGATATGGCTAAGAAATCCATGGTCGAACGCGAACTGAAGCGCCAGAAGCTGGTGAAGCAGTACGCGACGAAACGGGCCGCGCTCAAAGCGCAGGCAAGCAATCAGGACCTGTCGGTTGAGGAACGCTTCAAGGCGAACCTGAAACTGGCCGGTCTGCCCCGCAATTCTTCGGCAACCCGCCTGCACAACCGCTGCCAGCTGACCGGCCGCCCGCATGCGTATTACCGTAAACTGAAACTCTCGCGGATCATGCTGCGTGATCTGGCCTCGTTCGGTCAGATCCCGGGTATGGTCAAGTCCAGCTGGTAAGGAGATCGCGATGTATGTGAACGATCCTATCGGCGACATGCTGACCCGCATCCGCAACGCGCAGATGCGTGGCAAGTCGACGGTGTCGACGCCCGCCTCGAAACTGCGCGCCTGGGTCCTCGATGTTCTGGCCGACGAAGGCTACATCCGGGGCTATGAGAAGTCCGAGACCGCCAACGGTCAGGGCGAGTTGGTCATCAGCCTGAAGTATTACGAAGGCACCCCGGTGATCCGCGAGCTTCGCCGCGTGTCCACCCCCGGTCGTCGCGTCTATATGGGCGTGAAGGATATTCCGACGGTTCGTAATGGCCTCGGTGTGTCGATCGTCTCCACGCCGAAAGGCGTCATGTCCGATGCAGCAGCACGGGCCGCCAACGTTGGCGGCGAAGTGCTCTGCACGATCTTCTAAGGGGGTCTGGTATGTCTCGCATTGGTAAGAAACCGGTCGAGCTGCCCAAGGGGGTTTCGGCCTCCCTGTCCGGCCAGACTGTGGAAGTGAAGGGGCCGAAAGGCACCCGGACGTTCACCGCTACCGACGATGTGACCATCGTCATCGAGGGAACGCAGGTGAAGGTTACGCCGCGCGGCACCTCGAAGCGGGCGCGTGCCCAGTGGGGCCTGAGCCGCACGATGGTCGCGAACCTGGTGGAGGGTGTGACCACCGGCTTCAAGAAAGAGCTTGAGATCAACGGCGTGGGTTATCGCGCCGCTGCTCAGGGCAACGTGCTGAAACTCGCACTGGGTTACAGCCACGAAGTGAACTTCGCCGTTCCGGCCGGTGTCACCGTGACCACGCCGAAACAGACCGAAATCATTGTGGAAGGCATTGACCAACAGCTTGTTGGCCAGGTTGCCGCGAACATTCGCGAATGGCGTGGTCCAGAGCCCTATAAGGGCAAAGGGATCAAGTACAAAGGCGAGTTCATCTTCCGCAAGGAAGGCAAGAAGAAGTAAGGGCGCGACAGATGGCAAACAGCAAAAGAGATCTGTTCCTGAAACGCCGCCTGCGCGTTCGGAACAAACTGGCCAAGATGGCGAACGGGCGTGCGCGTCTGTCCGTGCATCGGTCGAACAAGAACATCAGCGTGCAGCTGATCGACGACGTGAACGGCGTGACGCTGGCCGCCGCTTCTTCGCTCGAGAAGGATCTGGGCATCGTTGGCAAGAACAATGTCGAGGCGGCTGCAGTGGTTGGCAAGGCGATCGCCGAGCGGGCCAAGAAGGCTGGGGTCGAAGAGTGCTACTTCGATCGTGGTGGTTTCCTCTTTCACGGCAAGATCAAGGCTTTGGCCGAGGCAGCCCGTGAAGGCGGCCTGAAGTTCTAAGGAGACGATGATGGCAAGAGAAGACAACCGCCGGGACAATCGCCAGAGCCGCGATGAGACCCCGGAATTCGCCGATCGTCTCGTCGCGATCAACCGCGTGTCGAAAACTGTGAAGGGTGGTAAGCGCTTCGGCTTTGCCGCCCTGGTGGTGGTCGGCGATCAGCGCGGTCGCGTGGGCTTCGGCAAGGGCAAGGCGAAAGAAGTGCCCGAGGCGATCCGCAAGGCAACCGAGCAGGCCAAACGGTCGATGATCCGTGTGCCGCTCCGCGAGGGTCGGACGCTGCATCACGACATGGAAGGCCGTCATGGCGCTGGTCGCGTCGTGATGCGTACGGCTGTGGCCGGTACCGGCATCATCGCGGGCGGTCCGATGCGTGCCGTGTTCGAAATGCTGGGCCTTCAGGACGTCGTGGCGAAATCGCTCGGCAGCCAGAACCCCTACAACATGATCCGTGCAACGATCGACGGCCTCAAGCTGGAATCGTCGCCCCGTCAGGTCGCGCAGCGTCGCGGCAAGAAGGTGGCCGACATCCTGAAAAAGGCCGACGGCGAGCCGGTTGAAGCGTAAGGAGCGGGACAATGGCAAAAACGATCGTCGTCAAGCAGATCGCGTCGGCTGCGCGGCGTCCTGCAAAGCAGGAAGCCACGTTGATCGGGCTCGGCCTGAACAAGATGCACAAGACCCGCGAACTTGAGGACACGCCCTCGGTCCGCGGTATGGTCAGGAAGATCCCGCACCTCGTTCAGATCATCGAAGAGCGCGGATAAAAGATATGGCGGGGTGATCCCCGCCGTATTTGAAAGAACGGGCGGCATTCTGGCCGTCTTCCCATGGATGCCGTGTTTGCCCCCATCGTCGCTGAGCGGGGTAGTTCCGGCGAAGGAGTCAGCGACATGAAACTGAACGAACTTCACGACAACGAAGGTGCGACCCGCAAGAAAAAGCGCGTGGCGCGTGGACCGGGTTCGGGCAAGGGCAAGACCGCCGGGCGCGGTATCAAGGGCCAGAAATCCCGTTCGGGTGTGGCAATTGGTGGCTATGAGGGTGGCCAGATGCCGCTCTATCGTCGTCTGCCCAAGCGCGGCTTCACCAAGCCAAACCGCAAGGAATGGGCGGTGGTCAATCTCGGTCTGATCCAGAAATTCATCGATGCGGGCAAGCTCGCCATCGCCGAGACGATCACGGAAGATGCGCTGGTTGCGGCAGGCCTGACCAATCACAAGCGTGATGGCATTCGCGTATTGGGCAAGGGCGAGCTGACCGCGAAGGTTGCGATCGCTGTCTCGGGTGCTTCCAAGTCGGCCGTCGAGGCGATCGAGAAGGCGGGCGGCACGGTTACCATCACGGTTACGCCAAAGACCGAAGCTGCGGCCGAATAAGAGGTTGTGAGCGGGCGCGATCCCGCTTACATCATCCCTAGTTTTCCTGCGCCGCCGACCGGGTTAACCGTTTCGGCGGTGCTGTCATGAAAGAGAGACGGGCATGGCATCTGCTGCAGAGCAAATGGCGGCGAACCTAAGCTGGGGCGCCTTCGGCAAGGCAACCGACCTGCGCCAGCGCATCCTGTTCACGATCGGCTTGCTGATCGTTTACCGGCTTGGGACCTGGATTCCGGTTCCCGGCATCGACCATGCCGCGCTGACCCAGTTCATGGACAAGGCGTCCAACGGGATCGGCGGCATCCTCGCGATGTTCACCGGTGGAGCGATCAAGCGCATGGGCATCTTCGCGCTTGGGATCATGCCCTATATTTCCTCTTCGATCATCGTGCAGTTGCTGACCACCATGGTGCCGTCGCTGACCGCTTTGAAGAAAGAGGGCGAGGCGGGGCGCAAGAAGATTAACCAGTATACCCGCTATGGGACCGTGGCGCTTGCCATCTTCCAGGGCTGGGGCATTGCAGTGTCGATCGAGGCGGGCAAGCTGGCCACCAATCCGGGGCTGGATTTCCGCCTTGCCTGCGTCATCACGCTGGTTGGCGGCACCCTGTTCCTGATGTGGCTTGGCGAACAGATCACAGCGCGGGGCATCGGCAACGGCGTTTCGCTGATCATTTTCATTGGCATCATTGCCGAGGTTCCGGCGGCTGCGGCGCGCTTTCTCAGCCAGGGCAGGTCGGGCGATGTGCCGCCCTATGTGATCATTGGCGTATTGGTTATGATCGTTCTGACGATCGCCTTCGTGGTCTTCATGGAGCAGGCGCAGCGACGCATTCACATCCAGTATCCGCGCCGGCAGCAGGGTATGAAGATCTACGACGCGGGATCGTCGCACTTGCCGGTCAAGGTCAACCCCTCGGGTGTGATCCCGGCGATCTTCGCGTCGTCGCTGCTGCTGCTGCCGACGACGATCTCGACTTTCTCGCAAAGCCAAACCGGCCCGATCATGTCGACCATTTTGGCCTATTTCGGCCCCGGTCAACCGCTGTACCTTGCCTTCTTTACAGCGATGATCGTGTTCTTCTCGTTCTTCTATACCCACAACGTCGCCTTCAAGGTCGATGACGTGGCCGAGAACCTTAAGAACCAGAACGGTTTCGTTCCGGGCATCCGCCCCGGCAAGAAGACCGAGGAATATCTGTCCTATGTGGTCAACCGTGTTCTTGTCCTCGGTTCGGCCTATCTGGCCTTCGTCTGCCTGCTGCCGGAAATTCTGCGCCACGAGTTTGCCATTCCGTTCTATTTTGGCGGCACCTCGGTTCTTATCGTGGTTTCGGTCGCGATGGACACGGTGAGCCAGATCCAGTCGCATCTGCTTGCCCACCAATACGAGGGGTTGATCGAGCGTTCGCAACTCCGCGGCAAGAAGCGTACCGGTCCGCGCAAGGCTCCGAGCCGTCGATGAATATCATTCTGCTGGGGCCGCCGGGAGCGGGGAAGGGTACACAGGCGAAGCTGCTGGTGGACGACCTGGGGATGACCCAGCTGTCGACCGGTGACATGCTACGCGAGGCCAAGACGAGCGGCACCGAGATGGGCCATCGTGTGGCCGAGGTGATGGATCGCGGCGAGCTGGTGACGGATGAGATCGTGATCGGCCTGATCGAAGAGAAGATGGAGGCGGCGCATAGCGCGGGGTTCATCTTTGACGGCTTTCCACGCACGCTGGCGCAGGCCGATGCGCTTGGTGCGCTTTTGGCGCGACATGGTCAAAAGCTTGATGCCGTGGTCGAGATGCGGGTCGACGATGCCGCGCTGACCGCGCGCATCACTGGGCGCTTTACCTGCAGCAATTGTGGTGCGGTCTATCACGATGTCACGCGTCCGACAAAAGCGGCTGGGGTCTGCGATGTCTGCGGGTCGACCAAGCTGGTTCGTCGGGCGGATGATACGGCCGAGGCGCTGCGTCAGAGATTGCTGGAATATTACAAGAAGACCTCTCCTTTAATTGGCTATTACTATGCCAAGGGAGACCTCAGCACGGTCGATGGGCTGGCGGAAATTGACGTGGTCGAGGCCGAGATCCGAAAGGTTCTTGACAAGGCGTGAAGTTTCTGCGGCGCGGCCTTGACGCGCCGATGAAAACCCCATAGATCGCGGTGTCTCGTACAGAGAATCGATCCGCCGCGCCGGTTTTTCCGGCCCATCGCGGGTCGGCTGAGTTGGCCGGATCCTTGCGATCCGGCTGCGTTGTGAAAAAAAGGTTCTGGTATTACGGAACCGCGACGAAAGGATACACGCGTGGCACGTATTGCTGGCGTAAACATTCCGACGGGGAAACGTGTCCCCATCGCCTTGACCTACATCCACGGCATCGGTCCGAACTATGCAGAGCAGATTTGCGAATCTGTCGGCATTGACCGTACCCGCCGTGTGAACGAATTGTCTGACGCTGAAGTTCTTGCGATCCGCGAGTTCATCGACGCCAACCTGACGGTCGAGGGTGACCTCCGCCGTGAAGTGGCGACGAACATCAAGCGTCTGATGGACCTTGGCTGCTATCGCGGCCTGCGTCACCGCCGCAACCTCCCAGTGCGCGGTCAGCGCACCCACACCAACGCACGCACGCGCAAGGGCCCCGCTAAGGCCATTGCCGGCAAGAAGAAGTAAGGGGAGGCTGCAACATGGCTCGTGAAAAGGTTCGCGCTAAGAAAAAAGAGCGCAAGAACATCGCTGCCGGTGTGGCGCATGTGAACTCTTCGTTCAACAACACCAAGATCCTGATTTCTGATGTGCAGGGCAATGCCATTTCCTGGTCGTCGGCCGGCACGATGGGGTTCAAGGGCTCGCGGAAATCCACGCCCTACGCTGCCCAGATGGCGGCGGAAGACGCGGCCCGCAAGGCGCAGGAACACGGCATGAAGACCATCGAGGTCGAAGTGCAGGGACCCGGTTCGGGTCGTGAATCGGCGCTTCGTGCGCTGGCTGCTGCCGGTCTGAATGTCACCTCGATCCGCGACGTCACGCCGATCGCGCATAACGGCTGCCGTCCGCCGAAGCGCCGTCGCGTCTGACCGCAGGGTATTCTTCTCGGGCCGTGCGATCCCGCGCGGCCCGAGTTCGTTATTTTTGATCCTCGGGCGTCTGCTGCTTAAGGACATGGGCAGGAGACAGGTATGGAGGCGAATAGCATGATCCACAAAAACTGGCAGGAATTGATCAAGCCGCTGCAACTCGACGTGAAACCGGGCGCTGACCCGTCGCGTCAGGCAACGGTTGTGGCGGAGCCGCTGGAGCGGGGCTTTGGCCTGACGCTTGGCAATGCGCTGCGCCGGGTGCTTCTGTCGTCGCTGCAGGGCGCCGCGATCACCTCGATTCAGATCGACAACGTGCTGCACGAGTTTTCCAGCGTCGCTGGCGTTCGTGAAGACGTGACCGACATCGTTTTGAACCTGAAGGGCGTCGCGCTCAAGATGGAAGTTGAAGGGCCGAAGCGCCTGACGATCTCTGCCAAGGGCCCGGGCGTTGTCACCGCGGGTGACATTTCGGAATCGAACGGCATTGAGGTCCTGAACAAGGATCACGTCGTCTGTCACCTCGACGATGGTGCGGATCTTTTCATGGAACTGACGGTCAACACCGGCAAGGGCTATGTCGCTGCCGACAAGAACCGCCCGGAAGATGCGCCGATCGGTCTGATCCCGATCGATGCGATCTATTCGCCGGTGAAGAAGGTCAGCTATGAAGTGCAGCCCACCCGTGAGGGCCAGGTGCTGGACTATGACAAGCTGACGCTGAAGGTGGAAACCGATGGCTCGCTGACCCCGGATGACGCGGTGGCCTATGCGGCGCGCATTCTGCAGGATCAGCTGTCGATCTTCGTCAACTTCGAAGAGCCCGAGCAGGCTGGCCGTGGCGATGTGGACGACGGGCTGGAGTTCAACCCGCTGCTGCTGAAGAAAGTGGACGAGCTGGAATTGAGCGTTCGTTCGGCGAACTGCCTGAAGAACGACAACATCGTCTATATCGGCGACCTGATCCAGAAGACCGAAGCCGAGATGCTGCGCACCCCGAACTTCGGCCGCAAATCGCTGAACGAGATCAAGGAAGTGCTTTCGGGCATGGGCCTGCACCTCGGGATGGATGTCGAAGATTGGCCGCCAGAAAACATCGAAGATCTGGCCAAGCGTTTCGAAGACCAGTTCTGATTGACTCTTCGGGGGGCGGTCGGTTAAACGCCCCCCGAGAAATGCCCGGATCGCCGGGGAAAACATGGGCAATGGTGCCCCAAGGTGAGCAGGCCGAACGTAGGTCTGCCGGACAAAGCAAAACGACGGAGACGATTATCATGAACCATGGCAACGGCTATCGCCGCCTGAACCGTACGCATGAACACCGCAAGGCGCTGTTCGCAAACATGGCCGGCTCGTTGATTGAACACGAGCAGATCAAGACCACCCTGCCCAAGGCCAAGGAACTGCGCCCGATCATCGAAAAGCTGATCACGCTGGCCAAGCGCGGCGATCTGCATGCGCGCCGCCAGGCCGCTTCGCAACTTAAGCAAGACCAGTATGTCGCGCGTCTGTTCGACATTCTCGGGCCGCGCTACAAAGATCGTCAGGGCGGTTACGTCCGGGTGTTGAAGGCTGGCTTCCGCTATGGCGACATGGCCCCGATGGCGATCATCGAATTTGTCGATCGCGACACAGCGGCCAAGGGTGCTGCCGACAAGGCGCGTGTCGCAACGGCTGAGTGACCGGCCCTTCGTACCGACCTGTACAAATCTGCAAAAGCCCGCCGGTTTGGCGGGCTTTCTTGCTGACTTTCGAAGGCATCGACAATCAGGCCGTGGCGATGGACTTCAGCGCGAACCTGCACGGATTGTGATCAGGTCTCTCTTTTTTTGCGTCCTCCGGGGTGGCACAACCTCGGAGTGTCGCAGGAAAGGAGCCACCATGATCGCGAAAACTCGTATGCTGCTTGGTGTCGCAATGGCCGCGCTCCTTTGCGGCAGCGCGGTGCTTGCTGACACGGCGGTTCCCGCCAACCCTGGTCAGATCACGTTAAGTCTTGCGCCGGTGGTGCGGATCGCCGCGCCTGCGGTGGTCAACATCTTCGCTAAGACGATTGTGCAACAGGATGCGAGCCCCTTTGCCGGGGATCCAGTCTTCGGGCCTTTGTTTCGCGAATATTCGCAGACCGAACCCCGTGTGCAGAACGCGCTCGGCTCCGGGGTCATTCTGTCGTCTGACGGACTTGTGGTGACAAATTATCATGTCGTGGGGCAGGCGACGGAGATCCGTGTGGCGCTTCAGGATCGGCGCGAATACGCCGCAGAGGTGGTCCTGGCTGATCCGCAGACTGATCTTGCGGTGCTGCGCCTGAAAGGTGGGAAGGATTTTCCCGCGATTAGGCTGGCCGACTCGGACCTCGTCGAGGTTGGCGATCTGGTTCTGGCTATCGGTGACCCATTTGGGGTGGGGCAGACCGTGTCCAGTGGCATCGTGTCAGGGCTTGCGCGATCATCCCTGTCGCTGACCGGGGGGCGAGGCTATTACATGCAGACCGATGCGCCGATCAATCCGGGCAACTCGGGGGGCGCGCTAGTTGATATGCGTGGGCAGCTTGTCGGGATCAACTCTGCCATCCTCAGCCAGTCGGGCGGGTCGAACGGCATCGGCTTTGCGATCCCCTCCAATATGGTTCGGGCCTTCCTTGCGCAAGCCCGAGCCGGGGCGAGCCGTTTTACCCGTCCGTGGGACGGGCTGATCGGGCAGAGCATGGATGCGGCCCTTGCGGACAGCCTCGGATTTGCGCTGCCTCAGGGCATTGTGATCTCTGCCATCGATGATCAAAGTCCTTTTGCCAAGGTCGGGATCAAGGCGGGCGATGTGATCCTGTCGGTCGGCGGTGAAGAGGTAAACAGCCCGCAGGAGCTTGCCTATCGCCTTGCGACCATCGGGACGGGCCGTAGCACTGCTGTGGTCTTTCGTCAGGGCAAGGCTGTGCAACATGCCGAGGTGACGTTGATCGCACCGCCGGAAACGCCGCCACGGGATGCACTGACGCTGACGGGAAATGTGGTGTTTCGCGGGTTGTCGGTGGAACGGATCAACCCGGCGGTCACGGCCGAACTGTCACTTCCTGCAGATGCGCAGGGCGTGGTTGTCACCGCGGCAACGGACCTTGCCGCCCGGATCGGCCTGCAGCCCGGCGACATCCTTCGTGCCGTCAACGGTACCCGCATTGCCGCGCCGGATGATCTGGCTGCAGTCGTCAAACCCGGTCGGCGCTTCTGGCAGGTCGATCTGTTGCGCGAGGGCCAGCCCGTGCGCCTGCGCTTCAGCCTGTAACGCCGCTTCCCCCCACGCGGGCGGCAGCGTAACCTGCAGCCCATGTCAGATCTATTCGATACCCCCAAAGCCAACACGCCCGAGGTGCCCCGTCCGTTGGCCGACCGCCTGCGCCCTAAAACGTTGGCCGAGGTGATCGGACAGGGTAAGGTTCTGTCGCCGGACGGTCCGCTTGGCTCTATGCTGGCAGCACATAGCCTGTCTTCGCTGGTGCTCTGGGGCCCGCCCGGAGTTGGCAAGACCACCATCGCACGACTTCTTGCCGCCGAAACGGATCTGACCTTCGTTCAGATCAGCGCCATATTCACGGGTGTTCCGGAGCTTCGAAAAGTGTTCGAGACCGCCAAGCTGCGGCGTCAGAATGGGCAGGGGACCTTGCTTTTCGTTGATGAGATTCATCGCTTCAACAAGGCACAACAGGACGGCTTTCTGCCTTACATGGAGGATGGCACCATCCTTCTGGTGGGAGCGACCACCGAGAACCCCAGCTTTGAGCTTAACGCCGCGCTCTTGTCACGCGCGCAGGTCATCGTCCTGGAACGCCTTTCGTTGGCCGACCTCGAGCGTTTGGCGCAGCGCGCAGAGCAGGATATCAAGCACGCGCTGCCGCTGACGGGTCCGGCGCGTGAGCAACTGATGGAGATGGCGGATGGCGACGGGCGTGCGCTTCTGAACCTGATCGAACAGGTCTACGCCTGGAAGCTGACGTCAAACCTGGATCCGCAGGCGCTGGCGGCCCGATTGATGCGCCGCGCCGCGAAATACGACAAATCTGGTGAGGAGCATTACAACCTGATCTCGGCGCTGCACAAATCTGTCCGCGGATCGGACCCGGATGCAGCGCTGTACTGGTTCAGCCGGATGCTGGAAGGCGGTGAGGACCCGCGCTTTCTGGCGCGCCGCATCACGCGGATGGCGGTCGAGGATATTGGTCTGGCCGATCCTCAGGCGCAGGCAGTCTGTCTGCAAGGCTGGGAGACCTATGAACGTCTGGGCAGCCCGGAAGGCGAGCTGGCACTGGCGCAAGCGGTGATCTACCTAGCGCTCGCACCCAAATCGAATGCGGGGTACATGGCCTATTCGGCTGCGCGGGCCGAGGCGCGCCGGACCGGCTCGGAGCCGCCGCCAAGGCATATTCTGAACGCGCCGACGAAGATGATGAAGGATCAGGGCTATGGCGCTGGCTACACCTATGATCATGACGTAGAAGGTGGCTTTTCAGGCCAAAATTATTTCCCCGAGACGATGAAACGCCCGGCCTTTTACCTCCCCCCCGAAAGAGGCTATGAACGCGAGTTGAAAAAACGAGTCGAGTATTTCGCCAAGCTCCGCGCCAAGCGGCAGGGCGGATGATCGCGCAAGGCTCCAAAGGACGCTGCTTATGTTTCTCACCCTTTCTCAGGTCGCGCTCGGCGGCGCGCTTGGTGCTTCGGCCCGGTACCTGACCGGAGTCGCGATCATGCGGGGGATCGGCACTTTCACGTTTCCGCTGGGCGTGATCGCCGTGAACATTCTCGGCTCGTTCATGATGGGTGTTCTGGTCGTGGTCTTGGGCACCAAAGGCCTGACGCATTGGAATGCCCTCTTTGCCACCGGATTTCTCGGCGGCTTCACCACGTTCTCGTCCTTCTCGCTGGAGGCTTGGCGCCTGTTCGACACGGGCGCAGTCGCGATGGCTGCGTTATACGTCGCGCTGTCGGTTTGCCTGTCGCTTCTTGCCCTTGTTGCGGGCGTCTATTTGATGCGCGGGGTTTTCGCATGAGCGGGGTTTCCACCCATACCGTTTCAGTGGACGAGGGCGAACAGCGCCTCGATCGCTGGATCAAACGCCGATTTCCCCATGTGACCCAAGGATCAGTGGAAAAGCTGTGCCGCACCGGCCAGATCCGAGTCGATGGCGGGCGGGTCAAGGCATCTAGCCACGTCGTGCCCGGCAATATCGTGCGCCTACCGCCGCTCCCGGATACCGAGGCGCCACCGCGCACCCCCGGGATCACCGCCGATGACGCGAGGATGATTGAGGATGCGATCCTCTGGAAGGACGAACATATGATCGTCCTGAACAAGCCGGCGGGCCTTCCCAGCCAAGGCGGGTCGGGCCAGACCGAGCGTCATGTCGATGGCCTGACCGAGGCATTGAAATTCGGATACAAGGACCGCCCGAAACTGGTGCACCGTCTCGACAAGGACACGTCTGGCGTCTTGCTTCTGGCCCGCACGGACCGAGTCGCGCGCGCCCTGTCCGAGGCGCTGCGCCACCGGGCTGCGCGCAAGATCTACTGGGCCGTCGTCGCGGGTGTGCCGAACCCGCGTCAGGGCTCGATCAAATATGGGTTGATGAAGGCGCCCGGGCGCGGCCGGATGGGGGAAGGAGAGAAAATGATCTGCATCCACCCCAACCAGATGGGCGAGAATCCTGATGCCAAGCGGGCGCAGACCGACTTCTTCACGCTCTGGTTTCTCGGGCAGCGCCTGTCATGGATGGCGCTGGAACCGGTGACCGGCCGGACGCATCAACTCCGCGCCCACATGGCCGAGATCGGGCACCCGATTCTGGGCGACGGCAAGTATGGCGGTTCGGCACAGGATAACATGGGCGATGGCTGGGGCGCGCAGGTGGGGGGTGACATCAGCAAGAAGATGCATCTGCACGCGCGCAGTCTGACCATCGAACATCCGATTTCCAAGAAGCTCATGACCTTTACGGCACCGCTGCCGGAACACATGGCGCGGACTTGGAAGCTGTTCGACTGGAAGGAAGATGACGTCCCCGCCGACCCTTTCGACAAGGACTGAGGCAAGAATGAGCGGCTGGACCCTGAAGCGCTTTTGGGCTGAGGCGACCGCCGCCCCGGTGCCGGGCGGCTTTGCCATTCACCTTGACGGACGACCGGTGATAACACCGGCCAAATCGCTGCTGGTCGTGCCTTCACCCACGCTGGCCAAAGCCATTGCGGCAGAGTGGGATGCGCAGCAAGGGAAGGTTGACCCGGAGTCCATGCCCTTGACGCGGGCGGCCAATTCCGCGCTCGACAAGGTCATGCCGCAGTTCGCGGCCGTCGCAGAGATGATTGCGGCTTATGGAGACAGCGATCTTTTGTGCTATCGCGCCGACAGCCCGGCAAGCCTTGTTGCGCGGCAGGCCGAGGATTGGGATCCGCTGCTGGCTTGGGCTGCTTCAGACCTTGGGGCACCGCTTACGCCGGTTTCCGGTGTCATGCACCGCCCGCAGCTTCCCGAAAGTCTGAGTGCGCTGCGCGGTCATGTCGAGGCACAAGACCCTTTCGCATTGACTGCCCTTCACGACCTCGTCGCACTTTCGGGGTCACTCGTGATCGGTCTCGCCGCGTTGCGCGAGGCCTTTAAGCCGGATGACCTTTGGTTGTGTTCCCGAATCGATGAACGCTGGCAGGCTGAAGTCTGGGGGGCTGACGACGAAGCTGCTGCGACTGAAGCCAAGAAGCGCGCGGCCTTTTTCCAAGCTCTGACGTTCCATCAGCTTGCGCGTGCCTAAGGCGGCGGCGGTTTATCCGCCGATTGCCCGGTTGCACGACAGTTTGCACAACTTGCGATCCTCTGCCGCGAAATTGTGCTAGCGCGCCTCTCTTGGCTTGACGTGTTCCAACGAAATCGACCAAAGTGATCAGCACTGTTGGGGGTAAATGCTCTCGACTTCGTGATCGGTCCCTTGGGGGCGACGAAACCGCCCGCTTCGTGGCGGAAACATCAGGAAGAGGTAAAAATGAATAAATCCGTATTTCTTGGCGCTCTAACGGCCGCCGGCCTCGTCGCCGGGCTGGCCTCCGCCGGGACGCTGGATGACGTCAAGGCGCGTGGAATGCTCAACTGCGGCGTGAACACCGGCCTTGTCGGATTTGCCGCGCCGGACGCGAACGGCAAATGGTCTGGCTTTGACGTTGCGATCTGCAAGGCGGTTGCCGCTGCCGTGCTCGGCGATCCGAACAAGGTCAAATACGTCCCCACCACAGGTGAGACGCGCTTTACCGCTCTGTCATCGGGCGAAATCGATCTGCTTGCACGGAACTCCACCTGGACGTTTTCGCGCGATGTCGACCTGAAGTTCACCTTCACCGGCGTGAACTACTATGATGGCCAGGGCTTCATGGTCCGCAAGGATCTTGGTGTCAGCTCTGCCAAGGAACTCGGTGGGGCGACGATTTGTATCCAGACCGGCACGACGACCGAACTGAACCTTGCGGACTACTTCAAGGTCCACAAGATGACCTACACCCCTATCGCCATCAAAACCGATGCCGAGGGTAAGCAGCAGTTCCTGGCCGGGGCCTGCGACGCCTACACCACTGACCGTTCGGGTTTGGCTGCGCTGCGCGCGTCGTTCGAGAAGCCGGATGATTATGTCCTGCTTCCTGAAGTGATCTCGAAAGAGCCACTTGCGCCGCTCGTCCGGCAGGGCGATGACCAGTGGGCCGACATTGTCCGCTGGACCGAATATGCACTGATCGCAGCAGAAGAGTATGGCATCACCTCGGCGAACATCGAGGAAATGTCCAAGGGTACGAACAACCCGGAAATCAACCGTATCCTCGGCACCGAAGGCAATCTCGGCGCGATGTTCGGTCTTGACCAACTCTGGGCAAAACGTGCAATCGCCGCTTCGGGCAACTATGGCGAGATCTTCGAGGCTACCATCGGCGCCTCGACCCCGATCGGCCTTGCGCGGGGCCTGAACGCACAGTGGACCCAGGGCGGGCTGATGTACGCCCCGCCGTTCCGCTGATCCAATGACAGGTCGGGCGCGCTGCGAGGCGCGCCCGTTCTACAAGGACAACAGGGTTCCGGCATTGCGAGGCACGTCCGCCCGCAAACTTCGACAAGGCAAAAGCCAGCGAAGCGACCGGACTTAGGGGAACCAGAATATGGCGATTTCCGACGACGCACCGAAAGCCAGCTTTCGGCTCGGCATGCTCCTATATGATGCGCGATATCGTTCCTACACGATACAGGCTTTGTTCCTTCTAGCACTTGCTACGCTGGTTGCCTGGCTCGCTTCCAACGCCGTCGCGAACCTCGACAAGCTTGGCTATATCCCGAGCTTCAGCTTTTTGGGTGAGAGAGCGGGTTACGACATCAGCATGAAGCTGATCGGATATACGCATGATGACACGCATGCGCGCGCATTGCTCGTAGGTCTCGTCAACACGCTGTTCATTTCTGCATTGGGCTGCGTCACCGCGACAATCATCGGCGTGACCGCGGGTGTGCTGCGCTTGTCAAAGAACTGGGTGATCGCGCGTCTTATGACGCTCTATGTCGAGGTCTTCCGGAACGTCCCCTTGCTGCTTTGGCTGCTGATCATCTTCGCGATCATGACTGAATCAACGCCTGCCCCGAACGCATTTCGCGGCGACAACCCCTCGGCGCATATGTGGTTCTGGCATTCGGTCGCCGTCACGAACCGATACGTCGCGATCCCGGAGCCGCTGTTCTATCGCTCTTTGGGAGACATCGACCTGTCGATTTTCAAGGTCAGCCTTGATCTGATCTTGATTGTCGCCGCGATCGTGGGTGGGGTGTCTGGCCAACAAGGCCCTGCTGAAACGCGCGACACGGATCCAGAACGCCACTGGCGAACGCCCAAAAACCTGTGGCAGAGCCTGCTGCTCATCTTCGGCCCAGTCCTGATCGTGTTGTTCGCGCTTGGCTTCCATCTTGGTTACCCGGTGCTTAAGGGGTTCAACTTCTCCGGCGGCATCATTGCGCCGAACTTCTTTTTCACACTCTGGTTCGGCCTGTCGATCTATACCGGCACTTATATTGCCGAGATCGTGCGGTCCGGCATTCAAGCGATCTCACGCGGTCAAAGCGAGGCCGCTTACGCCCTTGGTCTGCGCCCGGGTCGTACGATGAGCCTGGTGATCCTGCCGCAGGCATTGCGCGTGATTGTTCCGCCGCTGATCTCGCAGTTCCTGAACCTGACCAAGAACTCAACTCTGGCAGCCGCGATCTCCTACCCGGATCTGACAGCAACTCTAGGTGGCATCACGCTGAACCAGACTGGGCGGGCGCTGGAATGTATCCTGTTGATGATGGCGATCTACCTGGTCATCAGCCTTTTGATTTCTTTGGCAATGAACATCTTTAACCGCTCCGTTCGCCTGAAGGAGCGTTGAGATGAGCAGCATGCAATCCGAAGCCGATCTGGCCTATCGTCCGCACCGAGATGCTTGCCCAACAAGAGCCGCCGATCTCTCAGCGCGGTGCAGTGAAATGGGCGCGGGAGAATCTGTTCTCTGGCCCCCTCAACACGATCCTCACGGTGTTGGGTGTCGCTTTCGTTTTCTACCTCGTTCGCGGTGTTTACCCTTGGCTCGCGCATTCTGTATGGAACGCGTCTTCCCTTAGTGAATGCCGCGACATCATCCATAAGGCATGGGGCCCCGATGCCACCGGTGCCTGCTGGGCGGTGATCCATGAGCGCTGGAATCAGTACTTCTTCGGCTTCTACCCGAACGATCTCTACTGGCGGCCGATCACTGACCTTCGTGCTGATGTTCGTGGCTTTCGCGCCGGTCCTGTTCGACAAGGTGCCGCGCCAGGTCCTGTGGTTCTCGCTCTGCTTCCCGGCGCTGGCCTACTGGCTGCTTTGGGGCGGAACGGTCTGGATTGCCGTCACCATCATGGTGGGATCCGGTCTTGGGTCTCTTTCGCCATGCGGTTGGCGCGCCCCTTGGGCGGGACGATTGGTGCCATGGCCGCGGCTGTGCTGGTTCCTGTGCTGTGGTGGATGTTCCTTGCCGGGCCGGTGGCCGATGCGATCAACAGCGTGATCCGGATCCATCTGGAGTTTGTTCCCTCGGACAAGTTCGGCGGCTTCCTTCTGTCCTTCGTCATCGGTGTCTGCGGTATCGTCTTTTCACTGCCGCTGGGTATTCTTCTGTCGCTCGGCCGCCGCTCTGACATGCCGCTGATCAAGACCGTTTCGGTGGGGTTCATTGAATTCATTCGTGGCGTGCCGCTGATCACCCTGCTGTTCACCGCCTCCTTCCTGCTTAGCTATTTCTTGCCGCCGGGTACCACTTTCGACCTGATGCTGCGTGTCATCATCATGGTAACGCTGTTTTCGGCGGCCTATATCGCCGAGGTGGTCCGGGGTGGTCTCGCGGCGCTTGCCGCGTGGGCAATATGAGGCGGCGGATGCACTCGGCCTGGATTATTGGAAGGCGCAGCGGCTGATCATCATGCCGCAAGCGCTGAAAATCTCGATCCCTGGCATCGTGTCGTCCTTCATCGGCCTCTTCAAGGACACCACGCTGGTGATCTTCGTTAGCTTGCTCGACCCGCTCAAGGGCATCACCGACGCGGTGCGTGCTTCTGCGTCATGGAACGGCGTTTACTGGGAGCCGTACATCTTCTCTGGTTCGATCTTCTTCATCTTTTGTTTCGGCATGTCTCGGTACTCGCAATACCTTGAACGCAAGCTGAAAACAGACCACCGCTAAGGGGAATCCCGATGTCCGAACACTACCATTGACCGTGCCATCAACCGACGCAACATGACCGTTTCGACCGAGACGGCGGTGCAGATCACCAAGATGAACAAGTGGTATGGCACGTTCCACGTCCTTCGGGATATCGACCTGACCGTCATGCGTGGCGAACGGATCGTCATCGCCGGGCCCTCTGGGTCTGGCAAGTCGACGCTGATCCGCTGCATCAACCGGCTTGAGGAACATCAGGCCGGCCAGATCATCGTTGATGGAATCGAGCTGACCTCGGACCTCAAGAACATCGACAAGGTCCGCTCTGAGGTCGGGATGGTGTTCCAGCATTTCAACCTGTTCCCGCATTTGACGATTCTTGAAAACCTCACTCTCGCACCGATCTGGGTCCGCAAGATTCCGAAGCGTGAGGCTGAGGAGACCGCGATGCACTACCTCAACAAGGTGAAGATCCCCGAACAGGCGCATAAATATCCCGGCATGTTGTCGGGCGGGCAGCAACAGCGGGTGGCAATTGCCCGGTCGCTTTGCATGAAGCCGCGCGATCATGCTGTTCGACGAGCCGACCTCGGCGCTTGACCCGGAGATGATCAAAGAAGTGCTCGACACCATGATCGAGCTCGCCGAAGAGGGGATGACCATGCTCTGCGTGACGCATGAGATGGGCTTTGCCCGTCAGGTTGCGAACCGCGTGATCTTCATGGATCAGGGCCAGATCGTGGAGCAGAATGAGCCGGAAGAGTTCTTCAACAACCCGAAATCCGAGCGTACCAAGCTGTTTCTCAGCCAGATCCTGGGCCACTGAGCTGGTTCGAATCGGCAGGCCCGGCAGGGCCTGCCGCGTCGCTAGATCGACGCTTGCTCGCTGCCTGCTTTTTCAACGGTTTGAGCCGTTTAGCGTGAACTTGGGGCTCCTTTCCCCCGGCCAAATCACGGCTGAGTGAACCACATCGCGGGCAATGGCAGCGGCCTGCGCTCCATGCTAGCGACTGGCTAACCAGTTCACCAACCCATTGCCCGAGGCTTCATGTCCAGATTTGCTTCCAAACTCTCCGCCCGGCGTCCGCTTGTGCTATCCGTTTTGCGGGTCGTCATGGGGCTGCTTTTCCTTGAACATGGAACAATGAAGATGTTCAGCTTTCCCGGCTCGGATCATGCCGGCCCGGCCTTGTTCTCGATTTTCGGGCTTGCCGGGGTGATTGAGCTGGTCGGTGGCGCCTTTCTTGTCCTCGGTCTCTTTACCCGGTTTGCGGCTTTCATCATGTCCGGTGAAATGGCATTCGCCTATTTCATGGCGCACTATCCGCACAGCTTCTACCCGATCGTCAACCAAGGCGAGGCAGCCGTCATGTTCTGCTTCGTGTTCCTGTACTTCGTCTTCGCAGGCGCCGGTCCGCTAAGCCTTGATGCGCGGGCCGGGCGGGCTTGACGCCCTCAGGCCTCGATTTCCTTCGGCACAATGAAGTCATCCGTGGCGCCTGTGCCGGGGGCGAGGTCTGCCCAGTTGTCGATCGGAAACTCCACCACAAGGGTGGCTGCGGTTGGATAGCGCTGGAACTCGCCATTCAGAGGGGCGCGCAGCACGAGGCGCTGCGCGAACTCTGCGATACCCGGGTTGTGGCCCAGCATCAGGACCGTGTCGCCACTGGCATGGCGCAGCATGGCCAACATCACGTCAGGTCCGGCCTGGTAGAGCTTTTCCGTCAACCGTGCCGCGGGCGCGCCGGGCAGGGAAGGGGCGATCGCTTCCCATGTCTCTCGGGTGCGGGTGGCATCGGAGCAGATCACTTCGTCGGGCACATAGCCGCGCGAGGCGAGCCATAATCCAAGATCGACCGCGGCGGCGCGTCCGCGTGCATTCAGCGGTCGGTCTCGGTCTGCCAAATTGGCATTGTCCCAACTCGATTTGGCATGGCGGGTCAGGATCAGACGCTTGGTCATCGGTGGAACTGCCCCATGTGGTAGGCTGACTGTTCAGGCAGTCTGGCATATCGCATCGCAATCGGACAGACCCGTCTGACAAGGCAGCCGCCGGACAGGCAAGCCTTTCCCTCTGACCGCTCAAGGAAAGAGTGGCAGGCTGGTACGTCATAGCCTTCGGGAGACAGCGCCCCAATCGGGCAGGCGGTGCGGCAGGGTTGCCCAGCACATTCCCCGCAGGGCGAGCGCGGGGCACGGGCAGTTCGAGGGTCTGCGGCAACGCGAGAGCGCCTCGGAACGATACCATCAGCCCTTGGACGTCATGCACTAGAAGGCGCACCGGAGAGGTATGGCAGCGCCCCGTTTCCAAGGCCCAGCGATAGAAAGGATGATAGGGCGGCCCGCCAAACGGAAACAGAGCGACGGCACCAAAGGTGTCCGCCATTGCGCTGATCACGCGGGTTGACCATCGGTCCATCGGGTCGGGCGTGCCATCCCATTCGGGTTCTGCCCGAATGTAATCCCAGAACCCGGGTTCTGCGGGTCCGAAAAGCAGCAGACTGCGCGTGCCTTCAGGAAGATCTGGGCGCTCATCGGCAAGAAAACCCCCGAGCACGGTCAGATGATCTGCCGCCGCGCGCGCCTCGATCTCGGCGAAGGTCATTCTTCGCGCGGCTTGACCCGCGGTTCGGTCGACCGGATCATGCTGCCTGCGCCATGCTCGGTGAACAGCTCCAGCAGGCAGGCATTGGGGATGCGCCCGTCGAGGATCGACCACCGCGCGCACGCCCTCTTCCAGCGCTGCCAGCGCGGTTTCCGTCTTGGGAATCATGCCGCCCGAGATGATGCCACGGTCGGTCATGTCGCGGACTTCTTCGGGCGAAATCTGGGTCATCACCTCGCCCGTTCTCGCCCTTCACCCCGGCCACATCGGTCAGCAGCAAGCAGGCGATCCGCCTTGAGCGCGCCGGCAATCGCGCCCGCCGCGGTATCGCCATTGACGTTGAAGGTCTCGCCATTATCGCCGGGGCCGACCGGGGCCACGACGGGGATGATTCCCGCCTTGAACAGGTCATGCAGCACCTGCACCCGCATGTCGCGAGGCCGACCGACAAAGCCGAGTTCAGGGTCGTCCTGTTCGCAGACCATCAGGTCATCGTCCTTGCCGGAGATGCCCACGGCGCGCCCGCCCTCGATCGTTGATCGCCTGCACGATGCGCTTGTTCACCAGGCCCGAGAGGACCATCTCGACCACTTCGACAGTGGCTGCATCGGTCACCCGCTTGCCGCGCACGAATTCTGGACAGTGATGCCGAGCTTGGCGAGCATGCGCATTGATCATCGGCCCGCCGCCATGCACCACCACCGGGTTGACGCCGACCTGGCGCATCAGCACGATATCGCGGGCAAATTCCGCCATCGCGTCATCATCGCCCATCGCGTTGCCGCCGAATTTGATGACCACCATCGCACCGGTATAGCGCTGCAGATAGGGCAGTGCCTCGTTCAAGCGTCTTGGCGGTGGCAATCGGGTCTCTGGTTTGCATGAGCTGCTTTTTCATGGGCTGGGTCCTGTTCAGGTCTATTCTGGTAGCGTCTTTGCCGCCCCCTGCCAAGGCCCGGCCCGCCCCATTGCGTTTCCGCGCGTGCGGCTAGGGTTCTCGCCGGACAGCAGGAGTACCCGACATGAGCGGCGAGACGACGGCAGAAGCACCTTGGTTCTGACTGGGGCAAGCCGGGGGATCGGCCATGCCACGGTGAAGCGCTTTTCGGCGGGTGGTTGGCGGGTGCTGACCTGCTCGCGCCAGCCGTTCGATCCGCGCTGCCCTTGGCCGGGGGGTGAGGAAAACCACATCCAGATCGACCTTGCCGATCCGAACAAGACCATCGCTGCGATCGAGCTGATCAAGCGAAAAGCTGAACGGCGAGCTGGATGCGTTGGTCAATAATGCGGGGATCTCGCCCAAGGGCGAAGGCGGCGCGCGGCTGAGCACGCTGGACACTGATCTGCGGACATGGGGGCAGGTTTTCCATGTGAATTTCTTCGCGCCGGTCGATGCTTGCGCGCGGGCTGAGGAGGAATTGGCGGCGGCCAGGGGTCGGTGGTCAATGTCACCTCGATCGCCGGGGTGCGCGTGCATCCTTTCGCCGGGGCCGCCTATGCCACGTCGAAGGCGGCGCTGGCGGCGCTGACGCGCGAGATGGCGCATGATTTCGGGCCTCTCGGGGTGCGGGTCAATGCGATTGCGCCGGGCGAGGTGGAAACCGCGATTCTGTCGCCGGGCACGGACAAGATCGTTGAGAAACTGCCGATGCGCCGGCTTGGCCAGCCCTCAGAGGTGGCCGAGTGCGATCTGGTTCCTTTGCTCCTCCGAGTCGAGCTATATCTCGGGCACCGAGATCGAGGTGAACGGCGGCGCAGCACGTTTAAGGGCTGCAACTGCGTTTGAGATAGCGAACGGAGGTGCGAGCGGCGGGGCCAGGGGCCCGCGTTACTCCAGCCCCGCGATGATCGCCCGCAGAGTTTCGATCCCTTCGCCCTTTTCCGACGAGGTCAGCACGATCTCGGGATAGGCCGCGGGATGTTTACCCAAGCGCTGCCGCGGACCTGCTCGAGTGTGCTTCTGCCGCGCTGCGACGCGAGACCTTGTCGGCCTTGGTCATCACCACCTGAAAGGTCACGGCGGAGCGGTCGAGCAGCTCATGATCTCTTCATCCACCTCTTTCACGCCGTGCCGCGTGTCGATCAGCACGAAGGCGCGGCGCAGGGTCTGGCGGCCCGACAGATAGGCTTTCAGCAGCGCCTGCCATTTGCCACGACGGCCAGCGGCGCCTCGGCATAGCCATAGCCGGGAAGGTCGACCAGATAGCGGCTCGTCGCCCAGCAGCGAAGAAGTTGATCTCTTGCGTGCGGCCCGGCGTGTTCGAGGCCCGCGCCAGCGACTTGCGCCCGGTCAGGGCATTGATGAGGCTTGATTTTCCAACGTTCGAGCGGCCGGCGAAACAGACCTCGATCCGGTCGGCGGGCGGCAGGCCATCCATCGCCACAACGCCTTTGACGAAATCTACCGGCCCCGCGAAGAGCAGGCCGCCCACGCTCGCGCGCGAGAAGCCTCCGGTTCATCGGCCAGGGGAAAGGCAAGTGTCATGCGAGCACCTCGACCTGGTCGCCGAGGCGGATCTCGCCCGTCGTCGATGACGGTCGCGTAGATGCCGAAATCCTGATGCCCGAAGGCCGCCCGCAGTGCGGCCAGCGTATCGGCATCACGGATCCCGGTTTGGGGATTCGCCGATCGTCGTCTTGCAGCGGGTGATGAGGCTCTTCCACCTTCAATACGGTCGTCGCCAACGCGCGATCTCGCGACCGACCCAGCTGCATTCCTGCCCAAGGCTCCAGCCCCTCGAGCCAGAGATTGCCGCGCCAGCGACGGGGCGAGAGATCGACGCCCATCCGCTGACAGATCGGCGTTTGAGGCAAGATTGAGCAGATCGAGACCGAAGGGATAAGTCGTATCGGTCACGCCACGCGCACCGAGCGCATGAACAATCCCAATGGCTTCCGGATGTCCGGCACGTTCAGCGGCGCTGACCCAGTCGAGAAACCGCGCCTGATCCTCTGCCAGATCGGCGGGCGGAAGGTCAGATCGGTCTGGCCGGATCCGGATGGCGCAGGGTGACCTGTCGCCTCGTCGAAGTCGCGCGGTAATCGCCATCAGTCGTGGCAGCTTCTCGCCGCTCATGAAATTTGTGCTGGCCAGCCACTCTGGCCGGGCCGGATTCGAACTTTGATTTTTCATGGGTCACCGCCCAGCGCCGGTCCCACGGCAGGCAGTTGCGCCTGCCAAAAGCGCAACGGACGCGAGTGTCTCGCGTCCGTGCGCCTTGATCGGGTGGCGTTAGATATGTGCCAGTGCCACGGTCATTTCTTCGGCAGTCTTGACAGGGCTTGTTGCGCTTGAAGGTCGATCTGATGTTGCCGAAGATGTCCGGGCTTGTGCCCGTGACGCCGCATGATCGAGATACTGTTGCGTGAAGGTGATCGAGTTGTTGGTGATGTAGTACAACACCAGGCCCGACGCGAAATGCCCCAGCATGAACATGAACACGAAGGGCATCCAAGCGAAGATCATCTTTTGCGTCGGATCCGTGGGGGCCGGGTTCAGTTTCTGCTGCAGCCACATCGTGATGCCGAGCAGAATCGGCAGCACACCAAGCGAGATAGTGGCCATAGATCGCGGGCGCCTGGCGGCCAAGGGCAGCAGGCCGAAGAGGTTGATCCAGCTGGACGGGTCGGGTGCGGAGAGATCGCGGATCCAGCCGAAAAACGGGGCCTGACGCAGTTCGATCGTGACGTAAATCACCTTGTAGAGCGAGAAGAAGATCGGGATCTGAAGCAGCATGGGCAGGCATCCGGCGGCCGGGTTGACCTTGCTGTTCTTTGTACAGCGCCATCATCTCACGCTGCAGCTTTTGCTTGTCGTCGCCAGTCATTTTCCTTGAGCTTTTCGATCTCGGGCTGCAATTCCTTCATCCGCGCCATCGAGACGTAGGATTTATAGGCCAAGGGCAGCAGGACCGCCTTGATCGTCAGGGTCAGCGCGATGATTGCCAGGCCCATATTGCCGATCAGCCGGTTGTAGTTGTGCAGCAACCAGTAGATCGGTTTGGTCAGGAAGAAGAACCAGCCCCAGTCGATCGAGTCGATGAAGCGGTCGATATGGCCTGCGTTCTGGTAGTTGCGAACCGTGTCGTATTCCTTTGCCCCAGCGAAGAGCCGGGACGCGATCTCGGCGCTCGCGCCCGGTGCGACGGTCATCGCGGGGTCGCGGGCCTCGGTCTGGTAGGTGTCGATCGACGCCGTGTACTTGGCAACCTCGGTAAAGGGCTTGCCCGCATCGGGGATCAGTGTCGTCATCCAGTTCTTGTCGGTGAAACCGATCCAGCCGGTTCCCTTCACATCGACGACTTCGGCCGGCCCGCCCTCCCGTGCGACCTTCTCAAGACCCGGCATCTTGGCGTATTTGAGCTCTGTCAGCTCGCCATCCGCCATCTGCACGACACCCTCATGCAGGATATAGGTGCTTTGCGAGGCGGGTTTGCCGTGGCGCACCACCATGCCGTAGGGCGCAAGTGTCACCGCAGAACCTGAGGTGTTTTTCACCGATTGCGTCACGGTGAACATATAGTTGTCGTCAATCGAGATGGTGCGGCTGAAGACCAGCCCCTTGCCGTTGTCCCAGGTCATCGTCAGGGGTTTCGTGGGCGTCAGCACTGCCCCCTCCGGTGCCGTCCAAATGGTGTTCGCTCCCGGGACATCGGCGTAATCCAATGCGCCACCTGGTGCCCAGCCGTAGACGGCGTAGTAGGCATTCGGTTCGCCCACCGGCGACAGCAGCCGCACCTTGGGTGAATCCTTGGCCAGCGTCTCGGGGTAGTCCTTCAGCAGGAGGTCGTCGATGCGACCGCCTTGGACCGAGATAGAGCCTTCCAACCGTGGCGTATCGATCTTGATGCGCGGCAAATTGGCGGCAGCGGCGGCGGGTGCCGCGCCATTGGGCGCAGCGGCGGCGGTCGTCGCAACACCGGTGGCGGACGGCACCGCCGTAGCAGACGTCGGCGCCGGAGCGGTTTGGGTCGCTACGGCGTCAGGTGCCTTTGTGTCCTTCGGTTGTTCCTTTGGCGGGAACAAGAAGAACCAGACAAGGATCACGAGGAAGCTGAGGCCGGTCGCGAGGAGTAGATTTTTGTTCTGATCGTCCATAGGGACCACTACCTGTCCATTCGAGGTCAGCCGTGGTTCAACAGACTGGGCGGGGAAAGGTCAAGCGGTTTTGCCGAAAAGCGACATTGGGGCACGGGGGCTAGGCGCTTCAGGGCTGTTCCTGTCCTAAAGCGGCATTTTCTTCCTCCGGCGTGGTCTGAGCAATAACGGCGTATTCTAACGGGAGTGTGAACTCGTGGGAGGTGCTATCGGGCTTTGTCGTGGTGCGCTGAGGGAATGGTGGCCAGTCAAATGGCGTGGCGACCAATGCGCGGCAGGTCCGTCAGCCTGCCTGTGTAAGTTCGAACCCAGTCGAAGGTGTCTTCGTAGGGCATGGGGCGTGCTACGCCGAAGCCTTGGATATGACTACAGCCGAGTTGGGCCAGCATTGTGTGCTCACCCGTCGTCTCGACACCTTCAGCGAGTGTCTCCAACCCCAGGCGGTCGGCCATGGACAGGATCGCGGCGACCATCTTCTGTTGTCCGGGATCGTCGTCGACATGTGTCACGAAGGTCCGGTCGATCTTGATCCGTCGAACCGCGAAGCGCCGGATGTTCGCGATCGCGGCATGGCCTGTTCCGAAGTCGTCGAGATCGATGCCGCAGCCCAGCTTCGACAAGGCCGCCATGTTGTGAACGATTGTGTCATTGTCGGTCTCGGCCACCACGGTTTCGAGAATTTCGAGTGTAAGGCGGTCAGGCGTCAGTTCAAACCGGTCCAACTCCCATTTCAGGGTGTCGGCGAGGCGCGGGTTGCGCAATTGCTGATGCGAGAAATTCACCGCGACATTGGGCACTCGCAGCCCTGCGGAATCCCAACCGGTAAGGGCAGTGAGAGAGCGGAACAGGATCACCTCGCCCAAGCGTTCCGACAGACCGGCTTCGTCGATCAGCGGAAGGAAATCGGCTGGGAGAATACATCCGCGCTTTGGGTGGTTCCACCGGGCCAGAGCTTCGAATCCACTGACTTCGCCGGTATCTGTCGAGATCTGTGGCTGGAAATGCGGAACGATCTCACCCGATTCCAATGCGGTTTCCAGGTCTTTCCGCAGTTGCGCACGGTCCGCACGAACACGCCGCATTTCGTTGGAGAACACCCGTATGCAGCCCGGGCCAGCTTGCCTTGCGGCATCGGCCGCGGCCTCTGCCGCCTCCAGCAGGGCGGCGGCGCCCTCCTCTGGCGCGCGCAGGGCCAGACAAAAACCGACCGAGGCGCTGACATAGAGACGAGCGTGGTCCAGTCCGATCGGGTCAGACAGGACGCCTTGCAGACGTTCGGCGAGTTGCAGCACCCCGTCGAGGTCAGCGCGCGGCATCGGCGACAGGGCTACCGCAAAACTGTCACCTTCCAGACGTGAAAGCGTATCGGTCTCGCGCAGCGCGCTGTGCAGGCGTTCGGCGCTGCGCGCTATTACTTCTGCGTGGGCGGCGTGGCCGTGCATATCCGCCAGTTCACGCATCCCGTCCATGTGGAGCACGAGACAGGCTGTGGTGCGCTTGATGCGTTCTGCCTCACGCAACGTGGCCCCCAGTTGCGCGATCAGGTTGGTACGATCGACCATACCCTGCGGGAACCTCATACTGGCCTTGGCGGAGGGGGTATATCGCACTGCGCCTGCAATGAGCAGCAGCATAGGGACGCCGAGTGCCGTGAGGATAAGCATCTGCTCGCCGCCCAGCCAGAACGCGGCCAGTGTCACCGCTGGCAGGAACGCCAGATTTTCGGGCCGCCGCGCCTGGCGTACCAAGGCCGATAGAACCGCAAACAATTTCGTTCCGGAAAATCCCGGCATGATCCACCCCCGCTTGCACCGGGGCAGGCCTCACTGTCCCGGATCAGGCAAGGCTAGACATTCGGTCTGATCGCTTCGTTAATCTTGACGCCGAAGTTGCGGGGGATTTGCCTTAAAGTCGGCATTTGCCTCTGCTGCGGTGCCGGTCACGCCGCGCAACAGTCCGGCGAAATCGAACAGCGCTGGGTCAGGTAGATGCGAGGGGCGCACGTTCATCAGGGAACGGAACATCACCTGACGCCGACCTGGGCTATTCGCCTCCCATCCGTCGAGGATCGCCTTGACCTGCTGGCGCTGCAGCCCGTCCTGGCTGCCGCAAAGATCGCAAGGGATGATCGGGTAATCCATCGCGCGGGCGAATTTCTCGCAATCCGATTCGGCGACGAAGGCCAGCGGGCGATAGAGGAACAGGTCGCCCTCTTCGTTCAAGAGCTTTGGCGGCATCGTTGCCAGCCTACCGCCGTGAAAGAGGTTCATGAAGAATGTTTCCAGAATGTCATCGCGGTGATGTCCCAGAACGACCGCCGAACAGCCTTCCTCCCGCGCAATGCGGTAGAGGTTTCCGCGCCGGAGCCGCGAGCAAAGCGCGCAATAGGTCCGTCCCGCCGGCACTTTGTCCACCACGATAGAGTAAGTGTCGCGGTATTCGATGCGATGGGGCACGCCCATTTTCGTAAGGAACTCTGGCAGCACCGTCGCCGGGAACCCCGGCTGGCCCTGATCAAGGTTGCAGGCGAGCAAGTCGACCGGCAGCAGCCCGCGCCACTGCAATTCGTGCAGCACGGCAAGCAGGGTATAGCTGTCCTTTCCGCCCGACAGGCAGACCAGCCAGCGCGCGCCGCGCTCGACCATGCCGTAGGTCTCTATGGCATCGCGCACTTCGCGCACGATCCGCTTGCGTAGCTTGCGGAATTCGGTCGAGGACGGGGCCCCGTGAAACAGCGGATGGATGTCGTCTGACTCGTCCAGCATAGCGAAAATCCTCTGGATGCCGCTTTGCCACAAACCCGCACTCAGTGAAAGTGCCGGTACTTGTCGCGGCACCCCATTTCTCGTGATCCCGGCGGGTTACCTGTTCATCTTCCCTGAGATTTTTTTTATTTGGCGCAGCAATTTGCGTGGATTTGGCGGCATCTCGGCAAAGATGTGCGAAGCCATTTTGGAACATATCTTTCACGGACACGTTGTTAAGAGAGCGCCAAAGGGCGCCATCAACTTGAAAAATATGGAGAAATTTCATGAAGAAGATGACTCTTCTCACGACGGCGCTTGTCGCTGCAACAGCGGTGGGCGCCTATGCGCAGGACACTGCAACCGGGACTTTCCGGGGCAAGTTCGATCCCTCAGAAATTCAGGCATCAAAACTGATCGGGATGGAAGTCTATTCTGCCAACGGGCAGGCGCCTTCGACCGATGCGGCGGGAGTGCAGAAGGATTGGGCCGACATCGGCTCAGTCAACGACATCATTCTGAGCCGGGACGGTAAGGTCGACGCCGTTCTGATCGACGTTGGCGGATTTTTGGGCATCGGCAAGCATACTGTCGCGCTCGATATGAGTGGGGTCCACTTGGTGAATGACAGCAAGACCAAAGGCGACCCGAACGACTTCTTCGTCGTGGTGAACCAGTCCAAAGACAGCTTGAAGGCTGCGCCGGAGTTCACTTTTCCGGACCAGATGGCGGCAAATCAGACGACCACCGGATCAGCGACTGACTCTGCGGCAATGACACCGTCCGCACCGGCGGCGAGTGATACTGCCGCTGCTGTGGGGGCTTCCACCACTACCGCTCCGATTGCCGGAGATGCCAATACGGCGACCGCACCGGCTTCTACCGATACGGCTGCTGCCGGGTCGACTGCTCCGGCCGCGCCGATGACGGCTCCGGCTCCGGCGGCGGACACAAGTGCTACAGCTACGACGGCCCCTGCCGATACTGCGCCGGCTGCAGGAGCGATGCCACATGACGGCTATACCCAAGTTGCGACGGGTGACATGACCGCAGCCAAACTGAAAGACGCAAGTGTCTATGACCAAAAGGATGCGTCGATTGGTGAAGTGTCCGAACTGGTAGTGAGCCCCGACGGCACGATCGACAAGGTGATCGTCGACGTGGGTGGCTTCCTCGGGATTGGCGCGAAGAGTGTCGCGCTGGACATGACGCAGGTGCAGGTCATGAAGAAAGCCGACGGAGACAAAATCCGTGTTTACGTCAGCATGACCAAAGAGCAGCTAAAGGCGTTGCCGACCTACAAGGCTTGATCCTGTCTTGACGAGTTTTCCCCCGCCCGCGGCGTTCGCCCGGGCGGGGCTTTGCTGTCGGGCCTCTGCCTTAGCCAGCCCCTTCCCACAATCATTGGTGTCGGCCATACTCTGAAAAGATGAATTTCAAGGAGGCATTGATGGACACCAATACCATTTTGGGCGGCAGCGGCGTGACGATCGCCATTGCCGCATTGCTTATTCTGACAGTTTACCTTGCGGTGCGGATTGTGCCGCAGTCCGAGAAACATGTGGTGGAACGGTTCGGGCGGCTGCGCGCCGTGCTGGGGCCAGGGGTGAACTTTGTAGTGCCCTATGTGGACCGTGTGGCGCACAAGATCTCGATCCTCGAGCGGCAGCTCCCGACAGCGACGCAGGATGCCATAACCGCCGACAACGTCTTGGTGAAGGTCGAGACCAGTGTGTTCTATCGCATCACCGAGCCGGAAAAGACGGTCTATCGCATACGCGACGTTGATGCGGCGATTGCCACGACGGTGGCAGGGATCGTCCGGTCCGAGATCGGCAAGCTGGAGCTGGATCAGGTGCAGTCGAACCGGACGCAGCTGATCGGGCAGATTCGAGAGCATGTTCATGCGATGGTCGATGACTGGGGGATCGAAGTGACTCGGGCCGAGATTCTGGACGTCAACCTTGACGATCAGACCCGGCAGGCGATGTTGCAGCAGCTGAACGCCGAGCGTGCGCGAAGGGCGCAGGTGACCGAGGCCGAGGGCAAAAAACGCTCGGTCGAGCTGGCCGCGGACGCGGACCTTTACTCGGCAGAGCAGCGTGCCAAGGCGCGACGGATTTCGGCGGATGCCGAGGCCTATGCGACGCAGGTGGTGGCGGTCGCGATCAAGGAGAACGGGATTGAGGCGGCGCAGTATCAGGTGGCGCTCAAGCAAGTTGAGGCGCTGACTGCAGTAGGGCAGGGCGCGGGCAAGCAGACGATCATCGTGCCGGCGCAGGCACTGGAGGCGTTCGGCGACGCGTTCAAGATGCTGAAGGGCCGCGTGTGATGTTGGCGTGGTGGGGCTGGATCGTGGCGGGCTGTGTGCTGGGGATATTCGAGGTCCTCGTGCCGGCCTTCGTTTTTCTGGGCTTCGCGCTGGGGGCGGTTGCGACCGGGCTGATCCTCTGGGTCGGCGCGCTGCCCTGGATGGAGGCGTCGGTGCCGCGGCACCTTGTGGTGTTCGGGGTGCTATCCCTGCTGGCCTGGCTGGCGCTGCGGTCTATCTTTGGCGCACGGCAAGGGCAGGTGAAGATCTGGCACAGGGATATCAATGACAACTGAGGGGATGACGCTTTTCCGGAACCGGGGATGGGGATCGGCGCTGATCGAGGCGCAACTGGCGGTCTACGGAATGGTGGCCGAGCTGGTCGATGCGGGTGACGTGTTGCGCGATGCGGCGGCGCGGGCGCGGCTCGAGGTCGTCAATCCACTGGCGCAGATCCCCACGATGGTGTTGCCCTCTGGCGAGGTGATGACGGAAAGTGCTGCGATGACGCTACATCTGGCCGATCTAGCCGGGAGTCACGTGCTGGTGCCTGATGCGCAGGCGCCCGAGAGGGCGGCTTTTCTGCGCTGGCTTGTGTTCCTTGTGGCCAATATCTACCCTTGTTTGACTTTCGCGGATCTGCCCACGCGCTTCGTCGCCGATGCTGGCGCTGCTCAGGCGTTTCGGGATCGGGTTGACGCCTATCAGCAAGGTCTCTGGCGGCAGCTGGAAGGCGAGGTCGCGATACGCGGCGGGCCGTGGTTTCTGGGGGGCCGGTTCTCGGCGCTCGATCTCTATGTCGGAGTGATGGCGAACTGGCGACCGGGCGCGGAGTGGTTCCGGAAGGAGGCGCCGTGCCTGTGGCGAATTGCCGAGGCCGTGCGTGCGCGGCCGGATCAGGCGGAAGTCTGGGCCGCCAATTTCGCATGAGTAGGATCGTCGGCGCGAAGGCCGCGCTGTTCTGTGGCGAGTCCTTGCTTACAATCCTGCGCGACGATTTTCCCGGACTGCCCTATCCGGGCCATTGGGATCTGCCAGGGGGCGGGGTGGAAGGTCAGGAAACGGCGGAAGAATGCCTGTGTCGCGAGGCCTTCGAAGAGTTGGGGCTGAATCTCGATCCTGCGCGGCTCTGGTGGCGGTCGGAGCATCCATCGGTGATTCCGCCCGGCGCCACAGGTGTGTTCTTCGCCGCCGAGATCACCGAGGCAGAGATCGCTGCCATCCGCTTTGGCGATGAGGGGCAGGAGTGGCGAATGATGCCGGTTTCCGAGTTTTTAGCCCATCCCAAGGGGGTGGATCACCTTCAGACGCGTCTCGTCCCCGCCCTTACTGCACGGGCCCACCGCTGACCGGGGCCAACATTGGGCGACCGGTGAGGGAATTTCCGGGATTTGAGACGGGCCCCAGCCTTAGGAGTTGGGGCGCCGCGCTTGAGGTGAACTAAGTTCGGCGGCGATCGCCAGTGCCGCGGCGCGCGGGTCGGCGGCCTGCCAGATGGGACGACCGACGACGATGTGGTCGGCGCCATCCGACACGGCGCGGGCCGGGGTGGCGATGCGTTTCTGATCACCGGTCACGGCGCCCGCTGGGCGCACACCGGGTGTCACGATCAGCCGGCCCGAGGCATTCGGCAAGGCGCGGATCGCGCCCGCTTCCTGCGGTGAGGTGATTATGCCGTCGGCGCCGGCGTCAAACGCGCGGGCGGCGCGTTCGACGGCTATCTCGTTCACAGTGCCGGGGCGGATCAGGTTTGCATCGAGGTCCGCGCGATCGAGCGAGGTCAGCACCGTGACGGCAAGGATTTTCAGCCCCGATCCGGCAGCCCCTTCTTTCGCCGCGCGCACCACCTGCGGGTCGCCCTGCACTGTCAGGAAATCCAGATCGAAGCGGGAAAGGCCACGTACCGCCGCCTCAATCGTCGCGCCGATGTCGAAAAGTTTCATGTCGAGGAAGATGCGCTTGCCATGTTCCTGCTTGAGTTCATTGGCGAGGGCCAGTCCGCCGCCGGTCAACATGCCAAGGCCGATCTTGTAGAAAGACACTGCGTCGCCGAGGCGCTGGACCAGTTCGAGGCCCGAGTGGGCGTCAGGAACATCAAGCGCAACGATCAGCCGGTCGTCGGCTGGCGCGGGCCGCTCGGCCAGGGCGAGGCTCATGACAGGTTTCCTTTCGCGGGGTGGGTTCTTGTTTACGGCGAAACGGTGGTTTGGGCAAGCTCGGCCGCGTGTTTTGCGGCGGCTATGTCGCAGTGCGGCGCGCCTTGCCCTGTAGCGACGGCGGGCGGAGTTGACTTGATCAGCTCTCAGATGGAGCATGGTCGAAATGCCGCCGAAAAGGCGGCGTAAAGGGCAGACGATGGAAATAACGATCAGCTATGAACGCGACGAGGACGGGCCAGGATCCGGGCCGATCATGGTGGGATGGTTGCGCGCCAGTGAAAAGGGCGGGGTACTCTACGATCCGCCGGAGCGCGTCAGCTTTCGGCAGACCAACCGGGCACATGCGAAGTCGGCAGCGCGCTGCCCGGCAGTGATCCAGCTTGAGAGCCGCTATTTCATGATCAAGTGCCCGTTCGACCTTCACATCGGGTTTCAGCGCGACGAGAAGGGCAAGGCGGTACTGATCAACCGTGCGGGCGCCGCGAGTGCGGTGCGGCCAGCCAAACTGGCCGAGGCGCTCACTTTGGTAGGAGAGGCGGAATGGCGTTATCCCGACCGCCCGACGGTACAGCTTGCGCTGCCCTATCTCTTTGTCGCCGATGAAATGGTCTATCTCACCCAACTTGATGCCTTTGCGCATTATCGGCGGCAACCGTTGCCGGGCACCATCTTTGGCGGGCGGTTCCCGATCAGCGTTTGGCCACGCCCTTTGATGTGGGCCTTTGAATGGCATGAGCCAGAAAAAGATCTGGTTCTGAAACGGGGAGACCCGCTGTTTTATGTTCAATTCGAGGGACAGGGGCCAGATCGCGCGGTTCAGGTGGTCGAAGCAGAGCGGACACCGGAGCTAACAGCCTATCTCGAGCATATCACCGGAGCGGTAAGTTACGTCAACCAGACCTTTAGCCTGTTCAAGGCCGCCGAGGCGTCGCGCCCGAAACGTCTGTTGAAGCCAAAACAGAACTGAGCGTGCCAACTGTATAGCTGCCGTGCGCCTGCGTTTTCCGTCGAAAGGCTGTAAGATGAGCAGGAACGACATTGACTGGATTCGCCGGGCGATCGCAGTGGCGCGGGCGAGCCGCGCCTCGGGCAACCATCCTTTCGGCGCAGTGCTGATCGGGCCTGCGGGCGAGGAGTTGATGTGGGCAGGCAATACATATTTGTCTGATCGCGGCCCGGGCCATGCCGAGACGAACCTTGCTCGGGCTGCGGCGCAGGCCTACCCGGCGGAATATCTTACAGATTGCACTCTGGTCACCACGGTCGAGCCCTGCTGCATGTGTGCGGGCGCCTCCTACTGGGCCGGGATCGGTTCGATTGTCTATGGCCTGTCGGAAGTGCGTCTGGCGGAGATGACCGGGGACAACCCCGAAAATCTGACGTTGGCGATCAACTGCCGGAGTGTATTTGCGGCAGGCCGTCGGCAGGTTGAAGTGCGCGGACCCTATCCCGAACTCGAGGCCGAGATTTTGGTGGATCATCTGGGCTTCTGGTAGTGGTTGAGGCTGCGGGATCCTTGGTGCGAGTGGGGCGGAGAGGAATATGATATGGGGATAATCCAGCCGGCCTGGCTCTCTGGATTGCTGGGCGGGCTGATGATCGGCTGTGCGGCGGCACTGCTGCTGCTGGTCAATGCCCGGATACTCGGGGCGAGCGGCATTCTGGGCGGGCTGGTCAGCGGCGAGGGAGGGGCGGTCTTTCGGGAACGGCTGGTCTTTGTCGCGGGGCTGGTGCTGGCGCCCGGACTGTTGGCCTTGGCGGTGGGCCCGCCTGCGTCTCATGTCGGTCGGGACTCGCCGCTGCTGGCATTGGCCGGACTGCTGGTCGGGTTTGGCACACGCATGGCCAATGGTTGCACCTCCGGGCACGGCGTTTGCGGCATGTCACGGCTGTCGGTGCGAAGCATCGTGGCGACACTGATCTATGTGGGGTTCGGCGTGGCGACCGTTACTCTCGCGCGGCATCTGCCGGGCCTGCTGTGATGCGGGTGCTCGTTTCATTGATCGCGGGGATCGTGTTCGGCTTGGGTCTATATCTTTCGGGGATGACAGACACGGCGCGGGTGCTGGGTTTTCTTGATGTTGCCGGTGGCTGGGATCCGACGCTGGCCTTTGTCATGGCGGGCGCAATCGTCCCGATGATACTGGCATGGCGCGTGGCAGCAGGACGTCGGAGGGCAGCGCTCGGCGATGTCTTCCCACCAGTGCCGAAGGAGGGAGTGGACCGTCGGCTGGCTATTGGGTCCGTCCTCTTTGGGGTCGGCTGGGGTCTGTCCGGCTTTTGTCCTGGCCCTGCATTGGCTGCATTGGGATGGAGCGGGGCCGGCGGCGCGGTTTTCACGGGCGGCATGATAATGGGGATGGTCGTCTTTCATGCGTGGAACCGGCGCTCCGGTTTGGCGGCGGCCTGAGGCCTGTCGGCCCAAGTCCTGTGATATCTTTGACACGGATGATCTTGTCTGGGGTCGGACAGCCTCCCACATATTGCCTGAGGCCTGCGGGGGCGCGCCGCGAAGCGGGTGCCCGATGCGACAGGTGCTTTGCAAAGGAGAAATGACCGATGGATTTGGAGAAATTCACGGAGCGGTCGCGCGGTTTCATTCAAGCGGCGCAGACCATCGCGATGCGGGAAAGCCATCAGCGGATGGGCCCCGAACATCTGCTGAAAGCCTTGATGGACGATGACCAAGGGCTGGCCAGCAACCTTATCAAACGATCGGGCGGTGCGCCGGTCCGCGTGGCCGAGGCTGTGGCCCTGACGCTGGAAAAGACCGTGAAGGTGACGGGCGATGCGGCGCAGGTCTATATGGACCCGGCGCTGGGTCGTGTGCTCGATGAGGCCGAAAAGCTGGCCCAGAAGGCGGGCGACAGTTTCGTGCCGGTCGAGCGTATTCTGATGGCGATGTGCATGGTCAAGTCGAAGGCCAAGGACGCGCTGGATGCGGGGGCGGTGACAGCGCAGAACCTTAACGCCGCGATCAACGACATACGCAAGGGTCGGACAGCCGATAGCGCTAATGCCGAAGAAGGCTATGACGCGCTGAAGAAATATGCGCGCGACCTGACCGAGGCTGCAGCCGACGGCAAGATCGACCCGATCATCGGCAGAGATGATGAGATCCGACGCACCATGCAGGTGCTGAGCCGCCGGACCAAGAACAACCCGGTGCTGATCGGCGAGCCCGGCGTGGGTAAGACCGCGATTGCGGAGGGCCTCGCGCTGCGGATCGTCAATGGCGATGTGCCCGAGAGTCTGCGCAACAAGAAGCTGATGGCGCTAGACATGGGATCCTTGATTGCCGGCGCGAAGTATCGCGGCGAGTTCGAGGAGCGCTTGAAGGCGATCCTGTCGGAGGTTACCTCGGCAGCAGGCGAGATCATCCTGTTTATCGACGAGATGCACACGCTGGTTGGCGCGGGCAAGGCGGAGGGGGCGATGGATGCCTCGAACCTTCTGAAACCGGCGTTGGCGCGGGGCGAATTGCATTGCGTTGGAGCCACGACGCTCGACGAATACCGCAAGCACGTGGAAAAGGACGCGGCCCTGGCGCGAAGGTTCCAGCCGGTGATGGTCGAGGAGCCGACGGTCGAGGACACCATCTCGATCCTGCGCGGCATCAAGGAGAAGTACGAGCTTCATCATGGTGTCCGGATTTCCGACTCGGCACTGGTGGCGGCGGCGACGTTGTCGCACCGCTACATCACCGACCGCTTCCTGCCCGACAAGGCCATCGACCTGATGGACGAAGCCGCCAGCCGGTTGCGGATGGAAGTGGACTCGAAGCCCGAAGAGCTCGACGCACTCGACCGCGAGATCCTGCAAAAGCAGATCGAGGCGGAGGCGCTGAAGAAGGAAGACGATGCGGCCAGCAAGGACCGGCTCGAGAAGCTGGTGAAGGAACTGTCCGGCTTGCAGGAGCAATCCGCAAGCATGACCGCGACTTGGCAGGCCGAGCGTGACAAGCTGGACGCCGCGCGCGGGTTGAAGGAACAGCTCGACAAGGCGCGCGCCGAACTGGACGTGTCGAAACGGGAAGGCAATCTGGCGAAGGCCGGGGAGCTGTCCTATGGCATCATCCCCGGGCTGGAAAAGAAGCTTGCCGAGGCGGAGAGCCGCGAGGGCGACATGCTGGTAGAAGAGGCTGTGCGGCCCAGAGCAGATCGCGCAGGTGGTCGAACGCTGGACCGGGATTCCCGACGTCCAAGATGCTGGAGGGCGATCGCGAGAAACTCCTCAAGATGGAAGAGGAACTGGGCAAGCGCGTGATCGGGCAAGCGCAGGCGGTGAAGGCCATCGCCAATGCGGTGCGCCGCGCACGGGCGGGGCTGAACGACGAGAACCGGCCCTTGGGGTCGTTCCTGTTCCTCGGGCCGACCGGCGTGGGCAAGACCGAGCTGACCAAGGCAGTGGCGGAATATCTGTTCGACGATGATCAGGCGATGGTGCGGATCGACATGAGCGAGTTCATGGAGAAACACGCCGTCAGCCGGCTGATCGGCGCGCCGCCCGGCTATGTCGGCTATGACGAGGGTGGGGTGCTGACCGAGGCGGTACGGCGCAGACCCTATCAGGTCGTGCTGTTCGACGAGGTCGAGAAGGCGCACCCGGATGTGTTCAACGTGCTGTTGCAGGTGCTTGACGATGGGGTGCTGACCGATGGTCAGGGCCGCACGGTCGATTTCAAGCAGACGCTGATCATGCTGACCTCTAACCTCGGAGCTTACGCGCTCAGCCAGCTGCCGGAGGGCGCTGACCCAGCGCCTGCGCGGCGCGAGGTGATGGAGGCGGTGCGGGCGCATTTCCGCCCCGAATTCCTGAACCGTCTGGACGAGACGATCATCTTCGACCGGCTGACGCGCGAGGATATGGACGGCATCGTCGACGATCCAGCTGCGGCGGCTTGTTGCGCGGCTGGCCGGGCGCAAGATCACGCTGGAGCTCGACGCCGCGGCGCGGAAGTGGCTGGCGGACGAGGGCTATGACCCGGTCTTCGGCGCACGGCCATTGAAACGGGTGATCCAGCACCATCTGCAGGACCAGCTGGCCGAGATGATCCTGGCGGGCGAGGTGATGACGGCGAGACGGTACATGTCAGTGCGGGGCCGGACGGGCTGATCATCGGCCAGCGCGTCTCGGCCTCGCGCCGCGAGCTGCCGCAACACGCGACGGTGCATTGAGCGCGCTGAACGTCGAGGGCGGGGGTCGCCGTCTGCCCGCCGCACCCGCCGAGGAAATTCCTTGAACGGCGCGAGAGGGGTGGGCTGGCTTTTACCCTCAGCGTGTCCGTCACATAAATATCTGGCGGTTACGGGCTGTGAAACTCGGCGCGCTTTGCCCCGTCTGTCCTGTTGCAAGCCTTTCCTTGGGATCCTCCTCTAGTCGCTTTCGAACCGCGCCTCGAGACCGAGAGGGCTGAAACACTTCACACGATCTCGCCAGCTACAGGTCGTGAGGCAACTTTCCGCCGATTTTCGCGTATGTCTGAGGAGAGACAAAGACCAAGGAGAGACGGATGACTACGTGCAGCAAGACGGACCTGAGAGGGTCCGACGTCACCCCGAAGGAGGCCTATCTAAATCGCCGCCAAATCATGGCGGGCACGGGCGCATTGATTGCGGCGGGGGCCATTGGCGGCGCGGCGCCGATGCAAAGCTGGCCACCGTATCCAGCCCCTATTCGACCAAGGAAAAGCCGAACACGCTGGAAGAGATCACGCACTACAACAATTTCTACGAATTCGGCGCTCGACAAGACCGACCCCGCCGCATATGCCCACACGCTGACCACCGACCCCTGGTCGATCGAGATCGACGGCATGGTGGACAAGCCCGGCACCTATGCTCTGGACGACATCTGCTCAAGGGCGTGCACGCTGGAAGAGCGCATCTATCGCTTCCGCTGCGTCGAGGCCTGGTCGATGGTCATTCCCTGGGACGGCTTCCCGCTGAAGACGCTGCTCGACAAGGCGGGCGTGCAGCCCTCGGCCAAATACGTCGCCTTCCAGACCCTGCTGCGCCCCGAGGAAATGCCGGGCCAGCGCTCGCGCATCCTCGACTGGCCCTATCGTCGAGGGGCTGCGGATGGACGAGGCGATGCACCCGCTGACCATCCTCGCCACCGGCATTTATGGCGAGCCGATGCCGAAGCAGGACGGCGCGCCGATCCGGCTGGTGGTGCCGTGGAAATATGGCTTCAAGTGGATCAAGTCGATCGTCAAGATCACCGCTGGTCGACCGAGATGCCGCCGACGACCTGGAACGATGAGGCGCCGAGCGAATACGGCTTCTATGCCAACGTGAACCCGCAAGTGGATCACCCGCGCTGGAGCCAGGCCACCGAGCGGCGGATCGGCGGCGGGCCTCTTCGCCAAGCGCATCGAACGCTGATGTTCAACGGCTACGGCGATCAGGTGGCCGCCTCTACGCCGGCATGGACCTGAGGAAGTTCTACTGATGCGCTGGCACAAGACATCAACGGACCGGCTGCGCCGGGTGCCGGCCTGGCCGATCTATCTGCTCGGGCTCATTGCCCTTCGTCTGCGTGGTCTGGCTGGCGCTCACCGGCGGGCTGGGCGTCGACCCGGTCACGACGATGGAGCATCGCGTCGGCCTCTGGGCGCT
>CAWIOC010000001.1:460000-461516 GCA_963837565.1 uncultured Pseudomonadota bacterium
GAGAAGGAGGCCCGGTTGGTACGCAAGTATTGGCCGGGGGCACAAACCAGGGGGTGGCGACTGTTTACTAAAAACACAGGGCTGTGCGAAGCCGTAAGGCGACGTATACAGTCTGACGCCTGCCCGGTGCTGGAAGGTTAAAGGGAGAGGTGCAAGCTTTGAACTGAAGCCCCAGTAAACGGCGGCCGTAACTATAACGGTCCTAAGGTAGCGAAATTCCTTGTCGGGTAAGTTCCGACCTGCACGAATGGCGTAACGACTTCCCCGCTGTCTCAAATGTGGACTCAGCGAAATTGAACTGTCTGTCAAGATGCAGACTTCCCGCGGTTAGACGGAAAGACCCCATGCACCTTTACTCTAGCTTCGCATTGGCATCAGGATTGCGATGTGCAGGATAGGTGGTAGGCTTTGAAGCGGGAACGCTAGTTCTCGTGGAGCCTCCCTTGAGATACCACCCTTCGCACTCTTGATGTCTAACCGCGGTCCGTTATCCGGATCCGGGACCCTGCGTGGTGGGGAGTTTGACTGGGGCGGTCGCCTCCCAAAGTGTAACGGAGGCGCGCGAAGGTTGGCTCAGACCGGTCGGAAATCGGTCGTTGAGTGCAATGGCATAAGCCAGCCTGACTGCAAGACTGACACGTCGAGCAGAGTCGAAAGACGGCCATAGTGATCCGGTGGTCCCAAGTGGGAGGGCCATCGCTCAACGGATAAAAGGTACGCTGGGGATAACAGGCTGATGATGCCCAAGAGTCCATATCGACGGCATCGTTTGGCACCTCGATGTCGGCTCATCTCATCCTGGGGCTGGAGCAGGTCCCAAGGGTATGGCTGTTCGCCATTTAAAGAGGTACGTGAGCTGGGTTTAGAACGTCGTGAGACAGTTCGGTCCCTATCTGCCGTGGGTGTAGGAGACTTGAGAAGAGTTGCCCCTAGTACGAGAGGACCGGGGTGAACGCTCCACTGGTGGACCAGTTGTCGTGCCAACGGCAGTGCTGGGTAGCTATGAGCGGACAGGATAACCGCTGAAGGCATCTAAGCGGGAAGCCCCCTTCAAAACAAGGTCTCCCTTGAGAGCCGTGGAAGACCACCACGTCGATAGGCCGGAGGTGTAAGCGCAGCAATGCGTTCAGCTGACCGGTACTAATTGCTCGATAGGCTTGATTTGATCCAGTAGAAGCAAGGCTTCAGGATCGTCAACGCACTTCACTACACTCGGACAAGCCCGAAAGGGCCTGATGACCATCGCCGCAGACCGCGGCGATGGGGTTTCTTCCTCGGTTTGGTGGTCATAGCGCGAGCAAAACACCCGATCCCATCCCGAACTCGGCAGTTAAGTGCCGCCGCGCCGATGGTACTGCGTCTTAAGACGTGGGAGAGTAGGTCGCCGCCAAACCTAGAAAGAAACCCCAAAACCTCTCAAAACGATCCAATATCCCCATCACAGACATCCTTGGGGATCTGTCGCGGGGTGGAGCAGCCCGGTAGCTCGTCAGGCTCATAACCTGAAGGCCGCAGG
>CAWIOC010000002.1:0-293155 GCA_963837565.1 uncultured Pseudomonadota bacterium
CAGATGGCCATAGCCCGCAGCCTCCCACGCCTTCAGCTGCTGAGATCGCCTTGTCGGCCACCACGCCATCGGCGCGGTAGATGCGCTTGGCCACCGTCTCGATCTCTGGAACAGCCCCATCGCGTCGGGATAAAGCGGCTCGAACTTCGCCTCGCCCGATTCCGCCAGCTGCACAACCTTGTGCGCAAGCTCTTCGATCCCGGCGAGCCTTCGGCCCAATGCTTGCACAGGATCGCCTCGGCCCTTGCTCCGCGACATAGGCCTTGACCGCCGCGATCTCGGCATCGGTATCGAGGTGAAATGGTTGATCGCCACCACGACCGGCACGCCGAAGCCTTTGACGTTGCCCGATGTGGCGGCCGAGGTTCGGGCAGCCCTTCTCGACGGCGGCCGACGTTCTCGGCCCCCAGATCGGCCTTCGCCACACCGCCGTTCATCTTCATCGCCCGCACCGTGCCACGATCACGGCGGCAGAGGGCTTCAGCCCCGCCTTGCGGCACTTGATGTCAAAGAACTTCTCGGCCCCCAGATCGGCGCCAAACCCGGCCTCGGTGACGACGTAATCCGCCAGCTTCAGCGCGGTCGTCGTCGCGATACCGAGTTGCAGCCATGCGCGATATTGGCAAAGGGCCCGCCATGCACGAAGGCCGGGTTGTTCTCCAGCGTCTGCACGAGGTTCGGCTGCATCGCGTCCTTCAGCAGCACCGTCATCGCGCCATCGGCCTTGATGTCGCGGGCATAGACCGGCGCTGTCGCGCCGATAGGCCACGACGATGTCGCCCAGCCGCTTTTCCAGGTCGGCCAGATCCTTGGACAGGCACAGGATCGCCATGACCTCCGAGGCCACGGTGATGTCGAACCCGGTCTGGCGCGGAAAGCCGTTGGACACCCCGCCAAGGTTCACCACGATATCGCGCAGCGCGCGGTCGTTCATGTCCATCACCCGGCGCCAGACGATCCGGCGCGCGTCGATGTCCAGCGCGTTGCCCCAGTAGATATGGTTGTCGATCATCGCCGACAGCAGGTTATGCGCGCAGGTGATCGCGTGGAAATCGCCGGTGAAATGCAGGTTCATCTCCTCCATCGGCACGACCTGGCCATGCCGCCGCCCGCCGCCCCGCCCTTCATCCCGAAGTTCGGGCCAGCGAGGCCTCGCGGATGCAGATCACGGCCTTCTTGCCGATCCGGTTCAGCCCGTCGCCAAGGCCCACGGTCGTCGTGGTCTTGCCCTCGCCCGCCGGGGTCGGGTTGATCGCGGTCACCAGGATCAGCTTGCCGTTCGGCCGCTCGCCAGCGCCGCGATGAAGTCCTGCCCGACCTTGGCCTTGTCATGGCCATAGGGCAGCAGATGTCTCGGCCGATCCCCAGCTTGCGCCGATCTCCAGGATCGGCTTCTTCTGCGCCTCGCGCGCAATTTCGATATCGGTCTTGACGGCCATGGTCGTCCTCCCTGCGGGACTTCACCCGTCCTTGGTCCCTCGGCTATAGCGGCCGAGCCGGGGCACGACAGCGGCGGATTACGACCCGTCCGGGCCAAATATCGCCAGCATCGGTTTCGGATCGGAACGCGCGGTCCCCTTGGGGATCAGACCGCGCGGCCAAGGGCCGCTCCCTGCCTATTCCGCCAGAACGCTCCCCCGGGCTTCGGCAAGATGCGCCCAGACCGGCTGGTCGGGCACATGCAGGCGCATCACGTCGCCCAGGCGCAGCACGCCTTCGCGCTCGACCCAGGCGGTGACACCCGCGGCGGCCCTGCGGCCGCAGGCTTGAAGCGCGCGCCCGCGCCCGGAACCTCGCCCTCGATGACCTTTGCCGGGAACAGGCAGGGCGGTTCTCCATATCGACCACGATGGTCACCCCATCCGGCCCCTGCAGCCGCGACGAGGGCGGCAGATGGATGAAATCGGGAATGCCGCGCAGCACCAGGCTCGCGCCGAGCCAGGCCGGATCCAGCTGCGCCAGCCCCATCGCCTCGGCGATCTCGGCCAGATCCTCATCGGCCAGCACCGACAATTGCCGCACGTTGCGAATCGTCGTGCCACGCGGATGCTGCGCCGAAACCCGGCTGCAGGCGGGCCGGGTCGCGCCGCCATGCGCCTCGCCCTTCGGGCCCGCAAAGCTCGAGATCGAGGTGTTCCGCCGGGCGCGCCCGCAGGCTTGCATCGCGGTCAGGCCACGCGGCCCAGCCAGGCGACGGTCGCGGTGAAATCGGTTGGGATCAGGGCGGGCATGGGTGCTCCGGAAGCGGGTTACAGCGTCAACGTAAAGAAGCACCGTCGGAATGGGAAGAGCACGCCGCCATCCGTCGAGCCGTGGATAGGCCCCGCCAGCGCCGCGTCATAGGCCGCGACAAAGGCCGCCGCCTGCTCCGCGCTCAGGCCCTCGACAAAGGGCCGCATCGCGGTGGATTCGGTGAACCGCCGCACCGGATGGCCCGCCTCCGAGGGCTCCAGCCGCTGGATATATTCCGTCTCCCAGGCCATCGACCCGCCAAGCGGCGAAAGCATCCGCCAATAGCCCTCGGCCGCCAGCACCGGCGGCTGCCAGCCCGCGAAATCGAACTTTTGCGGGAAACATGGCCGCCGCGATCTCGCGCAGCAGACGATGCGACGGGGCCGCCGACTGGCTTGGCATCTGCACCGCCAGCATGCCACCCGGCGCCAGCACCCCCGCCAGGCGCGGCAGCAGCGCGGCATGATCGGGTAGCCAGTGCAGCGCCGCATTCGAGAAGATCAGCGCCGGCGCCTCGGCCGGGCTCCAGCCGTCAATCCGGCCAGCACCAGATCGGTATAGGTCGCCTCCGCTTCCGCCTCGGCCAGCATGGCGCGCGACGAATCGACCCCGATCAGCGCCCGATCCGGAAACCGGGTGGCGAGCGCGCGCGCCACCGCACCATTGCCGCAGCCAAGGTCCACCGCCGGCCCCGCCGGCAGCGCCGGGACCTGCGCCAGCAGATCGAGCGCGGGTCGCAGACGAAGGCCCCTGAACCGCGCGTAGATCTCGGGGTCCCAATCGACAGCGGCAGCGCCCATGGCATCGCTCCTTCTTCCCTGTGGCCCGACTATTGCAACAGCCCTTGCTGGCTGCAACAGCGAAGCGGCCCGCCGAGACCGATCCCCGAAATGAAAACGCCGCGGCAAGTCATGCCACGGCGTTCACAATGCGATATCGCCTCGCGTCAGGTCAGCGGTTCGGGCTCCATCCCGCCATCCGACTTCGGCGTCTTCGGCTTGGTCTTGGGAATCGCCGTCAGGCTGGCCGTCGCCGCTTGCCGGCGGTGCGGAATCGTCGCCCCGCCCGATCGGCTCGCCGCGCATGACGCGCATGATCTCGGCCCCGGTCAGCGTCTCGTATTCCAGCAGCCCTTCGGCCAGCCTGCGCAGATCATCCGCCTTTTCGGTCAGGATATGCTTGGCCGTCTCATAGCCCTCGTCGACCAGCTTGCGCACCTCGTCGTCGATCAGCTTCTGCGTGGTGCCCGAATGGTTCGAGCCGCCACCATAATTGCCCAGATAGCTTTGCTGCTCATTGGCATAGTCGATGTTGCCAAGGCTGTCGGAAAAGCCGAACTGGGTCACCATCGCCCGCGCGATCCGGCTGACCTGCTGAATATCGCTCGAGGCACCGCTGGTCACGTTCTCCTTGCCGAAGATCAGCTCTTCGGCAACCTTGCCGCCCATCGCCATCGCGATCTTCGACTTGTACTTGGTATAGGTCACCGACAGCTGGTCGCGTTCCGGCAAGGACAGCACCAGCCCCAGCGCGCGGCCGCGCGGAATGATCGTGGCCTTGTGGATCGGATCATGCTGCGGCACGTTCAAGCCGACGACAGCGTGGCCGGCTTCGTGATAGGCGGTCAGCTTCTTTTCATCCTCGGTCATCACCATCGAGCGCCGCTCGGCGCCCATCATGACCTTGTCCTTGGCGCTTTCGAAATCTTCCATCGTCACGAACCGCCGCCCGACCCGCGCCGCCGTCAGCGCGGCTTCGTTGACAAGGTTGGCAAGGTCCGCCCCGGAAAAGCCGGGCGTGCCGCGCGCGATGATGCGCAGATCGACGTCGGGGCCGAGCGGCACCTTGCGGGCATGCACCGTCAGGATCTTCTCGCGGCCCTTGATGTCCGGGTTCGGCACGGTGATCTGGCGGTCGAAACGCCCCGGGCGCAGCAGCGCCGGGTCAAGCACGTCGGGGCGGTTGGTCGCCGGCGACGATGATGATGCCCTCATTCGCCTCGAACCCGTCCATCTCGACCAGCAGCTGGTTCAGGGTCTGTTCGCGCTCGTCATTGCCGCCGCCATAGCCCACGCCACGCGACCGGCCCACGGCGTCGATCTCGTCGATGAAGACGATGCAGGGCGCGTTCTTCTTGGCCTGCTCGAACATGTCGCGCACGCGGCTTGCGCCGACGCCGACGAACATCTCGACGAAGTCAGAGCCGGAGATGGTGAAGAACGGCACACCTGCCTCGCCCGCAATGGCGCGGGCCAGCAGCGTCTTACCCGTCCCGGGCGGGCCGACCAGCAGCGCGCCTTTCGGGATCTTGCCGCCGAGACGGCTGAATTTCTGCGGGTTGCGCAGGAATTCGACGATCTCTTCCAGCTCTTCCTTGGCCTCGTCGATGCCGGCGACATCGTCAAAGGTCACCCGGCCATGCTTTTCGGTCAGCAGCTTGGCCCGCGATTTGCCAAAGCCCATCGCCCCGCCTTTGCCGCCGCCCTGCATCCGGTTCATGAAGAAGATCCAGACGCCGATCAGCACGAGGAACGGCAGCCAGACGCTCAGCATCGACATGAAGCTGGATTGCTGCTGCGGCTTCACGTCAACGCTGACACTCTTCGCGATCAGCCGGTCGGTGACATTCTCGCCTTCCGGCTTGATCGTCATGTATTGCTGGCCATCCTTGCCACGCACCATGACCCGCTCGCCGTCCAGCGTGACGCTCGACACATCCCCGGAATCGACCCTCTGGATGAAGTCCGAATAGGGCACCTGACGGGTCGACATCGTCGTCTCGCCATTGCTGAACAGGTTGAACAGGGCAAGGATCAGCAGGAATAGCACGATCCAGAATGCGCAATTTCGTCGCATTGCCCACGGGGGATCCTCCTTGCAGGCTGGCGAAAGGACAGGGCCCTGAACACCGCCGATATACTTCCCCTCTAAGATAGAGATTAGCGCCGTGGGTTCAATGCGATAAAATGCTGCAATAATAGTCGGTCTCGCCCCGCAGCAATGTTGCGCGCCATCCCGCCGCACGTCCGGCCAGCGGTGCCGCGACCAGGTCCGCCCCGTTCCAGACCCCGGGAAGCGCCAGCGCAGAGGATCGCGGGACCCCGGCCACCCGCCAGTCCGGACAGGCCGCCAGCCCCGCCTCACCCAAAGCGCGCACCTCGAGCCCGGCCTCTGGCTCAGCCTCCTCCGGCCCGCTCAGAACCCAGCGCCCATCCCAGACGGCGCCGGGGCCCGCCACACGCGCCTTCACCGCATTATATTCGCGCCCGATCCGCAGGCTCCCCCGCGCCACCGTCAGCTGGCAGCCATGCAGGGTCAGGCTCTGCCTGCCCGCAATCGCGCCAAGCGCCTCGGCCAGCGCCTCCTGCCGCGGCTTGTATTCCGCCGAGGCGACCCAGGTCAGCCCATGCGCCAGAAGCCTGCGCCGCACCTCCGGCAGGCAGCGCGTCAAAGGCGGCAAGCGGGACAAGCAGGTCACCGGACTGCAGTCGCGACATGAGCGCGCGCCGCCCCTTGCGGTGATCGCCTCAAGCGTCCGGCGCGCCTCTGCCAGACGCTGGCGTCGTCTCCAGCAGCGCCTCGACCGTCACCCCCAGCGGCGCCAGCGCCTCAAGCGTCTGGCGCGCCTTCACCCGGTCAGGAACCGCGCATCCGTCATTCGACGGGTCGTCAACCCAGCCCAGCCGCCGCCTGGCGAGAAACAGCCGCAGATCGCCGCGCGACTGCTCCAGCAGCGGGCCGCTGCCAGAGCACGCCCAGCGACAGCCGGCGCTGCGCCATCCCCGACAGCCCATCGACGCCCGAACCCCGCGCCAGCCGCATCAGAAAGGTCTCGGCCTGATCATCCGCCGTATGGCCCAAGCGCCACCGAACCGATCGACCGGCGCCCGCGCCCAGTCCGCGATCAGCGCATACCGCGCGCCGGCGCGCCTGATCCTGCAGATTGCCCTGCCCGTCCCAGCCCTGCCATGCCAGCGTGTCATGCGCCACACCGAGGCCGCGCAAACCTCGGCCACCATCGCCGCCTCGGCGCGCGGACGCCGGGCGCAGGCCATGATCCACCGTCACCGCGTGAAGCTCCGCCCCGCTCCGCCCGGCCCAGTCGCGCAGCAGATGCAACAAGGCCATGGAATCGCCGCCGCCAGAAACGGCAACGCCCAACCGGGCGGGCCGATCGGGCGACAAGGCGCCGTCAATTGCCTCGGCAAGCGACGCTGCAGGATCCGCCCGCCTCGTCGCATCCCGCCTACTGGCACCTGAGCATTGCAGCATGGCCGTTCGCCGCATCCGCCCCCGCGGGTGCCCCGGATAGCGGACGCTGACCTGGCCCAGCGTCGTGCAGGCATCCTGGACCTGTCCCAGCGCCCCAAGGCTCATGCCAAGCTTGGTCAGCGCATCCGGCGCCTGCGGCCCCTTCGGATAGCTCGAGAAACTGTCGAGATAGGCCCGCGCCGCATTCGCCGTGTCGCCGGACTTGCTCAAGCGCCTCACCGCGATAGAACAAAGCCTCGCCGGTCAGCGGGCCGCCGGTATAGGTCTGCGCGAAGGTCGCGAAGAGCTTGGCCGCAGCTGGCCATATCGCCCTTGTCGAGCGCCGCCTTGGCGCGTGTCGAAATCGCTCTGCTCGCTGACGGCAAGCTCGGGCGCCGGTCCGTTGGCCGCAGCCGCAGGCGGCGCTGCCGCCGCCACGACCGGTGGCCGAAGACCGCGCCCGCAGCAGCCGTCACCGCCAAGCGGCCGGCGTCTTGCCGCAGCTTCGCTGGTGTCGCCGCCCCAAGCTCGGTGATGCCGGAATCAAGATCGCCGATCCGGTTGGTGCCATCGCGCCACCACCTGATTGATCCGGTTCTGCAGCATCTCGGTCTGCGGGTTCAGCGCCTGCAACTCCGCCTCGATCGCGTCGAGCCGCTGCTGCGCCATGCTGCCCGCGGCCGGCTGTATGCCGCTGGCCCCGGTCGCGTTCATTTCCTGCTTCAGGCTCTGCACTTCGGCAGAGACCTGTCGCGAGGTCGGCCTTGATATCGGCCAGTGTCTTGCAGCCTTCGACTGCGCCAGGGCAGCGCCCGGAAGCGCCACCAGAACATCAGCGCGATTGCGCGGAAAGCAAACACGCAGCCGCATCACGTCAGCCCCCTAGCCGTTCAGGCCCTGCGAGATGACCGTCACAGCCCGGCGGTTCTGCGCCAGGCAGGCTTCCTCGGGGCAGGTCGCCACCGGGCGTTCCTTGCCGTAGCTGATGGTCTTCATCCGGCTGCCACGGACGCCCTGCGACACCAGGAATTCCTGAACCGAGCTGGCCCGGCGCGCGCCAAGGGCAAGGTTGTATTCCCGCGTGCCGCGTTCATCGGCATTGCCTTCGATGATGATCGCGTAATCCGGGTACTGGTTCAGCCATTGCGCCTGTTTCGTCAGGATCGACTGCGCCTCGGGCGTCAGCGTGCTCTGGTCAACGACGAAAGCACCTGGTTGCCGACCGTCTGGTTGAAATAGGCCGGCGAGGACGGGTTGCTGGCATCGCCAAGGCCGGAGCTGGAAATGCCGTTCGCGCCCATGCCACCCGCGCCACCCACGCCGCCGACACCGCCAGCACCGGCGCCGTGGCCATATTTGCTGGGGTTGTTACAGGCGGCAAGGCCAAGCATGGCGCACCAGCAGAATTGACTTGTTCAGGGTCAGCATGTCGTTCGTCCTTTTTGCTTTTGGCTCGATTTGGCCATCATATAACAGGTCCGCGCCGCCTTTGGAAACGAGGCGCAGCTCAGGTGTCAGGGCAGCAAAGGTCCCCAGGCCGGGTCCGATGCGGCACCATCGGTCGGAATGCTGCTTCAGGTTCCGGCCGGAGATATCGACCGAATAGATCTGCGGCGCGCCGTCGGCCCCCGCCGCCTCGCGGGTGAACATGATCACCCGCCCGTTCGGCGCCCAGGTCGGGCCCTCGTCGAGGTAAGAGGCGGTCAGCAGCCGTTCCTCGCTGCCGTCGGTTTTCATCACGCCGATGTAGAACCGGCCATCGTTCTGCTTGGTAAAGGCGATCATGTCGCCGCGCGGCGACCAGACCGGGGTGCGCGTATCTGCCCCGGACCAAAGCTGATCCGCGTCGCGGCCCCGCCACCGGCCGACATGACATAGATCTGCTGCTCGCCCGAGCGGTCGCTTTCGAACACGATCTGCGATGCCGTCCGGCGAATAGCTCGGCGCGGTGTCGATCGACGGATCATTGGTCAGCCGCGTGGCCTGCCCCGAGGCCAGATCGAGCCGGTAAAGGTCGGTATTGCCGCCCTGCTCCAGCGAGATGATGGCGGTGCGCCCATCCGGCGCATAGCGCGGCGCGAAGGTCATCGTGCCGGGCTGATCATCGATCTGGCGCTGCTGCAGGTTCGACAGTGTCATCACGTAGATATGCGGAAAGCCGGACTTGTAGCTGACATAGATGACCCGCTTGCCATCGGGCGAAAGCGCGGCGCCAGCACGATCGATCCCGCATCGGTCAGATATTGCGATATTCGCCCCGTCGTAATCCATGATGCGCCAGCCGCATCAGGCGCTGCGCCTTCGGGCCCGCTCTCGGCGACATAGACCACCCGGCTGTCGAAATACCCGCCCTCGCCGGTGATCCGGCTATAGACGGCATCGGCCACCTTATGCGCCATCCGCCGCCATGTCGTGGGGGTGCCGACGAATTGCAGCCCCTCGCCCAAAGGCTGCGCCCGAGAACACGTCATAGAGGCGGAACTTCACCACCAGCTTGTCGCCCTGCACGCTCACCGCGCCGGTGATCAGCGCCTGCGCATTGATCGCCTTCCAGTCGGGATACTGGATCGGCGCGTCGAAACTCGTGACCTTGCTGATGAAGGCGCTTGACGGCAGCTGCCGGAACAAGCCCGGTCCCGGTCAGGTCAGAGGCCACCACCGCGGTGATGTCAGCGGCCAGCTTCCCCGCCCCGCCGTTTTCCGCGATGAAATCCGGCAGCGCGAAGGGCAAAGGTTCGATCACCCCCTGATCCAGCTCAGCCTCAGCGGTGCCGCGACGGCTTGCGGCAGATAGGCCGCCTGCAGCCCGAGCAAGGGCGAGAACGATCGCAAGTCTCCGTGAAAGGGTCATTTGAGCCTCATTCCTTTCGGGTCGAATACAATTTCGATATCACGCCACTGGTCATATTTGTCAGCGGGCAAGTTGAAACCCTCGGCACTGCCACGCAGAATCGCACGGCGCGCCGTTTCGAATGCAGCCCGCACGGCGCTCTGATTGTCGCTGCCGGATGCCGATTGCATCTTGATCGACGCCGGGTTCACCGTGCCGTCCTGATTCATCGAAAACGCGACCGTCACCGAGACATTGGCCGAATCCGACCCGACGTCGACAATCCAGCATCCGCTTCAGCGAGGCGATCAACCCGTCAACCTCGCCCAGGTCAGCGGCGGCCCATCCGGCCGCGTGGACGAGCCCTTGGTGCCGCTGGTGCTGCCCTCGCCGCCCACATCGCCGAGCGAGGCCAGCGCGGCCGCCACGGCCGCATCGGTCGCGGCACTCGAGGGCGCGGCCTTGGCGGGCTTCGCAGCGGGTTTGGTGTCGGCACTCGGGCTCGCGGGCTTCTTGGTGTCATTCGACGCGGTCTTGGTCTCCGGGCTCGGGGTGTCCGGCGTGGGCGTGTCGGCCGCAGCCACCTGCGTATCCGGCGTCGGTGCCGGCGGGCGGCTTTTCGGGCGCTGGCTCTTCACCGGGGCCAGCGTTTCGGATGGCGTCGGTCGCATCGGTCTTCTGCGCCTCCGGCACGATCTGGGCCGCCGCCTCTTTCGGCGCGGTGGCCTCCTTCGGCGGGCTTACAACCTTGGTCTCGGCATTCGGGTCCTGCGTCACTTCCTGCTGCACCTTGTCGGCCACCTTCGCATCCGGCGACGGCACGGGCGAGGGCGTCGGCGCGATGCGCGGCGAGGGTTTCGGCGGCGGCGCGGGGCTGACGTCGGGCAGTTTCGCATCCTGCGTCTCGGCAGGCGGCTCCGGCGGCTTCGGCGCAACGGCCACCTTGGCGGGCGGCTGCGGCTTGGTCTTGCTCACATCCGGGGTCTTGTCGGCAGGCTGCGGCGCCGGTTCCACCTTGGGTGGCTTGGGCGCCTTCGGGGCAGCCTCCGGCTTCGGCGCGGGCGCGGGCTCGGTCTCATTCGGCGCAGGCGCGGGCTTGGCCACATCGGTCTGCGGTGCCGCCGGCGGTGCCGAGGCCTGCGCCGTCAGCGCATCGAGCTGCGCGCCGGTCACCAGCGACACATCCGAGGCCTGAAATCGGCGGCGGTTCATTCGACGGAAAGATCAGCCCGCCCAACAGCAGCCACAGGATCAGGCCGAGATGCCCGATACCAGAGATGATGATGCCCGTTTTCATCCCGTTACGGCCTAGCCGCCGCTTCCGTTCAGGCGCGGCCCGTCAGGGTCCGTCACCAGGCCGATATCGCGGAACCCGCCCGCATTCAGCGCGCCCATGATCTGCGCCACCCGCGAATAGGGCACCGATCCATCGGCCCGCAGAAAGATCTTGCTGTCCGTGCCGCTCTGCCGCGATCGCCTGCAGCTTCGGGATCAGCTCGGCCTGCGTTGATCTCGGTCGTCTGCAGCACGGCTTGCCGTCCGGCGCCAGCGTGATGGTCAGCGGCTCTTCCTTCTCGGTCGGCAGCGCAGTCGCCGCCGTCTTGCGGCAGCTTGATCGGCACGCCCACCGTCAGCAGCGGCGCCGCCACCATGAAGATGATCAGCAGCACCAGCATCACGTCCACGAAGGGCGTGACGTTGATCTCGGACATCGCCGCGCTGCGGCCGCGCCGCCGGCCGCGCCGTCCGCCGCCCGCCGCCCTGCTTGATCACCCCGGCACCCATGGCTCAGGCGTCCAGCTGGCGCGACAGGATGGTGGCGAATTCGTCGGCAAAGGCCTCATAGCCCGAGATCACGCGGTCACTGTCCGCCGATCAGCTTGTTGTAGAAGATCACCGCCGGAATGGCCGCGAGCAGCCCGAGCCCGGTCGCCAGCAGCGCCTCGGCAATGCCCGGCGCCACCACGGCAAGGTTGGTGTTCTGGCTGATGGCGATCTCCTCGAAGGCGTGCTTGATGCCCCAGACCGTGCCGAACAGCCCGATGAAGGGCGCGGTCGACCCGACCGTGGCCAGAGAACGCCAGCCCGTCGTTCAGCCCCTCGGCTCTCTTTCGCGATCGCCACATCCATCGACCGGTCGATCCGCGCCTGCGCGCCCGCGATCAGCCCGCCATCCTGCCGGTGGCTGCGCCGCCATTCCAGCATCCCGGCCGCAAAGATCTTCTCCGACGCGCCCATCGGGCTGCGGGCCGATCTTCTCGAACAGCTCGTCCAGCGGCTCGCCCGACCAGAACGACCGGTCGAAAATCGCTCGCCTCGCCGCGCGCCCGCCGAAAGAGGATGTGCTTGCTGGATGATGATCGCCCATGACCAGAAGGAGGCGATGATCAGCAGCGATCATCACGATCTGCACCGTAACGGTTGCCCGCGCGAAAAGCGCGAGCAACGAGAAATCGATCTCCTGCGCGGTCGCAAGTGTCTTCGTATCCATATGCCTGCTCGTCTTGATCGGCCGCTCTTACGGCGGCTCGTTAGCAGCGATTCTACCTGGATTTGAAGGGGAATGCCAACACACTGCGTCGTGACCGCACGTGCGACAATGATTCCTGACGCGCAACCCGCGTCAAGCTGCACGGCGAACATCCGCCGGAAGCCGCGCCGGACTGCCCGCCCTCGGTCAGACAGACCAGCGTGACCTGGCCGCGAAACAGCCGCTCTGCCCCGCGCAGAACCGCCTGCTCCAGCACGATCCGCGCGCCGGTCAGCGGCATCGAGCCGGGTCTCGACCACCAGATCATCGTCAAACTGCGCCGGTCGCAGATAATCCGCCTCGAGCCGTCGCACGGCAAAGACGATCCCGGCTCGTCCGCCTCAGCCGCGTCTGGTCGATGCCCGAGCGTCGCGCACCCATTCGCTGCGGCCGCGCTCGATGAATTTCAGGTAATTCGCGTAATAGACGATCCCGGCAAGGTCGGTATCCTCATAATAGACCCGCAGGGCAAAGCTGTGGCTCATGCCACCGACCCCAGCCGCGCGGCGAGCCGCAGCGCGTGGCTCGCGTCCGAAGCATGGGCGGGCAGAACCGGATCATAGCCCGCCCGGATCACCGCGCCGATCTCGGGCCGCAGGATCACCCGATCCCCGACCGTGCCCAGGATCGAAGCCTCGGCAAAGGCCTGATCCGACCACAACAGGATCATCTGCGCCGCCTGCGCCAGCGCCAGCACCTCGGCCGGCACCGCCGACAACGCCGCATCCATCCGCAGGAGGACAAAGGCCGCCCGGATCGCCCCCGCCGCGTCAAAGCGGAACACCCGGTACTGATTGGCCCCCGCCGCCTCCAGCCGCGCCACCAGCGGACCCAGATCGGCGATCAGCCGATCGAGCCCCGGCACCGCCAGCAACTCCTCCCAGTCGCGCAGGAAGAAGACCATCAGATTGGCGCCCAGCTCCGGATCGGTCTCGGCCATCCGGTGACCGGCCAGCGTCACCACCGCCTCGACCGCGCCCTTGATCACCGACAGCGTCTCGTCTTCCACCCCGAAGACCACCGGCACGATCGGCCGCCCCCAGCGCGCGAACAGATAGCTGCCGTCGCTGCGGGTGAAGAGCCTTGCCACATCCTCTGCCTGCATCACCCCTCCGATGTTCCGCCCGGTGCCGGGCGAGGTCAAAAGATGAGTATTTTTGCCAGGAGAAAGCTGCAAGCGGAATTCCCCCGGCCAGGCCCGGTCACTTGCCGAACATCTCGCCCTGCCCCGGCGCGCGCGGCGCCTCGAGCCCGAGATGGCGCCAGGCCTTGCTGGCCAGCATCCGGCCCCGCGGCGTGCGCTGGATCAGGCCCTGCTGCAACAGATAGGGCTCGATCACCTCTTCCACCGCATCGCGGCTTTCCGACAGCGCGGCCGAGATCGTCTCGATCCCCACCGGCCCGCCGCCGTAGTTTTCCGCCAGCAGCGTCAGATAGCGCCGGTCGGCCCCGTCGAGGCCGAGGTGATCGACCCCGAGCCGGGTCAGCGAACTGTCGGCGATCTTGCGGGTCAGCGTGCCATCGCCCTCGACCAGTGCGAAATCCACCACCCGGCGCAGCAGTCGCCCGGCGATCCGCGGTGTGCCGCGCGCCCGCTTGGCGATCTCGCGGCAGCCATCCGGCGCGGCCGAGATGTTCAGAAGCCGCGCGCCCCGCGTGACGATCTCGTGCAGCTCATCCTCGGTATAGAACTGCAACCGCGTCGGGATCCCGAAGCGGTCGCGCAGCGGCGTGGTCAGGAGGCCGAGCCGGGTCGTCGCCCCGACCAGCGTGAAGGGCTGCAGCTCGATCCGCACGGTGCGCGCCGCCGGCCCCTCGCCGATCACCAGATCCAGCGCGAAATCCTCGAGCGCCGGATAGAGCACCTCTTCCACCGCCGGGTTGAGGCGGTGGATCTCATCGATGAACAGCACATCGCGCGGTTCCAGATTGGTCAGGATCGCCGCCAGATCGCCGGCCTTGGCCAGCACCGGGCCCGAGGTCATGCGAAACCCCACGCCGAGTTCGCGCGCGATGATCTGCGCCAGCGTGGTCTTGCCCAGCCCCGGCGGGCCGTGGAACAGCGTGTGGTCCATCGCCTCGCCGCGCATCTTGGCGCTTTCGATGAAGACCTTCAGGTTGGCCCGCGCCTCGGCCTGGCCGATGAACTCGTCCAGCCGCTGCGGCCGCAGCGCCCGGTCGGTGTCTTCCGGCAGCCGCTCGGGGCGCAGCGCGGGATCAGGTGCGGCCATGGATCACCCTTTCGGCGCCAGCAGTTTCAACGCCGCCCGGATCAGCCCGGCGGTGTCCGCCTCCGGCAGATCGGCCGAGGCGGTCGCCACGGCCGAGGCCGCATCGCCCTGGCCATAGCCGAGATTGATCAGCGCCGACAGCGCGTCCGCACTATGCGCCGCCCGGGACGGCACCGCCTTGGTCGGCGGCGGCGCCGCCCGCGGCGCGCGCGGCACAGCCTCTGCCTCGAGCACCGCATCGGGGTCGACCCCGGCGGTGCGCACCCCGCCGATCGCCATCGCCCCCGCGGCCTTGGTCTTCAGCTCCAGCACCACGCGCTGCGCGATCTTCGGCCCGACACCCGGTGCGGTCTTGATCGCATTGACATCGCCCAGCGCAATCGCCCGGCTGACGCCCTCGGGCCCAAGCGCCCCGAGGATCGCCATCCCGGCCTTGGCGCCAACCCCCTGCACCGTCATCAACAGCCGGTGCCATTCCTTTTCCAGAAGCGTCGGAAAGCCGAAGAGCTGCAACAGGTCTTCGCGCACGATCAATTCGGTATAGAGCGCCGCCGCCTCGCCGATCCCCGGCAGGACGGCCAGCGTGCGATCCGACACATGCACGATATAGCCCACGCCACGCACGTCGATCAGCACATGATCCGACCCGCGATAGTCGATCCGCCCGGAGATCTTGCCGATCATCGCGCGGCCCTCGCCAGCGCCTCGACCAGCCGGCCGGCGGATTGCAGGTGATGCGCATGGCAGATCGCAACCGCCAGTGCATCCGCCGCGTCCGGCCCGGCGATCACCGCGCCCGGCAATTGCAGCCGCACCATGTGATCCACCTGCACCTTGGCGGCATGGCCGACCCCGACCACCGTCTTCTTGACCGCGTTCGGGGCATATTCGCCGACCTCGAGCCCGGCCTGCGCCGGCACCAGCAAAGCGATCCCGCGCGCCTGCCCCAGCTTCAGCGTCGCCACCCCGTCCTTGTTCACGAAGGTCAGCTCGACCGCCGCCGCTTCGGGGGCGTAGAGCCGCACCACCTCGGTCAGCTGCCGGTGCAGGGACAAGAGCCGCGGCGCAAGCTCGCCGGGTTCGGAATGGCAGATGCCGTTCGCGACGTGAATCAGACGCGATCCCTGAACATCGATCACGCCCCACCCAAGGTTGCGCAACCCGGGGTCGATCCCCAAAACCCGCATCCTGCCTCCAGCGCCTGTTGCTTTTCTGACGCAGTAGCACGAAAAGCGAACATCCGCCATAGCCAATGCCCCTGAGGGCCGCCGCCGACCGGTCGCGCGAGGGCGCGAAAATCCTGCCGAAATGCGCCGTCCGGCAGGTTGAAAACGACGCTTTTCACGCCGCATCCCGGGGCCGTGACAGACCCCGTAACCGACCGTGATCGTTATGCGTTTCCAGCATGGAAGCCATGCAAGTGGCTCTGCTTGTCTTTCAATTATGGTCAGCCTAAGTGCGTGTCACGAGAACAGACGCCTCACAATGAGGCAATTTGAAAACACAAAGGAACACCGCCATGGCCGCCTATTCGACGACCCGCCCGGCGCCGTTTGGCGCTATCTCGACCTACAAGATCGTGACCTTCTTCACCAGCGCCAGCAGCAAATTCGCCGCATGGAACGACGCTCGCGTGACGCGCTCTTCGCTCGGCAAACTCAGCGACCGCGAACTCGATGACATCGGCCTGTGCCGGGGTGACATCGACATGATCGCGCGCGACCGGGCCTGATGCCCGAGCCGCGACAAGGTCCGACACTGCCTGATCCGATGATCTAGACCGCGACGGGAAACCGACGCGGTCTTCGTCTTTGTGGGATCGCGATCACGGCCCAATATCAGGGCCCGATCCATTTGCCCCCTGCCGGGGCGCGTCGCCAACGCCCGCAACTGGCGTACCAATGCAAAAGGCCACGCCGATGGCACGGCGCGGCCTCAGAGCTGATTTGCGGCTTCGGGACTGGGAGCGACCCTGGCCGCCAGCCTCACTTCGTGCGCAGCGTCTGGATCTTGCCTGACAGATATTCGGTGGCAGGGTCCGCGATCATCACAAGCCCGCCGATGCGGTCAATGATCCCACCCTCCTCCAGCGCCGCGATCCGGCTGTCGTAGTTCTTCGTGCCGACCTCGGCCAGTATCACCGCCTTGAGGCAGGTGACAGCGACCAGCACGATCAGCAGCGGGCCGACGATGGGAATATTGCGCGAAGCGCGCGGGACGAAATAGCTTTTGCCAAGGGTTCCAGGCGCTTCAAAACCACCGCCACGGCGGCGAATCTTCTGGATCCGATAGAGGCGTCCGTAGAAGTCCTGCAGGTTTCGGTCTACCATGTCTTGCTCCCAAAGCACGGCCCCCACCGAGTGGCTAGGATGAGGAAAGATTGAGGCAATATTGTGGCAGACTATAGGTCAACTATGATGCAAATCGTGCCTAAACTGTCTGCCTGAGCGCAACAAAGGTCAGTGTCCGCTCCCCATCGGGGCCGCAGCAGCCACCGGGACAAGTCCAGGAAGACCTGTCGGGACGGTGGCGGGGGAAAAGGCAATTGGCGAAAAGTGATGACGCCCCATCGGGCGCGCCACCGTCACCGAAGGCCCGAGCGCAAAAGGTGCCGTCGTTTTCGAGGGCGTTGCCTCGATCTCGGCGCTGGTGGCCACTGGATTGGTGAACGTCAGAATGACGCTGCTGGCCACCGGATCGATGACCGTCGGTCCGGCGCTGCTGGCGCCCGGATCGGTGACCCTCGGTCCGAGCACTGCTGACCACCGGCGTGGTGACAGTCGGTCCGGCGCTGCTGGCAACCGGATCGATGACCGTCGATCCGGCGTCAGGTACCGTTTGAAATCCAGCCTGTTCATCCGGCAGCACCGGCGACGGGTTGGCGATCGCCCGACCCGCAGGCCTGCCCGATGCGAACTTGGCCGCCGCATTCGGATCGCTCGGGACCCGCGCGGGGATGAAATTGCCCGCGCTGCCGGCAAAACCATCCGGGCTGACGCTGAAGGGAACGTTGTCGCGGCGCCCGAGGCTCGTCGGAGCCATCAATATCGCGGTGCCGATGAACATCGGCCCATGCGGCGTGGTTTCGCCATGCCTGCCGGCCACGAAACCCTGCCGCGCGCCCTGCTGGCCGTCTGCGCCCTCCGTGCCGCCGCTCGCCAGCGACAACCCGGCATCGGCTAGGGCGGCGGCGGCGCTACTGACAACCGTCGACACCGTCGATGCCAGCGGGTCCTGCCCCATCATCGCGGCGCTCACCTGATCGAGCGACGACCCGGATGCCAGCGCATCCAGATGCTTGCCGTAATCCTCGGATCCGATATAGGCGATCATCACGCCTTTCAGCCCGATCACCGCTGCGGCGACCAGAACCGTGACCTTCAGCCCGACCATCCCGCGCCGGCGCGCGCGACTCAGCAGCCCGGCAGAGGCCGCGGGTGCGGCCTGTGAACGGGCTTGCCCGATGCGCTGCAACCGTGCCTCGAACTCTTCGCGATTCCTGTCGGCCATTCTGGCCCCCGATCATAGACGTCTTCGCGCGAGGCAATATCGCAGCACTGTGTCATCAGTAGGGAGGATCAGTGACTTTTCACAAGTGTCAGCGTCGACCAGTCGCCGATGTCTTCGCGGGTCTCCACGGCGAATCCCGCCGCCTCATAGGCGGCAATCACCGCCTCTGCCTGAACCATCAGAAGACCGGAGAGGATCGCCCGACCACCGGCCGCCACGTGCTGGCCCATCGAGGGTGCCAGCTCGATCAGCGGCCCTTTCAGGATATTGGCAAAGACCAGATCGAACGGCGCCGCCGCCGTCAGCCGCGGATTGCCGAACCCCGCCGCCTCAAGGCAGATCACCCGCCCCTCCAGCCCGTTCACCCTGACGTTCGCCTCGGCCACCTCGACCGCAACCGCGTCGATGTCGGAGGCCAGCACCGGGTTCGGCCAGATCGCCGCCGCCGCCATCGCCAGCACCGCCGTCCCGCAGCCGATATCGGCGACGTTCATCCCCACCACCCCGGCCCGGTCGAGCCGGTCGAGCGCGCGCAGACAGCCCAAAGTGGTGCCATGATGCCCGGTGCCAAAGGCCATCGAGGCCTCGATCAGCAACGCCACAGCCCCTTCGGGCACCTTGTCCGCGTCATGGCTGCCATAGACGAAGAACCGCCCGGCCTCGACCGGCGTCAGCTCGCGCTTGACCTTGGCGACCCAGTCGATCTCGGGCAGTTCCGACAGGCTGAAGGGCTTCGCGCCATAGGCCGCCGCCAGCAGCGCCAGCACCACCTCATCCGGGCTGTCCAGAAAATAGGCGCCAACCTCCCACAGACCCGAGTCATCCTCGATCTCGAAGACGCCCACGCCAGAGGGTTCCGGCTGCATCGCCTCGATGGCCTCCGCCAAAGCCTCGGCCGGGGCTTGCCCCATCAGGGTGGTCAATGCGGAATAGGTGGGCATGGTGCAGGATTTCTCGGCTTGAACGGGCGCCCCCGGCCTAAGGCCGCGCTCCGGTCTGGTCAAGCCACGCAATCACCTTTCCGGCCAGCGCTCCGGGATCGGCATCACCATCCAGCCGCAACACCGGACAGGGGCAATGATAGAGCCACGCCTCCTGCGTCGCCCGCGATCTGCGGGTCGAGGTCGGATCATCATAGCTGCGCGCCCAGTCGAGAAAGGTGCGATGCGCCTCGGCCCGGTCGCCACCGGGCGCGATCCGCGCCCCGAGGCGCAGCCGCTCGCGCGCCTCCAGCCGCGCCAGCCGCAGGCCCGGGTCCAGCGTGACGAAAACCACATGCGTCAGCCGGGTCAGGATCACGTCGCCCCAGCCCATCGGCGAGCCGGAGGCGACCCATGTCGCGCGCGGCAGGAACATCACCTGCATCAGCCGCACCCGCTCGGCGACCTCGCGCCTCTCGGTGAAGGGTGGCTCGGTCGGCTGCCAGAAGAAATCGTCGATGTCGAAATGCTGGCTGGCGAGCCCGGTGGCAAGCGCACGCCCCAGCGACGACGTTCCAGAGCCGCTGGCCCCGATCACCAATAGCCGCGCCATGCCGATATACCCGATCCCGCTGCCCCGTCCCGATGTCTACGGTGCGATGGGGCGCGCCCGCAATACGACCTTGGGTCACAAGGGGCGGCGCAACTCGCGCCTCACAGGAAACTCTGCGGATCGATGTCCACCGCCAGCCGCAGATTGGCGGGCACGCGCAACTGCCCGATCCAGCGCGCCAGCGCCGCCTGCAACGGTGCGGCCTTGTCGGCCTTCACCAGCAGCCGCACCCGATGCCGCCCGCGCACCCGCGCGATCGGTGCCGGCGCCGGCCCGTAGACCTGCGCCCCGATCGCCCGCAGCGGCCCGTCGCGCCGCGCCAGCTCGCCCGCGAAATCGAACACCGCCTGCACATCGGGCGAGGACAGGATGATCCCCGCCATCCGGCCATAGGGCGGCACCCCCGCCATCCGGCGTTCTTCCGCCTCGGCGCGCCAGAAGCCTTCCTCATCCCCCGCCAGAATCGCGCGGATCACCGGATGATCCGGCTGATAGGTCTGCAACAGCGCCACCCCCGCCCGATCCGCCCGCCCGGCCCGCCCCGCCACCTGCCGCATCAGCTGAAACGTCCGCTCCGCCGCGCGCAGGTCCGACCCCTGCAACCCAAGATCCGCGTCAATCACCCCGACCAGCGTCAGCAGCGGAAAGTTGTGCCCCTTCGCCACCAGCTGCGTGCCGATGATGATATCCGCCGCCCCCGCCGCAATCGCCTCGATCTGCTCCTTCAGCGCCCGCGCCGATCCGAACAGATCCGACGAAAGCACCGCCACCCGCGCCTCCGGGAACAGCCGCGTCACCTCTTCCGCCAGCCGCTCGACCCCGGGCCCGACCGGCGCCAGCCGCCCCTCGACCCCGCAGGACGGGCAGGCGACCGGCATCGGCTTGGTCTCGCCGCATTGATGGCACATCAGCCGCTTCAGAAAGCGATGCTCGACCATCCGCGCATCGCAATGGTCGCAGCCGATCTGATGCCCGCAGGCCCGGCAGATCGTCACCGGCGCATATCCGCGCCGGTTCAGGAACAACAGGGACTGCTCGCCCAGCGCGATCCGCTCCACCACCTCGCGCTTCAGCCGGTCCGAGATCCAGCGATCCCCCGGCAAGGCCTCGTCGCGCATGTCGAGCGCGCGCATCACCGGCAGTTCCGCCGCCCCGAACCGCGACGGCAGGTCGAGCCGCGCATATTTCCCCGCCTCGGCATTCACCCAGCTTTCGAGGCTCGGCGTGGCCGAGGCCAGCACCACCTGCGCCTGCAGGATCGAGGCGCGCAGCACCGCCATGTCGCGGGCGTTATACAAAACCCCCTCTTCCTGCTTGTAAGAGGTGTCGTGTTCCTCATCGACGACGATCAACCCGAGATCGCGGAACGGCAGGAACAGCGCCGACCGCGCCCCCACCACGAGCTGCGCGCCGCCCTCGCCCACCATCCGCCACAACCGCCGCCGCTCGGTCACCGTCACGCCGGAATGCCATTCCGCGGGCCGCGCGCCAAAGCGCTCCTCGACCCGCGCCAGAAAGCCCCCGGTCAAGGCGATCTCGGGCAGCAGCACCAGCGCCTGCCGCCCGCGCCGCAGGCATTCGGCAACCGCCTCCAGATAGACCTCGGTCTTGCCCGATCCGGTCACCCCCTTCAGCAGCGTCGTGCCATAGCCGCCCTCGGCAAAGCGCGCGCGCAGCGCCGCCGCCGCCGCCGCCTGATCCGGCGTCAGATCGCGCCCCGCCAGATCGGGATCGAGCCTTGGATAGGCGGTATCGCGTGGCGCTTCCTCTTCCAGCACCGCGCCCTGCCCGACCAGCCCCTTGACCACCGATGTCGTCACCCCGGCCAGCCCCGACAGTTCCGCCAGCGTGAAGCCAAGCCCGCCATGATCGCGCAGCACTTCCAGCACGCGCGCCCGCGCATCGGTCATCCGCTCCGGCTCGGCCGCGCCCAGCCGATAGATCCGCCGCATCGAAGGTGTTTCGCCCAGACCCGGCGCGCGGGTCGCCAGCCGCAGCATCGCCGCCATCGGGGTCAGCGTGTAATCCGCCGCCCGCGTCAGGAACATCCGCATCTCGTCCTGCAACGGCGCCGCATCCAGCACCCGCCAGGCGCTCCGCACCTTGGCCGGGTCAAAGCTGCCCTCGCCCGGCCCCCAGACCACGCCGAGCACCCGCCGCGGCCCCAGCGGCACCTCGATATAGGCACCCAGCGCGCAGCCGCCCTCGGGCGCGCGATAGTCCAGAACGCGCCCCAGCGGTTCGGTCGTCAGCACGCCGATCAGCGCGCCCGCCTCGAAATATTCCGCCTCGGACACGCGCCCCCCTTCCATTCCGCCCCCGTTCTGACATCGCCCATCCGGCCCTGCAACCCAAGACCCCTCCGACCCTTCCGCAACACGATGAACAAACCGTAAAGCCAGCCGGGCGCCCCCGGGCAAGGTGCGCCCTTCACACCACGCAGGGTCGGAAATGTCGCCCCCGGGCAATCTAATGCTGCCTCGTCAGAATGTTTGTGCAATATTCCGGAAAGATCGGACGGCACCCTCGACGGTGCTTCCCCAATAACAAACGGAACGCGAGGCAGGCATGGCTGAAACGGCACTTATCGAAGACACATTGCGCGAAAAGATCATGGCCGACCCCGACGCGGTCTTGGAAGACCAGGATCTGATGCGCGCCCTGATCGCCGCGAATGACCGCGCGCTCGGGGCCAATGTCGTCGATCTGCGCGGCATCGCGATGGAACGGCTCGAGGCCCGCCTCGACCGGCTGGAAGACACCCATCGCTCGGTGATCGCGGCGGCCTACGAGAACCTCTCGGGCACCAACCTGATCCACCGCGCCATCCTGTGCATGCTCGACCCGATGTCGTTTGAGGATTTCCTGACCAACCTCGGCAGCGAGGTCGCGCAGACCCTGCGGCTCGACGCGATCCGGCTTGTGCTCGAATCGTCGCATGACGGCTCCGACCCCACCCTCAACCGGCTTGGCGACGTGCTCTGGGTCGCCGAACCCGGCTTCATCGAGACCTATATCAGCGCCAACCGCCCGATGCCCGCGCGCCCGGTGACCCTGCGCCAGACCATCCCCGCCTCGGACGAGATCTACGGCGAAACCGCAGGCTGGATCCGGTCCGAGGCGCTGATGCGGCTCGATTTCGGCCCCGGCAAACTGCCGGGAATGCTCGCCTTCGGCTCCGAGGATCCGCATCATTTCCGTCCGGTTCAGGGCACCGACCTGCTGACCTTCTTCGCCAGCGTGTTCGAACGCTCGATGCGGCACTGGCTGCAATGACACTCGATCTGTCAGCCGCCCAGCGGGATGCGCTGGCCGGCTGGCTGGCCCATATCGCGGCCCTCGATGGCGCCGCGCAAAATACCGTCACCGCCTATCGCACCGATGTCACAGGCTTTCTGGCCTTCCTCGTGCAGCACCACGGCGCCCCGCTGGGCCTCGGCCCGCTGTCGCCAACTCACCACATCCGACATCCGCGCCTGGATGGCCCATGAACGCGGCCGCGGCGTCGCGGCCCGCTCGCTGGCGCGCGCGCTCTCGGCGGTCAAGGGCTTCCTGCGCTGGCTCGCCGAACGCGAGGGCTTCGATGCCACCGCCATCCTCGCCGCCCGCAGCCCCAAGTTCCGCCGCAAACTGCCCCGCCCGCTCGATGAAGACGCCGCCCGCGCGATGATCGAGACGGTGGGCGAGCAGACCCAGACCGACTGGATCGCCGCCCGCGACATGGCCGTGGTCACGCTGCTTTACGGCTGCGGCCTGCGGATATCAGAGGCGCTGTCGCTGACCTGCGCCGACACCCCCCTGCCCGAGGTGCTGCGCATCCGCGGCAAGGGCGGCAAGGAACGCCTGGTCCCGGTCATCCCCGCCGCCCGCGCCGCGGTCGCGCGCTATCAACGCCTCGCCCCGCATCCCGAAATGCCCGGCGCGCCGCTGTTTCGCGGCGCCCGCGGCGGGCCGCTCTCCCCCCGGCTGATCGCCAAGGCGATGGAGCAGGCGCGGATGCAGCTCGGCCTGCCCGCCACCGCCACGCCCCATGCGATGCGCCATTCCTTCGCCACGCACCTGCTGTCCGCCGGCGGCGATCTGCGCGCGATCCAGGAATTGCTGGGCCATGCCTCGCTTTCGACCACCCAGGCCTACACCGCCGTCGACACCGCCCGCCTGATGGAAGTTTACGACCGCGCCCATCCCCGCGCCTGACTCCCCCCGCGCCGGATCCCGTCAGGAAAAGCACAACCCTCCCGCCACCGCCTCAGGCAGGGTGCAGGAAGGGGACAGGGCGCGTATTCCACGGCCAGATTGGCCACAGACCATTGAAACGTGCCCGTCGTTCGGGCATGAAACGGGCATGTCTGATAAAAAAAATGCCTATGCAGTCCATCTTTTCACCGCCATCGGCGCGGTGGTGTCGATGCTGGCGATGCTCGCCGCGGTCGATGGCAAATGGTCGCTGATGTTCGTCTGGCTGGTCGTGGCCTTCGTGGTCGATGGCCTCGACGGTCCGCTGGCGCGGCGCTACCACGTCAAACTCCATGCCCCGAAGATCGACGGCGTCCTCCTCGACCTGATCATCGACTATCTCACCTATGTCTTCATCCCGGCCTTCGCGCTTTTCGGCTCGGGCCTGCTGCCGGGCTGGACCGGCTGGATCGCGATCATCGTGATCACCTATGGCAGCGTCCTCTACTTCGCCGATACACGCATGAAGACAAAGGACAATTCCTTCGCGGGCTTCCCCGCCTGCTGGAACATGGTGGCCCTGGTCATCTTCGCGCTGAAGCCGGATTTCTGGGTCACGCTCAGCATCGTCATCGTGCTGGCCATCGCCATGTTCACGCCGCTGAAATTCATCCACCCGGTCAGAACCGAGCGCTGGCGCCAGCTTTCGCTGCCGGTGGCCCTGATCTGGACCTGCTTCGCCGCCCGCGCCGCATGGACCAATTTCGATGCCGGATACCTGTCTCATGCCGGCCTGATGATCACCAGCCTCTACCTGATCTTCGCCGGCATCGCGCAACAACTCATCCCGTCGCGCGACTAGGCGCGCCGGGGCGTCAGATCAACAGCCCCGCCGCGCCCTCCAGCTTCAGCAGCTCGACCTTGGTCTCAACCCCCATGCCGCCGGAAAACCCGCCAAGCCCCTGGGCGCCCAGAACCCTGTGGCAGGGGATCAGCACCGGAATCGGATTGGCCCCGCAGGCCTGCCCGATGGCCTGCGCACTCACCCCCATCTCGCGCGCGATCTCGCCATAGCTGCGCGTCTCGCCATAGGGGATCGCCCGCAGCACCCAGAGGAACCGCATCTGGAACGCCTCGGCGGCAGGCGCCAGCGGCAGATCGAACGCCTGCCGCTGCCGCGCGAAATACTCGCCCAGCTGCGCCACCACCGCCTCGATCAGCTCGGATCGGTCGTCCTCCTGCGCCCGCGCCGCCCAGCGCAACCCGGTGATCGCGCCGTCGGTCTCGGTCACCCGCATCCGCCCGGTCGGCGTGTCAAAGGCCGCCTGCAACACCGTCATATGCCCCCTCCCGCCAGCGGCCGGAACGCCGCCCGCAACATCGCCGCCATCCCGTCGATCGCCTCGGATGATCCGCGCGGATTGCGGTGCAGCACCACGGCAGAGGTATCGACCCCCGAAAAGCCCTCTGCCGCCGTCAGTTCGCGGCAGCCCTCGGGCACCGTGCTGCGCGCCAGCGCCGCCACCGCAAGACCGGATGCGCACCGCGACCCGCAGCCCGGCGGAGACATCGCATTCATAGGCCACCCGATAGCGGATCGCATGCCGCTCCAGCGAGGCTATCGCGAAATCCCGGCACCAGTCCGATCGGAAATAGGCCGCGACCGGCAGCGGATGCCGCAGATGCTGGTTATGCACCACCGAGGTCACCCAGACCGCCGGATCGACCCCCAGCACCTCGCCCGGCCCGCCGCGCGACCAGTCGAAACTCACCGCCAGATCCAGCTCATCCGCCGCCAGCGCGGCCAGCAGGGGCGCCGAATAATCCAGCCGCACCGTGACCTCGACCGAAGGATGCTGCTCGGCAAAGGCTGCAAGCACCCGCGGCAGCATCGTCTCGCTGTATTCGTCAGGGATCCCGATCCGGATCGGCCCGGTCAGCGGCCGCTCGCGCAGCGCCACCGCCGCCTCATCCAGCACCTGCACCGTGCGCTGCGCATAGGGCATCAGCTGTGCCCCCCGCTCGGTCAGCGCGACGCCGCGCGGCAGGCGCGCGAACAGGGTCTGGCCAAGACTGTCTTCCAGCCGCTTGATCTGCATCGACACCGCCGACTGCGTGCGCCCGACACGCTCGGCCGCCGCCGTCACGCTGCCGGTCTCGGCCACCGCCAGAAAGCTGCGCATCAGATCACTGTCGAGCGGGATCGCCATGTTGTGCCATCATCCAAACCGATGGCTGACATCATCTCTATTCGTTTGTCTGATGTCAATTCCTGCGCAATCTGGGCCCTGCAAAGCAGGAGCCCCAGATGCCCATCCTCACCCAACTCATCCGCTGGCGCGACCGGCACCGTGCCCGCCGCGCCATGCTCTGGCTGCTGCGCCGGCCCGATGAGCGCTACCTGCGCGACATCGGGCTGACGAAAGAAGACCTCCGCCGCCTGCTCGATCATTGGGCCGAGTAACTTACCCCAGCGCCGCGTTGCAGCGCGCACAGGTGCAGGGATGCTTGTGCGTGCCCACGTCCGGCAGGATCTTCCAGCAGCGCAGGCATTTCTCGCCCTCCGCCATCTCGAAGACCACGCCGACGCCGGGCACATCCGGCAGGCGGAACGCCTCCGGCGGGATCGGATCGGCCGTCAGCGAATCGCCGAGGTGATGCAGAGATCGGCAAAATCCACCGATTTCAGCATCTTCAGCACCTCAGGCTCGGTCACATGCACCACCGGCGCGGCCTCAAGGCTCGCCCCGATCACCTTGGCCGTCCGCTGCACCTCCAGCGCCGCCGTCACCACCCGCCGCACCTGCCGCAACCGCTCCCATTTCGCCGCCAGCGGCCCGTCGAGCCAGCCCTCCGGCGTCTCGGCCATATCCATCAGATGCACCGAGCTGTCCTCGCCGGGGAAGCGCGACAGCCAGACATCCTCCATCGTGAAGACCAGGATCGGCGCCAGCCATGTCGTCAGCCGGTGGAACAACAGGTCCAGCACCGTCCGCGCCGCCCGCCGCGCCGCACTGCCCGGCGCATCGCAATAGAGCGCGTCCTTGCGCATGTCGAAATAGAGCGCCGACAGATCCACCGTGCAGAACTGGAACAGCTTCTGGAACACGCCCTGAAAATCGTAGGCGGCATAGCCCTTGCGCACCTCGGCATCCAGCTCCGCCAGCCGGTGCAGCACCCAGCGCTCCAGCTCCGGCATCGCCTCGGCGGCGCGACCCGCTCGGCCTCGGTGAACCCGGCCAGATTGCCCAGCACAAACCGCAGCGTATTGCGCAGCCGGCGATAGCTGTCCGCCGTGCCCTTCAGGATTTCCGGCCCGATCCGCTGATCGACGGTAAAATCCGCCTGCGCCACCCAAAGCCGCAGGATATCCGCGCCATATTGCTCGATCACCTCTGCCGGCACGATCGTATTGCCCAGCGATTTGGACATCTTCATGCCCTTCTCGTCGAGCGTGAAGCCATGCGTCAGCACCCCGCGATAGGGCGCCCGCCCGATCGTGCCGCAGGCCTGCAGCATGCGAGGAATGGAACCAGCCGCGATGCTGGTCGGTGCCTTCCAGGTAGAGGTCGGCAATCCCGTCCGCCGAGCCATCGGCGCGGTCGCGCAGCACGAAGGCATGGGTGGAGCCAGAGTCGAACCAGACGTCAAGGATATCAAAGACCTGCTCATAATCCTGCCGGATCATGAAGCCCGCTCAGCGCCGTTTCCTTGAACCCCTCGACATACCAGACATCCGCGCCGCCCGCTTCAAAGGCGGCGACGATGCGGGCATTGACCGCCGCGTCGCGCAGCAGGAAATCCGCGTCGCCGGGCTTGGCGCCCTTCTTGACGAAACAGGTCAGCGGCACGCCCCAGGCGCGCTGCCGCGACAGCACCCAGTCGGGCCGCGCCTCCATCATCGAATGCAGGCGGTTGCGCCCGCTCTGCGGCGTCCAGGTCACCAGCTCGTCGATCGAGTTCAGCGCCCGCTCGCGGATCGTATCGCGCCCCGTCACCCCGGTCAGCCCGTCGTCGATCGGCTGGTCGATGGCGGCAAACCATTGCGGCGTGTTGCGATAGATCAGCGGCGCCTTCGAGCGCCAGGAATGCGGATAGGAATGCTTGATCTTGCCCTTGGCAAACAGCGCCCCGGAATAGGCCAGCTGCTTGATCACCGCGACATTGGCCGGGCCTTCCTTGCCGTCCGGCTTGATGATCGCCTGCCCGCCAAACAGCGGCAGATCGGCGCGGTAGCTGCCGTCCGGCTCCACGTTATAGGTCATCGGCAGGCCGAATTTCAGGCCCATCTGATAGTCGTCATCGCCGTGGCTGGGCGCGGTATGGACGAAGCCCGGTGCCCGCATCGTCGGTGACATGATCGCCCGGCAGCATCGGGACGTCATAGTCCCATTCGCCCGTTGCCGCCCTCGACACCGCGGAACGGGATGGGCGAGGGTCATCGCCAGCAAACTCCTCGGCGTCGACATCGCGCATAGCGCGGTGAACTCCTCGACCTTGGCCGCGCGTCATCACAGCCTCGGCCAGGCTATCGGCCACGACAACAGCGTCTCGCCGATCTTGGCCGTGCTGTCTTCGGCCACACTCGATGACCTCGTAAATGCCGTAGGCGATGGCGGGATTGAAGGCGACCGCGCGGTTTTGCGGGATGGTCCACGGGGTCGTGGTCCAGATCACACACCGAGGCGACCTGCCCGTCAAGTCGGCGCGGCATACGCGCACCGACTTCGGCTCGCTATGCCACCGATCTGCGGCATCACCGACCACCGGAAACCGCACCCAGACCGTATGGCTGGTCAGGTCGTGGTACTCGACCTCCGCCTCGGCCAGCGCGGTCTTCTCCACCGGCGACCACATCACCGGCTTCGAGCCCTGATACAGCGTCCCGTTCATCAGGAACTTCATGAACTCCTCGGCGATCACCGCTTCGGAGTGGATAATCCATCGTCCGATAGGGATCGGCCCAGTTGCCGGTCACGCCCAGACGCTTGAATTCCTCGCGCTGGATATCGATCCAGCCTTCGGCGAACTTGCGGCATTCCTGCCGGAAGGCCACGACATCGACGTCGTCCTTGTTCAGGCCCTTGGCGCGGTATTGCTCCTCGATCTTCCATTCGATCGGCAGGCCGTGGCAATCCCAGCCCGGCACATAGCGCGCATCGTTGCCCATCATCTGCTGGCTGCGCACCACCATGTCCTTCAGGACCTTGTTCAGCGCGTGGCCGATATGCAGGTGCCCGTTGGCATAGGGCGGGCCGTCATGCAGCGTGAAGGGCGCGCGCGCGCCGCCGGCGCGCTTCGCCTTTTCGCGCAGGCGGTCATAGACGCCGATCCGCTCCCACCGCGCCAGCCACTCCGGCTCGCGCTGCGGCAGGCCGGCGCGCATCGGAAAATCGGTCTCGGGCAGAAAGACGGTGTCACGGTAGTCGGGCAGGGTCAGGTCAGGCGTATCGGCGCACATGGATGCGATTCCCGGAAATTGGATCTGCAGGGCTGGTCGGCGCGATGGCTCAAGCGCCTTGTCCCGGCGTCTGAGGGGTCAGAGCGCCGGGCCGGTAATTCGGTGGATGATCGCGATGCGGCGGTCCATGGACAGGGCTTATACTGAGCCTGCGCGCGGCGGTCCAGAGCCGAGCGTGCAGCACCCCCTGCCGGCCCGGAAAGATGAGTATTTTTTCCAGGAAGAAGCCCGGACATCGTCCTGCCCTGCGGCTTCTTCTTGGCAAAAATACTCAAGATCCCACCCCGCCAAGGACGCCACCATCAGCCCTTTTCCGCGCCATCGCCAAACAACCCCGACAAGGCCCGCGACACGAGGTTCGACACCCTTGGCCGCCGCGCCGCGCGAAACGGCAGCGGACGGCAGACATCCATCGCCGCCACGCCCACCCGCGCGGTCAGCGCGCCGTTCACCACGCCCTCGCCAAAGCGGCGCGAAAGCTTCGACAGGAGCGTGCCGCCCGCGACCGAATGGATCAGGTCATCGCCCACCGCGACAGCGCCGGTCGCCACCAGATGCGCCATCACCGAGCGCGTCAGCCGCCAGCTGCCAAGCAAGCCAGAGCGCCCGCCATAGATCTCGGCAATCCGCCGGATCATCCGCAGATTGGCGGTCAGCGCCGTCACCACATCGGCCAGCGCCAAGGGCACCAGCGCGGTGACGGTGGCCACCTGCCGCGCCGCGCCCTCGACCTCGCGCCGGGCGAGCTGGTCGAGCGGGCCAAGCAGGTCAACCTCGGCCATGTCGATCAGCCCGTCGGCGTCAAAGACATCGCGCGCGCGCGCGCCCAGCCGATCGCGCGACCAGCGCATCTCGGGGCGCGCGGAATAGAGGCTGTCAAGCTCTGCCACGATCCGCCGCGCGGCCTTCAGGTCCCCGGTGCCGATGGCACCGGCAGCCTGCAGATGGATGTGGTCGACCCGGCGCAGGCGGGCGAAGGCCGCAAGCTCGCGCAAAGCGATCAGCAGCATCGAGCCGGTGAAGGCCACCACCAGCACCAGCGCGATCATCCCCAGCGTCGGGTTGCGCGCCATCAGCCCGGTGACGAAATTCCAGGCCGTGACCGAGAGGATGAAGCTAGAACAGCGCCGAGAAGGAGGCCCAGAACATCCCGCGCCAGCCGCGACCTCGGCCGCGCCGCCAATGTCACCACCGCCCGCATCGCGCGCCCGTCGGGCAGCGCGTCGGGCACCGGCGCGGCGGCACCGGGGTCGATCACACCCTCGTCCATCTCGATCAGCTGCGGACGCTTCGCCTCGGTCATGCCAGTTTGTCCCCGATCAGGAATTCGGCGGCCCGGTCGAGCCGGATATGCGGCGGCCCCTCGCCGGGCTTGAGCGTCAGCCGGGCCGGCGCAAAGCCGAGGATCTGATAATCCGCCCCGAGCCAGCTCGCCGCCCCCTGCCGCGCCGGGGCCAGAAGCTCGGCGGGATCCTCGGGCAACTCGCCCGGATACATCGCGGTCGGCCGCCCCGAGGTGCAGCAGCGTGCCGCGCACACAATCGAGCGTCTCGCCACCCCGGGTCACCGTCTCCTCGACCGTGGCGCGCAGGCTGGCGATCGACATGGCGGCGGTTCGCGCGCCCGAGAAATCGGCCCGGTCGCGCGCCTCGCGCAGCATCGCCTCCATGATCGCGGTCAGGCGGGCGTGCTGGCGTGTGGTGCAGGTGGTCGGCCTTGGTGGCGGCAAAGAGGATCCGCTCCACCCGCTTGCCGCGCAGCAAGCTCGCCCAGCAAGACTGTTCCGCCCGGGCCGGAAGGCCGACAGGATATCGGCCATCGCGCGGCGCAGGTCCTCGACCGCCTGGGGCCCGGCATGGATCGCGCCCAGCGCATCGACCAGCACCACCTGCCGGTCGATCCGGGCGAAATGGTCGCGAAAGAACGGCCGCACCACTTCGCGCTTGTAGGCCTCGATACCGCCGCGCCATCTCGCGCCAGAGCGAGCCGCGCGGCAGCGTGACGGGCTCGGCCAGCGGCGCGAAGGTCAGCACCGGCGACCCCGCCAGCTCGCCCGGCAGCAGGAACCGCCCCGGCGTGCAGTCGGAATAGCCTGCCGCCCGCGCCTCGGTCAGATAGTCGGTGAACCGCGCGGCCAGCGTCTGGGCCGTGCCCTCCTCGAGCTTCGCCGCGCCATCGGCGGCACGAGGCCAGCGCCAGATACTCCGCCGCCTCGGCGCGCGGCGCGATCCGGGCCAGCGTCTCGCCGCGCCCAGTCGGCATAGCTCTGATCCAGCAGCGCCAGGTCCAGCAGCCATTCGCCCGGGATAGTCGACGATGTCGAGATGCACGGTCCGCGGCCCGGTCAGCCCGGCCAGAAGCCCGCTCGGCTGCACCCGGAACGACAGCCGCAGCTCGCTCACCGCGCGGGTCTGCTCGGGCCAGTGCGGGGTCGGGCCGGTCAGCGCGGCCAGATGGGCCTCATAGTCGAAGCGCGGCACGGTGTCGTCGGGCTGCGGCTGCAGATAGGCGGTGCGGATCCGGCCCTGGGCGGCGGCCTGCAGCTGCGGCATCCGGCCCCGGTCCATCAGGTTCGCCACCAGCGAGGTGATGAACACCGTCTTGCCCGCCCGCTGAAGGCCGGTGACCCCGAGGCGGATCTCCGGCTCGAAACATTCCCCAACCGTGGCCAGTGCCGCCTCGACGCTGCGCGTCAATCCGTCTGCAATGCTGCCCAGATGCACGCGCCGCCCCCTTGCTTATACCGTTACAAGATAGGCGGGCGGACCGCGGAATGTGTAGGGGCGCGGCCGCGGCATTGCCTTTGGCGCGGGGCCGCGCTAGTGCCGCGCCATGCCACGCTTCGCGCTGAAAATCGAATATGACGGCGGCCCGTTCTGCGGCTGGCAGCGGCAGGCCGGGCAGCCCTCGGTCCAGGCCGCGGTGGAAGACGGCGCTGCGCCGCCTGGAACCCGATGCCCCGGGGATCGCGGCCGCCGGGCGCACCGATACCGGGGTCCATGCGCTCGGTCAGGTCGCCCATGTCGACCTCTTGCGCGACTGGGACCCGTTCCGCCTGTCCGAGGCGCTGAACTACCACCTGCGCCCGCTGCCGGTGGCGATCTGCCCGCGCGGCCCGCGTGGCCGATGATTTCCACGCCCGCTTCTCGGCCAGCGAACGGCGCTATCTGTTCCGTCTGGTCAGCCGCCGCGCGCCGATGGTGCATCGAACGCGGGCAGGTCTGGCAGGTGCAGCAAGCCGCTCGACCTCGAGCGCGATGCGCGCCGGCGCCGCACATCTGGTCGGGCGCCATGACTTCACCACCTTCCGCTCGGCCCTGTGCCAGGCCAGCTCGCCGGTCAAGACGCTCGAGGCGATCGACGATCGAAGACGCCCCGCTGCATGGCGGCCGGGAGTTTCGCTTCCACCTGCGGGCGCGCAGCTTTCTGCACAATCAGGTCCGCTCGATCGTCGGCACGCTGGAACGGGTCGGGCGCAGGCAGCTGGGCGCCCGAGGATGTCCGCACCGCGCTGCTCGCCCGCGACCGTGCCGCCTGCGGCCCGGTCTGCCCGCCGCAGGGGCTTTACCTGACGGACGTGGGCTATCCCGAAGACCCGTTCGGCTAGACCCTGCGGCAAGAGCGGGGGGCTGTCTGCCCCCGCACCCCCCGAGGATATTTTCAGGCAGAAAATGAACCCTGCGGGCGCCCCCATTTTCTGCCCGCAAATATCCCCGCCGGAGGCGGCGACCGGCCCCCGGGCGCGCGACGCCGGACGAGGATCAGGCCGGTATCACGCCCAGCACCCGACCAAGCTCGGCGCGGATCTCGGGGATCGCGGCCATCGCATCGACCCGGCTCAGCAATCCGCGCGCTTCGTAATAGGCGATCAGCGGCGCGGTCTGGGCGTGATAGGCCACCAGCCGGGCGCGCACGGTTTCGGCCTTGTCATCGGCGCGGCGCTTGAACTGCGTCCCGCCGCAGGCATCGCAGACCCCGGCCACGCTCGGCTGCTTGAACGTATCATGCCAGCCCTCGCCGCACTCGGCGCAGGTGTAGCGCCCCGCAATCCGGTCCACCATCGCGGCATCATCGACCTCGAGCGAGATCGCAGCCGTCACCGCCCGCCCGGCACTTGCCAGCAATTCGTCGAGCGCCACCGCCTGCCCCTCGGTCCGCGGAAACCCGTCGAGCACGACCCCCGCCGCCGCATCCGGCTCGGCCATGCGGTCGCGCAGCACCGCCAGCACGATCTCATCCGAGACCAGGCCACCAGCCTCCATCACCGCCCGGGCGGCGCGCCCGGCCTCGGTGCCACGCGCCACCGCGGCGCGCAGCAGATCACCGGTCGAGAGTTGCAGCAGACCGAAATCCTGCTCGAGGATGCGGGCCTGGGTGCCTTTGCCGGCCCCGGGGGGCCAAGCAGGATGATGACGGGGGGGATGACTGCGCTCATCAGCTTCATGCCTTGTTCATGCGGTTGGCGATCAGCTCGTCCACCACCGCCGGATCGGCGAGGGTCGAGATGTCGCCGAGCGCGCCAAAGTCATTCTCGGCGATCTTGCGCAGGATGCGGCGCATGATCTTGCCGGACCGGGTCTTGGGCAGGCCCGGCGCCCATTGGATCAGATCGGGCGAGGCGATCGGCCCGATCTCGGTGCGGACCCATTGCACCAGCTCCTTGCGCAGCGCGTCCGAGGGCACCTCGCCATTCATCAGCGTGACATAGGCATAGATGCCCTGCCCCTTGATCGGATGCGGATAGCCGACCACCGCGGACTCCGCCACCTTGGGATGGGCGACCAGCGCGCTTTCCACCTCGGCGGTGCCCATCCGGTGGCCCGAGACGTTGATCACGTCATCGACCCGGCCGGTGATCCAGTAGTCGCCGTCGCCGTCGCGGCGGCAACCGTCGCCGGTGAAGTAGAAGCCCTTGTACTGCTCGAAATAGGCCGCCTGGAACCGCTCGTGATCGCCCCAGAGGGTGCGCATCTGCCCCGGCCAGCTGTCGGAAATGCAGAGCACGCCCTCGGCCTCGGTGCCGATCTGCTCGACCCCGGTCGCGGCATCAAGGATCACCGGTGACACGCCGAAGAACGGCTTGGTGGCCGATCCCGGCTTGGTGGCCGATCGCCCCGGGCAGTGGCGTGATCATGTGCCCGCCGGTCTCGGTCTGCCACCAGGTATCGACGATCGGGCATTTGCCCCGGCCGATATGCTCGTCATACCAATGCCAGGCTTCGGGGTTGATCGGCTCGCCCACCGACCCCAGCAGCCGCAGCGAGGACAGGTCGTATTTCGCAGGCCATTCCGTTCCCTGCCCCATCAGCGCTCGGATCGCGGTGGGCGCGGTATAGAACTGGTTGACCTTGTGCTTCTCGCACACCTCCCAGAACCGGCCCGCATCCGGATAGGTCGGCACGCCCTCGAACATCACCGTGGTCGCGCCATTGGCCAGCGGACCGTAGATGATATAGCTGTGGCCGGTGACCCAACCCACATCCGCCGTGCACCAGAAGACGTCGCCGTCATGGTAATCGAAGGTATATTGATGCGTCATCGCGGCATAGACGAGGTAGCCGCCGGAGGTATGCACGACCCCCTTGGGCTTGCCGGTCGACCCCGAGGTATAGAGGATGAACAGCGGATCCTCCGCCCCCATCGGCCGGATCGGGCAATCCGGGCTGACGTGCTCCATCATCGCCTTCACATCGACATCGCGGCCCTGCACCCAAGAGATCTGGTCGCCGGTATGCTTGACCACAAGGCAGCGCACCTTGTCCGAGCAATGCAGCAAGGCCGCATCGGTATTCGACTTCAGCGCCGGTCTTGCGCCCGCCGCGCGGCGCGATGATCGGCGGTGATCACCAGCTTGGCGCCGCAATCGTTGATCCGGTTCGCCAGCGCATCGGGCGAGAAGCCCGCGAAGACCACCGAATGGATCGCCCCGATCCGGGCACAGGCCAGCATCGCATAGGCCGCCTCGGGGATCATCGGCATGTAGATCATCACCCGGTCGCCGCGCATCACGCCCTGGCTCAGCAGCACATTGGCCATCCGGCAGGTCTTCTCATGCAGATCGGCATAGCTGATGTGCTGCGCCGGGGTCTTCGGATCATCCGGTTCAAAGATGATCGCGGTCTGCTTGGCGCGCTTGGGCAAGATGGCGGTCGATGCAGTTATGGCGCGACGTTCAGCACGCCATCCTCGAACCATTTGATCGAGACATCGCCATGGGCGAAACTGGTGTTCTTGACCCTGGTATAGGGCTTGATCCAGTCGAGCCGCTTGCCCTGTTCGCCCCAGAACGCATCCGGATCGGCGATCGAGGCCGCGTACATCCTGTCGTAGCCCGCCGCATCGAGATGCGCATGCTTGACGAAATCCGCCGATGCCGTATGGGCAACGATCTTGCTGTGTTCTGTCATGGTATCCTCCTCCGGCTGTTCCGCCGCGTTAAGCGACGCATACCCCGAACCCTGCGTAAAAAGCAAAGCCCGCAACTCCCCGCGCAGACCATAGCGCATTCGTCAATTTTTACGTAACCCTTTTTAATACAAAGACTTTCCTGTCAATTTATTCACAGGAACCTGGAAGCCGATGTAAACGGTCGCCGGGGGTGCCGGGTATTGATGCAGCAAATCAACCGCTTGGCAGATCACGGAGTGGTGAAAATCGCGCCACTGCGGGAAAATACCTGCCTGCGCCAGCGACAGCGTGCCAAGATGACGCGGCGGCATCCCGCCTATGCGACCGATCCTGAGGCGGCAGGGCCCCAGGACGCATGAAGATTGCGCGAGTGATTCGCGGGCGAAGCATCAGGGGCGCGGGGCAGAGCCTCCGCCGAAGGATCGCCGCTTTCGCGCCTCAGCCCGCCATCGCCGCCTTCGCCTCCGCCACCGCATCCTCGATCGTGGGCAGGAAGGTCACCGCAGGTGCGCCGACATGGCGGATGGCCAGCGTCCGGCGCACATCCGGGTTGGCCCCGGTCAGGTAGAACCGACCACCATGCGCATGGGTGCGCTCGGCCAGCATCTCCAGACTGCGCGCGCCGGTGGAATCGAGGAACGGCACCTCTGACAGATCGACGACAAAGGCGCGCGGCCGCCCCGTGCTGCGCGCCAGGGCGGCCCCGGCGGTGGCGGCAGCGCCAAAGAAGAACGCACCGCGGATGCGGAAGATCGCGATATCGCCCTGCCCCGCCTCGGCCGGGTCATAGCGGCCCTCTTCCGGCTGCGGCTCGATCCGCGTCGCATCCGACATGCGGCGGATGAAGACCGCCCCGCCCAGCGCAAAGCCGACCACGATGCCGGTCGACAGATCGCGGAACACCACCAGCAGAAAGGTCGTGGCCAGCACCATCGCATCGGCCCGAGAGGATCGGAGCAGGCCGATGAACTCCGGCGCCTCGGCCATGTTCCAGGCGACAAGCCCCAGCAACCCCGCCAGCGCGGCCAGCGGAATATACCCCGCCAGCGGCGCCGCGATCAGCATGAACAGCAGCACGAAGAGCGCATGCAGAATGCCCGAGACCGGCCCATGCGAGCCCGACCGCACATTGGTCGCGGTGCGCGCAATGGTCCCGGTCACGCAGATCCCGCCAAACAGCGCCGAGCCGATATTGGCCACCCCCTGCGCCACCAGCTCGGCATTCGAGCGATGCGCGCGGCCCGACATGCCATCGGCCACCACCGCCGACAGAAGCGACTCGATCGCCCCCAGCAGGGTGAAACTGATCGCATAGGGCAGCGCCCTGGTCACCGTCTGCATCGACAGATCCGGCAACACCGGCGCTGGCAACAGCCGCGGCAATTCCCCGAACCGCGTGGCGATCGTCTCCACCGGCAGCCCCAGCAGCGCCGTGAGGACCGAGGCGAGCACCACCGCGATCAGCAGCGCCGGCCAGTGCGGGCGCAACCGGCGCAGCCCCACGATCACCGCGACCGTGCCCGCCGACACCGCCACCGCCGCCGGCGACAGCGTGCCCCGCGCGGCCCAGAGCGCGCCGAGCTTCGCCACCAGCGGCCCCGGCTCCGGCCCGGCCAGATGCAGGCCCAGCATATCCGTCATCTGGCTCGCGAAGATGATCACGCCGATCCCGGCGGTGAAGCCCACGGTGACCGGATAGGGGATGAACTTGATGTAACTGCCCAGCCGCAGCAGGCCCGCCGCGATCATGATCAGCCCCGACATCGCCACCGCCGTCACCAGCCCGGTATAGCCGATCTGCGAGACGCAGGCCGCCACCAGCACGATGAAGGCCCCCGCCGGCCCGCCGATCTGGAACCGCGATCCGCCGAGCAGAGAGACGATCATCCCGCCGACGATCGAGGTGAACAACCCGCGCTCCGGCCCGACACCCGAGGCGATGGCGATCGCCATCGACAAGGGCAGCGCCACGATGGCGACGGTCAGCCCCGACAGCGCATCGGCGCGCAGGTCCGACAGGCGATAGCCCTCGCGCAGGACGGTGATCAATTTCGGCGTGAATTGTTCGCGCACCGAAACGGTGGCGTTGATCTGGCTCATGGCCCTGCCTTCATGAAAGTTGGCAGAGCCTTCGCAGGCCGCTATCTCCCTGTCAAGCGCCGTGAAAAAAAGGGGTTCCCGTGCCAGAGGTCTCTCCGATCCGCCCGACCGACGATGACGCCCGCGCCCTGGCGCGGGATCTGCTGGCCCAGGCGCGCCACGCCGCGCTTGGCGTGCTGCACCCCGACACCGGCGCGCCCTTCGTCAGCCGGGTCGCTCTCGGCCTGACACCCGAAGGCCAGCCGATGACCCTGATCTCGACCCTCTCGCTGCACACGGGCGCGCTGGCGGCCAATCCCCTCGCCTCGATCCTGGTCGGAGAGCCAGGGCCAAAGGGCGACCCGCTGACCCATCCGCGCCTGACGGTGCAGGCCCGCGCGCGCTTCCTCGGCCAGGGCGAGACCGGCTGGGAAGACTTGCGCGCGCATTACCTCGCCAGCCATCCGAAGGCGAAGCTCTACATCGACTTCACCGATTTCACCTTCGCGATCTTCGAGGTGCAGTCCGCCGCCCTGAACGGCGGCTTCGGCCGCGCCTTCGCGCTGACCGCGGATGATCTCAGACCGCGCTGAAGCCGCCATCGACGAACAGCTGCGTCCCGGTCACGAACTCCGCATCGTCGGAGGCAAGATAGAGCGCCGCCCGCGCGATATCCTCGGGCCGCCCCATCCGGCCCTGCGCCGCCCGGATCGCGGCGTCGGAGGCATCGACCCCCAGCGCCACCAGATCGCGCACCTCGCGCTGGCCATGCGGCGTGTCGATGAACCCCGGGCAGATCGCGTTGCAGCGAATGCCGCGGTCGCGAAACTCCACCGCGATGGCGCGGGCGAACATGTGGCAGGCGCCCTTGGTGGCGTCATAAAGCACCTCCATCGGCGTGGCATAGACCGCCGAGATCGACGAGGTGCAGACGATGCTGCCGCCCCCCGCCGCCAGCATCTGCGGCAGCACGGCGCGGGTCATCAGATACATCGACTTCACATTGACGGCGAAGAGGAAGTCCCAGTCCTCCTCCTCGGTCTCGAGGAAAGGCTTGATGACGATGGTCCCGGCATGGTTGAACAGCACCGTGATCGGCCCGAGCGCCTCTGAGACCTCGGCCACCGCCGCCTCTACCTCAGCCTTTGACGACACGTCGGCCCCGGCAAAGACCACCCGCTGCCCGGCCCCGCCCAGCTCTTCCGCCAGGGCCGCGCCACGCGCCGCATCGCGGTCGATGATGCCCACCGCCGCGCCTTCCTGCGCGAACAGCCGCACCGCCGCCGCCCCACAGCCCCCGGCCCCGCCGGACACCACCGCCACCTTGCCCGCCAGCCTGCCTGCCATGCCGATCTCCCCGCGTGATCCGCCAAGCCTAGCAGAGCCACCCCGCCCCGCAAGCGGCAGGGTCGGAGCCTCCGGCGGGGATATTTGAACGGCAGAAAATGGGGGGCCCCGGGCGCCCTGCGCCTTTCTTCTTGGCACAAATACTCTCGGGGGGTGCGGGGGGCAGACAGCCCCCCGCCTGCATAAGGCCTCACGCCGGATTGTCGGCGCGCAGGGTCACCAGCACCTTGCCCTGCACCGCGACCGGCCATGTCAGGCTGACCTGCTGATGCCCGCTGCCCTGCTGCGTGAGCACATAGGGCATGTCACCGCGCGCCGCCCCGCCCGCATCGCTGATCGCGCCCTCCGCCACCACCGATGTCACATAACGCGCCCAGCCGCCGAACGGCAGATAGGCCGAAGGGTCCAGCGTCCAGGTCTTCGCCGCGCTGTTCTGCGCAAACTCCAGCACCACCGGGTTGATCGAGGTCTGGGTCACCCCGTTGAACGCATTGCCCTCGAACCACAGATCGCGGGTCCGCGACAGATCGAGCCCCGCCACCGTCGTATCGACCGCCTCGATCCGGTCCACATTGGCGCCGATCGGGCGGAACACATTGCCGGTCAGGCGCAGCCCCTGAAGGTAATGCCCCGCCCCCTTGGGCGCCACGACGAACCAGCGAAAGGCCCCGCCGACTCCGGTTGCGGTGAAGATATTGGTCTCCACCGCCAGCCCGCCAAAGGAATATTCATTGCTGAAATCCGGCGTCGGATCATGCTCGTTCGACCATTCGATGAAGCAGTTGTCGATGTAATTCGCGCTCATCACCGATTTGCAGTTCAGTGCGGTCAGCACCACGCCCGCCACCCGCACCCCCACGGTCTCGCCATCGCCCTGAAAGAAATGGTTGCCGATCAGCATATGCCCGGTGCCATTGGCCACCAGAAAATGCCGGAACTTCACCACCCGGTTCTCGCGGATCTTGGTGTCATTGGCATTGACGTTGACCGCGACCGAGGTGCGATCCTGCGAGCGCGCCGATTGCTCGTTCGACAGGAACTGGCAGCGGTCGATCATCATCCCCTGACAGCCGGTCCCGATCGAGGTGATGGCGCGGTCCTTCGGCTTGTTGAACACGCAATCCGCCACCCGGAAGATCGTGCCGGACGGCGACAGCAGGATCGCGCTGCCATTGCCGTTGCAGAAGAACTCGACGTTGGTCACCTCGAAATTCGTCATCTGCGCCATCGCGCTGAAATCCAGCGCATAGCGGAACCGGGTGAAGGTGTAAGCCTGCGTGCCCGCGGCCGCCCACAGGGGCTGGCTCAGCACCAGCTTGCCCGCGCCCACGTTGACCGAGGTGACATAGACCTCGCGCCCGACCCCGGTGCCGGTCACCAGCGAGCCGACCTCGATCTGCGCGATCTTGGCCACATTGGTCAGCGTGGTCGGCTGCCCGGTGTCATAGCTCGCCTGCGAGGTGACCGCGGTGCTGTCCCAGGCGGTTCCGGGCTGCAGGTTGATCTGCCCGTTGGTCAGCACGCGGCGGGTGGCAAAGCCGTCCTCCTGCTGCGCCACCACGCCGACATCGATCGGCGCAGAGATCTGCACCTGGCGCCCGCCCAGATCCAGCACCGAATGATCGGTGAAATGGAACAGCGCCTGCAGCATCTTGCGAAAGCCCGCCTCTTCGCTGCCGAAGGCCGCCTCATAGGTTGCGACGTCATAGCTCCGGGTCAGCGACAGCCGCGCGGTATCGGGCATCGTCACCGTGCCCTCGAACCGGACCGGGGCCTCGAAGGTCACGTTCGACCCGAGGTAATAGATCCCGGTCGAGACCAGGACCGAGCCGCCCGCCGCCGCCGCATCCGCCGCCTCGAAGGCCGCTGCGTCGTCGGTCACACCATCGCCCTTGGCGCCAAAATCGCGCACATCGACCCAGTCCATCAGCTTGCGCGCAAAGATGTCGGTGACATCCTCGATCACCAGATCGTCGATCCGCACCACGCCGCCGGTCGGCCCGGTCAGATCCAGCCCGAAATAGCCATAGGGCGCCGCCAGCCCCCAGACCAGATCGACGCCGCGCCGATTGCCGCAGCCGACGATGGCGCTGACCGTCACCACCTCGCCATAGCCGGTCAGCGTGACCGATGCCCCGGTCTCGGTCAGCCCGGCCACATGCGCCGCCCCGTTGCCGGCCCAGGCGGCGATCCGGACCGAGGGCAGATTGCCCGACATCGCCTTCACCCGCGCCGAGATGCGCAGATAGGTCCCCGGCAGGATCGGCGTCTGCCCCATGTAGCGCAGGCTCTGCGTGCTGGCGGTCTTGATCAGCTCCAGACAGCCCGCGAAATCCGCATCCGCCGGCACATAGGCCGCGTTCGGCTGGCCCGCATAGGTGCCCGACCCGGGCGTCCCATCCTCGCGCGAGAAGACGCCCAGGCCATCGGCAAAGGGCGGCGGCATCAGCGCCACCCCGTCAGTGATCGAAATATCCATGATTGGCACCCTTTTCCGTTGACCCTCGTCCCACGGTCAGCCGGAGGGGATGGGAGCGCCGCCGGACGCGGCCCCTGGCCCGTCCCGTCGCATCCCGGTTTGCTCATGATCGGATCGCGCCGGACTGACCGCCCTGACAGCGCACAGCACTACCCTCGCGCTGTTAACAGGTCGTTAACCCTGCGGCCGGCAGGGCCCCGGCCTCAGGCGCCAACCCCCTGCGCGGGCAGGATCTGCACCGCGTTGATCTTCCAGACGCCCTCGATCTGCACCATCTGGTAATCGAGCATGAAGGCGTGCCCCGTGCTGTCGGTGACCATCACGCGCTGCCACAGCCCGCCCGCCACATCCCTGAGCGCCAGATAGCGGACCGAGGACGGGTGCCAGACCATCGGATAGCCGGTCTTCACCATATCGCCGAAATGCTCCGACGTGCCGAACATGCCCTTGATCGTGGGCGAGGCGAAGGTGAAGGCCTTGGCGAAATCATCCGCCTTCATCGCCTCGATCTGATCTCCGATCACGGCCTGAATGGTCGGGTTCGGCGCTTCATCCGCCAGACCGCGCGAGGCCAGCAGCGCCACCGCCATACCAACAGCCAAACCAATTCCCGCAACAGTGCGACGCATCGTCAGCCCTCCTGTCAGGTCCCCGCCCGTCAAAGAGTAGACCTTCCGCCCCGTCGGACAAGAGGAGCATTTCCGTTTCACGCCCGCGTGATTAGACTGCGCCGGTGAATGTGGCCGAAAGGATGCCGCTTGGCCTATGCCTTTGCCCTGACAGACCGGAGCCTGCAGCGCGGGCTGGCCCGGATCGCGCGCCAGCAATTGCGGCGCGCGCTCAGCCTGACCACGCCGGGCGCGCTGCCGCAGGCAGAGGCCGTGCACGAGATCCGCAAATCCGTGAAACGCCTGCGCGCCCTGCTGCGGCTGGTCCGCCCGGCCCTGTCCGACCACGCCAGACTGGACGCAGGCCTGCGCGACGCGGCCCGCGCTTTGGCCCCGCTGCGCGAGGCGGATGTGCAAGCTGCCACGCTGGCGCTGTTGCTCCCCCTCGCGCCGGCGCCGCTGGCCTCGGCCCTGTCGCTGGCTTTCGCGGCCCCCTCTCCCGGCACGGGGATCAACGTAACCGAGGCGACGCAGGCGATGGCCCGCTGCCGCGCCCGGCTGCAATCGGTCGCCGAACCTCTTTCAAAGCTCCGCCTCGGCGGCGGCCAGGCGCTGCTGGAAACCGGCCTCGCCGCAACCCTGCAGGCCGCGCATCGGCGCTGGGCCGTCACCCTGCGGGGCGACAGCCCCGAGGCGCTGCACGCCTTCCGCAAACGGATCAAGGACCACGGCTATCACGCCAGGCTGCTGGCCCCGATCTGGCCCGAGGCCATGCTGCCCCACGCCAGCGCCGCCGATCTGCTGGGCGAGATGCTGGGCGACATCAACGATCTCGCCAACTTCCGCGCAACCCTCGCCACAATCGAGCTGTCAGCAGACCATCGCCACGCCGCAGACGCCCTCGCCAAGGCGCAGCAGACAGGCCTGCTGCTCACCGCCCACCCCCTCGCCGCCCGCCTTCTGGCCGACCCGCCTCGGGCGCTGGCCCAACGCTGGTGCCGCTGGTGGGAGATCTGGCGCAGCTAAGATCCCTAGCGCAGCGCCCAGCCGAAGGCCCGCCGCAGCGCCTCGGTCGCGTCGCGATCCAGACAGCGACCATGGGCGAGGATCACCCGCTCCGGCTCCCAGCCGATCATCCGCTGCGCTGCAACCTTGGCGGCCGACCGCCTGCCCCGGAACGACCGCCGCAGGTCGCGCGGAATGCCCCCCTCGGGCGACAGTACCCCCTGCCGCTTGGCGCGCCAGCGCTGCGAAAAGCTCAGCCGCAGCGGGTCGTAATTCTCGATCAGATCGGTCACCACCAGCGAGCGGGAGGCGCGGTGAAACAGCACCACCTCCTGCAACAGCCGCGATCCCGGGATCAGCAGCGGCTCGACCTCACCGGACCAGTCGACCTCTGACTCGGCGGTCAGCGCATGGGCATCGGGGTCGGTCTCCGGCGCGGCCCAGGTCTCGACCCCGGGAAAGGCCGCCTGCCACTCGGCCAGTCGCGCCCCATGCAACCGGTTCGGCGCCACCAGATGCCGGATCTCGCCCAGCCCGGTCAGATCGCGGCCCAGCCATTGCGTATAGGCCACCGGCGAGACCAGCATGACCGAGCCATCGGCCAGCCGGATCACCACCATCCGGGTCGGCACCGGGCCATTGCGGCCGGGGCCGTCGGGACCATCGACGATCCACATATCCGGCGCCACCGGTTTCAGCGTTCCAAGCGGTTCGTAGGGTTTCATAAGCCTCCGGGCGGGGTCTGCCATCGTCAAAAAGACCGCCCGGCGCAAGGATCGGGGCGGCCTGTCGCACAGGGCTGGCTGCGACCACGATCCCCCCCGCCGCTTTCCCCAGAAAGCGCCGAGAGCATCTCATGCCCGCATCCACCATGCCTTCGGCGCCTCTCACCCGGCAGCGGGGCGGCGCAGGATCACCCAGGCGTCAGACCTGCGCGACCGGAGGCGATGGTGCAGGCAGGGTGGGCGGGGGTCAAGCCGCACCGCCCAACCTCGGCGTGAAGCCGCCCAACCAGAAGATGAAATGCGCGGGGTCTTGCCGGTAAGACGCAGGATGTCACAATGCCCTTGGTCCGGAGCAAAGGCGCGCAAGCGCCTCCGGGCCGCGCCCGTCCGCCCCCCGAGGACGGGCGCACCCTCGCCACCGGCGCGACGCCGGATCAAAAAGGGGGCCACAGCCAGAAGCGCAGAGCAAAACCGCTGCACGCGCCCGCCCCCGGCCCGGGCGCGCCTCCCCCGAAAGCGGCGGCTTAAACCAACCCGCCCGCCAGCGCCGTCTCGATCAGCGCCACCGTCTCACCGATCCCGTAAAGCGCGATGAAGCCGCCAAAGCGCGGCCCCTGGCTCGCCCCCAGCAGCACCTCGTAAAGCCCGGTGAACCAGGTCCGCAGCGGCTCGAAGCCATGCTCGGTGCCGACCGCAAAGACCATCGTCTGCAAGGCCTCGGCGTCGAGCCCGCCCTCCCAGACCTTCAGCCGCGCCACCAGATCGAGCATCGCGGCCCGCTCCTGCTCGCTCGGCGCCCGCATCACCCGCGTCGGCGCCACGAAATCGCGGAAATAGCGCACCGCGAACTCCGCCGCCTGATCGAGATCGGGGTTCCCCTCGGGCGTCGCCTCCGGCGCATAGCGCCGGATGAAGCCCCAGAGCGCCGCCTTGTCGGTGGCGCCGGACACGCTGGCAAGGTTCAGCAGCATCGCGAACGGCACCACCATATGGCTCTCCGGCGGGTTGCCGCCGTGGATATGCCAGACCGGGTTGTTCAGCCGCGCCTGCGGATCATTGCTCGCATGATAGGCGCGCAACTGCTGGTGGTATTCGTCCACCGCCTTCGGGATCACATCGAAATGCAGCCGCTTCGCCGTCTTCGGCTTGAGGTACATGTAATAGGACAGGCTCTCGGTCGAGGCATAGGTCAGCCATTCGTCGATCGTCAGCCCGTTGCCCTTGGATTTCGAGATCTTCTGGCCGTTCTCATCGAGAAACAGCTCATAGGTGAAATGCTCTGGCGCGGGCGTGCCCAGCGCCTTGCAGATCCCGTCATAGATCGGGGTATTGGTGGAATGGTCCTTGCCATACATCTCGAAATCGACACCCAGCGCCGCCCAGCGCGCGCCGAAATCCGGCTTCCACTGCAGCTTCACATGGCCGCCGGTGACCGGCAGCGTGGTCTCGGTGCCATCCTCGTCGTCAAAGGTCACGGTGCCCGCCTTGGCATCGACCTGCTTGATCGGAACATAGAGCACCCGGCCCGACTGCGGGCTGATCGGCAGGAAGCAGGAATAGGTCGCCTGCCGCTCTTCGCGCAAGGACGCCAGCATGATCGCCATGATCGCGTCATACCGCTCCGCCGCGCGGCGCAGGATCGCATCCAGCTTGCCGGACTTGTAATACTCGGTCGCGCTGGCAAATTCATACTCGAACCCGAAGGTGTCGAGGAACCGGCGCAGCATCGCGTTGTTATGATCGCCAAAGCTCGGGTATTCGCCGAACGGATCGGGCACCACGGTCAGCGGGCGCTGCAGATGCTCGCGCAGCATCTCCGGGTTCGGCACATTCTCGGGCACCTTGCGCATCCCGTCCATGTCATCCGAGAACACCAGAAGCTTCGTCGGGATGTCGGATATCTCCTGAAACGCCCGGCGGATCATCGAGGTCCGCGCCACCTCGCCAAAGGTGCCGATATGCGGCAGCCCGGACGGGCCATAGCCGGTCTCGAACAGCACATAGCCCTTCTCCGGCGGCGCCTTCTCATAGCGTTTGAGGATCCGGCGCGCCTCTTCAAAAGGCCAGGCTTTGGAACTCATCGCGGCATCCCGGAGGTCGGACATCTGGGTGTATCCCTGAGGTTTGCGCCGGGCCCCTTGCCCGACAACCCCCGTCTCCTATTGCCCACACCCCCCCGCGTCAATATTCTGCACCGCAACAGACGCCCGGAAGGAACCGCAATATGACCCTCGATACCGCCTCGTTGACGCAACAGGATGCGCTGGTCGCCATGATGATCGCGGTCTCGGCCTCGGATGAGATGATCGGCGCCGCAGAGCTTGAGATGATCCGCCAGATCGTCAACCACCTGCCGGTGTTCAAGGGCTATGACGGCGCCCGCCTCAGCACGACGGCGCAGACCGTCTTCGACCTGTTCGAAGAGGAAGACGGGCTCGACGCGCTCTTCGGGCTGATCCGCGACGCGCTGCCGGAACGGCTGTATGAGACCGCCTATGCGCTGTCCTGCGATGTCGCCGCCGCCGATGGCAAGCTGAATGAGACCGAACTGCGCCTGCTGGCCGAGGTGCGGCACGAGCTGAACATCGACCGCCTGCACGCCGCCGCCATCGAGCGCGGCGCGCGCGCCCGCTTCGCCCACGCCTGACCCGGCGTGAGTTACCAGAGCGCCAGCCCCGCCGCCGCCGAGCGCCGCCTCGGCCCCGGGATCGACATCCGGCCGGTGGCGCATATCCTTGGCTATCTGCTGCTGGCGCTCGGCCTTGCGATGCTGGCACCGGCGCTCCTCGACCTGTCGAATGGCGATCCGAACTGGACCGCCTTTCTGAAGGCCGGCGTCGCGACCGCGCTGACCGGCGGGCTGACCGCACTGGCCTGCCACAATGTCGAGGTTCACGCCCTCACGGTGCGGCAGGCCTTCCTGCTGACGACCTCGACCTGGACCCTGCTGCCGCTCTTCGGCGCCCTGCCCTTCATCATCGGCGCCCCCGGCGCGGGCTTCACCGATGCCTATTTCGAAGCGGTCTCGGGGATCACCACCACCGGCTCCTCGGTCTTCACCGGGCTCGATCACCTGCCCTCCGGCGTGCTGTTGTGGCGCGGCACCTTGAACTGGCTCGGCGGGCTCGGGATCTCCTTCGTGGCGATGATCTTCCTGCCGATGATGCGGGTCGGCGGCATGCAGTTCTTCATGACCGAGGGTTTCGACACGATGGGCAAGATCCTGCCCCGCGCCCGCGACATCGCCCGCGCGCTTCTGGTGTTCTACTGCCTGCTGACCGCCGCCTGCATCACCACCTACATGATCTTCGGCATGACCCTGCTCGATGCCGTGGTGAACAGCTTTGCCACTGTCGCCACCGGGGGCTTTTCCACCTCTGACCTGTCCTTCGGCAAATATGCCGGGCCCGCCGAATATGCCGGCGCGGTCTTCATGATCCTGTCCAGCCTGCCCTATATCCGCTTCGTCCAGATGATCCGCGGTCAGGCCCGCCCGATGCTGCGCGACCCGCAGGCGCGCGCCTTCCTGCGCTGGATCACGATCTCGGTCGGCATCGTGGTGGTCTACCGCCTCGCGACCTCCGCCGATCACTTCGAACCGGTGCTGCGCACCACCTTGTTCAACCTCGTCTCGATCTTCACCGGCACCGGCTTCGGCAGCGCGAATGTGGCCAACTGGGGCGATTTCGCCGTGGTGGTGGCCTTTGCCGTGGGCCTGGTGGGCGGCTGTTCGTCCTCCTCCTCCGGCGCCTTCACGGTGTTCCGCACGCTGATCCTGGGTCAGGCGATCAAGGCGCAGATCCAGAAGGTGCATTCGCCCAACCGCCTCGCGCCGATCCGCTATGACGGCGTCGTGGTGGCCGAGGATGTGGTGAACCAGGTGGTGATGTATATCACCGGCTATATCGTCACCATCATGGTCTGCGCGATCCTGATCACGCTCACCGGCGCCGATATCGAATCCTCGCTGCTCGCGGTCTGGACCTCGATCGGCAACATCGGCTACGTCTTCGGCACGATGACAGAGCCGACCGGAACCATGGTCGCCTTCGCCCCCTTCGCCAAATGGGTGATGATCGCCGCGATGCTGCTCGGCCGCCTCGGCATGCTCGCCGTCTTCGTCGTCCTGATGCCGCGCTTCTGGCGGGTGTAGAAAAATCCCCATCCGGCCTGTCTGAGCGGGACAAGCCGATCTTCCAGTGGAAGAGCGGCCCCGCTCACCGCGAAACACCCGCACCAGACCGCCCGCCAAGCGAGATAACAGAGGGCAGCGCCCGTCCCGGCGGGCGAGAAGCGCCCGCCATAGGCGGGACCGGCGCTGCCCGGCGGCCTGAGGGGTGATGAGCGCCCGGAAATCGGTCCAGTGGACCGATTTCAGCGAAGAACGCCGCGCCCGTGGCGCGGCTGGGGGGCGGCAAGGTGCACCCTCGGCGCGACGGCAGAGGCACCGGCCTCTGCCTCACCAGCCGCTCAGCACCAAGGCCCCCGCCTCAGCCGTCGAACACCGCCGCCCAGCGCACCAGAAACCCCTGCTGAAGCCCATGCGCCCGCGCCGTCCAGGAGGCCACGCCATAGGGCCGCTCGCGATCTTCCCGCGGCACCGCCCGGCTGCGCGCCAGATCCCCGGTCAGGATCGCGAAGACCAGCTCATGCCCCGCCGGCGTCGTCTCATACCCGGCAAGGTTCGAGACGAAGTTCAGCGTCCCCGACTTCGCCTGCACCTGCACCGGGCTGCCCTTCATCGGCCGCCCCTGCAGATCCTTGATCGGGATCGACTTCAGGATGCCGCGCAGATCATCCGACCCCGCCGCGCGCAAGACCGTCACCAGATCGCCGGCCGTCACCCGACACTCGCCCGAAAGCCCGGAATGATCCGACAGATGCACCGAGATGCCAAAGCGCTGCTGCGCCCAGTCCTGCATCCGCTGTGCCGAGGCGGCCAGCGAGCCCACCACCCCGCCGCGCGCCTGACTGGCGGTCAGACCCACCACCTCGGCGGTCAGGTTGGTCGAATATTTCAGCATCTCGCGCAGCACCGTGCGCAGGTCATCGCTCTGCCGCTGCACCAGCACGCTGCCCGCCACCGGGCCCGTCACCTGCTCCGACGCCGGCAGCACGATCCCCTGCGCCGCAGCCAGCGTGCGGAACACATCGCCCGCATAACCCGCGGTATCGCGCACCGGCAACCAGCGGCTGCCGCTGCGCCCCAGCGCGGGCTGCGCCACGCTCCATTCCTCGACCCCATCGCTCCGGTCATAGGTATATTGCGGCCCGGCCCGGTCGACGATCGCCATCCGCGCCCGGCTGACCGGCGGCGCATACCGCGCGCCGCGCGCATCCATCGTCACGGCATAGCCGCCGCCCTGCTGCGTCCAGCCGAAATAGACCCGGTTGAAGTTCAGGTTCAGCCCGCTCAGACCCGGATTGTAATCCACCTGATCAGGCTGCGACGGATCGATCGCCGCAATCGCCGGCAGCGCGCTGCCATTGACCAGGAACCGCCCCGTCACCCCGCGCACCCCTGCCGCCTTCAGATCCCCCGCCATATCGCCCAGAGTATCGGTATCGAGCGTCGGATCGCCGCCACCGAGCAGCACCAGATCGCCCTGCACGACACCACCCGAGACCGGCCCCGTCGCCACCAGCTGCGTGCGAAACCGATAGTCGCCGCCCAGGGTCTCCAGCGCATAAAGCGTGGTCAGGGTCTTGGCGACACTCGCCGGCGGCAGGTCCACATCGGCATTGGCGCTTTCCAGCACCCGGCCCGACGCCGCCTCGACCACCAGATAGGCCACCGTGCCCCCGAGCTTGGCCTGCGCCACCAGCTCGGCCGCGCCCTGCACCGGGCGCGGCGCCGCCTGCGAGGTGGCAAGCCGCGCCTTCGGCTTGCCGCTCTTCTTCTTCGTCGTCGCCCGCGCAGGCGAGACTGCGGCCAGCGAAGGTGCCGAGACACCCGCCAGCAAAGACCACATCACCCAGCGACGAGAAACCATATCCGCTCCCAGCGCCTGCCCCGGCGCTCGCACTTTTGCGTGGGGCCCAAGAAACCAGATCGGACGCTGGCGGGCAAGCCCGCCGCCCGGTCACTTCAGCGTTCCCATTCGCCCCGCGCCCGGATCGCGCTGGACGACTGGTCGACCATCGGCACATCGATATAGCACCAGCCCGGCGCACGCGCCCGCGCCAGATCACGCGGCGCGACCCGCGCCCCGGCATAAACCGCAGCCGCCTTCGAGACCCGCGCCCGGATCTCGCTGCCCGGTCGCGCCAGCACACCCAGCGGCACATGCTCCATGATCCAGCGCCAGTTTTCCCAGCGATGGAACTGCTCGAGGTTGTCGCCGCCCATCAGCCAGACGAACCGCACCCCGGGATAAAGCGCGATCAACTGCGCCAGAGTCTCGGCGGTGTAGCGCGTGCCCAGCCGCGCCTCGAGATCGGTGACAACCACCCGCGGGTCATTCATCACCGCCCGCGCCCGCGCGATCCGCCGCGCCATCGGCGCCGGCTGGCGCGCCTTCAGCGGGTTGCCGGGGCTGACCAGCCACCAGACCCGATCCAGCCCGAACCGCTTGATCGCCTCGCGGGTGATACGGGCATGGCCCTCATGCGCCGGATCGAACGACCCGCCCAGAAGGCCTACGACCATGCCCCGCGTCGCTATCGGAAAGCCGCTGCGCATCCCCGGCCCGATCCCCCTGTTTCCGCCTCCCGGCCTGTGCCCCGGACTTTGCCGTAGTGCCAGCCCCGCGCGCAAAGTCCAGCGAAAACGTTGACTTGCGCTGCCTGCCCTTTAAGTTGAACGCAGGCGGGACCCGGTCGCAAGACGCCCGACATGACCCTCGGGCCGGTTGGGGCTTCCCCATCCACAGGATCGACAGTTGTAACATTCGACGCATAGCCACAGCTGGGCTTCACCCAGGACAGGCTCTGCAGGACAGCGAGAGGTTGCGACCGGGCCCTCGCCACCGCTCTGCAAGAGGTGCCATTGGTTCCGGTAACGCAAGCCCTCGCCGCCTCCCTCGCCAGCTGCGACTGGACGGTCGAGGCCATCACCCTGCACCTCGCAACCCGCCTGCCCGCCCGCTATCGCGACCGGGCGGCACGGATCGCCCGCGACCTCAAGGCCGCCTACCCAAGGTCGGCAAGCCCCGGCGCCGCCCTGATCGCCACCGCCCTGCGCAGCCATGACGCGATGCAGGCCATCGTCGACTTCTCGCGCCGCACGGCCAAAGCGCCGGATCTGCCGCTCGCCCCGCCCGCCTTCCACCCCGCCCCCGCGCTTCAAACCCTCGCCCTCCCCGCCCTCGCCACCACCGCCGACCTTGCCGACTGGCTGCATATCCCGCCCGAGGCGCTGGTCCGTTTCGCAGACCTGCGCCGCCTCTCGGCGCTCTCCGCCTCTCATTTCGGCCCGCATTACCATCACCACCTGATCCCGAAACGCAGCGGCGCCCTGCGCCTGATCGAAGAGCCGAAGCCCTTCCTGAAGCGCCTGCAACGCCTGATCCTGCACGGCATCCTGAACCGCGCGCCGCCGCATGCCGCAGCGCATGGCTTCACCCAAGGCCGCTCCTGCCTCACCGCCGCCGCCCGGCACGCGGGCGAACAGGTCGTGCTCTGCTTCGACCTGCGCGATTTCTTCCCCTCGGTCACCTATACCCGCGTCTTCAGCATCTTCCGCACGCTGGGTTATCCCCATGCCGTGGCGCAGGACCTCACCGGCCTCTGCACCGCCGTCACCCCGCCCGAGGTTCTGGCGCAGGCAGGCGCCACACAGAAGGCCCGCCACCTGCCCCAGGGCGCGCCAACCTCGCCCGCGCTGGCCAACCTCGCCGCCTACCAGCTCGATTGCCGCCTCGCGGGCCTCGCCCACCGGCTGGGTGCCCGCTATACCCGCTACGCCGATGATCTGACCTTTTCCGGCGACAGCCCGATCGCCGCCGCTCTCGGCAAATGGGTCCCCGAGATCGCCCGCGACGAAGGCTTCCCCCTCAACCCCGCCAAGACCCGGGTCAGTCGCGCAGGCCGCCGCCAGCTGGTCACCGGCACCGTGGTCAACCAGCACCTCAACGTCCCGCGCGAAGACTATGACCGCCTGCGCGCCACCCTGCACCACCTCGGCCGCCCGACCGACCCGCGCCGCGCCGACGCCGCCTTCCTCACCCGCCTCGCAGGCCGGATCGCCTGGGTCGAGCAGGTGAACCCGCACCGTGGCCTGAAACTCCGCCTCGCCTTCGACGCGCTCTGACCCCCTCCTGGGTTGCCCTTTTGCTCTGCACCCAAAAAAGAGCGCGAACGCGGGCGGCCTGGTCGCCATGTTTCAGCGGCATCGGCATAGGTCGAAGCGAAAACCATCTGGACGCTGCAATTTATCAGACTATGGTCCGATAAATTACCTGACCGAGGGTCCGACATCATGCTCGACCAGATCGCCCGCATCCGCCGCTTCAACCGCGCCGTCACCCGAGAGGTCGGCGCGCTGGAAACCTCGTTTCTGGGGCGCGGCCGCCCCCTCGGCATGGCGCGGGTCCTGTGGACGATCAGCCCGGAGGGCACCGATGTCGCCCTGATCCGCGAAACGCTGGACCTTGATTCCGGCCTGCTCAGCCGGATCCTGCGCAGCCTCGAAGCGCAAAACCTGATCGAGGTCACAAGCGACCCCTCAGACCGCCGCCGTCGCATCGCCCGCCTGACCGACGCCGGCCAGGCCGAGCGCGCTGCATATGACACCCTGAACACGGATCGCGCTGGTCGCATCCTCGCCATGGCCAACCGGCAAGGCGACCAGCTTCTGGCCGCGATGGACCTGATCGCCACCGTTCTGAACCGCAACCACGTCACGATCCGTTCGGTCGACCCGGACAGACCCCGCGGCGCTGGCCTGCCTCTCGGCCTATTTCAATCTGCTGGTCGCAAAGATCGACGGCTTCAACCAGAGCCACTTTCCGCTGCCCGATCCCGATGCCTCCGGCTACCGCGCGCCGCACGGCGCCTTTCTGGTGGCCTGCTCCGACGGTCTTCCGCTCGGCTGCGTGTCCCTGCACAGCCTGTCCGCTGAAGAGGGCGAGGTCAAACGCCTCTGGGTCGCCCCCGATGCCCGTGGTCAGGGCCTTGCCCGCCGCCTGATGCGCGGCATCGAATCCCGGGCCCGCGACATCGGCCTCAAACGCCTGAAACTCGACACCAACGCCGCCCTGACCGAGGCCATCGCCCTCTATCGTTCCGATGGCTGGATCGATATCCCGGCCTATACCGGCTATCCCGCCACGCACTGGTTTTCCAAGGCCCTCTGAGGTTGCAGCGCGCACCGCTTGTGGCTACATACGCGCCAACCCCGGATTGGAGATCGCACATGGCTGCCTATCAATATGTCTATCACATGGAAGGCGTCTCCAAGGCCTATCCCGGCGGCAAGAAGTGCTTCGAGAACATCCACCTGAACTTCCTGCCCGGGGTCAAGATCGGCGTCGTCGGCGTCAACGGCTCGGGTAAATCCACCCTGATGCGGATCATGGCCGGCATCGACACCGATTTCCAGGGCGAGGCCTGGGCCGCCAAGGGCGCCCGCGTCGGCTACCTGCCGCAGGAACCCAACCTCGACGAAAGCCTCGACGTGCGCGGCAACGTGATGCTCGGCGTGGCGCCGAAAAAGGCGATCCTCGACCGCTACAACGAACTTGCGATGAACTACTCGGACGAGACCGCCGAGGAAATGGTCGAACCTGCAGGACCAGATCGACGCCGCAGAACCTCTGGGACCTCGACAGCCAGGTCGACGTCGCGATGGAGGCCCTCCGCTGCCCGCCCGACGACGCCGATGTCACCACCCTCTCGGGCGGCGAACAACGCCGCGTCGCGCTCTGCAAACTGCTGCTCGAAGCGCCCGACATGCTGCTGCTCGACGAACCCACCAACCACCTCGACGCCGAAACCATCGCCTGGCTGCAACAGCACCTGATCGATTACACCGGCACCATCCTGATCGTCACCCACGACCGCTACTTCCTCGACGACATCACCGGCTGGATCCTCGAGCTCGACCGGGGCCGCGGCATTCCCTACGAGGGCAACTATTCCGCCTGGCTGGAGCAGAAGGCCAAGCGCCTGCTGCAGGAAGCGCGCGAGGACAAGGCCAAGCAGAAGGTGCTGGAGAAGGAACTCAACTGGATCCGCGCCGGCGCCAAGGCGCGGCAGGCCAAGCAGAAGGCCCGGATCACCAAATACAACGAGATGGCCGACAAATCGGTCCGCGAACGGGTCTCGACCGCGCAGATCATCATCCCCAACGGCGAACGCCTCGGCGGCAAGGTGATCGAGGTCGAGGGCCTGAAGAAACACATGGGCGACAAGCTCCTGATGGAGAACCTGACGTTCATCGATCCCGCCCGGCGCCATCGTCGGCATCATCGGCCCGAACGGCGCCGGCAAGACCACGCTCTTCCGCATGATCACCGGCCAGGAGACCCCCGACGAAGGCACCATCACCCTCGGCGACACGGTGCAGCTGTCCTATGTCGACCAGTCGCGCGACAACCTCGACCCGAACAAGACCGCGTGGGAGGAGATCTCGGACGGTCTCGACATCATCGTCCTGGGCGACGCCGAGGTGAACTCCCGCGCCTATGCCGGCGCCTTCAACTTCAAGGGCACCGACCAGCAGAAGAAGGTGGGCCTGCTGTCCGGCGGCGAACGCAACCGCGTCCACCTCGCCAAACTGCTGCGCACCGGCGGCAACGTCCTGCTGCTCGACGAGCCGACCAACGACCTTGACGTCGAAACCCTGCGCGCCCTCGAAGACGCGATCGAGGATTTCGCCGGCTGCGCCGTGATCATCAGCCACGACCGCTTCTTCCTCGACCGCCTCTGCACCCATATCCTCGCCTTCGAGGGCGACGCCCATGTCGAATGGTTCGAAGGCAACTTCGAGGCCTATGAGGAAGACAAGGAACGCCGCCTGGGGCCGGATGCGCTGGAACCGAAGCGGGTGAAGTACAAGAAGTTCACGCGGTAGAAGGAAACGCATTGTTTCTTTTTGGCGAGTTGTAAAATCACGACTACCGCATAGGTTGAATAGGGCCGCAGAATTGTTGCGGCCTTATTTTGTGAGGAAGTCAAATGTCTAAGAGCGGCGGCGGCTGGCCAAGCCAAACTGGAAATCCCTCAGGCGGGGGACGTGACAACGGTCCTTCGGGCGGCGGCAAGGGCAAATAAGTCGAAAACGTAGGGTGGGTGGTTCTTCGCGCAAGCGAAGGTTCAGCCCACCATCCACACCGCCCATTTCACCTCCACCATCCGCGCCCTAACCCCCCCACCGGTGGGTGAACCCGCGGCATTCGCCGCGGAACACCACCTACACCTCCGACCAATTCGGCGAGATCATCCCGCGCGCAATTTCCCGATGGATCGACGAATGCGGCCAATCGACGGCACGATCGACCAACCCGTGTTTCACCGGATTGATCCAACAATACCGAACATGCGCCCGGTAATCGGCCTCATCCCGGATGTGATGTTCCCAAAATCTCGGTTGCCACAACCCGACCTCTCCCTTCCGGCGTAGGGCGGGGTTCACCCCGCCGTTCTTCCGTCCAACCGGGGGCGGCGGGGTGAACCCCGCCCTACCCATCGACATGGAGAACCGCGCCTTGATGGCGCCCCACCGCCCCGAGAAATCCGCATCACCTTCCGGCAAGGTCCACACACAGTGCAAATGGTCCGGCAACACGACCCAGGCGTCGATCCCGAACCAGCGCTCGGCCCGCGTCGCGGCCACGGCCGCGCGCAGCCGCGCGACCTCTCGCACCAGCCTATCCTCCCCCCGCCGCGCCAGGGCGACGGTGAAAAAGATCGTGGCGCCGGGGGCGCGGGGGCGAAGATAGCGTGGCATCGCCGCAGCCTGGCGAGACAAGGGAAACACGCGGTTACCCACAATCCCTTGCCGCCGCCCTCCCGCCTCGCCTAGGCTGCGGCCAACCGTCAGGGGGACACCCGATGCCAATGACCCGAACGCAAGACGGCGTCCTGCGCGGCATGGCGCTCGGCGCGGCGATTGCCGTGGCGATCGTCGCGCTCGGGGCCTGGGCCAACCCTTTCGGCTACAGCAGCGCGATGGCGCTTGACGCGCGCCTCGCCGTGGCGCTGCGCGCCGCCGTCTGGCCCGCGCTGACCCTGGTGGCCTGCGTCGGGCGGCTGGCCCGGCACCGCTTCTTCACGCCCGAGGATATCGACGCCGCCGCCGGGCCGCCCGGCACCCGGCGCGCGCTGATCCTGCAGGCGATGCTGCAGAATACGCTGGAACAGGGCGTGCTCGCCAGCCTCGCCTATCTCGCCTGGGCGGTGGTGCTGCCCGGCCCGGCGCTCTCGGTGGTGCCGCTGGCGGCGGGTGCCTTCGTGATCAGCCGCGGGCTGTTCATCGCGGGCTATGCCTCGGGGGCCGCGATGCGCGCGACCGGCTTCGCCATCGGGTTCTACACCACGGTCCTGATGCTCGGCACGGTCACCGTCGCGATGGCGATCGGCTGGTTCGGACAGACCGCGATCTGACGCATTCCCTTCGCGGCATCCCTGGGCTAGCCTGCCGCCAAAGCAGCAGGAGGATGCCATGCCCAAGACCGTGAAGGACATGATGGCCGAGGCCAATGCCTCGGTTCCCAAGATCACCCCCGCCGAGGCGCAAAAGCTGATCGAGGCCGGCGCGCTGGTGGTCGATATCCGCGACGCGCCGGAACTGGCGCAGACCGGCAAGATCGAGGGCGCGCTGCATATCTCGCGCGGGATGCTCGAATTCCGCGCCGATCCCGGCACGCCCTACCACGCGCCGGAGATGCAGATGGATCGCCCGGTGATTCTCTATTGCGCCTCGGGTGGGCGGGCGGCGCTCTCGGGAAAGCTGTTGCAGGACATGGGCTATGCGCAGGTCTACAATCTGGGCGGCTTCAAGGATTGGGCCGAGGCCGGCGGCAAGGTCGAAAGGGGTTAAGATCAAGCCATCGTGCGTTGCGCATTTGCGAACACGAAATCGTGCACGAAACGGGCATGAAGCGGGCAAGTCCTTTTTGCCCCCTGCGACAGTCTGACCGGCCCCGACCGGCAACGGCCCGCCTGTCGCGGCCGGATTTCGTGATTTGCCTTGCATTCTTTGGCCGTCGCGGGCATACAAAGTTCGCGACGTTACTCTTTTTCGACCCGCTGTTCTCCGTCACAGGCTACAGTCCCTCGATCTTGCAATGACTTAGCCGGGCTGCCGCACTCCGCGGGCAGCATAAGACAGGAGACATCACGATGGCCAACGGCACCGTGAAATGGTTCAACGCCACCAAAGGTTTCGGCTTTATCGAGCCTGAAGGCGGCCGCAAGGACGTGTTCGTTCACATCTCGGCTCTCGAGCGTTCGGGCATGTCCAGCCTCAACGACGGCGCGAAAGTCAGCTTCGACATCGAAGCCGGCCGCGACGGCCGCGAGAGCGCGGTCAACCTCAAGCTGCTCTAAGCTTGCCCAGCGCCGCGCGCTTTGACGCGCGGCGCACCCCTTCCGGCCCCTTGGCCGTATCGTCGGCGCGACACGCGCGCCGGGGTTTGGGATACACACGAAAGCGAGACAGGTCCGCTGGGCCTTGGGGACGGCACCAATGCGGCGCGGTCCTTTTTTTATTGGCGTTTCACGCGTAGTTCGGGCTGTGGCCCATCGCTCCTTGCCCCGCCGCCACGCCCCCCTTTTCCGCATCGAGGGCCGCGCCCGACAAGCCCATTAGCTCTTCCCGAGCGGCGCATGACCAGCGCGATCAGCCCCCGGCATCCTGAAGAATGATCTCGGCGCCCTTCCAACCCATCATCATCGAGGGCGCATTGGTATTGCCCGCGATCAGGTTCGGGAAGGCAGAGGCATCGCAGACCCGCAGCCCGGCCACACCATGCACCCGAAGCCGCGCATCAACCACCGAACTCGCCGGGTCCGGCCCCATGCGGCACGTGCAAGATGGGTGAAAGACCGTTCCGCTGCGCGCTCGGAAATCGGCGATCAGATCTTCATCCGTGACGCAGTCCGGGCCGGGGCGCAACTCTTCAGCGATCAGGTTGCGCAGCGGCTCGGCGTCCGCCAGACGCCGCAGGTATTTGACCGCGGCCAGCATCTCGGCAACGTCGGCGTTGGTGGAAAAGGCATTGGCCACGATCTCGGGCGCTTCCGATGGATCGGCAGAGCGGATGCGAATGTGCCCGCGGCTCGACGGACGGCAGTTCGACAGGCCGAGCGACATGCCCGGAAAGGGATCGGGTGAGAGGATCGGACGTTCGCCCTCTCTCGGCATCAAGGTCGAAAAAGCCTGCATATACAGCTGCATATTCGGGCGCGGCTGATCGGGCGAGGTGCGAAAGAAGCCGCCGCCATGGTTGATCGAAAGGCTAGCGGTCCGCGCCGGGTCATCAGATATTGCAGCCCAACGGCAAGCTTGCCCCACCAGGGGCGCAGCACATCGTTCAAGCGTCGGCACCTTCATGCGATAGGTGTAGTTGATGCCCTGATGATCCGAGAGATGCTCGCCCACGTTCGGATTGTCGATACGCACCGGCAATCCCCTTGTCGCGCAACAGCTCAGCAGGCCCAATGCCGGACAGCTGCAGAAGCTGCGGCGAGTTGATCGCGCCGCCCGAGAGGATGACCTCTCGCCCCGCCCTCGCCTGCTCTGCGCGACCGCGCCGGATGTAATCGACCCCGGTGACCCGGGTGCCGTCCATGACGAGCCCCGTGACCATCGCCCCGGTCAGCACGGTCACATTGGCCCGCTTCATCGCCGGCCGCAGGAAGGCGCGCGCCGCCGAATTGCGCCGCCCGCCCTTGACCGTCAGCTGATAGCCCCCCGCGCCTTCCTGCTCGGCCCCGTTGAAATCCCGGTTGTGCGGCAGGCCGGTGGCTTCGGCGGCGCGGATATAGCTGTCGACCAGCGGATGCAGATCGCGCAGGTTGGCCGAGACAAACAAAGGGCCGCCGGTGCCGCGATAGTCATCCCCACCCGCTTCGTTGTCTTCCATCGCCTTTGTAGGCCGACAGCACCTCGCGCCAGCCCCAGCCGGGGTTTCCTGCCGCTTCCCATTCTTCATAATCGGCGCGATGACCGCGGATATAGACCATCGCATTGATCGAGCTTGATCCGCCCAGCAGCTTGCCGCGCGGCCAGTGATCGCGCTGGCCCGCCAGCCCCGGATCGGCCTCGGCCCGGTACATCCAGTTCAGCGACTTGTTGAAAAACAGCTTGCCATAGCCCAGCGGCATCTGGACGAAGAAGCGCCTGTCGGTGCCACCCGCCTCCAGAACCAGGACCGAATGTCGCCCGCTGGCCGAGAGCCGTTCGGCCAGCACGCAGCCTGCCGACCCCGCCCCGACAATGATAAAATCGTAAGTCACCGCAACCCCTTGGACCTTGATCGCCTGTTCCGAGAGGCTAAGCATCGGCCCGGCTCGGTCACTTGATCGTTCCCGACAGCATTGGATGGTTTTCGACACAATCCGTCGCGTTCAGGGCTCGAGCGGGTCACACCCGCGCGATCAGCGCCCCTTCCAGACCGGGTCGCGCTTTTCGGTGAAGGCGAGCGCGCCCTCCAACTGATCCTCGCTGGAATAAAGTCGGTCAACACTGGCGAACTGACGCTTGGTGATCCTGTTCAACGCATCCTGAAAGCGCATGTCCTCCGCCTCCCGCACCACTTCCTTGATCGCGGCATAGACCAGCGGCGGGCCGGATTCGAGCAGGCGGGCCAGTGCCCATGCCTTTGGCAGCAGATCTGCGGGCGTGGTGATTTCTTTCAGAAGGCCCCAGCGGAGGGCTTCCTCTGCATCGAACCAGCGCCCGGTCAGCAAAAGATCCATCGCGACATGATAGGGAATGCGCTTTGGCAGCTTGATCGAAGCCGCATCAGCCACCGTGCCCGAGCGGATCTCGGGCAAAGCAAAGGTCGCATTCGCCGAGGCGAGGATCAGATCGCAGGACAGCGCCAGTTCCAGCCCGCCACCGCAGCAAATCCCGTTGACCGCAGCGATCACCGGCTTGTTCAGGTTCGGCAGTTCCTGCAGGCCCCCGAAGCCACCCACGCCATAGTCGCCGTCCACCGCGTCGCCCGCCGCCGCTGCCTTGAGGTCCCAGCCCGGGCAGAAGAACTTCTCGCCCTCGGCCCGCAGGATACAGATCCGCAAGCTGTCGTCGTCGCGGAAGGCCCGGAACGTCCGGCCCATGACCCGACTGGTGATCAGGTCGATCGCATTCGCCTTGGGTCGGTCGAGCGTGACCTCGAGGATCGCCCCCTCGCGCCGCGTGCGGATCGGCCCCTCTGTCTGGTCTGGCATCATTCCTCGTCCCTCCAAATCACTGCATCCACCGCGACCGCCTGAGTGGCGGTCAGGATCAATGGGTTGATCTCGATCTCCGCCAGTGCCGGGTCGGTCATCATCACCCCCTGCAACGCCATGACAGCGCAAATTGCGCCGGCCACATCCGCTTTGGCGCGGCCGCGATAGCCGTCGAGCAGCGGCCAGAGCCGCAGACGATGCAGTGCCGCAACCACCTCGGCCGCTGTCACCGGTGCGATCAACGTGACCGTATCGGCCAGAAGCTCTGCCGTCACGCCCCCGATGCCAAGGGTTAGCGTCATGCCATAGACCGGGTCGCGGCGCAGACCGATCAGAAATTCGGCGACGGCCCCGGTAACCATTTCCTCGGCGAGATACCCAATGGCCCCCGGCATATCAGCCTGCCCGGAGAGTGAGGTCAGGCCAAGGCGCACCGCCCCGGACTCGGTCTTATGTGCGAAGCCGAGCCCCTTGAGCGCGAGGGGCGCTGTCAGTGTCGCGGCCATCGGGGCGAGCGCGGCAAGGCTGACGGCCTGCACACCGCGCGGCACCGTCACCCCGACCCGCGCCAGCAGCGCCTTGGCCGCGCCTTCGTCCAGCATCCGGCGGGGCGCCTCGGGGCGCGAGGGGATCGGTCGCCAACCAGCCTCACCCGCAGGTGTCGATGCGGCGGCGAGCGCCCCCAGCGCGGTTTCCAGCCCCATCAGCGGCGCGAAACCCTGCGAGATCATCTCCACCGCGAGATCCTCATCAAAATTCTCCGGCAGTGAGGCGACCGGGAAGGCAGGCTTGCCGGTCATGCGCCCCGCTGCAAGGATCGCGTCAAGCGCAGGCCCGAAAGAAGACGGATCGCAGCGGTCCGGGCGCGGTGGATCGATAACAAAAATGCCCGCGTCGTAGCCCGCCAGCATCGTTGCGAAGACATCCGTCGTGCGTGGCCCGTCGCCCCAGATGAAGGTGTGGTAATCCAACGGGTTGGCGATGGCGACAATGGGCCCGAGAATCTCGCCCAGCCTTTGCCTTTGTGCGTCGGACGGGGGCGGAAAAATCAGGTCGTGACGGGCCGAAAGGTCCGCCACCAGCCCCGCCTCGCCGCCCGAACAGGAGAGCGAGCAGAAACGCCGCCCCGGCAGCGGACCGTGGACATGGAATATCTTCAGCGTTTCGAGCAGTTCGGACAGGGTGGAAACCTCGGCAACGCCAGCCTGCCGCAGAAAGGCGGACGATGCCGCCCCGCCTCCTGCCAGCGCGGCGGTATGAGAGGCTGCCGCTGATCGCCCGGCTTCGGTCTTGCCCGCCTTGATCGCGACGATCCCCTTGCCCATCGCATGCGCCACCTCGGCCAGCGCGGCAAAGGCGGGGGCATCGTCAATTCCTTCGATATACAGACCCAGCGCCGTCACTCGCTCATCTGCCAGCAAGCGCGCCGCCGAGTTCGGCAAGGCCGACCTGCGCCGCATTGCCAAGGCAGGCGACATAGGCCACCGGCAGGCCCCGCGCCTGCATCGTCAGGTTGATGACGATGTTGGAGGATTGCGACAAGAGCGCAACCCCGCGCTCTACCCGCCGCCCGCCATGCTGATCGGGCCAGAGCAATGCGCCGTCCAGATAGTTGATCACCCCATAGCAATTCGGCCCGAGGATCGGCATCGCCCCCGCCGCCGCCACCAGACGGTCCTGCAACTCTGGCTCGCCCGCCTCGCGCCAGCCCGACGCAAAGCAGATCGCCCCGCCCGCGCCCATCGTGGCAAGCTCGGCCACGACCTCGACCGTGGCATGGCGATTGACGCCGATGAAGCTGGCATCGGGTGCGGCAGGAAGATCCGCAAGCGAGGCGTAGGCCGCAAGGCCTCCGATGGTTGCCTTGCTGGGGTGCACCGGCCAGACATCGCCGGCAAAACCCATCTTGCGACATTGGACGATGACATTCTCGGCCCAGACCGAGCCAAGCACAGCGATCGAGCGCGGCCGCAACAGACGAGAGAGGTCGCGCATCATGCAAGCGGCTCCCAGTCATGGCGGAAGCCAGCGGGTGCCCCATTCTCCGCATCGCCGGGATATTTTCGAACGGAAAAACGTGCAGTTGGGGGCAACCCTTCGATCCCTCTGGGGGATCGAAGGGTCTTCTCCCGTTGCGGTCATCGGCGTCCCCGCCTGTACCGCCCGCTGATCCTGCAAAACCAAGGTTAACAATTCGTTACTTCTTCCGTTCATAAATATCCTCGGGGGGTCCGGGGGCAGACAGCCCCCCGGCTTGGGTCAGGCACCCAGCGGCCGCAACAGATCGCGCGCAATGATGTGGCGCTGGATCTCGGAGGTTCCGTCCCAAATCCGCTCGACCCGCGCATCGCGCCAGAAACGTTCCAGCGGCAGATCGTCCATCAGGCCCATGCCGCCATGGACCTGGATCGCGCGATCGGTGACGCGCGCCAGCATCTCGGTGGCATAGACCTTGGCCGAGGCGATCTCGCGGTTCGCGGGCAGGCCCTGATCCAGCCGCCAGGCGGCGGAGCAGGGTCAGCCAGTCGGCGGCGTCGATCTCGGTGATCGAATCGGCCAGCTGGAAGCCGACACCCTGAAACCGGCCAATGGGCTGGCCGAACTGCTTGCGCTGGGCCGCGTAGTCCAGCATCAGGTCAAACACCCGCCGCGCGCGACCGACCGACATGGTGGCGACCGTGATCCGGGTGGCATAAAGCCATTCGTTCATCACGGCAAAGCCGCCATCGACCTCGCCCAGCACCTGCGCATCCGGCAGGCGGCAATTGTCGAATTCGAGGATCATGTTCTTGTAGCCACGGTGGCTGACCGACTTGTAGCCCTCGCGGATGGTGAAGCCGGGGGTGCCGCGATCCACCAGGAAAGTGGTGATCTTCTTCTTGGTCAGCCCACCCGCCTCTTCCTCGCCGGTCGCGACAAAGACGATGACGAAATCGGCGTGTTCGGCGCCCGAGATGAAATGCTTGGTGCCGTTCACCACCCAGTCGCCCCCCTCGCGTCGGGCGGTGGTTTTCATTCCACGGATGTCCGACCCCGCGTCTGGTTCGGTCATCGCCAGTGAATCCATCCGCTCGCCGCGGACGGCAGGTTTGAGATAGCGCTCGATCTGTTCGCCCTTGCAGGCCATCAGGATGTTCTGCGGGCGCCCGAAAAAATGGTTCAGCGCCATTGAGCCGCGGCCAAGTTCGCGCTCCACCAACGCGAAATCGAGGTGGCTAAGGCCCGCGCCGCCGGCACTTTCGGGAAAGTTGCAGGCGTAAAAGCCAAGCTCGATGGTCTTGCGCTTGATTTCAGCCGCGATCTCGGCGGGGACTGAACGGGTGTCTTCCACCAGTTTCTCATGCGGGTAGATCTCCGTCTCGACGAAGCTGCGCACCGTAGAGACGATCATCTCCTGCTCTTGGGAGAGGGCAAAATCCATTACGCTTTCCTTTGGCCGACAAAGCGCCCGGCATTGTCGGGTCGTGGCAAGCCCTTATGCGCCTCTGCAATCGGCATCAGGCGCGCCAGCACCTCGGGCGCGGCGGGGCATGTCTTGCCCGCAGCCATATCGACATGCAGCAACATCTGCTCGATCGTGGCGACCGGAGCCCCGTCTTTCAGGATGCGCATGAAGATGTGCAGGCGCTTTTCATCGGCGGCCAAGACCTGCAGCGTGCCAGTCAGCGCGTCGCCCAGCTTCGCCTCGCCCAGATGCATGATATGGCTTTCGGCGGTGTAGTAGCTGTGGCCACCTGCAACATAGTCGAGATCCGCGCCGATCAGCCGCAGGAAGGCATCAGAGGTCTCCGAGGCGGCAAACAGGTAGCGGCTTTCCGTCATATGGCCGTTGTAGTCGATCCAGCCGGGCAGCACCTGCATCCGTGCCAGTTCCATCGGTGCACTGGCCGGGTCACCGGCGAAAAGTGCCGTGCGTCGGCGTTCGTCATGGGCGCGCAACACCTTGCCCGCGCCCCAGTTTCGGTCTTTCAGCGCACGCAGAAAGCCGATCAGGTTGCTGTCCCGTATCCGCTCCAGTTCGCGGATCGAATGCATCCCGGATTGCGCGTCGGACTGGCCCGCGATGAGGTCGACCAGTTCGTCGTTGAAGTCCGGCACATCCGTCAGCTTGGTCCAGGGCCATTGCAGGCAGGGGCCGAACTGCGCCATGAAATGCTTCATCCCCGCCTCGCCGCCCGCGACACGATAGGTCTCGAACAGGCCCATCTGGCCCCAGCGCAGGCCGAAACCCATGCGGATCGCCTCGTCGATCTCTTCGGTGGTGGCGATACCGTCCTTGACCAGCCAGAGCGCCTCCCGCCAGACCGCTTCAAGGAAGCGGTCGGCGATGTGGGCGTCGATCTCCTTGCGGATATGCAGCGGGAACATCCCGATTTCCCGCAGGATCTCTTTGGCTTCCTCGATGATCTTCGCATCGGATCGCGCCGAGGGGACGACTTCGGCCAACGGCAGAAGATAGACCGGGTTGAACGGATGCGCGACGAAGATAACGCCGGGGTTGGCGGCGCCTTCCTGCAGTTCCGATGGTTTGAACCCGAGGTGGAAGAGCCGATCGGCACGGCGGCGCTCGATTGCTGGATCTGAGCGAAGACCCGATGCTTCAGGTCGAGCCGTTCGGAGACGGATTCCTGAATGTAGTCCGCCCCCTCGACCGCTTCGGTTATCGTGGCGGCAAAAGTCAACTGGCCTTCTGCGGGCATCGGACACATCCGAAAGCGCGGGAAGGGCTGCACGGGCGTTGGCCAGAACTTCTCCGATCTTGCGTTCCGCCTCGGGGTCGGGGTCGAAGATCGAGACATTCCAGCCATTGATGCAGAAACCGTGCGGCCCAGCCGCCGCCGATGACGCCCCCGCCGATGATTGCTGCCTTGCGTGCCATTTTCGTTTTCACCGTGTTCAATGGGCCGACCGGGAAGATCCCGATGGCGGCCCGAGTTGTGTCTGATTGCAACCGGTAGCGGGCCTAGCGCGAAATCGGTGCCCGCTTGACCAGCCCGAGCTTGTTGCGCACCTCCGCAGGGGTCATCACCCGTGCGCCCATCCGTTCGACGATGCCCACGGCGCGTTCGACCAGTTGCGCGTTGGTGGCGAGCACGCCCTTGTCGAGCCAGAGGTTATCCTCCAACCCGACGCGGACATTGCCACCGGCAAGTACGGCTGCAGCGACATAGGCCATTTCGTTGCGCCCGATCGAGAAGGCCGACCAATACCAGTCGTCCGGCACGTTGTTGACCATCGCCATGAAGGTGTTGAGGTCGTCCGGCGCGCCCCACGGCACGCCCATGCAAAGCTGGACAAGCGCCGGGCCTTTCAACACACCCTCCTTCACCAGTTCCTTGGCGAACCAGAGGTGGCCGGTGTCGAAAGCCTCGATCTCTGGTCGCACGCCCAGTTCGGTCATCATGGCGCCCATCGCACGCAACATGCCGGGCGTGTTGGTCATCACGTAATCGGCTTCGTTGAAATTCATCGTGCCGCAATCGAGCGTGCAAATCTCCGGCAGGCATTCAGCGACATGGCGCACACGTTCTGCCGCGCCCACCATGTCGGTGCCGGTCGGGTTGACCGGCAGCGGGCGTTCGGTGGGGCCGAAGACCATGTCGCCGCCCATCCCGGCGGTCAGGTTCAGGACAACGTCGACCTCGGATTCCCGGATCCGCTCGGTGACTTCGCGGTAAAGCTTCGGATCGCGCGAAGGTTTGCCGGTTTCGGGGTCGCGGACATGGCAATGCACCACCGCGGCCCCAGCCCGGGCGGCGTCGATCGCGCTGTCAGCAATCTGTTCAGGCGAGCGTGGAACGTGCGGGCTGCGATCCTGCGTGCCGCCCGATCCGGTAACGGCACAAGTGATGAAGACCTCTCGGTTCATGGTAAGCGGCATGGGACCCTCCTGTTTCGCGGTGATCCTAGCAGCCTTGCGGCGCGTGATTTGATGATTTACGAAATGGATATGGCAAAACCCGAAACGATTTTCGGCCCCGCCACCGGGCCCCTGACCATCGCCCTGCTGGTGTTGCCGCAGGCCTCGATCCTCGAGGTCGCATCGACGCTGGACCCTTTGAGGTCAGCCAACCGACATCTGGGACGCGAGGCCTTTCGCTGGCGCGTGGTGTCGCCCGATGGGCGCGCAGTGCCTTTGACCTGCGGGTTGGAACTGCCCTCGACCGGGGCGCTTGCGACGGCGGACGGGGCGGATGCGCTGATCGTGATCGCAGGCTATCGGCTGGGCGAGGTTGCGACGCGCCCGCTGATCCGCGATCTGCGGCGGATGGCGTCGCGGTTCCGCACGATGGGGGGAATCGACGCCGGCGGCTGGGTCCTGGCACGGGCCGGATTGCTCGATGGCCATCGCGCCACCGTTCATTGGGAGGATCTGGAGGATTTCGGGGCGGCCCATCCGGCGGTCGAGGTGCTGCCCGATCGGTTCGTGATCTCCGGCAACCGGATGACGGCGGGCGGGGCAGCACCTGCGACGGACCTGATGCTCTATCTGATCCGCACCCGTCACGGCGCGGCGCTGGCCTTGCAGGTGGCCGCGTCCTTCATCACGTCTGCGCAGGACGGGTCCGAGCCGCAGATCAGCCCCCGATCCCGGGTGGTGGACCCGCGCCGCGACCCACGCGTCGCGGCCGCCATCGCGCGAATGGAGGCACGTCTGGATGACCCCGAGCCTGCCTCGGCCTGCGCCGACGCGCTCGGGCTGTCGCCGCGACGGCTAGAGATGTTGTTTCGCGCAAGTCTCGGGATGGGCCCCGCCGCCTATGCTCGAGACCTGCGATTGCAGGCGGCGCGACGCCTGGTCACCGACACGCGACACCCGCTGCAGCAGGTTGCGCTGCGCACCGGCTTTGCCTCTCAGGCCGCGTTCGCCCGGGCTTTCCGGGCAAGGTTCGGACAGAGCCCCTCCAGCCTGAGGCGTTCAGGTTGAGAGGTCCAACGCACCGGCCCGTCAGGCGACCTTGGTGGGCACGCGGCGTTCCAGCCAGTGGAAGATCAGCACGATAACGCCGGTGATCGCCATGTAGATCAGCGCCAGCAGCAAAAGCGGTTCGTAGATGATGAAGGTATCATGCCGGATCCTGTCGCTGACTTGATAGAGGTCGACGACCGAGATGGTTGCGACGAGCGGAGTCGCCTTGAGTTGCAGAACCGTCTCGCCCCCGAGTGTCGGCAGAACGCGCTGGATTGCCTGCGGCAGCCAGATGCGACGCAGGATGGTGAAGCGTGACATGCCGAAGGCGCGCGCGGACTCAATCTGTCCATGGGGCACGCCGAGAAGCGCGCCACGCATCACTTCGCCTTCGTATCCGGCAAAGCTGATCGTCAGGGTGAACAGCGCATAGGGCCAGGCCTCTCGCAGGTAGGGCCAGAACACGGAATTGCGTATCCAGGGATAATCCGGAAAGAGCGATCCGAGGCCATAGTAGATCATCCAGAGTTGAAGCAGCAGGGGCGTGCCACGGATGAGCGAACAGAAGCCCTTGGCTGGAAGCGCCAGATACCAGGGCCCAGCGGCTTGGGCAAGGCCAAGCCAGACAGCCAGAAACAACCCCATCGCCCAAGAAAATGCGAGCAGCCAGATCGTCGTCCAGAGCCCTTCCAGGATCAAGCCGGACTGCCAGTACTCAGGAATCCAGCTCCAGTCCAGATACACCAGGGCGAGGACGACGACAGCAATCCCGATGCCCAGCAACACCAGGCGGTGTGGGCGCATCATCGGGCGCAGGAACGCGGAATTCATGCCCCACCTCCGCCGATTTTTGGCTGCCCACGCCGGGCCCAGCGCTCCATCCGGGCAAAGACCCGGCCCGAGAGGATCGAGATCAACAGATAGATTACCATCGCCGCGACGAAAAACAGGAAATAGGCCTTCGTCGCCCCGGCGGCCTGTTTGGTGCTTTGCGTCAGTTCGGCGAACCCGATGACGGCAAGAAGGGCGGTGTCCTTGGTGGTGTTCAGCCAGAGATTGGCCATGCCGGGAATGGCGTTCGAGAGCATTTGCGGCATGGTAATCCGGCGCGCCAACATCAGGGGCGGCATGCCGTAAGCGCGAGCCGCCTCGATCTGGCCCCCCGGCACAGCAAGGATCGCGCCGCGCAGCACCTCTGTCATATAGGCGCCAAGCACGACGCCAAGGACAATGGTGCCGGTCAGTTGAGGCGGCATAGAGATGCGGCCCATGCCCGCCGAAAGCAGGATCTCGTTCACGATGGCGGGAACCGCATAGTAGAGGATCAGGATTTCGATCAGTTCCGGGATCGCGCGCACCACCGTGGTGTAAAGCGCCAGCAGGTCGCGCGTGACTTCGCCACCATATAGTTTTCCGAAGGCGCCGCAGACGCCGATCGTCAGGCCGATCGCGTAGGCCCCGAAAGCCACCTCCAGCGACCGGACCAAACCGGTTACAAGCGTCCCCCCCCAGCCGGGAGGGGACAAGGCAAGAAGCCCGAGCGCCTGGCCTGGCTCGAACAGGTTGGTCAGGGCATCCAGCACGCGGCGGCCTTATTCGCCGTAGATGTTAAAGCTGAAGTACTTCTTGGAGATCTTTTCGTAGGTTCCGTCGGCGCGGATATCTGCGATCCCCTTGTTGAACTTCTCGCGCAGGGCGGTGTCGCTTTTGCGGAAGCCGGCGCCGATGCCATCGCCCAGCGTTTCCTTGTCATAAGGAAGAACGCGCTCCATGCAGCAGCCCTTGCCCTGATCCGTATCAAGGAAGCCCTGCAATGCCATTTCGTCGCCTACAACGGCGTCCACGCGCCCTGCTGCGAGATCCTGAGTAGCTTCATCCGCAGTCTGGATAGACCTTGATCTTCGCTTTGCCGTCGAAGAACTTGCGGGCGTAGGCCTCGTTCGTCGATGAGGTTTCCACGCCGATGATCTTGCCCGACAGATCATCGGGCGTGATGCCGAACTTAGCGTCCTTCGCGGTGGCGAGGGCAGCCGGGGTCTCGTAATACTTGTCCGAGAAGTCGATGACTTTCTTGCGCGCGTCGGTGATCGACATGGAAGATATGATCATGTCGATCTGGCCGCCGGTCAGGGCCGGAATGATGCCGTCCCAAGCGGTGGACGTAACCACGCAGTCAAGCTGCTGGTCCTTGCAGATCGCGTCGAGGATATCGATCTCCCAGCCCGACCACTTGCCGGACGAATCCGGAACCGTGAACGGCGGGTAGGGTTCGGACGCGACGCCAACCTTGACCGGCGCGGCGATCGCCGCGGACCCGAGGCCAAGCGCGGCAACGGCCGCAAGCGACAAAAGCTTGATCTTCATTATAGTCTTCCTCTCTGTTGACAAGGTTTTCCGGGTTAACCCACGGATTTCAGGAACTGCTTCAGACGTTCCGATTTCGGGTCGCCGAACAGTTGCTCAGGCGGCCCCTCTTCTTCGATGACGCCGTTGTGAAGGTAGATGACATGGCTCGACACTTCGCGGGCGAAGCGCATTTCATGGGTAACAAGGATCATCGTGCGCCCCTCGTCGGCAAGACCGCGGATCACGTTCAGCACCTCGCCCACCAGTTCGGGGTCGAGCGCCGATGTCGGCTCGTCGAAGAGCATCGCGCGCGGCTCGATGGCAAGTGCGCGGGCAATGGCGGCGCGCTGCTGCTGGCCGCCGGACATGAAGGCCGGATAGACACCAGCTTTTTCGGCAAGGCCGACGCGTGCGAGCAATTTTTCCGCCCGCGCGATGGCTTCGTCCTTTGGCACGCCCAAGACATGGACCGGAACCTCGATGAGGTTCTCGAGTACGGTCTTGTGGCTCCACAGGTTGAAGGATCTGGAACACCATGCCAAGCTGACGGCGTGCATGTTCAATCTGCTTGCGGCTGGCGGGAGTGCCGTCAGCGCGCATCCGAATCTCTTCCCCAGCGATGACGATCTGGCCGCGAGGTTGGCGTTTCGAGGAAGTTGATGCAGCGCAGCATGGTGGACTTGCCCGAGCCCGAGCCGCCGATGATCGCCACAACGTCGCCTTCATGCGCGGTAAGAGAGACACCCTTGAGCACTTCATGCGGGCCAAAAGACTTGCGTAGAGCAGAAACGCGTATCGCGTCCGGTTTGGCAGAACGCGGGGCTTGCGTCTGGGCTACAGTCATTCGTGCACCGCCTCCGTCACATATTCGTTGTATTAACACCGCTGCCCTGTAATTCTGCAAGCGTATAATTATTGGGCCGTTTCAGAGCAATGGCGGGCACGCGACGCAAATTCCGCCGCGAGGGCGAGGCTCAGCGGCAGGGCGACCTGATCGCCGCCGTGCTTGACCTGATCGCCGAGGGCGGGCCGCAAGCGGCCACCGTGCGTGCCATCGCCGAGCGCGCAGGTGTCACCCCAGGCCTGATCCGGCACTATTTTCAGACCAAGGAAGATCTGGTTGCCGCCGCCTACGCGAGCTTTATGGAGCGGATGATCGAGGATCACCGGTCGAGCCTTGAGGACGCACCACAGGATGCAGTGGCTCGGCTGGCGCATTTCGTCACCATCTCGCTTTCAGCGCCGGTGGTGGATGGGCGCACGGTGGGCCTTTGGGCAGGTTTCATGCATTCGGTGCAGCGCGATCCGGTCATGCGGGCCTTGCATCACCGCAGCTACCATGCGTTTCGCGATCAGTTGGAGCAGCTGATCGAGTGCGCCCTTGAGGCGGTCGGACGCGCCGCGGCGCCAGACCAGTTGCGCGGTCATGCGATCGCCTGCAATGCATTGATTGACGGGCTATGGCTCGAGGGTGGGGCCCTGCCCAACGCATTCCTTGACGGCGAGTTGGCCCAGCTGGGTCAATCGGCGATCGGACGGCTGCTAGATCTGCCGATAGGCGACTATGAAATTTCCCTGACTTCAGAGGAGACGAAATGACGAGCATCGGCGAGGAACTGGTCCGGGGCCTGAAGGCCCGGGGGGCCGAGGTCGTCTTCGGTATCCCAGGCGTGCATACGATCGAGCTTTACCGCGCCTTGCCAGGGTCGGGCATCCGACATGTGACACCGCGTCACGAGGGGGCCGCTGCCTTTATGGCAGACGGCTATGCCCGAATTTCAGGCAAGCCGGGAATTGTTTTTGTCATTACCGGGCCGGGTTTGACGAATGCACTGACCCCGATGGCGCAGGCGCGGGCCGATTCCGTACCGATTCTGGTGGTCTCCGGCGCGAATGAAGCGATCAGCGTCGGGCGTGGCTGGGGCTGGCTGCATGAATTGCCCGACCAGCTTGCGCTCGCGCGGCAGGTTGCGCTCTGGGCCGGCGAGGTCCGCAATGCGGATGAGTTGACGGTAGCACTTGATGTCGCCTTCGCGCGGTTGACAACAGGACGAGGCGGGCCGGTTCTGATCCAGGTGCCGACGGATGTGATGCCAATGGACTGCGCAACTCTTCCGGCACCAGGTGTGGCCGCGTCCGACGGCGCGCCGGACGATAAGGTCTTGGCCGCCGCCGCCGAGGCCCTGGCCGGAAAACGGCGCGTGGTGATTCTTGCCGGCGGTGGTGCGAAGGCGGCGGGCCCTGCCTTGCTCGCGCTGGCTGAACGGTTGGATGCGCCTGTCGTGCAGACCTCGAATGCGCGCGGCCTCATGCACGGCCACCGGCTGACGGTGCCGGCCAGCCCAAGTCTGCGGGCCGTGCGGGCGTTGATCGCGGAGGCAGATGCCGTGCTGGCGGTGGGTACCGAGTTCGGCCAGACGGATTACGACATGTATCGCCGCGATGGTCTGCCCGAGACCGTCGGCGATGATCCGCATCGACATCGACGCCGCGCAGCTTGCCCGACATCCGGTGGCGGTGGCGCTTCGGGGCGCGGCAGCACCAACGCTGGCGGCCTTGCATGCTTTGCTTCCAGACGTCACCGATGGGGACGGCACCACACGCGCGGCAACGACCCGAACCGCTGCGCTGGCAGAGCTGGACCCGCCTACCCGGCATCAACTGGCGATGCTGGAGGCGATCCGGTCAGCCCTGCCCGGCGCGATCATTGTCGGAGACAGCACCCAACCGATCTACGCCGGCAACCTCTATTATGACCACGACAGGGCCGGTGGCTGGTTCAATGCCGCGACCGGCTACGGCGCGCTCGGCTATGGCGCGCCCGCCGCGATCGGGGCCGCGATTGCGGCCCCCGGACGTGCCAGTGGTCTGCCTGACCGGCGATGGCGGCCTGCAATTCTCCTGGCCGAATTGATGACCGCGATGGATGAGGGCGTGGGAGTGACCTTCCTCGTCTGGAACAACGCGGGCTATCGCGAGATCGCCGACGCGATGACCGCCGCCGGTACGCAGGTCTTGGGCTGCGATCCGACACCGCCTCTGTTCGCCCAGATCGCCGCTGCCTGTCGGATGCCCTTTGCCAGCATCGCCGCGGAACCGGAGGCACTGCGCGCGGCCTTGGCAGGGCCGCAAACCGGTCCGCGAATGATCGAGATCCGGGTGCCCTAGCGTCTGATCCGTACAGGCACAGCGTTGCCGCGACGGATGGACGCGCCGTTGCCTTGCCCCTATGAAGGCGCGATCCAACAGGTGAGCCCATGACCAGCCCAAAAACCCTCGCGGGTGTAGCAGCAGACCGCATCCGGACCTTCGCCACGCGTGAGGCTGCCCGCTATCGCCTGACCCGTCCGAAATCCGCCGCGTCGCTGGCCGAGGGCGCGGCAAAATTCCTGAACGGCGTCCCGATGCATTGGATGACGGACTGGCCGATGCCGCATTTCGATGGTGGTTGCACAGGCGCAGGGTGCGCGGATCACCGACATCGATGGCTTTGAGCTGGATGATTTCTGCCTTGGCGACACTGGGTCGATGTTCGGGCATTCTCCCAAGCCAGTGGCAAAGGCAATCCGGGCAGCAGGCGCGGCGCGGCTTGACCTATATGCTGCCGACCGAGGCTGCGCTGGAGGCCGGCGCCTTGCTGACGCATAGGTTTGGCCCGTTCCGATGGCAGATCGCGACGACCGCGACCGATGCCAACCGTTTTGCGCTGCGCGTGGCAAGGGCCGTGACCGGGCGACCGAAGGTGCTGGTGTTCAACGGAAGCTACCACGGTACCGTGGACGAGACGATGGTGACCCTCGAGGCCGGGCGCACGGTGGCGCGGCGCAGTCTGACCGGGCAAGCCGCCGACCTGACGGCGACAGCGACCTGTGTCGAGTTCAATGATCTGGCAGCGGTCGAAGCAGCCCTTGCCACCGGCGAGGTGGCGGCGGTTCTGACCGAGCCCGTGATGACGAATTCCTGCATGGTGCTGCCGGATCCGGGCTTTCACGCGGCGTTGCGCGCGCTGCACGCAAAAGTACGGCGCATTGCTGATCATCGACGAGACCCATACGATCAGCAGCGGGCTCGGCGGCTATACTGCCGTGCACGGGCTCGAGCCGGACATCTTCGTCGTCGGCAAATGCGTGGCGGGGGGAATGCCGACCGCTGCCTGGGGCCTGTCCGCCGATGTGGCGAACCGTCTCTCCGTTTATGACTCGGCCCGCCCGAGCGGGCATTCCGGCATGGGAACGACCCTGTCCGGCAATCCGATGCAATTCGCCTGCCTTGTCGCGACACTGTCCGATGTGATGACCGAGGAGGCCTATGCCCATATGGACAAGGGCGCCGCGCGGCTGGCACGCGGCTTGTCGCGGCGTGATCGCGAAACACCACGCGCCCTGGCATGTCGTCCGGGTCGGCGCGCGGGTCGAATTCATCTGCGCCCCCGGCCCGCTGCGCAACGGCACCGAGGCGGCGCAGGCGCATGTGCCCGAGGTCGAGAGAGCGGTGCATCTTGGGCTGATCAACCGTGGCTGCCTGATCGCGCCATTCCACAACATGATGCTGGTCAGCCCGGCGACGAAGAAGCGGCAGATCGATCGCCTTATCCTCGCCTTCGACGAAATCCTGACCGACCTTTTTGCCTGAGAGCGATATGACACAGATCAGCCCGTCCGGTTCCACCCCCGCCGAGGCGGAAGCCTTCCTCGCCACGCATCCCGAAATCGAGGCTTTCGACATCGTTCTGACCGATGCCAATGGCATCGGTCGCGGCAAGATCATCCGCCGACACGAATTGATGCCCTTCTTTACCGGTGGTCGACATTTGCCGATCTCAATCCTCGGCCTCGATATCTGCGGCGAGGATGTGCATGAGACCGGGTTGATCTGGGATCAGGGCGATGGTGATCTGCGGGCTTGGCCAATTCCGGGAACGCTCAAGCCGCTCTATGGCACCACCCCGCCGCGAGGTGAGGTGTTGATGTCGATGTATCACCTCGACGGCAGCCGCATGACGTCGGACCCGCGCCACGCGCTGAGTGCGCAGGTCGAGGCGCTGGCCGCGGACGGGCTTCAAGCCTCGGCGGCATTCGAGCTTGAGTTCTTCCTGCTGGCGAACGAGCGCGGACCGGATGGCCGCGTGCAGCCAGCCCGCGACGTGCTGGACGGGCGGCCCTCCAGCAAGACCGAGGTCTATTCCGTGGATCACCTGCACGGCATGGTGCCGCTGTTTTCGGCGATCTATGCCGCGGCGGCGGCGGCGGACATCCGCGCCGAGACACTGATATCGGAATATGCACCGGGGCAATATGAACTGACGCTGCACTATCGCGATGATCCGCTTCAGGCCGCTGACGATCTCGTTCGATTGAAGCGGATCGTACGGCTTCAGGCCCGTCTGCATGGCGTGACGGCCTGTTTCATGGCGAAGCCGGTGGAAAGCTATGCCGGGTCGGGGATGCACTTCCACGTCTCGCTGCGCGACGGGTCCGGGCGAAACATTCTTGCCGAGGCCGAGGAAGGCAAGTGGAACGACCCGATGCGCCACGCGATCGGGGGGCTGCGCGCCACGATGGGGGAATCGATGCTGGTGTTCGCACCGCACGCGAATTCCTGGCGGCGGTTTGCCAATCAGAGCTATGCCCCGGTCTCGCCGACCTGGGGGGTGAACAATCGTTCGGTAGCTCTGCGTATTCCCGCAGGATCCATCGCCGCGCGGCGGATCGAGCATCGTCCGGCGGGAGTGGATGCGAACCCCTATCTGGTGGCGGCAACGGTGCTGGCAGGCATCCGACACGGCCTCGCGCATCGCATCGACCCTGGACCCGAGACAACAGGCAACGGCTACGCCGCGCCTGAGGATGCGCCACCGATCCCGCTGGACTGGCGCAGCGCGATCGAGGCCGCACGGGGCTCGGCCTTCCTTAAGGCGGCTTTGGGACACGACATGCACCGCACCTTTACCGCGATCAAGGCCTCGGAATATGCCCGTGTCGCCCGCACCATTGCGGACGTTGACTACGATCTGTATCTGCACACAGTCTGACGCACACCGATGCAAAAGCGGACCCGCGCGCCCCGGGCCTAACCGCCCTGCCCCGAGTTGCGGCGGGGGCCACTTGCAATATCTAAGCCATGCGCGAGACGACGGAGACAGAGCCATCATGCAGACCCTGACCGCCCCGAACACAGACGCGGTTCCTGCCAGAGCGATGGCGGTGGCCTGCGGCATCGCCGTCTCGAGCATCTACTTCAATCAGCCAATGCTCGGCTTGCTGGAACAGGCATTTCCCGGGTCGCGCCTTGCCGGGATGATCCCCACTGTCACGCAGCTCGGCTTTGCGGCAGGTCTTTTCTTCGTGGTGCCGTTGGGTGATCTGATGGAGCGGCGGCGGCTGATCGTGGCGCAGTTCGGCCTGCTTGCAATAGCTCTTGGGTTGGCCGCCGCGGCGCCAGGTCTGGGGTTCCTGCTCCTTGCCTCGGCGCTGGTCGGCATGGGGGCAACCGTCGCACAGCAGATCGTGCCCTTCGCCGCGCATCTCGCCCCGGCAGAGCGGCGCGGCGCCGTGGTTGGTACGGTCATGGCGGGACTGCTTGCGGGCATCCTGCTGAGCCGAACCGCAGCGGGAGCGGTGGCCGACCTCTACGGGTGGCGCGCAATCTTTGCCCTTGCCGTGCCGGTGTCACTGCTCGCCGGCGCGATGATGGCGCGCATCCTGCCCGAGAGTCGCCCGGATGGCCGGATGACCTATGGCAGCCTGCTCGGCTCATTGACCGGGCTGTGGCACGACTTTCCCACTCTGCGCCGTGCCGCATTCACGCAGGCGCTTCAGTTCGCCTCGTTCTCGGTGTTCTGGACGACGCTCGCGCTGCTCCTGCAATCGCCTCGTTTCAACCTGGGATCGGCCTATGCCGGCGCATTTGGCGTGATCGGGCTGGTCGGGGTTCTGGCTGCGCCCTTGGCCGGACGCGCCGCCGACCGTATCGGACCAGAGCGAGTCGTGGCGATGGGTGCGGTCGTCTCACTTGCCGCCTGGCTGGTGTTCGGGCTTTGGCTGTCGTTGGCCGGTCTGGTGCTCGGTGTGGTGCTGCTCGACTTCGGCGCACAGGTGTCGATGGTGTCGAATCAATCGATCATATATGCACTTCGCCCCGAGGCTCGCTCGCGCCTCAACACGGTGTTCATGACGATCATGTTTCTGGGCGGTGCGCTGGGGTCCGCAGCGGCGACAGTGGCCTGGCAACTTGGTGGATGGGGCGCTGTTTCGATCCTGGGCGTGACGCTGGGCCTTGCCGCCAGCGCTCTGCAAGGCCTGGCTCTGCGTCGGAAAACGCCGACTTAGGCCTAGCCTCAATCAAGTCCACCAGATGATGACGGCGGCGATGGCTAAGGCAGAAGCGAAGGTGATGGCGAGTTTGTCGTATCTGGTTGCGATGCGGCGCTAATCCTTCCGTCAGCAGAAAGCGCGCTCGATCAGGTTTCTGACGCCGCAGGCTTCCATCCATCTGGACTGGTCATCAGTCTGCTATCTTCGGCTCTCAGCGCTCTCGTTCAAGCGACGCCATGAATCGCGAATGGTCCACGCCGCGGAGCGCGAGAATTTGCGGTAGCCTCAAGGGCGACGGCTTGGGCCCCCAGAGCTTGCCTCCGAAGTACCTGTTGCTGAACCGCTTCACCGTTTCTCGACTTCGTTTCCTCAGGATCTCTGGTCCTTAGAGGTCAGCGGACTTCCATCTTGCCAACGCATTCAGGCAGATCTACCGGAACATTCTGGCGAAAATAATCGACGCCGGTCTTTGCATTTTTCTGGGGTCGCGGCATGGCCAGTACCATAGCAGCGTGCGTGCTCGGTATAGAACCGGGGGCATCCTAACCCACTGATACCGGCTATCTTTCTGATCTCAAAGAAAGAAATATGGTGCTGCGAGAGAGGATTGAACTCTCGACCTCACCCTTACCAAGGGTGTGCTCTACCACTGAGCTACCGCAGCCTCGTCGTGGCGGGCTGATTAGACGCAAAGCGGAACGGACGCAAGCGCAATATGGACCCGTCGACATGGCTGCGCTAGAGAGGGGACGATGAACAACAAACCCGCCAAACCGAAGGTCAAAAGCGGGGCCGGGGACAGTCGTGAAGACCGTCTCAAGGCCGCGCTGAAGGCCAATATCGCGCGTCGCAAAGAACAGGCGAAGGCGCGCGAAGGTCTGGGCGGAAGCAAGAAGAAAGAATGAGGTCGGCAAATGGATTCGATATTGGTGCGGGGCGGCCGAGAGCTGCATGGGGTGATTCCGATCGCAGGGGCGAAGAACGCCTGCCTGACTCTGATGCCCGCAACATTGCTGAGCGACGAGCCGCTGACCCTCACCAACGCACCGCGCCTCTCCGATATCCGCACGATGACGGTGCTGCTGCAATCGCTCGGCGCCGAGGTGCAAAGCTTGCAGGATGGCAAGGTGCTGGCAATGTCGAGCCATGATCTGAACAACCTGACCGCCGATTATGACATCGTGCGCAAGATGCGTGCGTCATTCCTGGTTCTTGGACCGATGCTGGCGCGGTTCGGGCAGGCAATCGTATCGCTTCCCGGGGGCTGCGCGATCGGCGCACGCCCGGTCGATCTGCATCTACGGGCGCTCGAGGCGCTCGGGGCAGAGCTGGACCTGCGCGAGGGTTATGTCCACGCCAAGGCCGCAAGCGGACTGAAGGGCGCGACCTACGAATTTCCGCTGGTCTCGGTCGGGGCAACCGAGAACGCGCTGATGGCGGCGACGCTGGCGAAAGGCACAACAGTGCTGAAGAACGCTGCGCGCGAACCCGAGATCGTCGATCTGGCGCGCTGCCTGCGCAAGATGGGCGCCCAGATTGAAGGCGAAGGCACCTCGATCATCACCATCCAAGGCGTCGACAGTCTGCATGGCGCAACTCACCCCGTGGTGACTGACCGGATCGAGCTCGGCACCTACATGCTGGCGCCGGCGATCTGCGGCGGCGAGGTCGAGTTTCTGGGCGGCCGAATCGACCTTGTCGGGGCGTTCTGCGAGAAGCTAGACGCCGCCGGCGTTTCGGTCGAAGAGACCGAGCGTGGGCTAAAGGTGAAGCGCAAGAACGGGCGCGTCAACGCGGTCGACGTGGTGACGGAACCCTTTCCCGGCTTCCCGACCGACCTTCAGGCGCAGATCATGGCGCTGCTCTGCACGGCCGATGGCGTCTCCGTGCTGGAAGAGCGGATCTTCGAGAACCGCTTCATGCACGCGCCGGAACTTCTGCGAATGGGCGCATTGATTGACGTGCACGGCGGCCACGCAACGGTGACGGGGGTTGAACGGCTGAAAGGTGCGCGCGTGATGGCAACGGATCTGCGCGCCTCGATCAGCCTGATCCTTGCCGGCTTGGCCGCCGAAGGTGAAACCGTCGTCAGCCGGGTCTATCACCTTGACCGGGGCTACGAGCGGGTCGAGGAAAAGCTTGGGGCCTGCGGGGCCATGATCGAACGGGTGGCAGGCGGATGACCGACGCGAAGTTTGAAGACGGAGGCGAACAGCCGCTTTACCTCGCGGCGCAGGAGGCGGACGATCTGCCGGTGCTCTCGGCGCTGGTGCAGGATGCGGTATTCCCTATCACCGAGATGACCTACCAGCCGGCGCAGCGCCGCTTTGCGCTCCTGCTCAATCGTTTCCGCTGGGAGGATCGCGCAGCGGCCGATACCCGCGGGCGGGTCTACGAGCGGGTGCAATCCATACTGGTGGTGCGAGACGTGCTGAAGGTCGCAAGCCAGGGGATCGACCGAAGCGATCGGGACATGATCCTGTCGCTGCTGTCGCTGACCTGGGAGCCGGGTGAGGACGGCACCGGGCAATTGATCCTGACGTTGGCGGGTGACGGCGCGATCGCGCTGAGCGTCGAGGCGATGGATGTCTCGCTGAAAGATGTCACGCGGCCCTATGCGGCACCATCACGTCGTGCGCCAGCACATCCCGAATGATGATCCGCCGCCTCGGTAGTGACGACGCAAAGGCATTTCGTGCGATCCGGCTGGAAGCCTTGCGGGACAACCCGGATGCCTATGGCAGCACTTTGGAAGACTGGCAGAGTGCGCCGCTGGAAAGCTTCGCGGAGAGGTTGCGCGCCGGCTATGTATTTGGGGCATTCCTGCATGACGCCTTGGTGGCGATCACTGCCTACGACCGTGAAAAGGGCGGCAACCTGCGCCATCGGGGGTGGGTCACCGCGGTCTACGTCCAGCCTGCTGCCCGGGGTAGCGGGATGGCAGGCAGATTGTTGGCAGCCGTGACCGAAAAGGCCCGGGCAGACGGTGTATCGCAGTTGGAACTGCATGTCGCGACCGACAATCTGCCAGCGCTGCGGACCTATCGGAAGGCCGGATTCGCGGAGTACGGCACCGTACCTCGGGCCTTGTTCAGCCGAGGCAGGTTCATCGACGAGGTACATATGGCGTTGGCGCTGGATTCCTGAGCGACCGCTCGACGCGGACCTAGATCCGGTCCGGCACATCGATCTGCAGACGCGCCAGCAGTGCCGCAAGGACCGCCTGAGCGCCGTTTCCCCAGTCTGCGCTGCGCGCGGCGAACAGTGTGGCCTCGCTGCGCAGCACCAGCCCGTCGGTCAGAAGTTTCAGGTGGTTCGCGCGCAGCGTCTCACCGGTCGAGGTGATGTCGGCGACGGCTTCGGCGGTCAGGTTCTTCACGGTGCCTTCGGTCGCCCCCAGACTGTCGACCAATTGATAATCGGCGACCCCGCAGTCGCGCAGGAAATCGCGCACCAACCGATGATATTTGGTCGCGATGCGCAGCCGGTGGCCGTGCGCCGCGCGGAACGCTGCGGCGGCGCTGTCGAGGTCGTCCAGCGTGTCGACGTCGATCCAGCAGGTCGGGACCGCAATGATCAGATCGGCAAAGCCAAAGCCCAGCGGGGCCAGTTCGGACACCAGGTCTTCCCAGTCGGCCAGACTTTCCCGCACCAGGTCAGTGCCAGTTATACCCAGATGAATCCGCCCCGCCGCAAGCTCTCGCGGCACTTCGCCAGCCGAGAGCAGGACCATCTCGACCCCGTCGGCGCCATCGACTGTGCCGGAATATTCCCGCTCATTGCCGGTGCGGCGCATCGCGACACCGCGCGACCCGAACCATTCGAAAGTCTTCTCCATCAGCCGACCTTTGGACGGCACTCCGATCTTGAGCGTCATGGCCGCTCCTCCAGCGCGGCGACGAGGCCGGGGCGGATCACTCCGCCCACTGCCGGGATCGACCGGCCCTGCCCCAACACCCGCGTCAGCGCGTCATACCGGCCACCAGAGGCCACGGGCGGCCAATCGGCGCGGCCTTCAGCATGAAAGGAAAAGACGAAGCCGTCGTAATATTCGAGCGAGGTGCGCCCGTGACTGGCCTCGAAATCCAGCGCCGAAACGTCAATACCGCGGCGCGAGAGGGCGTCGAGACGGCGCGCGAACCGATCCACCGCGGGGGCGATGGCGGGCAAGTCGACCGCAAGGTCACGCAAATGCCCCAAAGCCTGAGTCGCGGTGTCGCGCAGGCCCAGAAGATCATCGAGCAGATCGACCTCGGCAGCGGGGATCGGCGGCAGTGCCGCATCCTCGATCAACGCCTGTGCGCGGGCCACGATCTCTTCCGCGGCACGCAGTCCGGTCAGCGGGCCAGCGGAGGCGATCAGCGCATCGACCTGATCACGGCCAAGGGCAGCGAGCAGGCGCTTGCGCGCGTCCGGAAGCTCTGCGCGACCGCCAAAGCGGTCAAGCAGCGCGCGGAACCGGCGTGGACGCCAGATGTGGCGCAGCAAGGCGGATTTGCGCCGTTCGCTGGTGCCAAGACCGGTGACGGCAGCCATCAGGATACCGATATCGCCGGTCGCAGCACGCAGCGCCAAGGGCGCAAGCATCGAGGCAAATAGCGCGAATACTTCGGCATCCGCATCCTCGGGGCGCTCACGGTCGAAAATCTCGTACCCGACCTGCAGATATTCGCGCGCGCGCAGGCCACGATGGTCTTGTTTGCGAAACACCTCGCCCAGATAGGCATACCGTGCAGGGTCTGCGCCATGCGCCATATGCATCTGCACGACAGGCACGGTGAAGTCAGGCCGCAACATCATCTCGCCCTGCAATGGGTCGGTGGTGACATAGGCACGGGCCCGGATATCCTCGCCATAGAGGTCCAGCAGGGCCCCGGCAGGCAGCAGGATATCGGCATCGACCGGCTGCGCGCCTTCAGCCAGGAGGCGCGCGAAGAACCGCTCTGCCACGGCGCGTTCGGCGGCGCGGGTCATGCCTCAGGCCTCCAGTATCCGGCGAACCGTTGCCACCAGTTCGGCGCGCGGCACTTCGCTCTGGGCTGGCTGGGCCTTCCATTCCTCGACACTGGCAGCGGCGGCGATGCGGGCGCCGAGGATCAGGTCCTTGACCTGAACCACACCGCGCGCCGCTTCGTCGCCGCCCATTATGATTGCGACAGGAGACTGGCGTTTATCCGCGTATTTCAATTGGTTACCGAAATTTTTCGGATTACCGAGATATACTTCGGCGCGGATACCCGCCGCGCGCAGCTCGCCCACGATGGCCATATAGTCGGCCATCCGCTCGCGCTCCATCACGGTCACCACGACTGGTCCCGGCGCTTCGGTCCCGGCGCGGCCCTTGGCGCGCAGTGCCGCCAGAAGGCGGTCGACCCCGATTGAAACACCAGTGGCCGGCACTGTCTGTCCGGTGAACCGTCTGACCAGATCGTCATAGCGCCCGCCCCCTGCGACCGAGCCGAATTGACGCTTGCGCCCCTTCTCGTCGAGGATTTCAAAGGTCAGCTCGGCCTCGAACACCGGGCCGGTGTAATAGCCAAGGCCTCGCACCACCGCAGGATCGATGTCGATGCGATCCGGGCCGTAACCCTGCGCATCGAGAAGCTCGGCGATGGTCTCAAGCTCCTGCACGCCCTCCAGACCGACGACAGATTGGCCAACAAGTTCGCGCAACCGTGCCGCAGTTTCAGCGCCGGTCCCGCGCTTTGCAGCCATGAACCCCATCACCACTTCGGCCTGTTCGGCCGACAGGCCCGCACCCCTCGTGAAATCGCCGGATTCGTCACGCCGCCCTTCACCCAGAAGGGCGCGCACGCCGGTGTCGCCCAGCCGGTCGATCTTGTCGATCGCGCGCAGCACAATCCCACGCTCTGACTGGAAGCGGTCGAGGTCGGACGGATCGAGGACGCCCGCCACCTCCATCACCCCATTCAGCACCTTACGGTTATTGACCCGCACGATGTAATCGCCCCGGGGAATACCCACGACTTCCAGCGCGTCGGACAGCATCGCGCAAATCTCGGCGTCCGCAGCCACGCTGGGCGCGCCTACGGTATCCGCATCGCACTGGTAAAACTGGCGGAAGCGCCCCGGCCCCGGCTTTTCGTTGCGCCAGACCGGGCCCATCGCGTAGCGGCGGTAGGGGCTGGGCAACTCGTTGCGGAACTGTGCAGCGACACGGGCGAGCGGTGCGGTCAGATCATAGCGCAGCGCCAGCCAGTCACCGTCTTCATCCTGCCAGCCGAAGACGCCTTCATTCGGGCGGTCGACGTCGGGCAGGAACTTGCCCAGCGCCTCGACCGTCTCGACGGCCGCGGTTTCCAGCGGGTCGAAGCCATAGCGGTGATAGACCCGGGCCACGGCATCAAGCATGTCGCGCCGTTCGGTCACGTCAGCGCCGAAATAGTCGCGGAACCCTTTGGGAGTTTCGGCACGCGGGCGCCGGGGGGTCTTGTCCTTGGCCATCGTCTTTGCCCTGCCTTGCTGGCTTACGCGCGACCCTCTACCGGATGGGGGCCGCAGGGGCAAGGTGGTGGCAAACCAGCCCGCAGGCGGATAAGATGTTTCGCAACCGGGATCCGTCGTAAAGGCAGGCCATGACCGACAACCTAACCCGTCTGGAAGAGCAACTCGCGCATCTGACCGTGATGGTCGAGGATCTGTCCGAAGTGGTCGCCCGACAGGCGCGGGAGCTGGACGTGATGTCGCGTCGCCTCGGCCTGCTTCTGGAACGCGAGGCGGATCGAGAGTTGGAATCCGGTGGCAGCATCCCGCTGGCCGATCAGCGCCCGCCGCATTGGTAGGCGCGCCGTAGGTAGCTCCGTGATTTTGCGACGCCAAACGGAACAGGAAGACATTCCCGGGTTGTCCCTGCTCTGAGGCGCTGGCAGGATCACCTGCGGGCCGAACCGGTCCGGTTTGACGCCAAAGCCCTGTTTATGCCCTTTCTCCCCGCTTCCCCGAATCGCGCTGGTCTGCCGGTCATATTGGCAACCCTTGCAATCGGCTCAACCGGTGCGGCCCTTGCCACGATGCTGGCCCTGCCGCTGCCGATGCTGCTCGGCTCAATCCTTTCGGTTGGCGCGGTCGCGGTTGCCGGACTGCGGCCCCTGGGGCATTTGCCCGCCGTGCCCGGGATTTTCCGCACCCTCTCGGTTCCTGTGATCGGCGTGTCCATCGGCGGCGCGTTCGATCCGGCGATCCTGGAGCAGGCTGGCGGCTGGTGGCCGAGCCTGTTGGCGCTGTTTCTATATATCCCCTCGGCTTTGGGGATCGGCTATGTGATCTATCGGCGTTTCGGCCATGTCGATGGCGAGACCGCCTTTTACGGCGCGGTTCCCGGTGGGTTGATCACGGCCATCGCGATGGGCGAAGAAGCGGGCGCCGATATTCAGATGACAACGATGCTGCAGTTCCTGCGGCTGATCTTCTGCATCATCATCGTGCCACTCGGCTTTACCATCCTGACAGGCGGAGCCGTCGGCAGCGCGGCGGGCGCTGTCATCGGCGGGGCGGGGCATGTGCCGGGGCTGCGCGACATCGTGATCCTGATCGCGGCGGGGGGGATCGGCCTATGGCTCGGCACCCTGGCGCAACTGCCTGCGGCGCAGATCACCGGCCCGCTGCTGGCAAGCGGGGTTGTGCATCTGCTCGGCTGGACCCAGGCGGCGGTTCCGTTCTGGCTGATCGCGGTGACGCAGTTGTTGATCGGCACCGGGCTCGGCGCCCGGTTTGCAGGGCTGGCAAAGCGGTCTTTCCTGAAGGCGGTGGTGCTGGCCTTTGCCAATGTCGTGACGCTGCTGATCCTCGGTCTCGGCTTTGCCTTTGCCCTGCACAGAGTGATCGACGAGCCGGTCGAGGCCGTCGTTCTGGCTTTTGCTCCGGGCGGCGTAGCAGAAATGTCACTGGTCGCCGTCTCGCTGAAGATCAGTGTGATCTATGTGACGGCGCATCATGTCTTGCGGATCGTTCTGGCCGTGACGGCAGCGCGGATCTTTTCCCGACGCGAAGCACGCAATACCTGAGGGTCGGTGTCAGAGCTCTTCGACCATGACAACGCCAGCAAGGGATTTGAGCGCCCCCTTTATCTGCGGCGTCACCGGGAATTCCTGCCCGGCCGCGATATCGATCTCTTGCCCGGTGGCCGGATCTGCCACGCAGAACGTGATCGGCCCGCGGGAACGTCCCGCCTCGGCACCCGTCCGGGCGAAGAGGGCCGCGACCGAGTCTATCGCCTCAGCCGATCCGATGTGAATGCGCAAGCCCAGCGAACCTGCCCCCGCGGCCACACTGTCGATCGGCTGCACGGCGCGGGCCAGCAGTTTCAGCGTGTCGCCCTCGAGGTTGGCCTCCACCGTCAGGACAACGTTCTGCCCGGCATCGAGGTTATCGCGGGCCGCTTCCAGCGTGTCAGAAAAGACGGTCACTTCGTAGAGTCCGGTCGGGTCGGACAATTGGACAAAGGCAAAGCGGTTTCCGCGGGCCGACTTGCGCTCTTGTCGAGACGAGACGGCCCCGGCGATCTTGGCCACCAACGGGCCGCGTTCCGCCGCGACCGTGATCTCGGCGAGGGTTTGCACGCCCTTGCGTTTCAAGGGCGCCATGTAGTCGTCCAGCGGGTGACCGGACAGGTAGAAGCCGACTGCCGCGTGTTCCTGCGTCAGCCGTTCCAGCGGCAGCCAGTCGTCGCCACCCGGCAGGCGCGGCTCTGGCAGATCTGCGCCCGCCTCGCCAAACAATGAAACCTGGGACGAAGCCCGCGCTTCATGAATAGCGGCAGAATAAGCGGTAAGCGCATCGAGCCCCGAAAACGCGCGTTGCCGGTTGGGGTCGAGCGCGTCGAAAGCCCCGGCCCGCGCCAGCATTTCAAGCGGGCGTTTGCCCACGCGCTTCAGGTCGCAGCGGCGGGCGAGATCGAACAGGGTCCTGTAAGGTTCGTCACCCCGCGCCTCGACGATCAGGCGCATGGCATCCACGCCGACGTTCTTGAGCGCGCCCAGCGCATAAACCAGCTTGCCCTCGGTAACCGAGAAGGTGGCGAGGCTGCGGTTGATGCAGGGCGCCACGACCGGAATGCCGAGGCGGTCAACCTCACGTTTGTAGACGTTCAGCTTGTCGGTCAGGTGGATGTCGCAGTTCATCACTGCCGCCATGAACTCGACCGGATGATTGGCCTTGAGCCATGCAGTTTGATAGCTGACCACCGCATAGGCGGCGGCGTGGGATTTGTTGAAGCCGTAGTTGGCGAACTTCTCCAGCAGGTCAAAGACTTCGCCCGCCTTCACGGTGGCGACATTATGGGTCTTGGCAGCGCCTTCTATGAACTTCGGGCGTTCCTTGGCCATTTCTTCGGCGATTTTCTTGCCCATTGCGCGGCGCAGAAGGTCGGCACCGCCCAGCGAATAGCCCGCCATGACCTGCGCGATTTCCATCACCTGTTCCTGGTAGACGATGATGCCTTGGGTTTCCTTCAGGATGTGGTCGATCGTCGGGTGGATCGATTCCAGATCGCGCAGACCATTCTTGACCTCACAATAGGTCGGGATGTTTTCCATCGGGCCGGGCCGGTAAAGCGCCACCAGCGCCACAATATCCTCAATACAGGTTGGTTTCATGCGCCGCAGCGCATCCATCATGCCCGAGCTTTCAACCTGAAACACCGCAACCGTCTTGGCGCTGGCGTAAAGCTCGTAACTCGCCTTGTCTTCGAGAGGGATCGCCCCGATATCGTCCACTGCGCCTTCCGGCGGCTGATAGAGTTGGCCGCCATCCGGCGCGATATGCAGATGGCGCCCGCCGCCACGGATCAGGTCGACGGCATTCTGGATGACGGTCAGGGTCTTCAACCCGAGGAAGTCGAACTTCACGAGACCCGCCGATTCCACCCATTTCATGTTGAACTGGGTCGCCGGCATGTCCGAGCGCGGATCCTGATAGAGCGGCACCAGTTGATCGAGCGGGCGGTCGCCGATCACCACACCAGCCGCGTGGGTCGAGGCATTGCGCAACAGCCCCTCGAGCTGCTGGCCGTAGTCGAGCAGACGCTTGACCACCTCTTCAGACTTCGCCGCCTCGCGCAATCGCGGCTCGTCCGCCAGCGCCTTTTCGATGCTGACCGGCTTCACCCCTTCGACCGGTATCATCTTGGAAAGCCGGTCGACCTGCCCGTAGGGCATCTGCAGCACGCGGCCAACGTCGCGTACCGCTGCCTTCGACAACAGCGCGCCGAACGTGATGATCTGGCCGACCTTGTCGCGGCCATATTTCTCCTGAACGTAGCGGATCACCTCTTCACGGCGGTCCATGCAGAAGTCGATGTCGAAGTCGGGCATCGAGACGCGTTCGGGATTCAGGAAGCGTTCGAACAGCAGCGAATAGCGCAGCGGGTCAAGGTCGGTGATCGTCAGAGCATAGGCCACAAGGCTGCCCGCGCCCGAGCCGCGACCGGGCCCAACCGGGATGCCATGCTCCTTGGCCCATTTGATGAAGTCGGCGACGATCAGGAAATAGCCCGGGAACCCCATCTGTTCGATGATCCCCAACTCGAATTTCAGGCGCGCCTCGTAATCTGCAACCGAGGCGGCGTGGGGGATCACCTTCAGACGGGCCGCCAGCCCCTCCCATGCCTGACGACGCAGTTCCTCCACCTCATCATCGGCGAATTTCGGCAGGATCGGCGGACGTTTCTTCACCTTGAAGGCACAGCGGCGGGCGATCTCTACGGTATTTTCCAACGCCTCGGGCAGATCGGCGAAAAGCGTCGCCATCTCGGCTTCGGACTTGAAATAATGCTGCGGCGTCAGACGGCGGCGGGGTTCCTGCTGGTCGACATAGGACCCTTCCGCAATGCACAACAACGCGTCATGCGCCTCGTACATCGAGAGTTTGGGGAAATAGACATCGTTGGTCGCCACCAGCGGCAGGTCCATCGCATAGGCCATCTCGACCATCCCGCGCTCGGTCGCCCGCTCTGCCTCCATCAGGCGTCCGCCCTCGCCGGGGTGGCGCTGCAGTTCGACATAAAGCCTGTCGCCATAGATCCGAGCAAGCTCTGACATCATTGCCTGCGCCTTGGGCTCCTGCCCCGCCTGCAGCAATCGGCCGACCGGACCGTCGGCGCCACCGGTCAGGCAGATCAACCCTTCGGCATGGACGGCAAGATCGGCCATCGTGACCTGCGGCAATGCCCCGCCCTTGTCGATATAGAGGCAAGAGTTCAGCCGCATCAAATTCATGTAGCCGGACTCTGATTGTGCCAGCAGAACCAGCGGCGCGGTGCCACGCGGCCGTTCGCCGGGTTGCACCGGATCATGTTCCACTGCGACCTGGCAGCCAATGATCGGCTGGACGCCTGCGCCAGAGGCGAGCGTCGAGAATTCGAGCGCGCAGAACATGTTGTTGGTGTCGGTCACGGCAACGGCGGGCATGCCTGCCTTTTCGCACAGCCCGATCAGCTTCTTGACGGGCACAGCCCCTTCCAGCAGCGAATATTCGGTGTGGACGCGCAGATGGATGAATCGGACGGGTGTGCTCATTGCCCCAGCCTATCGCCCTGCGTCCCGGAGCGGAAGCGGTCAGCGACGGATCGCAGCACCCTGCGCACCACGTCTTGGAATGACGCACCGTATTGGCTAGAGAGCGGGGGAGAGGTGCCATGACACAAGCCCCCGAAGAGACCGAGATCGAAGGCCCCGAAACCGCGCAGGAGCAGCGCGAGCAGACGGCGCGGCCGAATAGAAACATCGCCCTGCTGCTGGTCGGCGGTGTCTTCATCATGCTGGCCGCCGCCTTCTGCGTGGCTCTGTTGGTCATCTATGGCGGGTTCTGACGCCCTTACCCGGCGTGGCTTCGGCCGCGCGGCCTTGGGTGCCGCGGGCCTCGCCCTGCTGGGCGGCTGCAAGCCGGACGTGGCCTGGCACTCGGTCGATGTCAACGGTGCATTGCCAGACCTTTCGTTCACCATGACTCGCGCGAAGGACGGGGCGGTCGTGACCGAGGCCGATTATCGCGGCAAGCTGGTGATGCTGTTCTTCGGCTACACCTTCTGCCCTGATGTTTGCCCGCTGACGATGGGGAACATCGTACAGGTTCTGCACCAGTTGGGCGCAAAAGGCGCGGACATTTCCGCACTGTTCGTCACCGTGGACCCGAACCGCGACACGTTGCCGGTGCTTGCGGAGTATACCGGCGCACTCGACCCACGGGTTGATGGTCTGCGTGGCACCGATAACCAGCTGGCCGTTCTGGCGCGACGCTACCGCGTGACCTATGCAGTGATGCCAGAGACCGCAACGCAGCCCTATACGGTGCTGCATGGCCCCTCGATCTATGTCTTCGACCGGCGCGGCAGGGCGCGGCTGATGGTGCCCAAGTTCTACGACTCGACCGCCGACATTTCCGGCGTCACCGCAGACATGTTGGCGCTGGAAGGCGGGGCCTGAGCGCGGTCAGGCCTGCATTTTACGCGGCCTTTTGGCCGCATCGGCCCGTCGCAGATTGCCGAGGACCACGAGCAAGGCAATCACACTCATCATCGCCGGGGGGATCCAGATGACGATGCCGCCGATCTGTTGATCGGTAACCGCGCTGATGGTTGGGAAGTAGCGCCCACAATAGGCATAGGACGGGTAAATGTCGTGACTGGCGAAGGTGACAAGCGCGCCGAGCACGATCTGGGGGAACATCACGACGACCGCCAGAACCGCGCGCAGTCCGAACCGCGGCGCCGCCGGCCAGGGCCTTGTGTCCAGCACCATGGCCCAGAACAATATGCCATCAAGGCCCATCGACCAGTTCATCACCTGATACAGCGTCGGGTTGATCATCGCGACGAAATGGATCGGCGGCGTCAGCCAAAGCCAGAACAGGCCGACGAAGGCAAGGCTCGCCACGGCGGGGTGCTGCACCACTGCCATCACACGAGCCGCAGCCCGACTGCTTGCCAGTCGGTTCAACCAGTCCGGCCCGCCGCGAAGGATGACCGGGCCGGCCATGCTGAGGCCGACCAGTACCGGCCCGACGTGATGCAGGGCCACATGCTGCAGCCGCCCGATGAAGAACATGCGTTGCGCGACATATTCAAAGCCGGTCTGGACAACCGCATACAGTAGCGCCATTCCAACGAAAAAGCTGATACGCCGCCAGAGCGCCGGGCGTTCCTGCGGTGCCATGCGCCCGAGCCCGCGCAGATACCAGAACACCGGAAACGTGATGGAAAGGTAGATCGGCGTGGCGAATTCGTAGGGGCCGATGACCGGCATATCCGCCGGATACCAGCGCGAGACAGTCCAGAGGAACGCGCCAAAAGCGAAAATTGCACCCTGTACAAGAATGCCAGTGGCTGGCATCCGGTTCTGGGAGAGGTAAGCCGTACTCATCGTCCGAGGGTCCTCACGATGGGGCGCCGCCCGAATGTCATGCCGTCCCTCATCCCGTCAGCCTTTCGTCGGTCGCGCTACGCGGGACATGGCCCGGTCAGAAGTGACGCAATCTTCGGCAGTTCGCGAATGCCCTTGTCGCCCTGCGCGAAAAGTTACGCTTGCCATATGGTCTGCCGGCGGTCTTCATGGAAGACAATGTGACAAGGGCGCGCGACCTGCTTTACGCCGCATCGGGCAGGCGCGCAACGACCCGATGACGGGGAGAAGGCGGCAGGTTTATCGAAATGTCAGAGATCGCGTTTCATCTGAACGGAACGCCGGTCCGAGTTACGGGCGAACCCGCGACACGGACATTGCTGGACTGGCTGCGCGAAACGCGAGGCCTAACCGGCACCAAGGAAGGCTGCAACGAGGGCGATTGCGGGGCATGCACCGTGATGGTGACCGATGCCGAAGGGTCGCGCGCGCTCAATGCCTGCATCCTGTTTCTGCCGCAGGTGCATGGCAAGGCGCTGCGCACTGTCGAGGGCATCGCCGGCCCGGATGGAACGCTCCACCCGGTTCAACAGGCGATGATCGAGCAGCACGGCAGCCAATGCGGGTTCTGCACGCCAGGATTTGTCGTCTCGATGGCGGTGGGCCATCTGAACGGCCGCAGGGATCATGACGACGTTCTGGCGGGCAACCTCTGCCGTTGCACGGGATATGCGCCGATCATTCGTGCTGCCATTGCCGCAGAGCAGGCCGAAGTGCCGGACTGGATGATCCAGGACCGCAAGCTTGCCGACGGGGTGGCCCCACGCGATCAGGCCAGCACGACTGCCGAAGGCGGCGTGTTCCTGCCCCGGTCGAGTGATGATCTCGCTGACTGGTATCTGGCTCATCCCGAGGCGACTCTGATCGCCGGCGCGACCGATGTCGGCCTCTGGGTAACGAAGGAGTTGCAAGATCTGTCCCCGGTAGCCTTCCTGAGTGGCGTACCCGAGCTGAAGCTGATCGAACGGCGCGGCGACGTGATCGCCATCGGTGCCTGCATCACGATCGAGGCATTGCGTGCGGCGATGGCCGGCCCGCACCCCGCACTGGCGGGCCTTCTGCGTCGCTATGCGTCGGTGCAGGTGCGCAACGCCGCCACCATCGGCGGCAATATCGCCAATGGATCCCCGATCGGGGACGCTCCACCCGCACTGATCGCGCTCGGCTCGACCCTGCATCTGCGGCGTGGGGATGAGATGCGGAGCATGGCGCTGGAGGATTTCTTCCTCGATTATCGCAAGCAGGACCGACGGCCCGGCGAATTTGTGGCCGCTGTGACAATCCCCGCCACGGCTCCGGCACTGCGCTGCTACAAGCTCTCGAAACGCTTCGATCAGGATATTTCGGCGGTCTGTGGCTGCTTCAACGTCACGGTCGCAGAGGGCACGGTGCGGATGGCGCGGATTGCCTTTGGCGGAATGGCGGGCACCCCGAAACGTGCTTCTGCCGTTGAGGCAGCCCTGACCGGCAAGCCATGGACGGAAGCGACGATCGCCGCCGCCCTGCCCGCCTTCGCAAAAGATTTCTCGCCGTTGAGCGACATGCGCGCTTCGGCTGCCTATCGGCTAGAGGCGGCCGGGAACATGCTGACGCGATATTTTCATGACCTCTCAGGGGCGCCCATAGACGTTCTGGAGGTCTTGTCATGAGCGTGGCAAAACCCCTGCCGCATGATGCGGCGCAGCTGCATGTCACCGGACAGGCCCGCTATATCGACGATATTCCGACCCCGCGCGGGACCTTGCACCTCGCCTTTGGCCTCTCGACGCTGGCCCATGCCCGGATCGTCGCGGTCGATCTTGACGCAGTGCGGGCCGCGCCAGGCGTGGTGGCAGCTTGGGCGGCCGCCGACCTCGACCATGTGCCGGATTGCTCTCCCTCAGCTGACGACGAGCCATTGCTGGCCGTGGGCACCGTGCATTACGTGGGCCAGCCGGTTTTCGTGGTCGTGGCGGAAAGCCATCTGGCCGCGCGCAAGGCAGCGCGGCTGGGACAGGTGCGCTATGAAGAGCTGCACCCGCTACTGACGGTCGATGATGCAATGGCCGCGAATTCCCGCTTCGAAGGTGGTCCCGTGATTTGGGAGCGAGGCGATTCAGTGGCGGCACTCGCCGAGGCAGAGCACGTCATCGAGGGTTCGTTCGAAGTCGGCGGGCAGGAGCATTTCTACCTCGAGGGGCAGGCCGCGCTGGTCTTGCCACAGGAGGGGGGCGACATGCTGGTGCATAGCTCGACCCAGCATCCGAGCGAGGTGCAGCACAAGGTTGCCCACGCATTGCACCTGCCGATGACTGCGGTGCGGGTCGAGGTGCGCCGGATGGGGGGTGGGTTCGGTGGCAAGGAAAGCCAGGGCAACGCACCGGCCGTGGCTTGTGCGCTGGCCGCGCGGGCGACCGGGCGCCCCTGCAAGATGCGCTATGACCGCGACGACGATATGATCATTACCGGCAAGCGGCACGATCTGCGCATCACCTATCGCGCGGGGTTCGATGCCGAGGGTCGGATCCAGGCTGTGGACTTCGTCCATCTGGTCCGCTGCGGCTGGAGCCAGGACCTGTCCCTGCCGGTGGCCGACCGGGCGATGCTGCACGCCGACAATGCCTATTGGCTGCCCAATATTCGCATCGAAAGCCATCGGCTGAAAACCAATACCCAATCCGCCACCGCCTATCGTGGCTTCGGCGGACCGCAGGGAATGATCGGGATCGAGCGGGTGATGGATCACGCCGCACATGTCTTGCGCAAGGACCCGCTGCACATCCGCCGGATCAACTTCTATGCCGAGGCTCGGCCCGCAACGACGGAGGGACCCTTAGACCCGGCGCCCCCCCCCGAGGGTAGTTCCATCAAGAAGACGCAGGCTCCAGTTCAGACCACGCCCTATCACATGCCGGTCGAGGATTTCATCCTGCATGGCATGGTCGAACGGCTTGCTGCGTCATCCGCCTACCCTGCACGGCTGGAGGCTGTGGCGGCATGGAACGCAACCAACCCGGTGCTCAAGCGTGGGATCTCTCTGACGCCGGTGAAGTTCGGGATCTCGTTCACTCTGAGCTGGCTCAATCAGGCGGGTGCGCTGGTGCATGTCTACCAGGACGGCTCGATCCAGATGAACCATGGCGGGACCGAGATGGGCCAGGGGCTGTTCCGCAAGGTGGCGCAGGTGGCGGCGAGCACCTTTGGCGTCGGCATCGAGGCGGTGAAGATCACCGCCACGGATACCGCGAAGGTGCCGAATACCTCGGCCACGGCGGCTTCTTCCGGATCAGACTTGAACGGGATGGCAGTGAAGGCCGCCTGCGACACGATCCGGAACCGGATGGCCGAGGTTCTGGCAGAGCGGCATCAGGCAAAACCGGACGAGGTGATCTTTGCCGAAGGACGGGTGCGGCTGGCTGGCGCGGATTACAGCTTTGCCGAGGCCGCAGCCGTGACCTATCAGGCGCGGGTGTCATTGTCGGCGACAGGCTTCTATCGCACTCCGAAGGTCGTCTGGGACCGGATGAAAGGCAGCGGAAGACCGTTTTACTATTTCGCCTATGGCGCTGCGGTGACCGAGGTGGTGGTTGACAGTCTGACCGGCGAATATCGCATTCTTCGAACGGATATCCTGCATGACGTTGGGTCCAGTCTGAACCCCGCGCTCGATATCGGGCAGATCGAGGGCGGATATGTCCAGGGTGCGGGCTGGCTGACCACGGAAGAACTGGTCTGGGACGGCAAGGGGCGGCTTACGACGCACGCCCCCTCGACATACAAGATCCCGGCCTGCTCTGACCGACCGCGGATTTTCAACGTGGCATTGTGGGACGGAGCAAACCGGGAAGAGACGATCTATCGCTCCAAGGCGGTGGGTGAACCGCCCGTTCATGTTGGGGATTTCCGCCTTTTTCGCGCTGTCCGATGCCATCTCCGCTTGCAGCGATGGAAAGGTCTATCCAGCGCTTGATGCACCCGCTACGCCGGAACGGGTGCTGGCGGCGATCCGGCGGGTGCGCGGCGATGTTTGACCTGCGTGCCTTGCAGGAAACGGTTGCACGCGAAGGACGCGTGGCGCGCGTGGTCATCGCAGCGCATGACGGGTCGAGCCCGCGCGAGACCGGGGCCGCGATGCTGGTCTGGGCCAGTGGGCAGGACGGGACGATCGGCGGCGGCGCGCTGGAATGGGAAGCGGTGCAGAGGGCGCGCGCCATGCTGATAGCGGGCGGTACCCGGCTGGACCGTGAGGCTCTGGGTCCAAAGCTTGGTCAATGCTGCGGTGGCGCCGTGACCGTGCTGAGCGAGGTCTATGATGCCGCCTCTGCCTCTGCTCTGACGGGCCTGAAGGTCATTGCACGGCCCGTTGACGGGAGCAGCGGCGGAGAGATGCCCCTTGCCGTCGGCCGGCTGGTTTCACTGTCACGGCGCGCCGGAACGCGGCCCCCGTCGGGTCTGATTCAGGGCTGGATGGTGGAACCCGTCGATGAGGCTACGCGTGACCTGTGGATATGGGGCGCAGGTCATGTCGGGCGCGCCATCGTCAGCGTGCTTGCGCCTTTGCCGGGGTTTGCCCTGACCTGGGTGGATTGCGCGGCAGACCGATTTCCCGCTCAAATGCCGGCCGGCGTGACCGCGCTCTGGGCGGGCAATCCTGCCGATCTGGTCGGGCACGTTCCGGCAGGGGTGGAACATCTGGTCCTGACCTATTCACATGCGCTGGACCTCGAATTGTGTCATCGCCTTCTGACACGATGTGACAGCAGGATCGGCCTGATCGGATCGGCGACGAAACGGGCACGATTCCGCAGCAGATTGGCCGCACTTGGCCATGCGCCGGACGCCGTTGCGCGAATTCGTTCGCCGATCGGCGATCCCGCCCTGGGCAAGCATCCGCAGGCGATCGCAATTGGCGTGGCGGCAGAACTGTTGAGCATGAGGGGTATCGCGACACCCGCAACGCGGCGCGACGAAAAGTGGGGACAGAGGAATGGCGACTGAAACGGTTCTGCTGACGCTCGATGGGCTGACCAAGGCTTATCCGGGCGTGGTGGCGAATAGTGATGTCAGCTTTCAAATTCGCGAGGGCGAGGTTCATGCGCTTCTGGGCGAGAATGGCGCCGGAAAATCCACGCTGGTGAAGATGATCTACGGATTGGTCCGCCCGGACAGCGGGAAGATGACCCTGCGCGGTGCACGCTACGAGCCGGCAGAGCCACGCGATGCGCGGGCGTCGGGTGTCGCGATGGTGTTCCAGCATTTCAGCCTGTTCGAGGCCTTGAACGTGGCCGAGAATGTCGCTTTGGGAATGGAGAACCCGCCCCGCCAGCGGGCGCTGGCGGCGCGCATCACCGAGGTCAGCCGGGCCTATGGCCTGCCGCTCGACCCCGGGCGGTTGGTCGGCGATCTGTCGGCGGGTGAGCGGCAGCGGGTCGAGATCATCCGCTGCCTGCTGCAGGACCCGAAGCTTCTGATCATGGACGAGCCGACCTCGGTGCTAACACCGCAGGAGGTCGATATCCTGTTCCGCACGCTGCGCCAGCTCTCCGCCGAGGGGACCGCGATCCTGTACATCAGCCACAAGCTGGAAGAGATCCGCGCACTCTGCGACGAGGCGACGATCCTGCGGCGCGGCAAGGTGGTGGCGACCTGCACCCCGCGCGAGCGCACGGCGCGTGAACTGGCAGAGCTGATGGTGGGCGAGACGCTGACGCCCCCGACCCGGTCCGGCAAGCCGTTGGGCAAGGTCGCACTGGAGGTCAGGAACCTGTCCGTGACCTCGCCCAACCCGTTCGGCACCGCGTTGAAGGATGTAAATCTGGCGGTCCTGACCGGAGAGATCCTTGGCATCGCGGGCGTCGCAGGCAATGGGCAGGACGAATTGCTGTTGGCGCTGTCGGGCGAAATCCGGACTGCGAGCGACACGGTGAAGGTCGGCGGAGCGAGCGTTGGCCATCTTGGTCCGAACGAGCGGCGGGCGGCAGGCCTGGTGGCGGCACCCGAGGAACGGCTGGGGCACGCGGCGGCGCCTGACATGTCTCTGACCGAAAACGCGCTTTTGTCCGGTGCATTGCGGATGGGGCTGGTGCGACGCGGCTTCATAGACTGGGGCAAGACCCGGCAATTTGCCGAGCGCATCGTGAAGGACTTTGACGTCCGCACGCCCGGCATCGGCGTGGCGGCACGGGCACTTTCAGGCGGTAACCTGCAGAAGTTCGTCATCGGACGCGAACTGAGCCAGGCGCCAGAGGTGATCGTGGTCAACCAACCCACCTGGGGCGTCGATGCGGCGGCGGCGGCAGCGATCCGACAGGCACTGATCGACCGGGCCAGTGCGGGGGCGGCGGTGATCGTGATCAGTCAGGATCTGGATGAGTTGCTTGAGATCGCCGACCACTTCGCGGCGCTGAACGGCGGGCGCCTAAGCGCAACCCGGCCGACACAGGGCCTGACGGTTGACGAGATCGGCCTGATGATGGGTGGCGCCCACGGCATGGAGGTCGCACATGTTCACGCTTGAGCGGCGACCAAGCCCGTCCCGCTTCTGGACGGTGGTCACGCCCCTGCTGGCGGTTCTTGCCACGATGATCGTGGGCGGCCTGTTGTTCATGGCCCTGGGCAAGGATCCTTTCATCGCGATCCGCACGATCTTCTGGGACCCGCTGTTTGACCCGCAGGTCGCCGATTACTCGCGCCCGCAGTTGCTGATCAAGGCGGGGCCGCTGATCCTGATCGCGATCGGCCTTTCGCTCGGCTTTCGGGCGGCGATCTGGAACATCGGGGCGGAAGGGCAATACATCATGGGGGCGATCTGCGGCGCGGCGGTGGCGCTTGCCTTCTACCCCGCAGCGCATTGGTACATCTTTCCTTTGATGGTGCTGGCCGGGGCGCTCGGTGGCTGGATCTGGGCCATGATTCCGGCGGTGTTGAAGAACCGCTTCGGGACGAATGAGATTCTCGTCTCGTTGATGCTGGTCTATGTCGCCGAGAATATCCAAAGTTGGATGGCCTTTGGTCCGCTGCGCAATCCGCAGGGCATGGGCTTTCCCGGCAGTCGAAACCTGCAGGACTACCCATCGGCCTCCAACCCGGAACTGATCGCGGGCACCGGGATCCATTGGGGTGTTGTCACGGCCCTGCTTGCGGTGATCGCGGCCTATGTGCTGCTGAACCGCCATGTGCTGGGCTTCCGCATCAAGGTCGCCGGACAGGCGCCCCGGGCAGCGCGCTTTGCCGGGGTGAATCCAAGGCATCTCTTTTCGCTCTGCATGGGAATTTCTGGCGCCTTGGCGGGCTTGGCCGGGCTGTTTGAGGTTGCCGGCCCGAGCGGACAGATCTCGCCCAATTTCAACACCGGGTACGGCTTTACCGCGATCATCGTCGCCTTCCTTGGTCGGTTGCACCCGGTGGGCATTCTGCTGGCCGGGCTGCTGATGGCACTGACCTATATCGGCGGCGAGTTGGCGCAACTCTCGCTGGGTCTGCCGGCCTCGGCGATCCAGGCGTTTCAGGGGATGCTGCTGTTCTTCCTGCTCGCCTTCGACGTGCTGTCGAACTACCGCATTTGCCGGAAGGAGATCCGCTGATGATTTTCGGGGGAATCGATTTCACCGTCCTGATCGCCTCGCTCATGGTGGCCTCGACACCGATCATGCTGGCTGCGATCGGGGAACTGGTGGCGGAACGGGCGGGCGTCCTGAACCTCGGCGTCGAGGGAATGATGATCATGGGGGCGATCTGCGGCTTTGCCGCCGCGGTAAGCAGCGGAAGTCCGGCGCTGGGATTTGCCGCGGCCGCGGGCGGCGGGGCGGCGATGGCCCTGATCTTCGCTCTGCTGACACAGGTGCTGCTGTCGAACCAGGTGGCGACCGGCCTCGCACTGACCCTGTTCGGGCTCGGGCTCTCATCCCTGATCGGGCAGGGATATAACGGGATCAAGCCGCCCGCGACGGAAAAGCTGAGCTTCGGGCCGCTGACCGATCTGCCGATCGTGGGGCCGATCCTGTTCAATCATGACTGGATGGTCTACCTGTCCCTGGCGCTTGTCGCGGGGGTCTGGGCGTTTCTCAAATACACCCGGGCCGGCCTGATCCTGCGGGCCGTTGGCGAAAGCCACGATGCCGCCCATGCGCTGGGCTACCGCGTGCGCCGTGTCCGGACACTTGCATTGATGTTCGGCGGAGCCTGCGCAGGCCTCGGCGGTGCCTATCTGAGCCTCGTGCGGGTGCCGCAATGGACCGAGGGCATGACCGCCGGAGCAGGGTGGATTGCGCTGGCCATTGTCGTCTTCGCCTCCTGGCGGCCATGGCGGGTGTTGCTGGGTGCCTATATCTTTGGCGGTGTGACGGTTTTACAGCTGCGCCTTCAGGTCGCGGGCATTGCCATTCCGGTGCAGATATTGTCCACCGCACCGTATCTGATAACGATACTGGTGCTCGTCGTGATGTCGGCCCGTCGGGGTCGGGCCACACTGGGCGCTCCGGCCTCGCTGGGCCGCATTTTCCATGCCTCGCGCTGAGGCTGCAACAACCGGGGCCGCGAACGGCCTTTATACGGGGAGAGACGACTTATGAAACGCAGAGAATTCCTTGCCAGCACGGCGGCGACGAGCACGGTGTTGGCCACCGGGCTTGCCGGCCGCGCGCTGGCGGCGGCCCCGTTGAAGGTAGGCTTCATCTATCTTGGCGTGCCCGGCGACGGCGGCTGGACGTACCAGCACGATCAGGCACGCAAGAAGCTCGAAGACCATTTCGGCGCCAAGATCAAGACCAGCGTGATCGAGAACGTGCCGGAAGGCGCCGACGCAGAGCGTGCCATCACCCAGCTGGCGCTGGCCGGCAACGAGCTGATCTTCACCACTTCGTTTGGCTACATGGAACCGACGGTGAACGTCGCCAAGAAGTTCCCCAAGATCAAGTTCGAGCATTGCACCGGCTACAAGACTGCGCCGAACCTGTCGACTTATGATGCACGTTTCTATGAAGGCCGCGCCGTGATCGGCACGATCGCCGGGCGGATGACGAAATCGAACAAGATCGGCTATATCGGGACTTTCCCGATCCCGGAAGTGATCCAGGGCATCAACTCGGCCTATATCCACGCCAAGAAGGTGAACCCGAAGGTCGAGATGACCGTGGTCTGGGTCTCGACCTGGTTCGACCCGGCGAAGGAGGCCGATGCCGCGCAGTCGATGATCGACGGCGGCGTGGACGTGATCATGCAGCACACCGATTCGACTGCGGCGATGGCCAAGGCACAGGCTGCGGGCGTCTATGCCTTCGGTCAGTCCTCGGACATGATCCAATATGCGCCCAAGCCGCGCATCAGTTCGATCATCGACAACTGGGCGCCCTACTACATCCAGCGGGTGCAGGATGTGATGGATGGCAAATGGAAGAGCCAGTCTTCGTGGGAAGGTATCGGCGCGGGTCTCGTTCAGATCGGTGAGATCACCGATGCCGTGCCAGCCGAAGTAAAGGCCGAAGCCCTGGCCCTGAAGGATAAGATCGCAAGCGGTGCCTACAAGCCGTTCACCGGCCCGCTGAACAAGCAGGATGGATCGGTCTGGCTGAAAGACGGTGAGGTTGCCGAGGATAGCGTGATTGCCGGCCTCAACTTCTACGTCGAAGGCCTGACAGGCAAGGTCCCCTCCTGATACCGATCATTTGCGGGTCGGTTTCAAACGGAACCGACCCGCAATCTTGCCGGGACATTGCGCGGGTCCAGGGATGCGTCGGGCGGCTCTTGCCTTTCGATCTTTCCTGGCGATGATGCTGCCCTATGAACAGTGATTTCCTTGTCATTGGCGGCGGAATCGCGGGCGTTTCCGCCGCCGCGCGCCTGTCGGCCATCGGGCACGTGGTTCTTCTGGAAGCAGAGGACCACCTCGCTCATCACGCCTCTGGCCGATCTGCAGCCCTGTTCGAACCGGGCTACGGTGCGGCAGCGGTAAAAGCGCTCAATATCGCCAGTGAAGACCACCTTCGCCATGCGCAGGGTGGTGTTCTGTCGGCGCGCGGCATGATGCTGGTGGCGAGCGCCGACGAAGCCGAGGCTTTTCACCAAGACGCCGTTGGAATGACCCCGCTGACAATCGCCGAGGCGATTGAGCGGGTGCCGATCCTCAATTCGGACCGGCTCGCATTTGCCGCGATTGCGGAACGGGCCTGGGATATCGACACGGACAGGCTGATCCAGAATTTCGTGCGCGACGCACGCGGAAATGGGGCCGAGATCGTGACGTCGGCGCGGGTAAGTTCATTGCGCCGCGACCACAAGGGGTGGCATGCCGAGACCTCGCGTGGACCGTTTTCTGCACGGCGGCTGGTCAATGCCGCCGGCCCTTGGGCCAACGCTCTGGCCGCCATGGCAGGTGTCTCCTCGCCCGCTTTCACCCCGATGCGCCGCTCGATGGCGCGCATTCCCGCTCCCGGAGGAAGAGACGTGAGCGGTTGGCCAATGCTCTTCGGTGCAGGAGAAAGCTGGTACGCCAAGCCAGATGCGGGCGCGCTGATCGTCTCCCCCGCAGAGGAACATCCGATGGAACCACATGACGCCTGGGCCGACGACATGGTGCTTGCCGAAGGGCTCGCCCGCTACGAAGCCATGGTAAACGAGCCGGTGACCCGTCTGCTGGCAAGCTGGGCAGGGCTTCGTACCTTTGCACCGGATCGGGTCTTGGTGATCGGCCCCGATCCGGCTGATGAGGATTTCCTGTGGAACGCGGGCCAGGGCGGTTATGGCTTTCAGACAGCCCCGGCCGCCAGCGCCCTGCTGGCGGATCTTGCCGCCGGGCGGAGGCCTGCCCTGGATGCGGCGACAGTCGCCGCCCTGTCACCTGCGCGGTTCGCGGCATGAGGCGCCTTGCCCTTGTTGCGCTGCTGTTTCTGGCCGCCTGTGCCAGTGGCAGGCAGATGGCGGAACGCCCGATCCCGCATGCGCGCGGGATTCCATCGGGGTTCGGCGATACCGCGCCGCACGCATGGTCGGGGCTCCGTCCTGACAGGCTGGCCATTCACGGGATCGATGCCGCCCGCTATCAGGGTCAGATCAACTGGGGCCGTGCAAAGGCCGCCGGTGTCAGCTTTGCCTACCTCAAGGCAACCGAAGGCGGCGACCGCGTCGACCCGGAATATGCCGATAATGCGGCCGCAGCCCGGGCGGCCGGCGTCGCTGTTGGCGCCTATCACTTCTACTACTTCTGCACGTCACCCGAGGATCAGGCGGCGTGGTTCATCGCCCACGCCCCAGCGCGCAGTGGCGACCTGCCCCCGGTGCTCGACGTGGAATGGAACAGCCGCTCTCCAACCTGCCGCTTGAGGCCCGACGCGGCCACCACACGTGCCATGGTGAAAACCTTCATCGACATCGTCGCGCATCACTACGGCCAGCAGCCAGTGGTCTATACGACCCCCGATTTCTTCCGCGCCACGCAACTGGCGCAGTTGGGCATTCAGGACCTGTGGCTACGTTCGGTCGCAGGGCATCCGTCCGAGACCTACGCCGGAACGCGCTGGACCTTCTGGCAATACACCGGCTCTGGCGTGGTACCCGGTGTAGGGCCAGACGTGGACCTGAACGCCTTTGCAGGCAGCGCCGCAGAATGGCAGGCGTGGCGGGCGCGACGCAGCTTCTAGTCCCCTGCGCCAAGCCCGATGCGGGCCTGGCGCGGAGTTTGCTCAGCCGTCGATACGGATGCGGGCGTTGGACGGGTCGTAGGGGCTATCCTCGACCACAGTAACATCGAACAACTGCCGGAACATACGCAGCTTCAGTTTCGTCCCGACGCTCGCCAGATCAGGGCGAACATAGCCCATGCCAATCTGCTTGCCGAACGCGACCGACCACCCGCCCGAGGTCAGGCGACCGATCTTCTCGCCATTGTGCAGCAAAGCTTCCTTGCCCCAGGGATCCGCATCGGCAGGACCGTCGATCAGAACGGTCACGCATTTCGAGCGGATGCCGGTATCAAGCATCGCCTGCTTTCCGTGGAAATCCTTCGAGAGGTCGATGAACCGGTCCAGCCCGGCCTCCATCGGCGTCGCGTCTCGGCCGAGCTCGGTACCGAACGCGCGATAGCTTTTCTCTTGTCGCAGCCAGTTCTGCGCCCGGGCCCCGACCAACTTCATGCCGTGCTTCTCGCCCGCGATCATCAACTGGTCGAAAAGGTTGTTCTGCATCTCGATCGGGTGGTGCAATTCCCATCCGAGCTCGCCGGTATAGGCCACGCGGATCGCGTTGACCGGAACCATGCCAAGCTCGAGCTTGCGGTAGGTCAGCCAGGGGAAACGCTTGTTCGACAGAACCGTGGCCGGATCTGCATCCTTGACGATCTCGTTGAGGATGGCGCGGCTGTTCGGTCCGGCGAGCGCGAAGACACCCCATTGAGTGGTCGTGTCGTGAATGTCGATATGCCCGAATTCGCCTGCCTTGTCCTCGGCTGCCTTGCGCAGGAAGTCGCCATCATAGGCAGTCCATGCCCCGGCTGAGACAAGGTAGTAGGTGTCGGGGCCGAGCCGCACGATGGTGTATTCCGTTCGCGTCGTTCCTGCCGAAGTCAGGGCATAAGTCAGGTTGATGCGCCCCACCGCGGGCAGCTTGTTGCAGGTGAACCAGTCAAGGAAAGCAGTCGCGCCAGGCCCACGCACAAGGTGCTTGGTAAAGGCCGTGGCATCGATCAGACCCGCCGTCTCTCGGATCGCCTTGGCTTCGTCTGCCGCGTATTGCCACCACGCGCCACGGCGGAAGCTGCGGCTGTCATGGTCGAAGCCCTCAGGCGCATCGAGCGGGCCGTAGTAGTTCGGTCGGTCCCAGCCATTGACCTGTCCGAATTGAGCGCCGCGCGCCGCTTGCCGGTCATAGGCAGGCGAGGTGCGCAGCGGTCGCGCCGCAGGCCGCTCTTCATCGGGGTGATGCAATATGAATACATGTTCATAGCACTCCTCGTTCTTGCGCGCAGCATATTCGGTCGTCATCCAGCTGCCGTAGCGACGCGGATCGAGGCTGGCCATATCGATCTCTGCCTCGCCCGCAGTCATCATCTGAGCAAGGTAGTAGCCGGTGCCGCCCGCCGCCGTGATACCGAAGGAGAATCCCTCGGCGATCCACATGTTGCGCAGGCCAGGGACCGGACCGACCAGCGGGTTACCGTCCGGCGTGTAGCAGATCGGCCCGTTGAAATCGTCCTTCAGCCCCACCGTCTCGGATGAAGGAATGCGATGGATCATCGACATGTATTCTTCCTCGATCCGTTCGAGATCGAGCGGAAAGAGATCGGCGCGAAAACTTTGCGGTACATCGTAAAGGAACCGGGCCGGGGCATTGCGCTCGTAGGGGCCGAGAATCCAGCCGCCACGTTCCTCGCGCACATACCATTTCGCATCGGCGTCGCGCAGCACCGGATGCTGCGGATTGGACTTGCGCCATTCAACCAGCATCGGGTCGGGTTCAGTCACAATATATTGGTGTTCCACCGGTATGGCGGGGATCTTCACGCCGAGCAGGCGCGCGGTGCGCTGCGCATGGTTTCCGGTCGCGGTGACCACATGCTCTGCATGGACCTCGACCTTTTCGTCGGAGGCGACCAGATTGCCGCCCTGTTCGACCATTTTGGAAAGCGAGACGATCCATTCCGACCCGGTCCAGCGATAGGCATCGACCTGCCACTTCCGCTCGATTGTCACGCCGAGCTGGCGTGCACCCTTGGCCATCGCCTGCGTCACATCGGCCGGGTTGATGTAGCCATCCTGCGGGTGAAACAGCGCGCCCTTCAGGTCTTCGCTGCGCACCAGCGGCCAGCGCTCGCCGATCTCCTTGGGCGTCATGAATTCATGGTAGACCCCGGCGGTTTCGGCCACCGAGGAATAGAGCATGTATTCGTCCATCCGCGCATCGGTCTGTGCCATACGGAGGTTGCCCACGACGTAGAAGCCGGGGTTCAGCCCGGTTTCGGCCTCGAGCGCCTTGTAGAAATCCACCGAGTATTTGTGGATATGGGTCGTGGCGTAGGACATGTTGAAGAGCGGTAGCAGCCCCGCCGCGTGCCAGGTGGAGCCCGAGGTCAGTTCGTCCCGCTCGACCAGCATCGTATCCCAGCCGGCCTTGGCCAGGTGATAGGCGATGCCCGTACCGACAGCTCCGCCTCCGACGACAAGCGCTTTGACGTGGGTTTTCATGGCGGCGACTCCCTCGGGTGACGGTGTTGCGCCCATACATGCCCGAATGCGGGAAATCGGGGAAGGTCAGCCCGACGTTTGGCAGCGGAAAACGACATCGGGCAATGGCGGGGGCAGCCTGCCCCCACACCTCCCGGAATATTTCGGGGCAGAAAAATGAAGGTCAGGTCGCACTAGGCCCTTTTGGACGCCTGTCACCGGCAAGGCGCCCGGCCCGGGCCCTCACAACATGCCGGGCAGTACCTGATCCGGGGGCCGGTGACCATCGGCGAAGGTCTTGATGTTGATGATGACCTTCTCGCCCATCTCGATCCGCCCTTCCAGCGTCGCGGACCCCATATGCGGCAGCAGCACGACGTTGGGTAACTCACGCAGGCGCGGGTTGATCTCATGGCCATGCTCGAACACATCGAGACCCGCACCCGCAATCTCGCCCGCGCGCAGGCCCCGGGTCAGGGCGTTCTCGTCGATCACCTCGCCGCGCGAGGTGTTCACGATCACCGCCGAGGGCTTGAGCAATTTCAATCGCCGCGCATTCAGCAGATGAAAGGTCGAAGGCGTGTGCGGGCAGTTCACGCTGAGGATATCCATCCGGCTGACCATCTGGTCAAGGCTTTCCCACCAAGTGGCCTCGTACTCCGCCTCGATTTCCGGGCGAAGACGTTTGCGATTGTGGTAATGGATCTGCAATCCGAAGGCGCGGGCACGCCGCGCGACGGCCTGACCGATGCGCCCCATCCCGAGGATACCCAGCCGCCTGCCACCGAGCCGCCCGCCGAGGTGCGCCATCGGCGACCAGCCACGCCACTCGCCAGCCTGCATTTCGGCCAGACCTTCGGGAATGCGACGGGTCACGGCAAGGATCAGAGCCAGCGTCATGTCGGCCGTATCCTCGGTGACGACGCCAGGTGTGTTCGACACCAGAACGCCCCGCTGCCGCGCCGAGGCGACATCGATGTGATCGACCCCAGCGCCGTAATTCGCGATCAGTTTAAGCTTTTCACCCGCCTGCGCCAGCATGTTGGCGTCGATCATATCCGTCACGCAGGGAACCAGAACATCGGCCCGGCGCATGGCAGCTGCCAGTTCATCGCGCGTCATCTTCACGTCACCGTCGCGCAGTTCCGCGTTGAAAAGTTCCTTCATCCGGGTCTCGACGACCTCGGGTAACCGTCGCGTCACGACAACACTGAGACGCTCTGCGGTCATCGGCTTCCTCCCTCGGCTTTTCATTCTGCGGTCGTGATGGCAAGGTGACGGATAGAGCGGCGCGGCACAAGCGCTGCCGGACGCGCAGACGGCGCGATAGGGCAAAAACGGGCCGCATCGCGACCCTGGGGCAATCAGGCAAACGGGCAGGGAAAGATGAACAGACGGGAATTCGCGGCCCTTCTGGCCGGGGCAGTCGCGACCTTCGGTCCGGGCGCCGCCGCGGCCTATGAAGAGGGGCCAGTGACGCATTTGCCGATCCCGCGCTATGTGTCGCTAAAGGGCACGGAAGGCTATGCCCGACGCGGCCCGGCGCTGACACAGCGCATCGACTGGGTCTTCACCAGAAACGGCATGCCACTGCGCATCACGGGCGAATTCGATCACTGGCGGCGCGTCGAGGACAAGGATGGTCTGGGCGGCTGGGTGCACTACTCGCTGCTGTCCGGGGTCCGCAATGTGCTGATCCTTGCCAAGCTGGCCGACTTGCGGGCCCTTCCCGATGCCAAGGCGCCGATTTCAGCCAAAGCCGAAGAGAACGTCATCGCGCATCTCTTGTCCTGCCAGAAGGACTGGTGCCGCATCAGCGTTGACGGGCAGAACGGATGGGTGAAAAAGACTGACATCTGGGGCGTCGACCCAGACGAAATCGTAAACTGATCGCCACCTTGCCCGCCGGGCGCGCGCGCCCTAGGCTGCCGTCCTTTCCTTGCCGATGAGTCGCCCGTGGCCAAGTATTCTGGAACCCGTCTGAACATCTCGGCTGGCCTCGCTTCAGTGCTGGTTGCCGCGCTGCTGGTGGCGTTGAAGCTTTGGGCCCTGGGCGAGACCGGCGCGCTATCGGTGGCGGCTTCGCTGGCCGATTCGGCGGTGGACCTGATGGTTTCTCTGGGCGGACTGGTGGCGATGATATACGCCGCCCGCCCGCCAGATGAGGATCACGCCTTCGGCCACACATCCGCCGAGGATCTTGCGGCCCTCGGCCAGGCGCTATTCATCTTCGTCTCGGCCGGAGTGATCGGCTGGGCGGCGGTCGACCGGTTGCTTGCCCCAAAGCCGCTTTTGCTGCGGGCCGAGGCAAGCGGAATCGTAGTGATGCTGATCTCGATCCTGCTGACGATCAGTCTGGTGATCTGGCAAACCCGGGTGGCAAAACGCACCGGCAGCCGGGTCATTCGGGCAGATTCACTGCATTACATGGGCGACTTGCTGCCCAACATCGGCGCCATCGTTTCTCTCTGGGCGGCCCGCAAGCTTGGGCTGCACCAGATCGACAGCGTTGTTGCGCTGGCAGCGGCAGGCATGCTGGTGCTGGGGGCGATCCATATCGGCAAGGGCGCATTTGACGCGCTGATGGATCGCCGCGCCGACCCCGCCGTCACCGAAGGGATCGCCGAGATCACGCGCAACTGGCCCGGGGTGCATGGCTTTCATGATCTCAAGACCCGCACCGCGGGCAGCCGGGTTTTCGTTAACCTCCATATCGAGCTTGACGGCGAGCAGAGACTGGCCGAGGCCCATGCCATTGGCGCGGCTCTGCGACGGGCGATCCTGGAGGCCTATCCGCAGGCCGATGTCATTATCCACAAGGACGTCACCCAGAACCGGCCCTGAGGGCCGGTTCCCCCCGAGCCCTTCGCGCCTTAGGCTCAGGCCGCGTCGAGCAATCCACGACCGCGCAATAGCGCCTCCACCCCCGGCATCCGACCCCGGAATGCGGTATAAAGGCTCTCTGCCTCATCCGACCCGCCTGCGGAAAGTATGAATTTTTCCAACCGCGCTGCAGTGGCGGCATCGAAGGGGTCACCAGCTTCGGCAAACGCCTCGAAGGCATCGGCGTCCATCACCTCGGACCACATGTAGGAATAATAGCCCGAGGAATAGCCATCGCCGGAAAACACATGGGCGAACTGCGGTGTCGCATGGCGCATCCGGATCGCGCGCGGCATGCCAAGGCCCTCCAGGATCTCGGCCTGTTTCTGCATCGGGTCGGCAGGGGCGGCGCCTTCGTGAAAGGCGAGGTCGACGAGGGCCGAGGCGACATATTCCACAGTGGCAAAGCCCTGATCATAGGTTGAAGCGGCAAGCAGGCGTTCCAGCAATGCCTCGGGCATCGGCTCACCGGTTTCGGCGTGACGCGCATGCGCGCGCAGCACCTCCGGAACCTCAAGCCAATGTTCATAAAGCTGGCTGGGCAATTCAACGAAATCTCGCGCCACGGAGGTGCCGGAGATGAAGCCATAAGTCACGTCCGACAGCATCTGATGCAGGGCGTGGCCGAATTCGTGGAAGAGGGTGCGTGCATCGTCATAGCTCAGCAAGGCGGGCTGCCCGGCAGGCGGCTTGGCGAAATTGCACACGTTGACGACAATCGGGCGCACCTCGCCGCCCAGCTTGCGCTGGCTGCGCATCGCAGAACACCAGGCGCCCGAGCGTTTGGAGCCGCGCGCGAAATAATCGCCAAGGAACACCGCCATGTGCCGCCCGTCACGCGTCACCTCCCAGCCGCGCACATCGGGGTGATAGTACGGGCCGTCAATTTCGCGAAATTCCAGCCCGAACAGGCGGTGCGCGCAATCGAAAGCCGCGCCGATCATCGAGTCGAGTTGCAGGTAGGGCTTCAGCGCCGCTTCATCGAGGTCATGCTCTGCCATGCGCCGCTTGTCCGAGTAGTAGCGCCAGTCCCAAGCCTCGAGCGGGCCCGTGATGCCCTCGGCATGCATCATCGCCTCCAAGACGGAAGCGTCGGCCATCGCCTTGTCTCGTGCCGGCTGCCAGACCCGCATCAACAGATCGCGGACCGCAGCCGGGGTCTTGGCCATCTCGGTTTCCAACTTGAAGGAGGCAAAATCCGGATAGCCGAGCAACGCAGCCCGCTCCGACCGCAATTTCAACGTTTCAGCGGCGATGCCACGATTGTCATGGTCGTTGCCATTGGCCCCGCGCGCCACCCAAGCCTCATAGGCCTTTTGCCGCAGCGCCCGACGAGGTGAAAATTGCAGGAAGGGCACGATCAGCGAGCGGTTCAGGGTGATGACATGGCCCGACAGGTTCCGTTCCGCGGCGGCGGCCGCCGCACCGGAGATGACGAAATCAGGGAGCCCTTCCAGCGCGTCCGGGGCGAGTTCCATGTGCCAGCCACGCTCCTCCGCCAGCAGGTTCTGCGAAAAAGCGGTCCCCAGCACGGCAAGGCGGCTTTTCACCTCGGTCAGCCGGTCCGCTGCCTCACCTTGCAATTGGGCCCCTGCCCGCACGAACATGCGGCGATAGAGCGTCAGGACGCGCATCTGCTCGTCCGACAGACCAAGGCCATCACGGTCCTGCCATAGAGCCTCGATCCGGGCGAAAAGCGAGCGATTCATCACCAGTTCCGACGACCAGGCCGAAAGCTTCGGGGCAAGGTCGCGCTGCAGCGCCTCACGTGCCGGGGTGCTGTCTGCACCGGCGAGGTTGAAGAAGACACCACCCACCCGGTCAAGCGTGCTTTCCGCAAGTTCCAGCGCCTCGATCGTGTTCGCGAAGGTCGGCGCATCCGAATTCTCGGCGATGCGCCCGACCTCGGCCCGGGCTTCTGCGAGGCCCGCATCGAAGGCCGGGCGCGAAATCCTCATCCCGGATCTCGGCAAAGGGCGGAAGGGCGAAGTCTCTGGTCCAGTCGGACAAAAGCTGGTTGGTCATGCGGTGCACTCCTTTGTCCCAAACCTAGGGTGCACCACAGGGGAAAGCCAGACCGCGGCCAAGCACGATGGCGCGGAATGCATCCTTACCGCTAGCCTTTGCGGCGCAGATGCGCTTCCAGGCGTCGCAACAGCAGGGACAGGCCGACCGTCATTGTCAGATAGATCAGGGCCACAACGTTATAGGTCTCGAAATAGCGGAAATTCCCGGCGGCGATGACCTTGCCCAACTGGGTCACGTCGGTCACGCCCAGCACCGAAACGAGGCTCGAGTCCTTCACCATCGCGACGAAATCATTGCCGAGCGGCGGAAGGATGGTCCGGAATGCCTGCGGCAACACCACCAGCCGGAACCGCTGCCAGCCGGTCAGCCCCAGCGCTTCGGACGCCTCGATCTGGCCCACCTCGACCGATTGCAGTCCGGCACGGAACACCTCTGACAGGAAGGCGGAATAGGCAATTGTCAGCGCAATGATGGCGCGCCAGAGCAGTGAGACGTCCCGCGTCAGCATCGGCGCCGCGCCGATCCAGCCAAGGACCACGTTCAGCCCGGCGACCATCGCGGGCGCAAGCACGAAAGCAACGTAGAGCAGCAGCACGATGATCGGCACACCCCGGATCACCTCAACATAGAAGCGGACGACCTGCCGCAGGGCCAACCAGCGCGACCCTGCGCCGAGCGCAAGAAACAGGCCCAGCAGAGTGGCAAGGGCGAAGGCCACAACGGTCACGAAGAGGGTGATGCCGATACCCTTCGCAAGCGTCAGGAGCACCTGCTCATAGATCTGATCCGCCGCCATGCGCCAGAACAGAAGCACCCCAAGCCCGCCCAGCAGCACCAGCCACCAGGGAAAATCCGCCTGCTGTTCTCGCCGCGGCGACATCGCCCTGCGCCAGCCGCCGGGCTACTGCCCCATCTTGTAGTCGAGGAACCATTTCTTGTTCAGGGCATCCAAGGTTCCATCCGCTCTCAACGAAGCAATTGCCGCATTGATCGGCCCTTCCAACTTGGAGCCCTTCGGGAAGATGAAGCCGAAATCCTCGCCGCCGAGCGGTTGTCCGACGATCTTGTAGACGCCCGGATTGGTCGCCACAAAGCCCTTGCCTGCGGTGCTGTCGGTCAGCACAAGGTCGACATCGCCCGTCTTCAATGCCTGCAACCCGGCACCGAAAGTTTCAAACAGTTTGATGCGCGGGTTCGCCTCGTTGCCATCGAGCACATCGTAGACCGCCGTGTAAAACGGCGTGGTACCCGGTTGTGCTGCGATCAGCAGCTTGGGATCGGCGGCAAAGCTTGCCGCGTCATTGAAGCGGGACTCGTCCGCGCGCACCAGCATCAGCATTTCCGAATGCATGTACGCGTCAGAGAAGTCGACCTTTTCCTTGCGGTCGTCGCGGATGGTGATGCCATCCATGCCCATGTCGTATTGACCCTGGTTGATTGCCGGGATCATCGCGTCCCAGCTGGAGTTCTGATAGCTGACCTTGAGGTTCAGCCGCTTGGCGATCTCGGCCACGGCGTCATATTCCCAGCCGATCGCCTTGCCGCTGCCGGGCTCCACAAATTGCAGCGGCGGATAGGCATTCTCTGTGACCACCACGATCGCCTGACCGCCCATGTCGGGCAGGCCATCTGCTCCCGCACCCGTCGCAAAAAAGGCCGCGGCGCAGGCGGCAAGCAGTGTCATCTTCATGTCAAATTCCTGGACTGAGGTTTTGCCAGATCCTAAGTCCGGTCCGTCGCCTCGTCCAGAGCGCGGCGTTAAAAGATCATCTGAGCAATGACCATCAACACGACGCTCAGCGCCCAGCTGCCGGCATCGACGCTGCGTGCATAGGCACCGTTCTTCTTGAAGGCATTGCCCGAATATCCCATGACGATGAACGCAGCCGTGCCGAGGGTCAGCGACCCGAGCATGCCGCGCGCCATCATGACACCGACAAAGATGGACAAAAGGATCAGTCCGACAACGAGCGCACCGAAAGAGGCGCCCATCGGATCGCCCTTCTGATGACGCACACCGGCAGCTTCCGACCAGCCCGGGTAGAACCCTTTGGGCGAATACCAGAACCACCCCGCAAGAAAGGCGGCAAGCGCACCAACGACAACCGCGATCCAGTCCACCCCTGCAAAGAACATTTTCCCCTCCGGTTCACTGCAGCGCTGAGCATACCGGGCAATCGGCCCGCCGCGATAGCTGCAATTTTCGCGTCTCGCCCCAAAGGCCATCGTAGATCAGCATCTCGCCGCGCAGGGTCTGCCCGGCGCCGGTGAGATGCTTGATGGCCTCCATTGCCATCATCGCGCCGATGATGCCCGGCAGCGGCGCCGCGACCCCCGCTTCTGCACAGGTCGGCACGAGGCCGGGGGCCGGTCGGGTCGGAAAGATGCATTCGTAGCAGGGGGTCCCATGGGCCGGATCGTAAAGGCTCATCTGTCCCTCCCATTGGGTGATCGCGGCAGAGATCAGCGGCTTGCCAAGACCTGCCGCGATCCGGTTGACAAGATAGCGGGTGTCAAAATTATCCGATCCATCAAGGATCAGGTCATAGTCGGCGAAAAGCTCGGCGCCGACCGCCTCATCGAGCCTGCGCATGTAGGGGCGCACGGTGATGAACGGGTTGAGGGCGAGCATGGCGGTTTCAGCGGAAAACACCTTGGGCACCCCGATCCGCGCATCGGTATGGATGACCTGCCGCTGCAGGTTGGAATTATCCACCACATCGTCATCGATGACGCCAATCGTCCCGACACCCGCCGCCGCGAGGTAAAGCAGCGCAGGAGAGCCGAGACCTCCGGCTCCGATCACCAGAACCCGGGCGTTCTTCATCGCTTTCTGGCCGGGTCCGCCGATCTCTCGCAGCATGATGTGGCGGGCGTAGCGATCCAGCTCTGCCGGGCGGAAGGTTCCGGGCGAAGGCGCGATCGGGACAGGCGTTGCCCGGGCGTGCAGGCGACGCAACAGAGTACGATAACCAAGGCCCAACCCGATCACACCGGCCAGGACAAGCCAGGCTTTTGCCGATCCGCCGGTCGCCAGCCGAACGGGATGCCCCTCGGGCAACAGCAGTTGCAGCAGGATGACCCCGACCAACAGGCAACCAATGGCCCCCCAGCGTGTTGCGGGAGGCACCTTCATCACCCACCCAAGGCCCCAAAGCATCAACGCAAGTCCGAGGACAAGGACCATCAGGACCGCCCGGTCGAGCCGAAGCCACCCGTGCCCCGGGCCGTGTCCGAAAGCGCGTCGGCCGTCTCGAACCGCGCCTGCAGCACCGGCGCGACGATCAACTGGGCAATCCTGTCGCCATGCTGCACGGTGTAGGGTTCGGCGCCGAGATTGATCAGCAGCACTCCGAGCGGCCCGCGATAATCGGCGTCTATGGTTCCCGGTGTGTTTGGCAGGCTGATCCCGTGCTTCAGCGCAAGGCCGGAGCGCGGGCGGATCTGTACTTCGAAACCAGGCGGGATCTCGATCCGCAAACCGGTTGGCAGGATGGCGCGGTGCATGCGTTCCAGAATGAACCCGCTGTCCCGATCCTCGGGTCTGAGGTTGGCCCGAATGTCGGCCCCGGCCGAGCCGGCCGTTTCATAGGATGGTAACGGCACGCTCCGATCCGCCCAGTCTTCCCAAAGGATGTGCAGCACCGGCGCGATCATTTCAGCGCCGCGGCGATGCGCAGGGCAAGACGCCGCGCCACTTCGGCTTTGGGCAGGCGAGGCCATTCCTCGACCGTCCCGTCGGTCAGCAGCACCACGGCGTTCTCAGTCCCCCCCATGATTCCAGTTGCGGGGCTGACATCGTTCGCAACGATCCAGTCGCATCCCTTGCGGGCCAGCTTGGCCCTGGCATGGGCCGTCACCTCCTCGGTCTCTGCAGCAAAGCCGATCACCAGACGTGGACGTCCCGCGGTCATACCGGCGACCGTCGCAAGGATGTCAGGGTTCTGCACCAGTTCCAGCAGCGGTGGCTTGCCAGAGCCGTCCTTTTTCATTTTCCGGTCCGTCGCATTCGCAACCCGCCAATCCGCAACGGCGGCAGCGAAGACGGCAACCTCGGCCGGCAGCGCATTCTGAACTGCCGTAAGCATCTGCGCCGCGGTCTCGACCCGAACCACCTCCACCCCCGGCGGGGGCGGCACGGTCGCCGGTCCGGTGACAAATGTGACGCGTGCGCCCATGCCGGCCAGGGCCGCCGCAAGGGCCGTGCCCTGCGCGCCAGAGGAACGGTTGGCGATAAAGCGCACCGGGTCGATCGGCTCATGCGTGGGGCCGGAGGTGACGATGACGTGCTGCCCCGCCATCGGCCCTTCGGCGAGTGCCGCCTCGATGGCGGCAACGATTTCCAGCGGCTCAGACATCCGCCCGGGGCCGAACTCGCCACAGGCCATATCGCCGTCATTCGGGCCAACCACCAGCACGCCGTCGGACTGCAATTGGGCAAGGTTGCGCTGCGTCGCCGCGTGCTGCCACATCCGCACGTTCATGGCAGGGGCGATCAACACACGCTTGTCGGTCGCCATCAGCAGGGTCGAGGCGAGATCGTCGGCATGGCCGCCCGCCATTTTCGCCATCATATCGGCGGTTGCCGGTGCCACCACGATCAGATCAGCCGCGCGGGATAGCTGGATATGCCCCATCTCGGCTTCGTCGGTCAGATCGAAGAGCGCCTGATAGACCTTCTCACCCGCGAGCGCCGAGACCGACAGGGGTGTCACGAACTCTCCAGCGGCCCTCGTCATGACCGGCACGACGCTGGCTCCACGTTCCTTCAGGCGACGCGTCAGATCGAGCACCTTATAGGCCGCGATCCCGCCGCCGATAATCAAAAGGATGCGCTTGCCTGCCAGCATGTCTCGCCCCGTTGCTGCCCCGTCCCAGACTTAAGGCGCTGTCCAGTGCTGCACAATGGGCATATCCCTCGGTCCTCGCATCCATCGGGAGGCCAGTGCGCAAAACGAGCAGAGGGCGCAGAAATCCTTGGTCAGACGAAGAAGTCACGCACTTCTACGGATTGCCCATCGAGGCTTTTGCGCATCTTGGTAAAGGCCGCCACTTCAAGTTGGCGGACACGTTCCTTGGAAAGTCCAAGCTCTTCACCAAGGCTTTCAAGCGTGCGGGGGTCGTCCCTCAGCTTGCGCTCGGCCACGATGAAGCGCTCGCGCGCCGTCAGCGCGCGCATGGCGACGATCAGCCAGCCGCGCAGAGTGTTGGCGTCGTGGGATTGCTGCACCAGATCGGCGGCCTGCGCCGTGTCATCCTCAAGCGCGTCAATCCACTGGCGGCCTTCGTCCTCGGATGATTGGGTTGCGTTCAGCGAATAGTCCGAGCCGCCGAGTCGCCCTTCCATCATCTCGACATCCGAAAGTGGCACGCCCACCTCATGCGCGATCAAGGCGCGCAGTTGGTGGCCGTCGAGCGTCTCGCCGCGCGCCATCGCCTCTCGTTCAAGCTTGGCCGCGACGCGCTTCATGTTGAAGAACAGCGATTTCTGGCTTGAGGTCGAGCCAGTGCGCACCATCGACCAATTGCGCATCACATAGTCCTGCACGCCAGCACGGATCCACCATACAGCGTATGTCGAAAACCTGACGCCTCGATCCGGGTCGAACTTGTCGGCCGCCTTCATCAGGCCCAGGCCGGCCTCCTGGATCAGATCGTTCATTGGCGCACCATAGCGTCGGAACCGCGAAGCCACGGAAATCGCCAGACGCATGTAGGCAGTGATCAGGCGATGCAACGCCGCCTCGTCCCGACGATCTCGCCAGGCATAGGCCAGTTGCAATTCGGTCTCGGCGTCCAGCAACTCCGCTTTCATCGCCCTGCGCGACATGGTTTGGTCGACGGGTCCATCAAGTGCCATAGATCCACCTCGTTGTGGCGCGACATGTTTGGCTCTAGCGTGTTTGTACCGCGCATTTCTTGCATATTTACGATGCAAACGCATGACCGGATCACTGCGTTCCTCCCAGAACGTCCCTTGAGCGAAACATTGTCAATTGGCCGATTCATGCTTGCGCGTAATCTTCCGCGCATCAAAACTTCATTTCCGCGTGAACGCCCATACCTCTATCGTATTCGCTGCCCCTTCCGGAGGATCCATGACCTACGATCTCGCGATTGCTGACCGCGCCTATTCGAGTTGGTCCCTGCGGGGATGGCTGTTGTTCGACGTGTTCGACCTGCCGGTGCGATGCCATTTCGGTCGGCTGTTCACAGACGACATGCCCAGGATGCTGGAGAGTTTTCCGCCCGCCCGGACGGTTCCGGCGATGCGCACCGAAGATGGCATCGTGGTTGCAGACAGCCTTGCCATAGCAGAGGAACTCGCGTCGAGAGAGCCTGACGCGGCAATTTGGCCTGCAATGCCGTCTGCGCGGGCCACGGCGCGGATGCTGGCAGCAGAAATGCACTCTGGCTTCACCGCATTGCGTGGGAACTGCCCGATGAACCTGCGCGTCGCCTACAAGGACGTTCCGGTGCCAGATGCCGTGCACGCCGATCTGGATCGCATCCAGACGCTTTGGACCCTCGCGCGCGAGACCGCCGGGACCGATGCGCCCTGGCTTTTTGGGGCCTATTCGGCGGCCGATGCCTTCTTCGCCCCGGTCGCGGCTCGAATCGCCGGATATTCGCTGCCGGTCGGGCCCGAGGCCGGCGCTTATGTTGCGTCACACCTTGCCCATCCCTCGTTCCGTCGCTGGCGCGCGATGGGCCATGCGGATGGCCCCGACCAGCCAGGCTACGCCCGAGACTATCCAAAGATCGACTGGCCTGGCCCCGCCCGATTGCCTGCGCAAGCGGTGGAAAGGGGGCCGTCCATCAACCAAACCTGCCCCTATTCCGGCAAACCGGTGACCCATTTCATGCGATTGGACGGCAAGGTCTGGGGATTCTGCAACGGATTCTGCCGCGACAAGACGGTGGCCGACCCGGAGGCTTGGCCATTGTTCATGGAAATGGTGGCGCGCGGCTGAGGCGGGTGCCCCAGCCGCCCGCGACGGTCAGGGTTTGGCCGACGGTGCCGACGATCCGGCGGTCCGGGCCACCGATCCGGGGGCCAGGGACTCGTTCGTCGCGACGATTTCGGTCCGCCGCATGAAGGCATCCATGATGTCCTTCTCGACCGGAACATAATTGTTGTCGAAATGGTGCCCGCCGTCGACCTTGACTGCATCGACCCCCAGCTTGGCCGCGTCCGTGCAGCCTGAGTCTTCTTCGTCAGCACCATAGACGCATTGGACCTTCGCCACCGGCAGTTGCGCGACGAAGGGCAAGGTGGGCACTGCGTCGCTACCATGCGACCCCATCCAGCCATCAACGGTGATTTCCCAGTCCGCTGCCTGCGACAGGCCCAGAAGACTGATCAGCTTGACCCGGTTGCGCTCTGCCTCGGGCAGGGCGAGATAGGTCGCGGGCAGAACGTCGGCACCGAAGGAATAACCGACGAGGATCACGTTATTGACCTGCCACAGCGTGTGGTAGTGCTTGATGATCGCGGCAAGGTCCTGCGCAGTCTGCGCGGGGGTTCGTTTGGCCCAGAAGTAGCGCAGCGAATCAAAGCCCACGACGGGAATTCCATCGGCCTGCATCGTCTGCCCGATCGACTGGTCAATGTCGCGCCATCCGCCATCGCCCGACAGGATCACTGCCATCACGTCATGCTTCGGTTTGGTCGCCAGAACCGTCACCGGAAGCGCGTCCATCGCGGCACGCAAGCCTGAAATCTTCGTCGCGATCTCTTTCACAAAGGCCGTGTCGGTATTGGCGACTTTCTCGGTCACGGTGACATTGGTGGAATTGGCCTTCAGGTCCTCGACACGCGCCTGCACGGCGGGCTCGACCGCGAGGCTGAGAATCACCGACACCGGGTCTTCCTCGGTGCCCTTGTGCAACTGGTAGACCTCACCCGACGAGTTCGTCAGATACCCCGCAGGTGTGCAAAGGTCGTTGTTGATCGGCACGGCCGATGCCGGGTCGGCTACAACCGTGGCACCAACTGTGACATCCGGGGTCTGGTCGATCAGATCAAGCGCCAGGCCGCCGCCCTGCCCGATACCCGCGACCACCGGCGTGACATAGTCGGTCGACCCCGAAGCGCGCTGGATCTGCTGGCTGAGGCTTTCCACGTCGGACACAAGATAGGAACAGACCGGATCGTAGGGGTCATCCTTCAACGTTGCCGGGGCCTGTGCGTCGATTGCCTTGACGTAGGTTGGCATGTCGATGCCGACAACCGCGATCTTCTGTGCCTTCAGCTTGGCGGCGATCGCCTCTTCGCGCGCGCCCCAACCCGCTGCATCCGACATCAGGATGGTAACGCCTGCGGCAGGGCCAACCGGCATCACCACATGGTTCAGCGGCATCAGTTCGCTCGTCAGCCCATCAGCCATTGCTGCAGCGGGAGAGAGGGTGACGAGGCAGGCAAAAAGGCGAACTTTCCAGTTCATCGAATGGGGCTCCACAGGGTGTTCGCGCGCTTCTACCCGGAGCCGAATCTTTGCGATAGAGTCTGCGTGCAGGGGTCAGCGAAGATGCGCCATTTTTGCTGACACATTTATGTAACCCGGCGTCGCTTACGCCCAACTGACGCTGGGCGCGCTTTGCGTCAGCTGCCATCTTTGGGCCGGAATGCTGCGCAATTCGCAGTGGCTCTGATGCCTCGGCTGCCATGCCACCGTGTCGAGTGGAGATGCCATAGCTTGATCACCCCGATGGCGGGAGTTCTCAGGCACAGTCAGACGAAGGTCCGGCGAAGTCTCGGCCTGCTTGCCGATCGCAACGCAAGTCGATCCGGCCTTACCACGAGAAGATCCGCGCCGCCGCCCCAGGGACTGCATGACACCATTGACGTTTTCAAGTTGAGCGACGTCTTCGGGTTTACCAAAAATCAACCAATAGACGGGCAATGTTAACCAAGGTTGCTCGGGGTGCTGTGGAATGGTCGCGCTTGCCTATACGGTGGCGTTCGACGGGGTCGAGGCCCGTATCGTCGAAGTGCAATGTGCGGTCACGCCGGGAATACCGGCCTTCTCGATCGTGGGCCTGCCGGACAAGGCCGTCTCCGAGGCCAGGGAACGGGTGCGCGCCGCGCTCTCTGCGATGTCCATTGCGCTGCCCTCCAAGCGGATCAGCGTCAATCTGTCGCCGGCAAATCTGCCAAAGGAAGGCTCGCACTTCGACCTTCCCATCGCGCTTGCCTTGCTGGCAGAACTCGACGTGGTCCCGCGCGACGACGTTGCTGAAACCGTTGCCTTGGGCGAGCTTTCGCTCGACGGCTCGTTGATCGCCGTGCTCGGCGCCCTGCCCGCCGCAATGGCCGCCGCAGAGAATGATCGCGCACTTCTCTGCCCGCTCGCGTGCGGGCCTGAAGCGGCCTGGGTGGGCGGCTGCCAGGTCCTGGCTGCAGCCTCGCTGAACGAGGTTGTGCGGCACTACAGCGGGCAGTCGCCGTTGCAACCTTCCGAACCGGGTGAAGTGACCCCCGCAGTCAGTTCCCGCGACATGGCCGAAGTGAAAGGCCAGGAACGCGCGAAGCGCGCTCTGGAAATCGCGGCGGCAGGGCGCCACCACGTTTTGATGATCGGCCCGCCGGGATCGGGCAAATCCATGCTCGCCGCGCGGCTGCCCGGTATCCTGCCCGCGCTCTCGCCCGCCGAGGCTCTGGAAACCTCACTGATCCATTCCCTGGCCGGGCTGATCGACGAAGGCGGCATCAATCGGCTTCGTCCGTTCCGGGAACCGCATCACACCGCGTCGATGGCCGCCATAGTTGGCGGCGGCCGCAGTGCCAAACCCGGAGAGATTTCGCTCGCCCATAACGGCGTGCTGTTCATGGATGAGTTCCCGGAATTTTCGCGCCCGGTTCTGGAAACCCTGCGCCAGCCCATAGAAACTGGCGAAGTCGTGGTGGCCCGGGCCAATGCCCATGTCCGCTATCCCTGCCGATTTCTTCTGGTGGCAGCGGCAAACCCCTGCAGATGTGGGCAAATGACCGACCCAGCGCGGGCCTGCAGCCGCGCACCGGAATGTGGCACCGACTATCTCGCGCGGATCTCCGGGCCACTGATGGACCGTTTCGACCTTCGGATAGAGGTGCCGCCGGTCGCCTTTACAGACCTTGACCTCCCATCGACTGGCGAGAATTCTGCGGCCATTTCAGTACGCGTCGCCCGCGCCCGCGCGATCCAGTCAGCAAGGTTCGGCAATCGACCCGACCTCCGGGTGAACGCGGACGCCGAAGGGGCGGTGCTCGAACAATGTGCATCGCCGGATCCCGAAGGGCGCGCCCTGCTTGCCCGCGTCGCAGAACGTTTCGGGCTGACCGCACGCGGATATCACCGGGTTCTGCGAGTGGCCCGCACCATCGCCGATCTGGATGGATCAGACGCCGTGCGCCGCCAGCACATCGCCGAGGCTGTCAGCTATCGCCTGCCACCCGGGGCGAAGGAATAAGGCCGCGGCGGATATGAAGCGCTGCCAGCCGCAGCGCGGCGCGTGCCTCGGGGATCCAACCGTCGAAAACATGCCAGACATGCGGCGCATCCGGCCAGGCGTCGATCTCGACATGTGCCCCCTGCCTGCGCAGAACCTCAGCCATGCGAAGCACGTCGTCGCGCAAGATCTCGGTTTCGGCATATTGCAGGTAGACGTTCGGGCCGCCTGGAAATTCCGCGTAGAGCGGCGAGGCCGCAGGATCACGCGGATCGGCGTTACCAAGGTACATCTCCGCGATTTCCTTCAGCCTCTCGGCCGGCAACAAGGGGTCCGCCTCGGCATTCGTGGCAAGGGATGCCCCAGTGCCAGCAAGGTCCGTCCAGGGTGAGAAGGCAAACAGCAGCGCAGGCACAGCCCGATCCCGGCATAGTTCTGCCAGCAGCGCCAGCGCAAGGCCGCCGCCCGCACTGTCACCCCCGATTGCGATCTGCTCCGGATCATACCCGGTCGCCACCAGATGGTCCCAGGCGGCGCGCGCATCCCTCAGGGCTGCGGGAAACGGGTGTTCCGGTGCCAGCCTGTACTCTGGCGCCATGACCGGAACCCCGGCGAGCTTGGAAAGACGCGCCATCAGCGGCGTATGGGTCTCGATCGATCCCGTCACGAAAGCGCCGCCGTGCAGGTAGAGGATGACCTTCGTGCGATCCACTGTCTGGCCGCAGGAAACATGCGCAATACGCAGCGCGCCATCGGGCGTCTCGATCCTGCCCGGCAAGACAAGGGTGAACGGCGGCTGCCGGAACGTAAGGCGTGCAGTGCGGGCGAAATCGCGACGCGCCGCAACAGGCTCGGTCACCCTTGCCAATCGCGGTTTGGCAAGATGCCGCATCAGGAAGGACAGCAGTGCGAGCCGGCGGCTCAACCGGCCGCCCGCTTGGCCTCGATCACCTGCCAAATCCTCTCGGCCACGTTGATCCCGTCAAACCGCTCCAATTCCTGTATCCCGGTGGGAGAGGTCACATTGATCTCGGTCAGCCAGTCGCCGATCACGTCGATGCCCACGAAGACCTGGCCCTTTTCGCGCAGAACGGGCCCGATCTTAGCGCAGATCTCGAGGTCCCGCGGGGTCAGTGCCACCTTTTCCGGACGACCTCCGACATGCATGTTCGACCGCGTCTCGCCCTCTGCCGGAACCCGATTGATGGCGCCCACTGCCTCACCATCGATCAGGATGATGCGCTTGTCGCCTTTCGAGACCGCCGGCAGAAACTTCTGCGCGATCAAAGGCTCTCGGTTGATCCCGGAAAACAGCTCGTGCAGCGAGGCGAGATTGCGATCCTCGTGCCCGAGGCGGAAGACACCCGCACCGCCGTTACCATAGAGCGGCTTCAGAATGATGTCGCGATGTTCCGCCTTGAACTCGCGAATGGTACGAAGGTCGCGGGCAATCAACGTCGGTGGTGTCAGGTCGAGAAAGCGCAGGACCAGCAGCTTTTCCGGGGAATTTCGGACCCAGAACGGGTCATTCACAACCAGCGTCTTGGGATGGATCATTTCCAGCAGATGCGTGGTGGTGATGTAGCCCATGTCGAAAGGAGGGTCCTGGCGCAGCCAGACAACATCCCAATCCGCCAGATCAACCTCCTGCTCGGGTCCGTAACTGACGTGGTCGCCCTTGACGCGGCGCAGGCTTACTGGCCAACCGCGCGCCGTTATCCGCCCCTCGCGAAACGCAAGCCGGTCCGGTGTGTAATAGAACAACTCATGCCCGCGTTTCTGCGCCTCTTCGGCGATGCGGAACGTGCTGTCCGCGTCAATATTGACCGACCCGATCGGGTCCATCTGCAACGCAACCTTCAAGCCCATGAGCGCCCCCTTTTTGTGCTGGTCCCTAGATGGCGCAGCGCAAAGGGTGATGCAATCACATGCTGGCTTCAAATCCCACCGCATTTTCCAGAATGGAAATTCGACCCAGGCAATCCACCATTGCCACATCGAAGCGCAGATCCGCGTTTTGCCCTGCAGGTTCGCCCGCGAGATATTCGGACGCCGCAGTGATGATGCGGCCGATCTGGCGGGGCGAGACGCGTTCCAGCGCCTGACCGAAACTGTCGCCCTTCTTGACCTCGATGAAGACCAACACATTGGCATCGCGCGCGATCAGATCGATCTCACCCGAAACGCCGCGCCATCTATGCTCCACGATTGTCGCGCCGCCGCGTTCATAGTGGCGCGCGACAGCATCTTCAGCCGCCAGGCCGGAGTAGTAGGAGCGCCCGCCCGCTTCCGATTTTCGTTTCAAGACGGAGTTCGTGACAGACGCAGCGACCATTGTTTTCATTCCCTTGGGTTCTGTCACCGGACCCTAAAGGCAACTCATTAATTTTCGTCCAATTCCTCTCCGCCAAGCTTCAAAGCGGCCTGGTACACTTCTCGCCTCGGCAGCGACAACGCCTCAGAGACCGCCGCGACCGCATCCTTCATTGATTGATTGGCCAAGGCGTTGCGCAGGGCCTGCTCGATGTCCGTCGCTTCCGCACGGTGCGGCGCAGCGCGGTCGACGAGCACCACGATTTCGCCTTTGACGGCGCGGCCATCAAAGGCGGATGCTAATTCCGCGAGCGTCCCGCGAGAGACCTCCTCGAACCTCTTGGTCAGTTCGCGGCAGACGGCGGCGGCGCGGTCAGGCCCGAAATGATCAGACATTTCTGCCAGCAGACGCCCCACGCGTTTCGGCGACTCATAGAGAATCAATGTCGCCGGGATCACCGCGATTTCATCCAGGAAACGACCACGGGCACCTGCGGTGGTTGGCGGGAATCCGGCAAAGAAGAACCTGTCCGACGGCAGGCCGGAGACCGTGAGGGCGGCCAGGACCGCAGAAGGTCCGGGCGCTGCAATCACCGGATGGCCTTCGGCAATCGCGGCGCGGCCCAGTTGATAGCCCGGATCGGCGACCAGCGGCGTTCCCGCCTCCGAGGCGTAGGCCACGGATTTCCCCTCGGCCAGCGCCCGCAGCAGACGGGGCCGAACCAATTCTCCGTTGTGGTCATGATAGGCGACAAGCGGACGGTCGCCGAGTGGGATGCCATGAATTTCCATCAGGTGGCGCAGCGTCCGGGTGTCTTCCGCCGCCAGAACATCCGCTGTCCCGAGGATATCCAGGGCCCGCAATGTGACATCCCGCGCGGCGCCGATCGGCGTCGCGACAAAGTAGAGCCCTGCCACCAAGGGCCGCGCTGCGCTGGACATGGCCGTCTCCGTCGTCTGGAAAGTTTACAACCCCCCCCGAACCGCATAGGCTCGCCGAGAATTGCCATACGCCCGGAGCAAGATATACCCCATGTTTGCCGTTTTGCGCGCCACCCGCAAGCCATTGGGTTTGATCGCCCTGTTTTGCGCGACCCTAGGTTTGTCGGGTTGCGACATCGGACCGGTCGGCAACGGCCCTTCGGTCGAGGGAACAAAGGTTCAGGTCGCCCTTCTGGTCCCTTCGGGATCGGGGGACGCGGGCGACCAATTGATGGCGACGGGGCTTGAGAACGCGGCGCGGCTGGCGATTGCAGATCTGAACGGCGTGACGGTCGATCTGCGGATCTACCCGACCAGTGCCGCGCCAGCCGATGCTGCCGCTGCGGCAACCAAAGCCGCCGATGACGGCGCCAAGATAATCCTTGGGCCGGTTTTCGCGCAGGCGGCCAATGCCGCCGGCATCGCGGTCGCACCGCGCGGGATCAACGTGTTGAGCTTCTCGAACAACCCCGACGTTGCCGGGCGGAACGTATTCATCCTCGGCCAGACGTTCGACAACACCGCCGTTCGACTGGTGAACTTCGCGGTTTCGAAAAGTCACTCCAAGTTCGTTGTCGTGCATGACCAGACGGCGGCAGGCGAGCATGGGTTCAAGGCGATCCAGAACGCCGTGGCCGCGGCTGGCGGCACGATGGCGGGCGATGGCAGCTATCAATTTTCGCAGCAAGGTGTGATTGCGGCCGCGCCGGGAATTGCCTCGACGATCAAGTCCTCCGGCGCCACCGCCGTAGTCTTTACGTCCGACACTGCCGGTGCGCTGCCGTTGATCACGCAGTTGCTGTCCGAAAACAACGTGGACCCTTCCGTACAGCAGTTCATCGGCCTGACCCGGTGGGACATTCCGCCAACATCGCTGTCCCTCCCTGGGCTTCAGCACGGCTGGTTCGCGCTGCCCGATCCGGGGCTTACGCAACAGTTCTCGGCACGCTACAGGGCAGCCTATGGCAGCGCTCCGCTGCCGATTGCCGGGCTTGCCTATGACGGCATTGCGGCGATCGGGGCGCTTGTGAAATCCGGGCGGGCGGATGCGCTGTCGACCACGGCACTGACCCAACCGCAGGGTTTCATTGGCGTCAGCGGAATCTTCCGCCTGTTGCCGGACGGCACGAATGAGCGGGGTCTGGCAATCGGCCAGATCACCAATAACCAGGTGAACGTGATTGACGCTGCCCCGCGAAGCTTCGGTGGCGCCGGTCTCTAGGCCGGACCGTCGACCAGAGCCTTCCCTCATCCCGCACGGACTGATTCTGCCGGCACTCGAGATATTCGATGCCGACGGCGTGCGCCGGGACATTGAGAGGGCAATGAGTGAGGCGGACGACGCGCGCGCACGCCGCGCAGCGGCGGTAGAGGTGTTGAAGTCGGTCCGCCAAAGAGGAATAGACGCACTGGAACAGGCCTTCACCAAGGCCCCTCTCGCCTCGCGCGAATTGGTGCAGAGCCAGGCCTTCCTGACCGACGGCTTGATAACGGCGGCGTTTGAAACAACAACCCGCTCCCTGCATCCGTTGCCCAATCCGACCGAGGGAGAGCGCATGGCGCTGGTCGCCGTGGGGGGCTACGGGCGGGCAGAAATGGCGCCGCATTCCGACATCGACCTTTTGTTCCTCATCCCTTGGAAACTGACGGGCTGGTCGGAAAGTGTCGTCGAGAGCATGCTCTACATGCTCTGGGATCTTCGGCTGAAGGTCGGCCACGCCACACGAACCGTCAAGGAATGCATCCGCCTCGGACGCGAGGACATCACGATCCGGACGGCCCTGCTGGAGCATCGCCTGCTGGCAGGCGAACCGGCCCTTGCGGCGGAACTGAAGGACAGGCTCTGGACCGAACTGTTCCGCTCGACGGGCGCCGAGTTCATTGAGGCCAAGCTTGCCGAGCGCGCAGCCCGGCACAAGCGCCAAGGCGGTCAGCGCTATGTGTTGGAGCCCAACGTGAAAGAGGCCAAGGGTGGCCTGCGGGATCTTCAGACCCTGTACTGGATCGCGAAATACCTGCATCGCGTCGAATATGCCCAGCAGTTGGTCGATCTGGGCGTTTTCACCCGGGAAGAATACGAAAGCTTCCGTCAGGCAGAGACGTTCCTCTGGGCGGCTCGCTGCCATCTGCATTACATCTGCGGGCGCGCGATGGATCAACTGACCTTCGATCTGCAGGTCGAAGTCGCCGACCGCATGGGCTACGTCGATGGCAACGGCCGTCGTGGCGTAGAGATATTCATGCAGCAATACTTCCGCCATGCGACACGGGTGGGGGATCTGACCCGAGTATTCCTTGCCAAGCTGGAAGCGCAACACGTCAAGACGGATCCGACCCTGATCGGCCTTCTGCGCCGTCGAAAGAAGAAACTGCATGACGGCATGGTCCTTGTCCACAATCGCCTCAGCATCGCCGATCCAAAGGTCTTTCTCTCCGACAAGCTGAACCTTCTGCGGATTTTCGAAGAAGGCTTGCGCACCGGGCACTTCATACATCCCGATGCGATGCGCCTGATCGCATCGAACCTCGGGATGATCGACGAAGGGATGCAGGAAGATCGCGAGGCGAACCGCATCTTCTTGGATATGCTGATCAAGCATGGAAACCCGCAGCGCGCCCTGCGCCGGATGAACGAACTGGGAGTCCTTGGCGCCTTCATCCCTGAATTCGAGCGGATCGTCGCGATGATGCAGTTCAACGTCTACCACCACTACACGGTGGACGAGCATATCATCCAGTGCATCTCGACACTCGCGCAGATCGAACGCGGCGAACTGGTCGAAGAGTTGCCGATTGCCAGCCGCATCCTGAAAGAAGGGGTGAACCGAAAGGTCATCTACGTCGCGCTTCTGTTGCATGACATTGGCAAGGGACGACCAGAGGATCACTCGGTTCTCGGGGCCCAGATCGCCCGGCGTCTCGCCCCTCGGCTGGGGCTGACCGCCGAGGAAAGCGAGACAGTGGAGTGGCTGGTGCGTTACCACCTTCTGATGTCCGACATGGCGCAGAAACGCGACATATCCGACCCGCGGACGGTGCGCGATTTTGCCAAACTGGTGAAAACGAAACGCAGGCTCGATCTGCTGACCGTTCTGACCGTCTGCGATATCCGGGGCGTTGGCCCCGGAACCTGGAACAACTGGAAGGCCATGCTGTTTCGCAGGCTTTACCGCGACACGGCAACGGCGCTGGAAACCGGGCTGGAAGACCTGAACCGCGAACGGCGCGAGGCTGAGGCCAAACGCCAGCTGCGCGAGGCACTGCCGGACTGGGAAAAGGCAGAACTCCGGGCTGAAACGTCGCGCCAGTATGGCCCCTATTGGCAGGGCCTTTCGACCGATACACATGTCGTCTTTGCCAAGCTTCTGCGCGGCCTGCGCGATGACGAGATCCGGATGGAGCTGACGCCAGACATCGATCGCGATGCGACGCGCGCCTGCTTCGCGCTGGCCGATCATCCCGGCATCTTCTCGCGTCTCGCCGGGGCGCTGGCACTGGTGGGCGCCAACGTCGTCGATGCGCGGACCTATACCTCGAAGGATGGCTATGCCACCGCCGTGTTCTGGATCCAGGATGCCGAGGGGCATCCTTACGATATGATGCGCCTTCCGCGACTTCAGGCGATGATCGACAAGACACTGAAGGGCGAGGTTCTGGCGCGCGAGGCGATGAAGGATCGCGACAGGATCAAGAAGCGTGACAGCGCCTTCCGGTTTCCAACCTCGATCACCTTCGACAATGAAGGATCCGAGATTTACACGATCATCGAGGTCGACACCCGCGACCGGCCCGGACTTGCTGTACGATCTGACCCGGACCCTGGCCGGATCGACGATCTATATCGCCTCGGCGGTGATTGCGACTTTTGGCGCGCAGGTGGTTGACACTTTCTATGTCAAGGACATGTTCGGCCTGAAATTACATGCAAAATCCAAGCAGGACGCGCTGGATCGCAAACTGCGCGAGGCAATTGCCGCTGGCGCCGAAAGGGCAAAGTCGCAATGAAACCCATTCGGCTGGTGCGCGGTTTCCTGACCGTGGGCGCCTGGACTCTGGCAAGCCGTGCGGTGGGCTTCGTGCGCGACGTCCTGATCGCCTCCTATCTCGGGTCCGGCCCGGTGGCCGAGGCTTTTCTGGTTGCCTTTTCGCTGCCCAATACCTTTCGCCGCTTCTTTGCCGAGGGCGCCTTCAACACCGCCTTCGTGCCGATGTTTTCGAAAAAGCTCGAGGCGAATGACGACCCGCTGACTTTCGCCGAGGATGCTTTGGCAGGTCTTGGGGCCACGGTTTTCGTGGTCTCGGTTCTCTCGATCATCGCGATGCCGCTTCTCGTCTATGCGATGGCCTCGGGTTTTTCGGGGGATGAACGCTTCGGGCTTGCCGTCCAGTTCGGACGAATTCTGCTTTCCCTACATCCTTTTCATGGCCGGGGCCGCGCTGTTCTCGGGCGTGTTGAATGCAGGCGGGCGCTTCATTGCCGCGGCCGCAGCGCCGGTGATCCTGAACGTGTTCTTCATCGCGGCAATGCTGGCCGGGCGACACTACCATTGGAACATGGGGCTGACGCTCAGCTGGACGACGCCGATCACCGGCGCGGCGCAAATGGGGCTGGTCTGGATCGCCTGCGTGCGCATGGGGCTGCCGATCAAGCTGAAATGGCCCCGCATGACGCCCGAACTGCGCCGCCTTCTGAAGATCGCCTTTCCTGCGGTCATGGCAGGTGGCGTGGTGCAGCTCAACCTGCTGGTCGGCCGGCAAGTCGGCAGTTTCTTTGACGGCGCGATCGCATGGCTGAACTATGCCGACCGGCTCTACCAACTCCCCCTCGGCATCTTCGGCATCGCGATCGGCGTCGTTCTTCTTCCCGACATCTCTCGCCGACTCAAGGCGAATGATGTGGTGGGCGGACGCTATGCCTATAACCGAGCGACCGAATTCGCCCTGATGTTGACGATGCCAGCAGCCGTCGCGTTGATGGTCATTCCAGTACCGCTGATCTCGGTCCTGTTCAAACGCGGCCAGTTTTCCGACATTGACGTTGTCAATACCGCGTCCGTTCTGGCGATCTATGGCGCCGGGCTGCCTGCTTTCGTGCTGCAAAAGGTGTTGCAGCCGCTCTATTTCGCCCGCGAAGACACGAAAACCCCATTCCGCTACGCTTGGCATTCGATGATCGTCAATGCGGCCGCAGCCGTGCTGCTTGCGCCATTCATCGGGTTCCTCGCTGCCGCGCTCGGCACCACCCTGGCCGGCTGGTCGATGGTGGCGCAACTCTGGTGGGGCAAATCCGACATGGGCGAGGCTGCGACCTTTGACGACCGCCTGATCCATCGCGTGCCGCGCCTGGCGCTCGCCTCCCTCCTGATGGGGGGCGTGCTATTCGCGCTGGCCCATGTATTGTCGGCCCAACTGGTCACCCCGGGATGGCGCTATCTCGCCCTGGCCGAGCTGGTGCTTTCGGGGATCCTGGCCTATGCCGCCGCCGCCTTCATCACCGGTGCGGTCCGCATTGTCCGACATACTCTCGTCTTTCGGGCGTTAGAGTCCCCGACCTATCGCTGCCGGACCGCCGCCAGTGCCCGGCCGATGCCGCCCGGGCACACGACGAAGGACAAAAGAAACCCCGCGAAGAAGCCTGCGACATCGGCGATCCACCAGTTGTTTCCGGTCGAAAATATCCCGAAGAGGACGCGCATCAGCATCAGTCCCCCAATCATCTCGAAGGCGCGCAGCCGGTTCGCCCCCGACCGCTCCAGATCGGTCCAGCGGATGAATGAAAATCCGCCCACCAGTCCATAGACCGGCGGCAGGCCCCCGATCAGCGGCATCTGGCTGTTCGACAACAGGCCATAGGCCACCGCACCAAAAATCGCTGCGCCGAAGAACAACACGAGTATGGCCCAGGGCCTGAAAACCACGCTGTTGTACTTTCCCAGCGCCAGCGTCAGGACGACGGCAAAAATCGCATGCATCGGGCTGGCATGGATAAAGACATAGCTGACGAAGCGCAGCATATGTTCGGGCGGAAAAATCGAATTGGCGATCATCCACTGGAACACCGGCGCGGAAAACGCAAACTCCTGCATCGCGCTGAGCCGCCAGCCAACGGCATCCGGACCACCGATCACCCCGTATCCCGCCAGCGAGATCACGATCTCGATCACGGCCATCGGCATCGCCAGCAACCAAACCACTCCCGGGACCGGATGCAGCGGCGCAGCGTTGTGGTCGAAATCCATCCTTTGACCTCCGGTTGACGTGCAGAGGGCCCAGCGATAAGCGGTTGGGCACGGAATTTCCAGACGGAGTCTCTCATGTCGGACGTGGTCAAAGCGCCCAAGACCTTCACCCCGCGCGTTTTCTCGGGCATCCAGCCTTCGGGCGGGCTTCATCTCGGCAATTACCTCGGTGCGCTCAAGCGTTTCGCCGAGAAGCAGAATGAGGGGATCGAGACGATCTACTGCCTCGTCGACCTGCATGCCATCACCGACAAGTGGCAAGACCCGGAAAAGCTGCGCCAGCAGACCCGAGAGGCCGCGGCAGGCTTCATGGCCGCCGGGATCGACCCGGCGCGCTCGATCCTGTTCAACCAGAGCCAGGTCTCTGCCCATGCCGAGCTGGCCTGGATTTTCAACTGCATCGCCCGGATGGGCTGGATGAACCGCATGACGCAGTGGAAGGACAAGGCGGGAAAGAATTCCGAAGCGGCGTCACTGGGCCTTTTCGCCTACCCTGCGCTGATGGCGGCGGACATTCTGGTCTACCACGCGACTCAGGTGCCGGTGGGCGAAGATCAAAAGCAGCATGTCGAACTGACGCGCGATATCGCGGCGAAGTTCAACCATGACTATGGCGTCGATTTCTTCCCGATGACCGAGCCGGTGATCGAAGGCGTCGCGACCCGCGTGATGTCGCTGCGCGACGGCACCAAGAAGATGTCGAAGTCCGATGCCTCGGATCAAAGCCGGATCAACCTGACGGATGACGCCGACGCCATCGCGGCAAAGATCCGCAAGGCCAAGACCGACCCGGAGCCTTTGCCCGATACGGTCGAAGGATTGGCCGAGCGTCCCGATGCGCGCAACCTCGTCAATATCTATGCAGCGCTCTCCGAGCAATCGATCGCGCAGGTTGTGGCAGAGTTCGCGGGCAAGCAATTCGGTGTCTTCAAACCCGCGCTGGTGGAACTTGCCGTCGCCAAACTGGCACCGATCTCGACCGAAATGGTGCGGCTGATGTCCGATCCTGCAGAGATCGACCGCATCCTTGGCGCAGGCGCGGACCGGGCCGATGCGATTGCCCAACCGATCCTTGCGAAGACGCTCGATATCGTGGGGATGATCCGCTCGCGCCGCCGCTGACATGCGACATCGAGGGGGCCGAAGCTTACGGCCCTCTCGCCAGCCAAGTTTGGACCCGCAGATGCGCATTGAAACGGTCGTATCGCCATGCGGGGCCCGAACCAGTACCCGCGTTCCAAGCTCGACGAGGCCTTCCGCATGAGGGAAGCGTCGCGCCCCGACTCTCGCCACGGCAGAGGCCACGTCTTGCGAGGCCTGTCCCGAGCGCTGCTGACGCTCATGCTCATCGCCTCGCTCGCAAGCCTTGCGTTCACTGTCCGGGATCTGCTGCGTAACCCCGCACTAAGCCCGGTTCTTCTGGCCACGGCAGACCAGATCCGTGCCGCAACGGACCGTGCGATGGCAAAGGAGGCGACGCCGGAACGGATCGACACGCGACTGCGTGCGCTGCTGGCCGAAACCCCGCACAACTGGGTTGCAATCGAGGCCGTCCGCTCGGTCGCCAGGGAACGGGACATTGCGCTCGTCGCCCGACTTGACCACAGAGCTCGCGATCGCGCATGACGCGGATTACAGCTATTTCGCCACGCTGACGTCTTGCGCCAGCTGCGCGGTTGATCCGGCATCGTGCTCGCTGTCCCCTATCCTGATCTGTCAGGCACCGATGGCCCTGACCCCTGTGGGAGACATCGCTGGCATTGCCACGGAAGGCACTCACTACCTGACGGGCGAGCCGGTCGACCACATCAACCTCGGGCTGTCCGTCATCGGCCTTGGAGCGACCGCACTGACATTGGCAACGGTCGGGGCTTCAACTCCGGTCAAGCTCGGCGCCGCCGCAGCAAAGCTGGCGCATCGCATGGGGCTGTTGACCCCACGCCTGATCCGCCTTGCCGGGGATGCCCTAAAAGACGGGATTGACTGGGCGCATCTTTCGTCGGTGCGCAGCGCCGAGGACGCGGCCCGCATCATCCGCCCCACGACCCTCGCACCTCTCATTGAAGTCGCTCGCGATACCGGTCGGATCGAGGCCGCGCTCGGCCCCTCGGAAACGCTCCATCTGATCCGCTACATCGACGACGTGCCGGATGCCCGACGGCTGGCGGCGGCGTCAGAGGCGCTGGGTGAGAAGACTGTGGGGCGGATCGAGGTGTTGGGAAAGGCGCGCTTCCTGCGCCTGACCCTGCGGTTTTCGCACCATGCGCTGGCGCTGCTCGCGGGGGTGTTCGGGTTGATCGCCAGCCTCGGAACGATGGCAGCGCATGCGGCGCATCACGCGCTCTGGCGCCAGATGCACCACCGCGCCCGCCGCCTGCGCGCCCGCGATCAGATCAGGCGGACCTGAGTGCCGACCTTGGCGAGCTTGAACAACTCGGTGATGTTCTCATTGTAAAGGCCGATGCAACCCGACGAGGACTTGCGCCCGATCTTGCGCGTGTCCTGTGTGCCATGCACCCGGTAATACTGCCAGCTTAGGTAAAGCGCGAAAGGTCCCAGAGGATTGTCCGGCCCCGGCCCCACCACTTTCGGCAAGGCCGGATTGCGTTCCAGCATCGATGGCGTCGGTCGCCATGTCGGTCCGACGACCTTCTCAACCACCTTCGTCATTCCCAACCGGGTCATGTCGGGACTGTCGGGGACGGAACAGGGGTAAAGCTTGTAGACCGATGCGTCTTCAGACCAGAAATGCACCGCGCAGGATTTCGTATCTGCAAGGATCACGCCATTCGTCAGATCGGGAAAGTAGTCCTGCCAGTGCAGGGTCCGAAAGCTCGAGATGTTGGCGCGTACACCATCGTCATCCTGCGCTCGCGCCCCACGTGGCAGGGCAAGCGCGGCGGCGGCCGCCCCTGCGCCAAGGGCCAACAAGCTTCGACGGTCAAACTGCTCTGCCATATGATATACCCCTTTTGGCATGTTTTATTACCAAGGCCTCCCATCCTGCGCCACCAAGTGCAAGTCACATCGCTGTGCAACGCACGGTCGATCGCGAGACGGCGCGCAAAAGTCACAATTCGGAATCCTAATCGTCACGGGACGGATTCCATCCTGCTCTAGCGTGATCGCTGCGGGTTCCTTCGCCTGCACCGCCCGGGCTTGGCAGTCCCAAGCTTCCCCACGTGGCCAGCCGTTCCCCCGGTTCGCTGCCGCAAGCCGAGATCGGGCGATTTGGCGGGCCATCGCGCACCCCGGCGCAAATCCGCCAGCCCCCGGCATTCGCGCCGGGGGCTTTTTTTCCTCCAGTGCCTCCGCTTGCGCAGTCGGCCTGGCCGCCAGCCCCTGCCCCAAGGGGCTGGGCCCCTGAACGACCCGCTCTCAGGTAATTTCTTCCAGCCGTTCCTTGGACATCTCGCCCGGAACGATGGTGATCGGGATAGGCAACGTTCCCGACGCCCGCGACAGCGCAGTCACCAGTTTTCCCGGCCCACTCTTCTCGGTGCCTGCACCAAGAACCAGCACCCCGATTTCCGGATCCTCGCGAATTTGCGAAAGTATTTCAGAGACTTCCTCACCCTCGCGGATCACCAGCACCGGCTCGACCTGATGCCGGGTGCGCATCCATTTCGCAAACACCTCGAAATGTGCCTCGATGCGCTCGCGAGCTTCGGACCGCATGAGGTCGGCCACACCGGTCCAGTATTTGAACTCTTCCGGCGGAATCACCGACAGGATCTGAACCCCGCCGCCGGTATGCGCGGCCCTATACGCGGCAAAGCGCATCGCGTTCAGGCACTCCCGCGTGTCGTCCAGAACGACGAGAAACTTGCGCATCCTACCCTCCCAAGGCAGGGGCATCATCCCCTGCCGGCTCAGCTCTGGCAAGTCCCTCAGGATTTGCCGGAAAGCGCCCAGTCCCAATACATTTCGCGCACCCGGCGCGTCACTGGGCCCGCCTGATAAGAGGTATCGTCGAATGCCCGGACCGGCGTGACCTTGGACATATTGCCTGACAGGAACACTTCGTCTGCCGCGTGAAAATCGTCGAAGCTCAGCACTGTCTCGTGCACCGTCACACCCTCGGCGCGAAGATTCGCGATGTGCCGCGCGCGGGTGATTCCTGCCAGGAATGTGCCATTGGCGACAGGGGTGAATATCTCGCCATCCTTCACCATGAACACATTGGCCGACGCGGATTCCGCGACATTGCCCACCGCATCCGCGACCAGCGCATTGCCAAAGCCCTTCGCGCGGGCCTCGGCCAGCATCCGGGCATTATTGGGATAAAGGCAGCCCGCCTTGGCGTTCACCACGTTGTCGGCCAGCACCGGCCGACGGTAGCCCGTCGTGGTCAAGGTGGTAGAGGCATCGCGGGCAGACATCGGGATCTCTTCCAGGCAGATCGCGAAACCGCTCGAGTCGGGACGCGGCACGATGCCCAATTCGTCACCCTCGATCGCCCAATACATCGGGCGGATATAAACAGCTGCACCCTTGGGGTATCGCGCCAGCCCTTCCTTGACCCATTCGACCATGACCTCGGCCTCAACCGTAGGAGTGATCATGAGCGCCGCCGCCGAACGATTGATGCGCGCGCAATGCGCCGCGAGGTCCGGCGTTACGCCCTCGAACTGGCGTGCACCGTCAAAAACGGTCGTGCCGAGCCAGCTTCCATGGTCTGCCGCGCGCATGATCGCCACATCGCCGTCGTGCCAGCTGCCCTGAAACCAGGTGCGGATATTCGTGCCGGTCGCCATAGTCATTCCTCCCCAATCGTCGGTCGGATGTTAATCACCCACCGTCCAAAGGGTCCAGAGCGGAGGAGAAAAGGCCGCGATGCGCGGCGGCGCAAGTTCCTGCGCGATCGCGCCAATCGGGCACCCCGGTACACCGGCTGAAGCCGCTGGGTTTTGGCGAACGTAGATTTTGGTGGAGTCGAGGGGGATCGAACCCCTGACCTCGTCATTGCGAACGACGCGCTCTCCCAACTGAGCTACGACCCCAACGGCGGGTTGTTTGGCGCAAGCCGGTGTCCTTGTCAAGCGAGCGCGCGGCGGCAACCCGGTGCCGGGTCCCCGCCCACGCGCTACTCCGCCGCCTCGGCATAGGCCTCCAGCGGCGGGCAGGTGCAGACCAGGTTCCGGTCGCCGAAGACGTTGTCAACGCGCCCCACTGGCGGCCAATACTTGTCCACTCGGAAACTGGCCGGGGGGAAGCAGCCCTGCTCTCGCGGATAGGGCCGGTCCCAATCCGCAATCAGATCCTCGACCGTGTGCGGCGCGTTCTTGAGCGGGTTGTTCAGCGGGTCCATCTCGCCCCTCTCCACCGCGGCGATTTCGGCGCGGATCGCGAGCAGGGCAGTAATGAATCGGTCAAGCTCGGCCTTCGTTTCGCTTTCCGTCGGTTCGACCATCAGCGTTCCAGCCACAGGCCAGCTCATTGTCGGCGCGTGAAAACCGTTGTCGATCAGGCGCTTGGCAATGTCGTCCACGCTGACCTGCGCACTGGCGGCAAAGGGCCGGGTATCGAGAATGCATTCATGGGCAACACGGCCCCTGGTCCCTTTGAACAGAACCTCGTAAGACCCGGCAAGCCGCGCCGCGATGTAATTCGCGTTCAGGATGGCAACCTTGGTCGCCTGCGTCAGCCCCCGCCCCCCCATCAACAGGCAATAGGCCCAAGAGATCAGCAGGATCGAGGCAGAGCCATAGGGCGCGGCCGAAACCGGCCCGGCCTCGCCCCCGGCAGGATCGCCGGGCAGATAGGGCGCCAGGTGCGCCTTGACCCCGATCGGCCCCATGCCGGGGCCACCACCGCCATGCGGAATGGCAAAGGTCTTGTGCAGGTTCAGGTGGCTCACGTCCGATCCGATCTCACCGGGTTTCGAGAGGCCCACCATCGCGTTCATATTGGCGCCATCGAGATAGACCTGCCCGCCATGCTCATGGGTGATCCGGCAGACGTCGCGCACCGTCTCTTCGAAGACGCCATGCGTCGAGGGATAGGTGATCATGCAGGCGGCAAGGTTGTCGCCCGCGGCCTCGGCCTTGGCCGCGAAATCGGCAAGGTCGATATCGCCATTGGCCAGCGACTTCACCACGACGACCTGCATCCCGGCCATCTGCGCCGAGGCGGGGTTCGTGCCATGTGCCGAGACCGGGATCAGGCAGACGTGCCGATGCCCTTGCCCCTGCGCCCGATGATAGGCCTGGATCGTCAGAAGGCCCGCATATTCGCCCTGCGCGCCGGAATTGGGTTGCATCGACACCGCGTCATAGCCGGTGATCTCGCAGAGCTTCTGCGACAGATCTTCCAGCATCTCGGCATAGCCAGCCGCCTGATCACGTGGCACGAAAGGATGCATGGCCGAAAACTCGGGCCATGTGATCGGCATCATCTCGACCGCCGCATTCAGCTTCATCGTGCAGGATCCCAGAGGGATCATCGCCCGGTCAAGCGCCAGATCGCGGTCCGAGAGGCGACGCATGTAGCGCATCATTTCCGACTCGGCGCGGTTCATGTGGAACACAGGGTGGGTCAGATAGGGTGTGGTGCGCAGCATCGCCTCGGGAAAGCCCAAATTCGCGCGATGTGGCGGTACACCGTCGATACCGAAGGCGCGCAGGACCTGCATCAGCACATGCTCGTTCGTCGTCTCGTCCAGACTGATGCCGACCCGGTCGGTCCCGATCTTGCGAAAATTCAGACCTTCCTGCCGCGCGGCGGCAAGGATACCTGCCTGCCCGACACCGACCTCGACCGTGATCGTGTCGAAGAACGCCTTGGGGCTGACCTTTGCGCCCGCCGCCTTCAGGGCACGCGCCAGGCGGTTGGTCAGGAAATGCACCCTTTCCGCGATGGCCCGCAGCCCGGTCGGGCCATGGAAGACGGCATAGAAAGACGCCATGACGGCCAGCAGCGCCTGCGCCGTGCAGACGTTCGAGGTCGCCTTCTCGCGTCGGATATGCTGCTCACGGGTCTGCAGGCTCAGCCGATAGGCACGCCCGCCGCGCGCATCGATCGAGACGCCGACGATGCGGCCGGGCATCGCCCGCTTCATCTCGTCCCGACAGGACATGAAGGCGGCATGCGGCCCGCCATAGCCAAGCGGCACGCCGAAGCGCTGCGACGAACCGACGGCGATGTCCGCACCCATCGCACCCGGCTCCTTGAGCAAACAAAGCGCGAGCAGATCGGTCACAACGACCGCAACGGCGCCGGCAGCATGCAGGGTGGCGATCTCGTCGCTGAAGTCGCGCACGTGGCCATAGGTGCCGGGATATTGGAAGATCGCGCCAAACACCTGTTCCGGCTGCAGCTCTTCCGGGGCGCCGAGGATCACCTCGATCCCCAGCGGTTCGGCGCGCGTGCGGATCACCGCGATGGTCTGGGGATGACAGTTCCGATCCACGAAAAAGGCCCGGGCCTTGGATTTCGCCAGCCGCTCTGCCATCGCCATCGCCTCGGCCGCCGCCGTCGCCTCGTCCAGCAGAGAGGCATTGGCAACCGGCAGGCCGGTCAGATCGGCCACCATCGTTTGATAGTTCAGCAGCGCCTCCAACCGCCCTTGCGCGATCTCGGGCTGATAGGGCGTATAGGCCGTGTACCACGCCGGATTTTCCAGGATGTTGCGCTGGATCGCGGGCGGCGTCACCGTGCCGTAATAGCCTTGCCCGATCAACGAAGTCATCACCCGGTTCTTGGCTGCAACCCTGCGCATCCGGGCCAACAGGTCCTGCTCGGACAATGGCGCCCAGGTCAGCGGCGCCTTCTGCCGGATCGAGGCGGGCACCGTTTCCTCGATCAGTGCGTCAAGATTGCCGACCCCGATGGCCGAAAGCATTTCCGCCATCTCGGCAGGTGACGGGCCGATGTGCCGACGGTTGGCGAAATCATAGGGATCGTAGGCCGTAGGAGTGAAAGTCATCGGATGCCTCAACTGTGACAGAGGATATTGATCAGCCTGTCCGCCGGGTCGCGCAGCATGAAACGCCGCACGCCCCAGGGTTCGGAAACCGGGCCGTAGTCGATTGCCGCGCCCAATTCCCGGGCGCGGGCCAGAACAGAGTCCAGGTCGTCCACTTCGACCGAAATCACCGGGACCGGCGTGCCGGAACCGCCTTCAGAGGCAAGGCTCAGCTGTGCCGGCGCCAAGGCATCAGAGCCCAAAGTCGCTATGAAGCCCAAGTCCATCAGAAGATCGAGCCCGAGGAGCGTGCGATAGAACCCGGCCAAAGCAGTGGGGTCTGCTGCGGCAAGGTTCGGCACGATCCTCAGCACGGTCATGCGATCTGCTCGTTGTATTCGTCCTCGTCAAGGAAATCGTCGAGCACGCTCAAGTCATCGATCTTCATCTTGAAGAACCATGCCGCGCCCGTCGGGTCTTCATTCACCAGGCCGGGCGTATCGGCCAGCTTGCTGTTGACCTCGACGATCTCGCCGTCGATCGGCGCAAGGATATCGGACGCCGCCTTGACGCTTTCGATCACCACGACTTCGTCGCCTGCGGCAACCATGGTTTCCGTCTCCGGCAGTTCGACAAAGACGACATCGCCCAATTGGGTGGCGGCATGTTCGGTAATGCCGACGACGACAAGGTCACCCTCGATTCGCAGCCATTCGTGATCTTCGGTATATTTCATGCGATAGCCTCATCAACGCTTGTAAGTGGAGGGTCGGAAAGGAAGGTCCGCGACGCGCGCGGCCAGACGTTTGCCACGCACCTCAGCGTATACCGTGGTGCCCGATGCGCAAAGCGAGACCGGAAGGTACCCCATAGAGATCGGCGCCTCGACCGAGGGGCCATATCCGCCGGACGTCACACGTCCGACCGCCTCGCCGCCTTCGGCTCGTGCAAAAAGCTCGGTTCCCTCGCGCATCGGCGCGCGGCCCTCGGGTCGCAGGCCAACCCGACGACGCGTCGCGGCCCCACCAAGTTCGGCCAGAATGCGTTCTGCGCCCGGAAACCCGCCAGCCCGCGCGCCGCCCTCCCGACGCACCTTCTGGATCGCCCATTGCAGCCCGGCCTCGACCGGAGAGGTCGTGGCGTCGATATCATGGCCGTAAAGACAAAGCCCCGCCTCCAGCCGAAGGCTGTCGCGCGCACCGAGGCCGATCGGATCAACACTCGGGTCGGCCAGAAGCGCCTCGGCGAAAGCCTCGGCGCGCTCATCCGGCACGGAGATCTCGTAGCCGTCTTCCCCGGTGTAGCCAGACCGCGAAACCCAAAGCGCGGTTCCCTTCCAATCCAGAACCGCAACATCCATGAACCGCATCGCCGCAGCACCCGGGGCTAGTCGGTCCAGTACCGCCTCGGCCTCAGGCCCCTGAAGCGCGAGCAGTGCCCGCCCCGTCACCGGTTCGACCACACAACTGCCGCCAAGATGCGCATGCATATGGGCAAGGTCGGCGTCCTTGCAGGCCGCGTTGACGACGACGAACAGGTGATCGCCCCGGTTCGCCACCATTAGGTCGTCCAGAATCCCGCCGTCCTGCCCTGTGAAAAGCGCATAACGCTGCCGCCCCTCGGCCAATCCGATCACATCGACAGGCACCAGCGTTTCCAGCGCCGCAGCGGCGTCCGCAATACGACCTGATCGCGGGCGCAGAATGACCTGTCCCATATGGCTGACATCGAACAATCCCGCGGCGGATCGTGTCTGCAGATGTTCCTTGAGGACGCCCGCCGGATATTGCACCGGCATTTCATAGCCCGCGAAGGGCACCATCTTCGCGCCAAGCCGCAGGTGCAGGTCGTATAGGACCGTGCGCTTCAGGTCGGTCATGCCGTTCCCTTCTTCCGCCGGTCGAAAATCCCGGCACCGTTCAGGCAGGCTTGCGCCCGCGTTCCGATGCCCCCTCTGTCCTGACGCCTGAGATTGTTATCCCTTCGGCGGGCGCGATGGCCACTCTCCAGAGTCCTTGTGTCAGAACGGTCCCTTGCGCCTGAGAGTTTACCGGGGCGGTTGCTCCTTCGGCACCGTCGGGGCAAGCCCCGCCGGATTCTCCCGATCCTGACCTTGATCCCATAGCCCGGCGCTGGCCCCTCTGGCAAGGGGCTTGCGGCTTGCTGCGCCGGTCGTCATTCATACCGCTATGAACGATCATTTTTTCGGCTACGGCTCGCTGGTGAACCGACTGACGCATGGCTATGCGCCCGCCTACCCCGCCACGCTGATCGGATGGCGCAGGGTCTGGCGCCCGACCGGGCGCCGCAGGCTGGCGTTTCTCAGCATCATGGCTGCGCCCGGCGCCGAGATTGACGGCTTGATCGCCCCGGTCCCCGGCGACGATTGGGCGGCCCTCGATGCGCGCGAATTCGCATATGAGCGCCTGCCGGTTGCCGCCTCGTCGATCCGGCACCCGCTTGCCTCGGGAACGCTCGTTCAGGTCTATGCCGTGCCCGACAGCGAGGTGACCGGAGATCCCGCAGCGCACCCGGTTCTGCTCAGCTATCTCGACGTCGTCGTGCAGGGTTTCCATGCGGAATTCGGTCGCGACGGCGTTGCGCGGTTCTTCGCGACGACCGATGGCTGGCAGGCACCCATCATAAATGACCGCGCCACCCCGCTCTATCCGCGTGCGCAGCAGCTGGCCAATTCGGTTCTCGCGCTGGTCGACGATCATCTCACCGCGCTGGGCGCTCGATTGGTCGACAGCTGACCCGCGACCGTTCAGGCCTTGCGCCCCGGTCGGGGTTCAGTCCAGCGTCGGAACGGTCTGCATCAGCGGCATCACATCAGCCATTTCCGGCCCATGCGTCTGCCCGGTCAGCGCCTTGCGCAGCGGCATGAACAGTCCCTTGCCTTTGCGCCCCGTGGCTTCCTTCACCGCCCCGGTCCAGGTCGACCAGGTCTCCGGCCCCCAGGGTTGCGGTGGCAACATCGCCAGGGCCTGACGCACAAATGCGGCATCTTCCGGCTCGACCATCGGGGCGGCACCATCCCGGAACAGGAGCCACCAGGCCTCAAGATCGGCCTTCACGGTGATATTGTCCTTCGCGACACGCCAGAACGCCTCGGCCATATCCGCCGGCACGCCAAGCGCCGCGATCTGCGCGGCCATCACGGCAAAGGGCAGCGACTGCACATGCGCGCGGGTCAGCGGCTTCAAGTCTTCGGCGTCGAACTTCGTCGGCGCCGCACCGAAGCTGGACAGATCGAACCCCGCGATCAGGTCGTCCAGCGACGCCGCCAGCTCCACCGGCTGCGACGAGCCGAGCCGCGCCATCAGCGACAGCAGCGCCATCGGCTCGATCCCGGCCGCACGCAGGTCGCGCAGCGAGAGCGTACCAAGCCGCTTTGACAGCGCCTCGCCCTGCGGGCCGGTCAGCAGGCTGTGATGGGCAAAGACCGGCGGCGTCCCGCCCAGCGCCTCAATGATCTGGATCTGCGTCGCGGTATTGGTCACATGGTCCGCGCCGCGCACGATATGGGTCACCCCCATGTCGCTGTCATCGACCGACGATGCGAAGGTATAAAGCACCTGGCCATCGGCCTTGATCATCACCGGGTCCGAGACCGAGGCCGCATCGATCGAGATCGGGCCGAGGATGCCGTCGGTCCACTCGATGCGCTCCTGATTCAGCAGGAAACGCCAGTAAGGCTCGCGTTCGGCGCGCAGCTTGTCCTTCTCCGCAGCACTCAAGTGCAGCCCGGCCCGGTCATAGACCGGCGGCTTGTGCATGTTGAGCTGTTTCTTGCGCTTCAGGTCGAGTTCTACCGGTGTCTCGAAGACTTCGTAGAACCGCCCTTTGGCGCGCAGTTGATCCGCCGCTTCGGCGTACCGCTCCATCCGAAGCGACTGCTTCTCGATCCGATCCCATGTCAGGCCGAGCCATTCAAGATCCTGCATGATCCCGTCGGCATATTCCTGTTTCGAGCGTTCCTGATCGGTATCGTCCAGCCGCAGGATGAACGTGCCCCCGGTCTTGCGCGCGATCATGAAGTTCATCAGAGCGGTGCGAAGGTTGCCAACATGGATAAAACCAGTGGGCGACGGGGCGAAGCGGGTTACGGTCATCGGGGAAACTCCTGTTGGCCGTGCTCTTTCACAACAGGCCCGTTTTGTCCATATGATGAGGCCGCGGGAGAGATCTGTCATGTCCGAAGATGCCACCGGCTGGGCCGAGGTTGCAGCCCCCGATGATGAGGTGATCGAGGCGCTGGCTCGCGCCGCATTGGCCGCCCTACCCCCGGCAATTGCCGCCAGGGCCGGGGAGATTTCATTTCGGATCGTCGATTTTGCACCGGATGCAATTCTGGACGAAATGCAGATCGACGATCCGTTTGAGCTGACCGGGCTTTACGAAGGCATTCCGCTGACCGAACGCTCGGTCACCGATCAACCGACTTCAGCCCGACACAATCTGGCTTTTCCGTCGCGCGATCCTCGATGAATGGGTCCAGCGCGGCGATGTCGGCTTGGCCGATCTGGTGGCAAATGTGGTGGTGCATGAACTCGCCCACCATTTCGGCTGGTCCGACAGCGAAATTGCCGCAATCGACCGTTGGTGGGAATAGCGGACGCGCAAAACGTGCTATGATCGGTAAGTTCGACGCGGTTCGCGAGATGCCTGATGCGCATTCTGTTCGCCCTGCTGATGATCCTGAGCGCCGCCGCTCCCGCGTCGGCGACGGGCCGCATTGGCACGGTGACCGCCGTGCTGCCACCACGCTGCACCAATTGCGCGATGCTGATCCGCGTGAACATCGTGGGGCGACGCGCGGATGGTACGCCGGATGACCGGCGCGACACTCTTGCCCGACAGAAAGCAGCGCTGGGCCTCAGCGATGAAGAGGTCGCCCGTATCCGGGCCACCACCGGGATCGTTTCCTGCGACACTGATGGCATGCGCCCAATCGCGTCCGGCACCCTCGTCGACAGCACGACGGTGATCACGGCAGCTCATGTGATGCGAGATCCGGCACGGGGAAATGTGGCCCTGCCTGTCGGCACGCACTGCCTGTTTCGTACCCAAAGCCTCCCGCCAGAAACCGTTCCGCTCCGGCTTGACGGCACCGAAATCATCGGGTCGGGCGGGCGTGACGACATGGCGGACCCGAACGATTTTGCCGTCCTGCGACTGGCGCATCCACTACATGATCCGGCCGCGCAGCCCTTTCTGATCGGCCCTTCGCCCACCCAAAAGGGCACCGATGTGATCCTGATTTCCGGCTTTCAGGCCGACCTGCGGCCCTGCCACGGGTGAGGATGACCCGATCGCCCAGCGCGCCACGGTCGAGCAGGCGGGACCGGTGACACCGGGTGCCCCTGTGCCGGTCTACCTGATTGGCTCGATGGACGCGGGCGGGTCCGGCGGTGCCATGTTGGTGCGCGACGGGGGCACCCTGCGGCTTGCCGCCATCGTCTCGACTACCGGCAGCATCAACCGAAACGGCATGCCCTTCAGCCTGCAGATGAGCAGTTTTGTCCGCGTCATCAGCATTGCGGGTGGCTTTCTCGCAGCCGTCGAGGCCGAGGATGCCAAGCCGCCCTCAATCGACTTGCAACCCCCGCCGCACTGACCGCTTCAGGATGGATCGCGCCAGCGGTTGACGATCGGATAGCGCCGGTCGAGCCAGAAGGCCCGATCGGTCAGCCTTGTCCCCGGCGCCGACTGAAAGCGCTTGTATTCCGAGAGGTAGAGCAGGTGCTCTACCCTGCTCACCGTGTCACGGTCAAAGCCCGCTTCGCACCAGATCGGCGACCGAAGCTTCCTGATCGACCAGCCCTTCGAGGATCGCATCGAGCACCGGATAGGGCGGCAGGCTGTCCTCATCCTTCTGATCGGCGCGCAGCTCCGCGCTTGGCGGCTTGTCGATGACGCGCGGCGGCACAACTTCGCCCGCCGGCCCCTGCATCCAGGGCCGATGGTTCGCGTTGCGCCAGCGGCAGGTCTCGAAGACCCGCGTCTTGTAGAGATCCTTGATCGGGTTATAGCCGCCGTTCATGTCGCCATAGATCGTGCAATAGCCCACCGCCATTTCCGACTTGTTGCCGGTGGTCAGAAGCATCTCGCCGAACTTGTTCGACAGCGCCATCAGCAGCAGCCCGCGCAAACGGCTACTGAATGTTTTCCTCGGTGATCCCCGGTGCGGTGCCCGCGAAAAGACGCTGACAGTGCTTCGCCCACCGCCGCCTGCGGCCCCGAGATCGGCACCGTATCCAGGCGACAGCCCAGCGCACGTGCCACCGCCTCCGCATCTTCCAGCGAATGCTCCGACGTGAAGGCCGAAGGCAACATCACGCAATGCACATTGCCGGGTCCGATGGCATCCGCGGCAATGGCCGCGACCAGCGCCGAATCGACACCACCAGAAAGGCCGAGCACGACCTTGGAAAACCCGCTTTTGCGCAGATAGTCGCGCAGGCTTTCGACCATCGCGCGATAATCCTGTTCCCATGCATCGGGCAGCAGACGCCCGCGCGCCCGTCTCTGCGCGCCAGCCATCCGGACCCCGCGCCAGATCGACATGCGGCAGTGTTTCGTCGAAACCGGGGCCAGCGCCGCCAGTTGCCCGCCGGGGTTCAGCACAAAGGACCCGCCGTCGAAGATCTGATCGTCCTGCCCGCCAACCATGTTCAGGTAGATCAGCGGCAGCCCGGTCTCGACAACACGCGCCACCATGACGGCCATCCGGGTGTCGCAGCGGTTGCGGAAATACGGCGAACCATTGGGCACGAACAGAACTTCTGCCCCGGTCTCGGCAAGGGTCTCGCAGACGTCTGGATGCCAGGCATCCTCGCAGATCGGCGTGCCGATGCGCAGCGGACCGATCCGATAGGGCCCATTCACCGGGCCCTGATTGTAAAGCCGCACCTCATCGAAGACGCTTTCGTTCGGGCGGTGATGCTTCAGGACGACGGCCTCGATCCGCCCCTCTGCAAGGATGTAATAGGCATTGTAGAGCCGTCCGGCTTCGGCGAAGGGGGCACCAATGCCCAGCGCCGGCCCGCCCGCGCATTGCCCCGCGAGCGTTTCAACCGCTGCCATCGCATGCGCCGCAAAGGCCGGTTTCATCACCAGATCCTGCGGCTGATAGCCGGTCACGAACATCTCGGGCAGGGCGACCATGTCGGCCCCCGCGCTGCGACCCTCGGACCACGCGTCCAGCGCCCGTGCCGCATTGGCATCGATCGCGCCCACGGTCGGGTTAAGTTGGGCCATGCTCAGGCGAAATCTGTCAGTCATCACGGCATCCTTGATCGCAAAGCGTTCTAGCAGAGTTGCAGGCGAGGGAAAGCCGATAGATAGCGAACCGCTTGTCACGACTTGGGCCCTCCATTAGGCTTTCGGCCAAGGTCGCTAAGGGCCACGCGGCATAAGTCGACAGGGGGCGTCGGGGTGATTACCAAGTCAGGCGGAACAGCGCTGCGCGCATGTCTTGCGGCGGCAGTCATCAGCTTCGGCACAACAGTGTCGGCGCAGGTGATCACCAAGCAATACGATGATGGCGGCGTCTACAAGGGCACCTTCAAAGACGGCAAGCAGGATGGCAAGGGCAGCTACACCCTTCCCAATGGCTATACCTACAATGGCGACTGGGTCTCGGGCGAAATCTCGGGTCAGGGCACGGCGCATTTCCCGAACGGCTCGATCTATGAGGGAAGCTTCAAGCACGGCAAACCCGACGGCAAGGGCAAGATCACCTTTTCCGATGGCTCGACCTATACCGGCGACTGGGTAGACGGCCAGATGACCGGGCAGGGCATGACCCATTATGCCAATGGAATGACCTATACCGGCGGCTTCGTGAACGCGGTGCACGCAGGCCACGGAAAGATGGAAAGCCCTGACGGCTATGTCTATGACGGAGACTGGTCGGACGGCGTGAAGCAGGGCAAGGGCAAGATCACCTATCCCGACGGCACGACCTACGAGGGCGATCTCGTCAAAGGCCAGCGCGACGGGCAAGGCACCCTGACCATGCCAGACGGGCTCACTTATGTCGGCCAGTGGAAAGACGGCCAGATCAACGGCACCGGCACGCTGACCCAGCCGAATGGCGACGTATATCAGGGCGCGCTGGTCAACGGCCAACGTCAGGGCCATGGGACCGTGACCTACAAGAACGGCGACATCTACGATGGCAACTTCGTCGCCGACAAGCGCGAGGGCAAGGGGACCTTCCGTGGCAAGGACGGCTATGCCTATGAGGGCGACTGGGTCGCGGGGCGGATCGAAGGTCAGGGCACGGTGACCTACCCGGATCACTCGGTCTATGCTGGCGGGTTCAAGAACGACCTCGCCGATGGAACCGGCAAGATCACCTACCCGGATGGCTCGACCTATGAGGGCGACTGGAAGGCGGGCGTGATCGAGGGCGCGGGCACCGCGCGCTATGGCAACGGCATGGTCTATGTCGGCTCGTTCAAGGCAGCAAAGAATGACGGCCAGGGCGTCATGACCTATCCTGACGGCTACCGCTACGACGGCAACTGGAAGGACGGGCAGCGCGACGGTAAGGGCACGGCGAGCTATGCGGATGGCACCGTCTACACCGGCGATTTCGTGGCTGGCCAGCGTGAGGGCGAAGGCACGATCACCATGAAGGACGGCTTCAAATACACCGGCGGCTGGAAGAACGGCGAGATCGATGGCAAGGGCGTCGCCACCTATTCCAATGGCGACGTCTACGAGGGGACATTCAGCAAGGGTACCCGCGACGGCGAAGGAACGATGAAATACGCAAGCGGCCAGCAGGCCAGCGGGCAATGGGTCAAAGGCACGCTGTCGGGCACAGAACCCGCACCAGATGCCGCGGGTCCCGCGACCGTTCCTGCGGATGGTGCCCCAGCGCCTGCTCCGGCACCGGCACCAGCGCCTGCTCCGGCACCGGCGCCGGCGGGCAACTGAGAGATCGCGCGGGGCTACAGGCCGTGGCTTCTGTCATAGCTGTTTTTCTTGGGCCCGTTCCAACTTGCAAGCGCTCCTTCTCTTGGACGGAAGACTTCGACCAAAAGCGGATGACAGGCGGCGCGATCACTTGAATGCTCCGCCGAACAATCGCCTCCCGGGCAGGCCGAGAGGCCGCCAAGCAGGTCAATCTCGGCGAAAAACTCCAGATAATCGCCGGGCCGCACCGGGCTCGCCTTCATGAAATACTGCCCGGTATCTCGCGTGAACCCGGTGCACATGAAGACGTTAAGGACATCGTGTACCAGCATCTCCGCTTCGAGCAGCGGCAAACCGGTCGCCTCGGTCAGCGCTCGCGTCAGATTGGAATGGCAGCAATAATGGTAATCGCCACCTGCCAGCAGGCGGTGCGTATAGGGATCGCATCGGGTGCCGATCACGTCATGCACCGATCCTCCGAAGCCATCGAACCCATACCAGTCGAGCGTATCCGTCGACGATGGTCGCCATCGGGCGCAGTGCCGGAAAGGTCGACCACAGCCTGTCGCCAACCGATAGATGTGTTCCATGCAGCGCGCGGGTCTTGCCGGAAAAGAATCGCTCGGACAAGTCGGCGGCGTTCCACAGGTTCAGATCGCCGACCTGGGGCCCCTCCACACTGCTGATGCGGAAGAAATGCCCGGCCGGAACCTCGAAGCATCGAGCGTCACGGGCTGGCACGAGAACCTCTGAAAGTTTCTCGGCCCCCTCCCGCGCGGCATGATACAGCGCCATGTCCGGCGGCGGCAAAGTGTCGGAAGGGTAGCAGATGACAGGGGCTATGGCGCGCCGCGCCTCGGCATCGGCAGGGGCAGCGAACGTCGGGTGTTCAGGTTTCATTTGGACCTTCCGGGAGTGGATGCAGGGTCAGGATTTCGTCCGCCACAAGCCGTTGCAGCTGCCACAGGTAACTGTCGTGAATACCCGCCTGCTCGAGATGCAGCACCGTGTTGAAAAGATATTCCGCGCCGCTCCCCCCATGTCCCACGGCCCGGGCGAGCCGCGCCGCCTGCTCTTCGACCGGCAAGTCGACATACAGGGGAAAGTCACGCGGGACGGCGTAGAAGGCCAAAGCCCGAAACGTCTCAGGACCAGCCCTGACACGCAACCAACGAACGTTCGTGGCCGGCCCCCGATAGGGCAATTCCCGCTTGAGCAGACGCGCCATTCGCTCGGCCGGATCGTCCGGTGGCATCCTGTAGGCCAACCCGGTACAGGACCCGCCACGATCGAGCGAAAGCATCAGCCCGGGCTGGGCGTCGCTACCCCGCCAGCGCCGAATTTCCAGCGTGAAGGCGCGGCGCCATCCATGCGCTATGCAGCGGCGCGCTTCTTCGAACTCGAAAGCCGGCTTCCAGATCAGCGAGCCATAGGTGAAGACCCAGAACGGGTCCGTACCCAATTCGTCCAGCAACTGAACCGCGAGCGCCGCGTAATCTTCGTCCGTCATGGGCACGAAACCCGGCGGTGGCCCCGGATCGGACACCTCACGCGCGACCCGCGCCACAAGCTCGGCCGTCAGACGCATTTCTCTTTGCAGGCGGCCGGGGGAACGGACAGCGGCAGTCATAGTGGCTCCGGCGGTAGGACAGGGAAACCTCTCTCGGCGACGGGCCAGTGTCAATCCGGTGCCGGCGGTCGCAAACAGGCCCTTGGCTGTTTTCCGGGTGCCAGATCGCAAACGGCCCCGCAAGCCGCGCAGTGAAAATGCCCCTCGCCCGCCGTCCGATCCAGTCGCCAGCGACAATCTCGCGTCAATGTCGAGGTGCGACGACGCCACCACATGACCGCGAAGACCGCAAGGATGACAATCGGGAAAAGCGCCAATCATGCCTCCTGAAATCAATGCCGCCGGATCGGCGATCCAGCCCTCGAGCGGGTCTGCATCCGGCGGGCCGACCTCCGCATAGCCACGCCGATATGCCCACGCGGCCTGCACCGCGCAAAGCAGCGCATCGAGGTCATCGCCCTTTGGATCTGCAATGATATCCTCACCGGCTTGGACAGAGAGGCCAAAGCGCGCGCACCCCGGCGCGCCGGTCAGCGCCGCAAGGATTGCCCGACGCACGGTAATGCGCGCATCGGTCGATTTGCCCGGCGTGTCAGACTTGTAGCTGGCGCGGCCCGCCAGCGCACGGGCGGCGACGCCAGGGTAAGCCTCGACACAGATGCGGCTGCGGTCGCCGGGTCGGAGGCCCGGCAGATGCACACCCGCGTCGCGCAGACGCGGTGCACCCTCGTGGAACATCAGACCCACCGGGGTGTAGTCGATCGTCTGCGGGCTCTGCGCGCCGCAAAGCCGGTCGAATGACCGATGATGATGCTTGTCCCCATCCGCCCGAGGGGTTCGGTAAGCGGTCAGCTCGGCACGGAAAGCCGCTCGCGACAATGTGCCGACATGGGCCACGTACCCCTCCCAACTCTCTGAGCCGGGCCAGGCGATCCCATCCAGAAACCGGCGCGCCTGACAGAAGGGAAAATCCAGTCCCGCCAGCCAGGGCCCGGGCGAGGCGAGCAATGCTTCAAACGCGGGGAAATTGCTCAGAGGATCAATCCGGACCAGCGATAGCCTGGCTCCCTCCAGCCAGCAGACTGCGCAGGTGATCGGCTTTTGCCGTGACGGGCTGCTGGTGAAGTCGATCCCGTAAATCCGCACGGCCACTCCCGATCGAAGAAAAGGCCCGCCTTAAGCGGGCCTCCTGTCATTGCGTCTTGTACTCGTCGCTCAGACCACCCGCTCGATCATCATCTTCTTGATCTCGGCGATCGCCTTGCGCCGGGTTCAGACCCTTGGGGCAGGTCTTGGCGCAGTTCATGATGGTGTGGCAGCGGTACAGCTTGAACGGGTCTTCCAGCTCGTCCAGCCGCTCTCCCGTTGCTTCGTCCCGGCTGTCGATGATCCAGCGATAGGCATGCAGCAGCGCCGCCGGCCCAAGGTAACGGTCGCCATTCCACCAGTAGCTTGGGCAAGAGGTCGAGCAGCAGGCGCACATCACGCATTCATAGAGCCCGTCCAGCTTCTTGCGATCGTCGATCGACTGCCGCCATTCCTTGGCGGGCGCGTTGGTCTTGGTCTCGAGCCAGGGCATGATACTGTCATGCTGGGCATAGAAATGCGTCAGATCGGGGATCAGATCCTTGACCACCGGCATATGCGGCAGCGGATAGATCTTCACATCGCCCTTCACCTCGTCGAGGCCATAGATGCAGGCCAGTGTGTTGATCCCGCCGATATTCATCGCGCAGGATCCACAGATCCCCTCGCGGCAGGACCGCCGGAAGGTCAGCGTCGGGTCAACCTCGTTCTTGATCTTGATCAGCGCGTCCAGAACCATCGGCCCGCATTTGTCCATATCGAGAAAATAGGTGTCGATCCGCGGGTTTTCGCCGTCATCGGGGGACCAGCGATAAATCTGAAATTTCCGCACGTTCTTGCCCGCCGGCTTTGGCCAGGTTTTGCCCGTGCGGATTTTCGAGTTCTTGGGCAGCGTGAATTGCACCATCTGTTATCCCTTCCAGTCGGGTCGATCATAAAGCGGCCTGCGCGGTGGCTGGCCGGATTCCTGATAGACGCAAGAGTCGTAAATTTTCGCCGGATCCTGACCTGTCAGATAATCCGACGAGATCGTAAGATCGGCTCGGGCCTTTGCACCGCCGGTGCCAGAGCCGAAATAGACATAGCCCCGCGGATGACTGGCGAGTTGCGCCTGCCGAAAGCAATCCTGTTCCGCCTGATCGACCGGAACCGGGCCACGCCCCGCCATTATCGACGCACACCCGGCTACAGTCAGCAGCGCGCGCATCATCACGGCACCTTCGGCGTCTTGGCCACGGCGGTTGCCTGAGCCTTGGCGGCAGCATCCGCCTCGCAGGTCGCCACCGCGGGGCGTGCGGCAGCTTTGGCGATCAGCGCGTCGTCGTCGGCCTTGGCATAGGCCGGGTCGTCGTTCGCCAGCTTCACTATCTCGCCGTAGCTCATCGCCTTGATCACGCACTCGGCACGAACAGCATGGTCGTGCGCAGGATCCTGACCATCAAGGTAGACCGTCACCCGCTCCTTGGCCACCTTCCGTGTCTCATGATAGACCAGCACGGCTGGGGCACAGCCTGACAATGTGACGGCTGACAGGAGGGCCAGCGTGACCATGTTGGGCATCAATACACCCGCTTCTTCGGCGCGATCTTCTTCATGTCGATGCCGCCCTCATCCTCGGTCGTCAGCGGATCGATGTGCACCGGGCGGTAGCCGAGCGTGACCTTGGTGCCGTCAACCCAGGCGAGCGAATGCTTGCGCCAGACCTTGTCGTCGCGATCCGGATAGTCCTCGTGCGCATGGGCGCCACGGCTTTCCTTGCGCGCCTCGGCGCCGACGATGGTGGCCAGCGCGTTCGGCATCAGGTTGGTCAGTTCCAGCGTCTCCATCAGATCGCTGTTCCAGATCATGCTGCGGTCGGTAACATGGATATCAGCCATCTTGCCCGCAACCGCTTCCATCTTGCCCACGCCCTCGGCCAGGGTCTTGTCGGTCCGGAAAACAGCGGCATCCGATTGCATCGTGCGCTGCATTTCCAGCCGCAGTTCGGCGGTCGCGACGCTGCCATTGGCGTGGCGCAGGCCGTCGAAGCGGTCCATCGCCTTGTCCACCTCGGCCTTGTTCACCGCGGCCACCGGCTCTTCCGGGTTCACGATCTTGCCCGCCCGGATCGCGGCAGCTCGGCCGAAGACCACCAAGTCGATCAGACTGTTGGACCCGAGGCGGTTCGCTCCATGAACCGAGGCACAGCCTGCCTCGCCGACGGCCATCAGGCCCGGGAAAACCGCATCCGGGTTGTCCTTGGTCGGGTTCAGAACCTCGCCCCAATAGTTCGTCGGAATGCCGCCCATGTTGTAATGCACCGTCGGCAGCACCGGGATCGGTTCTTTGGTCAGATCGACCCCGGCAAAGATCCGCGCCAATTCCGAAATGCCCGGCAGCCGCAGATGCAGTGTTTCCGGCGGCAGATGGCTGAGGTTCAGGTGAATATGGTCCTTGTCCGGGCCAACCCCCCGACCCTCGCGGATTTCCATCGTCATGCAGCGGCTGACCACGTCGCGGCTGGCCAGATCCTTGTAATGCGGCGCATAGCGTTCCATGAACCGCTCGCCTTCCGAATTGGTCAGGTAGCCGCCCTCGCCTCGCGCGCCCTCGGTGATCAGGCAGCCGGAGCCGTAGATTCCGGTCGGGTGGAACTGCACGAACTCCATGTCCTGCAGCGGCAGACCCGCCCGCGCCACCATGCCACCACCGTCACCGGTGCAGGTATGCGCCGAGGTCGCGCTGAAATAGGCCCGGCCATAGCCGCCGGTCGCCAGCACCACCATCTTGGCGTTGAACACATGGATCGTGCCGTCATCCAGCTTCCAGGCCACCACGCCGGTGCAACGCCCATCGGTCATGATCAGGTCGATGGCAAAATACTCGATGTAGAACTCGGCCTTCTGCTTCAGGCTCTGACCATAAAGAGTGTGCAGGATGGCGTGCCCGGTCCGGTCTGCCGCCGCGCAAGTGCGCTGAACCGGCGGGCCCTCACCGAATTCGGTGGTATGGCCACCAAACGGGCGTTGATAGATCTTGCCCTCTTCGGTGCGGCTGAACGGCACACCGTAATGCTCCAGCTCATAAACCGCCTTGGGTGCCTCGCGGGCGAGATATTCCATCGCATCCGTGTCACCGAGCCAGTCAGACCCCTTCACGGTGTCATACATGTGCCACTGCCAGTGGTCCGGCCCCATGTTCGACAGGCTGGCCGCAATCCCGCCCTGCGCTGCCACCGTATGGCTGCGCGTCGGGAAGACCTTGGTTACGCAAGCGGTGCGCAGCCCCTGTTCGGCCATGCCCAGCGTGGCCCGAAGCCCCGAGCCGCCCGCACCCACCACGACCACGTCGTAGTCATGCGTCTCGTATTGGTAAGCTGCCATTCTCAGATGCTCCGTTCTCTCACAGCGCCAGGCGGACCAGGGCAAACAGCCCGGTCGCCATCGCGGCATAGCTCAGGCAGGTTGCGCCGATGATCAGCGCCTGCCGGGTCAGACCGCCCGCATAATCCTCGATCATCATCTGTGCGCCATTCTTGAAGTGAACCAGCCCGATGATGATCGTCAGCCCCGCCACGATTGCCGGGAAGGGGCGCGCGTAATAGGCCCTGACCTCGGGATAGGAATGCCCGAGGATATGGCCGAAGGTAAAGATGAACAGCGGGATCAGGATCGCCAAGGCGACCGCGCTGACCTGCATTGCCCAATGATGGTGGGTTCCGCTGTGCGACGCGCCCATTCCGACAGCGCGCTTGCGATCCGTAAGATATTGCATGGCCATGCCTCCTCAGATCACGATCACGGTCAGCAGCGTCAGCACGACCGAACCGCCGATACAGACCCAGCCGAGCTTTTCCGCTGTCGGCATATCCAGTCCGCGCCCGCTGTCCCAGTAGAGATGCCGCAATCCGGCCAGAAAGTGGTACCAGACCCCCAACACCGACAGGACCATCACCAATTGCCCGAACCAGCTTGTGATCACGCCGTTGGCGACGCCGAAATAAGCCTCGTTCGTTGCGGCCGCAAGCAACCACCAGACGATCAGCACTGCAGTTACAATCAGGCCGTTGCCGGTGATCCGCGTGAAAATCGACGTGATTGAAGTGATCTGCGGGCGATAAATCTGAAGGTGCGGCGAGAGCGGTCGGTTTCCCCGGTTCACATCTGCCATGTCGGCTCCTTTCCCAATGTCGGGCCGGCGCAGAGCCGAGCCTTTCCGTCTTTGTCGATGATGAATAGCGGAATTTTCGCCCAAGTCACGCGTTCAGAGGTCGCAGTCGCGTCAAAACCGGCTGCAATCGCGGAAAATCGGGTTTTGTGATCACGCCCGGAATGTTGTGATCACGCACGCAAATGATCTGACGCAGCCGTGTGGCTCTCGACCCAGCAGCAGCGATCAGCGTGGCAGCAACGCCCAGTAATCGAGATCCAGCAACACCTCGGGCAGGTATTTTCCGTCTTCACCGCGCAGGGCAAACGGGCCTGCGCCGTGCTTCACCGCAACCAGTCGCAGACGGATGGCCCCGACCGAGGCAATCGGCGTCGGCGCCTTGTCGAGCACCTCGGACCAGGCCCGGACTGTGTCGCCGGCGAAACAGGGATTGGCATGCGCCCCGCCGTTCAGCGCGACGATCATCTGCGCATTGGCCAGCCCGTTGAAGCTGAGCGCGCGGGCAAGGCTGACCACATGCCCGCCATAAATCAACCGCTTGCCATCGGCCCTCTGGGTTGCGTCGAAATGCACCTTGGCCGTGTTCTGCCAAAGCCGCGTGGCCAGCATATGCTCGGCCTCTTCCACCGTCACGCCATCGACATGGTCGATTTTCTCGCCCACCGCGTAATCGCCCCAGCGATGCGGTTCGCCTGCCATGGTAAAATCATACCCGTCGAAATGCAGACCCTCTGGCAGAACCAGCGCGGTCGCGGACACAGCCTTGGCCAGGTCCGGCACGATGGCCGCGCCGGTCGCCTCAGCGCCGCGCTTGCGCACCATGACCCAACGCACATAGTCCAGCACAGCGGCATCGTGCTGATTGATCCCGGTCGTACGCACCCAGACGACGCCCGAAGTTCCACTGGAATTCTCTTTCAGCCCGATCACCTCAGAGACCGCCCGCAGGGTGTCGCCCGGCCACACCGGCCGCAGCCACCGCCCTTCGGCATAGCCGAGGTTGGCCACCGCATTCAGGGAAATATCCGGAACCGACTTGCCGAAGATCAGATGAAACGCGGCCAGATCATCGATCGGTGCCGCATGCAGACCGCAGGACCGCGCGAATTCATCGGAAGAATAAAGCGCTCCGCGCGCCGGATACAGCGCATGATAGAGCGCGCGCTCGCCTCCCGAGACCGTACGCGGCACCGCATGAACGATCACTTCGCCGACCTTGTAGTCCTCGAAAAATCGACCCGCGCCGGTCTTCATCACTGCTCGCCGAGTTTGACGTCCGGCGAGTAGGTGCCGGACACCACCTTCACCACCGCTTGCCCGCAGCGCATCTTTCCCGCTGCGGCGTCAAAGGCATAGGTCGGCTCGCCATGAAGATCCCAGCCCTTGTTCAAGGCTGCCGTCACCTTGTGGCAGAACGCAGAAGTGTCATCCTCGCTCAGAAATCGATAAAGTTTCATGCGTACACCGGCAGGAACGGGTGCATTCCCAGAAGCACATGGATGCCGACGATCAGCCCGAACATGACCAGCGAAATGACGACAAGCACCCCGTCTCGCTTGATCCCGCCAGAATACGGCCGAATCCAAGGCCCTGCGCGGTTGATCGCAGCCATCGAGATGATCGCCCAAAGCCCCATTCCGCCGAACAGCACCAGCGACGCCATATCATTGTGCACAATCAGATGGGCGACTGACCAGAGCAACACGCCCCAGAGCATCGGGTGACGAATCTTGGTCCAGAGCGCACCTTTCGCCATGCCCGCGCCGAAGATGACAATCGCGATCAGCATCAGCGTGTTGTTGATATGGCCACCGCCCGGCACCACAAGGAGGTTTGCCGACACCGGTGTGGCGCGATAGCCCAGGACCATCAACACCAGCGACACGACCAGCACAGCGGCCATGATGCCCTTGCCGGGCTCTCCCATCGCGGCCCGCCGTTCCGGCGCAATCCGCTTGAACAGATGCGCCGCATACCAGAGCAGCACGCCGATACTCAAAAGGGTCATGTCACCTCCTCATTTGTTGTACAGGGTGGCGATCAACTCGGCTTTCGCCAGGGTGTCGCGCGCCGTCACGATATGCAGGTTCTCGACGATCTTGCCATCCACGACAGCAATCCCGAGTCCCGCCTGCTCTGCTTCTTCGAAAGCCGCAATATTGCGCCGGGCGAGGTCGATCTCGGCCCGCGACGGCGAAAAGGATGTATTCGTGATGCCAAGTTGCTTGGGGTGGATCAACGTCTTGCCGTCAAATCCCATATCCCGCCCCTGCTCGCATTCGAACCGAAGGCCATCTTCGTTGCGGAAAAAGTTGTAGACCCCGTCGAGACAGATCAAACCATGCGCCCGTGCGGCCAGCAGACACAATTGCAGGCTGGTCATCAGCGGCTCGCGCTCGGGGCGGTAGCGGCAGCCAAGCTCTTTTGCCAGGTCGTTGGTGCCAAGCACAAAGCCCTGGATAAGCGGATGCGCGGCAATCGCAGCGGCATTAAGCACCCCGAGCGGCGTTTCCATCATCGCCCAGAGTGGCGTGTTCGGGGTCAGTTCGGCGACAGCATCGACATCGGCCACGGTGTTGACCTTGGGGATCAGGATCGCCTCTACAGGAATGTCGCGGAAGGCCGCTGCATCATCGCGTCCCCAGATCGAATCCAGCGGATTGATCCGCACGAGCCGGGCACGGTGGCCGAAATCCGTGCCGCGCAAAACCTCCGCCAGCATGGCGCGGGCCGCGACCTTCTCGTCCGGTGCGACGGCATCTTCGAGATCGAAGATGATCCCGTCGGTGTTCAACTTCTGCACCTTCTCGATCGCCCTGTCTTTCGACGCGGGGATATAAAGCACTGACCGCCATGGTCTTCCACGCAGGTCCATTCGTCCCTCCAGAAACCGTCATCACTGCGCCCCGGATAGATCCCGACGCCGCCCGAACTGCAAGTTGTTAACACGAACCTGTGGGCCTCGCGAGGCCATGTTTGCCGCAACCACCTTGCAGGCACGCCAAGCCTCAGCTTCCGCGCGCGACCGCATCACGATACCAGGCAACGATCTTTGCCCGCTCGGCTGGTTCGATGAAACTGAGGTTCGCGGGCGGCATCGCATGGGTAATCCCGGCCTGAACATAGATCCGCTCGGCCGCATGGGCGACCTCCGCGGGGGTCTCCAGCAGCACCCCTTTGGGCGCCCAGCGTATGCCTGGGTAGGCCGGCTCCTTCGCATGGCACATCGAACAGCGCCCGGCGACGATGTCGGAAACCGCGTTGAAACCCGTCGCCTCGGCGAATTTCCGGTCGGCCGGGCTTGTTATCGCACCCTCTTTCTGCGGCGTCTGGAACATCGGCGCCGTCGACAGCCAGGCGATCAGCACGAAGATCAGGGCCGTGACCAGCCAGGTCCAGGTCGGGTTCCCCGTTCGGGCGTGGCGCGTATTGAAATAATGTCGGATCGTGACGCCCATCAGGAAAACGAGGCTCGCGATCACCCAGTTGTACTTGGTGGCGAAGGCCAGTGGGTAATGGTTTGACAGCATCAGAAACAACACCGGCAGCGTCAGATAGTTGTTATGCGTGCTGCGCTGCTTGGCGATCTTGCCGTATTTCGGGTCAGGCTTCCGCCCCGCCTTCAGGTCTGCCACCACGACCCGCTGGTTCGGCATGATGATGAAGAACACGTTGGCCGACATGATCGTCGCGGTGAATGCGCCAAGATGCAGCAGCGCCGCCCGACCCGAGAACACATGGGTATAGCCCCAGGCCATGCCGACAAGGATGACATAGAGGCCGATCATCAGCCGGGTGTTGTCATCGCCAAAGCGCGACTTGCAGATCAGATCATAGGCGATCCACCCGAAGGCCAGCGAGCCGATCGAGATAGCGACCGCCTCGGGCACCGTCAGCGCCATCACCTCCGGATCGATCAGAAAGAAATTCGCACCAAAGTAATAGACAAGCACCAGCAGGGCGAAGCCGGACACCCATGTCATGTAGGCTTCCCATTTGAACCAGACGAGGTGGTCAGGCATCGCTTCGGGCGCGACGAGGTATTTCTGTACATGGTAGAACCCGCCACCATGCACCTGCCATTCCTCGCCATCCGCACCACTCGCCAGATTGCGGTCGCGGTGCAGGCCAAGGTCCAGCGCGATGAAATAGAACGACGAGCCGATCCAGGCAATCGCAGTGACGACATGCGTCCAGCGCACCGCAAATTGCAGCCACTCCGCCAAAACTGCGTAGTCGTACATTGCCTGTCCCCCGGCTCCGATGCTCTCGTCCTGACGCTATACCGCCCGGCACCGCATTGTTAATTCCACAAATTGCCTGGACCTCGCAAACCCGAAAGAAAATCGGATGGTCCACCGGGTCCGCTCCCGCGCCTTCCGTCGGAACAGGAACCGGGCGTTCTCATGGCGCGTAGCCGGTCAGCTGCCCCGGTAAGTGGAATACCCGAAGGGCGAGATCAGCAGCGGAACATGATAATGGGACTCCGCGTCGGATATGCCAAAGCGGATCGGGATTGTCTCCAGAAACCTCGGCGCCTCGGGGGGCGTGCCACAACGGTCAAGATAATCCCCGGCGTGAAAGACCAGCTCGTATTTGCCGATCTCGAATTCTTCGGGCGGCAGAATCGCCCCTGCCGTGCGCCCATCCGAATTGGTCGCCACGCGCCGAAGGTGCCTGCGTGCTTCGCCCTGCAGGCGGTAAAGGTCGATCTGAAGGCCTTCTGCAGGCAGACCCCGCGCTGTGTCCAGCACATGAGTCGTTAGGTATCCGGCCGCCATTTTCCGCCCTCCATCAGCTGTCCTTGCGCCGATCTTGCCCGGTTCCGCGCCAAGATGCGACAGCCGATCCGTGCTTTGCCCCTGCCGGAATTTCCTTGAATCCGGTCAGCAATCCAGTGGACTAAAGGCAGCAGGATGACTCAGGCGAGGGACCCGATGAACCGCTATCCACGCAACATGCTGGGCTACGGCGCCAATCCCCCCGATGCCGCATGGCCCGGCGGTGCGAAAATCGCCGTGCAGCTTGTGCTGAACTACGAAGAAGGCGGCGAGAACAACATCCTGCACGGCGATGCCGCGTCAGAGGCCTTCCTGTCCGACATTGCCGGGGCGGCAATGTGGCCGGGCCAGCGCCATTGGAATATGGAATCGATCTACGAATACGGTGCCCGCGCCGGGTTCTGGCGGCTGCACCGTCTGTTCACCTCGCTCGGGATTCCGGTCACGATCTACGGCGTCGCCACCGCCCTCGCACGCAACCCCGAACAGGTCGCCGCGATGCAGGCGGCAGGCTGGGAAATCGCCAGCCATGGCCTGAAATGGGTCGAACACAAGGATATGCCGGAAGAGGTCGAGCGTGCCGCGATATCTGAGGCGATCCGCCTGCATACCGAGGTCGTGGGCGAACGCCCACTTGGCTGGTACACCGGGCGCTGTTCCGCCAATACCGTCCGCCTCGTCGCGGAAGAGGGCGGCTTCGCCTATATCTCGGATACCTACGACGACGACCTGCCCTATTGGATCGAGGCTGGGACCCGCGACCAGCTCATCATCCCCTATACGCTGGAAGCCAATGACATGCGCTTTGCGACGGCGCCCGGATATATCGAAGGGCAACAATTCTTCCAGTACCTGAAGGACGCCTTCGACATGCTTTATGCTGAAGGCGAGGCGGGCGCCGCCAAGATGATGTCGATCGGGCTGCACAACCGCCTGATCGGACGGCCGGGCAAGATCGCCGGGCTGAAGCGGTTCCTCGACTATGCCCAGGGCCATGCCGGGGTCTGGTTTCCCCGTCGCATCGACATCGCACGCCATTGGGCCGCAGCCCATCCGAACCGGCGATGGGAGCGTCCTTCGACGATGTCGAAAGACCGCTTCATCGAACGGTTCGGCGGCATCTACGAACACTCCCCCTGGATCGCGGAACGCGCCTGGGGGCTCGAGCTCGGCCCGGCGCATGACAGCGCGGTTGGCCTTCAGAACGCGCTTGCCCGCATCTTCCGCAGCGCCTCGCGAGACGAGCGCACGCAGGTTCTCACCTCGCACCCCGATCTCGCCGGCAAACTCGCCAAGGCCCATCGCCTGACGGAAGCCTCAACCGCCGAGCAAGCCAGCGCCGGCCTCGACGCGCTGACCGATGGCGAACGTGCCAGTTTCGAGCGGATGAATGCAGATTATGTCGCCAAGTTCGGCTTTCCCTTCATCATCGCCGTGCGCGACAATACCAAGGCAGATATCCTGCAGATCTTTCGCACGCGCTTGTCCAACGATGCCGACACCGAATTCGCAACCGCCTGCGCGCAGGTCGAACGCATCGGCCTTCTCCGCCTCAAGGAGCTTTTGCCATGACCGGCTATTTCACGCCGAAAGGCGGCCTGCCGCCGCAAACCCAGCTTGATGACCGGTCGCGCCGTGTTCACCACGGCCTATGCCTTCCTGCCGCGCGGCGTCTTCTCCGACATCGTGACCAGCGCCCTGCCGGGATGGACCGGAACCCGCCTCTGGCTGATCGCCCGGCCGATGTCGGGCTTTTCCGAAACCTTCAGCCAATATGTGATGGAGGTCGCCCCCGGCGGCGGCTCTGACACGCCGGACCCGGATCCGGGTGTCCAATCGGTTCTGTTCGTCACCGGTGGCGGCCCGCGCCTGACGATTGGCGAGCAAGGTCATGATCTTGCGCCGGGCAGCTTTGCCTATATCCCGGCGGGCGCCGACTGGACCCTGCACAATCCCGGCCCCGAAACGGCCCGGTTCCACTGGATCCGCAAACTCTACGAGCCTGCGCCGGGCATTTCCGCGCCGCAGCCGGTGGTAACCTCCGACGCCGAGGTCGCGCCGTCTCCCATGCCGCAAACCGAGGGCCGCTGGGCCACGACCCGCTTCATAGATCCCGCGGACCTTTCGCATGACATGGCAGTCACGATCGTCACCCTGCAACCCGGCGCGGTGATCCCCTTCGAGGAGACCCACGTCATGGAGCACGGCCTCTATGTGCTCGAGGGCAAGGCCGTATACAAACTCAATCAGGATTGGGTCGAGGTCGAGGCCGGCGATTTCATGTGGCTGCGCGCCTTCTGCCCGCAGGCCTGTTACGCCGGTGGCCCGGGTCCGTTCCGCTATTTGCTCTACAAAGACGTGAACCGCCACGTCCGACTGCGCGGTCCCGGTGCTTTCGGGGCACTGGCATGATCCGCCAACCCGCGCGGTGCCCATGGCCGGACCAGCCATGAGCCGCATAATCCCCGCCCAGCCCCTGACGACAGCCGCCTTTGCCCCTTTCGGCGACATCCTCGACACCGAGGGTCCCTTCGACAAGCTCATCAACCAGGGCCAATGTGGCCGCTGGCACGACCGTGCAAAGCTCGATTTCGGCCTGGCCGGGCGCGCCGGGATCAGCCTGTTTCGCGCCAATCCGCGCGCCCTGCCCTATAGCTTCGACCTTGTCGAACGGCACCCTGATGGCTCGCAGGCCTTCCTGCCGATGAGCATGGATCCCTTCCTCGTCATCGTTGCGCCAGACATGGAGGGCACTCCGGGCACCCCGCGTGCATTTCTCACTTCACCAGGCCAAGGGATCAACCTTTATCGCGGTACATGGCACGGTGTGCTGACACCGCTCAACCCGCCCGGTCTGTTCACCGTGGTCGACCGGATCGGCGATACGCCCAACCTTCAGGAATTCCACTATTCCGAGCCATGGACCGTCCATCGAACATGAAGCCGCGCCAATCCGCGAATCGCTGGGCGGGTGACATGTCGAGCCGAGACTCCCCAAACCGCGAAAAAAAACGGCCAATTGAGGCAGCCCTCTACCTATAGAAGTTCGCGAAACGTCACGGCGCCACAGCCTCGTTTATTCCATTGTTTTTATTATAATATTTTTTACACCCGGGCAACGCAGCGACCGCCACCTAGTGTCCGATATATTTTCCATCAACCGAATCCCGCCTGCAGCAGACCACAATTCAGCCAGTTTCTTTCTGCTTAAGAGATTCATATCGCAGGGATGGTACGCCCAAAACGATGGCGTTCCACGACATCATCAGAGCATGCGCGGAAGCGATTCCCCGCAATGAGAGGAATCATGAACGATAGTTCGCAAACCATTCTGCCTCGGCATCGTGAAGGCAAGAAGCCGCCAGAGGCCTTTGCGACACTGTCGCGCCGTTCCTTCCTCGCCACCGCTCCGCCGCGCTTTCTCCGCGACGAAAGCGGGTCTCTCGTCGTCTTCGGACTGATGATGCTCGTGCTGATGATGATGGTCGCCGGTATCTCGGTCGACCTCATGAATTTCGAAAGCCAGCGAGCCAAGATCCAGAACACTCTCGACTCCTCGGTTCTGGCCGCCGCCAACCTCGACCAGACCCTCGACCCCGAGGCGGTCGTACGCGACTACTTCGCGAAGGCACACCTTTCCCAATATCTTTCGACCGTGTCGGTCGACAACGGGTTGAACGCCCGCACGGTCTCGGCCACGTCGGAAATTTCAACGCCGACGTATTTCATGCACATGATGGGGATCGACAAGCTTCAATCCCCCGCCAGCAGCACCGCGCAGGAGAAGATCGGCAACGTCGAAATCTCCCTGGTGCTCGACTTCTCCGGCTCCATGGGGAACAACAACAAGGCGGACAACCTCAAGTTTGCCGCAAAGCAATTCATCGACACCATGTTCAACTCGGTCGAGCCCGGGAAACTCTCGATCTCAATCGTGCCCTATGCCGCGCAGGTCAACATCGCGCCAATCGCATCGCAGTTCAACCTGACGTCAGAACACAGCTATTCAACCTGCGTCGACTTCCAGACGTCGGATTTCGACACCACCGCATTGTCCTTGACCCAGAGCCTGCAACGCACCGGCAACTTCGACGTGTGGAACGACTGGACCCGCTATCCGTATTCCCCGCTGTTCGTCTGCCCTCAGGACAGCGACACGACCCGCCAGATCATGCCCCTCTCGGGCGATCAGACGGCGCTGAAAACCTATGTCGGCAAGTTTCACCGGCGGGCAACACCTCGATCGACATCGGCGTCAAATGGGGTGCAGCCCTGCTCGACCCCAGCATGCAGCCTGTGGTCGACAGCCTGATCGGCAGCGGGAAACTTCCCAGCACATTTGCCGGTCGTCCAGTGTCCTATGCCGATCATGAGGCGATGAAGGTTATCGTGGTCATGTCCGACGGTGAAAACACCGACCGCTACAGCCTGAAAAACAACGACAAGGACGGTGCCTCACCGATCTGGCAGAACTCGCTCGACAAGACATTTTCGCTCTACGACGCGAACCGTGGGCAGTACTATTCCGAGAGCCTCCGGACATGGCGCAGCAAGCCTTGGGGCAACGGAACCTCGCAATCCTGCAGCGGCAAGGGCTGGCGCAAAGTATGTGTTGACACACCCGATCCCGGAACCGCCAAGCAGCTGTCCTATCCGGAGGCGTGGAACAGTGAAGGGATGAAGTATTTCTTCTCGAACCTTTACGCTCCGGCCTACGGCTACTCGGGCTATGCCTATAACAGCTGGTTGGACACGATGACAGGTGATCTGTCCGCGTCGCAGATGGATACGAACCTCAGCCATATCTGTTCCGCGACCAAGAACCATGGCGTCATCATCTATTCCATCGGGTTCGAGACGACGAACCGTGGCGCCGCCGCGCTGACCGATTGCGCCACCTCTCCGGCCTATTACTTCGGCGTGCAGGGGCTGCAGATCGCGACGGCCTTCGCCTCGATCGCCAACAACATCAACCGCCTGCGGCTGATCCAGTAATCGCGGCGCCCATCATCGCAGGGGCGGTCCTTCGGGGCCGCCCCGCACCGAATGTCCGCGGCATCGGTTCTCAACCCTCGCAGAGCCGCCGGGCAACATCCAGCATCCGGTTGGAAAACCCCCATTCATTGTCATACCAACCGAAGACGCGCAGCATTCCCCCCTTGGTCACGGTGGTCTCCGGCAAGGCCATCACGATGCTTTCCGGCCGCGCACGCAGGTCCGAGGACACCAGCGGACGGTCAGTCCAGCCCAGGACCCCACCGGCCCGCTGCAAGTCCCGGTTCACCTCCTCCACACTGACCTCGGCCCGCGTCATCACCACCAGATCGACCGCCGAAACGCTGGCCACCGGCACACGCACCGCAGCCCCTTCGATGCGCCCGGCGATACCGGGCAGCACGACGTCCAGCAGCCGCGAGGCCGAGGTGGTCGTCGGCACCATCGACAACGCCGCCGCCCGGCTGCGCGCCATATCCGGCCCCGGCGCATCGACGGTCGGCTGGCTACCGGTATAGCAATGGATCGTCGTCATATAGCCGGTCTCGACCCCCCAGCGGTCCTCGATCAGCCGCACCAGCGGTGCCAGCGCATTGGTCGTGCAGGAGGCATTGGAGAAGATGCGCATCCCACTGGCTTTCGCCGACGGCAATATCTCATCATTTGCGCCCAGCACGACAACGGCTTCGGCGGCTTTCGACGGGCCAGAGATGAGCACGCAGCCCGCCCCGGCGCGCAGCGCGCGCCCGGCCACTTCGGTCGTATCCGCGCGCCCGGTGCATTCCATGACCAGATCCACATGCGACAGGTCCAGCACCGACAGATCGCGCTCCTGCGTCAATGGCACGGGGACCCCGTCGACGATCAGGGCGCCATGCTCCAATCCGACGCTGCCACGCCATGTGCCAAAGACGCTATCATATTCAAAGAGATAGGCGCAGGTTTCGGCGCTGGCGATGTCGTTGATTCCGACGATCTCGATACCCTCGCCCGCGCCCTGCGCCCAGGCCCGCAGGACCGAGCGTCCGATCCGCCCGAACCCGTTGATGAACACCCGTGTCGCCATCGCCCATTTCCCCCTGCAAGCCGGCGGCACCCTGCCGCTGAGCCCAGGCCTTCGCAAGGGGCGTTCTTGCGCAAATACATGGATTCCATGTCCCTGTCGTGTCTTGATCCCTGGTGCGGATGCTGGACGGGGCCTTAAAAGCCCTTGCCCCGTGCCGTCACCGCGATCAGGGATTCGACCGTGCCGCCACGGACCCCGACAAGCCAGTCGTGCAGATTGCAGGTCGGGTCACAATGCCCCGGTACCAGCCGCAACCTGTCATTCACCCTCAGGACGCCCTGCGGATCGTCGATCACGCCGTGCTCGTCAGAGCAGTTGATATAGCTCACATCGCTTCGGCCCCAGACAACCGGCAAACCGCTGTCGACCGATTGCGCTTTCAGCCCGGCATCGCACACCGCCTTGTCGACCCTGACATGGCTCATCACAGCTGGTGAGCAGGAAGAGGCTATGCTCGAACTCCGTCTCGTCGATCCGCCTCCCTTCTTTGTCGAGGATACGCCCGTAATCCGCATCCATGAAGGCATAGCTGCCGCACTGCAGCTCGGTATACACTCCAGAACCACCTTCAAAAGGATAGCTGCCGGTCCCGGCCCCGGTAATGGTCCGACACTCAAGCCCCGCTTCAGCCAGGGCAGCGGCGGCATCCCTGACCATCGCAATCGCCACGTCGATTTTCACCTTGCGGTCGGCAAAGTCGGGCAGATGCTGCGCCGCGCCCTGATAGGCCTGCAAACCCGCGAAACGCAGTCCGGACGCGGTGTCGATTGCCCGCGCGATCTCAACGACTGCGGCGGACGAGGTCACGCCACAACGCCGCGCACCGCAGTCAATCTCGACAAGGCACTCGATCACCGTGCCGTGGCGCTGCGCCGCTTCCGAAAGCTCTGCCACATTGGCCAAGTCGTCGACGCAAATGCCGATGCGCGCCAATTTCGGCAATCGCGCCAGCCGGTCGATCTTCACCGGATCGCGCACCTCGTTCGAGATCAGGATATCCCCGACCCCGGCGCGCGCAAAGGCCTCGGCCTCCGAGACCTTTTGACAGCAGATCCCGATCGCCCCGGCCGCAATCTGCATCTGCGCGATCGCCGCCGATTTGTGCATCTTGCCATGCACGCGCAACTGGACACCCATGGCCAGGGCGGCGGCCTGCATCTTGGCGATGTTGCGCTCCAGCGCGTCGAGGTCGACGACCAGCGCGGGCGTCTGTATCGCGGCCTCCGGCATTCCGGGCATGGCCGGGATATCATAGCCAAGCTCCAGACCGTCGAAGATCAAAGCATCGCTCATCGTCCCGTCTCCTCAGCCTGCCGCGCCCAGCCGTCGGCATATGTCTCTGCCGTATCTCCGGTCACATCGGGCGGCAAGGCCGGATTGACACGCCTCGACCGCGACCCGACTTGGACGTTTGCCCCTCCGGATGCCAAAGGCCACTGATCCGTCCGGCGGCTCTTCCCCTGCGCGCCCGACACCCCATATCCTGTGCAACGCTCAAGCGAGGCCCACAATGATCCCCTATTCCGTTCTCGATCTCTCTCCCGTGCCCGAAGGGTCGTCAACCGCCGACGCCCTGGCAAACACGCTCGATCTCGCGCGCCATGCCGAAAGGCTTGGTTTCCACCGGTTCTGGCTGGCGGAGCATCACAACATGCCCGGCATCGCCAGCGCCGCAACTGCGGTCGTGATCGGCCATGTCGCGGCGGGCACGAAGACAATCCGCGTGGGCTCGGGCGGCATCATGCTTCCCAACCATGCGCCCCTGATGGTGGCCGAGGCTTTCGGGACACTCGCGACGCTCTATCCCGACCGTATCGACCTCGGCCTCGGGCGGGCCCCGGGAACCGACGGCGCCACCGCGCAGGCGCTCCGCCGCGGCCTTGGCGGCGGCGACAGCTTTCCCCGCGACGTGGTGGAATTGTTGCGCTATCTGGCCGAACCGCAGCCCGGTGACCTGGTGCGCGCGCATCCGGGCGCAGGCACCAACGTGCCGATCTGGATCCTTGGCTCCAGCCTCTACGGCGCGCAGCTTGCCGCCCACCTCGGGCTGCCTTACGCCTTTGCCTCGCATTTCGCGCCCCAGGCGCTGACCGAGGCGGCACAGATCTATCGCGAGACGTTCAACCCTTCATCCTGGCTCGCACGGCCCTATTTCATGATGGCGATGAACGTCTTTGCCGGCGAGACCGACGACGAAGGGCGCTACCTGCGCACCTCGATGCAGCAGGCCTTCGCCAATCTGCGCTCAGGCCGTCCTGGCAAGCTGCCTGCACCTGTCGAAGACCTCGCGGCCCATGTCGATCCGATGATGCAACGGATGGTGGATCAGGCGCTGACCTGTTCGGCAACCGGATCTCCGGCGACAGTTCAGCGCGCTCTGTCCGATCTGATCGGCCGTTTCCAACCGGATGAGGTCATCATCACCGGGCAAATCCATGATCACGCCAAACGCCTGCGGTCCTTCGAGATCGCCGCAGAAGCGATGCAGGCAATCAACCACCCGGATCAACGCGCGGCCCAAGCCTGAGCCTCTGCACACCTGCGTAAAAGGCCCGCCTCTCCTCTCGGAAAGACGGGCCGCGCCAGGCGGTCCCTTTTCGGCAACCCGGGGACACGGGGGTTCCGACAGTGGGAACTGCCGCGAAACCGCCTGGCTGGATCACCGGCGAAGTCGCCGGGTCCAGGTCTGTCGAAGGTCAGGCCTTCTGCGGCGGAAGCTGACCAACCGAAACATCCAGATCGACCGACTTGCCACCGCGCAGCACGACGAGCGGTGCCTTGGTATCCGGCGCGGTCATCGCCACGGCGCGCGGAAGGTCACGCAACTGCTTGATATCGGTGCCGCCGAAGGACGTGATGATGTCACCGCGCTTGAGGCCAGCCTTGGCCGCCGGGCTGTCTGGCGATACTGCCGCCACCATCGCGCCGTTGGGTGTATCCATGCCCAGCGCTGCCGCGATATCCGGCGTCACGGCCTGGATCTGAACCCCCAGCCAGCCATGTGCGACCTTGCCGCCATGTTCCAGCTGGTCGACGATCTTCTGCACCAGGTCCGAGGGGACGGCAAAGCCGATCCCGACCGAGCCGCCGGTAGGCGACAGGATCGCCGTGTTCATGCCCACTACCTGCCCCTGATCGTTGAACAACGGACCACCAGAGTTGCCCTTGTTGATCGCCGCATCGGTCTGCAGGTAGTCGTCATAGGCATTGCCGCCAATGTCGCGCGCCTTGGCCGAGATGATGCCGGTGGTCACCGTACCACCCAGGCCGAAGGGATTGCCCACCGCCATCACATCATCGCCCACCCGAATATCCTTGGATGAGCCGAAGGTCACGGCCGGCAGCGGCTCGGTGGTGTCGACCTTGATCACCGCCACATCGGTCAACGGGTCGGTGCCGATCACCTTGGCGTCGAAGGTCCGACCGTCCTGGAGGGTCACCTTGACGTTGGTCGCACCATCGACGACATGGTTGTTCGTCACGATCAAGCCCTTGGAATCGATGATGAAGCCGGATCCCACCCCATGCATGGCCGGGGCGTTCTGTGCCTGCTGGTCATTGCCCTGCCCGCCGGGCATCGGGATCCCGAACCGCTGACTGAACTCCTGGAAAGGAAAGCCCTGCGGCAGGCCGCTCTGACTGTCCTGTGTCTGCTTTTCCGTGACCTCGATATAGACCACGCTGGGCGATACCTTGGTGACCAGGTTGGCGTAGCCGCCGGCGGGTTCCGCCATGGCACCCTGCGGCACCATCACCAGCGCACTGGACGACGCGAGCGCGGCGATCAGGGCGAGGCTCGCCAGACTGCGACGCGACGATTTGATTGGGGAAGACTGCATCTGAAAACTCCTGTCTCTGCGCGGCCAGGACCTTTGCCCCAACCCGATGCAGCCAATCTGGCCCGGCTTTCTCGCATCCCCCTCTCGGTTGGATTACAAAGCTGCAATCCTGCGCCCGCTCCGGTCACGACTGCGTGTGCGAACAACAGCTTCGCATTACGGCGATGCAATCTTGCTGACAGGCCGCTGGTAACTGCGACACCTAACTCCCATCTGTCGAAGAGGAACAAAGGGGAATGCCATGCAGACCATCCGTAGCTTTCTGATCCTTGTCTTTGCCGGGCTGGCATTCGCCACCGCGCTCTGGCTCGGGATGATTATTGCCGGAACCCTGTTGCTGCTTGGCGCGACGATGGCTTTGCTGGCACGGCTGACCCACTCCCGACGCAGGGTCGACCTTGTCCCGATCCGTATCCATACGGGCCACCGCCGGGGCTGATTGTCCGGCTCCGGTCGACCCGGGGCGCGCGCCATGCCATTCTCTCTTCGACATCAGGCAAGGGCGCAAACGGGCGATGGTTGCGAGATGAAAATACTGGTTGTGGAAGACGACAGGACAACGGCGGATTACATCGCCGAAGGGCTGCGGCAGGAAGGTCATGCGGTCGATCACGTCAATGAGGGGCGCGACGGCCTCGCGCGCGCCGCGACCGCAAGTTACGACGTCATGATCGTCGATCGAATGGTGCCGGGGCTGGACGGGCTGTCACTGGTCAAGGCGTTGCGCGCCGCGCATAACCTGACGCCGGTGCTGTTCCTGACCTCGCTCGGCGGCATCGACGACCGCATCGAGGGGTTGAACGCTGGCGGCGACGACTATCTCGTCAAACCCTTTGCCTTCGGCGAACTTTCGGCCCGCGTGGCGGCCCTCGCCCGCCGACCGCAGTTCAAGGAAGAGACCACCGTTCTGACGGCTGGCGATCTGCGGATGGACCTTCTGTCCCGCCGTGTCAGCCGCGCCGGAATGGAACTTGATCTGCTGCCGCGCGAATTTTCGCTGCTCGAACAATTGCTGCGCCGCAAGGGGCGGGTCCAGACCCGGACCATGCTGCTCGAATCGGTCTGGGACATCCGCTTCGATCCGCAGACCAATGTGGTGGAAACCCATATCAGCCGCCTGCGCGCCAAGGTCGACAAACCCTTCGAGCATGAGTTGATCAAGACCGTGCGCGGCGCGGGCTACCGGATCGAGGCCTGACATGGCTGTCACCCGGCCGCGCGCGCTGCTGCGCTCGACCCCGGTGCGGCTGGCAACGCTGCTCGTCGCACTATTCACCCTTGTCAGCCTCGTCAGCTTCGGCGGCACCTATCTGGTGATCCGCAACAACCTCTATGCCGGAATGCGGGCAGATCTGGAACAGCAGATGGCCGGGTTCAACGCGGCCCCCTCGGCTTCGGCACTGGCGGCACTGATCGCCAATCAGGGCGCGGTCACCGATCCTTCGCAGCGCATCCTGACCTACCTTGCCCCCAATGGGCAGGTCTTCGGAAACGTGGCGCTGTCGCGCGGTGCAGAAGGTTTTCTGCAACTGGATCTGGGGCCGAACGCCTCGGGCGCGCCGCGCAACTATCTTGGCCTCGCCGGGAATTTCTTCGGGGGTCAGCTGATCATTGCCGAGAACCGCCAGCAGGTTGTCGCCCTTGGCAACATGTTCCTCGACGTGCTGATCCTCAGCTTGCTTCCGACCTTCGCCATTGCCCTCGGCGGTGGCCTGATCATGGCGCGGCGCAGCAAGGCGCGGGTAGAACGCATCACCGAAACGCTGGAAAGTCTGACCTCGGGCGATCTGGCCGCACGAGTCGCCGCACTGCCCGGCGACGATGACGACCTCGCCCTGATCGGCACCCGGATCGACCGCATGGCCGAACGTCAGGAGGCCTCAACCGAAGCGCTGCGACAGGTCTCGGCCGACATCGCCCATGATCTGAAAACCCCGATCCAGCGGCTGGCGGTGCTGCTCGACCAGCTTGGCAACAGCCCGGCCCTTGGCACAGCGGACGCTGCCCTCGCCCTTCGGGCGCGAACCGAGGCCGACGGCATCGCGGCCACCTTCCAGTCGCTTCTGCAAATCGCGCAGATCGAGGGCGGCAGCCCGCGCGCACGCTTCACCCCGGTCAATCTTGTCGAGGTGGCGCGAACCTTCGCGGAAATCTATGAGCCGAGTGCCGAGGACAGCGGGCATGGCCTGACCAGCACCCTACCCGAAAGCCCGGTGATGGTCATGGGCGACAGTGCCCTGCTGGGTCAGGCCGTGGCAAATCTTCTGGAAAACGCCCTCCGACACACACCCGACGGCACCTCCATCGACCTACGGGTGGGTATCGAGGCCGGTCGCGCGCTGATTGAGGTCTCCGATTCCGGTCCCGGCATCCCTGTCGAGGAACGCGACAAGGTGCTGCGCCGCCTTTACCGCCTTGAACGCAGCCGCACCACGCCCGGCAGCGGCCTTGGCCTGTCGCTTGTCGCAGTGATCGCGGAATTGCACGATGCGGACCTGACCCTCGGCGACAATGCCCCGGGACTGATCGTCCGTCTGGACTTTCCTGCCAGCACCGCCTGAGACTCGCCCGAAAAGCACTCGGCGCGCCAGGGGGAGGAGATGACCCGACGCGCCGTGCCTTGAAATTCGGGCGGAACATCTGTGACATCCCGCCCCCTCATTCTGCGATGCCGCCTCGAATCCGGCAATGGGCATGCAACCCTGCCCGCCCGAAATGCGGCATATGCTCAAAATTTGAACCAGAATTCGCATTTTCGCTGGATCAAGGCGCAGCCCCTGTCTTGGCACCGCGAAAACGGCCCGCGACCGCACAGCATTTCAGCTGCGAAACCCGGCGCACGTGCCGCAAAGCGGCGTGATTTTGCCCGGATGTCTCAACTGAAAGGTCGCACGACGCTTTTGGAAATCGGAATCGCCCGCAGCAGGCGTAGCTTGCGCGTCAGACCCGCCGCTCCCTCCGGCTTTTCCAGGACGACCGACATGCTCCGAGACGCTGACGTTCTCTCTCTTCTCATGGCTCGAAAACCGGGCCATTCGCTGCCGCAGCCCTTCTACACGGATCCTGACGTCTTTCAGGCCGACATGCGCAGCATCTTTTACAAGGACTGGCTGCTGGCCATCGCAGCGGTCGAGGTGCCCAAGACGGGCAGCTATGTCACGCTCCAGATCGGCGCCTATTCGGTGATCATCGTGCGCGGCGCCGATGGCACGATCCGTGCCTTCCACAACTCCTGCCGCCACCGTGGCAGCCGGATCTGCTCGGCGGCCAAAGGCGCCGCGCCGAAACTCGTCTGCCCCTATCACCAATGGACGTACGAGCTTGACGGCCGCCTGCTCTACGCGCGCGACATGACCGCGGATTTCAAACCCGGCGACCACGGCCTGAAACCGGTCCATTGCCGCGAGGCTGTCGGGCGTCGTGTTCATCTGCCTCGGAGAGGTCGCGCCGGATTTCGAGCCCTTCCGCAAAGAGGCTGCGCGCTATATCGGCCCGCATGACGTGGGTAACCTGAAGGTCGCCTTCCAAAGCACCATCGTCGAGAACGGCAACTGGAAACTGGTGCTGGAAAACAACCGCGAATGCTACCACTGCTCGGGCTCGCACCCATCCCTCTGCCGCACCTTCCCAGACGATCCCGATCTGGTCGGCGGCGACGACAGTACCGGATCGCCCGAAGGCCGCGCCCATATCGAGCGTTGCGAGACGGCGGGCCTGCCGTCAAAATATGTCATTGCCCCCTCCGAGCAATGGCGCTTCGTGCGCATCCCCTTCCTCGGCGAGGCGGTCAGCTACACGATGGACGGCAAGGCGGCCGTCAACCGTCGCATTGGCACGGTGCCCTTCGACAATGCCGGGTCCTGCCTCTTCTTCCACTATCCCAATACCTGGAACCACTTCCTGTCCGATCAGGCCCTGATCTTCCGCGTCATACCGATCTCGGCGACCCAATCCGAAGTGACCACGACATGGCTGGTTCACAAGGATGCGGTGGAAGGTGTCGACTACGACCTCGATCGTCTGACCGAGGTCTGGGTCCACACCAATGACGAAGATCGCCGTATCATCGAGGAAAACCAGATCGGCATCAAATCCCCCGCCTATGTCCCCGGCCCCTACTCCCCACATCAGGAAAGTGGCGTGATCCAGTTCGTCGACTGGTATGCCGCGTCGATGCAGGCGGCCCTGACCGGCCGCGTCATGCTGGCCGCGGAGTGACCCGATGATCCCGATGCCGCGCGAGAACACGCCGCTCTGGAGCGATGACGAGGTGCTGGAATGCGTCATGGTGGTGCCCGAGGCGCCCGACGTGAAAAGCTTCGCCTTCCGCCCGCCCTCGGGTGCCACCTTCCTGTTCCGCGCGGGGCAGTTCATCACGCTTGACCTGCCGGTGCCAGGCGGCAACGTGCAGCGCACCTTCACGATCTCCTCCAGCCCGACCAGCAACGTCTACATCACCGTTACGGTCAAGGCACAGCCTGGCAGCATCGGCGGCCGCTGGATGATTGACAATCTCGTGCCCGGCATGCGGCTGCGCGCCTACGGCCCCTCGGGTATCTTCCACCTGCCGCGTCAGCCGGACGGCAAATACCTGTTCATCTCGGCAGGTTCGGGCGTCACACCAATGATGTCGATGGCCTCGTTCCTGTTCGAACGCGGCGAAGAACCTGACATCAACTTCATCACCTGCGCTCGCCGTCCGGGCGAGCTGATCTTCCGCAAACGGCTGGAATACATGGCGAACCGGGTGCAGGGGCTGAAGCTGCACTTCGTCGTCCGGCACGACGACCCCTACGATGTCTGGACCGGCTATCGCGGGCGCTTCAACCAGCTGATGCTCGGCCTCATGGCGCCAGACTATCTCGAACGCGATGTCTACTGCTGCGGCCCTGACAGCTTCATGCAATCCGTGCGCGACATGCTCAACGCGCTTGGCTATGACATGAGCCGCTATCATCAGGAAAGCTTCCATGCTCCGGCAGAGACGGCAGCCGAAGTACCAGAGATCAATGATCTGGTACCAGAGGACGACATTCTCGCCGAACTGGTCTTCATCCGCTCGGGCAAGTCAACCTCCTGTGCGCAGACAGAAACCGTCCTCCGTGCGGCCAAGGCAGCAGGGCTCAACATCCCTTCGGGCTGCACCTTCGGCGTCTGCGGCACCTGCAAGGTACAAAAGGTATCCGGCGAGGTTCACATGGTCCACAACGGCGGGATCAGTGAGGATGACATCGCCGCAGGCTATATCCTCGCCTGTTGCTCCCACCCCATAGGCCGGGTCGAAATAGCTGTATGACATGAAATCCGGGCACGGGGCGTTGCGATTCGCCCTTGGCCACACCACTCTCTCGGTTTGACGGTCCGGCCCTGCCCGGCCTTGCCCTCAACACCGGGGATGACGATGAAAACGCTGGTCTTGTTCGCCCACCCGTCCCCCGGGCATTCCTGGGCAAATCGGCATATGGCCGATGCAGCACGCACCATCCCCGGCATCACCTTCGTGGATCTGTACGCGCTCTATCCGCGCTTCGACATCGACGTTGAAGCGGAACAACGCCGGTTGATCGCGCATGACGCGATCGTGCTGCAATTTCCCCTCATGTGGTACTCCACGCCGCCGCTGTTGAAGTTGTGGCAGGACCTCGTGCTTGAACATGGCTTTGCCTATGGCACAGGCGGTACGGCGCTCGCCGGCAAGTCGATGCTCTGCGCCGTCACGGCGGGCGCAGATCAAGGCGCCTATTCCCCCGAGGGTCTGAACCGGATCCCTTTGCGCACCCTGCTCACGCCGCTCGAGGCGACGGCGAACCTCTGCCGCATGTCCTATCTTTCGCCCTTCGTGCTGTTTGGCGCGATCAAGACCGACACCGAGCGTCGCGATGCCCATGTCGAAAGTTATCGCACCTTGCTTGAGGCAATGCGGGACGACCGGCTGGACCTCGCCGCGGTAGCCCGGTCCGAACACCTTCTGACGGGTTCCGTTAGGGACCTCCTCGAAGGGGCTGCCACATGAACGGCTTCCTGTTTCAGGCCTTCATCTACCTTTGCGCTGCCGTCATCGCAGTGCCGATCGCTAAGCGCTTCGGCCTTGGCTCTGTGCTGGGCTATCTGATCGCCGGGATCGTGATCGGTCCGCTTGTCGGGCTTGTCGGGGCGGAAACCCAGAGCATTCAGCAATTCGCCGAATTCGGCGTCGTGATGATGCTGTTCCTGGTCGGGCTGGAACTGGAGCCCAATCAGCTTTGGGCGATGCGCCACCGTCTGCTCGGCCTCGGCGGGCTGCAGGTCGTGCTGACCGCGCTTGCGGGGTTGGCAGGCGGTATGGCGGTCGGCCTGGGCTGGACCGAGGCCTTGGCGATGGGCCTAGTTCTCTCCAGCTCGTCGACCGCGATCGTGCTGCAAACCCTGTCCGAGAAGGGTCTGATGAAAAGCGATGGCGGCAAGGCCAGCTTTGCCGTGCTGCTGTTTCAGGACATCTCGGTCATCCCGACGCTCGCCCTGCTGCCCTTGCTTGCGCTGCCCGCTTTGATCGCAGCCGCCCGTGACCAAGGCGCCGCGATGGACCACGGCGCAACGCTGCTGGCGGGCCTTCCCAGCTGGCAGGTCGGCGGCATCACGATCCTCGCCGTGGCCTTGGTCGTGGTTGGCGGCCATTACCTGACCCGCCCGCTGTTCCGCTTCATCGCCTCCGCGCAACTCCGAGAGGTGTTTACCGCCGCGGCCCTGCTGCTTGTCATCGGCATCGCGCTACTGATGACGGTGGTGGGCCTTTCGCCCGCGCTTGGCACGTTTCTGGCGGGCGTTGTGCTGGCCAACAGCGAATACCGGCACGAGTTGGAAAGCGATATCGAGCCGTTCAAAGGCCTTCTGCTTGGGCTCTTCTTCATCACTGTCGGCGCCGGCATCAATTTCACCGTCCTTCTCGCACATTGGGGAATCGTTCTGGCGCTGACGCTCGCGGTGATCGCGGTGAAAGGCGCCATTCTCTGGCTGATCGGCTCGATCTTCCGCCTGCGCGGCTCGGACCGCTGGCTGTTTGCCCTCGGCCTTGCACAGGCGGGCGAATTCGCCTTCGTCCTTCTGTCATTCACTGTCCAGAACGGCGTCATCGCACCCTCCGTCGCGCAGATCCTGCTGCTCGTCGTGGCGCTCTCCATGCTGCTGACGCCGCTGCTGTTCATCCTCTTTGACCGCGCGATCCAGCCGCGCCTGACCGCAAGACAAACCCGCGAGGCCGACACGATCGACCGCAAGGGGGTCGCCGTCATCGCCGGCAGCGGCCGCTTCGGCCAGATCGTCAACCGGATGTTGCGCTCCAACGGCTACGAAACCGTCGTACTTGATCTTAGCGCGGAGACCGTCGACATCATGGCCCGTTTCGGGATCAAGGCGTTCTTCGGCGATGCGTCACGTCCCGACCTTCTGGACGCGGCCGGATTGGCCGAGGCGCGCATCCTCGTTGTCGCCATCGACGACCCGGAACGCTGCCTGACCATCGTGAAACACGCCCGCATGGTGCGCCCCGACATCCACATCGTCGCCCGCGCACATGACCGGACGCATGTCTACGAGCTGTTCAACGCGGGGTGCAACGACATCATTCGCGAAACCTTCGACAGCGCCGTTCGCGCCGGGCGCAGCACGTTCGAGGCCCTGGGTCACCATCCCTACGAGGCCGAGCGGATGTCCCAGGCCTTTGTCAGGAACGATCGCAAGACCTTGCGTCGGTTGGCCGAAGTCTACAACCCGGCTATTCCGGTGCTCGAGAACGAGGCCTACATTCGCGTCGCGCGCGAGGCCCGGCACGAGGAAGAGACGATGATGAACGTCAGCCAAAGTCCCGCCAAGGGAGCGATCCACAAGGCCTGGATGCAGGGCGACACGTCAGAACAGATATCCGACTAACCCCGCCCAGCGACCGCATCGCGCCATAGGGTGGCATATCTCGCCATGGCTTCTGCAAGGCACTCCGGCACCGCGGCCCGCGCCAATGCAAGCCCAGCCTCATCCGGCTTTCCGAACAGCATCGCGGCGCCAATGCTGGTGCCGGTACGCGTACCAGCCCGGAAAACCGGCAGCCCGCTCGCCGCTTCAAGCATGGCAAGATAGGCCGGATTGGCCGCAAACGGCCCCTCGACAATCACCCGCCCCGCAGCACCGGTCATCGCCAGTCCCTCTGCCGTCATCAGCGCAAGGTAGAAGGACACCACCGCCTCGTGCGCCGGACTGCCTGACGCGGGCTCCCCGTTGACCCAGGTGAAATCCGTCCCGGGAAACGGCCCACTTTCCGCAATCACCGAGGGCAACAGAAGGCAGCCAGAGCCGAGAACCTCGCCCATCACAGCGTCGTCGGCATCCGCCTTGCCGCCACCCAGCATCGCATATTCCCGCCCGCCCATGAACCGCGCGGAAGGCACAGCATCTCCGCGCGCATCGACGTTGATCAGCGTGTCGCGCGCCTCGACCAGCAGCACCGGTTGGCCACCTACCGCCATCGACACCACCCAGGTGCCAGTTGACACCACCGCAAAAGGCGCGGCCTGAGTCAGCAGATGCGGCAGAAGCGACGCATTGGAATCGTGAATCCCGCAACTCACCGGCACATCCTGTCGCAGGCCGGCCCGTGCCGCCAGCTCCGGCAAGACCACGCCCAGCACCTCGCCCGGCAGCCTCGGCGGCGCAATCCGACCCGTCCAGCCCCAACCTCGGCACCAGTGACGAAAACCGGCCAAGATGCGGGTTCCACAGATCCGTATGACAGCCGAGCGAGGTCACGTCCGTCGCCGCAATGCCGGTCAGTCGTATGCGCCCAGTACTGCGGCCATGTCACCACCTGCGCAACCCGGTCGCGCAGGCCCGCGTCGCGCGCGAAAAGCCAGTGCATCTGCGCACCAAGGTTCAGCCCGCCCGGCAATCGGGGCGACCCGGTCTCGTCAAAACCCGGGCGCAGAATGGCGTAATCTTCCCAGGTCTCCTCCGGACCGGAATATTCATAATCCAGCACCGGCGCGGCCAATGAGCCATCGGCCGCAAGCAAGGCCGCACAGGCGCCATGCGTGGTGACCGAGATCGCGTCGATCCCGCCCCCGGCCGACAGTTCTGACAGGGCTTTCAGGATGAAGGCCCAGATGCCCTCGATATCGAAATGCGGATAACGCGGGCCGGGCAAGACAAGGTTCGGCCGCGTCCGCACCGCCCCTTCCAGCAAGGTCTCGCGATCAACCAGCGCCACCTTGGCATTGGTTTTACCAATATCGATCACGGCAATTCGGCGCGGCAGGATCATGGCATCTGGAACAGGCATGCCAGAGGCACCGCAACCGGCTCATTGTCGGACTGCACTTCCATGAGATCGGCCATGTGTGCCCACCATCTGCGCATCACCGGATGTTCCGGCAATGCTGCCATACCGTGATCGTCACGCCGCCACATCACGCCAAACAGCAGGCCTGTCTCGCGGTCGAGGTGGATCGAGTAATCGCTGACGCCCGCGTCCCGCAACAGCCCGACAAGCTCGGGCCAGATCGCATCGTGGCGGCGGCGATACTCTGCCTCCATCCCCGGGTTCAGCCGCATCCGAAAGGCGTATTTCTCCACCGCTACCCCCTTCGCGCCCGCAGACTTGCCCGCGCCCAGAGCCTCGGCAGGGCGATCACGCCGATCAGCAGGACACCGATGAAGATCGACATCACGATCCCCGGCACGTTCAGCAGGCCAAATCCAAAGGTCACCAGCCCCATCACCAGTGCCGCAAGGACGACCCCCGGGATCGTGCCCGACCCGCCAAGGATATTGACCCCGCCCAGCACCACCATCGTCACCGCTTCCAGCTCCAGCCCAAGCGCGATCGACGGCCGGGTCGAGCCGAGCCGCGATGTCAGACAAACCGCCGCCACACCCGACATCAGCCCCGTCAGCAAAAACAGGATGAACTTCACCCGCCCCACCCGAATGCCGGAAAACAGCGCCGCCACCGGGTTGTTGCCGATCGCATAGACCGCCCGCCCGAAACTGGTGCGATGCAGCAGCACGCCAAAGCCGCAGGCCAGCACCACGAACAGGACCAGTTCGAACGAGAACACCCACCAGACGTAGCCCTGCCCGAAATAGGCGAAGGAAGCCGGATACCCCTTGTACGCCGCATCCCCCAAGACGATGTAACTGATCCCCCGGAACAGGCTCATCGTGCCGATCGTCACCACGATCGAGGGCAGCCCCATGCCGGTGACCAGCACTCCGTTGAATGCGCCGCAGAGCAGCCCCACGACCAGGCCGATCACCGCCAACTCTGCCGTTCCCGCGCCCTGCGTCATCGCGAACCCCATCGCGGTCGAGGCCAGCGCCACGATGGAGGCGACCGACAGGTCGATCTCGCCAGAGATGATCAGCAGCGCCATGGCAAAGGCGACCATGCCTTTCTCGGTGAAATTGTAGCTCGCATCGCTCAGGTTCCAGGGATCGAGGAAATAGGGCGAGGCGAAACTGTTCACCACGAAGATCGCGACCGCGACCAGAAACAGCAAAACCTCCCAGCGTTGCAGGCGGCGCGACCAGGCGCTGGCCAAACGATCGGGGATATTGCGCGACGGTGCGGTCATGCCCCAACCTCCGCCTTCTTCAGGATCAACCGACCCTTGACCCGGCCCTGCCGCGCGTTGAAGGCGATCGCCAACAGGATCGCCACCCCCGAAATCGCCATCTGCCAGAACGGCGACACGCCGATAACCGGCAATGCGTTCTTGATCACGCCGAGAAACAGCGCACCCAGAATCGCGCCCGCCACCGTACCCGCGCCTCCCGCAATGGAAACCCCACCGATCACGCAGGCCGCCACCACATCCAGCTCGAAGCCTCCGGCGATATCGACATAGGCCACCGCATAGCGCGCCACCCAGAGATAGCCCGCCAAACCCGCCATCGCGCCCGCGATCACGAAGGCGAGGCATTGCGTCCGCCCGACATTGATCCCGGCATAGACTGCCGCATGGGCATTGCCGCCGACGGCAAAGAAACTCCGCCCCAAGGCCGTGCGCCCGATCAGCACGGCAAACCCGATCGCCGCCAGAACGCGCACCATGACAGCACCGGCAGCCCGAGCAGCTCAGCCCGCGGGATGCCCTTGAAGGCCCCGCTCATCTGCTGCGAATTGATCCACTTGCCGCCCGAGATCAGGAAGATGATCCCCCGGTTGATGGTCATCGTGCCCAGCGTCACGACGATAGGCGGAATATCCAGCTTCCAGACCAAAAGCCCGTTCACCGCGCCAAGGCAGGCGCCCAACAGAACAGCCGCCGGGATGACCAGCGCCATCGGCACACCCATCGTATCCAGCATCGCGGCTACCATTCCGCAGAGCGCAAGGTTGGCGGCGATCGACAGGTCGATGCATTTCGTCAGGATCACCGCCATCTGCGCCAGCGCCAGAATGATCAGCGCCGAGGTGTCGTTGAACACCCCCGCCAGATTGCCCGGCCGCACGAAATCGGGAAAGCGCAGCGCGATGCCGCCCAGCAGCACCAGAATTGCCAGCGCCAGTAGGGCCTCGCGCGACCGCAGAAGTGCGCTCATGCCGCGGCCCCCATGGCATCGCCCAGCCCGGCGGCGGCACGCACCAGCCGCTCGGGCGTCATCGCGCCCCGTTCGAATTCCGCCACCATCAGGCCCTCGCGCATCACGATGACCCGGTCCGACATGCCCATCACCTCGGGCAACTCTGAACTGACCATGATCACCGCCAGCCCCTCGGCCGCAAGTTCGGCCATGAAGGCATGTACCGCGGCCTTGGACCCGATATCGATCCCCTTGGTTGGCTCGTCGAGGATGATCACCCGCGGCTTCACCGCCAGCCACTTGGCAATCACCACCTTCTGCTGATTGCCCCCCGACAACAGCCCCACATCCTGATCGAGCGAGGCCGCCCGCAGGTCCAGCCGTTCGGTATAGTCCCGCGCCAGCGCGAATTCCTGCGCCAGCCGGAGAAACCCGTGCCGAGAGGTTTTGCGAAGCGACGGCAAGGTGACGTTCTGATAGATCGGCAAGCCCTTGACCGCGCCCTGCCGCCCGCGATCCTCAGGGACATAGACGATGCCCTGCGAAATCGCCTCGGCGGTCGAGCGGATCACCACCACCCGGTCCTCGACCCGGCAGGCCCCCCGGCTCGGGCGTGTCAACCCGAACAGGGATTGCATGAACTCTGACCGACCCGCGCCGATCAGTCCGTAAAAGCCAAGGATCTCGCCCCGGTGAAGGGTGAAATTGATGTCCTGAAACTCGGTCGGATGGCAATAGCCCGCAACCGTCAGAACGGGCGGCCCCAACTGATGCGCGCGCTCGGGGAATATCTGGTCGACCGGGCGCCCGACCATCATCTGCACCAGCTGCCCCTCGGTCACGTCCTGCACCAGACCCTCGCCGATGAACTGCCCGTCCCGGAACACTGTCCAGCGGTCGGCGATGCGAAAGATCTCGTCGAACTTGTGGCTGATGAACAGGATCGCCTTGCCTTCGGCCTTCAACCGCGCAACCAGCGTCGTAAAGCTCCTCGATCTCCTTGTAGGACAGCGCCGCAGTCGGTTCGTCCATGATCACCACGCGCGCGTCGATCGACAGGGCGCGGGCGATCGCCACTAGGTGCCGGTTCGCGATGCCAAGATCACGCAGCTTCATCGCCGGGTCCAGCTCGGCCCCAATCCGTGCAAGCAGCGCCCTTGCCCCGCGCAGCATAGCACCACGGTCGATCAACCCGAAACGGCCGCGCGGCGCATGGCCAAGATAGATGTTCTCGGCCACCGACAGTTCGTCGAACAACACGGTTTCCTGATGGATCGCGGTCACCCCGGCCCCGGCGGCATCCGCCGCGGACGAAAAGCGCACCTCTGCCCCGTCGATCTCGATCTGTCCCGCTTCGGGCTGATAGATGCCGGTGAGAATTTTCACGATGGTCGACTTACCCGCGCCATTCTCACCCACCAGGGCGGTGACCTGACCCGGAAACAGCTCCAGCGAAACATCGGACAATGCCCGAACGCCGGGAAACGACTTCGAGATGCCGGTCATCCGCAGCACTGGTCGATCCACCTCAAGTTTGGTCGCAATCATGGCTTGGGGCCTGTGGATGCAGGGAAAGGAAAGGCCCGGCGCATCATCACGCGCCGGGCCGAGAGGGTGTCAGATCAGAAGATCTTGGCGAACTCGTCAACGTTCTTGGCGTCATAGACAAAGGGATCGGCCATCGCGCCCTCGGTGTTATCGTCAAGCTTGACCTTGCCCATCCGGCCCATGTCGATCTCGGCGCCCGGCTTGGCCTCGGCCTTCTTGGTCGCGAGGTTGTCGGCGATCATCGTCGCGGCATAGCCAAGGTCGATCGGGTTCCAGATCGCAAAGGATTTGGACGCGCCGGTATGCACATGCCCCGCCATTTCGGACGGCAGGCCCAGCCCGGTCACGTTGACCTGGCCTACCTTCTTGGCGTCCTCAACAGCCTGCGCCGCCGCCACGATCCCCACGCTGGTCGGCGCGATGATCGCCTTCAGATTCGGGTATATTCTGCATCAGGCCCTGCGCCTCACGATAGGATTTGTCGGCCATGTCATCGCCATAGACCGTGTCCACCAGCTTGATCTTCGGATAGGCCGCCATCGCCGTTTTCATCGCCGCGATCCAGTTGTTCTGGTTCGTCGCCGTGGCCGAAGCCGAGAGCACCGCGACCTCGCCACCATCCGGCAGATTGTCCGCCGCCATCTTGATCAGCATCTTGCCGATCAACTCGGTCGAGGACGGGTTCAGCTGCATCGCCCGGCCCGCCGGGGCCACACCCGAGTCGAAGGAAATGACGGTGATACCCCGCTCCATCGCCTTCTTGAGGGCGGGGACCAGCGCGTCCTTGTCATTGGCCGAGATGGCAATCGCATCGACCTTCTGCGCGATCAGCGAATTGATCACTTCGATCTGGCCCTCGGCGGTGGTCTGCGGTCGGGCCGGTATAGATGATCTTCACATCGCCCAGCTGCTTGGCCGCCTCTTCCGCGCCCTTGTCCACGGCATCAAAAAAGCCGATGCCCAGCGCCTTCACCACGATGGCAATCCGCTTTTCTTCTGCATGCGCGGCGCTTGCCATCATCACGCCGGCCAGCGCCGCCGTCGTCAGCAGTTTTGTCAGTTTGCTCATGTTTTCCTCCCTTGAGCGTTCCTTGCCACGCGGGCTCCTCAACCCTCCTGCGCGGCGCCTTTCCGTTCCGCGGCGCCGATCGGCGCCACAATCACGCGTATCTCCGCCGCCTCCAGCATCTGTGCCTCGCGATCAGTGATCCCGTCGTCGGTGATGACGACATGGATGCGCGACAAGGGGCACAGGATCAGGCTCGACCGGTTGCGGAACTTGGAACTGTCAACCAGCACCACCAGCTCATCCGCCTGCCCGATCAGCTTCTGCTCGGCCTGGATCAGCAGCGGATCCGCCTCCATCAGCCCCAGCGGTCCAAGCCCCTGAGCCCCCATGAACATCCGCCGCGCATAGAAATTCCGCGTCACGTCATTCTCGAAGGGCGACAGGATGATGTTCTGCTCGCGATAGATCGCGCCACCCGACAGCAGGATGGTGTTCTTCGAATGCTTCAGCAGATGCTCGGCAATCGGGAAAGAGTTGGTGAAGACCTGACAGCGCCGCGCAGACAGCGGATGCACCATCTGAAACGTTGTCGTGCCACCGTTGATGATGATCGGATCGCCATCCTCGCAGAGCTCCACCGCCGCCCGCGCGATTGCCCGCTTCGCCGCGATATGGATTGTCTCGTTGACGCTGAACGGCCGACCGGCGAGGCCTACGAATTGTGGCGGCGTAATCGATTCCGCCCCGCCGCGCACACGGCGCAGCTTTTTCTGGACATGCAGCGTGGCGATATCGCGGCGCACCGTCGCCTCCGACGCACCGGTCAGTGTCACAAGGTCCAGCACCGTGGCGACAGGCCGCTCCTGCACTGCTGACAGAATGATCCGGTGGCGTTCGCTCTCGTGCATCTCGTCCTCCCGCCTCGACGCTTCCATTGATTCCAATCACTGTCAATCATTTTCCGTCATAATGCTCATAATGCACTTGCAGCATGATTGATGTTGACTGTTCATGATTGACATTCCGCCGCAGGCAGGCACATTCGAGGCGAGAATGGCCGCCTCCGGGTGGGCCAGAGGGAGGATAGAATGCAGACCACCGCCGCCGCGACCCGGCTCGCAAACCTTTGGGATGACGCAAAAGCCGCGTCGATGACCGAGCCGGAAAAGCTGCTCTACCGCTCGAACCTCCTCGGGTCCGACAAGCGAATCACGAACTACGGCGGCGGCAATACCTCGGCCAAGGTGATGCAGCCCGATCCGCTGACCGGGCAGCCGGTCGAGGTGCTCTGGGTCAAGGGCTCGGGCGGCGATGTAGGCTCGATCAGGATGGACGGCTTCGCCACGCTTTACATGGACAAGTTGCGCGCGCTGAAGGGCCTCTATCGCGGCGTCGCCTACGAGGATGAGATGGTGGGCTACCTGCCGCATTGCACCTTCAACCTGAACGCCCGCGCCGCCTCCATCGACACGCCGCTTCACGCCTATGTCCCGCGCAAACACGTCGACCACATGCACCCCGACGCGATCATCGCCATCGCCGCCGCAAAGAATTCGAAGGACCTGACGCAAAAGATCTTCGGCAGACGAGATCGGCTGGTTGCCGTGGAAACGTCCGGGCTATGAACTCGGCCTCTGGCTCGGCGACTTCTGCGCGAAAAATCCCGATGCGAAGGGCGTCGTGCTCGAATCCCACGGCCTGTTCACCTGGGACGACGACGCCAGGGTCTGCTATGAGACGACCCTGCGCATCATCAACCGCGCAATCGAATGGTTTGCCACTGAAACCGCAGGCAAGACTGTATTCGGCGGCCCCAGACACAAGAGCCTGCCCGCCGCCGAGCGTCGCGCCATCGCCGCGGCGCTGATGCCCGCGATCCGCGGCATGATCTCGGCCGACCATCACATGCTCGGCCACTTCGACGATCAGCCTGCCGTTCTGGACTTCGTCAATGCCGCCGGAATGGAGCCGCTGGCCGCCCTCGGCACCTCCTGCCCCGACCATTTCCTGCGCACCAAGATCCGCCCTCTGGTGCTCGCCTTCGACCCGGCCAAACCAGACCTTGCCGCGACCCTCGCGTGCCTTGCCCCAGCGGTCGCCGCCTACCGCGCTGATTACGCCGCCTACTATGACCGCTGCAAACGCCCCGACAGCCCAGCGCTGCGCGACCCCAACGCGGTGGTCTACCTCATACCCGGTGTCGGCATGATCACCTTCGCCAAGGACAAGGCCACCGCCCGCATCTCTGGCGAGTTCTACGTCAACGCCATCAACGTGATGCGCGGCGCCTCCACCGTCAGCGAATATCGCGGCCTGCCAGAGCAGGAAGCCTTCGACATCGAATACTGGCTGCTGGAAGAGGCGAAACTCCAGCGCATGCCCAAACCGAAGGCCCTCGCAGGCCAGATCGGCTTCGTCACCGGTGGCGCTGGTGGCATCGGCTCCGCCACCGCCGAACGCCTCCTGCGCGAAGGCGCCTGCGTCATGCTCGCCGATATCGACGAGGGGGCGCTGGCCGCGACGCAGGCCAACCTTGCCGCCCGCTATGGCCACGACGTCATACGGACGCTGCGAATGGACGTAACGGACGAGGCGGGCGTGATCGCGGCCTACGCGGAAACCGCCGTTGAATTCGGCGGTGTCGACATTCTCGTCTCCAACGCCGGCATCGCCTCTTCCGCGCCGATCGAGGATACCTCCCTCGCGCTCTGGAACAAGAACATGGACATCCTGTCCACCGGCTATTTCCTCGTCAGCCGAGAGGCCTTCAGGGTCTTGAAAAAACAGGGTATCGGCGGCTCTGTCGTTTTCATCGCCTCGAAAAACGGCCTCGCCGCCTCGCCCAACGCCTCGGCCTATTGCACCGCCAAGGCCGCCGAGATCCACCTCGCCCGGTGCCTCGCGCTGGAAGGCGCACCGACCGGCATCCGCGTCAATGTGGTAAACCCCGATGCCGTCCTGCGCGGATCAAAGATCTGGTCCGGCGACTGGCTCAAGGAACGTGCCGCCGCCTACGGCAAGGACACGGTGGAGCTCGAGGAACATTACCGCCAGCGCTCGCTCCTGAAACTCTCGGTGCTGCCCGAGGATATCGCAGAGGCCGCCTACTTCTTCGCCTCGGATCTTTCGGCCAAGTCGACCGGCAACATCCTCAACGTCGATGCCGGCAACGTCCAGTCGTTCACGAGGTAGCGCCATGACCATGATCGACACCGCGCTGATCGAAGCTGAAAACGCCACCCGCGCCAAGGCGCTGCAATCCGACTACGACAGCCTTGGCGAGCGCCTGTCGCGCCGCGGCATCGACATTGCCGCCATCACTGCAAAGGTCGCGCGCTACGGCGTCGCGATCCCGTCCTGGGGCGTCGGCACCGGCGGCACCCGCTTCGCCCGCTTCCCCGGCCCGGGAGAGCCGCGCAACATCTTCGACAAGCTGGAAGACTGCGCCGTCATCCAGCAACTGACCCGCGCCACCCCGACGGTCTCGCTGCATATCCCCTGGGACAAGGCCGATCCGGCCGACCTGCTCGCCAAGGCAAAGGCCCTCGGCCTCGGCTTCGACGCGATGAACTCCAACACCTTTCAGGACCAGCCGCAGCAGCGTGCCAGCTACAAATATGGCTCGCTCTCGCACACCGATGCCGCCACCCGCAGGCAAGCTGTCGAGCACAATCTCGAATGTATCGAAATCGGTCAGACGCTCGGGTCCAAGGCGCTGACGGTCTGGATCGGCGACGGCTCCAACTTCCCGGGCCAAAGCAATTTCACCAAACAATTCGAGCGTTACCTTGAGGCGGCGGCCCAAATCTACGCTGGCCTGCCGGACGACTGGCGGATGTTCACCGAACACAAGATGTATGAACCTGCCTTCTATTCCACGGTGGTGCAGGACTGGGGCAGCAACTACCTGATCGCGCAAAGCCTCGGCCCCAAGGCGCAATGCCTCGTCGACCTCGGCCACCACGCGCCCAATGTGAATATCGAGATGATCGTCGCTCGCCTGATCCAGTTCGGCAAACTCGGCGGCTTCCATTTCAACGATTCGAAGTATGGCGACGACGATCTCGACACCGGTTCGATCGACCCCTACCGGCTGTTTCTCGTCTTCAACGAACTGGTCGATGCCGAGGGCCGCGAAGGCTTCCACCCCGCCCATATGCTCGACCAGTCGCACAATGTCACCGACCCGATCGAAAGCCTGATGGTCTCGGCGATGGAGGTGCAGCGTGCCTATGTCCAGGCCCTTCTGGTGGATCGCGCAGCCCTGTCCGGGTATCAGGACAGCAACGACGCGCTGATGGCGACAACCACCCTGAAAACCGCCTTCCGCACCGATGTCGAACCGATCCTGGCCCGTGCCCGCGCCGATCAGGGCGGCGCCATAGACCCTGTCGCCAGCTATCGCACGGCGGGCTATCGTGCCCGGGTTGCCTCGGTGCGCCCAGCCGTTTCTGGCGCTGGCGGAGGCATCGTCTGATCGCCAAAGCCCGGGCTTGCAAATCGACGCCATATCCCGCTTTCTGAGCGCCGAACGCCCCCGGAACCGGAACCCCGCCATGACTTCTGCGCCCCTCTCCGGCTGGATCGGCAGCACCGGCCCCGATCTCGTCACCCGCACCGCGCATCGCCTCTGGCTGCTGGATCAGGCGCGCGCGCTCTTCGCGCTGTTCCAGAGCAATGCGCTGAACCTGAAGGGCGGCTTCACCCCGCTCGATGCCGAGGGCAGGCCAATGCCCTTCGGCCCGCGCGGGGCGCTGCGCCAGATCCACGAAACCTGCCGCATGGTGCATTGCTTCTCCGCTGCCCATCTGATGGGCCTACCCGGCGCGGATCGCATGGTCGATCACGGCATGGCCTACCTTTGGTCGCATCACCACGACCGTGTGAATGGCGGCTATTTCTGGTCGGTGGATGAAGCAGGCCCGGTAAATGACAGCAAGCAGGCCTATGGCCACGCCTTCACCCTGCTCGCCGCCGCCTCTGCCAAGACCGTGGGTCATCCCGACGCCGACCGCCTGCTGACGGATGTGACCGAGGTTCTGCTGACCCGCTTCTGGGACGCCACCGCAGGCGCCACCACCGAGGAATATTCAACCGACTGGCAGCCGCTTGGCCCCTATCGCGGTCAGAATTCCAACATGCACCTGACCGAGGCGCTGATGGCCGCCTTCGAGGCGACCGATGATGCCACCTATCTGACCATGGCCGAGCAGATCGCGGATCTGATCATCAATCGACACGCCCGCGCCGAAGGCTGGCGCGTGGCAGAGCATTTCGACGAGACTGGGCCGTCGACCGCGCCTATGCCGGCGACCCGATGTTCCGCCCGGCGGGCACCACCCCCGGCCACGCTCTCGAATGGTCCCGCCTGCTGGTGCAACTCTGGCACCTCACCGGCCAGCGCCACGCCTGGATGCAAGACTCCGCACAGGCGCTCTTCCTGCACACCTGCGAGATCGGCTGGGACAGACCCTCGGGCGGGTTCTACTACACGCTCGACTGGTCCGACCGCCCCTCGCGCTCCGACCGCTACTGGTGGCCCTGCGCCGAGGGCATCGGCGCCGCCGCCGTTTTGCGTCGTTCAGGCGGCGACGCGCGGTTCGAGGGGTGGTATCGCCGCATCTGGGATTTTACCGCCCGTCACCTGATCGACCCGGCCAATGGCGGCTGGTTCCCCGAACTCGACGACAGCCTCGCGCCGGTCAGCCGCGTCTTTACCGGCAAACCGGATCTCTATCACGCGGTGCAGGCCTGCCTGATCCCGCTGCTGCCCCCGGACGGGAGCGTGATCCGCGGCCTCGCGCGCGGCGCACCGTTGCTCTGACTCTGTCCCGCCTCCTTGACTTGAGCGGTCCAGAAGCGCATATCCGACCGGAATAGTCGGAGATAACCAATGTTCATCCAGACCGAATCCACCCCGAACCCCGCCACGCTGAAATTCCTGCCGGGGCAGGCCGTGCTCGACATGGGCACCGCTGATTTCCCCAATGCCGAGGCGGCGGAAAAATCCCCCCTCGCGCGCCGCCTCTTCGCGGTTGATGGCGTCACCGGCGTGTTCTTCGGCACCGACTTCGTCACCGTCACCAAATCCGACGCCATCGTCTGGGATCACCTGAAGCCCGCCCTGCTCGGCGCGATCATGGAACATTACCAGTCGGGCGCCTCAGTGCTCGACGGCGTACAGGCCGAGGCGCATGCCGCCCATGATGGCCCCGACTCCGAGATTGTGAACCAGATCAAGGAATTGCTTGACACCCGCGTCCGCCCCGCCGTGGCCAATGATGGCGGCGACATCACGTTCCACGGCTTCGACCGGGGCGTCGTCTACCTGCACATGCAAGGCGCCTGCGCGGGCTGCCCCTCGTCCACGCTGACGCTGAAGATGGGCATCGAGAACCTGCTGCGCCACTACATCCCAGAGGTGACCGAGGTGCGCCCGGTTGCCGTCTGACGCCATCGTTCTGGCCTTCGACACATCGGCCGCGCATTGCGCGGCCGCTTTGGTGTCCGGCGACCGGCTGCTCGCCTGCACGATCCTGCCGATGGACAAGGGGCAGGCCGAACAACTGATGCCGCTGCTCGAAGGCATGCTCGCGGATCACGGCTTGCGCTGGCGCGACCTGACGGCGCTTGGCGTCGGCACCGGCCCCGGAAATTTCACCGGCACCCGCATCGCCGTCTCGGCGGCCCGCGGCCTCGCGCTTGCGCTGACCATCCCCGCAATCGGCATCTCGGGGTTCGAGGCTGCAGCCCTCGGCCTGCCGCGCCCTCTGCTCGCTTCGGTAGACGCACGCCGGGGGCAAAGCTACCTTGCCCGGCTCGACGATCCTTCGCCGCCGCGACTGCTGACCCCCGACAGCCTGCCGCCTGAATGGCACGGCCTCGATGTGGTCGGCCATGACGCGGCAGCTTTCGCCCGCGTCACCTCCGGCGCAGCCCTTGCCCCAGTTTATCCCCTTCCCGAGGCGATCGCCCGCATCGCACAGACGCGCCGCCTCTCGCCGCAGCCCCGCCCGGCACCGCTCTACCTGCGCGCCGCAGATGCCGCCCCCCCATCTGACCCCCCGCCTCATATCCTCGCATGATCGATTTCGGCCGCCTTGCCGCTCTGCACTCCAGCGCCATCAGCATGCCGCGACCCTGGAGCGCTGACGAGATCGCAGGCCTGCTTACCTCGCCGGGATGTTTCCTGATCGATGATCCGCAGGGCTTCGCCCTCGGTCGCGCCGTCGCAGATGAGGCAGAGCTTCTGACCATCGTCACCGCCCCGGAGGCGCGCCGTCAGGGCATCGCCCGCCGCCTCCTCGCCGGGTTCGAGGCTGAGGCGAAAGCGCGCAATGCCGCCATCGCCTTTCTCGAAGTCGCCGCGAACAACGATGCGGCCATTGCGCTCTATACAGCCGCGCTATACGGACAAACCGGGCTTCGGCGCGGCTACTACAGGTCGCACGAGGGCCTGCCGGTCGACGCGCTGCTCTTTGCGAAGGCGCTTTGAAAGCCGCGCGCACGGCCCTTCATCACTTTTTATCATCCGGTCAAGAATCGTTTATGTCCGCGCAAGATGGCTATTGACCGCCCCGGCGACCTGCGGCCTTATTCGACCATGATCCATCAGAGATCGGCACGCGCGATGGCCCAACGGCTGCCCGCGTTCACCCAGATGAACAACCGGGAGACTCTTCCATGAGCTTGATGACCAAATTCCTCGGCGCCGCCGCCACCGTGGCGCTGACCGCCACCTACGCCCTTGCAGAGCCCGCGATCATCTACGATCTCGGCGGCAAGAATGACAAATCCTTCAACCAGGCCGCCGCTGAAGGCGCCGAGCGCTGGGCCAAGGAATCCGGCAAGAAGTTCAAGGAAATCGAGATGCAGTCCGAGGCCCAGCGCGAGCAGTTTCTGCGCCGACTGGCCGATCAGGGCGCCGATCCGATCGTGATGACCGGCTTCGCCTTCAGTGACGTGCTGGCAAAAGTCGCCCCGGATTATCCGAAGACCAAATTCGCGATCATCGACATGGTGGTTGACCAGCCGAACGTTCAATCGGTGGTCTTCACGGAAGAGCAGGGTTCCTACCTCGTCGGCATGATGGCCGCGATGGCGTCGAAAACCGGCACCGTGGGCTTTATCGGCGGCATGGACATTCCGCTGATCCGCAAATTCGGCTGCGGCTATGCGCAGGGCGTGATGGCGGCGAACCCGAAGGCCAAGGTGATCGAGAACATGACCGGCACCACCCCCTCCGCCTGGAATGACCCGGTGAAGGGCGGCGAGCTTGCCAAGGCCCAGATGAGCCAGGGCGCCGACGTGATCTATGCCGCGGCAGGCGGCACCGGGGTTGGCGTGCTTCAGGCCGCAGCCGATGGCAAGATCCTTTCGATCGGCGTCGACAGCGACCAGAACTACATGCATCCCGGTCAGGTTCTGACCTCGATGACCAAGCGCGTGGACAATGCCGTCTATGACGCCTTCAAGGCCGGCCCGGACCTCAAGCCCGGCATCAAGGTGATGGACCTCAAGGCAGGCGGCGTCGCCCCGGCGATGGATGAATACAACGCCAAACTGATCACGCCCGAGATCAAGGCCGCCGTCGAAGAGGCGACCAAGAAAATCGAGGACGGCACGATCAAGGTGCATGACTACACCACCGACAACACCTGCCCCGTGAACTGAGGGTCGGCGTGCATGGCAATGGGTAACCCCCCGGGGCGGCAGGCAACTGCCGCCCCAGCCGCATCCGACTCCGCTCCGGCGATCGAACTGCGCGGCATCTCCAAGGCCTTCGGCCCGGTACAGGCCAACAAGGATATCTCGATCCGGGTTGCCAAAGGCTCGATCCACGGCATCATCGGCGAGAACGGCGCGGGCAAATCGACCTTGATGTCGATCCTCTACGGCTTCTACCGCGCCGACGCGGGCGAGATCCTGATCAATGGCACCGTCACCCATATCCCCGACAGTCAGGCCGCGATCCGCGCCGGCATCGGCATGGTGTTTCAGCACTTCAAACTGGTGCAGAACTTCACCGTCCTCGAAAACGTCATCCTCGGCGCCGAAGAGGGCGCGCTGCTGCGCCCCTCGCTTGCCAAGGCCCGCAAACTGCTGACCGAGCTTGCCCGCGAATACGAGTTGAACGTCGACCCCGATGCGCTGATCGAGAACCTCTCGGTCGGCCACCAGCAGCGGGTCGAGATCCTCAAGGCGCTCTACCGGCAGGCCGATATCCTGATCCTCGATGAGCCCACCGGCGTGCTGACCCCCGCCGAGGCCGACCAGCTGTTCCGCATCCTCGGACGGCTGCGCGAAGAGGGCAAGACCATCATCCTGATCACCCACAAACTGCGCGAGATCATGGAGATCACCGAAACCGTCTCGGTCATGCGCCGCGGCCAGATGACCGCCACCGTCAAGACCGCCGAGACCTCGCCCGAGGAACTGGCCGAGCTCATGGTCGGCCGCAAGGTGCTGCTGCGTGTCGACAAGACCCCGGCGAAACCGGGCAAGACGGTGCTCGAGGTCGAAGATCTCCGCGTCTTGGATGACAAGGGGGTGGAGCGCCTGAAAGGCGTATCGCTCTCCGTCCGCGCGGGCGAAATCCTCGGCATCGCGGGCGTCGCCGGCAACGGCCAGTCCGAACTGTTGGAGGTTCTGGGCGGCATCGCCAACGGCAAGGGCAAGATCCGGCTGAACGGCACGCCGCTCGATCTGACCGGGCGCCATTCCGATGGCCAGACACGTCGCCGCGACGGCATCGCCCATGTTCCGGAAGACCGCCAGCGCCTCGGCCTGATCATGGATTTCACCGCTTGGGAAAACGTCGCCTTCGGCTATCACAATGACCCGGCCTATCAGAAGAACGCCCTGCTGATGGACAATGCCGCCCTGCTGGCCGAAACCCAGGCCAAGATGGGTCGCTTCGACGTTCGCCCGCCCGACCCGCGCCTCGCCTCCAAGAACTTCTCCGGCGGAAACCAGCAAAAGCTGGTCCTCGCGCGCGAGATCGAGCGTAATCCCGACCTGCTGCTGATCGGCCAGCCCACCCGCGGCGTCGACATCGGCGCGATCGAGTTCATCCATCAACAGATCGTCCGCCTGCGTGACGCGGGCAAGGCGATCCTTCTGGTCTCGGTCGAGCTGGAAGAGATCATGTCGCTGTCGGACCGCATCGCCGTCATGTTCGACGGACGCATCATGGGCGAACGTCTGCCGGGGGAAACCAACGAACGCGAACTCGGCCTGCTGATGGCCGGCGTCAGCGGAAAGGCCGCCTGAGATGGAAAGAATGCCGAAATGGGCCGATGCCCTGCTGGTGCCGCTGATCTCGATCCTGATCGCCTTCATGATTTCCGGCCTCGTGATCCTCGCCATCGGCGAAGACCCGATCAACGCGCTGCTGATCATGATCGACGGCGCGGTCGGGTCGTCCTATGGCTGGGGCTATACCCTCTATTACGCCACCAATTTCATCTTCACCGGCCTCGGCGTCGCCGTGGCCTTCCACGCCAGCCTGTTCAACATCGGCGGTGACGGGCAGGCGCAACTGGGTGGGCTCGGCGTCTCTGTCGCCTGCCTCGCCCTGCCCTGGCCGAACTGGGGCGTAGCGCTGATCGCGGCCTCACTGATGGGAGCGGCCTTCGGCGCGGCATGGGCATTGATCCCGGCCTGGCTGCAGGCGAAACGCGGCAGCCATATCGTGATCACTACGATCATGTTCAACTTCATCGGCGCCGCCCTGCTGAACTACCTCCTGGTCAACATCATGCGGCCGGTGGGCTCCATGGATCCGGCCTCGGCAAACTTCCCGAAAACCACCAAACTGCCCAAGATCGGCACGATGCTCGACAGTATCGGCATCCCCTTCAACACCCACACCCCCGCCAATATCACCCTGCTGATCGCACTCGCCGCCTGTGTCATGGTCTGGTGGCTGATCTGGCACACCCGCTTCGGCTACGAGCTGCGCGCCTTCGGAAAATCGGAACCCGCAGCACGCTACGCCGGCATCAACCCGGTCAAGATCACGATCTACGCCATGCTGATCTCGGGTGCGCTGCTCGGGCCTCATGTCGATCAACAACGTGATGGGCGAAATCCGGTCGCCTTGTGCTGAACTCGTCAGAGGGCGCAGGCTTCATCGGTATCGCGGTCGCGCTGATGGGCCGATCGCATCCGCTCGGGGTCCTCTTGGCCGCGCTGCTCTTCGGTTTCCTCTATCAGGGCGGGGCGGAGCTATCGCTCGACACCTCCATCCCGTCGCAGCTGATCACCGTGATTCAGGCGCTGGTGATCCTCTTCACCGGCGCACTCGACAACATGGTGCGGATGCCGGTCGAATGGGCCTTCCGAAAATCAAGGCGGAGGGCGTGATGGATCTCGCAACGCTGCTTTCGATCTTCGACAGTTCGGTGCGCCTCGGCACGCCGCTTCTGCTCGCCTGTCTCGCGGGCCTGTTCTCGGAACGCGCCGGGGTCTTCGACATCGGGCTGGAGGGCAAGATGCTGGTCGCGGCCTTCCTCTCTGCCGCCATTGCCTATTCCACCGGCAGCGCCTGGCTCGGCCTGCTGGCAGGCATTGCCGCCTCGATGGTCTTCGCCCTGATCCACGGCATCGCCGCCATCACCTTCCGCGGCAATCAGCTGATCTCGGGCGTGGCGATCAACTTCCTCGCCTCGGGACTGACCGTGTTGATCGGGCAGAAATGGTTCGGCCTCGGCGGCGGCACGCCGGCCCTCTCGGGCGAGGCACGGTTCAAGGATATCTCCCTGCCCTTCGCCGATGCCGTGAAGGATGTCCCCGTGCTCGGCCCGATCTACGATACGCTGATCTCGGGCCATTCCATCCTCGTCTATGCCGCCTTCCTCTGCGTGCCGCTGACCTGGTGGGTCCTGTACCGCACCCGTTTCGGCCTGCGCCTGCGCGCGGTCGGCGAAAATCCTGCGGCAGTCGATACCGCAGGCGTCTCGGTCGTCGGTCTGCGCTTTGCGGCCATCTGCATCGCGGGCCTCCTTTGCGGCGTCGCAGGGAGCCTATCTCTCCACCTCGCTCGCCGCTGGCTTTGGCCGCGAGATGACGGCAGGCCGGGGCTATATCGCCCTGGCCGCGCTGATCTTCGCCAAATGGCGCCCGTGGTATGCGCTTGGCGCCACAATGCTCTTCGGTTTTCTCGAGGCCCTGTCGAACCGCTACCAGACGATCTGAACCTCGGCGGCATGGTGATCCCCGAATCAGGTGATGGACGCCCTGCCCTATATCCTGACCGTCATCATCCTTGCAGGCTTCGTCGGCAAGGCCACCCCACCCCGCGCCGGAGGCGAACCCTATGTCAAGGAACGCTGAGGCCACCGCCGCAGCTGATCCAGGCCCGCGCCGGGGCGGAGCCGGTCAGGCTCGGGCTGATCCTGGGCTCGGGCCTCGGCCCGCTGGCCGATGCGGTGGATGGCATCGCCATCGCCTATGCCGATCTGCCGGGATTTCCCCATGCCGTGCGTCTCGGGCACAATCCGAAGCCCTGACGTAGGCACCCTGGAAGGCCGCCGCGATCGCCGTCTTCAGCGGGCGTGAGCATTACTATGAAACCGGCGATCCCGGATGCGATGCGCCTGCCGCTCGAAGTGCTCAAGGCGCTGGGCGCCACCGCGCTGATCCGACCAATGCCGCGGGATCGCTGCGCCCGGACATCCCCCGGGGGATCTCATGCTGCTCACCGACCACATAAATTTCTCCGGCCTCAATCCCGCTGATCGGCGAGCCGACGGATGCCCGCTTCGTGCCGATGACCGCCGCTTATGACCCCGGCATCCGCGCGGCCCTGAAAGCCGCCGCCGTGGCGAGAGGACCTGCGCTCTGGTCGAGGCGTCTATGCCTGGTATTCCGGCCCCTCGTTTGAGACCCCAGCCGAGATTCGCGCCATCCGCACGCTGGGCGCGCGATGCCGTCGGCATGTCCACCGTGCCAGAGGTCATCCTCGCCCGCTTCCTCGGCCTTGAAGGTGGCGGCGATCTCGACCATCACCAACATGGCGGCGGGATGAGCGACGGAAAACATCAGCCATGAGCATACCAAGGCGATGGCGCCGCTAGGGCGCCGCGAAACTCTCCCGCATCCTGCGAAGATACTTGCAAAAGCTGGTATAGATGCTAGGCCATGAAGTCACGGCGACCCTGATTGCCAAGGGCACCTCGGCCCGTCCGGTGTCAGACCTAGCCGCGGGCGGCCTCATGCAGATCTACCTGCCCATCGCCGATGTTTCCGTCAATGCCTTCCTGTTGCTGGCGATCGGGAGCGTGTGGGTCTGGTGTCGGGCATGTTCGGGGTCGGCGGCGGATTCCTGATCACGCCGCTGCTTCTGTTCATCGGCATCCCGCCCGGCGTCGCCGTGGCGACCGGGGCGAACCAGGTGGTCGCGGCCTCGTTCTCGGGGCTGATGGTCCATCTCGCCGCAAGACGGTCGATTTCCGGATGGGCACGTCATGCTGATCGGCGGCTTCTTCGGCTCGAGCCTTGGCCTTGTCGTCTTCGATCTGCTGAAGAAGATCGGCCAGGTCGAACTCTTCGTGCAGCTGTCCTATGTCTTCTTCATGGGCACGATCGGCGCGATGATGTTCCTGGAAAGCCTCCGGCGCGATCCGGCAGGCGGGCCGCGCACCGGCCCGACGCCGCTCAAGCGGACGCAAGCATACATGGGTACAACGCTGGCCGCTGAAGGTCCGATTCCGCACCTCGGGCCTTTACATATCCGTCTTCCCGCCGCTTCTGCATCGGCGTTCTGGTGGGTTCCTGTCCGCCGCAATGGGCGTCGGCGGTGGCTTCATCATCGTTCCCGCGATGATCTATCTGCTTGGCATGAACACCAAGGTCGTGGTCGGCACCTCGCTGTTTCAGATCATCTTCGTCACAGCCTATTCGGTGATGGGCCATGCGATCACAACCAGTCGGTCGACATGGCGCTGGCGGTCCTCCTGATCGTCGGCGGCGTGATCGGCGCGCAGATCGGCACCTCGATCGGTTTCCGGCTGAAGGCCGAACAGATGCGCATCATGCTTGCGCTGCTTGTCCTGGCCGTCAGGCCTGAAGATCGCGCTCGACATGCTGCTCGCGCCGCATGAACTGTTACTCGCTCACCACGATCGGCCTGCCATGAGCTGGCCCGGGTTTCGAGCGGCGGCGCTCTGCTGCTCCTGTCTGCACCCTTGCGGCGCAGACGGTGGGGCATGCCCATCCGCCGAGGCGACAGCGAGAACAGGTTGTGGCGGGCCTGGCGGAAAACCAGATCGCGATCACGGCGAATTTCTCCGGGTCAGACATCCTCGTCTTTGGCGCGGTGAAGCGGGAAATGCCGATCCCGCCGGGCCCGCCGCTCGAAGTGGTCGATGACGCTGGAAGGCCCCGCGTTCCGGGTCGACGTGCGCAAGAAGGGGCATGCATGCGGCATCTGGGTCGAATACTGAAGGCGTGCGAGATCAGACCGCGCGCCCAGCTTCTATGCCATCGCCACGTCGGCGCCCGATGCGACAAGGTGCTCTCGGCCAGACCGATGATCTGCGCTACCATATCTCGATCCCGCAGCGTCATCTACGCCATCGGCATGCAGGCGATGGCCCCCGAGCCGCCAGCCTTCACCGATGCGATGATCCGCATCCGCACGCAGCAGGGGCTTTATGTCCTCGAAGAGGGCGCGGTCGGGCTCGACGAATCCACCCTCTTCTCCACCCGGATCGCGCTGCCCTCCAACCTGACCGAAGGGCAATTACAAGGCGCGCATTTTCCTGACCCGCGAGGGCAAGGTCTGAGAACATGACAAAGCGACGTGCTCGTGCAGAAGACCGGGCGTCGAACGCTGGCTGTACCATCTCGCGCTAGCAGCAGTCGGCGATCTACGGCCTGCTGTCACTGACCATCGCAGTCGGCGCAGGCTGGGTCGCCTCAGCAGTCTTCCGTCTGGTCAGACGCTAGCCGGACCGCCCGATGCGGCGCCCCTTGCACGCGGGCGAAGATGAGTATTTTTCCAAGAAGAAACCGCAGGCCCGATTAGCCGCGCCCGATAAAGGGCATCTTGCGTCGCCATGACCGTCATGAACTGGACATTGGTCGACAGCGGCAGCGCGGCCATATGCAGGACGGAGCCTGCGACCTCGCTCGCATCCATCGCGGGTTCGGCCCGGATCGTGCCATCGGCCTGCGGCACGCCGGTCTGCATCTTCGCCGCCATCGCGGTGGCGCATTGCCGATGTCGATCTGCCCGCAGGCGATGTCAAAGGGCCGCCCGTCGAGCGACAGCGCTCGGTCAGACCCGTGATCGCATGTTTCGTGCTGGTATAGGCGACCGATCCCGGGCGCGGCACATGCGCCGAGATCGAGCCGTTGTTGACGATCCGCCCGCCCTGCGGATCCTGCCGCCCGCATCCGGGCGAAAGCGCCGCGCGCGCGCAGAAGAACATCCCGTCGAGGTTGACCGCGACCGTATCGCGTCCAGTCTGTCAGCGGAATCTCGTCGATCAGCCCGGCGGGGCGCGGAGATCCCGCATTGTTGAACAGCGCGTCCAGCCGTCCGAACCGCGCGACCGTGGCGGTGAAGGCCGCCTCCACCGCCGCGGCCTCGGTGACATCGCAGGGCAGCGACAAGGCCCGCCGGGATGGCCGGCGGCGATCTCCTCCAGCGCCGCCGCCTTGCGGGCGATCAGCCCGACCTGCCAGCCCGCAGCCGAGGAACCGCTGCGCCGTGGCCCGCCCGATCCCGGCACTGGCGCCGGTGATGATCGCAATGTTCCCGCCATGTCAGAACGCCTTGAAGGTCATCGTGGTCAGCGTCCGCACGATCCCGGGAATGTCGAACAGCTTCTCGACAGGAAATGGCCGACATCCGCGTCGTCGGGGATATAGACCTTGGCGATCAGGTCATATTCCCCCGAGGTGGAATAAAGCTCGCTGACCACCTCGCGGTCATAGATCGCATCGGCCACCTCATAGGTCTTGCCGGGGGTGCAGCGGAACTGGACGAAGACGCAGCGCATCGGGGTCTCCCTTCTGATTTGCCGCGAAGCCTAGGCCGAAGCCGGGCCAAGCCTGCCAGAGGCGCGCTACTCCGCCGCTCCGCGGCCAGCTCGCAACCGAGCGGCACCGGCGCGACGAGATCCTCCATCCCCAGCGGCGCCGCCGGGCGCGCCAGCCGGTTGCGCACGACCCAGAGCAGCCGCTGCTCGGCCCGGGTGATCGCGACATAGGCCAGCCGCTTCCACAGCGGCGATCCCCGCCTCGACCCGGCCCGGACTGCGCCGCCGCATAGAGGTCGGGCGCGAAGACCTGCACCGTCTTCCCATTGCGAGCCCTGCGCCTTGTGGATCGTCACCGCCGCGCCATGCAGAAAGGCCGCCCCCATCGCGCGCGGCATAGGGGATGAAGGGCTCTTCCTCATCCGGCAGTCTCGATCTTGATGATCGAGGCCGCCGAGATCTGCGGATCTTCGGCGCCGATCACATGCAGCCGCGAAAACCCCGGCTTGTTGCCGGGGCCGAGGTAGATCACCTGCGCGCCCTTGATCAGGCCGCGCGCCTCCAGATCGATGCGCTTCTTGCGATGCTTCAGCGGCAGTTCGATCCCGTCGCAGATCAGCGGCTCGCCCGGCAGCAAGCGCATCCGGCGGCGCGCCATAGGCGGCGCGGAACGCCGTGGATCAGCCGGATCCGGGTCGCATTGCGCCAGACCAGCACCGGCGAGCGCGCCATCAGCTCGCGCCTCGACCCGCTCGCGCCAGCTGCACGCGCTCATCGCGTTGCGGCCGCCGCCTCGACCATCCGCTCGAAATCGCTCGAAGCCCAGGTCAGGATCGGCCAGCGCATGGGCCAGATCGAGGATCGGATTGTCCTCGGCCTGCCGGTGGATGCGGTGCAGCACCAGCCTGCGGCTGTCCGCCAGCTTGTCAAACACCATCTCGCCCGATCGCGCCGACCGGGGCAAGCTGGGCCGGATCGCCGAACAGCACCAGCGTCGGGAAAATCTCGCGCAGATCGTCGAGCTGGCGCTCATCCAGCATCGAGCTTTCGTCGACGAAGCCGATGTCCAGCGGCTCTTCCCGCCGCTTCCAGCCCCTGATGAAATCCGATCCGCGCAGCCCCGCCGCAGCCAGCGCGCCGGGGATCGACTTGACCTGCTCGTAGAACGCCTTGGCCCGGTCGAGCGCCAGTTCGGTCAGCCCCTCGACCACCGGCCGCTCGCCCTGCCCGGCCAGCCATTCGGCGATCTTCTCATATTCCGGGTCATAGACCGGGGTGTAGAGGATGCGGTGGATCGTCGTCGCCGGAACGCCGCGGTTGCGCAACACGCTGGCCGCCTTGTTGGTCGGCGCCAGAATGGCCAGCGTGCGGCGATCCTTGCGCTTCTTGCCCTCGTAATCGCCCGAAACGATGTCCACCCCAGCCTCGATGCAGCGCCTTGGTACAGCTGCGGCCAGCAGCATGGTCTTGCCCGAGCCCGCCTTGCCCACCACCGCCAGCACCGAGGCCTTGCCCTGCGCATCGGGCGTCAGGGTGCCTGCGTCCAGATCGAACCCGCGCCGCGCAGCGTCTCGGCGACGCGGTCCCAGGCTTCGGCCTGATCCTCGGAAAACTGCACGGCGGGCAAGGTCATGGCGCGACCTTAGCCAAGCCCGCCGGCCAGGGCCAGCGCGCATCAGCCCGTCGGACGCCCGGCGCACCGGCTCTGCCTCGCCAGAGGCGGCGATTCGGCCCGCCCACCAGAGGCGGCGATTTCGGCCGCGCCGACGCGCGCCGCCTCCTCAGCGGCGCCACCAGCACCAGCCCGTGTTGCTGGGCATAGCGACGCAGATCTGCCAGTACGTCGAAAATCCAATCATGCCGCATTGCAATGCCCCGCTCCGTTACGCTGATTGCAGCCGCGTAAAGTTAATATTGGCCTGACAAAACGGAGTCAGCACGAGGCCTCAATCGACATATTTTCGCGGAGAAACTCAATTGAGGGAGAATTTATCGCCTCAAGCTGACTTCCAAAGCATCCTCGAAGGTGCGCAACCCGGTGCGCGGCGCTTGCACCAGCACCGCCATATTGCCCGGCTTGTGTTCGTTGCGGCGCATCTTCATATGGGCTGCGGGAATCTCGGCCCAGGGAAACACCTCGGACATGCAGGGATCGAGCCGGCGCTCCAGCATCAGCTTGTTGGCCGCCGCGGCCTGTTTGAGATTGGCGAAATGGCTGCCCTGCACCCGCTTCTGATGCATCCAGAGATAGCGCACATCAAAGGTCAGGTTGTAGCCCGTCGTGCCGGCACAGATCACCACCATGCCGCCGCGCTTGACCACGAAGACCGAGACCGGGAAGGTCGCCTCGCCCGGATGTTCGAACACCATATCGACGTTGTTGCCCTTGCCGGTGATGTCCCAGATCGCCGCGCCGAACGTGCGCGCCTCGGTGAACCAGGCCTTGTACTCAGGCGTGTTGACGGTGGGCATCTGGCCCCAGCATTTGAAGTCCTTGCGGTTGATCACGCCCTTGGCGCCCAACGCCCATCACGAACTCGCGCTTGTCCTCTTCCGAGATGACGCCGATCGCATTGGCCCCCGCCGCATTGATCAGCTGGATCGCATAGGATCCCAGGCCGCCCGAAGCGCCCCAGACCAGCACATTGTCCCCCGGCTTCAGGATATGCGGCCGGTGCCCGAACAGCATGCGATAGGCAGTGGCCAGCGTCAGCGTGTAGCAGGCGCTCTCCTCCCATGTCAGATGCTTGGGGCGCGGCATCAGTTGCTGCGCCTGCACCCGGGTGAATTGCGCGAAAGAGCCGTCAGGCGTCTCGTAGCCCCAGATCCGCTGGCTCGGGCAGAACATCGGGTCGCCGCCGTTGCATTCCTCATCGTCGCCATCGTCCTGATTGCAATGGATGACGACTTCATCGCCGACCTTCCAGCGCTTCACCTTGTCGCCCACCGCCCAGACGATGCCCGAGGCGTCGGATCCCGCGATATGGAATGGGCGCGCCATGCCCGTCGAAAGGGCTGATCGGCTGGCCCAGCGCGGCCCAGACACCGTTATAATTGACCCCCGCCGCCATCACGAGCACCAGAACCTCCTGGCTGTCGATCGCGGGCGTCTCGACAACCTCGACCTGCATCGCGGTATCCGGCTCGCCATGCCGTTCGCGCCGGATCGTCCAGGCGTACATCTGCGCCGGGACATGTCCGAGCGGGGGCATTTCGCCCAACTCGTAAAGATCCTTTATCGGCGCCTCATAGGCAGTGATTGCCGGGGCGATATCCAGGGCCATGATCCTCTCCTTCACCGATCGTGCCGCAGCGCAGAATCGCCAGGCTATGCCGAAGGAGATACGAAAGCTCACGCAAGATTGCAACCATTCTTGCGTTAATTTTGTAATTTAATAACCCTATCGTGACGTCTCTAACAAATGTTTGGCCCCGAAGTTGTGCTGCGGGCAGCGAGTCGACAAGAGCGGGGGCCCTGCCGACCCTACCCCCGGGGTATTTCCGCCAGAAAGAAGCGAAATTGGACAGCTTTGCCGCGCTGCGGCGAATTGACAGAGACATAAAGTTTCCACTATGAAGCATCCCTGGATATAAAATTACCAAACCGGGAGTCCCGAAAGGCCATGACCCAGACCAAGGATGCCCCCTGGCTTTTCCGGACATATGCGGGCCATTCCACCGCGGCGGCCTCCAACGCACTTTACCGTACCAATCTTGCGAAGGGGCAGACCGGCCTGTCCGTCGCCTTCGATCTGCCGACCCAGACCGGCTATGACAGCGATCACCTGCTCGCGCGCGGCGAGGTCGGGAAGGTCGGGGTTCCGATCGGCCATCTCGGGGACATGCGCGCCCTGTTCCACGGCATTCCCGTCGAACAGATGAACACCTCGATGACGATCAACGCCACCGCACCCTGGCTTCTGGCGCTCTACATCGCGGTCGCCGAAGAGCAGGGGGCGGACGTCGCGGCCCTGCAGGGCACGGTGCAGAATGACATCATCAAGGAGTATCTGAGCCGCGGCACCTATATCTGCCCGCCGGCCCCCTCGCTGCGGATGATCACCGATGTTGCCGCCTATACCCAGGCGCATCTGCCACGCTGGAACCCCATGAACGTTTGTTCATATCATCTGCAGGAAGCTGGCGCGACGCCAGAGCAGGAACTGGCCTTCGCCCTCGCCACGGCCTGTGCCGTCCTCGACGATCTGCGCGACAAGGTGCCCGCGAAAGAGTTTCCAGCGATGGTCGGGCGGATCTCGTTCTTCGTCAACGCAGGCATCCGATTCGTCACCGAGCTCTGCAAGATGCGCGCCTTCACCGAATTGTGGGATCAGCTCTGCCTGTCCCGCTATGGCGTGCAAGACGAGAAATTCCGCCGTTTCCGCTATGGTGTGCAGGTCAATTCGCTGGGGCTCACCGAACAGCAGCCAGAGAACAACGTCTATCGCATCCTGATCGAGATGCTCGCCGTGACCCTGTCCAGGAACGCCCGCGCGCGCGCCGTGCAACTGCCCGCCTGGAACGAGGCGCTCGGCCTGCCCCGGCCCTGGGACCAGCAATGGTCGCTGCGGATGCAGCAGATACTGGCCTACGAATCCGATCTGCTCGAATATGATGATCTGTTCGACAACAACCCCGCAGTCACCCGCAAGGTTGACGCGTTGAAAACCGGCGCGCTGGCCGAATTGGCGCGGATCGACGCGATGGGCGGGGCGGTGGCCGCGATCGAGTACATGAAATCACGGCTGGTCGAGGCCAATGCCGAACGCATCGCCCGCATCGAATCGGGCGAGACCACGGTGGTCGGCGTCAATCGCTGGACCGAAGCCGCACCCTCGCCGCTGACCAGCGGCGAAGGGTCGATCATGCAAGCCGATCCCGCCGCCGAGGCCGACCAGATCGCCCGCCTTGCAGCTTGGCGGCAGGCGCGCGATTCGGCCGAAGTTGCCCGCGCCCTGGCCGCATTGCGCAAATCGGCGGAGGAAGGCAGCAATATCATGCCCGCCTCGATCGCCGCGGCGAAGGCTGGCGTCACCACCGGCGAATGGGGCGCCACGATCCGCGCGGCCTTCGGCGAATACCGCGCGCCCACTGGTGTGTCGCGCAATCCCTCGAACCGCACCGAGGGGCTGGACGAGATTCGCGCCGCGGTCGACGCGGTCTCGACCCGGCTCGGGCGCAGATTGAGCTTCGTCATGGGCAAACCCGGCCTTGACGGCCATTCCAACGGTGCCGAACAGATCGCCGCACGCGCCCGCGACTGCGGCATGGATATCCACTATGACGGGATCCGCCTGACACCGGATGAAATCGTCGCCGCCGCGGAGGATCAGCAGGCCCATGTGATCGGCCTCTCGATCCTGTCCGGCAGCCATATCGCCCTGGTCGAAGACGTCCTGGATCGGCTGCGCGCGCGCGGCCTGGGCCATATCCCCGTGGTTGTCGGCGGCATCATTCCCGAGAGCGATGCCCAACACCTGCGCTCGCAAGGGGTTGCCGCGGTGTACACCCCGAAGGACTTTCAGTTGAACCGGATCATGCTGGACATCGTCGCCCTTGTCGCAGACCAGCCCGCCGCGGCAGAGTGATCGGACCTCGGGCCAAGCCCCGATTCGACAGGAAAGACCCGCGATGACCGTCCATATTGGCGCAAAACCCGGCGATATCGCCGAAACCGTCCTGTTGCCCGGCGATCCCTATCGTGCCCGCTGGGCGGCGCAGCATTTCCTGAGGGACGCGCGGCTGGTCAATGAAGTGCGCGGCATGCTCGGCTATACCGGCACCTGGAACGGCCATCCGGTGACGATTCACGGTTCGGGCATGGGCATGCCCTCGCTCTCGATCTACGTGAACGAACTGATCCGCGATTACGGCGCGAAGACCCTGATCCGCATCGGCTCGGCTGGAGGAATGCAGCCCGACGTGGCGCTGCGGGACGTGGTGCTCGCGGTTACGGCCAGCAGCCTCACAACCCCCTCTTCCAGCCTGATGAAAGAGATCAATTTCGCCCCCTGCGCCGACGCCGGCCTGCTTTTCGCGGCGCAGCGCGAGGCCGAGCGAAAGGGCGTGCGCAGCCATGCGGGCGGCATCTATTCCTCGGATACCTTCTACGACGAACGCCAGGACCTGACCGACCAGCTGAAGCGCCACGGCGTGCTCTGTGTCGAGATGGAGACGGCCGAACTTTACATTCTCGCGGCCCGGCATGGCTGCCGGGCGCTGTCGGTCCTGACCATTTCGGACCATCTGCTGACCGGCGAGGCGCTGCCATCGGACCAGCGGGAACAGAGCTTCGGCGATATGGTCGAGATCGCCCTGGCCGCCGCCTTTGCCTGAAGCAGTCGCACCCCGCGGGCCTTGACCCTGCCCCGGCTTTGCCATTCTCTGCCGCGTCGCAGCAGGAAAGGGCAGGCCCATGAAAAAACGCCAACTCGGGGCCAGCGGCCCGATGGTCTCCGCAATCGGTCTCGGCTGCATGAGCTTCGCTGGCTTCTTCGGCGAAACGGATGAGGCGACCAGCCTGCGCTGCCTCGATGCCGCCTGGGACCGGGGCATCGACTTCCTTGACACCTCGAACATCTACGGCATGGGACGCTCCGAGAATGTCATCGGAAAATGGCTCGCCACCCGAGGGCACGACGTCACCATCGCCACCAAGGGCGGCATCGTCACCGCCCCCACCCGCCGTTTCGACAATTCAGAGACGCATCTGCGCGCCGAGCTGGAAGGCTCGCTCAAACGCCTCGGGCGCGAGCATGTGGCGCTCTACTACATCCACCGTCGCGAACAGGAACGCCCGGTGGAAGAGGTCATCGAGACCCTGAAGACGTTCATCGCCGAGGGCAAGATCGGCGGTTACGGCCTGTCCGAAGTCGCCCCCTCGACCCTGCGCCGCGCCAATGCGGTGCATCCCTGCATGGCTGTGCAGAACGAATATTCCCTTTGGACCCGCCAGCCAGAGCTTGGGATGCTGCAGACCTGCGCCGAACTGGGTGTGGCCTTCATACCCTTCTCGCCGCTCGGTCGCGGGGTCTTCGGCGATCATTACCCGGTTCAGGCGGATATGGCCGACAGCGATTTCCGCAAGCGACTGCCGCGTTTCACCGAACCGAACTACAGCTACAACCGGGCATTGATCGACGGCTTCAAGGCCTTCGCCCGGGCGCGCGGATGGACCGTTGCCGCGGCCGCAATGGCCTGGGTGCTGGACCAGGGCCCGCACCTGATCCCGATCCCCGGCACCCGTACCGCCGAGCATCTGGCGCAATGGTCGGGTGCCGCAGATATCACCCTGACCGATGCCGACCGCGCCGAGATCGCGCGTCTTCTGCCCGCAGGTTTCGCCCACGGCGACCGATATGCCGACGCCAATATTGTCGGGGTGGAGCGCTATTGCTGATATCCACCCCGGCTGGCACGCTGGCGCAATGTCCAGACGTCGAAAGACCCTCACCATCCTCTCGCTGATCGCCCTGCTGATCGGTGTCGCACCCATCATCTCTGTGGTGATCGCGGGAACTCTGGCCAACGCCCATGGCTGCCAGCTCGACGAAGGCTCTGTGCATCCCTGCATGATTGCGGGCACCGACTGGGGCGAGACGCTCTATACGATGGCGGTCGCGGGCTGGTTCATGCTGGTCACCCTGCCACTGGCGCTTGGCGGGGCTGGCGTGCTGGCGGTGCTGGTGCTGTCCAGCCTCTGGCGCGCAGTCAGACGCCGGGCCTGAGCACCGGGGCGCCCGCCAACCCTCGTCCCGCCGCCAGGCCAAAAGCCTCGCCTCGGGAATTTGGCACTTTTCTTTTCATGATTCGCCCGTATAGTCCGGCCCCATGACACGGGCGATTGACATCATTACCACCTCGGGGGCTCTGCGCCTCCTGCCCGCCCGTGGGCTGCTGCTTCTTAGCCTCCTCTGAGCGTGCCCCCGGGCGCGACCGCTCAGAGTGGACAGCGCCCGAAGCCCCAGACAGAGACTAAGCAAAGAGACAGTCCGATGACCGATCCCATCTCCAGAACCGCCCCGAAAACGCCGTCCGAACAAGACCGAGTCGTGATCTTCGACACCACGCTGCGCGATGGCGAACAATCCCCCGGCGCGACGATGACGCATGACGAGAAGCTCGAGATCGCCGCCCTGCTCGACGAGATGGGCGTGGATATCATCGAGGCAGGCTTCCCGATCGCCTCGATCGGCGATTTCGAGGCGGTCAGCGGCATTGCCAAACAGGCGCAGAACGCGGTGGTCTGCGGCCTCGCCCGCGCCAGCATGGGCGATATCGACCGTTGCTGGGAGGCGGTGAAACACGCCCGCCGCCCGCGCATCCACACCTTCATCGGCACCTCGCCGCTGCACCGCGCCATCCCCAATCTCGACATGGATCAGATGGCCGATCGCATCCACGCCACCGTCACCCATGCCCGCAACCTCTGCGACAACGTGCAATGGTCACCGATGGACGCAACCCGGACCGAACATGACTATCTCTGCCGCGTCGTGGAAATCGCCATCAAGGCCGGCGCCACCACGATCAACATCCCCGATACCGTCGGCTACACCGCGCCCCGCGAAAGCGCCGCGCTGATCCGGATGCTGCTGGAACGGGTGCCGGGCGCCGATCAGATCATCTTCGCCACGCATTGTCACAATGACCTCGGCATGGCGACCGCAAACTCCCTCGCGGCCGTGGAAGCCGGCGCGCGCCAGATCGAATGCACCATCAACGGCCTCGGCGAACGCGCCGGCAACACCGCGCTGGAAGAGGTGGTGATGGCCTTGAAAGTGCGTAACGACATCATGCCCTACCGTACTGGCGTCGACACCACCAAGATCATGAACATCTCGCGCAAGGTCGCCACTGTCTCCGGCTTCCCGGTGCAGTTCAACAAGGCCATCGTCGGCAAGAACGCCTTCGCGCATGAAAGCGGCATCCATCAGGATGGCATGCTCAAGAACGCCGAGACCTTCGAGATCATGCGCCCGACCGATATCGGCCTCTCCGATACAAACCTCGTGATGGGCAAACACTCCGGCCGTGCGGCGTTGCGCGCCAAACTGGCCGACCTCGGCCATGTGCTGGCCGACAACCAGCTCAACGATGTCTTCGTCCGCTTCAAGGCGCTCGCCGACCGCAAGAAAGAGGTCTATGACGACGACCTCGTCGCGCTGATGCAGGACAGTACGACGAATGCCGAACATGACTACATGCAGGTCAAACACCTGCGCGTGGTCTGCGGCACCGACAGTCCGCAAACCGCCGACCTGACGCTGAGCATCGACGGCGTCGATCATACCGTTCACGCCACCGGCGACGGTCCGGTCGATGCCGCCTTCGCTGCGGTCAAATCCCTGTTCCCGCATACGGCGCGCCTGCAGCTCTATCAGGTCCACGCCGTGACCGAAGGCACCGATGCCCAGGCCACCGTGACAGTGCGGATGGAAGAGGACGGCAAGATCGTCACCGGTCAGTCCGCCGACACCGATACTGTGGTCGCCAGCGTCAAGGCCTATGTCAACGCGCTCAACAAATTGATCCTGCGGCGCCAGAAAACCAAACCCGAGGCGGTCAAATCCGCCTCCTGACCTGATCCGGGGCCGCCGTTCGTCGGCGGCCCTCCTCTCGCATGTGTGAGGCTGCGCGGCGGAATGGTGCCGGGCGCAGGCCAGAGTCCCCTTTCCCTTGCATATCACCCCTTCTATAAGGGCCCCCGGCCCGCCCCCCCAGAGTCGCGGGCCTCATCGACATTCAGCACTACGGGATCGGGGCAGCATGGCAGGGTTTTCGGGTATCTTCTCGTCAGACATGGCGATCGACCTCGGCACGGCGAATACACTCGTCTATGTCAAGGGTCGGGGCATCATCCTGAACGAACCCTCGGTCGTGGCCTATCACGTCAAGGACGGCAAGAAGCAGGTGCTCGCTGTCGGCGAAGACGCCAAGCTGATGCTGGGCCGCACCCCGGGCAGCATCCAGGCGATCCGCCCGATGCGCGACGGCGTCATTGCCGACTTCGACGTGGCCGAAGAAATGATCAAGCATTTCATGCGCAAGGTGCATAAACGCACGACATTTTCCAAGCCGAAGGTCATCGTCTGCGTGCCCTACGGCGCAACCCCGGTCGAAAAACGCGCGATCCGTCAGTCGGTCCTTTCCGCCGGCGCCCGCCGCGCGGGCCTGATCGCGGAACCCATCGCCGCAGCCATCGGCGCCGGAATGCCGATCACCGATCCCACCGGATCGATGATCGTCGACATCGGCGGCGGCACCACCGAGGTCGCCGTGCTCTCGCTCGGTGACATCGTTTACGCCCGGTCCGTCCGTGTCGGCGGCGACCGGATGGACGAAGCGATCATCAGCTACCTGCGCCGCCAACATAACCTGCTGGTCGGCGAATCGACCGCCGAACGCATCAAGACCTCGATCGGCACCGCCCGGATGCCGGATGACGGGCGCGGCGCCTCGATGATGATCCGCGGTCGCGATCTGCTGAACGGCGTGCCCAAGGAAACCGAGATCAACCAGGCCCAGGTCGCCGAGGCTCTGGCCGAACCGGTCCAGCAGATCTGCGAGGCGGTGATGATCGCGCTCGAAGCGACGCCGCCCGATCTGGCCGCCGACATCGTCGACCGTGGCGTCATGCTGACCGGCGGCGGCGCGCTGCTGGGAGAGCTGGACCTCGCGCTGCGCGAACAGACGGGCCTCTCGATCTCGGTCGCCAACGAGTCACTGAATTGTGTCGCCCTCGGTACCGGAAAAGCGCTGGAGTATGAAAAACAACTCCGCCATGTCATAGATTACGACAGCTGAGGTAGGGCGCGTCGCGCCCACCGAGTGCCGAAGGCGAGGCAGCCGTGGCAAATGATAGAAATGGACAGGAAGACTTCGTTCGTCCGATCAGGCGTATCCTGATCGGCGGCACGGTCCTGTTCCTGATTGCGCTTTTCCTTCTCTGGCGGATCGACAGCCCGCGCGTCGAGCGTTTCCGCTCGGCCCTCGTCGACCGCTTCGTGCCCAGCTTCGCCTGGGCCATGGTGCCCGTCACCAAGCTGACGCTGATGGTCGAGAACTTTCAGTCCTATACGCGGATCTATGAACAGAATCAGGAACTGCGCCGTGAATTGCAGCAGATGAAGGCCTGGAAAGAGGCCGCGCTGCAGCTTGAACAGAAGAACGCCAAGCTGCTGGACCTCAATCAGGTCCGGCTCGATCCGAAACTCACCCATGTCACCGGGGTGGTGCTGGCCGATTCCGGCTCGCCCTTCCGCCAATCCGTGTTGCTGAACGTCGGCAAGCGCGACGGGATCGTCGATGGCTGGGCCACGATGGACGGGCTCGGTCTCGTCGGACGCATCTCGGGCGTGGGCGAGACCACCAGTCGGGTGATTCTGCTGACCGACAGCAACAGTCGCATCCCCGTCACCATCGAGCCCTCGGGCCAGCAGGCGCTGCTGGTCGGCGACAATACCGCCATTCCACCGCTCGACTTCGTCGAGAACCCCGACCTGATCCGCCCCGGCGATCAGGTCGTCTCGTCCGGCGATGGCGGGGTGTTCCCGGCCGGCCTGCTGGTCGGGCAGGTCGCCGAAGGCCCGGACCGGCGCCTTCGCGTGCGGCTATCGGCGGATTACGAACGCCTCGATTTCCTGCGCGTGCTGCGCAGCCACCCGGCAGAAAGCATCACCGACCCCGGCGGCCTGATCGCGCCCGTCTCCCCGCCGACCCCCGCGACTCCGACACCAGCGGCACAGGTCAACACCAATGGCTAAGCCGATGATCAGCCGACGCTGGGCCTATCGCGGCCTTTTCGTGGCGATCGCGCTTCTGTTGATCGTCCTGCGGATGCTGCCGCTCTCGACCAAGCCGGAACATGTTCCCGGCCCCGATCTGCTGATCTGCTTCACCTTCGCCTGGGTGCTGCGGCGGCCCGATTACGTCCCCGTCTTGTTGATCGCGCTGGTGTTTCTCTTCGAGGATCTGATCCTGATGCGCCCGCCCGGCCTCTGGGCGGTGATCGTCGTCGCCGGATCCGAATTCCTGCGCGGCCGCGAGGCGCTGACCCGGGAACTTGGCTTTGCGATGGAATGGGCGATGGCCTCGGTCGTCATGGTGGCGATGCTTCTGGCCTATCGCATGGCCTTCATGGTGGCCTTCCTCGACCAGCCCGCCTTCGGTCTGGCCGCGCTCCAGATCGCCGCCTCGATCCTGTGCTACCCGCTTGTGGTCCTCTTCTCGCGCAGCGCGCTCAACCTGCACAAGGCCGCCCCCGGCGAAGTTGATGCTCTGGGGAGGCGGATGTGAGGCGCTCTCCCAAAGACACCGACGACAGCGCGCGCAAGATCAGCCGCCGCGCCCTGCTGCTCGGTGGCGGGCAGGCCGCCCTGATCGCCGGTCTCGGCCTTCGGATGCGGGAAATGCAGGTGGTCGAGGCCGACCAGTACCGGATGCTGTCCGATCAGAACCGCATCAACATCCGCCTGATCCCGCCGGCGCGCGGCCTGATCTTCGATCGCGAGGGGATCCTGATCGCGGGCAATGAACAGAATTACAGCGCGGTCATCACGCGCGAAGATGCCGGCGACGTGCCCACCGTGCTGAGCCGCCTGTCAGAACTGATCCCGCTGTCGCCCGACGACATGACCCGCACGCTGAAAGATATAAAGCGTCACAGCGCCTTCGTGCCGATCACCGTTTCTGACCGGCTCAGCTGGGACGAGCTTTCGCGCGTCGCGGTCAACAGCCCCGCCCTGCCCGGAGTCTCGCCCGAAGTTGGCCTGTCGCGCCGTTATCCGCTGGTCGAGGATATGGCCCATGTCGTGGGCTATGTCGGCCCGGTCAGCGATTTCGATCTGCAAAAGCTGGCCGACCCGGACCCGCTTCTGCAGATCCCGGATTTCCAGATCGGCAAGATCGGCGTCGAGGACAAGATGGAAGGCGTGCTGCGCGGCTCGGCGGGGACCAAGCGGATCGAGGTCAACTCGGTCGGCCGCGTGATGCGGGAACTCGATCGCCAGGATGGTCAGCCCGGCTCGAACATCCAGCTGACGATCGACGCGAAGCTGCAGAATTACACCCTTGCCCGGCTTGGCGATTTCAGTGCGGCTGCGGTGGTGATGGAGGTTGCGACCGGCGATATCCTTGCCTGTGTCTCGGCGCCGTCCTTCGACCCCAACAAGTTCGTCCGCGGGATCTCCTCGGCCGATTATGCGGGCTACCGCGACAACGACCATCGTCCGCTCGCCAACAAGGCCGTGCAGGGCATCTATCCGCCGGGTTCGACCTTCAAGATCGTGACAGCCCTTTCCGCGCTCAAGGCCGGGGTGCTGAAGACCACCGATACGATCCGCTGTCCGGGTTACATCGACTTCGGCGGGCGCCGCTTCCACTGCTGGAGCCACGGCGGCCACGGCGTGCTCGACCTGCAAGGCGCGCTGACCCAATCCTGCGACGTGTTCTTCTACGAAGTGTCGCAGCGCGTCGGCATCGACCTGATGGCCGCAATGGCCGCCGAAATGGGTCTGGGCGTGAAACATGACCTGCCGATGTCGGCGATCGCCGAAGGCCTGAACCCGAACAAGGCGTGGAAGCTGAAATACCGCAAGCAACCCTGGCAGATTGGCGACACGATCAACGCGGCCATCGGCCAGGGCTATGTCCTGTCCTCGCCGCTGCAACTCGCGGTGATGGCGACCCGGGTCGCCTCGGGCAAACTCGTTCTGCCCCGGCTGCTGAAATCGGTGAACGGGGTCGAGGTTCCGATCGTGCCGGCAGACCCGCTCGATGTTCCGGTGGCGGCGCTGAACGGGGTGCGCGGCGGCATGTGGGGCGTGGTCAACGGCACCCGCGGCACGGCCCGCGGGGCGCGGATCGACGACCCCGCGATGCTGATGGCCGGCAAGACCGGCACCAGCCAGGTGCGCAACATTTCTGCCGCCGAGCGTGAAACCGGGGTGGTCGGCAACAATGATCTGCCCTGGGCACAGCGCGACCATGCGCTGTTCGTGGCCTTCGCCCCGGCGGACGCGCCCAAGGTGGCCGTCTCGGTGGTGGTGGAACACGGCGGCGGCGGTTCGGCCGTTGCCGCGCCGATCGCGCGCGATCTGCTGCTGGAGGCGCTCTACAAGGGGGCGCCGCCACTGACCGCCTACCCGACAAGTCAGCGCAAGCAGATCGACGCCGCGCGCCAGCTGCTGAACCTGCGCGATATCGAACCGCAGCCCCCCGGGCGGACCCGCGCATGAGTTATCTCGAATATACCGTCAAGACCGTGCCCACCGGGCTGCGCAAGGTGCTCTATCTCAACTGGGCGCTGGTGGTGCTGTTGATTGCGGTCTCCTCCGCCGGGTTCCTGATGCTCTATTCCGTCGCGGGCGGATCCTTCTCGCCCTGGGCCGGACCACAAATGCAGCGCTTCGTCGCCGGCCTCTGCATCATGTTCACCTTCGCCTTCGTGCCGGTCTGGTTCTGGCGCAACATCTCCGGCGTGGCCTATCTCTTTTCCCTTCTGCTGCTCGTGGTGGTGGATGTCGCAGGCTCGGTCGGCATGGGTGCGCAGCGCTGGATCGACCTCGGCTTCATGAAGCTGCAACCCTCGGAGCTGATGAAGATCACCCTGGTGATGCTGCTCGCCTCCTATTACGACTGGCTCGACCTGAAGAAGACCTCGCGCCCGATCTGGGTGCTGATCCCGGTGGTGCTGATCCTGGTGCCGACCGCGCTGGTCCTGAAACAGCCGGATCTCGGCACTGCGATCCTGCTGGTGGCGGGCGGCGGCGTGGTGATGTTCGTAGCGGGCGTCAGCTGGTGGTATTTCGCGGTGGTGATCAGCGCGGGGGTGGGGCTGGTCACAACAGTGATCATGTCGCGCGGCACACCCTGGCAATTGCTGAAGGAATACCAGTTCAAGCGGATCGACATCTTCCTCGATCCCGGCTCAGACCCGCTCGGCGCGGGCTACCACATCAGCCAGGCCAAGATCGCGCTCGGGTCCGGCGGCTGGACCGGGCGGGGCTTCATGCAGGGCACGCAGTCGCGGCTGAACTTTCTGCCGGAAAAGCACACCGACTTCATCTTCACCACCTTGGCCGAGGAATTCGGCTTTCTCGGGGCCTTCTCGCTCTTGATGCTCTACGCGCTGATCGTCGTGTTCTGCATCCACTCGGCGATGAACAACAAGGACCGCTTTGCCTCACTGATGACGCTGGGCGTGGCCGCGACCTTCTTCTTCTACTTCGCCGTGAACATGTCGATGGTGATGGGCCTGGCCCCGGTGGTGGGCGTGCCGCTGCCGCTGGTCAGCTACGGCGGCTCGGCCATGCTGGTGCTGCTCGCCGCCTTCGGTCTGGTGCAGAGCGCGCATATCCACCGCCCGCGCGGGCGCTGAGGGCGGGGGGCTGTCTGCCCCCCGCACCCCCCGAGAGTATTTTCGCCAGGAAGAAGCCGGAAGGCAGGTTGGAAGCCCATTTGCCCTCGTGCTAGGGCTTGACCACAAGCTTGGGGAGCGCGCCATGACCATCACCGTCTTCTTCGCCGCGGGCGCCGATCTCTGGCCCGAGTATCGCGCACCGCTGCAGGACGCCTTCGCGGCCGCCGGGCTTGACGTTGCGCTGTCCGACACTGCGCCAGATCCGGGAGCCGTCGATTACATCGTCTTCGCCCCGGGTGGCACGATCACCGATTTCACGCCTTTCACCGGCTGCAAGGCGGTGCTGAACCTCTGGGCCGGGGTCGAGCGGATCGTGACCAACCCGACGCTCACCCAACCGCTCTGCCGCATGGTCGACCCGGCGCTGACGGAGGGAATGGTCGAATATGTCGTAGGACATGCGCTGCGCCACCACCTCGGGATGGATGCGCATATTCACGGCCAGGACGGCATCTGGCGCAATGACATCCTGCCACCGATCGCGCGCGAGCGCCCGGTCACCATCCTCGGGCTGGGCGAGTTGGGGCGCGCCTGCGGGTCGGCGCTGGCGGCACTGAACTTCCCCGTGACGGGGTGGAGCCGAACCGCAAGGGACGTTCCCGGCCTGCGCTGTCTGTCGGGTGCCGCCGGACTGGACGCGGCCCTCACCGGCGCGCAGATCATCGTGCTGCTGATGCCTTTGACCGCGGCCACCACCAACATCCTGAACGCCCGACAGCTTTCGCTGACGGCACCGGGGGCCTGCATCATCAACCCCGGCCGCGGCCCGCTGATCGACGATGACGCCCTGCTCGCCGCGCTCGAGTTCAGGCCAGATCGGCCAGGCCACGCTCGATGTCTTCCGGACCGAGCCGTTGCCCAAGGACCACCCGTTCTGGTCCCATCCCCGCGTCACCGTCACGCCGCATATCGCCGCCGGAACCCGGCCCTCGACCGCCAGCCTGGTGGTCGCCGAGAACATCCGCCGCGGCGAGACCGGCCTGCCCTTCCTGCACCGGGTCGACCGCACGCAGGGCTACTAGCGGAAGCGCCGGAAGAACCGCCCGCGGTCATACAGCGTCTCCAGCCGCTTCATCCGCGTCTGCGTGTCGTCCCAGGTCAGCGCCTCGACCCCGGCCACCAGCGTCTCGACCAGAACCAGGATCGAGACGCAGCTGTCCCAGGCCGAGGGCGCCTCGATATGGCAGGAAAACCGGTGCCGCGCCAAGCTCGCGGCGGGCGAGACCCATTGATCGGTGATCAGCACCACCTCGGCACCCTGCTCCACCGCCATCTCGACCGGCTGCAGCACCGAATTCTCGTAGCGCCGGATGTCAAAGACCACCAGCACATCGCCCGGCCCGATATCCAGAAGCGCGGCAGGCCAGGCGCTCGACAGCTCCGCCATCAGCGCCACGCCGGGCCGCACGACCTTCAGATGCGTGGTGAAATATTCCGCCATCGCATGGGTGATCCGCCCGCCCAGCGCCACCACCTTGCGCGCCGGATCGGCCAGCAAGGCACAGACGGCATCGAACTCATCATGGTCGATCTGCCCGAGCGTCGCTTGCAGATTGCCCATCACCGCATCCGCAAAGCGGTTCAGCACATGCGTCTCGGGGGCGCCGCCGGTCCAGCGGTCGTGCTTGACCAGCGGCGAGACCAGCATCTCTTCCACCTCGCTGCGCAGCGCCGCCTGAAAATCTGGATAGCCGCGATATCCGAGCTTCTGCACCAGCCGCAGCACCGTGGGCGTCGACACCGAAGCCGCCTTGGCCAGCGCGGTGATCGAGCCCAGCGCCGCCACCGGATAGTTGCTCAGCACATGCGTCGCCAACTGTCGCTCGGCCCGCGTCAGGCCGGTAAAGCCCTCGCGCAAGCGCTGGTCAATGGTCACGTCCATATCCGTCATGGCGCTGCCTCTGTCCCGGGCGGCGGTCCGCGCCCGAGCCAACCCTAGGATAATTGGAAAATTTGTAACAGGCGAAATTCCCCCGAAACATTCTTGACAAATCCGCCCCGGATGCAGAGCCTCGCCCGATGCCGCACCGCAACATGGCGTTGATACTCGGGGGCTGGAACTCGGGCCGGTGGCCGGGGTCATCGTTACGGCAACAGGACCGGGCGTCCAGACCCGAGCCGCGAACCGAAGGGGACAGTGAAGATGGCCGGCAATCTGACATTCGAGGCATTGAAGGACGCGGTCGACGATGGGCGCATCGACACCGTTCTGGCCTGCATGATCGACATGCAGGGTCGCCTGATGGGCAAACGCTTTCACGCCCGCCATTTCATCGACAGCGCCCATGCCGAGACGCATTGCTGCAACTACCTGCTGACCGTCGACATGGACATGACCCCGGTGCAGGGCTACGCGGCCTCGTCCTGGGCGGGCGGCTATGGCGATCACATGATGCGGCCGGATCTTTCCACCCTGCGGCTGATCCCCTGGCTCGAGGGGACCGCGATGGTGATCTGCGACCTGCTCGACCATCACGGCCATGCCGAGGTCCCGCACTCGCCCCGCGCAGTCCTCAAACGCCAGATCGCCCGGGCTGAGGCGATGGGCCTCACCCCGATGATGGCGACCGAGCTGGAATTCTTCCTGTTCGAGCAGTCCTACGCCCAGCTCTGCGACGCCCGGTTCCGCGACCCCAAGACGCTTGGCGCCTATAACGTGGATTATTCGATCTTCGGCACCACCAAGGAAGAAGAGGTGATGCGCGCCATCCGCAACGGCCTCTATGGCGCGGGCATCCCGGTCGAATGCTCGAAGGGCGAGGCGGAAACCGGCCAGGAAGAGATCAACGCGAAATATTCCGACGCGCTCGATACGGCCGACATGCACGCAATCATCAAGAACGGCTGCAAGGAGATCGCCTTTCCCAAGGGCCGATCGGTCACCTTCATGGCGAAGTACGACCATCGCCGCGCGGGCTCTTCGGCCCATGTCCACCAATCGCTCTGGCGCGGCAACACTCCCGCCTTCCTCGATGCCTCGGCAGATCACGGCATGTCCGCGCTGATGCGCCAATATGTGGCCGGCCAGCTGGCCCATGCGCAGGAGATCACCTGCTTCCTCGCCCCCTACGTCAACAGCTACAAGCGCTTTGTGGTCGGCATGTTCGCCCCCACCAAGGCGGTCTGGAGCCTTGATAACCGCACCGCAGGCTTCCGCATCTGCGGCGAGGGCACCAAGGCGATCCGCGTCGAATGCCGGATCGGCGGCGCCGACCTGAACCCCTACCTCGCGCTCGCGGCCCTGCTGGCCGCGGGTCTCGAAGGGATCGAACAGAAGATGGAGCTGGAACCGATCGCCTCGGGCGACCTCTACAATGACGCCGCCGCGCGCCAGATCCCGCATACGCTGGGCGAGGCTGCGGCCAAGCTGAGCGGCTCAGCCATGTTGCGCCGCGCCTTCGGCGATGGCGTGGTCGACCATTATACCCGCGCCGCGCTGTGGGAGCTGGAAGAGCAGAACCGCGTCGTGACCGATTTCGAACTGCAACGCGGACTGGAACGCGCCTGAGGTGATCGTGGCGATCGACCATATCGTGCTGACCCTGCGCGCCCCGGAGGCGTCTGCGGCGTCTTACGCCCGCGCCGAGGGGATGGGGGTCCGTTTCGGCGCCGGTCGCCGGGCCGTTGCCTTTGGCCGCCAGAAGATCAACCTTCCGCCGCTCGGGCAGGAAACCCGCACCCATGCCGGCATCGGCCCGGGCGATCGCTGTCTTGTGACCCGCCGGGCCCCGGAACAAACCCTTGCGCATCTTGCGCTGCAGGGCGCTAAGGTGATCGAAGGACCGGTAACCAAGTCGGGCGCGCAGGGCCCGATCACCTCCGTTTATTTCAATGACCCCGACGGCAATCTGATCGAAATCAGTCGCTTCGACTGAACGGTCACCCCGACCGAGCTGGAGACCACCATGACCACGATCCAATGCATATCGCCCGTCGACGGGCGCGTCTATGCCGAACGCACCGCCCTGTCGCAATCCGAGGCCGAGGCGCTGATCGCCGACGCCCGCGCCGCGCAAAAAGACTGGGCCGCGCGGCCGCTGGCGGACCGCATCGCCCTGGTCACCGCAGGCATCGCCGCGCTGGCCGATCAGAAAGACCGCATCGTCGAGGAAATCGCCTGGCAGATGGGCCGCCCGACCCGCTACGGCGGCGAATTCGGCGGCGTGAACGAGCGCACCGCCTATATGGCGGCGATCGCCGAAGACGCGCTCGCCCCGACCATCATCGAGGCCTCGGACAAGTTCGAGCGCCGGATCGAACGCGAGCCTGTCGGCGTCGTCTTCGTCATGGCGCCCTGGAACTATCCCTACCTGACCGCGATCAACACCATCGTCCCGGCGCTGATCGCGGGCAATGCGGTGATCCTGAAACATGCCAGCCAGACCCTGCTGGTCGGCGAGCGGCTCGCCGAGGCGCTGCACGCAGGCTGGCGTCCCGACCGGAGTGTTCCAGAACGTCGTCCTTGATCATGCCGACGACCGAAGCCCTGATCGCCGCGCGCGGCCTTCAACTTCGTCAACTTCACCGGTTCGGTCGCCGGCGGCGCCGCCATCGAACGCGCCGCCGCGGGCACCTTCACCGCCTCGGGCTGGAACTCGGCGGCAAGGACCCGGGCTACGTGATGGAAGACGCCGATCTCGACTGCGGCCGTCGACACGCTGATGGACGGCGCGATGTTCAATGCGGGCCAGTGCTGCTGCGGGATCGAGCGGATCTATGTCCACGAAAGCCTCTACGACGCCTTCGTCGAAAAAGCCGTGGCCTGGGTCAAGACCCTGAAACTCGGCAACCCGTTCGACGCGGAGACCACGCTCGGGCCGATGGCCAACAACCGCTTCGCCCAGACCGTGCGCGACCAGATTGCCGATGCGATCGCCGACGGCGCCAAGGCGCTGATCGACCCGGCCCTGTTCCCGGCCGACGACGGCGGCGCCTATCTCGCGCCGCAGATCCTGGTCAACGTGAACCATGACATGCGCGTGATGACGCGAGGAATCCTTCGGCCCCGTCGTCGGCATCATGACGGTGCGCAATCCGACGACGAAGCCGTCGCCGTGATGAACGACTCGCCCTACGGCCTGACCGCCTCGCTCTGGACCAAGGATCCCGAGCGCGCCGCCGCCATCGGCGCGCCAGATCGAGACCGGCACCGATCTTCATGAACCGCTGCGATTACCTGGACCCGGCGCTGTGCTGGACCGGCTGCAAGGACACCGGGCGCGGCGCCTCGCTCTCGGCCTTGGGCTACCAGTCGGTGACCCGCCCGAAATCCTACCATCTCAAGAAGGTGACGAAATGACCGCCCCTACCGTCAACTGGTCCTACCCCACCGCCATCAAATTCGGCCCCGGCCGGATCAAGGAACTGGCCGACCATTGCAAGGCCGCGTCGGCCTGAAACGCCCGCTGCTGGTCACCGACAAGGCGCTCGCCGCGCTGCCGATCACCGCCCAGGCGCTCGACATCCTGGATGCCGCCGGCCTCGGCCGCGCGGTCTTCTCCGAGGTCGACCCGAACCCGAACGAGAAGAACATGGCCGACGGCATTGCCGTCTTCAAAGCCGGCGGCCATGACGGCGTGGTCTGCTTCGGCGGCGGCTCGGCGCTCGACCTCGGCAAGATGATCGCCTTGATGGCAGGCCAGACCCGTCTCGGTCTGGGATCTGGAGGATATCGGCGACTGGTGGACCCGCGCCGATGCCTCGAAAAGCATCGCCCGATCATCGCGGTTCCGACCACCGCCGGCACCGGCTCGGAGGTCGGTCGCGCGGGCGTTCTGACCAACTCGGTCACGCATAAGAAGAAGATCATCTTCCACCCCAAGCTCCTGCCCGTGGTCACGATCTGCGACCCCGAGCTGACCGTGGGCATGCCGAAATTCATCACCGCAGGCACCGGCATGGACGCATTGGCGCATTGCCTCGAGGCCTATTCCTCGCCCTTCTACCACCCGATGTCGCAGGGCATCGCGCTGGAAGGCATGCGGCTGGTGTTCGAGAACCTGCCCAAGGTCTATGCCAACCCGACCGATCTCGAGGCGCGCGCCAACATGATGTCCGCCGCCGCGATGGGTGCCGTCGCCTTCCAGAAGGGCCTCGGCGCGATCCACTCGCTGTCGCATCCGATCGGCGCGGTCTATGGCACCCATCACGGCACCACCAACGCCGTGGTCATGCCGATGGTGCTGAACTTCAACCGCCCCGCGATCGAGGATCGGATCGCCCGCGCCGCCGCCTACCTCGGCATCGACGGCGGCTTCGACGGCTTCCATGCCGAGATCATGGAGCTGCGGTCAATCCTCGCCATCCCGGAAAACCTCTCGGCGATGGGGGTCGAATTCGCCCGTCTGGACGAGCTGACCGAGATGGCGCTGGAAGACCCCTCCTGCGGTGGCAACCCGATCGAGATGACGCGCGAGAACACCCGCGCGCTGTTCGACGCCTGCATGTAACCCCAAAGCCGGGCGGCCCCCTGGCCGCCCGCAGCAAAGGCCATCAATGCCGGAAGAGACCGAAATCGCGGTGATCGGCGCGGGCGTCGTGGGCCTCGCCATCGCGCATCGCCTCGCACTCGCGGGTCACCAGGTCACGCTGATCGACCCGAACCCGCCCGGGTCAGGCGCGAGCTATGGCAATGCCGGCACCATCGCCGATTACGCCGTGCTGCCGGTCGGCACGCCCAAAGTCCTGCGCAACCTCCCCAGCCTGCTGTTCGACCGCGACTCGCCGCTGTCGATCCGCCGCGCCGCGATCCCGACACTTGCCCCCTGGCTGCTCCGCTTCGCGGTTCAGTCGCTGCCCGCCAACGCCCGGCGCAACTCCACAGCCATCGCCACCCTCACCTCCGACGCGACCGCCCTCTGGCAATCCCTCGCGGCAGAGATTGACGGCACAGAGATCCTTCAACCCCGCGGCTGCCTTTATCTCTACGAGACCGCATCCGCCTTCCGTGCCGCGCAAGCCGACATGACCCACCGCCGCAGCCTCGGCGTCACCGTCGATCTGATCCGGCCAGAGGAGCTGGCCCAGCTCGAACCCGGCCTGCCCCCGGTGGAAGGCGGGGCCGCTTTCTTCCCCAATGCGATCTTTCTTTCCGACCCCGGCCAGATGGTCGCCCGCCTCGCCGCCGCGGCCACTGCCGCAGGCGCGCAACTGCTGCGCGCCACCGTCACCACCCTGACCCGCAACGCGGGCGTCACCCTCGGTGGCACCCTGCCTGACGGCTCCGCCTTCAGCCTCCGTGCCCGCCGCGTGGTCATCGCGGCAGGCGCCTATTCCCGCGCCCTCGCCCGTCAGGCGGGCGACCGGATTCCGCTCGACACCGAACGCGGCTACCACACCGAATATGACATGGCCTCCCCCCGCCTGACCCGCCCCGCCTGCCCCAGCACGCGCGGCTTCTACCTCTGCCCGATGCAGGGTCGTTTGCGTGTCGCAGGCACGGTCGAACTCGGCGGTCTCACCGCGCCACCCTCGCCACACCGCATCGCGGCACTGGACAAAGGCGCCCGCGAGATCTTCCCCGATCTGCCCGTGCCAAGCCGCAGCTGGATGGGCCTGCGCCCCTCGATGCCGGATTCACTGCCGGTGATCGGCCCGTCGCGGGCCGGGCCAGAGGTGCTGATGGCCTTTGGCCATGGCCATATCGGCCTGACCCTCGCCCCCGTCACGGCCCGGCTGATCGCCGACAGCATCGCGGGCCGCGCCCCCGATCCGGCCTATGCTCCCATGCTGCCCACGCGCTTCTGACGCCCCCGGTTGACCGCGCCCGGCGCCCCGCTAAGGTGGCGCCCGCGTCACCCGAAAGGCCGAACATGCCTCGTACCGTCCTCGTCACCGGCTCGGCCGGGTTCATCGGCTACCATCTCTGCCGCCGCCTGCTTGACGATGGCTTCACCGTCGCGGGGCTCGACGGCATGACCGATTACTACGACGTCACGCTGAAACGCCGCCGCCACGCGATGCTGCGCCAATCCCCCGCCTTCAGCGCGGAAGAGGGCCTGCTGGAAGACCCCGGCCGCCTCGCCGCCCTCGTCGCCCGCAGCCAGCCCGACGTCATCGTCCACCTCGCGGCCCAGGCCGGGGTGCGCTACTCGATCGACGCGCCGCGGTCTTATGTCGAGGCAAACCTGATCGGCACCTTTGAGATCCTGGAGGCGGCCCGCGCCCATACCCCCGCGCACCTGCTGATCGCCTCGACCTCTTCGGTCTATGGCGCCAACACCGCCATGCCCTATGCCGAAACCGACAAGGCCGACAGCCAGATGTCCTTCTACGCCGCCACCAAGAAGGCGACCGAGGCGATGGCCCATTCCTACGCCCATCTCTACGGCATCCCCACCACGATGTTCCGCTTCTTCACGGTCTACGGGCCCTGGGGCCGCCCCGACATGGCATTGTTCAAATTCACCAGGTCGATTCTCGCGGGCGCGCCCATCGAGATCTACAACCACGGCGACATGAAGCGCGACTTCACCTATGTCGACGATCTCGTCCTCGGCATCCGCCGCCTGATCGACACGCCCCCCGTGCGTCCGACCGAGGCTGTGGCGGACGGCGACAGCCTCTCCCAAGTCGCCCCGTTCCGCATCGTGAACATCGGCAACGGCGCGCCCGTCCAGTTGATGGATTTCGTCGCCGCGATCGAGACCGCGATCGGCCGCCCGGCGATCCGCAATTATCTGCCGATGCAGCCCGGCGACGTGCCCGCGACCTGGGCCGACACCACCCTGCTGACCCGCCTGATCGGCCCCCTGCCGCGCACCGAGATCGCCGAGGGGGTCAAACGCTTCGTCGCCTGGTATCGCGATTACTACCAGGTCTGAGGCGTCAGCCAGCGAAATCCTGCGTCAGATAGAACAGGCCGCAGAACGCCGCCCCCGGCGCGAACCCCGCGCCGGTGCCGACCTGCCGCAACCGCGCATTCAGGATATTGGCCCGGTGGCCGGGCGAGGCCATCCACTGCGCCACCACCTGCGCCGCCAGACTGGCATAGCTATGCGCCCCGATCCGCCGCCCGCCCGGCCCGCGATAGTCGCATGCCCCGGACCCGGTCGTGACGGTCACCCCGTCCAGCGCGTAGAGGTGCACAGTCGCGATATTCTCGGCCCCCGTCGAATAGGCGATGCCCGCGCGCTTCAACCGCCCCGACAGGCTGCTCTGCCCGGCAGGCCCACCGTCATGTGAAAACACCCGGGTCCGCGCCATCCAGACGCTGTGCACCGTCGCCACCCGCAGCAGCCCCGGCGCTGCGACCAGTGGCCCGATCCCGGACTGGCATCGCGCCGCATTGACTTCGGCCAGCACCGCCGCATCCAGCAGCCCCGCGTCGATCACGCCATCGCGCGCCAACGTCGCCCCGGCACCCGGCACCCGCGCCACGCCGCAGGCCCCGGCACGGCCGGGCAGCGTCAACGCCAGTGCCAGCATGATCGCAACAATCGCACAAGTCCGCATTCGCCCCCCCACCCCAGCCTTTTGCAGCTTGGGAAGCACCAACACAGATTGCAACCTTTTCGAATGGACTAATTGACAGCCCGAACACCATCGCCCATCCCTGCACCCAACCGCCGAAATTTCTGCAGGAGCAGCATATGAAAATCGCGATGATCGGCACCGGCTATGTCGGCCTCGTTTCCGGGGTCTGTTTCTCTGATTTCGGGCATGAGGTGGTCTGCGTCGACAAGGACCCGAAAAAGCTCGAAAAGCTGATGGCCGGTCAGGTCCCGATCTACGAACCGGGTCTGGAAGACGTCATGGCGCGCAACGTGGCCGCCGGGCGGCTGTCCTTCACCGGCGATCTCGGCGCCGCCGTAGATGGCGCCGATGCGGTGTTCATCGCGGTCGGCACGCCGACCCGCCGTGGCGACGGCCATGCCGACCTGACCTATGTGATGGCCGCCGCCGAGGAGATCGCCGCCGCGCTGACCGGATATGCCGTGATCGTGACCAAATCCACGGTCCCGGTGGGCACCAACAAACAGGTGATGCACGCCATCAAGAAAGCCCGCCCAGAGGCCGAATTCGACGTCGCCTCAAACCCCGAATTCCTGCGCGAAGGCGCCGCGGTTGATGATTTCATGCGTCCCGATCGGGTCGTGGTCGGCGTCCAGACCGAGCGCGCGAAAGAGGTCATGGCCGATGTCTACCGCCCGCTGTTCCTGCGCGAATTTCCCATCGTCTACACCGATCTCGAATCCGCCGAGATGATCAAATACGCCGCCAATGCCTTCCTCGCGGTCAAGATCACCTTCATCAACGAGATCGCGGCGCTCTGCGAGAAAGTCGGCGCCGATGTCCGCGACGTGTCGCGCGGGATGGGCCTCGACGGGCGCATCGGCAACAAGTTCCTGCACGCGGGCCCCGGCTACGGTGGCTCCTGCTTCCCGAAAGACACCCGCGCGCTGGCCCGGATCGGGCAGGACAACGCCGTGCCGATGCAGATCACCGAAGCGGTGATCAAGGTCAACGAAGAGATCAAGCGTCGCATGATCGACCGCATCGTCGATCTCTGCGACGGCTCGGTGAACGGCAAGACCATCGCCGTGCTCGGCGTCACCTTCAAACCCAATACCGACGACATGCGAGAGGCGCCGTCGCTCACCATCATCCCGGCGCTGGTCGGCAATGGCGCCCGCGTCCGCGTCGTTGATCCGCAGGGCCAGAAGGAAGGCGAGGCGCTGCTGCCCGGCGTGAAATGGTCCGAAGATGCCTATCATGCGGCGCAGGGCGCACATGTCCTGGTGATCCTGACCGAATGGAACGAGTTCCGCGCCCTCGACCTCGCCCGCATCGCCAAGAAGATGGTCACGCCGCACATGGCCGACCTGCGCAACATCTACCAGCCGCGCGACGCGAAAAAGGCCGGCTTCACCGCCTATATCGGCGTCGGACGCTAACACCGCCTCTGCGCATTTTCTGCCTCTAAATATCCCCGCCGGAGGCTCCTGTGACGTGTGTCGAAGCCTCCGGCGGGGATATTTTCGGGCAGAAAATGCGGCAAGGGCAGCACGTCACTCGGCCCGCAGCAGCGTGCCGAGACTGACCGAGACGGCGAAGATCGCAGCCGCGACTGCCACCACGGACGGCCCCGCCGGTATGTCGAACTGCAACGAGGCCGCGAGCCCGCCCAACACCGACAGGGCGCCGACCGCGATGGCCCCGCCCGCCATCGCCTCGGGCGTGCGCGCGATTGCCCGCGCCGCGGCGGCCGGCACGATCAGCATCGCCGCGATCAAGAGCGCGCCCACCACCTTGATCGCCACAGCGACAACCAGCGCCAGCGCGAGCGTCAGGACCAGCCGCTCGCGGGCCGGGTTCGAGGCCCGAGGCCTGGGCAAGATCCTCGCTCAGCGTCGCGGTCAGCAGACCCTGCCAGCGCCAGGCCAGCAATCCCAGAACCAGCACCGCACCGCCCCAGATGAAGATCAGATCGCTCTTCGACACGGCGAGGATATCGCCAAACAGATAGGCCTCGAGATCGACCCGCACCCCATGCACGAAACTGATCGCGATCAGCCCGAAGGCCAGTGCCGAATGCGCCAGCACCCCCAATGTCGTATCCATCGCCCAACCACGCCCGGCCAGCATCGAGACGGTCAGCGCCATCAGCAGCGCGACCGCCAATGTGCCCGCGAAGATCGAGACGGAAAAGCCCAGCGCCAGCGCCACGCCCAAAATCGCCGCATGGGCGGTGGCATCACCGAAATAGGCCATCCGGCGCCAGACCACGAAGCAGCCGAGCGGCCCAGCCCCGAGGGCAAGGCCCAAGCCCGCCAGCGCCGCGCGCACGAGGAAATCATCAAGCATGGTCGTGCTCTCCCTGCCGGTGACCATGCTCGTCTGCGGGGTCATGCGGATGGTCGTGTCCGTCCGACGTGCCATGCTCGTGATCATGCACATGCTGGTACAGCGCCAGCGCGCCGCCGGTGCCAAGGCCGAACAGGGCGCGATATTCCGGCGCATTCGAGACGACATGCGGCGCCCCCTCGCAACAGATATGCCGGTTCAGGCAGATCACCCGGTCCGAGGCCGCCATCACCACATGCAGGTCATGGCTGACCATCAGCACCGCGCAGCCAGTTTGCGCCCGCACCTCTTCGATCAGCCGGTAGAAACCTGCCTCGCCGGGCTGGTCGAGACCCTGCGTCGGTTCATCCAGCACCAGTATCTCCGGCCGCACCAGCAAGGCGCGCGCCAGCAGCACACGTTGCAACTGCCCCCCCGAGAGGTCGATGATCTGCCGCATCCCGCTGCCGCTCATGCCGACCCGCGAAAGGGCGTCAGCCGCTTCGCCCGCGCTGCGGCGCTGCGGCAGCGACAGAAAGCGCCGCACCGTCATCGGCAGACCCCGGTCGATCTGCAGACGCTGCGGGACATAGCCCACGCGCAGTCCCGCCTTGCGCGTCACCTCACCGGCGCTGGCGGGCACGATCCCCAGCAGGGCCCTCAGCAGCGTCGATTTCCCCGACCCGTTCGGCCCGACCACGGTCACGATCTCGCCAGCGGTCACCTCCAGCGTCACGTCCTGCAAGACCTCGGCCGCCCCGAATCGCACACTCAACCCGCGCGCAGAGATCAGGCTCATGCAGCTTCCCCCTGGCACGCCGGGCAGAGGCCCAGGGCCTCGACATTGGCGCGCTCCACCCGGAACCCCATCGCGCCCGCCGCTGCATCCAGCGCCGCGCGCACGCGCAGCGCGGGCGCCTCGGCCACCGCATTGCAGGCGCGGCAGATCAGGAAGGCCGCCGCGTGATCCTCGCCCGGATGCATGCAGGCGGTAAAGGCGTTCAGCCGGTTGATCCGATGCGCCAACCCCTGTTCCACAAGGAAATCGAGTGCGCGATAGGCCACCGGTGGCTGCTTGCCAAAGCCCTCGGCCGACAGCCGTTCGAGCACGTCATAAGCGCCCAGCGCGCGATGCTGCTCCAGCAGCAGCTCCAGCACCCGCCGCCGCACCGGCGTCAGGCGAACCCCGCGCGCGGCGCTCAATGCCTCGGCCCGCGCCAGGACGTCGCCGGTACAATGCGCATGGTCATGGCGCGCGAAAGCCCGCGCCGGGTCATCGTCCTGTACCTCGGTCATGGCACCCCTATATGTTACGATATTACATCACTTGACATGTTATCATATAACATAGATGACCAGACCACCGAAGACAATCCCCGGAGCTTCCGATGCGCCCTGCCCTTGCCGTTTCACTCCTCGCCCCCCTGCTGCTCTGCAGCCTCGCCGCCCCTGCCCTTGCCACCCCCAAGGTCGTGACCGACTTCGCCCCGATCCAGTCGCTGGTCGAAATGGTCATGGGCGATACTGGAACGCCCACCGTTCTGCTGCCGGTCGGGGGTGACCCGCATGATTTCCAGATGCGCCCCTCGCAGGCCTCGGTGATCGCCAATGCCGATGTGATCTTCTGGGACGGGCCCGAGCTGATGCCCGCGCTCGACCGCGCCATCACCTCGCTCGGCGCGGCGGACAAGGCGGTCTCGCTGCTGCATGACGGCGGCGGCAAGACGCGCGCCTTCGACGATGGCGAGGGCACCGATCCGCATGCCTGGCTCGACCCGGACAATGCCCGCGCCTGGCTTGCCACGATCGCGACCAGGTTGGGGGCGCTCGACCCGGCCAATGCCGCGACCTATGCCGGCAATGCGACCCGCGCCGAACACTCCATCGCCGCCCTCGACGCTGAACTGAAGGCAAAACTCGCCCCAGCCAGGGGCGTGCCGCTGGTCGAATTCCACGACGCCTTCGGCTATTTTGCCGCGCATTTTGGCCTGACCCTCGCTGGCGCCATCGAACTCGGCGACGCCGCATCCCCCAGCGCCGCCCGCCTGTCGGAGATCCGCGCCGAACTGCGCAAGGCCAAAGCCACCTGCGTCTTCCCCGAGGCCGGCCGCGACCCGCGCCTGATCGCCAGCGTGACCGAGGGCAGCGGCGCCCGCATCGGACGCGGACAAGACCCCGAGGCGACGTCGCTGACCGACAAGCCGGGGCCAGAGCTCTATCCGACCCTGATGCGCAACCTCGCCGCGACGGTGGCGGACTGCGTCGCGCAATAGGCCCGAAGGCTTGCCACTCTCGGCCCTGCTGCACCTCCGCAATCCCAGCCCCCGCGCCGCCTCTGGCCGCGCGGGGGCTTCCAATTCGTGACGGGGCTTGACCCGGCCGCGCACATCCGTATCACACTGCAAGACCGGACGAGCGGACCGGCCCCGCGCAAGACCAAGCGCCGAACAGACCCCCTGAGATCATGCCAGCACCCCATTACGCCACCTTTCACGACCTCCACGGCGCCTCGGTCTTCATCACCGGTGGTGGCTCGGGCATCGGTGCGGCCCTTACCGAAGGCTTTCTCGAACAGGGTGCCCGCGTCGCCTTCGTCCAGCGCAGCGACGCCACCGCCTTTTGTGATGAGATGGAGGCGAAGCACGGCGCCCGCCCCCTCTTCCTGCCCTGCGACATCACCGACATCCCCGCCCTGCAGACCGCGATGGCTGAGGCCGCGCGGCAAAATGGCGCGATCACCGTGCTGGTCAACAATGCCGCCAACGACACCCGCCACACCCTCGCAGACACCACGGTCGACGCCTGGGACAAAGGGCAGGCGATCAACCTTCGACCACATTTCTTCAGCACCCAGACCGCAGCCCCCGCAATGATCGCCGCAGGCGGCGGGTCGATCATCAACTTTTCCTCAATCAGCTACATGATGGGCAATGACGGCTACCCCGGCTATGTCGCCGCCAAATCCGGCATCACCGGTCTGACCCGAGGGTTGGCCCGAGAGCTTGGTCCGCACCGCATCCGCGTCAATGCGCTGATGCCGGGCTGGGTGCTGACCCAGCGCCAGATGGACCTCTGGGCCACACCCGAAGGGCTGGCCGAATTTCTCAAGCGGCAATGCCTGCCGGACCATCTGGTCGAACGCGACATCGTCGATGCCGTGCTGTTCCTCGCCTCCAACACCAGCCGGATGATGACGGGTCAGGCCCTCGTCGTCGATGGCGGCGTCGTGGTGTCGGGCTGATGGCCGCCGTCAGCGCATATGCAGACTGGGTCGCGGTCGACTGGGGCAGCACGAACCTGCGCGCCTGGTCGATGCCCGCCGTAGGCGCTCCGCTTGCCGCCGCGCAGTCCGACGATGGCATGGCCCGCCTCGCACCAGCCGCTTTCGAGCCCGCCCTGCTGGCGCTGATCGACGGCTGGCTCGCCCCCGGGCAGACAACGCCAGTCATCGCCTGTGGCATGGTCGGCAGTCGCCAGGGCTGGATCGAGGCGCCCTATGCCTCGGTACCCTGCGCCCCCCTCGCTGCCGCAGCCTTCGCCCGCGCCCCGGCGACCGACCCGCGCCTTGCCGTCCACCTGATCCCCGGCCTCAGCCAGTCCAGCCCCGCCGATGTGATGCGCGGCGAGGAAACCCAGATCGCCGGCTTCCTGGCGATCGAGCCAGACTTTGACGGTGTCCTCTGCCTTCCCGGCACCCATAACAAATGGGCCCGCATCAGCGCCGGCGAGGTGGTCAGCTTCCAGACCTACATGACCGGCGAGATGTTCGCCCTGCTCGCCACCCAATCCGTCCTGCGCCACGGCATCGCGACCGAGGGCTGGGATGACGCGGCTTTCCTCACCGCGGTCAATGACATGATCTCGCGCCCTGACCGGATTTCCGCGCGCCTGTTCACATTGCGCGCCGAGGGGCTGCTTGCGGGCCTCTCGCCGCAATCCGCCCGGGCCCGCCTGTCCGGCAGCCTGATCGGCGCGGAGCTTGCTGCGGCCCGGCCCTATTGGCTGGGTCAGGATATCGTCCTGCTCGGTGCGCCCGGCATCTCTGCGGCCTACGCGACCGCTCTGACCGCGCAGGGTGCCCGGGCCCGCGTGATCGACGGGGACGGCATCACCCTCGCCGGCCTGCGCGCCGCCCATACCCTTTTGCAAAAGGCCTGACCCCATGTCCCGCACTCTCATCGCGATTCTTCGCGGCATCACCCCGGCCGAGGCGCTGCCATTGACCGAGGCGCTGATCGACGAGGGCATCACCTCGATCGAGGTGCCGCTGAACTCTCCCGACCCCTATGACAGCATCGCGGCGATGCAACGCGCCCACGGCACGCAGGCGCTGATCGGCGCGGGCACTGTGCTGACGGTGGAACAGGTGGCCCGGGTTCAGGCGGTGGGCGGGCGGCTGATCGTCTCGCCCAACATGGACGCACGGGTGATCGCCGCGACCAAGGCCGCAGGCCTCGCCAGCTGGCCGGGCGTACTGACCCCCACCGAATGCTTTGCGGCCCTGCAGGCCGGGGCCGACGGGCTCAAGATTTTCCCCTCGACCCTGCTGGGCACCGAAGGCCTCAAGGCGATCCGCGCCGTCCTGCCCGCTGCAACCCAGGTCTATGCCGTCGGCGGTGCCGGGCCGGAGAATTTCGCGCAATGGTTCGCCGCCGGCGCCAACGGCTTCGGCATCGGCACCGCGCTTTACAAACCCGGCCGCAGCCTTGCCGACAGCCGCGCCCGGGCGCGCGACATCGTCGCCGCCTATGACGCGGCAGTGGGGGCCGCAGCATGAGCGTGGTTTTCGACGCCACCCCCTGCACCCTTGGCGAAGGGCCGCTCTGGCATCCGGAACGTGAACAGTTGTTCTGGTTCGACATCCCCGGCCAGACCCTGCATGGCCGCAAGGGCGACACCCATGAAAGCTGGAACTTCGACGAAATGGTCTCGGCCGCGGGCTGGGTCGATCATGACACCCTGCTGATCGCCTCGGAATCCTGTCTTTCCGCCTTCAGCCTTGTCGACGGCACCAGCTCCTTCCTCGCCGGCCTCGAATCCGACCGGCCAGAGACCCGTTCGAACGATGGCCGCGCCGATCCCTTCGGCGGCTTCTGGATCGGCACGATGGCCAAGGACGAGACCCCGGGCGCGGGCGCGATCTACCGCTACTATCAGGGCGAACTGCGCCGCCTCTACGGCAATATCTCGATCCCGAACGCGATCTGCTTTCCGCCGGATGGCCGCCACGCCTGCTATGCCGACACTTTGAAGCAGCGCGTCCTGCGCGTGGCGCTCGACGATGAGGGGTGGCCCGATGGCAAACCCGAACTGATGCTCGACCTTCGCGAAGCCGGCCTGAACCCGGATGGTGCAGTCTTCGATGCAGAGGGAACGCTTTGGCTCGCGCAATGGGGTGCCGCCCGCGTCGCCGCCTATGCACCGGACGGCCGCCTGCTGCGCACGATCGCCTTCGATGCACCCAACACCTCCTGCCCGGCCTTCGGCGGGCCCGACCTTGCAACCCTGTTCTGCACCACGGCACGCCAGGGTCTGGATGCCGCAATCCTTGCCACCCATCCGCTCAGCGGCCAGACATTCTGTGCGCCCTCGGGCAGCCGGGGCCTGCCGGAACACCGGGTGATCCTGTAACGCTGCGGCGCGCGCGCCTGCCAACATGAACCGGGACCAAGCATGACCGCACAACCACGCCCATTCGGCACCACCTCCAGCGGCGACCCGGTGCAGGCCATCCACCTGCGCGGCGGCGAGCTGACCGCCGTGATCCTGACCCGCGGCGCGATCCTGCAGGATCTCCGCCTTGCCGGCGTGCCGCGCAGCCTGACCCTCGGCACAGATCAACTGGCCGCCTACGAAGGCCGCATGGCCTATTTCGGCGCCGTCGTCGGCCCGGTCGCCAACCGCATCAGCGCCGCCCAAGCCAGCATCGCGGGCAAGGCTTATCGCTTTCCGCCAAACGAGGGGCCGAACCTGCTGCATGGCGGCGCGGCCGGAACCCATGCAAAGCTCTGGCAGATCGAGGACATCGCCGCCGACAGCCTCACCCTCGCCCTTACCCTGCCAGGGGGCGAGGGCGGCTTTCCCGGCACCCGCCGCCTGCAGGCGCGCTATGCGCTGTCCGACAGCGCGCTGACCCTCACCCTCTCGGCCACAACCGACGCGGAGACGCTGATCAACCTCGCGCATCACGGCTACTGGAACCTCGACGGCTCCGCCACGACCGCAGGCCATAGCCTGCGCATCGCGGCAGATCACTACCTGCCGGTGGACGGGGCCTTGCTACCCATCGGCGAAATACGTCCGGTGCAGGGCGTCTTCGACCTGCGCAAAGGCCGGGTGCTGGACCTGACCGAGGGCTATGACCACAACTTCTGCCTGTCCGCTGCGCCCCGCCCGCTTGCCTTCGCCGCCGAGCTGACCGGCAAAAGTGGCACGCGCATGACGATCGAGACGACTGCCCCGGGACTGCAGATCTACGATGGTCGCGCCATCGCAACGGCGCCCGCACCCGGCCATTCGGGCCAACCCTATGGCCCCTATGCCGGCCTCGCCATCGAACCCCAGCACTGGCCCGATGCGCCGGCAAACCCGGGCTTTCCGCCGATCACGCTGTCGCCCGGCGAACCCTACGAGCAGACCTCGCGCTTCACCTTCACCCGCGGCTGATCGGCAGGGTGGCCTGCTCTCCCGGACCCACCCGAGGATATTTCCGAACGCAAGAATGCGCCTCGGGTCAGGCCAAAGCATCCCAGATCAGCTTGGTCCCGGTGATCAGCAGTAGAACATAGGTCAGCCCGAAGAACACCCGCTCCGGCACCGCATGATGCGCGCGCACGCCAATCCATGCGCCAAGGAGCGCGACCGGGGCGAGCATCAGGTCGGCCAGCAGCGTCTGATGCGTCGCGATGCCAAGGAACAGGAAGGGAATGAACTTGGTCAGGTTGATGATCCAGAACACCAGCACCGTGGTCGCCTGAAACTCGGTCTTGCCGACGCCGCGCGCCAGCAGATAGATGGCAGCGGGCGGCCCGCCGGCGTTCGAGACAAAACTGGTGAAGCCCGTCGTGACCGCGGCAAGGATGCCGGCAGGCAGACTGACCGGACCGGGCGAAATCTTCAGCCAGCCCCGCTTGCGCGCGACTTGAAACACCACAAAACCGATCGCGATGGCGCCGATCAACAGCTTGAAGACATTGGGATTTGTATAGCGGTAGATCGCAGCGCCCAGCGCCACGCCAGCAAGGCCGCCAAAGATCAGCATCCGCGCCGCCCCCGCATTCCACTTGCCCCAGTAGGGGCGCAGCGTCGCCACATCCATCATCATCAGAAGCGGCAACATCAGCCCGACCGCGTGCCCGGGATCCACGACCAGCGCCAGCAGCGGGGTGGCAGCAAAGGCCGCCCCGCCGGCAAAGCCGCCCTTCGAGACCCCTGCGAAGATCACTGCCGGGATGGCGACGAGGAAGAAGGTAAGGTCGAATGCATCAGGCAAGGCTTTCACGAGTCGGGCGTGCCCGACCGCATTAGCCCAAAGCACCCGCAGAGCCCATCCCTCCGCACAGCCCCATGCCTTCGCACCGCCCCGTCGCTTCGCCACGCGGCAGCGCAGCGGACTTGCGCGGCGGCCCGGATGGGTCTAGGCATCCCGCGTCAACAACCGACCCGGAGATCACTTCATGGCCAGACCCAAGATCGCCCTCATCGGCGCGGGACAGATCGGCGGCACGCTCGCCCATCTCGCCGCGATCAAGGAACTCGGCGACGTCGTCCTGTTCGACATCGCGGAAGGCACGCCGCAGGGCAAATCGCTCGACATCGCCGAGTCGGGCCCGTCCGAAGGCTTCGACGCCACGCTCAAGGGCACCAATGACTATGCCGATATCGCCGGCGCCGATGTCTGCATCGTCACCGCCGGCGTGCCGCGCAAGCCGGGGATGAGCCGCGACGACCTGCTGGGCATCAACCTCAAGGTCATGAAGTCGGTCGGCGAAGGGCTCAAGACGCATGCCCCGAACGCCTTCGTGATCTGCATCACCAACCCGCTCGACGCGATGGTCTGGGCGCTGCGCGAATTTTCGGGGCTGCCGCATAACAAGGTCGTCGGCATGGCGGGCGTGCTCGACTTCGGCCCGCTTCCGCCACTTCCTGTCGCCTCGAATTCGGCGTCTCGATGCGCGATGTCACTGCCTTCGTGCTGGGCGGCCACGGCGACACGATGGTGCCGCTGGCGCGCTATTCGACGGTCGGCGGCATCCCGCTGCCCGACCTGGTCGAGATGGGCTGGACCACGCAGGACAAGACTCGATGCCATCGTCCAGCGCACCCGCGACGGCGGCGCCGAGATCGTCGGCCTGCTGAAGACCGGCTCGGCCTTCTACGCGCCCGCCACCTCGGCCATCGAGATGGCCGAAGCCTATCTCAAGGACCAGAAGCGCGTCCTGCCCTGCGCCGCCTATGTCGACGGCGCGCTCGGCCTGACGGCATGTATGTCGGCGTGCCGACCGTGATCGGCGCCGGTGGCATCGAACGCATCATCGAGATCAAGCTCGACCGCGACGAACAGGCGATGTTCGACAAGTCGGTCGATGCCGTGAAGGGCCTCGTCGCCGCCTGCAAGGACGATCGACCCCTCGCTGGCCTGATCGCCGCATCTGGCAGAAACCCGAGCGGCCCGCCGGATGGCGGGCCGTTTTTCTTTGATCCCGACAACTTCCTCTTGCGCGATCGCCGCCGTCACGCAAGGTCACCGCATGATCCGCAAGCTGCTGCTCACCGCCGTCGCCCTCTGGTGCGCCCTCCCGTCGGGCGCAGCGGCGCAATCGATGCCTGATCTTCTGGTCCATCCAGACCTCGCCAAGGTACCCGAGCAAGCCTACTTCCGCGGAATAAACGGACAACCGGACGAACAGGTGGTCGCTTTCTTCGCCGCGATCTGCGTGCAGAACCGGCTCGACTTCGCCACCGTGACACGCGCGCTGGCGGCAAACGGCTATGTCCGGATCCTCGACGTCGAGGGGACCGGTCAACAGGTCTGGGCCTCGCCAAAAGGCTTGCCGATGCTGATGGTCCGGCCCGGTCACACCGCCTTGGCGCAATGCCTGGCCTTCCTGAAAGAGCCGCTGTCAAAGGTCAGGGATCTCGGCCCGCTGTTGCGCCAGAAGATCTCGGGCAAGGTTCAGCCCGTTGATCTGGGCCCGATCTTGCACATCCTGGCACCTGAAGGATCCCGCACAGGCAGGCGGATGTGGACCCTCGAAGGGTACGGCAAATACGCCATCTTCCAATCCGCTGTCGCTGAACATGCCGTTCTGGACCTGATTCGGAGCGACTGATCGCCCCTCAACGCCTCCACATTTCCCTCGGCCGCTTTGTGATCACACTTTTTCAGCGTGTGATCACAAACCTCAACAATTTCATGGCAAACCTCCAAATCGCGCCGAATTGCGTTTATGGGCCGTTCAACATGTGCCATTAGCCTGCGCAAATTCCTAACCGACGGGACCTGTCCATGAACATCCACGAATACCAGGCCAAGGCGCTGCTCCGCAGCTACGGCGCCCCGGTTTCCGACGGCCGCGTTGTCTTGCGCGCCGACGAAGCGAAGACAGCGGCGGGCGAACTTGACGGCCCGCTCTGGGTCGTCAAGGCGCAGATCCACGCCGGTGGCCGCGGCAAGGGCCACTTCAAGGAAGCCGAAGCCGGCGAAAAAGGCGGCGTTCGCCTTGCCAAATCGGTCGAGGAAGCCACCGCGATGGCGCATCAGATGCTCGGCCGCACATTGATCACGCATCAGACCGGCCCGGCCGGCAAGGACGTCAACCGCATCTACATCGAAGACGGCAGCGATATCGCCAAGGAATTCTACCTCGCCCTGCTGATCGACCGTCAGACCAGCCGGATCTCCATCGTCTGCTCGACCGAAGGCGGCATGGACATCGAAGAGGTCGCGGCCCACACGCCCGAGAAGATCCTGTCCTTCTCCGTCGACCCGGCCACCGGGCTGCAGGGCTTCCACGGCCGCCGCGTCGCCTTCGCGCTCGGGCTGCAGGGCAAGCAGGTCGGCAAATGCGTGGACCTGCTGTCCAGGCTCTACAAGTGCTTCGTCGAAAAGGACGCGGAGATGCTCGAGATCAACCCGCTGATCCTGATGCCCAACGGCGACCTGAAATGCCTTGACGCCAAGATGGGCTTCGACGGCAACGCGATGTACCGCCACGCCGACATCGCCGCCCTGCGCGACGAGACGGAAGAGGACCCCAAGGAACTCGCCGCCTCGAAGTTCGACCTGAACTACATCGCGCTCGATGGCGAGATCGGCTGCATGGTGAACGGCGCGGGCCTTGCGATGGCGACGATGGACATCATCAAGCTCTACGGCGCCGAACCCGCCAACTTCCTCGACGTCGGCGGCGGCGCGACCAAGGAAAAGGTGACCGAGGCGTTCAAGATCATCACCTCTGACCCGAACGTCAAAGGCATCCTCGTCAACATCTTCGGCGGCATCATGCGCTGCGACGTCATCGCCGAGGGCGTGATCGCCGCGGTGAAAGAGGTCGGCCTGAAAGTGCCGCTGGTGGTCCGGCTTGAGGGCACCAATGTCGAGCTGGGCAAGGATATCATCCGGAATTCCGGCCTGAACGTGATCGCCGGGGACAACCTCAGCGATGCCGCACAGAAAATCGTCAAAGCGGTGAAGGGGTAAGACCATGGCCATTCTCGTCAACGAAAACACCAAGGTGATCTGCCAGGGCTTCACCGGCTAGCCAGGGCACCTTCCACTCCGAACAGGCCATCGCCTATGGCACCAAGATGGTCGGCGGCGTGACCCCCGGCAAGGGCGGCACCACCCACCTCGACCTGCCGGTGTTCAACTCGGTGCACGAGGCGAAGGCCGTCACCGAGGCCAATGCCTCGGTGATCTACGTGCCGCCGCCCTTCGCCGCCGACTCGATCCTCGAGGCGATCGACGCCGAGATGGAGCTGATCATCTGCATCACCGAAGGCATCCCGGTGCTCGACATGATGAAGGTCAAGCGCGCGCTGATCAATTCCAGGTCCCGCCTGATCGGGCCGAACTGCCCCGGCGTGATCACCCCCGGCGCCTGCAAGATCGGCATCATGCCCGGCCACATCCACAAGCGCGGCTCGGTCGGCGTTGTCTCACGCTCGGGCACGCTTACCTATGAGGCCGTGAAGCAGACCTCGGATTCGGGCCTCGGCCAGTCCACCGCGGTCGGCATCGGCGGCGACCCGATCAAGGGCACCGAACATCTCGAAGTGCTGGAAATGTTCCTCGCCGATCCGGAAACCCAATCGATCATCATGATCGGCGAGATCGGCGGCAGCGCTGAAGAAGACGCCGCCCAGTTCCTTGCAGATGAGCGCAAGAAAGGCCGCTGGAAACCCACCGCAGGCTTCATCGCCGGCCGCACGGCGCCGAAGGGCCGCCGCATGGGCCATGCCGGCGCCATCGTCGCCGGTGGCAAGGGCGACGCGGAATCCAAGATCGAAGCGATGAAATCCGCCGGCATCGTCGTCGCCGACAGCCCCGCCGGTCTGGGCGAGGCCGTGCTGAAGGCGATCAAGGGCTGACATGGGACCGGCACAGGCCATCAGGACTTGCTACGCCAAGTCGCTACAATCCTCGGGGCGCGCAAGCCGCTCCGAGGATTGGTGGTTCCTGCCGGTCGGTCTCGCACTTCCTGCCACGGTCATTTCTGTCCTTCGGTTCGCCCGCCCCGAGAGTGGCCTGTCAGAAATGCTGCTCGCCTCAGGCATCGCGCTGTTCGCCCTGGCGGTCTTTCTCCTTGGCGCTGTCACGGGCGCCAACCTCTTCGGCCAGATGCTGCTTCCCCGCACCCCTTCCCTAACAAATACGGTCCCAACCCTCTTGAGGTAACCCCATGACCGACCAATCCCCCACCGCACAATTCCACGCCTCCTCCTTCCTGCACGGGGCGAACGCCGATTACATCGACCAGTTGCACGCCCGCTATGCCGCCGATCCGGCCAGCGTCGATGCCGACTGGGCGGAGTTCTTCCGCGCCCTCGGCGACAGCGAGAAAGACGCCCGCGAACAGGCGCAGGGCCCGAGCTGGGCACGCGCCGACTGGCCGCCGCAACCCGCCGACGATCTGACCGCCGCGCTGACCGGCGAATGGCCCGCCGCCGCGACGCGAGATGAAATCCGCCGGTCCCAAGATCGCCGCCAAGGCGGCCGAGGCGGGCGTCTCGCTGTCCGACGCCCAGGTCCAGCGCGCCGTGCTCGACTCGATCCGCGCGCTGATGATCATCCGCGCCTACCGCATCCGTGGTCACCTCGCCGCCGATCTCGACCCGCTCAAGCTGGCCGACATCATCGACCACCCCGAGCTTGATCCGAAGTCCTACGGCTTCACCGACGCCGACATGGACCGGCCGATCTTCATCGACAACGTGCTCGGCCTGCAGATGGCCTCGATGCGGCAGATCATCGAGATCGTGAAACGCACCTACTGCGGCACCTTCGCGCTACAATACATGCACATCTCCGACCCCGAGCAGGCCAACTGGCTGAAGGAACGGATCGAGGGCTACGGCAAGGAGATCAGCTTCACCCGCGAAGGCCGGCGCGCGATCCTGAACAAGCTGGTCGAGGCCGAGGGCTTCGAGAAGTTCTGCCATGTGAAGTTCATCGGCACCAAGCGTTTCGGCCTGGACGGCGCCGAGGCGCTGATCCCGGCCATGGAGCAGATCATCAAGCGCGGCGGCGCGCTCGGCGTGAAGGAAGTCGTCCTCGGCATGCCGCACCGCGGCCGGCTGTCGGTGCTCTCGAATGTGATGAGCAAGCCCTATCGCGCGATCTTCAACGAGTTCCAGGGCGGCAGCTACAAGCCTGACGACGTCGACGGCTCGGGGGACGTGAAATACCATCTCGGCGCCTCGTCGGACCGGACCTTCGACGGCAACACCGTCCACCTCTGCCTGACCGCCAACCCCTCGCACCTCGAGACGGTGAACCCGGTGGTGCTGGGCAAGGCGCGGGCCAAGCAGGACCAGCTGAGCGACGCCGACCGCATCATGGTGTTGCCGGTGCTGATGCATGGCGACGCAGGCTTTCGCCGGCCAGGGCGTGGTGGCGGAATGCTTCGGCCTGTCCGGGCTGAAGGGTCACCGCACCGGCGGCACGATGCATGTCGTGGTGAACAACCAGATCGGCTTCACCACCGCGCCGTCGTTCAGCCGCTCCTCGCCCTATCCGACCGACATCGCGCTGATGGTCGAGGCGCCGATCTTCCACGTCAACGGCGATGACCCCGAGGCGGTGGTGCATGCCGCCAAGGTCGCGACCGAGTTCCGGCAGAAATTCCACAAGGACGTCGTCATCGACATCTTCTGCTATCGTCGCTTCGGCCACAACGAGGGGGACGAACCGATGTTCACGAACCCCCTCATGTACAACCAGATCAAGAAGCAGAAGACCACGCTGCAGCTCTACACCGATCGTCTGGTCAAGGACGGCCTGATCCCCGAGGGCGAGATCGAGGACATGAAGGCCGCCTTCCAGGCGCAGCTGAATTCGGAGCTTGAGGCGTCCAAGGACTTCCGGCCGAACAAGGCGGACTGGCTGGACGGCCGCTGGTCGGGGCTCGCCCGCGAGGGCGAGGAATATCAGCCCGGTCAGACCTCGATCGGGCCGGACACCCTGAAAGAGGTGGGCCAGGCCCTGGCGCGTGCGCCCTCCGGCTTCCAGGTCCACAAGACCGTGGACCGCCTGCTCGAGCACAAGGCGCAGATGGTCGAGACCGGCAAGGGCTTCGACTGGGCCACCGCCGAGGCGCTCGCCTTCGGCAGCCTGCTGCTGGAAGGCGTTCCGGTCCGGCTCGCCGGCCAGGACAGCGTCCGCGGCACCTTCAGCCAGCGCCACGCCGCGATTGTCGACCAGTCGACCGAAGAGCGCTACTACCCGCTCAACCACATCCGCTCCGGTCAGAGCCGGTTCGAGGTGATCGAACTCGATGCTGTCGGAATATGCGGTGCTCGGCTTCGAGTACGGGTATTCGCTGGCCGAACCGAAAGCGCTCGTGCTCTGGGAGGCCCAGTACGGCGACTTCGCCAATGGCGCGCAGATCATGTTCGACCAGTGCATCTCCTCGGGCGAGTTGAAATGGCTCCGGATGTCCGGGCTGGTGACGCTGCTGCCGCATGGCTATGAAGGCTCGGGACCCGAGCACAGCTCGGCCCGGCTGGAACGCTGGCTGCAACTCTGCGCCCAGGACAACTGGATCGTCGCCAACTGCTCGACGCCGGCCAACTACTTCCACATCCTGCGCCGCCAGATCCACCGCGGCTTCCGCAAGCCGCTGGTGCTGATGACGCCGAAGTCGCTGCTTCGGCATCCGCTCTGCATCTCGGATGTAGAGGATTTCACCACCGGTTCGACCTTCCACCGGGTGCTCTGGGACGATGCCCAGAAGGGCCATTCCGACACCAAGCTGGTCGCCGACAAGAAGGTGAAGCGGGTGGTGCTCTGCTCCGGCAAGGTCTACTTCGACCTGCTCGCCGAGCGCGACAAGCGCGGCCTCACCGATGTCTACCTGATGCGGGTGGAACAGTTCTACCCGTTCCCGGCGAAGTCGCTCAGCAAGGAGCTCGAGCGCTTCAAGCAGGCCGAAATCGTCTGGTGTCAGGAAGAGCCCAAGAACCAGGGCGCCTGGTCCTTCATCGAGCCGAATCTGGAATGGGTACTGACCCGGCTGGGCGCCAAGCAGCAGCGGGCGCGCTATGTCGGCCGCGCGGCGAGCGCCTCGACCGCCACCGGCCTGATGAGCCAGCACAAGTTCCAGCAGGACGCGCTTGTCGACGAAGCGCTGACGATCGGAGGATAAGAGATGACGACGGAAGTCCGCGTTCCGACGCTCGGCGAGAGCGTTTCAGAAGCGACTGTGGCCACCTGGTTCAAGAAGGTGGGCGATACGGTTGCGGTCGACGACATCCTCTGCGAGCTGGAAACCGACAAGGTGACGGTGGAGGTTCCGGCCCCCGCCGCCGGCAAGCTGGTCGAGATCGTGGCCCCCGAGGGAAGCACGGTGGGCGTCGCCGCGCTGCTTGCGCAGCTCGGCGACGCCGAACCCGCAGCCGAACCCGTCAAATCAAACAAAGCCGCCGCTGAAACCGGCGCAAAAGAGGGCAAGAAGATGGACGTTATGGTGCCGACGCTGGGCGAAAGCGTTTCCGAAGCGACGGTCTCGACCTGGTTCAAGAAGGTCGGCGATACGGTCGTGCAAGACGAGATGCTCTGCGAGCTTGAGACCGACAAGGTCTCGGTCGAGGTTCCCGCGCCCGCTGCGGGCGTATTGACCGAAATCACGGCCCCGGAAGGCACGACCGTCGCCACCGCCGGCAAACTCGCGGTGATCTCGACCGATGGCGCAGCCGCCGCCGCCGCGCCTGCCGCTGCGGCCCCGGCACCCGCTCCCGCCCCTGCCGCCCCGGCACCGGCAGCCGCCGCGAAGGATGTCGAAGACGCGCCCTCGGCGAAAAAAGCGATGGCGGATGCCAATGTCAGCCGTGACGCCGTCACCGGCACCGGCCGCGATGGCCGGGTGATGAAGGAAGACGTGGCCCGCGCCATTTCCGCCGCAACCTCTGCCCCGGCGGCAACTGCTGCGGCCCCCGCCGCGCCGCGCGCCCCGGTGCCCGCCGATGACGCCGCCCGCGAAGAACGCGTCAAGATGACCCGGCTGCGCCAGACCATCGCGCGCCGCCTGAAAGACGCGCAGAACACCGCCGCGATGCTGACCACCTATAATGAAGTGGACATGTCGGGCATCATGTCCTTGCGCAATGAATACAAGGACGTGTTCGAGAAGAAACACGGCGTCAAGCTCGGCTTCATGTCCTTCTTCGTCAAGGCCTGCTGCCACGCCCTGACCGAGGTCCCCGAGGTCAATGCAGAGATCGACGGCACCGATGTCGTCTACAAGAACTACGTCCACATGGGCGTCGCCGTCGGCACGCCCTCGGGGCTCGTCGTGCCGGTGGTGCGCGATGCCGACAAGATGGGCTTCGCCGCGATCGAGAAGAAGATCTCGGAACTTGGCCTGCGCGCCCGCGACGGCAAGCTGTCGATGGCCGAAATGCAGGGCGGCTCCTTCACCATCTCGAACGGCGGCGTCTACGGCTCGCTGATGTCCTCGCCGATCCTGAACCCGCCGCAATCCGGCATCCTCGGGATGCACAAGATCCAGGACCGCCCGGTCGTCGTCGGCGGTCAGATCGTGATCCGCCCGATGATGTACCTCGCGCTCAGCTACGACCACCGCGTGGTTGACGGCAAAGGCGCCGTGACCTTCCTGGTCCGCGTGAAAGAGGCGCTGGAAGATCCCCGCCGCCTGCTGATGGACCTCTGACAGACCGCTCCGGCCCCACCGGGGCCGGAGCATTCCACGATTGGGTGATCCGGTGATCCGCGTCCCGCTCCTCTCTTTGCTTTTGGGCCTTGCCCTGCTTGCCGCCTGCGAGGCGCCGCAGGTCACGCCGCCGCTCGAAGGGCCGCTGCAGGTTTACACCCTGAAACGCGATATCTTCCTGCGCGGCGCGCTCGGCCAGACCACCTTCATCGCGCCAGCCCTCGGTAGCCGGAGCTATGCCATCGCCTGCGCGCAGGCCCCGGCCAGCCCGCCACCGCAGCGCCGCGCCGAGGCGGCGCTTGCGCTGATCGAGCGCTCCGAGGGCAAGATCGCGACCCAGATGCTTGAGGACAAGATCGCCGTCGCCTCCGAAATGCGCCGCCTCAACCCGATGCTGCAGCAGCAGACCGCCTGCACCATCACTGCCGCCCACACCACCGTCACCTCGCAGGACATGGCCCGTGTCCGCGCCTTCGTTGCCCGCAATGGCCTGCGCCAACAGCTCGAGGCCACGAAATATCTTCCCGAAGCCGACCCGAAAGGCTGACCCATGTTGCATCTCGTCCTGTTTCTCGCTCTCGCCCTTGCGCTTGGCACGCTTGCCCTGCTTGGCGGTCGCCGCCGCCCCCGCCCGCAGCTCTGCAAATGTCAGGATCGCCCCGGCGCGCGGGACTAAGCCATGCTGGACCGGCTGGTGGCGCACTGGGTCTACGGCGGCGGCCTTGCCGGTCTGCTTCTGCTGCTGATCGCCCCGCTCGTCATGCCCGCGATGGGGGCCGCCGCACCGGTCTATCTGGCGCTGCCGATCTATATGCTTCACCAGTTCGAGGAACATGACGACGACCGCTTCCGCCATTTCGTCAATGCAACCGTCGCAAAGGGCCGTCACGGCCTGACCCTGGCCGATGTCTTCCTCGTCAATGTGCCGCTGGTCTGGGGCATCAACGCGCTCGCGCTCTGGCTGGGCACCCGCGTCTCGCCGGGCTGGGGGCTGATCGCGACCGGCCTGATCCTTGTGAATGCCGTGGTCCATATCGCACCCGCCATCGCGCGGCGCAGCTACAACCCGGGCCTTTACAGTGCGATCCTGCTGTTTCTGCCGCTCGGCCTGTGGCAACTGGCCCGCCTTGCGCCGCTCGCCAGCGCGCTGCAGCTGGGGGTCGGGTTGGTCGTGGCGCTAGCCATCCATGCTGCTATCGTGATACGCGCGCTGCAACCCCTCCCAGCCGCGAAAGGCTAAACCATGCTGCACAGCGAACTCGATATTCTCGCGCTTTACGGTCTTCTGGTCTGCGTCACGATCGTCGCACAGGCTTCGGGCGCCCTGGTCCAGCTCGACATGGGCTACATCATGTCCTCGCGCGATGACGGACGCACCGTCACCGGCATGGCGGCGCGGCTCGACCGGGCGCTGTCCAACTCGGTCGTGGCAATGGCGCTCTTCGCCCCCGCCGTGCTGCTGCTGCAAGCCAAATCGGGTTTCAACGCCACCACCCTCATTGCGGCGCAGGTCTTCCTCGCGGCCCGCGTCATCTACCTGCCGGTCTATGTCTTCGGCATTGTCGGCCTGCGCACGCTGGTATGGCTCGCCGGGTTCGCCGCAACCATCGCCCTCTACTTTCTCAGCTTCTGACCCCATGCAAGCACAGCGTCTTCGCCAAATCGCCAACAGCTCGGCCCTGCTGTCGATGATCGCCTCGGCGCTCAGCTTCGGGCTGTTCGGCCTGTCCCGCCCGCCAAAGGGACCCGCCGCAGACGCGACCTATGTGCTCGCCACGATGGCCATCGGCGCCAGCCTGATCGCGCTGCACTTCCTCGTGCGCCGCCGCAACGTCCGCTTGGCCGAACCGGTTCGCGCCGGGATCGAGATGACGGCCCTCGGCGTGGTCTTCCTCTTCGCGCTTTACCACCTGTCACATGTCCTGCCCTTCGCAGGTCCGGTCGCCGTCACCATCGACACCTTGATCCCGCGTGCGGTGCTGCACTGGGGCAGCCTGATCCCCGGCGCAGGCGCCATTGCCCTGACCGAGCTGATCTGGCGCCTCTCCGATCGCGGAGGCTATGCCTGATGACGCCAGAGCTTACCGCCCTCGCCCTCGCCGGACTGCTGCAGGTGCTGCAATTCGTGCTGATGGCCGTGCCCGCCAACCTCGAGCTTGGGCGGCGCTACACCTCAGGCCCGCGCGACCAGGCGCCACCGCGCCCGCTCTCGCCAGTCACCGGCCGCCTGAAACGCGCCCTTGAAAATCACTTCGAGGGGCTGATCCTCTTCACCCTCGCCGTTGTCGTCGTCACGCTTTCGCATCGCGCGTCAAGCTTCAGCGCCGCCTGCGGCTGGGTCTACCTCGGCGCGCGCGTCCTCTACATCCCGGCCTATGCGCTGGGCCTTTCGCCCTGGCGCTCGGCGATCTGGGCGATCGGCACCCTTGCCACGGTCGCGATGATCGCAAGCGCTCTGTTATAGCTGCGGCCCGGCCGCGCCGGGCAGCCAGCGGATCTATGAAATTCGCCAAAGGAGGCACTGATGGCTAACTATGATGTGATCGTGATCGGCAGCGGCCCGGGGGGCTATGTCTGCGCCATACGCTGCGCCCAGCTCGGATTGAAAACCGCCTGCGTCGAGGGCCGCGACACGCTCGGCGGCACCTGCCTGAACATTGGCTGCATCCCCTCCAAGGCGCTGTTGCACGCCACCCACATGCTGCACGAGGCCGAGGTCAATTTCGCCACCATGGGCCTGAAGGGCAAATCGCCCTCGGTCGACTGGCCGACGATGCTGGCCTACAAGGACGACACCATCGCCCAGAACACCAAGGGCATCGAATTCCTGTTCAAGAAGAACAAGATCGACTGGATCAAGGGCTGGGCCACGGTCCCCGCCGCCGGTCAGGTCAAGGTCGGCGACACGGTCCACAGCGCCAAGAACATCGTCATCGCCACCGGGTCCGAGCCTTCGAGCCTGCCGGGTGTCGAGGTTGACGAGAAGACCGTCGTCACCTCGACCGGCGCACTCTCGTTGCCGAAGGTCCCGAAATCCCTTGTGGTCATCGGCGGCGGCGTCATCGGGCTGGAACTCGGCTCGGTCTACGCCCGCCTCGGCACTGCCGTGACGGTGGTGGAATATCTCGAGGCGCTGATCCCCGGCGCCGATGCGGAAGTCGCCCGCACCTTCCAGCGCCTGCTGAAGAAACAGGGGCTGGAGATCATCACCGGCGCCGCCGTGCAATCCGTCGCCGCCGCGCGCGGCAAGGCGAAGGTCACCTACAAGCTGCGCAAGGACGACAGCGAGGTCAGCCTCGAGGCCGAAACCGTGCTCGTCGCCACCGGCCGCAAACCCTTCACCAAGGGCCTCGGGCTCGAGGATCTGGGGGTGAAATTCAGCCCGCGTGGCCAGATCGAGACCGACGCAGGCTTCGCCACTTCGGTGCCCGGCCTCTACGCCATCGGCGACGCCATCGCAGGCCCGATGCTCGCCCATAAGGCCGAGGATGAAGGCACCGCCGTTGCCGAAATCCTCGCCGGCCAGCATGGCCATGTGAACTACGGGGTGATCCCCGGCGTGATCTACACCTGGCCAGAGGTCGCCTCGGTCGGCGAAACCGAGGAAAGCCTGAAGGCCGCAGGCCGCGCCTACAAGGTCGGCAAGTTCTCCTTCATGGGCAACGCCCGCGCCAAGGCGGTCTTCGCCGGCGACGGCTTCGTCAAGATCCTCGCCGACAAGGACACCGACCGTATCCTCGGCTGCCATATCATCGGCCCGTCGGCAGGCGACCTGATCCACGAGATCTGCGTGGCAATGGAATTTGGCGCGGCGGCCGAGGATGTGGCGCGCACCTGCCACGCCCACCCCACCTTCTCCGAAGCGGTGCGCGAGGCGGCGCTTGCCTGCGGCGACGGCGCAATCCACGCCTGACGCGACCGCAGACTCCCAAAAAAGGCCGGGGCACTATCCGCCCCGGCCTTCCAACCCAAACCTCCGTCACCCCCCATTTTCTGCCCAAAGATATCCCGGGGGGTGATGAGCGTCCGGAAATCCTCCGGTGGAGGATTTCCAGTGAAGAACGCCCGCCCCGTGGGCGGGCTGGGGGGGCAGCGCCCCCCGCCTCGGCCAGCGTCGCAAAGCCCCGGCGACGCCCGATCACCGCCGCCCGAACAGCCTGCTCCAGAACCCCCGCGCGCGCTGGCCCACGCCATCCGCCCGCGCCTCGGCACGGTCCCAGGCATCCCCCATATCGCCCAGCACCGGGTCGATGGTCCGCTCGCGGAACTGCATCCACATCCGGCGGATCAGGAACAGCAGCACCGCCAGCAGCGTCAGAATGATCACGTTGACCCAGGGAAACACCGTCGCATCCGGGCTGTCGACCGGCCGCAACCGCACCGCATTCGGAAAGATCGAAAAGAACTGATTGCGCCAGCCATAGCGCGTCACCATCACCCATTTCGGCGCCGCCTCGGTCGAGACCAGGTTGCTTGCCTCGGTCTGCAGATCGAAATTGTTGACCTTGAAATAGGGCGGCCAGCCCCAGCCGGTATCCTCGTTGCGAAACACCATCGGTCGCCCGTTCGGCTTGATCGTCTGGATGAACTTGATGTCCCGCCCGGTCGCGGCCGAGGCCGAGGTGCTCGACCCCATGTCGGGCGCGGCATAGAACCATGCGTTCTCGCCCAGATCCATCCGCTGGGTCGTCGCCGCCACGATCCGCACCACCTCGTGCTGCGGCAGCGTATAATCGAAGAAGGCGAACAGGATCAGGGCAATCAGGCCCCAGAACGTCCATTTCACATAGCGCATCACGGCTCCCTCAGTTGAAATTCAGCGAATAGACCACAACACAGGCGAGCAGCACCGGCACGACATAGACCAGCAGGATCAGCTTGCGCCGCAGCCCGTGCCGATAGACGCGCATCCCGTCCTCGATGAAGGCCGTGCGCTCTGCGCGCCCAGCCCCCGGCGGCGGGGCGGCATCCCAGTGCCGCTCCAGTTTCTCGCGCCGGACCGAGGCCGAATAGACCGAAAGCAACGCATAGACCACGCTCAGCGCGACGAAGCCGATCAGAGCAAGACGCAATAGCGCGACCATTCTTCCCCCCTGGCTCAGATGGTCATCCCACGACCCCCTGTCTAGGCCCGATCCCGCCGCCGGGCAACGCCGCGGCGCAGTCGCGGCGGCAGGCTGACCGCAACCAGCAGCACCGGCCCCCAGATCAGCCCGGCCTTCAGCCCCAGTATCAGAAAATGCAGCAGCGCCGCCCCCGGCACCGCCCGCGCCACCGCCACAACCCTCGGTTCGGCCAGCACATACTCCACGGCAAAATACCCTGACGCCAAAGCCAACAGGACCGCAGCCGATCCCAGACCAGCCCAGACCGGGCGCATCCAGCGCAGCGCCAGCCGCGGCAGCAGCGCCGCCACAACTGCCAGCCCCAAAACCGGAAGGATCAGCCCGCCCGCGTCCTGCACTGCCTGCCAGCCGCTCACTGTGCACCTCCAGCGCCAGTGTTTCGCGCAAGGCCCCCCGGCGCAAGCCAGATCCCCGCGCGGCCCCCGTTGCACCTTGCCGCGGACCCGGTCTAGGCTGACCCCATGCAAAGCCGCCTGATGTCCGAAATCGCCTCCCGCCGCGCCCGGCTGATCCGCCTGACGCAGGACCTCATCCGCATTCCCACGCTCAACCCTCCCGGCCTCAACTACCGCGAAATCTGCGAGTTTCTGGCCGCGGACCTCGCCGCCCTCGGCTTTCAGACCAGCCTGATCCGGGCCGAGGGCGCGGTGGCCGACAGCGCCGCCCACCCGCGCTGGAACCTCGTCGCCCGGCGCGAAGGCACCCGCCCCGGCGACTGCGTGCATTTCAACAGCCACCACGATGTCGTCACCGTCGGCCACGGCTGGACAACCGACCCCTTCGGCGGCGAAGAAAAGGACGGCCGCATCTATGGCCGTGGCGCCTGCGACATGAAAGGTGGCCTCGCCACCTCCATCGTCGCCGCCGAGGCCTTCATCGCCGCCCACCCCGACTTCTGCGGCGCCATCGAGATCTCCGCTACGGCGGATGAGGAATCGGGCGGCTTCGGCGGCGTCGCCTACCTGGCCGAACAGGGTTATTTCGACCCCGCCCGGGTCCAGCATGTCATCATCCCCGAACCACTGAACAAGGACCGCATCTGCCTTGGCCATCGCGGCGTCTGGTGGGCCGAGATCGAGACCAAGGGCCGCATCGCGCATGGCTCGATGCCCTTCCTCGGCGATTCTGCCATCCGTCACATGGGCGCCGTGCTGGCCGAGATCGAACAGGTGCTCTACCCCCTGCTCGCCGCCCGCCGCACCGAAATGCCGGTGGTGCCGGAGGGCGCGCGGTCTTCCACCCTCAACATCAACGCCATCCACGGCGGCGAGCCAGAGCCGGAAGAAGGCTACACCGGCCTGCCCGCGCCCCTAGTGGCCGACCGTTGCCGCATCACCATCGACCGCCGCTTCCTGATCGAGGAAGATCTGGCTCAGGTCAAATCAGAGATCACCGCGCTCCTTGAAAGGGTCAAGGCGACTCGCCCCAGCTTCGACTATGAAGTCCGCGACCTCTTCGAGGTACAGCCGACGATGACCGAGCGCGACGCCCCGGTCGTGCGCTCGACCGCCGCCGCGATCGAACGGGTGCTGGCCCGCCAGCCGGATTATGTCGTCTCGCCCGGCACCTATGACCAGAAACACATTGACCGGATCGGGCGGCTGAAGAACTGTATCGCCTATGGCCCCGGCATCCTCGATCTGGCGCATCAACCCGATGAATGGATCGGCATCGACGACATGATGGACTCGGCCCGCGTCATGGCGCTGGTTCTGGCGGAACTGCTGCCACCCGCCTGATCGCCCCCGATCACAGGTCAATCGCATCCCTGCTTGATCCGAACGCCGCGCCAGTGGATCATGCCCGGACCGCAAGGCCCAACCCGAAGGACCACGCCCATGTTCGACCGCCTGAAACTCTCGCTCGCCGTCCTTGCCCTCAGTGCAGGCACGGCCCTCGCCGGCCCGCCCGACAGCGTGATCGTCGGCGTGGTCCTTGAACCCCCGGTCCTCGACCCCACCGCCGGCGCGGCCGCCGCGATCCGCGAAGTGACCTATGCCAATATCTACGAAGGCCTGACCCGCTTCGGCCCGGATGGCGCGATCAAACCCGCACTGGCGCAAAGCTGGGAGGTGGCCGAGGGCGGCAAGGTCTGGACCTTCCACCTGCACGACGGCGTGACCTTCTCGAACGGCGACAAGCTCACCTCGGACACCGTGAAATTCAACCTCGACCGGGATCGCGCGCCAGACTCGACCAATGCGCAAAAGCAGCTCTTCGCCAATATCGACACCGTCGAGACGCCCGACCCGCTGACCGTCAAGGTCACGCTCAAGGCAGCCGACGGCAACTTCATCTTCAACATGGCCTGGGGCGATGCCGTCATCCTCGACCCGCCGACCATCCCGACCGACATCACCAATCCGATAGGCTCCGGCCCGTTCAAGTTCGTCGACTGGGTCAAGGGCGACCATATCGACCTGGACGCCAACCCGACCTATTGGGGCGACAAGCCGAAGATCTCCAAGGTCACCTTCAAGTTCATCTCCGATCCCACCGCCGCCTTCGCCGCGATGATGTCGGGCGATGTCGATGTCTTCCCGAACTTCCCTTCACCTGAGACGCTGGAGCAGTTCAAGGCCGATCCCCGCTTTCAGGTGCTGATCGGCACGACCGAGGGCGAGACCATCGTCGCGATGAACAACCGCAACCCGCCGCTGAACGATGTGAAGGTGCGCGAGGCGATTGCCCATGCGATCAACCGCAAGGACATCATCGACGGCGCGATGTTCGGCTATGGCACCCCCATCGGCACCCATTTCGCGCCGCATAACCCCGACTACGTCGACCTGACCGGCCTGTCCAATTACGACCCCGAGCTGTCAAGGAAACTGCTGGCCGAGGCCGGGGTGAAAGACCTGAAACTGCGCCTCGCCCTGCCCCCCGCCCCCTATGCCCGCCGCTCGGGCGAGATCGTCGCGGCGGAACTCAAGGCCGTCGGCATCACTGTCGAGGTGACGGACATGGAATGGGCGCAATGGCTCGATCAGGTTTTCAAACGGCATGATTTCGACCTGTCCATCGTCAGCCATACCGAACCGATGGACATCGGCATCTATGGCCGCCCGGATTACTACTTCGGCTACGGCAAGCCGGCGTTTCAGGATCTGATGACCAAGCTCACCAACACCACCGATCCCGCCGCGCGCTCTGCCATCCTGAAAGACGCGCAGACGATGATCGCCAAGGATTACGTCAACGTCTACATGTTCCAGCTCGCCAAGACCGGTGTCGCCGCCGCGGGCCTCAAGGGCCTCTGGACCAACGCACCGACCACGGCGGATGACATGACCGGCGTCTCCTGGACGCAATGACCCCACTCGCGCGCGCCGCCCCCGGCGCGCGCCCCGCACCGGACAGCCATGCCCCACATCCAACGCCTGACGACCCAAGGCTTCGCCCCCGAACACGAGCGCCCCGATCCCGCCAAGGTGCTCGACGGCGATCCCGTCTTCACGACATGGAGCATCGAGGAACGAGAGGGATTGTTCGCAGGCATCTGGGAATGCACCCCCGGCACATGGCGCATCGCCTATACCGAATGGGAATATTGCCGTATCCTTTCCGGCATCTCGGTCCTGACCGAGGACGGGACCGACCCGATCACTCTGCGCACCGGCGACAGCTTCCTGATCCGCCCCGGCTTCCGGGGCACCTGGCAAGTGGTCGAGACGACCCGAAAAGACTACGTTATCCGCGCCTGATATTCCCCTGACGACAGATGGAACGAAGTCGCGGGACACCGCGTTGGGGGTCGATTGCAACAAGAACGTCACAACAACCAACACGGGGAACCAACATGTCCATACTCGTCTTCCTGATCGTCGGCGCCATCGCGGGCTGGCTTGCCGGCCTCATCGTGCGCGGCGGCGGCTTCGGCCTGATCGGCGACATCATCGTCGGCATCGTCGGTGCCTTCATCGCCGGCTTCCTGTTCCCCCGACTGGGCTTTGTTGTCGGCACCGGCATGGCGGCCTGGATCATCAATGCCACCCTCGGTGCCGTGATCCTGCTGTTCATCCTCCGACTGGTGCGACGCGCCTAATCGGCGCCCGCCAGCAGACGCGCACGCGCTGCGGCGAGCACCGTCTCGAACTCTTTCCTTGCGGCGCTGTTCCCCTCGGGCAGCGCCGCAACCACATCCGCCGCCCAGTCCAGATAGGCCAGCGACCGCGCCAGATCCCAATGCACCGGCCCCGACTCCGCGACCGACCGCACGTTCGAGGTCTTGTCACCGAGCTTCACCAGCGCGGCGCGCGCGCTCTTCTGCGCCGCGCCGGCCAGTTGCCGCGCCTTGCGCTCCGCCTTGGGCAGCGCCTTGTCGTCCGTCACCTCGCGCACCACTCCCGCCACCACCACGCCAAACAGCATAGCGATCTCGTCATGCGAGGTCGGCGGGCAATCCTCGACCGTGTCGTGCAGCCAGGCGGCGGCGATCGCATCCTCGTCTCCCCCATGCCGCGCCACGAACTCCGCAACCTCGGCAAGGTGGCTTGCATAGGGTTCGCGTGCCGCGCCCTTGCGGGTCTGCCCGGCGTGACGCTGCCGCGCAAAGGCCTCTGCCCGTGCGATCTTCTCTGTCATCGATGTCTCCTGATGGGAACCGCCACGCCTGTCCCCGACACCAGAACAGGTGCGCGGCAGGGCAGGACGTCAGCGATGCTGGAAAGTGTCGGCCCGGGCCAGGCCCTGCCGACACCGCAATTCTACCCCAGCCCCGGCGCTTTGCAAGCCTCAGCCGACGACGTTGAACTCCGGCCCATAGGGATACTGCGTGATATCCTCGCCGCCCTCTTCGGTGACGACCAGAATGTCATGCTCGCGGTATCCGCCCGCCCCCGGCTCGCCCTGCGGAATGGTCAGCATCGGCTCCATCGAGATCACCATGCCGGGTTCCAGCACCGTGTCGATATCCTCGCGCAGCTCCAGCCCGGCCTCGCGCCCATAGTAATGGCTCAGCACCCCGAAGGAATGCCCATAGCCAAAGGTCCGGTACTGCAGCAATTGCCGCTCGGCCAGAAAATCGTTCAGCTTCAGCGTGATCTCGCTGCACGACACGCCCGGCTTGATCAGGCTCATGCCATATTCATGCGCGGCGATGTTCGCCTCCCAGATCCGCAGGCTGGCCGGGTCGACCTCGGCCACGAACATCGTCCGCTCCAGCGCGGTGTAATAGCCAGAGATCATCGGAAAGGTGTTCAGACTCAGGATATCGCCGCGCTGCACCGCGCGCGAGGTCACCGGGTTATGCGCGCCGTCCGTATTCAGGCCGGACTGGAACCAGACCCAGCTGTCGCGATATTCGGCGCCCGGAAACCGCCTTGCGATCTCCACCTCCATCGCATCGCGACCGGCCATCGCGATGTCGATCTCGCGCGCGCCGGCCTTCACCGCCTCGCGGATCGCATAACCGCCGACATCGGCCACATTCGCCCCGGCCCGGATCAGCTCGATCTCCGCCGCCGATTTGTGCATCCGCTGCACCATCGTCGCGGGCGCGATATCCATGCCCCGCTTCGGCTGCAGGAAGGCGTTCAGCTTCTCCGACTGGAGCAGCGTCAGATGATCCGCCTCGCAGCCGACCTGCCTGCCGGTCCCGACCACCGAGGCAATCGCCCGCCAGTAATTATCCCGCTTCCAGTCGGTATAGGTGATGTTGTCGCCATGGCAGCGCCGCCAGGGCTGCCCCGCATCGATCCCCGCGCTGATCGTCACGCAGTCATCATGCGTCACCACACAGGCATAGGGCCGCCCGAAGGAGCAATAGAGAAACCCCGAATAATAGGCGATGTTGTGCATCGAGGTCAGCACCACGGCATCCAGCCCGTGCAGCTCCATGATATCGCGCAAGCCCGCGATACGGTCATCGTATTCCGCGGCCGCAAAGGGCAGCGCCACCTTGTCACCATTGTGGAAACGGAAGAATTCCGGACGTGTCTGATCAGTCATCGCGACCTCCCTGGCCGGGGAGGCACACATGCCAGAACCCCGAAAGGTCCCGGCGTGCAGGACGACAGCGGGCGGGCCCGCAAGCGGCGGGGGACGGGCCCCCTGTGACGACGCCATCGCCACGGCTCGGGCCACAGAATGCTCTGCCCAGGTCCGACGCGCAAGGGGCAACTGGCAACCGGCAGAGGGACTTCGGCGCGGGTCGACAGCGCCGCGACCACCCGCCTATACTCGGGCGGATCAGCACCCGAAGAGGCCCGCGATGACTGCCAGGGTCGATGCCTATTTCAGTGAGGCGCCGAAATGGCGGCCCGAGATGGAAGCCCTGCGCGCCCTCGTGCGTGCCACGCCACTGCTCGAGACGCTGAAGTGGAACAAGCCCTGCTATACCCTCGATGGCGCCAACGTCGCCGCCATCGCCGCGCTGAAGGATCACTGCTGGTTGATGCTGTTCAAGGGCGCATTGCTGCAGAACCCGGATGGGATCCTGCAAAAGGCCGGCGAAAACTCGCAATCCATGCGCGTGGTCCCGGTCACCAGCCTTGCTCAGGTAAAATCGCTCGCCCCCCGCCTGACGGAAATCCTGGTCGAGGCGATCGCGGCCGAAAGGGCCGGGCTGCAGGTTGACAAACCGCTCAGCCGCACCCTGTCCCTGCCCGAAGAATTCACCGCGCGCTTCGATGAAGACCCCGACCTGCGCGCCGCTTTCGAGGCCCTGACCCCGGGACGACAGCGCGGCTACAGCCTGTTCTTCTCGGCCGCCAAACAGTCGAAAACCCGCGCCGCAAGGGTCGAGAAATGCCTGCCCGACATCCGCGCCGGGAAGGGCCTGAACGACCGCTGACCGGCGCCATCCCCGCCGCCGCCGCGCGTTGCAATCGCGGAGCCTCCGGCGGGAGTATTTTTCGCCAAGAAGAAACAGGCCATGCTCCTGGCGGGGATGGATCTTCGGTCTCGCAGCCTCTGGACCCCGCCCGCCTGCCGCCCTAGGCTCGGCCCGCGGAAAGGGGCCCAGATGCTGCGCTACATCCTGTCTCGACTGGCCTCGCTCCTGCTCAGCCTTGTGGTGGCGAGCATCGTGATCTTCACCGTGGTCGAGGTCATCCCGGGCGATCCGGTGTCCTACATGATGGGCCTGAACGCGACACCAGAGGCTGAGGCGGCGCTGCGCAGCCTGTTGCATCTGAACGGCTCGGCGCCGCTGCGCTACCTGCATTGGGTGACAGGCATGGCGCAGGGCAACTTCGGCACGTCCTATGCCTACCGGGTGCCTGTGGCCGGGCTGATCGCGGCGCGGCTGCAGGTGTCATTGCCGCTGACGCTCTATGCGTTGACGCTGTCGCTGCTGATCGCGCTGCCCGCCGGGATGATCGCCGCCGCGCGGCGCGGCCGCGCGCTGGACGCAGCCGTGATGGGGGCGACACAGCTTGGCATCGCGGTGCCGAACTTCTGGTTCGCGATGCTTCTGGTGCTGCTCTTCGCCGTGCATCTGCACTGGGTGCCCTCGGGCGGCTTTCCCGGCTGGAGCCGGGGCGCGGGCCCCGCGCTCGCCGCGCTGACCCTGCCTGCGCTTGCGCTGGCGCTGCCGCAAGCCTCGATCCTCGCCCGCGTGTTGCGCTCCTCGCTGATCGAGACCCTCGGTCAGGATTACATCCGCTCCGCCCGCGCCAAGGGCCTGAGCCCGGGACAGGCGCTGCGCCGCCACGCGCTGCGCAACGCGCTGATCCCGGTGCTGACCATCCTCGGGCTGCAATTCTCGTTCCTGCTGGCCGGCGCGATCATCATCGAGAACGTGTTCTACCTGCCCGGCCTTGGCCGGCTGATCTTCCAGGGCATCTCGGCGCGCGATCTGATCGTCGTGGAATCGGTCACCATGCTGCTGGTCGCCGCCGTGATCGTGGTGAACTTCCTGACCGACATCGCCTATGCCATCGTCGACCCAAGGCTGAGGACGCGGATGTGAGACTGCCGCTCACCCTCTGGATCGGCGCGGTGCTGACCGCCGCCTTCGCGACGCTGGCGCTCCTCTCCTTCGTCTGGACACCGTTCCCGGTCGACGCGCTGGACATCGCACAGAAACTGCGCCCGCCGGGCCCGATCCACTGGCTCGGCACCGACCATTTCGGGCGCGACGTGGCCTCGATGCTGATGGTGGGGGCGCGCACCTCGCTCGCCGTCGCCATCGTCGCGGTCGGCATCGGCATGGGCGCGGGCGTGCCGCTCGGCCTGCTCGCCGCCGCCCGGCGCGGATCCCTGGTGGATGAGGTGGTGATGCGCGGCAATGACCTTGTCTTCGCCTTCCCGAGCCTTGTGATCGCGATCCTGATCACCGCCGTCTTCGGCCCTTCGGCGGTCAATGCGATCATCGCCATCGGCATCTTCAACATCCCGGTCTTCGCCCGCGTCAGCCGCGGCGCGGCGCTCAGCCTCTGGACGCTCGACTACATCCGCGCCGCGCAGGTCGCGGGAAAGGGTGCGGCCCGGATCTCGGTCGAACATATCCTGCCAAATCTCGCCAACCTCCTGATCGTGCAGGGCACCATCCAGTTTTCGCTGGGCATCCTCGCCGAGGCCGGTCTCGCCTATGTCGGCCTCGGCGCACAGCCGCCGACGCCAAGCTGGGGCCGGATGCTGTCGGACGCCCAGACGATGATCTCTTTCGCGCCGCACCTCGCGCTTTTCCCCGGCCTTGCCATCGTGCTCTCGGTGCTCGGGCTGAACCTGATGGGCGACGGTCTGCGCGACCTGCTTGACCCAAGGCTGAGGCGGCAGCGATGACGCTCCTCTCCCTCCGCAATCTTGCCGTCACGATTCACGGCACGAAGATCCTGCACGGCAGCACCCTCGATATCGCTCCGGGAGAGGTGACCGGACTGGTCGGCGAATCCGGCTCTGGCAAGTCGATGACCGCGCTGGCGGTGATGGGCCTGCTGCCGCATGGCGCGCAGGTGACCGGGCAGGTGATGCTGGGCGGCCAAGACCTGATCACCCTGCCCGAACGCCGCCTCTGCGCGATCCGGGGCCGAGAGATCGGGATGATCTTTCAGGAACCGATGACGGCGCTGAACCCGGTGCAGACGATCGGCGATCAGGTCGCCGAAACGCTGGTGATCCATCGCGCGGCCAGCCGGGCCGGTGCCCTCGACGCCGCCCGCGAGCGGCTTGACCGGGTCGGCCTGCCGGCCGCCCGCTTCCCGCTGACGCGCTTCCCGCACGAGCTTTCCGGCGGCCAGCGCCAGCGCGTCTGCATCGCCATGGCCATCGCGCTGCGCCCGAAACTGCTGATCGCCGATGAACCCACCACCGCGCTCGACGTCACGACGCAGGCGCAGATCCTCGACCTGCTGCGCGGGCTGGTGGAGGATGAGCGTATGGCGCTCCTCCTGATCACCCACGACCTCGCTGTGGTATCCGGCGCAGCCCAGCGCACCGCCGTCATGGACCAAGGCCGGATCGTCGAACAGGGCCCGACCGAGGCGCTGTTTCGCACCCGCCACCATCCCTATACCCGCACCCTCTTCGCCGCGTCCGACCATATCCCGACCCGCGTGCCGCAGGCCACCACAGCGCCGCTCCTGCAGGTGGAAGGCGTGGTGCGCGACTACCTGCTGCCGCGCCTCGGCCCGCTCGGCCCGGCTCCCCGGTTCCGCGCCCTCAATGAGGTGTCCTTCACCCTGAATGAGGGCGAAAGCCTCGGCCTCGTCGGCGAAAGCGGCAGCGGGAAATCCACTCTCGCCCGCGCCATCCTCGGGCTCGACCCGCTCCAGGGCGGCGTCATTCGTCTGGGTGGACAGTCGATCACGGCAGGCACGCAGATGCCCCGCACGATGCGCGCCGGGATGCAGGCCGTGTTCCAGGATCCCTATGGCAGCTTCAACCCGCGCCACCGCGTCGGGCGCCTGATCGCGGAGCCCTTCCACCTGGTGCCCACCCCCCGCGCCGAGCGCGAAGCCCGCATCGCCGCGGCCCTGACCGACGTCGGCCTGAAACCCGAGGATGCCACGAAATACATCCACGAGTTCTCCGGCGGCCAGCGCCAGCGCGTGGCCATCGCGCGCGCGCTGATCATCCGCCCCAAACTGATCGTGCTGGATGAGGCGGTCTCGGCCCTCGACGTCCGCGTCCGCGCCCAGATCCTCGACCTGCTCGCCGATCTGCAATCCCGTCTCGGGCTTGCCTACCTCTTCATCACGCATGACCTCTCGGTGGTGCGCGCGATCACCGACCGGGTCCTGGTCCTGCAAGGTGGCGCGATCGTCGAGGAGGGGGCGACCGACCGCGTGCTGGCCGCGCCCGCGCATCCCTATACGAAAAACCTGATCGCCGCGACGCCGCGTATTCCGGCAGGCTGGCTTGCCGATGCCGCGCCATGACCGTGACCCTTGCCCCTGCTCCTGCAACCGCGCAACGCCTCATCTCGCGGATGGTCGCGGATTATCTCGATGAATTGGGGCTGGAGGCCCCGATCGCCCGCTCCTCGGTGCCCCTCTACTGGGTCGAGCCCGGCCGCACACCTTTCCTGATCCATGAGAACAGCGCGCTGGTCGGGTTTTCCCTTGTGCGCCACCTCGCGCCGGGTTCCTTTGAACTGGCGGAGTTCTCGATCCTGCCGGGCATGCGCAACCGGGGCCTTGGCCAACAGGCCGCAGCCCTGACCTTCGCCCGCTTTCCCGGGGCATGGCGGCTGAAAGCCGTGCCCACCGCCCGCCGGTTCTGGCCCCGCACCATCCTCGCAGCGGGCGCGGAACCCAGCCCGATGGATGCCGAAGGCTGGATCACCTTCGACACCACGCCGACCTGAAGGAGACAGAGCAATGGACAGCGCCACCCGATCCCCCGTTCCCGGCCTCTGGTTCGACCCCTCGCGCCTGTTCATCGGCGGCGAATGGCACGCAGCCCCTGCCACCCTGCCGCTGGAAGACCCCTCGACCGGCGCAGAGATCGGCACCATCGCGCGCGGCGGCGCGGCGGAGATCGACGCCGCCGTCACCGCGGCCCGCGCCGCCCGCGACGGCGCCTGGGGTCGCCTGACCGCCGCCGAACGTGGCCGCCTGCTCGCCCGCCTCGGCCAGCTTGTCCTCGCCCGCGCCGATGACCTGGCCGCGATCGAGGCGACCGATGTCGGCAAACCCCTGAAACAGGCCCGCGCCGATGCACTGGCACTGGCCCGCTACATGGAATTCTATGCCGGCGCCGCGGACAAGGTGATGGGCGAGACGATCCCCTATCTCGACGGCTACACCGTCTACACCCTGCGCGAGGCGCATGGCGTCACCGGTCATATCGTGCCCTGGAACTACCCGATGCAGATCATCGGCCGCTCGGTCGGCGCGGCGCTGGCGATGGGCAACGCCTGCGTGCTGAAGCCGGCGGAAGAGGCCTGCCTCACCGCCCTCGCCTTTGCCGATCTGGCGGTGCAGGCGGGCCTGCCCCCCGGCGCGCTGAACGTCGTGCCGGGACTGGGAGAGGAGGCGGGGGCGGCGCTGACCGCCCATCCCGGCGTGAACCACCTGTCCTTCACCGGCTCGGTCGGCACCGGCCGCCTGGTGCAATCCGCCGCCGCCCGCAACCTCGTGCCGGTGACGCTGGAGCTTGGCGGCAAAAGCCCGCAACTGGTCTTCGCCGATGCCGATCTCGACCGTGCCCTGCCCTTCCTCGTCAACGCAGGCATCCAGAACGCGGGCCAGACCTGCTCCGCCGCTTCGCGCATCCTCGTCGAACGCTCCCGCTATGACGAAGTGGTGGCCCGCATGTCGGAACGCTACACCGCCCTGACCGTCGGCCCGGCGATGGCCGACCTGGACCTCGGCCCGCTGATCTCGGCCCGCCAGAAAGAGATCGTCTCAGGTTTCCTCGCCGCAGGGGCCGACCTGACGCTGGCCGCCACCGGACGCCTTGTGCCGGACCTCCCCCCGGGAGGGCATTACATCGCCCCCACGCTCTTCGCGAACGTCCCCCCCGACCACAGCCTCGCCCAGCAGGAAATCTTCGGCCCGGTGCAGGTCGTCATCCCCTTCGACACGGAAGAAGAGGCCGTCAGCATCGCCAATGGCACCCCCTATGGCCTCGTCGCGAGTGTCTGGACGGAAAACGGCCCCCGCGCCCTGCGCCTCGCCCGCCGCCTGCGGGCGGGTCAGGTGTTCCTGAACAACTACGGCGCAGGTGGCGGGGTGGAGCTGCCCTTCGGCGGCACCGGCCAGTCCGGCCATGGCCGCGAAAAGGGGTTTGAAGCGCTCTACGGGTTCTCCACGCTCAAGACCGTCGCCGCCTGGCACGGTTGAAGAGGCCAAGGGTCATCCCCGTACAAGCGTGGCCCCACCTCGACAGGGGCCACAAGGGCGGCCAGAGATCCCCGCCTGCGCGGGGATGACACATCGGCACGATCGAACAGTTGAACAATGCCCCGGCCAGACGCTGCCCTCTGTTCCGCAGCATTCAAATCGGACAAGCCCCCGGTTCACACCGAGCGCGTGATCCCGCCATCCACCCGCAGGTTCTGCCCGGTCATATAGCCCGCCGCCTCGGAGGCGAGGAACGAGATCACCCCGGCAATCTCGCCGGTCCTGCCATAGCGCCGCATCGGAATGCGCGACCGGAACTCTTCCTTCTCCGGCAGGCTGTCGATGAACCCCGGCAGCACGTTGTTCATCCGGATATTCTCGGCGGCATAACGATCCGCGAACAGCTTGGTGAAGGCGGCGAGCCCGGCCCGGAACACGCCAGAGGTCGGGAACACCGGGTCCGGCTCGAACGCCGCGAAGGTCGAGATATTGATGATCGCGCCGCCACCCTGCGCCTGCATCACCGGCGTCACCGCCCGCGCGGGGCGCACGGCGGACAGGAAATATACCTCCATCCCGCGGTGCCAGTCCTCATCGGTCAGATCAAGGATCGGCGCGCGCGGCCCGTGCCCCGCCGAATTCACCAGCACGTCGATGCGCCCGAAACGCGCCATCGTCAGATCGACCAGACGCTGCACATCCGCCGCCGACTGGTTCGACCCTGTCACACCAACCCCGCCGAGCGCGTCGGCCAAAGCCTCGCCCTTGCCCGAGGAAGACAGGATCGCCACCCGGAACCCATCCTCGGCCAGCCGCCGCGCCGCGGCTGCCCCCATGCCGCTGCCACCCGCCGTGATCATCGCCACCTTGTCCATCACACCCTCCGCTCAGTGCCGCCCCTTGCGTGGCACGGCGCAGGCGCGGATGGCAAGAAGGGCCTTGCCTTCCGCGCCGCATCAGGCAGGTTCGGGCGACAGGATCGGAGGAGTGACATGCGACTGCAGGGCAAAACCGCCATCATCACCGGCGCGGGCTCCGGCTTCGGTGCAGGCATCGCCCGCCGCTTCGCCGCCGAGGGCGCGCGCGTCATGGTGGCCGACATCAACGAAGCCGCCGCCCGCGCGGTGGCGGAGGAGACCGGCGGCATCGCGCAAAGGGTCGACGTCAGCCGGAACGACTCGGTCGCCGGCATGGCCCGGGCCGCCTTCGATGCCTTCGGCCGCCTCGACATCCTGGTCAACAACGCTGGCATCACCCATCTGCCGATGCCGATGGAAGAGGTGACCGAGGAGGACTTCGACCGCGTCCTCGCCGTCAACGCCAAGTCCGTCTACCTCGCGGCCCGCCATATCGTACCGCACATGAAGGCCAAGGGCGCGGGCACGATCCTCAACATCGCCTCGACCGCCGGCGTCTCACCGCGGCCCCGGCTCAGCTGGTACAACGCCTCGAAAGGCTGGATGATCACCGCAACCCGCGCGATGGCGGTGGAACTCGCGCCCGCAGGCATCCGGGTGAATGCGCTGAACCCGGTCGCCGGGGAAACACCCCTGCTGAAAAGCTTCATGGGCGAGGACACCCCAGAGATCCGCGCGAAATTCCTCGCCACCATCCCGCTCGGCCGGTTTTCCACACCCGGGGATATGGGCAATGCCGCCCTGTTCCTCTGCTCGGACGAGGCCTCGATGATCACCGGCGTGGCGCTGGAGGTCGACGGCGGGCGCTGCATCTGACGCCTTCGCGGGGGTTTCACACCCCCGCACCCCCGTGGGATATTTTTGGGCAGAAAATGAGGAGGACAGGATGAAAGTCGTCAATCTGGCCGAGAAGCTGGCGCTCTTCGACACGCATTGGGATCCCAAGGTGGTCGCGGGCTACAATGGCAATGACATCATGGTGGTGAAAATCGCCGGTGAGTTCCCGTTTCACGATCACCCCGACACCGATGATTTCTTCCTCGTGCTGGAAGGCGAAGTGCTGCTCGATGTCGAAGACAAGACCCATCGCCTGCGGGCAGGCGATCTGTTTGTCGTGCCCCGCGGTGTACGCCACCGCCCGCGCGCCCTGACCGAGGCGAAGATCCTGCTGATCGAGCCGAAGGGCACGCCCAATACCGGCAAGTCCGCCACCGCCGCGCCGAAGCCGCAGATCTGATGCGCCCCGGCCCGCGCAACCTGATCACCGATGTGCCGGGCCTGCTGGTCGGCAATGCCCAGGATCACGCCTTGCGCAGCGGCGCCACCGTGCTGCTGGGCAAACGCCCCTTCACCGCCGCCGTGCAGGTGATGGGCGGCGCGCCCGGCACGCGAGAGACCGATCTGCTCGCCCCCGACAAGCTGGTGCAGGAGGTCGACGCGCTGGTCCTCTCGGGCGGGTCCGCCTTCGGGCTCGACGCCGCCTCGGGCGTGGCCGACGGTTTGCGCGCGATGGGGCGCGGCTTTGCGGTCGGCGATCAGCGCGTGCCGATCGTGCCCGGCGCGATCCTGTTCGACCTCTTGAACGGCGGCGACAAGGCCTGGGTCGAGAACCCTTACAAGGCACTCGGCCGCGCGGCCCTCGGCGCGGCCTCGGCAGACTTCGCGATCGGCACGGCAGGCGCGGGCACCGGGGCCACCACCGGCACCCTGAAGGGCGGGCTCGGCTCAGCCTCGGCGGTGCTCGACAATGGCATCACCGTCGGCGCGCTGGTCGCCGTCAACGCATTGGGCCAGGTCACGGTCGGCGATGGCCCGCAGTTCTGGGCCGCGCCCTGGGAACTTGACGGCGAATTCGGGGCCCTCGGCCTGCCCACCCGCTTCGCGGCCGGGTCCGAACCCCCACCGCGCAAGCGAATGGGCGAGGCCACGACCATCGCCATCATCGCCACCGATGCCGCGCTGACCCAGGCCCAGGCCCTGCGCATGGCCACCGCCGCGCAGGACGGCATGGCCCGCGCCATCGTGCCGAGCCACACGCCTTTCGACGGCGATCTGGTCTTTGCCGCCGCCACCGGCGCACGCGTCCTGCCCGATCCGGTGGCAGACCCCTTCAGCCTCGGCCATGCCGCCGCCTGCTGCCTTGCCCGCGCCATCGCCCGCGCGGTCTTTGCCGCCCGCCCCCGCCCCGGCGACCTGACGCCCTGCTGGATCGACCGCTTCGGATCATGACCCTGCGGTCAGCAGCCCGACCAACACCGAGTCGGGCCGCACCAGGTCGTCCACCACGTTGAAATGATGCAGCCGCGGCGCGATGTGGCAGGGGCAGGCCCAGGCCTCGGCCAGCCAGCGCGCCTGATCGAGGAAAGCGGGCCGCTCGGCGCCACCGACCCAGACCGTCACCGCCTGCCCGATCCGGCGCGGCAGCAGCGCCGGGCTTTCAGCCAGCGCCTCTGCCGGGTCAATCCGCAGGTCGGAATTCATCGAGGTCTGCGCCAGCGGGCGCAGATCGCTCAGCGGTGAGATCGGCACGATCATCCCGATCCGCGCCGCGACGTCGGGCGCAAGCGGCGCATCGCCGCACCCCATGCGCGCCACCAGATGGCCGCCCGCCGAATGGCCCGCCAAGGTGATCGGCCCGGCAACCTCTGCCGCCGCCACGCCGATCGCCCGGGCGACCTCCTGCCCCATCGTGGCAATCCGTGCCCCCGGCGCCAAAGGATAGGCCGGCATCGCACAGGCCCAGCCCCGGTCGACCGCGCCCTGCGCCAGATGCGACCAGTCGCGCGGGCCCAATGATTTCCAGTACCCGCCATGCACGAAGACCATCAGCCCCTGCGCCGGGCCCTCGGGCTGGAACAGATCGAACCAGTTCCGCTCGCCCGTGCCATAGCGCAGCCCAAGCCGCGCCCGCGCGCCCATGGCGGCACGGAACGCCGCCGCCTCGGCCTGCCAGCGCGCCGGATAGCCATCCCCGGCCGGGATGAAGGCGCTGTTCGAATAGGCCCGGTCCATGTCCATGTCGTGCTCCCCTCCATCCCGCTACCCCAGCTTACGAAGCCCCCCGCCCGGCCACAACCCGCCCCCCCAGCGCCGCTTTGCTGGACATTTCCCCCCCGGCCATGATTATCAGGGGCATCACCCAGACAGGGAGGCTTCCATGCTCGATTCCGTCACCGATCTCCGCTCGCTGCTCAACGACCCCACGCTGCTGGTCACCAAGGCCTATGTCGCCGGCGCCTGGATCGACGCCGATGATGGCGCCACCTTCCCGGTCACCAACCCGGCGCGTGGCGACGTGATCTGCTTGGTCCCCGACCTGACCCGGGCCGAGACCGCCCGCGCCATCGCCGCCGCCGCCGTGGCGCAAAAGGAATGGGCCACGCGCACCGGCAAGGAACGCAGCCAGATCCTGCGCAAATGGTTCGACCTGATGATGGCGAACCAGGACGACCTCGGCCGCATCCTGACCGCCGAGATGGGCAAGCCGCTGGCCGAGGCAAAGGGCGAGATCGCCTATGGCGCCAGCTTCATCGAATGGTTTGCCGAAGAGGCCAAGCGGATCTATGGCGAAACCATCCCCGGCCATCAGCGCGACAAACGCATCACCGTGATCAAACAGCCGATCGGCGTCGTGGGCTCGGTCACACCCTGGAACTTCCCCAACGCGATGATCGCCCGCAAATGTGCCCCCGCCCTCGCCGTCGGCTGTGCCTTCGTCGCGCGGCCCTCGGAACTGACGCCGCTCTCGGCCCTCGCGCTGGCGCTGCTGGCAGAACGCGCGGGCCTGCCCGCCGGGCTGCTTTCGGTCATCACCTCGACCCATGCCTCGGATATCGGCAAGGAATTCTGCGAGAACCCGGTGGTGCGCAAGATCACCTTCACCGGCTCCACCGCGGTGGGCCGCATCCTGCTGAAACAGGCCGCCGATCAGGTGATGAAATGCTCGATGGAACTCGGCGGCAACGCCCCCTTCATCGTCTTTGACGACGCCGATCTCGATGCCGCCGTTCAGGGCGCGATGATCTCGAAATTCCGCAACAACGGGCAAACCTGCGTCTGCGCCAACCGCATCTATGTCCAGGCCGGCGTCTATGACGCCTTCGCCGCCAAACTCGCTGCCGCGGTCAAGGCGCTGAAAGTCGGCGATGGTCTGGAACCGGGGATCGAAGCCGGCCCGCTGATCAATGAAGCCGCCGTGAAGAAGGTCGAGACCCATATCGCCGACATCCTCTCAGGCGGCGGCAAGATCGTCACCGGCGGCCACCGCCATGCCCTCGGCGGCACCTTCTTCGAGCCGACCGTGGTCACCGGCGTCACGCCCGGCATGAAGGTCTCGACCGAGGAAACCTTCGGCCCGCTCGCGCCGCTCTTCAGGTTCGAGACCGAGGACGAGGCGATCCGGCTCGCCAATGACACGATCTTCGGCCTCGCCTCCTACTTCTACGCCCGCGACATCGGCCGCATCACCCGGGTGCAGGAAGGGCTGGAATACGGCATGGTCGGCGTCAACACCGGCCTGATCTCAACCGAGGTCGCCCCCTTCGGCGGCGTCAAGCAATCCGGCCTCGGCCGCGAAGGCAGCCACCACGGCGTGGAAGATTACCTCGAGATGAAATACATCTGCCTCTCGGTCTGAAGCGGGGGGCTGTCTGCCCCCCGCACCCCCCGAGGATATTTCCGGGCAGAAAATGCCAGGATGGGTCTGCTCTGGCGCGCTTTCTTCCTGGCAGAAATACTCCCGCCGGAGGCGCGCCTGAGCTTTCGCCGCGCAAGCGGCGAAGGCGAGGCAAAGGGTCTGGCGCCGCAAGGCGCCGCCGCTTGGTCAGACCGCCCCCACATCGCCGCGGCCGACCGCCACGGATTTCAGCACGGCATGGCAGGCCATCCCCGGCACCAGCCCCAGCGCCTCGGCGGAACGGCGGGTGATCCGCGCCAGCAGCAGGTCCTGACCGCAGCGCAGTTGCACCACCGCGCCCGGCCCCTCGCCGATCCGCACCGAAACCACCTCGACCGCCAGAATGTTCAGCGCCGAGACCCCCTCGGGCCGCGCCAGCGCCAGCATCACATCCTGCGCGTGGATGCGCAGCCGCAACCGCGCGCCGATCGCCGCCTCGATCCGTGGCAGCCAGAGCCGCCCGCCCGAGATCGCCAGCACCGACAGCCCGTCCGTCTCCTGCGCCTCGAGCCGCGCCTCGAGCACCGCGCCCGCCTCGCGCACGCCAAGGCCCGGCACCGCATCCGGGTCCGACAGCACCTCGCCCACCGGACCCGCGCGCAGCACCCGCCCGCCCTGCAGCATCACCACCGTGGTGGCGAGCCGTGCCACCTCGGCCACGGAATGGCTGACGTAGAGCACCGGCAGCCGCGTCACCTCGCGCAGCCGCTCCAGATAGGGCAGGATCTCATCCTTGCGGGCCTCGTCCAGCGCCGCCAGAGGCTCGTCCATCAACAGCACGCGCGGCTTGGACAGCAGCGCCCGGCCGACCGCCACGCGCTGCTTCTCGCCGCCCGACAGCGCCGCAGGCCCGCGCCTCAGCAAACCGCCAAGCCCGAGCATCCCGACCACCGCATCGAACTCGGGCCCCTCCGCATCCCGCGGCGCGAAGCGCGCGCCATAGAGCAGATTGGCCCGCACATCGAGATGCGGAAACAGCCGTCCCTCCTGAAACACATAGCCCACCCGGCGGCGATGCGGCGGCAGCCAGACCCCGGCCGCACGGTCGACCAGCACCCGGCCATCCACGGCGATCCGCCCCGCATCCGGGCGCAGCAACCCTGCCACCGCGTTCACCACACTGGTCTTGCCAGAGCCAGAGCGTCCGAACAGCGCCGTCACCCCCTCGGGTGCGGTGAAGGCGAGATCCAGCGAGAAGCCGCCAAAGCTCATGGCGCAGCGCAACCTCCAGCATCAGGCCCCGCCGATCCGGCGCGCCACCCGCTGTGCCACCCATTCCGAGGCCAGCAGCGCCGCCATCGCCACCACCACCGACAGTGCCACCAGCCGCAGCGCCGCCGCCTCGGCCCCCGGCTGCTGCAACAGCGCGTAGATCGCCAGCGGCAGGGTCTGGGTCTGCCCGGGAATGTTCGAGACGAAAGTGATCGTGGCGCCGAACTCGCCCATCCCGCGTGCAAAGCCAAGGATTGTCCCGGCCACGATCCCCGGCAGGATCAGCGGCAGCGTCACCGTCAGGAACACCGCCAAGCCGAGAGGCGCCCAGCGTCCCCGCCGCCTGCTCGAGCTTCGGGTCAACCGCCTCGATCGCCAGCCGGATCGCCCGCACCAGCAGCGGAAAGGCCATCACCCCCGCCGCCAGCGCGGCCCCGGTCCAGCGAAACGCCAGCACCAGCCCGAACCAGCGCTCCAGGAACCCGCCCACCGCGCCCTGCCGCCCGAAGGTCACCAGCAGCAGATAGCCGGTCACCACCGGCGGCAGGATCAGGGGCAGATGCACCAGGCCGTTCAACAGCTGCCGCCCGGCGAACCGCCCGCGCGCCAGCGCCAGCGCCACCAGCACCGCGAAAGGCAGGCTCAGCACCGTCGCCAGCGCCGAGACCTGCAGCGACAGCCACAGCGCCTGCCATTCCTGCGGGGAAAAGAGGCCCGTCACTTACCTGCCCGCCCCCTACCTGCCCTGAACCGTGAAACCCTGCGCCACAAACACCGCCCTGGCCTTGGCACCCTTGAGGTATGCCAGAAACCCCGCCGCCTCCGGCCCTGCCGTCGCGGTCAGCGCCACCGGATAGACGATCGGAACATGGCTGTCCTCGGGGAAGGTGCCCACCACCGTCACGCCGTGATCGGCCACCGCATCGGTGGCATAGACAATGCCATAGGGCGCCTCGCCGGTCGAGACCAGCGCCAACGCCGCGCGCACGTTGTCGGCCTGCGCCACCTGCGGCGCCACCCTGTCCCACTGCCCCAGCGCGCTCAGCGCCTGCTTGCCGTAAATCCCCGCCGGAACGCTGTCCACCAGCGCCATGGCAAGCTTCCCCTGCCCGAGCAGCCCGGCCAGATCGGCGCCCTTGTCCAGCAGCACCGGCCTGGCCGCCGGATCATGCGCCACCAGCACCAGCGCATTGCCGAGCAGATCGGCCCGGCTCGCGGGCTTCAACACCCCCGCCTTCTCGACACTGTCCATCCATGCTTCATCCGCCGAGAGGAACATATCCGCCGGCGCGCCCTGCTCGATCTGCCGCGCCAATACCGAACTGCCGGCATAGGCGACCGAGACCGGCGCCCCGCCGCCCGCCTGCCATTCGGTCACGATCTGGTCCAGCGCGGTCTTCAGACTGGCCGCCGCAAAGACCGTCACCCCCGAGGCAGCGGCGGGCAGCGCCACGAGCGAGAGCAGCGCGGCACAGGTGGCGGCGCGCAATAGGGCAAGCAAGGGCATCGCCAAACCTCAGCGTTATGTTTCACGAAACATATGGCAAGTCCGCGCCTGGCAAAGGCAAGCGCTATTTCTCACCGGCTATATCCCTCACCATGGCCTTGAGCGCCGCGATCTCCTCTGCCGCCGCCTCGGCCGCCCGCGCCTCGATCGCCCGGTAATGCGCCAGGACCTGCGCACCCGCCTCGGTCAGCTGCGCCCCGCCGCCCTGCGCCCCGCCGCGCACGCTCGCCACCACCGGCGCCCGAAACGCGGCGTTCATCGTCTCGACCAGCATCCAGGCCCGCTTGTAGCTCATCCCCATTGCCCGCCCGGCGGCCGAGATCGAGCCGGTGTCGCGGATCCGTTCCAGCAGATCCGCCTTGCCCGGCCCGATCATAGCCTCACCCCCGAAGACAAGGCGCAGCCGCAGGCGGGGATCGGTGGAACGGGGTTTGGTCATGGCCAGACCGTCCCGCCCGGCCGCACATAATGCAAGCGGATTATCGGCACCGGACCGCAAGGCCAGAACGCAAAGGGCGCGCCAGCTGGCGCGCCCTTCCCGGTCATCCGGCCCTCACGGCACGGGCAACCGATCACACTTGGCTGGAAATCACGCTTGGCTGGTCGTGACCGCCTTGCCTTCGATGTCACCCTTGCGGGCAATCTCGATACGGCGCGGCTTCAGCGCCTCAGGCGTCTCGCGCAGCAGGTCGATATGCAGCATCCCGTCCGCATGGGTCGCTCCGGTCACCCGCACATGATCGGCCAGCGCAAAGCGGCGCTCGAAAGCGCGGGTGGCGATGCCACGGTGCAGATAGGTCGTCTCGGCCGCTTCTTCCGCCTTGCGCGCGGCCACCAGCAGGGTGTTCTCCTTCACCTCGACCGACAGCTCGTCACCGGCAAACCCGGCCACGGCAACCGAGATCCGATAGCCATTGTCCGAGGTCTTCTCGATATTATAGGGCGGGTAGGTCGGCTGCGTCACATCCGCCGAGAGGACACGATCCATCAGATCGGCGATCCGGTCATAGCCAACCGTGGCGCGGTAGAGGGGGGCAAGATCAAAGGTACGCATAGGTCATTCTCCATTGAGCAATGAGGGGTCCGCCCACCCTTTCAGGGGCTGGGCATCCGTGCATCGGGCCCGTCATGGCACCCGACCAAACTCAGATGGGAAGCCCCGGATTTGCTGTCAAGACCCGGCCCTGACGGACCCTGACCTACTCAGGGCTTCAGGAACTTCGCGCCGCCCGCCTGCAGCCCCGGCGCCGGGGCCTGCGCTGTGCTGTCGGTCGAGACCTGACGGAACCCGCCTGCCTCCTGCTGTGCCATCTGCGCCTTCAGATCGTCCAGCAACCCGCCCAGCGAGATGCCCAGCGACACCTGCGTCTTGTCCACTTCGGCCTTGGCCGAGACCACCGAAACGATCCGCGCCACGCCATCGCGGATCGAGAAGATCGGCGCCCCGGACGATCCGAAATCGACATCGCAATTCAGCACGACAACGCCCGGCTGCATCCCCAGCACATGGCACATCTGCTGCAGCGAGGGCGCATCCGGGCGGTCCTTGGCGTAAGACACCACGCCCACGGCGTCGCCCGTCTTCACGTCGGTCCCGGTCTCGAACGGTTGTATCGAGGCGAGGCGGATCGGCTGATCGAGCTGCAGCAGCGCCAGATCATGCCCGATCCGGGCGATCTTGTCCTCCGAGGAATAGACATAATCCTTCGGCTGCACCGCCCGGCGAATGCTGCGATAGGCGGCAGCACGGCCCAGCCGCCAGTCGGCAAGAAACTTCATCTGCTCGATCGGAAACCGCCCGCCGGTCTGCTTGTCGTACAGACAATGCGCCGCGGTCAGGATCAGATCGGGCGCGATCAGCGCCGCCGTGCAGAACCCCCGCGTGCCAAGGTTCAGCCGCCCGACGCCTTCCCAGCCCCGGCTTTCGTCGCCGGTCGCCAGCGCGCGCAACGGCGTCTCGGCCAGCGTATCGGCGCGCACCAGGCTCGCGCCGAGCGCAAGCATCATCCCCAGAACCAGACCAAACCGAACCATGAAACCTCCGCGCTTTGCGCATCGACTAGTCGCAGGGTCGGGCAAAACTATGACCAAACCGTGGGCGCCCGCGCCGCAAGCCTTAACCCGGAACACTCCCACCGCGATCCCTCTGACAGAAGCGCAATGACAGAGCCGCCCGCGGATTTTCCGGCAGGCTGCCAGATCGGCCACGCCATGCCCGTCGCCTCAGCCCAGCGCGCGCGGCTTTGGCCCGCCGGTCGCCCAGTCGATCAGCTCGACCGTATGCACCACCGGCACCCTGGCGGCGGATCCGATCTGCATCATGCAACCGATGTTGCCCGCCGCGATCAGATCCGGCGCCTTCGCCTCCAGCGTCTGCACCTTGCGCGCCTTCAACTCGGCCGAAATCCCGGGCTGCATCAGATTATAGGTGCCTGCCGACCCGCAGCACAGATGGCTGTCCGCCGGCTCCACCACCTCGAACCCGACCCGCTTCAGCAGATCCTTCGGCGCGGTCTTGATCTGCTGGCCGTGCTGCAGCGAGCAGGCCGCATGATAGGCCACCCGCAGCCCCTTCGGCAGCGCCTGCCGGCACCTCCAGCCGCCCCAGCAGCTCGGATATGTCCAGCGCCATGCCCGCCACCGCTGTCGCATCTGCCTCCAAAGGATCGCCCGCGAACATATGCCCGTAATCCTTCACCGTCGTGCCGCAGCCCGAGGTGTTGATCACCACGGCATCCAGCCCCGCGCCCCGCGCCTCGGCCATGAAAGCCGCGATATTCGCCGCCGCCGCGCGGTGGCTTTCGGCCTGCTTGCCCATGTGATGTGTCAGCGCCCCGCAACAGCCTGCACCACGCGCAATCACCACCTCGCAGCCAAGCCGCCGCAGCACCCGGATCGTGGCATCATTGATATCGGTGTTCAGCGCCTTCTGCGCGCAGCCGGTCATCAGCGCCACCCGCATCCGGCGCGCCCCCTCGCGCGGCAAACACCTGCGGATCATCATTGCGGCTGACCGGCGGGATCACCTTCGGCGCCATCTCCAGCATCGCCCGCAGCCGCGGATCCGGCATCAGCCCGGCAAAGGGCCGCGCCAGCTTCGCCCCGATCAGCGCCAGCCGGAACCGCCCCGGATAGGGCAAGATCCGCGCCAGCAGCCAGCGCAATGCCCGCTCGCCCAAAGGCCTGCGGTATTTCTCCTCGATATAGGCCCGCGCATGGTCCACCAGATGCATGTAATGCACGCCAGAGGGACAGGTCGTCATGCAGGCGAGACAGGACAGGCACTTGTCGATATGCCCCACCGTCTTGGCATCCGGCACCCGGTCATTCTCCAGCATGTCCTTGATCAGGTAGATCCGCCCGCGCGGACTGTCGAGCTCGTCTCCCAGCACCTGATAGGTCGGGCAGGTCGCCGTGCAGAACCCGCAATGCACGCAGGTCCGCAATATCCGGTTCGACCGCGCGGTGGCGGGGTCGCTCAGTTGCTCGGGGGTAAAGCTGGTCTGCATCCCTGCCTATTCCATCAATCCGGGGTTCAGGATCCGCTTCGGGTCGAACTTCGCCCGCAGCCCGGCGGCAATCGCCGCCAATGGCGCGGGCTCCGGCTGGAACGGCGCGATCCGCGCCCGCACTTCGGGTGCCGCCCGCAGCAACGTCGCATGGCCCGCAAAGGCCCCGATCCGCGCGCGCAGGTCGGTGCCCTCCGCCACCAGCGCCCAGATCAGCCCCCCGGCCCAGTCCAGCACCGTGGCCTCCGCCCCGATCCGCGCCACGATATCCGGCGCATCCGACGGCTTCACCGACAGCCGCCAGACATCGCCCGCAGCCCCCTGAAACGCCGCCACATCCCGCACCGCCGCCCAGCGCGCCGCGACCGCCGCGACCCCATCCTCGACCACAACCCTGCCAAATCCGCCGAGCAATGCCCCCAGCCGCTCCGCCCGATAGGCGACCGAGGCCGCAAACCCCTCGATCCGCAGCATCACGCCGTCCCTCTCGGACCATGCCGCCCCGGTCACCTCATAGGGCGACCCCATCGCCACAGCCATCGCCGCCACCGCCTCGGCCAGACCCAGCCCGGGCAGCAACAGGCTCGCCGCCGCCCCCGGCACCGGCAAGCACCCGAAAGGCGACCTCGCTCAATACCCCGAGCGTGCCCCAGCGACCCCGCCATCAGCTTGACCAGGTCATAGCCGGTGACATTCTTCATCACCCGCCCGCCATTCTTCACCACCACGCCGGCGCCATCCACGAACCGGACCCCGATCAGGCTGTCGCGGCAGGCCCCCGCCTGCAACCGCCGCGGGCCCGAGGCATTGGCCGCCACCACCCCGCCGATGGTCGACCGCCCCTCGCCCCCGAGCAACCCACGCATATCGCCGGGCTCGAAGGGCAGCCGCTGCCCCTCTGCCGCCAGCGCCGCCTCGATCTCGGCCAGAGGCGTCCCCGCGCCCGCCACCAGGGTCAAGGCCCCCGGCTCATAAAGCGTGATGCCGGACAAGCCGCCGGTCTCCAGCACCTCGCCCGTCCCCGGCCGCCCGACCCCGCGCGTGCCACCGCCGCGCACCACGACCGGCGCCTCGGCGCGTCGCAGCATCTCCGCCAGTTCCGCTTCACTCTCCGGCCTCATCCCTCACCTCTCCGGGTGCGGCCTCTCGCCCCCTCATTTTCTGCCCATAAATATCCTCGGGTGGGTCCGGGAGGGCAGACAGCCCTCCCGGCCGGCAGCGCATTGGACCAACGCCGCGCCGTCACGCCACCCGCCGCGCCTCGGTCACACTCAGCGGAAACACCTTCGCCGGGTTCAGAAGCCAGCCCGGGTCGAAGACATCCTTCACCCGCAGCTGCGCCTCCATATCGTCCGCCGTGAACTGCACCCCCATCAGATCGCGCTTCTCGATCCCCACGCCATGCTCGCCGGTCAGACAGCCGCCCACCTCGACACAGAGCTTCAGGATCTCCGCGCCAAAGGCCTCGCAGGTCTCAAGGTCGCCGGGCTTGTTCGCATCATAAAGGATCAGCGGGTGCATGTTGCCATCCCCGGCATGGAACACATTGCCGACCTTCAGCCCGAACTGATCGCTCATCTCGCCGATCCGGCGCAGCACGAAGGGAAGGGCCGTCACCGGGATCGTGCCATCCAGACACATGTAATCGCCCAGCTGGCCCATCGCGCCAAAGGCCGACTTGCGACCGAGCCAGATCTTCTTGGCCTCCTCTTCGGTCCGGCTCTCGCGCAGCTCCACCGGGTCATGCCGCCGGGCGATCTGCAGGATCACGCCCAGCTGCTCATCGATCTCGGCCGGGCTGCCCTCGACCTCGACGATCAGCAGCGCCTCGCAATCCGGATAGCCGGCATGGGCGAAATCCTCGGTCGCCCGGATGCAGGGCCGGTCCATGAACTCGATCGCCACCGGCAGCACACCCGCCTTGATGATGTCGCTGACGCATTCGCCCGCAACCTCGTTGCTGTCGAACCCCATCAGCACCGGCCGCGCCCCCTCGGGCTTGGGCAGGATGCGCAATGTCGCCTCCGTCACCACCCCCAGCTGGCCCTCGGACCCGCAGATCACGCCCAGCAGATCGAGCCCGCCCGCGTCGAGATGCGCGCCGCCGATCTCGACCACCGTGCCATCCATCAAGACCATGGTGACACCGAGCAGGTTGTTCGTCGTCACACCATATTTCAGACAATGCGCCCCGCCCGAGTTCATCGCGACATTGCCCGCGATCGCACAGGCCAGCTGGCTTGAGGGATCGGGCGCATAGAACCAGCCCTCCGCCTCGACCGCGCCGGTCACGCTCAGGTTGGTGCGCCCCGACTGGACCCGGATGAAGCGGTTGTCGTAATCGGTCTCGAGCACCGCGTTCATCCGCGCCACGCCCAGAATGACGCAATCCGCCGTCGGCAGGGCGCCCCCGGCCAGCGAGGTGCCCGACCCGCGCGGCACCACCGGCACACCCTCGGCATGGCAGACCTTCAGCGCGGCGGACACCTCCGCCGTCGAGCGTGGCAGAACACGCGACGAGGGGCGGGCAGCGATAGGCGCTCAGCGCGTCGCATTCATAGGCGCGGGTCTCGGCCGGGTCGTCAATCACCGCATCTGCCGGCAGGACCTGCCGCAGCCGTTCGACGATCCGTGCCTTGCGGGCAAGGATCGTCGGCACTCGGAACCGGCATTTCCATTTCAATTCCCCCGTTTGGTAAAAAAATATAACCAATTTTACCAGATGGCAAGGTTGGATTTCGCCGCTACCCTGCCGCCATGTTCCAGATCGGCCCCATTCCCCTGCCAGACCTGCTCGCCTTCGCGGGCCTCCTGCTCGCCTATCTTGCGATCGGCGCCGCAATCGAGCATCCGCCGCGCAGCCACCCCTCGGTCTCCTGGCTGATGGGCGATTACCGCCGCGCCTGGATGCAGCATTTCGTCGCCCGAGAGGCGCGGATCTTCGACGCCAGCATCATCGACAGCCTGCGGCAGGGCACCGCCTTCTTCGCCTCGGCCTGCATGATCGCCATCGGCGGCGGTCTGGCACTGGTCGGCAACACCGGTCCGATCCTCGACCTCGCGCGCCAGCTCAGCGCCGCGCCGGTCTCGCCAGAGCTGGAGCAGCTGCGCGCAGTGATGGTGGTGTTGTTCCTGACCAATGCGGTGCTGAAATTCGTCTGGGCGCACCGTCTGTTCGGCTATTGCCAGATCGTCATGGCCGCGACGCCGAACGACCAGACCGACCCGCTCGCCCTGCACCGCGCCGCCCAGGCCGCCGAGATCAACATCTCCGCCGCCAAAGGCTTCAACCGCGGCCTCCGCTCGGTCTATTTCGCGCTCGGCGCGCTCGGCTGGCTGCTCGGCCCGGTGGTGCTGGCGCTGTGCATCCTGGTCACCGTCGCCCTGCTGCTGCGCAGGGAATTCAGCTCCCACTCCCGCGTCGTCCTGCTCGACCGGGAAAAGGGGATCTAGTCAGCCGCGTCTGGAAATCTCGCCACAGCGGGCAGCGCTTGGCCGGGGGCGGGGGCTTCCAACGCCCCGCAGCTCATTTCATGGTGCAAAGCCCCCCCGCTCAATCGTCGCACAGATGTCACCAAAGCACCCGTTCGCTGGGCCGCACGGGCGCTGCCCGGGCAGCTGGCGCTGCCTATCGGGCCGGGTAAGGCGCGCGGCCGGGAAAAGCGAAGACTGTCATCCCCGCGAAAGCGGGGATCTCCCCGCCCCCTCCCCTACCGCCGCCCCTCGCGCAGCCAGGCCGCGACCGCCAGCAGCGAGGCGAGAAGCAACAGCGCCCAGGCCGGCAGCAGCGGCGTCACCCGCACATCTTCGGTCACATAGGCATGGCGCGGCGTGATCCCGATCCAGCCGCGCCCGGCGGCCACCGCACCCTCGCGCACCAGTCGCAGGTCGGGCAGGCCCTCCTCCAGCCGCTCCACCCCGCCGCGATGCACGGCCACGGCGGCAGCCAGTTTGTCGGGCGTGGCGATGGTTTCCTCGAACTCCTTCGGCGCCGCCGGGCCAACGCCCACCACCGCCTTCAGGTCGCCCTCGGCCAGCTTGTAAAGCCCCATCTCCGGCGCATGCCAGCCCGCCTGATAGACCCCGGGCGAGACCTCGGCCAAAGGCACCACCACCACCTTGCCATCCGGCCCGGTCACGCTCACCTCACGCTTCGCCTCGGTCAGCGAACGGCGGGTGATCGTCACCTCCTGCCCGACGGCGCTGGCGGTCAGCGCCTCTTCCTCCAGCTCGGGCTCCTTCATCATCCAATGCGCAAGCCGGCGCAGCAATTCCAGCTGCGGCCCGCCACCCTCATAGCCCCGGCTCCACAACCACGCCTGATCCGAGGCGAGCACGGCCACCCGTCCCTCGCCCTCATGCGCCAGCACCAGCAACGGCTTGCCGTCGACCCCCGACATCACCACCTGCGAGCCCGGAACGGCGCTCAGATCGACCTGCCGCAACCAGCGCCCCCACCCGGGCGCGCCGTCCTTGCCTTTCGGCGCCAGCGCAGCCAGCCCCTCGGTCACCGGATGGCGTTTCCCCAGATCGGTGATCTCCGGCAGATAGGGCGCATCGATCACCCGGCTCGTCGGCGTCACCGGCAGCACATCCGCCAGCGGAGAGCGATACAGGCTGTCGGCCGAGCCGAACTCCGGCCCCGCCTCGACCAGCACCGCGCCGCCCTTCTTCACATAGTCGCGCACATTGTCGATATATTCGGTCGGCAGGATGCCGCGCCGCCGATAGCGGTCAAAGATGATCAGATCGAACTGCTTGATCTTCTCGACGAACAGCTCATGCGTCGGAAAGGCGATCAGCGCCAGTTCATTCACCGGCACCCCGTCCTGCTTCTCCGGCGGACGCAGAATGGTGAAATGCACCAGATCGACCGAGGCATCGGATTTCAACAGGTTGCGCCAGACCCGCTCGCCCGCATGTGGCTCGCCCGAGACGAGCAGCACGCGCAGCCGGTCCCGCACCCCGTTGATCTGCACCACGGCGGCGTTGTTGCGGTCGGTCAACTCGCCCGCCGCGACCGGGGTCTGAAACTGCAAGACGTTGATCCCGGCATGCGGCAGGGTCGGATCTTCGAACCTATTCTGGCACCGCTGGAGTCGAGTCGTTATATTTGCTTGGCAGTGCTACTGAGGATCGTCCCAGGCGTGTACGGTCCGATGGAATAGATGGGAAGATCGCGGCTGCTACGTCGTTGTGCTTACGCATTCTTCGAGCGAGGTATCGTCATGACGCTCGTCAACTGGATCCGCTTGCCCAGCGAGCGGAGGCTTTCGTACTTGAGTCGTTGCTTGGGGATTCTGCTCACGCTCGCTCCGCTGGCTGCGTGCACCGCCGAACCGCTTGAATACTATGGATTCGACGAGGCGACCCAATCGGCCAACTCCCGCGAGGGAATGGAAGAGATCTTCGCTGGCCGCTGCTTTCATGCAGGCGTTCCGGTCGCGTCGGCCAGGATGGTGCTCGCGGCCCTGGCTCGATCCAAGGATTCACTCGGCTACAATCCATGTCGGCCGAAGGCCGCTTCTACTCCGGCGGACGTTTCCCCTCGCCTCCCAACCGCACGGCCGGGGCCGCTCCCGGCTTCGGCCTGGGCGAAAGCATGTTCGAGCGCGACGTAAACGGATGGTCAACTTCAACTGCTTCACCTGCCACGCGGGCGTCGTCAATGGGCACGTCGTTGCGGGACTGGGCAACAACAACATCAATCAATCGATCCAAAGAAGCCCACCCGTGGCGACAACTTCGGGCCCTACGCCGTCTGGCGATTGGGTGCGCGGATCGCCGATCCGTCGAAGGAGGGAATGGCCCTCGCCAAGGGCAAGACGGAACTGGAAACTGCTCTACGCGACGGCGCTGCCGCCGGTCGATCCCATGCCTTGGTGGTTGATGAAGTACAAGAAGTCGACTACTGGTACGCCGACGCCGGCATCCACGACGCCGCGAGCTTCTCCATCAACTTCACCACGCCCCACACGGAAATGAACGCCCACCACGCGGAGCATGTGAGATCGGTTGCCAAGGCGCTGGCCTTCGCCCGCGAGACGCAGTCCCCTCCGTTTCCCCAATCGCTGAACGCCGCCCTGGTGCAGCAAGGTGCCGACTTGTTCCACGGCCGCACGCCGCCGGCCGAGTCCCCGGCTTCACGGCCTGCAAAACTTGCCACGGTTCGTACCCGAAAAGCAGCGGCAGCCGATCAGCCAACCCGGCGGCTGGGCGGTCGGCTACGATTTTTCCCACGTGCTGCGAAACGTGAAAACCGATGAGGCCTACAATCAGACGCTGCAGAAGTTGCAGGCCGATTGCCGACCACATCAACAAGCTGACCGGCTACTTCGCGCCAAGGGCACGCCCGAACTGACGCCGCACGCCGCGGTGCCGGCCAAGGAGGGATATGTCGCTCCTCCGCTGGTCGGCGTTTGGGCACCGGCCACCGTACTTCCACAATGGTTCGGTCCCCACGATCGAAGCCGTGCTGAACTCTCGCAGCGGCCGGAGATCTGGTCGCGCGACAATCGAGATCCTCACGCCTACGACCTGGAAAGCGTCGGCATGCAAGTACTAAGGCCCTTCCGCGCCGAATTCGACCAGAGTGCGGCCGACGCCGAGGGCAAACCGTTCGTCTCCACAACCGCCATCGACCACAGCGCCAATCTACGACACCAAGCCTTCGGGCACGGGAACGCGGGCCACACCTTCGGCGATCGTTGTCCGCCGAAGAGCGGTCGCCGTCATCGAGTTTCTCAAGAGTCTCTCGGGTCCGGACATGTAACCGGCAAGCAGCCCGTGCCGGATCAGATCTGCTGTCGACCCGCTCGGCACGGTCCCTTGAAGAGCTGCGATGGAATTGCCATGGAAAAGTATGTTCCCGCCGGCTTCGTTCTGGCTGGGCTCGCCAACGTTGTGGGTGTCCTCGGCATTTCGTTGGCGTTTATGAACCCGCATATCGCACCGCTCGATCCTGCCGTCACCTCCAACTTCGGACTGGCGATGATTATCCTCTGGGGGCTGGCCTACATCGCCACCGCGGGTCATTGGCGAGAGATGAAATGGCTCGTCGGCATTTTCTCATCGAGAAGATCTTCTACAGCGCCAACTGGCTGTTCTGGATCAACTCCCACGGCAACGAGCTGGGCGAGATCTATGACCGTGACTTCATGACCGGCGTGTTCTTCAGCATCTACGGTCCGAACGACATCCTCTTCGCGGTCTTCTTCGCGTTTGCTTTCCTGAAAGCCTCGAAGACGGTGCCCTGATCTCCTGACGCGTTAAAGCTTCCCCGGCCAGTTGGGAGCTCCAGTGACGCCCGAGCTGCGGCGTCGCTTTCTGCGCGAAGACACAAGCCGCCTCGGGTTGCGTGCGGCGTTATCGTCGGACCTGAGCCGCCTGACGGTCATCAGCTCCGAGGATAAATGCGCCGTCTGGGACGTACGCGCACGACGTCCAATCGCGGAGCACGACGTTCCTCCTGGGACCGACGTCGCGGTGTCCTCCAAGGGCCAGTACCTTGTTCGCGCAACGTTAAACGTCGGGGGCCTTGCAATGGCGCGAATCTCGCGGATTCGGGTGCCAGGATCTCGACTGGCCGAGGTCGGGGCATGGTCACCTGCGTCAAGTTCTCCCCAAGTGGTCGCACGCTCGCGACGGTCGACGAGGATGATTCGCGAGTGCGTGTCTGGGACCTGGCGAGCGGGACGCTGCGATTCGAGACGGACCGGATTGCCGGCGACAAATCCGAAGGCAAGGGCTACTTCAGGGCCGGACTGTCGCAACGGCAATTGCGACAGGGGTTTTGCTTAGCGGAGGGCATGGGATTCGAACCCACAACCCCTTGCGGGGCACCTGATTTCGAGAAACTCAGCCTTGGCGGAAACCCCTGGAAACACGGCGTTTCCGTGTCCACATATCGCACAAAGTACCACGTTTTCCATCCCATTCCTGACTTGATTCCTGACCCCACGTGTCTCCTGCCGAGCTGAACTGGTACCAAAACCTCGTCCAGCATCTTGTCGACCCCATTAGCCAATAGCTGGCGATGCAACCGCCCTCGGCTATTGCTTCGTTGCGGCAAGTTGCCGTTTTGCGTCGCTAAGTTGCTTTCGTCCCCAGGGTGCGGAATTCAGTGGACTGCCGGCCGCGACGCGCTCGAAGATATCGACAGCCTGCGAAAGGGTGGCGATCGCCTCTTCGTATTGCCCCTTTTGCCTCTGGACGATGCCCAGTTGGGCCAAGGTCCAGCCTACTCGCCAGCTATCATCGCGCAGGGAGCGTCGATAAATTGCCAATGCCTCGCGCAGGAACGGCTCTGCCTCGTCATTTCGCCTCGCGTCTGCGGCGATGATTCCCAGACGTTCGATGTTCCTGGCGTACAAATAGCTTTGTTCTTCATGCTGACTTCGCAATTGGTCCAGCCGCCTCATGGTACATCTCCGTGCCTGCGCGGTATCTCCCATTTCCTCGAGAGACCGCGGGATAAAAAGCGCCTGACTCGCGACCAGCGGATGGTCATCGCCGAGAAGCTGCGCGCATGCGCTCGAGACTCTTGCGCACAGATCGATGGCACCTTGTTTGTTGCCGAGCTGCACTTGAACAACCGCCGTGGCAATGCCCATCGAGCCCCTGGGAGAGCTCCGTCGTTTCCGGGTTAGCGGCAAAGATACGGGCCGCTTGCAACGCGGGTCCGATCGCCCGCTGCTGCTGCTGGGCCGAGGCATGCACCAAAGACAACGCCAGCAGAGCAAAGCCAACTCGGGGATGTTCCGGACCAAGCGACTTTCGCCGCGAGTCGATGACTTCGCGGATCAGCGCTTCGGCCTCGTTGTGCTCGACTTCCAGAGATCGCCAGCAGATCGCCAAATGTAGCTTCGACTGGAGCGTCTCCTCGGCGGACTCTCCCAGAGTCGCCCGATAGATGGCCAGGACCTTCCGCAGCGGTGGCTCCGCCTCGCGGTAGCGACCTTGCATGAACCGTAACCAGGCGAAGCTCCGCAGATTGCGCACGACGTCGTCGATCCTGGGCCTCGGGATCGCTCGCGACGATTTCGCGAGACCGCTCCAACAGCGGCGCCGCGTCGTCGATTCGCCCCATGCCGACGTAAGTGTTGGCGATGGCGTCCAACAATCGGGCTTGCAGGGCGGGCTTGGCCGACAGCTGGTCGATGATCGATTGGGCGTTCGTCGCGGCCAGCTCGCTCCGCGATTGTACGTTGGCCGCAATGTCGAGCGGCATGCCAAACCGAAATCCCCCCATCGAATGCGGAGCGGCTGATTCGTACAGTTCGGCCAGCAAGTCAGTGACGCTTTGCGAAGCGTCGGCCTCCCGGTTGGCCCGTTCCGCCTGCTTCTGAGCAGTCGCCGCGCTGCGCCGCGCTCGGACCGCCTGCGACGCTGTGCCCACGATTCCCACCACCAACGAAGCCAGCACCAAAAAGCCCAACGACGCCGCCACCCGATTACGCCGCAAGAAGCGACTCGCGCGATAGCCAAAGCTGTCGCGCGCGCGCGCGAACCGGCAGTTGGTCCAAGTGCCGCGAAACGTCGTCGGCAAACTGGTCGACCGACGCGTACCGCCGATCCACCTCCTTGCGCAAGCGCCATCAGCACGATGTTGTCCAGGTCGCCGCGCAACGCCCGCGCCAGGCGGCGCGGCGATTCGCGGCGGGCTCGCGCGACGGCTTCGGCCGTCGATCCATTCGCCGCCTCGCCCAGCGCGACCAACTGCTGGTCGCCCAATACCGTGCTCGGCTTGCGTGGGTTCGTCTCGCAAACGATCGTGGCCCACTCGATCGGCCGATCAGCTCGACAACTCGTACGGCCGGTGGCCACTCAACAGCTCGTACAGCACCACGCCCAGCGAATAAATGTCGGTCGCCGTGCTGACGCCTTCGCCGCGCATCTGTTCCGGGCTGGCGTAGTGCGGCGTGAGTACCCGGGCTTGTGGGCCGTGCGGAACGCCAGCGACGCGGTCCTGGCTCGGAAGTCGGTCAGCTTGGCGATGCCGAAGTCGATCAGCTTGGGCGTGCCGTCGCTGGTGATCAAGATGTTACTGGGCTTGATGTCGCGGTGGATCACCGCATGCTGATGGGCAAACTGCACCGCCTTGCACACGGCGACAGAACAGTTCCAGCCGCTCGCGAATGGTTAGCCGCCGCTCGTCGCAATGCCGGTCGATCGAATGGCCGTCGACGTACTCCATGACGAAGTAGGGCAACCCATCGTCGGTCGTGCCGGCGTCGAACAGGCGGGCGATATTCGGATGCTCGCCCACGGCCGCCAGCAATTGCATCTCGTTCTTGAAACGCCCCAGCGTTTCGTCGGTGACCATTCCCTGCCGCACCAGCTTCAGCGCCACGATTTGCTGGAAATCGTCGACCCGCCGGGCGCGATAGACTTCGCCCATGCCGCCGGTGCCGATCAATTCTTCGATTTCGTACGATCCGATGCGCTGGCCGACGCGGGAGGGCGTTCGGCGCATCCCGGCGGCGACAGTCAGCGGCAGCGGAGCCAGGAAGTGATCGGTCACGTCGGCGTCGTCGGCCAGCAGCGATTCGACTTCGGCCCGCAGCGTCGCATCGTCCCGGCAGGCGTCTTGCAGAAATGCGCCGCGCGCTTCCGGAGGCTGCTCCAGGGCCGCCAGCACGAGCTCTTTGACTTGTTGGAAATCGTTGCGGATCCATTTACTCGACGGCCTTGGCCTCGCTGAGCCGGCGATGCAGCCACAGCCGGGCAAATCGCAGGTCGCGCTTGACCGTGGCCTCAGAGACTTCAAGCTGGTCGGCGATATTGCTCGAGCGGAAGTCCGCCGAAGAATCGCAACTCGATGGCCTGGCATTCCCGCGGTCGCGACGGCACGAAAGTCGGCCAGCGCCTCATCGAGATCCAAGACGTCGATGTGCTGTTCGCGCTCCAGGCGCTCGAGCGTCTCGTCGAGCGGTACCCGCTGGTGGCTCCCTTCGCGGCGGAGCCGATTGCGCCGCCGGGCGTGTTCGACCAGCACGCGCCGCATGGCCTGCACCATGGTGGCGAAGAAGTGCGCCCGGCAGGACCCCATTTGCACGTCTTCGTGACCCAACAGCCGCGCCGCCGCCTCGTTCACCAGGCCCGTGCAATCCAGCGTGTGTCCGGGCCGCTCGCGGGCCATCATGCCGCTGGCCAACTGCCGCAACTCGTCATAGACCAGCTCGAACAGCTCTTCGCGAGCGGCAGGGTCGCTCTCCTCGACCCGGGCCAACAGTTCCGTCACATTGCCCGTTCGTTCGTTCATAGAGAGGCGCTCGGCACTCGCAAGAGGTCTGTGACTGGGCCTGCCTCGATCTGTAACGTCCCAATTTTCATTGATTTAGAGCGCGATTGCAAGAAAGTTCACGCTTTTCTGACCCGCGCGAGCCGCGTTTGTGCGCTAGGTCTATTCGGACGGCCGCTGGCCACTCGGTGTCCCACATGCTTAACCACGTATTTCAAGGAGTCCGCTCATGTCCGCCATCTGCATGCGACTGCTCTTCACGGCGGCGCTCACCTGCTCGCTCGGGTTGACGAGCGTGCCGGTCTCGGCCTGGGCCGCGGTCATCGACACTTCCAACCTCACGGTAACCGGCGATGGCGACGGCGATCCGAACGCGGCCTACGGCGTGCCATTCACCGCCTCGATTTCCGATGGCGTGGCGAGTTTCTACATTGCCGGCGACTTCAATCTCGGCGCGGGGCAAATCCTATCCGGTGCCGGCGCGAACATTGCATCGATACACGTGGCGAACAACGTCAACATTGACGCCACGGCCACCATCGACTTTTCGGCCCACGGTCGCATCGCCGGTCCTGGCGGCGGAAACGGCGCGTTGCCAACCACCGCGTACGGAAGCTTCGGTGGATTAGGTGCTTTTGGGGGATCAGGTGGCGTTGGTGCATGGGGAGGAACCGGCGGCGTGCCAGGCTTTGATCGCGCCCCGGGAGACACCGCACTAGTGGGCGGGCTTCCCTCTCTCAGCGCTACGGACGGAGAGCCGGAAACCAGAGACGGTGCCGCCGGCAGTCCCGGCGTGCATAACACGCGGCCTAATGGAGGTGCCGGACCCGGTGGGCAAACCACCTTTAGGCTGGGTGGATCTGGCGGACTTCCCGGCGGCCTCGGTGGTGCGGCAGGCGCGGGCGGAAACAAGGGAACAAACGGGGGGAATAACGGAGAGCCGGCCATAGTGGCGGTAATGGCATCGACGGATACGACGGCACGGTCGGCTCTGCGGGCACTCCGCCATCAGGACACGGGCTTGGGTATGGACATGATGGAGTCCTTGCGGGTGGCGGAGGAGGTGGCTCGGGCGCTCCGGGCTCAGGCGGTGGTGGAGGTTCAGGAGGCAGCGGCGGCGGCGGTGGCGGCGGCGGGGGAGGCGGTGGCGGCTATCTTGTGGTGTTCCCGCCGGACGCGGAATTTGGAGGTGCCGGAGGCTCAGGCGGAGCCGGAGGTGATGGTGGAGACGGCGGGATGGGCGGAGCCGGCGGCGCCGGAGGCGCCGGCGGAGGCGGTGGTGGAGCGATTGAAATCATCGCCAACGGAAGCCTGACCAGTGCCGGAACACTCAGTGCCGTTGGCGACTATGGTGCGTATGGCTCACCGGGATTTGACGGCCTCCCCGGCGCCAGCGGCTCAGCCGGGGCCAATGGAGACAACGGATCGAGCGGAGATACGCTGGGAGGAACAGGCGGGCACGGCGGGAAAGGCGGACACGGCGGCGCCGGTGGCAATGGCGGAAGTGGTGGCGATGGCGGCCAGGGCGCCGGCGGAGGCGGTGGCGGTATCAGACTCGTGGCGTCGGTTGCACAAACCACCGGCACAGTAGTCTCCACATTCGGCGCTTCCGCCTTCAACTACTACGACCAGCAGGGAGCTCTTTTCTTCGGGGACAACACCGGCAGCCAATGGGACGGCGATTACGTAGTCGATCCTGATGAACCTGCGAATCTAGAGACAACCACCGGCACTCGCGAAGCCAACCCATTTGTGGGTGGTTCGGCCCCGACGCCGTTCATTCCCGATCTGCCCGTGGGCGCAGAAATCTACGGACTAACCGGTGACACGGTGGCCGACGTGGCCGCAGCGATTTCCGGTTTGCCTGCGTTTGACATTCACGGCCGGGGGCTGTCCAACGCCGTGGCCGGACTGGTGCGGATGCACGTCGGCCCGGTGGGCTATGCCACTGACTTCCTCGGTTTCGACATGCTGCTCTACCTGAACCTGTCACACGGCACGATTGATGATCCGGCCATGACCATCGGTGGATCGCTCCAGTCGTTGCTCAGTCCGGCTTCGCCAACAACCCAATGTTTGGCGGCAGCGGCCCGGTGGTCCTGAGCTCGCTGGGCATTGATGGCGTCTACGGCACGCTGATTCCCAGTAGCGCCACGAGTGATTTCGAGATCAGCCTGGTGAGCGACGGCATGGCGCTGTCGGCAACGGCCCTCTCGCTGGCCAACGGCGAGGCCTTGTACGTCGTGCCCGAACCGGCCACGTGGGTGCTGGCGGGAATGGCTACGTTGGTGCTACTCGCGGTCGCGCATCGCCGCACGCCGATGCTTCGACCTGCTCTCGCGGGCGCAGCGTTCGTGTGTCTCGTGCAACTGGCCAGCACCTGCGAAGGGTCCTACATCTTCACCGTCAACCAGGTGGACCTCGGCGACGGCTATCTTCTCAGTGGCGGGTTTATCGAGACCGATATCGACAGCGGCAATCTGACGCCGGCCGACATTCTCGACTACCAGATTGTCGTGACCGGCCCGGTTCCCTTTACGTTTTCGCCCACCAACCCCGATCCCGCAATCTACGTTGACGAAACCGTCTCGGTCACACCTGAGGAAATCGTGGTTCCCATTAACTCCCAAACTTTGGGCGTGCACGGAAACCTCTTGAGTTTCGCAGCCACGGTCGACGGTTTCGATCGCGGCATCGATTTCTACAACACCAACGTAGCGAAATTGGGCCCGCGGACTACCATCGAATACTACAACGACTCTCCACCCGATTACGTCGACGCCGTGGCCGGCTTCGATCCTCCGATACCGATCCAGATCGCCGCCGCGGTGCCCGAGCCAAGCACCGTTCTCCTGCTGCTGGCCGGCGCACCGTCCTTACTGCACCGCATGCAGCGTCATCGGCCGAAGCGACGCGGTCGCGAAGCCCGCGCCCTGGACTCCTCAACCACATCACTCGCTAGCAGTAGTTTGCGGCATGCCGCAACGTCCCTTGACAACTAGACGAAGGAGAGAAGCCGACACAGGATTTGACCTCAACTTTCGGACCTACGTCCAAGTGGTCCCCGAGCCCGCGACGTGGGTCGCGGCAGCAGGCGGACTGTTGAGCCTGGTGGCTCTGTGCGTGCACCGCGCCAGTCGGGCGAAGTTGCCGTGAGCGAGATTGAGTCCGCCAACATGAGCAGCGAAAACCGCGCATTTCGCGTGCGACAGAAGCACCGCATTTTCAACGCGGACGTACAGGATAGACGAGCCGTTCCGTGTTGTTAGCGATGGAAGCTATGACCTCACACAACAGGCCGTACCGCTCGAATCCACTCGATTTGCCCGCGGCGGCCAGGGGCCTTAGGCCGCCGCGCGTGTCTAACCGGACGATCGCGTCGGTGGTGTTCTGCCTTGCTCGGGCAACGTTGCGGCAGGGGTCTTTCTTCTAGCGGAGGGCATGGGATTCGAACCCACAACCCCTTGCGGGGCACCTGATTTCGAGTCCTACCTTGGCATGTGTCCCCTACGTCCGGGAGCGCCAAGGTTTGCACGTTTTTCACATTTAGGGCGAGGGCGATTATCCACGACTGTTCAACAAGTGCACCAATGTCCCGCGTATTGGCTACAGATTGGCTACAGATTGGCTACGAATCCGCCGCCAGCCGCCAGGCTACTCGCAGACAGTGACCGCGCCGGTTGCTATGCCGGGCCGGGGCGGCGGATCAGGCCTTGGGTTCTTGTGCGGCGAGGGCACAGTTATGGCCGCCAGCGAACGGTTGGGCTGTGGTTCGGTGTTCAGCGTCCGATTGCCGCTGATTCGAACTGCCGCGATCAAGCTACCCAAGCCATTGCTACCCTGATGCCCGATCGCATCCTGATTGTCGACGACCGCCGTGGCGCAAGATCGGTGCTGACAACACTGCTTAGTCGGATGGGGCAGCACGTTACCAAGGCCGAGAACGGCGCCGCCGCACGTCACGCCGCCAGGAGCTTTCACCCGGATATCGTGTTTTGTGACATCGGCTTGCCTGACTTGGACGGATATGCCGTGGTCAGAGCCATGCGGGAGCAGACCGGCGCTGACCGGCGCCGTGGTTGCCCGCACCGGGCTGCGGTCAGCCGGAAGATCCTGATCAGGCGTTTCAGGCAGGTTTCGATCAACATCTGAACAAACCGGTGAGCGTTGACCAGCTGCGAGACCTATTGTTTCAAACCTGAAATCGGCCCAGCTCTAAGAGCCAACTGCCAAAACCCCCGCTAACACGGCGAATCGACCACAAGCAGTAGGTTTCGGCAGGCCGCTCGAAATTAAAACGGCGCGAATCCCGACCTTTATGGCGGGGGGTTCCTCCATGAAGGTCAGCACGGAGTGGGCATTCCATTTGCTTTTCACCACAATGAGCATATATTTAAGAGGTGGGCCTACATGAGGTTTTCAGCTCGGGCTCGCCGAAAGCATTCCGAATTGTCGGACGACTAACTCAAAGGGCAAGCCGGCTTTTGCCGGACGGCCCGTTAATGAGTAAGCCGACGTGGTGGAAGACCTCCGGGTGTTCTACCACGTCGGCTTTTTTTGTTCGGTACTCTCAACTCACAGCAATAGGTGTCCTTATCATGGGTGGCAAGACAGACGTGGCCAAGGGCCGAATCAAGGAGGCGGCCGGCGTACTGACCGGCAACGACAAACTTCGGCCGAGGGCAAAGTCGACCAGGCAGTCGGCAAGGTCAAGCAAGGCGCCAAGAAGGCCGTCGAGAAGGTCAAGCGGACTGCGAAGAATCTGCGAGACTGACACGCTTGTGGCAATGTGCGATCGCGCTGGGGTAGTCGGTGCGGCGAGATGGCCGAAGCCGGCTTGGTTTAACAACGAAAGGGAAAGAAATGGACAGTACCACGCTAATCATTCTGATCGTCGTGTTGTTTCTTCTGTTCGGCGGCGGTGGCGGCTACTATTGGAGCGGCGCTCGACGTTAACAAGTGTCGTGTGCAGCAGCGCAACTGGCCGGTCATCCGGCCGGACGGAACGGTCGTTGTGTTTCTGTGTCGAGGAGCGTCCAAGAGGTTGAACGAAGTTCAACTTTGCTCGGCGCACCGGGCACCGCGGTTTACGAATGCGGTTGCTTTCCACGGGGCAAGTGATAGACTAACGCAAGAGCCAGCTAGGGATCTCAATTCCGGGTTGGCGACAATTGTCGGATGACTAACTGAAGGGCAAGCCGGATACGGCCGGATGGCCCGCTAACGAGTAAGCCGACGTGATGGGATGCCTCCAGGCATTCTGCCACGTCGGCTTTTTTTGCCTGCCCTCGACGTCGAAACGTGGAGATCCGGCAGGAGTTCTGAAGCAACGTTCCACAGGACCTATCGTGTACCCATTTGGCTTAGCCAAAGAAATGAAGGAGAACACCATGCGCAACTTGATGAAAGTTCCTTACAACGCCGAGCCTCGCTCGAAAACCCTAACAGTCCACGGCGTTTTGCGGCGTCTTGCCTGCCTCGTGGTTGTGGGCGGCGTGTGTGGCCTCGCGTAAACCTTGGCCAACGGAACCGGCGGAGTCGGAGTCGCAGCCGGTCAGCAAACTCAAGCCCGCGAGCGCCTGGCGCGGCAGAAGCGGTCGTGATGCCGGAGTGTCTGGAAGAGGCTGAAGCTTTCTCAAACGCAGCAGGTCCACGCCAAAGAGATTGTCCGCAGATACGATACGGCAATCGATGCGGTGTGGAGGCAGTTCGGCGAGAAGTACCTGGAAACGGTTCGCACCGAGGTTTCGTTGCTGGCCGCCATTGAGGACAATCTCACTGAAACGCAGCGGACGAAAGTGCGCGAATGCGGCGGAAGTGGCCCGTGCCGAGAAGCAATCCGAGGGGACAACCGTGAAGCCCAATCAGGCAACGGCCAAACCCGCCGATCCGCGGAGCGGGCCGCCGCCGGCGCCGACATTTCGCTGACCCCCGAACAGGAAGCCGCGGCCGACAAAGTCCAGCAGAAGTATTTCGGCCATCTCCGCCGTTAAATCGCGACATCCAGGGCATCCACAATCGACTGGTGTCGCTGGAAGCCGATAAGCTCGTCGAGCTAGAGAAACTGCTGACGCCCGAGCAGCTCGTGCAACTTCGCGACGCTCGGCAAACGATGAGCGGCGAGCCGAAACTCACCGCCACCGACAAAGCGTCTACGACAACTGAATAACGAGGCCTCCCGAGTGCGGCGCGGGGATCGCGTTGCACCCCCGCCCGCAACGGGTAGATTTGAAGTTAAAAACCAGCAACACTCGTCCAAGAGAACCTATCATGAAACGAATTCCCAGGTGGTCATGGCTGACCGGCGTCGCCGTCGCGGCTCTCTCACCATTGCCTCCACGCCCGCCACGACGCCCAGCCCATGGTTACTACTACAGCGGCGGAAATGTCCCCGGTTACGGAGGCTATCCCATTTATGGTCAAGGCCCTATGTCTACCGAACACCCCGGGATACTACTATCCTGCCAATGGAGGATACGTCTACCAAGGTTACGGGGGCGTGCCGTAGACATAAGGGCCTTGACCATAAATGGAATAGCCTCCGTAACTGGGGCCATATCCGCCGCCGTAGTAGTAACCGCGAGGCTGCGCGTACGTGGCGGGTGTGAGGCACATGCTCGAGAGAGCGGCGACCGCGACACCTGTCAGCCATGACCACTTGCGAATTCGTTTCATGATAGGTTCTCTTGGACGAGTGTTGCTGGTTTTTAACGTCAAACCTACCCGTTGCGGGCGGGGCGCTGCCAACGCGACCCTCGTGCCGCACTCGGGAGGCCTCGTTATTCAGTTGTCGTAGACGCTTTGTCGGCGGCGGTGAGTTTCGGCTCGCCGCTCATCGTTTGCCGAGCGTCGCGAAGTTGCACGAGCTGCTCGGGGGTCAGCAGTTTCTCTAGCTCGACGAGCTTATCGGCTTCCAGCGACACCAGTCGATTGTGGATGCCCTGGATGTCACGATTTAACGAGCGCAGATGGCCGAAATACTTCTGCTGGACTCTGTCGGCCGCGGCTTCCTGTTCGGGGGTCAGCGAAATGTCGGCGCCGGCGGCGGCCCGTTCCGCGGGATCGGCGGGTTTCGCCGTTGCCTGATTGGGCTTCACGGTTGTCCCCTCGGATTGCTTCTCGGCACGGGCTACTTGACGCCGCATTTCGCGCACTTTCGTCCGCTGCGCTTCGGTGAGGTTGTCCTCAATAGCGGCCAACAAGGAAACCTCGGTCCGGACCGTTTCCAGGTACTTTTCACCGAACTGCCTCCACACCGCATCGATTGCCGTATCGTATCTGCGGACAATCTCTTTGGCCTGGGTCTGCTGCGTTTGAGAAAGCTTCAGCCTTTCCAGACACTCCGGAATCGCACCTGCTTCCGCCGGCCCCGAGGCGCTCGCGGGCTTAAGCTTGTTAGTCGGTCGCGAATCGGGCTCGGCGGGGTCCTTTGCGAACGCCGGCGTGAGGCCAAACACGCCGCCGACAGCCACGAGGCAGGCGAGACGCAGCAAAGCACCGCGGATTGTTAGGGCTTTCAAGCGAGGCTCGGCGTTGTAAGGAACTTTCATCAAGTTGCGCATGGTGTTCTCCTTCATTTCTGTGGTTAAGCCAAATGGGTACACAATTCATCCTGTGGAACGTTGCTTCCGAACTCCTACCGGCATCTCCATGTTTCGACGTTCGAGGACAGGCCAAAAAAAAGCCGACGTGGCAGAATGCCCAGAGGCATTCCATCACGTCGGCTTACTCGTTAACGGGCCCTCCGACCGAAACCGGGTTGCCCTTCAGTTAGTCATCCGACAATTGTCGCCAACCCGGAGTTGAGAATCCCTAGCTGGCTCTTGCGTTAGTCTATCACTTGGCCGTGGAAAGCAAACGCATTCGCAAACCACGATGCCACACGAAGCAAGCACCGTTGAGCTTCAATCAAACTCCCGTCGCGGCTCGACGCAGAAACACTACGGCCATTCCGTCCGGCCCGATTACCGGCCAGTTCGCCGCTGCACACGACACTCGTTAACGTCAAGCGCGGCTGCCAATAATAGCCGCCGCCCCCGCCGAACAGAAGAAACAACACGACGATCAGTATGATTAGCGTGGTACTGTCCATTTTCTTTCCCTTTCGTTGTTGAACCAATCCGGCTTCGGCCATCCCGCCGCACCGGCTACCCCGGCGCGATCGCACATTGCCATAAGCGCGTCAGCCGCGCAGATTCTTCGCGGTCCGCTTGACCTTCTCGACGGCCTTCTTGGCGCCTTGCTTGACCTTGCCGACTGCCTGGTCGACCTTGCCCTCGGCGCAAAGCTTGTCGTTGCCGGTCAATACACCGGCGGCTTCCTTGATTCGGCCTTTTGCCACGTCGGTCTTGCCACCCATGATGAGGACACCTATTGCTGGGAGTTGAGAGTACCGAACAAAAAAGCCGACGTGGCAGGACACCCGGAGGTCTTCCACCACGTCGGCTTACTCGTCAACGGGCCATCCGGCGTAAGCCGGGTTGCCCTTCAGTTAGTCGTCCGACAATTCAAATATGCTTCCGCCAGCCCGAGTTGAAAACCCCATGTAGGCCCACCTCTTAAATGTATGCTCATTGTGGTGAAAAGCAAATGGAATGCCCACTCCGTGCTGATCTTCATGGAGGAACCCCCCGCCATAAAGGTCGGGATTCGCACTCGTTTTAATTTCGAGCGGCCTGCCGAAACCTACTGCTTGTGGTCGATTCGCCGTGTTAGCGGGGGTTTTGGCAGTTGGCTACTAGGGCCGATTTCAGGTTTGAACAAATAGGTCTCGCAGCTGGTCAACGCTCACCGGTTTGTTCAGATGTTGATCGGAACCTGCCTGAAACGCCTGATCAGGATCTTCCGGCTGACCGCAGCCCGGTGCCGGCGACAGAATGGCGCCGTTAAGCCACGGGTACCACTCGCATGGCTCTGACCACGGCATATCCGTCCAAGTCAGGCAGCCATGTCACAAAACACGATATCCGGTGAAAGCTCCTGGCGGCGTGACGTGCGGCGGCACCGTGTCTCGGCCTTGGTAACGTGCTGCCCCATCCGACTAAGCAGTGTTGTCGGCACCAATCTTGCACAGAGCGATAGTAGACGATCGGGATGCGATCGGGCAGTCAGGGTAGCAATGGCTTGGGTGGCTTGATCGCGGCAGTTCGGATCAGCGGCAATCGGACGCTGAACGCCGAACCACAGCCCAAACCTTCGCTGGCGGCCATAATCGCGCCCTCGCCGCACAAGAACCCAAGGCCTGATCCGCCGCCCCGGCCCGGCATAGCAACCGGCAAGGTCACTGTCTGCGAGTGGCCTGGCGGCTGCGCCAGGATGCGTGGCCAATCTGTAGCCAATCTGTAGCCAATACGCGGGACATAGGCAACGTGGTTGAACAGTCGTGGATAATCAGCCCTCGCCCTAACGTGAAAAACGTCGCAAACCTCAGGCGGCATCCCCGGACGTAGGGGACACATGCCGAGGTAAGACTCGAAATCAGGTGCCCCGCAAGGGGTTGTGGGTTCCAATCCCATGCCCTCCGCTAGAAGAAGACCCCTGCCGCAACGTTGCCCGAGCAAGGCAGGGGGGAAAGACGCGATCGGTCCAGTTAGACACGCGCAGCTCTCTGAGGCCCCGGGGGAGCGCAGGGAAATCGAGTGGATTGGAGCGGATACAGCCTGTTGTGTGAGGCGCACAGCTTCCATCGCTAACAACACGGACGCTTCCTCTCCTGTACGTCCGCGTTAAAATGCAGCAATTCGTTGCGCGCGAAATGCGCGGTTTTCGCTGCTCATGTTGGCGGACTCACATCTCGCTCACGGCAACTTCGGCCCAACACGCCGTGCACGCACAGACCACCAGGCTCAACAGTCCGCCTGCTCCCGCGACCCACGCGCAGGAGCAGCTTGGACGTAGGTCCGAAAGTTGAGGTCAAATCACTGTGTGCTGCTTCTCTCCTTCGGTCTAGTTGTCGAGGAGGACGCTGCGGCATGCCGCAAAGCTGCTCGTTAGCCGGAGTGATGTGGTTGAGGAGTCCAAGGCGTAGGCGGGCTTCGCGACCGCGCTCGCTTCGGCCGATGACGCTGCATGCGGTGGGGTGAGAACAGTGCGCACGGCCAGCAGCAGGAGAACGGTGCTCAGCTGGGGCACCGCGGCGGCGATCTGGATCGGTATCGGAGGATCGAGGACCAGGCCACGGCGACGGTGGAGCAGCTGTAATCGGGTGGAGAGTCGTTGTAGTATTCGATGGTAGTCCGCGGCCCAATTTCGCTACGTTGGTGTTGTGATCCGAAACCGTCGACCGTGGCTGCGAAACTCAAGAGGTTTCCGTGCGCGCCAAAGTTTGGGAGTTAATGGGAACCACGATTTCCTCAGGTGTGACCGAGCGTTCGTCAACGTAGATTGCGGGATCGTGGTGGGCGAAAACGTAAAGGGAACCGGGCCGGTCACGACGATCTGGTAGTAGAGAATGTCGGCCGGCGTCAGAACCTGCACTCGATATCGGTCTCGATAAACCCGCCACTGAGAAGATAGCCGTCGCCGAAGGTGCAGCCTGACGGGTGATACCTGCTTCCGCAGTTTGCTAAGAGCCAGTTGCACGACGCACGAACGCTCCGCCGCAGGTCGAAGCATCGCCGTGCGGCAACGCGCAACCACAAGTCCGTGCACCAACGTAGCCATTCCCGCCAGCACCCACGTGGCCGGTTCGGGCACGACGTACAAGGCCTCGCCGTTGGGCCAGCGAGAGGGGCCGGATTGCCGACGGCGCTGCATTCGCCCCTTCACCAGGCTGATCTCGAAATCACTCGTGGCACTGGGAATCGGCGCGTCGTAGACGCCATCAATGCCCAGCGAGCTCGGCCCGGGCCGCTGCCGCCGAACATTGGGTTGTTGGCGAAGCCGCTTAACGACTGGAGCGATCCACCGATGGTCATGGCCGGATCATCAATAAGTACCATGTGATAGGTTCAGGTAGAGCAGCATGTCGAAACCGAGGAAAGGAGCGCGTGGCATAGCCCAGCCGCAATTGCATCCGCACCAGTCCGGCCACGGCGTTGGACGAGACCCGCAGTGAATGTCAAACGCAGGCAAACTTGGCGGAAATCGCTGCGGCCGCGTCGGCCACCGTGTCACCGGTTAGTCCGTAGATTCTACGACCACGGGCAGATCGGGAATAAAGAGGCGGTGAGAAAAAAGTTCACCACAAATGGGTTGGCCTCGCGAGTCGTGGTCCTCTCTAGATTCGCAGGTTCATCAGGATCGACTACGTAATCAGCAGGTCCATTGGCTCCGGCATCCCCCGAAGAAAAGAGCTCCCTGTAGGTCGGATAGTAGTTGAAGGCGGAGGCACAGCGAATGTGGAGACTACTGTGCCGGTGGGGTTTGTGCAACCGACGCCACAAGTCTGATACCGCCACCGCCTCGGCAAGCGGCCTCGGCCGCCCATGGCCACCTCCGCCATTGCCACCGCACACCATGTCCGCCTTTTTCCTCGTGCCTGTTCTTCCAGATCTCGCTGGATCTCGTTTGTCTCCATTTGGCCCCGGCTGAGCCGCTAGCGAAAAGTGCGGTGGAAACCCCGGTGAGCCATCGCACCATAGTCGCCAACGGCACTGAGTGTTCCGGCACTGGTCGCCCGTGGCGATGATTTCAATCGCTCCACCACCGTCCCCGCCGCACTCCCAGCAGCACCCGGCTCCGCCGTCCGCCGTCTCCACCATCACCTCCGGCTCCGCCTGAGCCTCCGGCACCTCCAAATTCCGCGTCCGGCGGGAACACCACAAGATGCACCCGCCACCGCCTCCCCCGCCACCGCCGCCTCCTCCTGAAACCCCACCACCGCCTGAGCCCGCACCGAGCCACCTCCTGCGCCACCCGCAAGGACTCCATCATGTCCATACCGAGGCCCGTGCTCTGATGGCGGAGTGCCGGCAGACGACGGTCCGTGGCGTCCGTCGATCCCATTACCGCCACTATGGCCGGCGCTCCATATTCCCGCCATTTGTT
>CAWIOC010000003.1:0-283613 GCA_963837565.1 uncultured Pseudomonadota bacterium
TCATGTGACCTATGCCACCGACACGCGCGAGGACATTCTGCGGGCGGCGGATATCTTTCTGGAAAACGGCATTCATATCGAGACCGGGCCGCACAAGCACGCGATTCAGGGGACGTTCTTTCTTTATGTCTGGGAGCCTGCGGGCAATCGGGTGGAGCTGGCCAATGCCGGGGCGCGGCTGATCCTTGCGCCGGACTGGCGGACCGTCGTCTGGACCGAAACCGATCGCAGGAAGGGGCAGGCCTGGGGGATGAAGACAATCGAGACGTTCCATACTCACGGGACGCCGCCGGTGCAAGAAGGAGCATGAGATGGGCGTCGTCGTTCAGACCATTCCGCGGGCGCACCTGAGGTGATCGAGGGGCTGGCGACGTGCCGGGGTTGCCACGGTGCACGAGGCGCAGGGCGGCGCGGGATGTGCAAAGCTATCTGCGGCCGATCTATCCCGGGCGCGCAGGTCGCAGGATCGGCGATCACGATCTCCGCCCCGCCCGGCGACAACTGGATGCTGCATGTCGCCATCGAGCAGATCAGGCCGGCGACCTCTTGGTGCTGGCGCCGACCAGTCCTTGCGACAACGGATATTTCGGCGATCTGCTTGCAACCTCGGCCAAGGCGCGGGGTGTCGCGGGCTGGTGATCGATGCCGGCTGCCGGGATGTGCGCGATCTGACAGCGATGGGATTTCCCGGTCTGGTCGCGGGCGATCTCGGCGCAGGGGACGGTGAAGGCAACGCTCGGGTCAGTCAATGTGCCGATCGTCTGTGCGGGGCGGCGATCGAGGCAGGCGATGTGATGGTGGCGGATGACGACGGGGTGGTCGTGGTGCGCGCGGCCGAGGCGGCGGAGGTGCTGGCGCGCGCCGAGGCGCGGCTGGCGCTGGAAGAGGCCAAGCGGCAGCAGGCTGGCGGCGGGTGAGCTGGGGCTGGATATCTACGACATGCGCGGGACGCTGGAGAAGATGGGGCTGAACTACATCTGACGCAGGCCGGGGGCGCTGCCCCCGGACCCCCGGAGTATTTGCACCAGGAGAATTGCAGGATGAGCGATGGGATAGCCTGTCTCTGGATGCGGGGGGGGACCTCGAAGGGTGCGTATTTTCTGGCGCGCGATCTGCCGGCCGATCCGGGGGCGCGTGATGCGCTGCTGTTGCGGGTGATGGGCAGCCCCGATCCGCGCCAGATCGACGGGATCGGCGGGGCGGACCGCTGACATCCAAGGTGGCGGTGTTGTCACCCTCAAGCCGGGCGGATGCGGATGTGGATTATCTGTTCCTGCAGGTCTTTGTCGATCAGGCGCTGGTGTCGGACAAGCAGGGCTGCGGGAATATTCTGGCCGGTGTCGGGCCGGCGGCGATCGAGCGCGGGTTGGTAGCGGCGCAGGACAGGGTGACGCCGGTGCGCGATTCATATGGTGAATTCGGGCGAGGTGGCGGTGGCGCAGGTGTCGACTCCCGGCGGCCGCGTGAACTATCGGGCGAGACGGAGATTGACGGGGTGCCCGGGAGGCATGCGGCAGTGCCATTGATGTTCCAGAACACTGCCGGATCGATGTGCGGGGCGCTGTTACCCACGGGGCATGCGGTGGATGTGATCGAAGGTGTCGGGGTGACGCTGATCGACAACGGGATGCCTTGCGTGATCTTGCGCGCCTGCTGATTTCGACTTGAGCGGGCAGGAAAGCCGCGAGGCCTTGGAGGCGAACGAGCCGCTGAAAGCGCGGCTGGAGGCGATCCGGCTGCGGGCCGGGCCGATGATGCGGCTTGGGCGATGTGGCCGGGGCCTCGGTTCCGAAGATGACGCTGGTGTCCGCACCCATGGCGGGCGGGGCGATAGCGACGCGCAGTTTCATTCCGCATCGCTGCCATGCCTCTGTCGGTGTCTTCGCGGCGGTCAGTGTGGCGACGGCCTGCCTTTTGCCCGAGGGACCGGCACGGGAGGTGGCCGTGGTGCCCCCCGACGGGCGGTTTCGGGTCGAGCATCCGAGCGGCGCGGCCGAGGTCTATCTCGAGATCTTGGATGGAGTGGCGCGCTCGGCCGGGACGATCCGCACCGCGCGCAAGCTGTTCGACGGGGTGGTGTTCCCGGTCGACTGAGGTGCTGCGCGCCTCATTTCGGCGTACGCGGCGTGTTGCGGCCTTGACGCCAAGCCATGCGAGGGAGAAAACCGGAGGCAGAGCGATCCCCGCGAGTGCCGTGCAACAGATTGTGGCAGGTGGACTTTACCCGCCCTGCCCCGGTAGCGTCGCCGTTGTAAAGAGAGTAGCGTTTTCCGCACCATGTCGGACGAAGCCTGGCCACCTCTCGAGATCGACCCGCTGGAGACGCAGCAATTCGTCGAGCATGACGTAAACGACGCGGGTGGAAGCTCGATGCGCGCGGCCTCGTTGTGCGCGCTGGCAATGGCGGCAGCGCTCTGGTGGCTGGCGCGGCTGGCGCCCGAGGCGCGGCATGAAAGCATCGTGATGCTGGTGCCCGCCATCGCGTCGGCGTTCGGTCCGTTCTTTCTGGTCACCGGCGTGCGGTCCGGCATCAGGCTGCAACTCTATGGCCGATCCAGCATCGAGATCGAGAAGCCGCGGCAAGGCGAGCCATTGCGCGGGGTGATCCGCTCGACCCGCAGGGTGCGCGCGGCGGGGCGCTATACGATCCGGCTGCGTTGCGAAGATATTCAGGGCCGCGCGGTGGCCACGACATTGTTCAAGGGCGTCTGCCATGTGCCCTACGCCAAGGTGAACAGTCAGGAGGGCATTCCCTTTGCCATTGAGCCCCTGCATGGCGAGACCGAGGCGGGCACGCCCGACCGGCTGGCGGCGGATAAGGTGAAATGGTGGATCGAAGTGCGCGCACCGGCCGAGTTCATCAGCTATCTTGCGACCTTCGATATCTCGAACCTGCTGCATCATCTGGACGAGGATGAGGAAAAGCCCTGGTGGTTGCAGATGGACCCGATCGATCCGCCAGCGCGCCAGATCGGCGGCGCGCGGCGGGTCTAAGGTCTATTCGAGCCGCGCCGGGAAGCCCGGGGCGCGCAGGTCTGTGGCCAGCACGTCCTCCAGCAGCTTCACGATCTGGGTCGATTGCGCCTGCCCGCCATAGGCCGCCTTGCCCTTCACGAAGGTCTGGTTGGTCAGCCCGGCCAGATCGAGCGGCACGCCGAATTCGCGGCCGAACCCCATGGCAAAGCCCAGATCCTTCAGCGCCAGGTCCATCGTGAAGGCGATGTCGTAGCTGCCGTTCAGGATCAGCTGCCCTTCGGTCTCGTGCACGAAGCTGGTGCCGGACGAGGCGGCGATCGCCTCCCAGGCCTTGCCAAGATCGAGACCGCCGCGCTTGGCCAGCATCAGCGCCTCGCCATCGGCCACCAGATGGATGAAGGCCAGCATGTTGGTGATCACCTTGATCACCGCCGCCGAGCCCAGCGGGCCCATGTGGAAGATCTGTGCCGCCCATCGCCTGCAAGCGCCGGGCTGTGGAGCTCGAACAGCGCCTCATCGCCGCCCGCCAGCACGGTGATCTTGCCCTGCCCCGCCAGATGCACGCCCCCGGTCACCGGGCTTTCCAGCATGGTCACGCCGTGCGCGTCGGCCAGCGCGGCCAGCCGCAGGATATCGTCGCGCCCTAGCGTGGACATCTCGATCCAGGTCGCCCCCGGGCGCATCCGCGGCAGCATCTGCGCGCAGCACCGCCTCTGACACCGCCGGCGAGGGCAGGCAGGTGAAGACCGCATCCGAGGCGGCCGCCAGCTCGGCCGGCGCTTGCGGCCCAATGGCCGCCCAGCGCCAGGTGCCGTTCGGCCAGCGCCGGGTCGCGGTCATGGACGGTGACCTCGAAGCCGCCGCGCAGCAGGCTGGCGGCCAGGTGGCCGCCAAGATTGCCCAGACCGATATAGCCGTAATGCATCACTAGTGTTCCCATATACCGGGTGAAGGCGGCCCGGAATTGACTTTCTGCAACATTTCTCCCGCGCCGGGTGTCAGCGCGGAAAATGGATGCGGAACGCCGCCCGGATCGCCGCGATCGATCTCCGGCGTCGATCCGGTTTCCGGCCTTGGCGAGGATCGCGTTCTTGCGCGCGATGGCCCGGTCGAGCAGCTCGGGCTTGCCCGCCTCGACCCATTCCTTGGGGCTCATCCGGTTGGCGACGGCGGGGTAGATGTATTCGGTCTGCATCAGCTCCAGCGTCTGCGGATGGCCGAGATAATGGCCCGGCCCCTCGAGGCAGACCTGCCGCATCGCCTCGATCGAGACCGAATCCTCGGTCACGTCGATGCCGCGCACGCAGCGCATCGCCTGGCCCAGCAGGTCGTCGCCGAGCACCAGGCTTTCCAGGCTGAAGCCCAAGCAGCGAGGCATGCATCCCCACCGCCTCGTAGCACATGTTCAGCCCGGACAAGCCCGGCCAGGACGTTGGTGATGCCCTGCTCCCATCCGGCCTGCATGTCGGGCAGTTTGCAGTCGGAGATGCCCGAGGCCGCGCCGCCCGGCAGGCCGTAGAACTGGTGCATCTGCGCGCAGCCCGCCGTCAGCAACGCCTGCTCGGCCGACCCGCCCGACATCGCGCCGGTGCGCAGGTCGGAGACGAAGGGCCAGGTGCCGAAGATCGCAGGGATGGCCCGGCGCCATCGCGTTGACATAGACGACGCCGGCCAGACATTCGGCCACCGCCTGCACGATCGCCAGCGGCGATCGGCGCCGGCGCGGTGGCCCCGGCCTGCCCCGCCGACAGCAGCAGCATCGGCATGCCGCGCGCGGATGCAGGCCTCCATCGTGATGCAGCTTTCCTCGGCGAATTTCATCGGCGGCACGACGAAACAGTTGGAGTTGCTGACGAAGGGCCGCTCGCGCCATTTGTCCTCGCCGCCCGCGATCAGGTGCAGAAGGTCGAAGCAGCCCTCGACATGGGCCGGGTCCGAAAACGAGGTGCCGACATGCTTGGTGGTGCCCGCGCAGCAGGCGTAGAGCGTGTTCACGTCCATCTCGTAATTGTCGGCGATGTCGCGGCAGACCATCGGCGCGCTGGAAGAAATGGACGTTGTCGAGGTCGTGGGTCAGCCGCGCCGCGTCATAGAGGTCCTGCGCGGTCGAATCGCGATACTCGTTGCGCTCCAGATCGACGATATGCACCGCGGCCCCGGCGGTGCCGTAGTGCACCCGGGTGCCCGACAGATGCAGGTCGTGCTTCGGATCGCGGCCGTAAAGCGTGATGCCGCGCGCGGCCAGCCGCCAGCATGTCCTCGACCAGCGCGCGGGGAAACCGGAGGCGCCCGTCGTCGCCCAGGATCGCCCCGGCGCCGGTCATGATCTCGACGCCCGATTTCGGCGCGTTGGCCAGCCCGATCTCCTCCAGCGCCTCAGCGCCGCCTGGTGGATGCGCTCCATCCCCTCGGGCGTCAGCGGGCGGTACTGCCCGCCCGACATGCCCGCCCGCACCGGCCGCAGGTTCTCGGCCAGCGGCGCGGATCGCAGCGCCACCCGGTTCGCCCGCCCGCCCGACCGCCGCGCCCGCGCCGGCGCGCAGCCGTCTTCGATCACATCCGTCACCATGTCCCTTCCATGCTCTGGCCGAAACATCCTCGGGGGGTCCGGGGGCAGACAGCCCCCGGCCTGCCGGTCACATCCGCACGCGCTCGGCTTTCGGGTCGTACATCGGCACCAGCGACGCCACCGCCGCGAAGCCGCCGCCCGGCGATCTCGATCTCGTAGGTCGAGGCCAGCACCTCGTCGGCGCTCTGGCCCTCGCAGGGCACATAGCCCAGGCCCACCGCCCCGCCGAGCGCGTGGCCGTAGTTGCCCGAGGTGACGGTGCCGACGATCCGGCCGTCGCGCACCATCGCCTCGTTGTGGAACAGCATCGGCTCGGGGTCGGTCAGCCGGAACTGCACCAGCCGGCGCGCCAGCCCCGCCTCGCGCTTGCGCAGCACCGCCTCGCGGCCGATGAAATCGCGCTCTTGGCGGTCTTCACCGCGAAGCCGAGGCCCGCCTCCAGCACGTGATCCTCGTCGGTGATGTCATGGCCGAAATGGCGGAAGGCCTTTTCGATGCGGCAGCTGTCCAGCGTATGCAGGCCGCAGAGCTTCAGGCCCATGTCCGGCCGGCCTCTCCAGCGCCTCGAACACATGCGCCGCCTGATCGGTGGAGACGTAAAGCTCCCAGCCCAGTTCGCCCACATAGGTGACCCGATGCGCGCGGGCGAGGCCCATGCCGATCTCGATCTCGCGCGCCGTGCCGAAGGGATGGGCGGCGTTGCAGAAATCGTTCGGGCTGACCGCCTGCATCAGCTCGCGCGACTTCGGCCCCATGACGCAGAGCACCGCCTCGGCCGCCGTCACGTCGGTGATGACGACGAAGTCATCGCCCAGATGCCGGCGCAGCCAGGCGAGGTCGCGCTGCAGCGTCGCGCCGGGCACGACCAGCAGGAAGGCGGTCTCGCGACAGCCGGGTGACGGTCAGGTCGCTCTCGATGCCGCCGCGGGCGTTGAGCATCTGGGTGTAGACGATGCGGCCCGCCGCGACGTCCATGTCGTTGGCGCAGAGCCGTTGCAGGAAGGCGCAGGCGTCGCGCCCCTCGACCCGGATCTTGCCGAACGAGGTCATGTCGAAAAGGCCGACGCCTGTGCGCACCGCCATGTGCTCGGCGCTGCTGGTTGTCGAACCAGTTCTGCCGGCCCCAGTCGTAGCGGTATTCGCGCGCCTGCCCCGGGTTGGCGAACCAGTTCGCGCGCTCCCAGCCCGCCACCTCGCCAAAGACCGCGCCGCGCGCCTTCAGGTGCTCGTGCAGCGGCGAGCGGCGGACGCCGCGCGCGGTCGCCATCTGGCGGTAGGGGAAATGGTCGGCGTAGAGCAGGCCCAGCGTCTCGGTCACCCGCTCCTTCAGGTAGCGGCGGTTCTTCTGGAACGGCTGGGCGCGGCGGATGTCGACCTCCCACAGGTCGAAGGGCGCCTCGCCGTCGTTGATCCATTGCGCCAGCGCCATGCCCGCCCCGCCGGACGAGACGATGCCGATCGAGTTGTAGCCGGCGGCGATCCAGTAGCCGTTCAGCTCCGGCGCCTCGCCGAGGTAGTAGCGGTCGTCCGGGGTGAAGCTTTCGGGGCCGTTGAAGAAGGTGTGGATGCCCGCGGTCTGGAACATCGGCATGCGGTTGCATCGCCAGTCTCCAGGATCGGCTCGAAATGGTCGAAATCCTCGGGCAGGCTGTCGAAGCAGAAATCCTCGGGGATGCCGGCCATGCCCCAGGGCTTGGCCTTGGGCTCGAAGGCGCCGAGCATCATCTTGCCGGCGTCGGACTTGTAATAGGCGCATTCGTCGGGCACCCGCAGCACCGGCAGGTGGCCGAGGCCCGCGATCGGTTCGGTGACGAGGTAGAAATGCTCGCAGGCATGCAGCGGCAGCGTGACGCCGGAGCGCGGCGGCGAGGTCGCGGCCCCACATGCCGCCGCAGTTGATCACCACATCGGCGGCGATATGGCCCGTGCGCGCCGTCCATTTCCCAGTCGACGCCGGTGACGCGGCCGCCGTCGTCGGTGACGCCGGTGACCTTGGCGCCCTCGAGGATCGTGCGCGCCGCGCATCCGCGCGCCCTTGGCCAGCGCCATCGCGATATTGGCGGGGTCGCATTGCCCGTCGAGCGGCAGGTGCACCGCGCCGACCACGTCGCCGATGTTCGAGATGCGGGTACATCGCCTTGACCTCGGCCGGGCTGATCTCGCGCACGTCGACGTCGAAGGCGCGCGCCAGCGTCGCCTGGCGCAACAGCTCCTCGTGCCGGTCGCGGTCAGGGCGACCGAGATGCGAGCCGACCTGCCGCATGCCGGTGGCGACCCCGGTTTCGGCCTCGAGCTTGACATAGAGGTCGGCGGAATATTTCGCGAGCCGGGTCATGTTCTGGCGAGCCGCGCAGCTGGCCGATCAGGCCCGCCGCGTGCCATGTGGTGCCGCAGGTCAGCTGCTTGCGTTCCAGCAGCACCACGTCCGTCCAGCCGAGTTTGGCGAGGTGATAGGCCACCGAGCAGCCGGAGATGCCGCCGCCGATGATGACGGCGCGGGCTTGGGCGGGCGGCAGGGTCATGCGCGGAGTCTTTCGTTCTTCGCGTCCCACAAGGGCGCGTCTGGTTCTACGGTGGCCGGGTAGCGCTGGCCGAAAACCTCGACCTCCAGCGCCGTGCCGGGGGTGGCGAGGTCGGCGCGCAGCATGCCGAGCGCGATGCAGCGGTCGTGCGGTGGCCCCAGTAGGCCGAGGTCGTCTCGCCCACCACGGTATCGCCCTGCCAGAGGGTGGACATGTAGGGCGGGTCGCAGTCGCCCGCCTGCACGGTCAGGGTGACGAAGCGTTTGGCTGGGCCTGCCTGTTTTTCGGCGGCCAGCGCCGCCTTGCCGCGGAAGGCGGGTTTGGTCCAGTCGATGAAGCGGTCGAGGCCGCCTTGCAGCACGGTGTAATCGGTCGACAGATCGCCCTTCCAGGCGCGGTAGCCCTTTTCCATGCGGAGCGAGTTGAGGGCGAACATGCCGAAGGGGCGCAGCCCGTGGGCTCTGCCCGGCGCGCATCACCGCGTCCCAGACCGCGGCGGTGTCTGCGATGCGGGAGTGGATTTCCCAGCCGAGTTCGCCCGCGAAGGAGACGCGCATCAGCAGCACCTCGGCGCCCGGCGATGGTGGCGGTCTGCCAGGTGAGCCAGGGGCGGGTGAGGTCGGCGTCGGTGCAGTCGCGCGAGGATCGCGCGCGAGGCGGGGCCGGTCAGGATCTGGCAGGCGACCAGGCGTCGGTCTCGTCGGTCAGGCGTCAGGCCGGGGGCAAGGTGGCGTGCCAGCCATTCGTAGTCATGCGACTTGCGCGGTGGCGGCGGTGATCAGCAGGATCTCGTCCGTCGTCGATCCGGGCCAGCGACATTTCGGTAACGATGCGGCCCTTGTCATCGGCGAAATAGCCAAGGCCGAGGCGGCCGAGGTTGGGCAGCTTGCCGGTGATCTGCTGCGCCAGCCAGTCTGCCGCGCCCTGCCCCGCTGAGCCGGAAGCGCGAGAAGCCCGGCAGATCGAGGATGCCCGCCGCATCGCGCACGGCGACGCATTCTTCGCGGACCGCGTCGAACCACGGGCCTTTGCGGCCCCAGGTCTGCGGTGCCGTCTTCCGACGTGTCGTCGCCGGGGCGGGCGTACCAATTGGCCCGCTCCCAGCCGTTATAGGCGCCGTAGACGCGCGCCGAGGGCGCGGGTTCTGGTCGTGGACCGGCGACAGCTTGCGGTCGCGTCCGGCGGGCCAGGAGTGATGCGGGAAGTGGATGGCGTATTCGTGGCCGTAGACCTCCATCCCCTTGGCGATGCAGTAGTCTTCGTCTGTCGAAGCCGGTGAAGCGGCGCGGGTCGCAGGACCACATGTCCCATTCGGTCGTGCCTTCGGTGACCCATTCGGCCAGCACCTTGCCCGCGCCGCCGGCCTGGCAGATGCCGAAGGTGAAGACGCAGGCCTCGAAGGCGTTGGGCACGCCGGGCATCGGGCCGATCAGCGGGTTGCCGTCGGGCGTATAGGGGATCGGGCCGTTGATGACCTTGGTCAGGCTCGCCTTTTCCAGAAGCGGCACGCGGGCCATGGCATCGGCGATATAGCCATTCCAGCCGGTCGAGATCGTCGGGGAAAAGCTGGAAGGAGAAATCCTGCGGGAAGGGATCGTCGGGGGTGATCCAGTGGGCGTTGCAATTCCGCTCGTAGGGGCCGAGGTTGAAGCCCTGCTTTTCCTGCCGCAGGTAGTAGGAGCTGTCCACGTCGCGCAGCAGCGGCAGCTTGTGGCCGACCTCGGCTGACCATGCGGCAAGCTCGGGGATCGTGTCGAACAGCATGTATTGATGGCTCATCACCATCATCGGCACGTCGCGGCCGAACCATTTGCCGACCTCTCTGGCGTAATAGCCGGCGGCGTTCACCACGATCTCGCAGCGGATCTCGCCCTTGGGGGTCGAGACGACCCATTCGCCGCCCTCGCGCCGCACGCCGGTGGCGGGGCAGAACCGCTCGATCCGCGCGCCCATCGCGCGCGCGCCCTTGGCCAGCGCCTGGGTCAGCTGCGCCGGGTCGATGTCGCCGTCGTAGGGATCGTAGAGCGCGCCGGTCAGGTCGTGGGTTTCGACGAAGGGGTAATGCGGCGCGGATCTCGTCCGGGCGTCAGCACCTCGAGCTCCATGCCCTGATAGCGGCCCATGCCCGTCGACGCGCTGGAATTCCTGCAGCCGTTCACGGCGTGTGGCCCAGCCGGACCGAGCCGGTGACATGGTAGTTCATCGGGTAGTCGACCGCCTGCCCCAGGCCGCGGTAGAGCGCAGCCGAATAGCGCTGCATGTTCATGATCGACCACGAGGAGGAAAAGGTCGGCACATTGCCCGCCGCATGCCAGGTGGAGCCTGCGGTCAGCTCGTTCTTTTCCAGCAGGACGCGTCGGTCCAGCCGGCCTTGGCCAGGTGATAGAGCGCCGAGGCGCCCACGGCGCCGCCGCCGATGATGACCACCCGCGCGCTTGTCGGAATCTCGCCCACGCCTGCTCTCCTGTTCCGTATTCGCGCGGAGTATCCGGGCGGATCGGTACGCTTTCAATTGGGCCTTTGCCGGGCTATTGATCGGAAAATCCGATCAGGAGGCGCAGGGTGCAGATCGAGTTGCTGGAGACCTTCCTCGACCTTGTGGCAACACGGTCAGTTTCACCGCACGGCGGACCGGCTGGGGCTGACGCAATCGACTGTCTCGGGACGAGTCGCGGCACTGGAGACAGCGCTGGGGCGGCGGCTGTTCACGCGGTCCCGGGCGGGAACGGATCTGACCACCGAGGGGCTGAAGTTCGAGCCCTTCGCGCGGTCCTTGCGGCGGGAGTGGACGGAGAGCCTGCGCGCGGTGCAGAGCACGGCCTCGACCGCGCTGAGCTTGCGGCTGGGGATGCAGCCCGATCTGGCGGGCAGCCATATCGGCGACTGGGTGTCGGAGTTTCGCCGCACGCTGCCCGATACGGCGTTTTACATCGAGCTGGATTACTCGATCCAGATGTGTCTGGACATCGCGCGGGGGGCGCTGGATTTCGGGGTGATGTTCAGCCCGGCGGCGACGCCCGATCTGCATTTCGCCTCGGTCGGCGAGATGCGCTATCGTCTGGTCTCGACCGAGACCGACCGGCGGGCGGGGCTGCGCTGGGAGAGCTATATCAGCGCAGAATATTCGCCGGCCTTCATGATGCTGCATCGGCAGATGTTGCCGGAGTTCACCGATGCACCGATTGCGAGCGGGCAGAATGCCTCGGTCGCGGGGATGCTGGGGGCTTTGGGCGGGTCGGCCTTCGTGCTGGAAGAGACGGCGGCGCAGCTCGTTGCCGAGGGGCGGGTGCAGCTGGTGGCGGATGTGGCCGCGATCGGGCAGCCGGTGTACACGGCGGTGCATATCAGGAACCGAACCTCGCATCTGCACCGGCGTTTGGCTTCGATCGTGCGGGGGCGGTTCGTGCGGCGATGAGGATGGGCGGGGTTGAGCGGGAGAAGCCGATCTTCCGGGGGAGTGAGGCGCGCCTGGACGACCTTCCAGTGGAAGGACGTCAGCGCCCAACGCCCGATCCGCGAGGATCGGGCGGGCCTTGACCGGCGGCCTAGGTGCCACCGTGCGGCGAAGTATAGCGGCTCGCGGCGGCAGGGCGATGGCCCTGCTTTTGGGGCCGCGTTACAGCACGGTATGCAGGCGATACCCTGGCGCATAAGCGAGACGGACCGAGGTCACCGGCGCGTCGCCGACCCAAGTGGTGCGCTCGGTGATGAAGAGTGCGGCGCCGGGGGGGGTGGCGAGGTGAGCGGCTTCATCCTCGGTGGCAGAGGCGGCGGAGAAGGAGATGTCGCCATAGGTATAGGCCACGGTTTTCACCAGCCACTCGTTGATGCTGACCGGAGCCCCAGGCCCCGGAGGGGGCTCGGGCAGCATCGCCGGGTTCAGCCAGCGATCCTCATAAAGATAGGGCCGGGCATCGGCGACGTGCAGGGTGCGCAGATGCCAGAGCGCCGCGTCCGGGGCGAGGCCGAGACGGCTGCTGATCGCCAGCGGCGGCGGCGCGAGGGTTTGTTCCAGCAGGCGGAAAGCATAGGTCTGGCCCCTGCCCTCGACCTCGAGCCGCGTCACGGGGATGTCGAGCGTGGCCTTGCGCACCGGATGGGTGGCGACGCGGGTGCCGGCCTTGCGGCGGCGTTCCAGCACGCCCGCGCTGGCCAGTTCGCGCAGCGCGCGGTTTACCGTGGCGCGGGCGCAGCCGAATTCACGGGAAAGGTCTTCCTCGGTCGGGATCAGCGCGCCGGGGGGCCAGGCGCGGCTGCCGATGCGGCGCAGGACCTCGGCGCGGATCGCTTCCCATCCCTGAGGGGTCGTCACAGGCGGGACCGTAGGCTGGAGAGGGTTTTTCGATAGGCGGCGGCGATGGCCGCGTGTTCGGGGTGGCGGCCTTCGGTGACGAGGCGGCGACCGGCGGACCAGAGCGCGTCGACCATCCGGTCATCACCCGCGAAGACCCAGGTGTCGAGGATCTGGTCGCCGGTGAGGGAGAGCAGGTCAGTGTGGCTGCCGTCGAGCGCCAGAAGGTCGGCCCAGAGGCCCGGCGCGATGGCGCCAGAGGCGCGGCCTGCGGCCTGCGCACCGCCCTGGGTGATGCCGTCATAGAGCACGCGGCCGGTGGAGCGGTCGGGTGTGGCGAGGATGGCGCGGCCCTTGTCGCGCAGGCGCTGGGAATATTCCAGGCTGCGCATCTCCTCGGCCAGCGCGATGCGGATGTTGCTGTCGGACCCTATGCCGAAGCGCCCGCCTGCGGCGAGGTAGCGGGGGGCGTCGAAGATGCCGTCGCCGAGCGAGGCCTCGGTGATCGGGCAGAGGCCGGCGACGGCCCGGGTGGCGGCGAGGGCCTGGGTTTCGGCGGGGGTCATCTGGGTGCAGTGGATCAGGCACCAGCGGGCGTCGACCTCGGCATTCGCCAGCAGCCATTCGGTGGGGCGCGCGCCGTAGGCGGCGATCAGCTCGTCCACCTCGGCCTGTTGTTCGGCGAGGTGCATGTGGATCGGGCGGTCGGGCGACAGGGCGGCGGCGGAGGCCAGCCCCTCGCGGCTGACGGCGCGCAGGGAATGCGGGGCGAGGCCGATCGTGGCGTCCGGGGGAAGCCGGGCCAGGGCGCGGGTGGCGCCGTCGTGCAGGCGGGCGAAGCGGTCGATGTCATTGCCGAAGCGGATCTGGCCGGGGCCGAGGGCGCGGCCGTCGCAGCCGCCCTGCTGGTAGAGGACGGGCAGAAGGGTCAGGCCGATCCCGGTCTGGGACGCCGCCGAAATGATCGATTCGGACAATTCGGAGAGGTTTTCATAGGGGATACCCCCCGGCTGATGGTGGAGATAGTGAAACTCCGCCACCGCGGCATAGCCGGCCTCGAGCATCTCCATCTGGACGAAGGCGGCGATGGCGTGGACATCGTCCGGGGTCAGGTGGTCAAGGAAGCGGAACATCAGCTGGCGCCAGGTCCAGAAGCTGTCGCGCGGGTCGGGGCCGCGACGCTCGGTCATCCCCGCCATGGCGCGCTGGAAGGCGTGCGAGTGCAGGTTGACCGGCGCGGGCAGCAGGATCGCGTGGCGTTCGCCCTGTGGCGCGGTGTCCGGCGCGACCGAGGCGATATGGCCGCCGTCGAGCGTTACGGTGACATTGCGCGACCAGCCGGTCGGGCAGCAGCGCCTGTTCGGCCCAGAGGGTGATCGGCATTGGCGACTCCGCTTGACAGGGGTTATTATGTGCAGACATATTAGCGTCAATCACAGACATAAGGCAAGCGCGATGGCGATGATTCTGGGCAATGCAACGCTCGCCACCATGGTCGGGGGCTATGGGCTGATCGCCGGGGGCGCGGTGGTTGTCGAGGCGGGCGAGATCCTGTGGTGCGGGGCCGAGGCCGGGCTGCCGGAGAATTTGAAGAGCCTGCCGCGCCGGGATATGGGCGGGCGGCTGATGACGCCGGCGCTGATCGATTGCCATACCCATGTGGTCTATGGCGGCGAGCGCGCGCGCGAGTTCGAGATGCGGCTGAACGGCGCCACTTACGAAGAGGTGGCGCGGGCCGGCGGGGGGATCGTGTCCTCGGTCGCGGCAACCCGGGCGGCGTCAGAGGCGGAGCTGCTGGCCGAGGCCCTGCCCCGCGTCGATCAGATGCTGGCCGAGGGGGTCGGCGACGATCGAGATCAAGTCCGGCTACGGGCTGGATATCGAGACCGAGTTGCGGATGCTGCGGGTGGCGCGGCGGATCGGCGAGGTGCGGCGGGTTCAGGTGATGACGACGCTGCTCGGCGCCCATGCGGTGCCGCCGGAATACAAGGGCCGCGACGAGGCCTATATCGACGAGCAGGTGCTGCCCGCGATGGCGCAGGCCAAGGCGGCGGGCCTTGTCGATGCGGTGGACGGGTTCTGCGAGGGGATCGCCTTTTCGCCTTCGCAGATCGCGCGGGTCTTTGATGCGGCGAAGGCGCTGAAGATCCCGGTGAAGCTGCATGCCGAGCAGTTGTCGAACCTTGGCGGCGCGGCGCTGGCGGCGCGCTATGGGGCTTTGTCGGCGGATCATCTGGAATATCTCGACGAGGCCGGGGCGCGGGCGATGGCGGCGGCGGGGACCGTGGCGGTGATCCTGCCCGGCGCGTTCTACACGCTGCGCGAGACGCAGGTGCCGCCGATTGCCATCTTGCGCGCGGCGGGGGTGGCGATGGCGGTGGCGACGGATGCCAATCCGGGGACGGCGCCGATGACCTCGCTCTGTCTGGCGATGAACATGGCCTGCACCCTGTTCCGGATGACGCCGGAGGAGGCCCTGCTGGGCACCACGGCCCATGCCGCGCGCGCGCTCGGCCTGACCGACCGGGGCACCATCGCGCCGGGGCAGCGCGCCGATCTGGCGGTCTGGCAGGCGCGGCACCCGGCGGAACTTTCCTATCGCATCGGGGCGACCCCGCTGCAGGCTCGTATCATCGGAGGCCAGATTGACGCCTGAAATCCTTACACCCGAGCCGACCCGGCGACGCTTGCCCAGCTGGAACGCCTCTGGCGCGGCGGGGCCCCTGCCCGGCTGGACCGCGCGGCAAAGCCCGCGGTTGAGGCGGCGGCGGCGGCGATTGCGGCGGCGGCGGCGGGGACCGAGGCGGTTTACGGGGTGAACACCGGCTTCGGCAAGCTGGCCAGCCTGAAGATCGAGCCGAAGGACACCGCGACGTTGCAGCGCAACCTGATCCTGTCGCATTGCTGCGGCGTGGGCGATCCGGTGCCGCGCGCGGTGGTGCGGCTGATGATGGCGCTGAAGCTCTTGAGCCTCGGGCGCGGGGCGTCGGGCGTGCGCTGGGAGCTGATCGAGCTGCTGGAGGCGATGCTGGACGACGGGCGTGACGCCGGTGGTGCCGGCGCAGGGCTCGGTCGGGCGCCTCGGGCGATCTGGCGCCGCTGGCGCATATGGCGGCGGTGCTGATCGGCGCGGGCGAGGCAGAGGTGGCGGGCCGGGTGCTGCCGGGGGCCGAGGCGCTTGCGAGGTCGGGCTGGCGCCGATCCCGCTGGGGCCGAAAGAGGGGCTGGCCTTGATCAACGGCACCCAGTTTTCAACGGCTTACGCGCTGGTCGGGCTGTTCGGCGCCTGGGGCGCGGCGCGGGCGGCGCTGGTGACCTCGGCGCTGTCGACCGATGCGATCATGGGATCGACCGCGCCCTTGCAGGCCGAGATCCACGCTCTGCGCGGCCATGCGGGGCAGATCGAGGCGGCGGCGATGATGCGCGCGCTGCTCGACGGCTCGGCGATCCGCGAAAGCCACCGTGAAGGCGATACCCGCGTGCAGGACCCCTATTGCATCCGCTGCCAGCCGCAGGTGACCGGGGCGGCGATGGATGTGCTGCGCATGGCCGCGCGGCACGCTGGAGATCGAGGCGAATGCCGCGACCGACAACCCGCTGGTGCTGACCGGGGCCGGGCTGATCGTCTCGGGCGGCAATTTCCACGCCGAACCGGTGGGCTTTGCCGCCGACATGATCGCGCTGGCGGTGTCCGAGATCGGCGCGATCGCTCAGCGCCGGGTGGCGCTGATGGTGGACCCGACGCTGAGCTTCGATCTGCCGCCGTTCCTGACGCCCGCGCCCGGGCTGAATTCCGGGCTGATGATCGCCGAGGTGACCACCGCCGCGCTGATGAGCGAGAACAAGCACCTGGCCACCCCGACGGTGACCGATTCGACGCCCACCTCCGCCAATCAGGAAGACCATGTCTCGATGGCCGCCCATGGCGCGCGGCGTCTGGGGCGGATGGTCGGCGAACCTTGAGCGTGATCCTGGGGGTCGAGGCGATCTGCGCCGCGCAGGGCGTGGATTTCCGCGCGCCGCTGGCGACCTCGGCCCCGCTCGCCCGCGTCGTGGCGCGGCTGCGCGCAAGACGTGGCGCACCTGGGCGAGGACCGCTACCTCGCCCCCGATCTTGAGGCCGCCGCGCGCGGCTGGTGGCCTCTGGCGCCCTTGGCCGCGCGTCGGCTGACATTCCCCTTCCCATCCTGTGAGGCATCCGATGACCAATCCCCGCCACAACCTCCGCGACGTCTATCCCGCCACCGGCACCGAGATCACCGCCAAAAGCTGGCTGACCGAGGCGCCGATGCGGATGCTGATGAACAACCTGCACCCCGATGTGGCGGAAAACCCGCATGAGCTGGTGGTCTATGGCGGCATCGGCCGCGCCGCCCGCACCTGGGAGGATTTCGACCGGATCGTCGCCAGCCTCGAAGACGCTGGAAGAGGACGAGACGCTGCTGGTGCAATCGGGCAAGCCGGTCGGCATGTTCCGCACCCACAAGGATGCGCCGCGCGTGCTGATCGCCAACTCGAACCTCGTGCCGCATTGGGCGACCTGGGACCATTTCAACGAGCTCGATAAGAAGGGTCTGGCGATGTACGGCCAGATGACGGCCGGGTCCTGGATCTACATCGGCACGCAAGGCATCGTGCAGGGCACCTATGAGACCTTTGCCGAGGCGGGCCGTCAGCATTATGGCGGCAATCTGACGGGCAAATGGATCCTGACCGGCGGGCTGGGCGGCATGGGCGGCGCGCAGCCTCTGGCCGCGGTGATGGCCGGGGCCTGCTGCCTGGCGGTGGAATGCGACGAGACGCGGATCGATTTCCGCATGCGCACCCGCTATCTCGACGCCAAGGCGCATACGCTGGACGAGGCGCTGGCGATGATCGACGGGCTGGACGCGCGAAGGGCGAGGCGAAATCGGTGGGCCTTGTCGGCAATGCCGCCGATGTATTCCCCGAGCTTGTGCGCCCGCATGAAGGCGGGCGGCCACGCGCCCCGATATCGTGACCGACCAGACCTCGGCGCATGATCCGCTGCACGGCTATCTGCCGCAGGGCTGGACCGTGGCCGAGTGGCGCGCCAAGCAGGAAAGCGATCCGAAGGCGGTGGAGAAGGCCGCCCGCGCCTCGATGCGCACCCATGTCGCGGCGATGGTGGATTTCTGGAATGCGGGCGTGCCGACGCTCGATTACGGCAACAACATCCGCCAGGTCGCGCAGGACGAGGGGCTGGAGAACGCCTTCGCCTTCCCCGGCTTTGTGCCCGCCTATATCCGCCCGCTGTTCTGCCGGGGCATCGGCCCGTTCCGCTGGGCGGCGCTGTCGGGCGATCCGGAGGATATCCACAAGACCGACGCCGAAGATGAAGGAGCTGTTCCCCGAGAACACGCATCTGCACCGCTGGCTCGACATGGCGCGCGAGCGGATCGCGTTTCAGGGCCTGCCCGCGCGGATCTGCTGGATCGGCCTTGGCGACCGGCACCGGGCCGGGCTGATGTTCAACGAGATGGTGCGCGTCGGGCGAGCTGAAGGCGCCGGTCGTCATCGGCCGCGATCACCTCGACTTCGGCTCCGTCGCCTCGCCCAACCGCGAGACCGAGGCGATGAAGGATGGCTCGGACGCGGTGTCGGACTGGCCGCTGCTGAACGCGCTGCTGAACACCGCCAGCGGGGCGACCTGGGTGTCGCTGCACCACGGCGGCGGCGTCGGCATGGGGTTCTCGCCAGCATTCCGGCATGGTGATCTGCTGCGACGGCATCCGACGATGCCGCCCGGCGGCTTGCGCGCGTGCTGTGGAACGATCCGGCGACCGGCGTCATGCGCCATGCCGATGCGGGCTATGAGATCGCGCTCGACTGCGCGCGCGAGCAGGGCTTGCGGCTGCCGGGGATATTCGGGAACTGATCCCCATTTTCTGCCCGAAAATATCCCACGGGGGTGCGGGGGTGTGAAACCCCCGCTGCCGCCCCTGCCACAGGAGCCGTCCCATGCACTATGCCCCCGGCCGAGAGGCCTGCCCCCTGCCCTTCAGCCCGTTCAAATCCTGCACCGTGCCGCGCCCGATCGGCTGGCTGTCGACGATCTCGACCAAAGGGGTGGCAAACCTTGCGCCCTACAGCCAGTGGCAGAACCTGACCTTTGATCCGCCGATGGTGATGTTCGCGGCCAACCAGTATTCCGACGGGCGGCGCAAGCATTCGGTGCTGAACGCCGAGGAGACCGGGTGGTTCGTGTGGAACATGGCGACCTATGCGCTGCGCGAGGCGGTGAACATCTCGGCGATGGAATGGCCGGAGGGGACGGATGAGTTCGAGAAGGCGGGCGTGACCAAGGCGCCGTGCATCGACGCGCCGGGGCCGCGGGTAGCGGAAAGCCCGGCGCAGTTCGAGTGCCGCTACATGTCGACCCATCGGCTGCGCGGCAATTCCGGGCATGGCTGGGTCGAGGTGGTCTATGGCGAGGTGATGCGCATCCACGTCAAGGACGAGGTGCTGACGCCGGAGGGCAAGCTCGACATTCCGCTGATCCGGCCTTTGGCGCGGATGGGCTATTACGATTACACCAGCGTCACCGAGGTCTTCGAGATGCGCATTCCGGGCGCGACCGGGGCGGCGGCCGACGGGCTGGAAGGCAAGGCCTGAGGGTGCCGCGCGGGAAAGCGGGGGGCTGTCTGCCCCCCGCGCCCCCCGAGGATATTTCCGGGCAGAAAATGAGCGGCGGCGTCGCCCCCGCTGTCAGCGCCAGTAGGGGTTGGACCAGGCGCGGCGGCCGGCGTGGTCGATCAGGCTGACGCGGAACCAGGGGCTGTCGTTCAGCCGGTCGAAGGGCACGCGGGCGGTGGTCATCGACTGGCCGTGCACCGCCTTGGCGCCGGTGCCCTGGCCCTGGATCACCACCGAGCGCGACGGCGGAGCAGTCGACCTCGACCGCCTTGCCGTCGAAGCGGATGGCGCGGATTTCGGGGCCTTGCGAGGAATAGAAATGGCCGGCCTTGAGGGCGGCGAGCAGCGCGTCGGGCGTATTCTCCTCGGCCTTGACCATGACCCAGCCGCCGAAATGGTCGGGTTCGGAGAAATGCGCGTCGTCGGTGGCGATCAGAGACAGCTTGCGACCCTCGGTCAGCAGCAGGTCGGCGATGGCGAAGCCGTCGGGCCGGTCGCAGCCTTCGGCGCAGCCGTGGTTGTAGATCTCGACCGCATGGGCCGCGGTCGATCGAGCGGGCGTCGGCAAGCGTCAGGCCCGACCATTGCGGGTGGGCGATGGCGACGAAGGCGCCGGCGGCAACGGCGCGCGCCGCGATCTCGGGCCCGGTTTCCTGGCCCTCGACCGGCAGGAAGTGCGGCGCGTTGGCGGCGGCGAAATCCTCGGGCAGGCCGACGGCGAGGATGTGCCACAACTCGCCGTTCTGCCATCGCGCCGGAATGCAGCTCGGCGCCAAGGATGGTGGTGAAGCCGTTGCGTCGGAATTCGGTCGTGTCGGTGATCGGATAGCCGTAGAGGCCGATGAAATGGTCGGTCAGGGCAAGGAAATCATAGCCCTCGGCCCGGTAGCGGCGGCAGACCTCTTCGGGCGCCAGCACGCCGTCGGAGCGGGTCGAATGGGTGTGCAGGTTGCCGCGCCAGAAGCGGCCGGGGGCGGTGAAGGCGTCGAAGGGTTCGGACATGTCCAGGCTCCATTAAGGGTTAGGTCAGGCGACGCGGGTGCCCTGCACCCAGGTTGCGCGGACGACCGGGGTTGCGCCGAAGCGGCGGATGCGGATCAGATCGGCGCGCTGGCCGGGGGCGAGGCGGCCCCGGTCGCTCAGGCCGGCGGCGGCGGCGGGGGCGGCGGTGACGCGTCGCCGAGCCCGCGCGCGAGGTCGCCCCAGAGATCGCCCAAGCCGAAGGCCGAGGTGAGCAGCGCCGACGGGACGTAATCGGACGAGACGATGTCGAGCAGGTCGGCGGCGGCGAGGTCTGCTGCGGCGACATTGCCGGAATGCGAGCCGCCGCGGATCAGGTTGGGCGCGCCCATCATCACCGCGATGCCTTGCGCGCGGCAGGCTCGCGCGGCCTCGAGCGTGGTCGGAAACTCGGCGAGGCGGATGCCGTAGCCGGCCGAGGTCGCGACCTGCTCGGCGGTGGTGTCGTCGTGGCTGGCCAGCACCGCGCCGAAGCGGCCGGCGGCGGCGACCGTGGCCGCCTCATGCGCCGCGCCGAAGCGGCGTCGCGCAGGTCGGTGAGCTGCGCGACGTGGTCGGCAAAGTCGGCCTCTGACATGCGCGTGCTTGCCCATGACATAGGCCGCGAGTTTCGAGATGTCGCGGAATTGGCGCTGGCCCGGCGTGTGATCCATCAGGCTGACGATGCCGACGCGATCCTGTGGGGTGAACTCGTCCAGTTCGGCGATCAAGCGTAGCTGAGCAGACCTCGGCCCGCAGGTGGAGGAAATGGCTGATCCGCAGCGCGCCGCTGGCGCGCAGGTCGAGCAGTTCGGTCGGCGAGGCCGCGCGCATAGGCGCCGTAGCGCGCCTTGCCAGTGGGGATCGAGCCGACGCGCATGGCGTCGAAGACGGTGGTGATGCCTACGCCCGCCAGTTCCGCATCATGCGCGATGATCGCGGCGGCATGGGGCCAGTCGACCTTGGGGCGCGGCTGGATGTGGCGTTCCAGATTGTCGGTGTGCAGCTCGATCATGCCCGGGGCGATCAGGTCGCCATCGCAATCGAGCGCGCCGGGCGGAACTCTGCTGCCGCTGTCAATCGCGGCGATCCGGCCGTCTTTCAGCTGCAGGCTGCCGTGCAGGACCTCATCGGGCAAGACCAGCGTGGCATTGGCGAGGATCGTCTCAGACATGGGTGGTTCCTTGCAGGGCGGCAGTGTATCGAAGGGCTGTGCCACGGGCCCGTAACGCGGGATGGGGTATGAGGGACGCATGACCGGATATGATCGCTACGCCGTCTATTATGCGCCCGAGCCGGGGCCTTTGGCCGCGTTCGGGGCCGGCTGGTTGGGTTGGGACCTGGCGGCTGGGGCCGAACCCGAGCCCGTCGAGGTGGCAGGGTTGCCGCGCGGGCGCGAGGGATTGACCGAGACGCCGCGCAAATACGGGTTTCATGGCACGATCAAGCCGCCGTTCCGGCTGGCCGAGGGAGCAAGTGCCGAGGAGTTGCAGGATGCGGTGGGCGCGCTGGCAGTTCGGCTGAAGCCGGTCGAGATGCCAGGTCTCGCGCTGCACCGGCTGGGCGGGTTTCTGGCGCTGACGCCGGAGGGGGATGCGCGCGGGTTGGCCCTGCTGGCGGGCGAGGTGGTGATGGAGCTCGATGGCTTCCGCGCCGCCCCGGACGCTGCCGAGATTGCCCGGCGCAGGCCCGAGGCGTTGAGCGTGCGGCAGCGCGAGATGCTGGGCGCTTGGGGCTATCCCTATGTGATGGATGAGTTCCGGTTTCATCTGACGCTGACCGGAAACCTGCCCGCGGCAGAGGTTCTGGCGGTCGAGACACGCCCTGCGCCCGGCCTTGGCGCCGATCCTGCCACGCCCGTTCCAGGTCGGGCAGTCTTTGCCTTTGTGGGCAGGCGAGCGACGGGCGGTTCCGCATTCTGCATCGCTACTCTCTTTCCGGCTGAAGCGCGGCGAGGAAGGCCGCGACCGAGCGGTCGAGTCGGGCCGTTGTTTTCGACGATGCGGATCGGGATGCCGTAAGGGATCTCGTAGCTGGCGCGGGCCAGGCGGCGCGCGATGTCTTCTCGCGTTTCGCGCCCGCGTGCGGCGAGGCGTTCGGCCAGCACATTGACCGAGGCAGTGACATGGATCGCGGCAAGGCAGGGGTAATGCTCCCATGCTTCGCCCAGCATGGCGCGGGAGCCGTTGAAGATGACATCGCGGCCCTGCGACAGCGCGCGGTCGATGCTGATCGGGATGCCGTAGGACAGGCCGTGGGCCTGCCAGTCGAGCGCGAAGTCGCCAGCGGCCTTGCGGCGGGCGAATTCTCCTCGCGTCACACCTTCGAAGGGTTCGCCGCCTGACTCTTCCGGCCGGGTGATGACGCGGCGGGCGATGTGGAGCGCCGGGCGCGCGGTTTTGGCGGCGGCGATCAGCGTGTCCTTGCCAGCACCCGAGGGGCCGACGACGGCATAGATGCGGCCCGCCATCAGCCGCGCCCCGGGGTGAAGCCGGTGACATCCACCTGACGGTCGCAGAGCCGGTTGCGCGCGGCCTCGTCGTGGAAGATGCCGAGGATCGCGGCACCACGGGCCTTGGCCTCTTCGATCAGTGTCAGCACGGTTTCGCGGTTTTGCGCATCAAGGCTGGCGGTCGGCTCATCGAGCAGAAGCGCCGGGTATGGGTGGGCGAAGCCGCGCGCGATGTTGACGCGCTGCTGTTCGCCGCCCGAGAAGGTGGTGGGCGAGAGCGACCAGAGCCGTTCGGGAATGTTGAGGCGTTTTAGCAGGTCTTCGGCGCGAGCCAGCGCCGTGTCGGGATCTGTGCCGAGCGCGAGGAGCGGTTCGGCGACCACCTCTCGGGTCGGCACGCGGGGCACGACGCGGAGGAACTGGCTGACATAGCCCAGCGTATCGCGGCGCAGGCGGATGATGTCGCGCGGGGCGGCGCGTGCAACGTCGAGCGAGCCCACCATGATCGAGCCCGAGCCTGCAAGGTAATTGCCCCAGATCATCCGCATCAGGGTGGATTTGCCCGCGCCAGAGGCCCCGGTCAGCGCGACGCATTCGCCGGGCGCCACGGTCAGATGTGCGCCGGCCATCACCGGGATCACGGTGCCGCCCTGATTGTGAAGGGTGAAGGCCTTGTGCAGGTCGCGGACTTCGATCATCGCGGGTCTCCGAACGCAGGCCTAAAGCCAGCGTTTCCATTTGAAGAAGAAGTAGGTGCCGACGGCGGAAAACAGCATGAGGCCAAGGGCATAGGGATAGCCTGCGGCCCATTTCAATTCCGGCATGTCCTGAAAGTTCATGCCATACATTGAGGCGATAAGGGTGGGCGGCAGGAACAGCGCCGCCACCACCGAGACGATCCGCACCGTCACGTTCTGGCCGAGGTTGATCATGCCAAGCGTGGCATCGACAGCAAGGCTGACGCGCTGCGAGAGGAAATCGGCATGCACCTCAAGCGCTGCCATATCGGCCTGCTGGCCGGTGACGACGGCACGCAGCGCCTCGCCCTGTTCGCGCGCGGCCAGGGTCTGGCCGAAGTAGCTGAGCGCGCGCTCCAGCGTCAGCAGGCTGACCCGGACGCGGGCCAATAGCTCGCCCTGCCGGCCGGTGGTTTCAAGGGCGGTCTGCAAAAGCGGCGCTGTCCTGCGCGGCATTGCCGCCGAAGACGCCGCGCATAACCTCGTCCAGCGCGCGGCCCGACCCTTCCAGCAGGTCGGCGAGGCGACCTACGATATCCTCGATCAGGCCGAGCAGAATGCGTTCCGGCGTGGCGCAACCGGCGGTCGCCTTGCCCGCGCGTTCCGGGTAAGTCTCGAATGGTCGGGGGGTGTGGTGGCGCACGGTGACAAGGCGCTTTGGCGTCAGGATGAAGGTGACCGGGCCGGAGATCGGTGCATTGGTTTCCGACATGCCGGGCAGCACCACCGTCATGTAGTCCGCGCCCTCTTCGCGGTAGAGGCGGTTCGAGATCTCGATCTCCTCCATCTCGGTCAGGCTGGGGACTTCGAGCCCGAAGCCTTCGATCGCCACGACCTCGGCCTCGGTCGGGCGCAGGGCGTCGATCCAGATCGCCTCGGTCGGGGCGGTTTCCGGGGTGAGGCGTTTGAGCGATTGCTGCGCGCACTGGTAGGCTATCATCATCGGGTCACACCTGCAGGACAGAGGAAACCAGCAGCTGGGTATAGGCGTGCTGCGGGTCGTCCAGCACTTGGTCGGTCAGACCGCTCTCGACCACAAGGCCTGATTTCATCACCATCAGCCGGTCGGCGAGAAGGCGGACCACGGCAAGGTCATGGGTGACGATGACCGCCGACAGGCCCATGCGGCGCACGAGGCCGCGCAGAAGGTCAAGAAGGCGGGCCTGGACCGAGACGTCGAGGCCGCCGGTGGGTTCGTCCATGAAGACCAGACGCGGGCCGGTGACGAGGTTGCGGGCGATCTGCAGGCGTTGCTGCATGCCGCCGGAAAAGGCGGCGGGGCGGTCGTCGATGCGGTCGGCGGCGATCTCGACCCGGTCGAGCCAGTCGAGGGCGGAGGTGCGGATCTGGCCGTAGTGGCGCGCGCCGACGGCCATCAGGCGTTCGCCGACGTTGCCGCCTGCGGAGACGCCCATGCGCAGCCCGTCGCGCGGGTTCTGGTGGACGAAGGCCCAGTCGGTGCGGCCGAGCATCCGGCGCTCGGCCTCGGTCATGGTCAGGGTGTCCTTGGGGCCTGCGTCGCGCGTGTCAAAGACCACGCGGCCCCTGTCGGGCGCGATATGGCCTGCGAGGCAGCCAAGCAGCGTGGATTTGCCGGAACCGGATTTCGCCCACGATCCCCATGACCTCACCCGGCCAGAGGTCGAAGGAGACATCGCGCAGCCGATGCGGGGGCCGTAGCTTTTCGCGAGGTTATGGACCGAGAGGAGCGGCCGGGGGGTTGCGGCGGGCTGGGTCATGCGGCGGCCCCTTCATGCGCCACCCGCGCGGCGGGTGGCGCAGTAGTCGGTGTCGGAGCAGACGAACATGCGGCTGCCGGCGTCGTCGGTTATGACCTCGTCCAGATAGCTGTCCGAGGCGCCGCAGAGGGCGCAGTCATGGGCGGCCTTGGTGGGCTCGAAGGGGAAATCCTCGAAATCGAGGCTGGCGACATGGGTGAAGGGGGGCACGGCGTAAAGACGCTGTTCGCGGCCTGCGCCGAACAGTTGCAGGGCCGGGCTGTTGGACAGTTTCGGGTTGTCGAATTTCGGGATGGGCGACGGGTCCATGACATAGCGCCCTTCGACCTTGACCGGATAGGCATAGGCGGTGGCGATGGCGCCGTGGCGGGCGATGTCTTCGTAAAGCTTCACATGCATCAGGCCGTAATCCTGCAATGCGTGCATCTTGCGGGTCTCGACCTCTCGCGGTTCGAGGAAGCGCAGGGGTTCGGGGATTGGCACCTGAAAAACGAGGATCTGGCCTGCGGTCAGGGGGGCCTCTGGTATCCGGTGGCGGGTCTGGATCAGGGTGGCCTCGGTCGTGGCCTCGGTGGTGGCCACGCCTGCGGTGCGCTGGAAGAACTTGCGGATCGAGACCGCGTTGGTGGTGTCGTCGGCGCCCTGGTCGATGACCTTGAGGCGGTCTTCCGGCGTCAGGCAGGCGGCTGTGACCTGCACGCCGCCGGTGCCCCAGCCATAGGGCATGGGCATTTCGCGGCTGGCGAAAGGCACCTGATAGCCGGGGATGGCGACGGCCTTCAAGAGCGCGCGGCGGATCATGCGTTTGGTCTGTTCGTCGAGATAGGCGAAGTTGTAATCGGTGAGCTGGGCGGGGATCGCGGTCATTCGGCGGCCTCCTGCTGCGCTGTCGCGCGGAGTTTGCGGACGAGTTCCAGTTCGGACTGGAAATCGACGTAATGCGGCAGCTTGATATGTTCGAGGAACCCGGTGGCTTGTATGTTATCGCAATGGCTTAGCACGAATTCCTCATCCTGCGCCGGGGCACCGGCGAAATCCTCGCCAAGCTCGCGCCAGCGCAGGGCGCGGTCGACAAGGGCCATGGCGATGGCCTTGCGTTCGGTCTGGCCGAAGACGAGGCCGTAGCCGCGAGTGAACTGGGCGGGTTCGGTCTTGGAGCCCTTGAACTGGTTGACGGTTTCGCATTCGGTCAGGGTGATCTCGCCGATCTCGATGGCGAAGCCAAGTTCGGGGATTTCCATTTCGACGGAACAGGTTCCGATGCGAAGCTCACCCACGAAGGCGTGGTTGCGGGCGTAGCCGCGCTGGGTGGAATAGGCGAGGCCGAGAAGGAAGCCCTCATCCCCCCGCGTGATGCGATTGCAGGCGCAGGGCGCGGCTGGCGGGCAGCTCCAGCGGCTCGCGCGTCAGGTCGGGCGGGCGTGGTGTCAGCGGTGCGGTTCAACCTCGATCAGGCCGTCGCGGTTGAGGAAGCCGGTGATATGCGGCGTCGGCCGCTGTCGCGCGGGAGGGATTGGGGGGCCGGGGGCACCTCGCCCTCGGCCATCAGTTTGAAATCGAGCAGGCGGTGGGTGTAGTCGAAGGTGGGGCCAAGCACCTGTCCGCCCGGGGCATCCTTGAAAGTGGCCGAGATGCGGCGCAGGCAGGCCATGCGCGGCGGTGTCGAGCGGCAGCGAGGCGCCGAAGCGCGGCAGGGTGGTGCGGTAGGCGCGGATCAGGAAGATCGCCTCGATCAGGTCGCCGCGCGACTGCTTGATCGCCAGCGCCGCGAGGTCGGGGTCGTAGAGCGAGCCTTCGGCCATGACGCGGTTGACCGCGAGCGCAAGCTGTTCGCGGATCTGCGGGACGGTGAGCTCGGCGATGGCGGGGTCGCCCCGCCGTTCCTCGGCGAGGAAGGCATGGGCGTTCTCGATGGCGCGCTCGCCGCCTTTGACGGCGACATACATCAGAGCGCCTCCAGTTTGGTGGTGCGGGGCAGGGCGGCGAGGGTGGCGCCGCAGGTCAGGATCAGGTCGAGCCCGAGAGGGTATAGCCCGACGTTGAGCCGCGCCGCCGCGATCGCTCGGGCAGGGCGAGGGTCGCGCTGCGATCGATGCCGGGGCCGCTGAGGCGGTGGGTGGCGGGGGAAAGGGTCGGCACCTCGACGATCAGGGTGGCAGAGCGGTCGGGGTAGTCCGGCGTGCCGAGGGCGAAGCGGGCGAGCGGCTGCAGCGCGTCCCATGGGCCGAGGGCGAAGCTGGCGGCGGCGGGCTGTGACAAGGGGCGCGCCGGTCTGGAAGGTGATCCAGTCGCGCACCCCTCGCGTGTCGCAGGGCCCGGCGAGGTGCAGCGGCGTGGTGCCGTCGGTCAGGGTCAGCAGCGCCACGCCGGCGGCCAGCGACAGCGGCGCCGGGCGGCTGCGCGCCGGTCACGGTGACCGATGGTGCCGGGGCGGGACATCGCGTCCAGGATGGCGCGAAAGGCGCGGGCCGCGTCGCGCGACGGGTCGGCGAAGGCGCCGGTAAGCGAGGCGCGCGTCCATCAGTCTTCTCCCCGGACCAGCGTGAAGAAATCGACCTTGGTCGCGGCGGCCTTGGCGGCCTTGCGCCTGCGGCGGCGGCGGCCTGCGCGGCGGCGAGGGGGGCGAGGACCTGCGCCCGCAGCGCCTCGGCCCCCGGCCCCTGCATCAGCGCGTCGATCAGCGCGGCGCGGCGGGCGTGGGCCTTGTCGCGGCCCTGGACATAGCCGTGGCCGACCGCGCCCGTCGGGCAGGCGGATGGCGCAGCGGGTCACCGTCATCTCGCCCAGATTGAAGGGCGCGCCGGTGCCGCCCATGCGGCCCTGCACCATCACCGCGCCGACCTCTGGGGCGCGCAGCACCTCATGCGGCGGACAGCCTCATCCCAGAGGGCGGCGAGCGCCTCTGGCCGGGATTTCGCCAGCAGGCCGAGCCATCGATTTGCGGTCGTTCGATCGGACATTGCAGACACCTTGCGAAGTTGTCTAATATCCTATACAACTAGACAAATCTGTAGCGCATCGCGCCGGGCGAGACAAGCCGCAGGGCGTGAAGTTTTGATGACGGAGAGGGGCATGCCGCGCAGCCCGTCTGTGGAAGGCCATCGCCGGAGCGCTGCGCGACGAGATCGCGCGCGGGCGCTACGGGCCGGGCGACAAGCTGCCGACCGAGGCGGAGCTGGCCGCGCGATTCGGGGTGAACCGACATACAGTGCGCCATGCGCTGGGGGATATGGCAGAGGCCGGGCTGACCCATTCGCGGCGCGGCTCGGGCGTGTTCGTCGCGGCGCGGCCGCTCGACTACGCGATCGGGCGGCGGGTGCGGTATCATCAGAGCGCTCGCGGCGGCGGGGCATCTGCCCGCGCGCGAGATCCTGCGGCTGGAGACGCAGCGGGCCGACGGGCGCGATGCCGAACGGCTGCGCCTGCCCGAGGGCGCCGAGGTGCATGTCTACGAGGGGATCGCGCTGGCCGATGCGGCGTGCCGATCGGCGCTGTTCCGCTCGGTCTTTCCGGCCGGGCGGTTTCCGGGCCTGCCTGGCGCGCTGCGCGAGACGCGATCGGTGACGCGTGGCCCTGGCGCGCGAGGGGCTGGCGGATTACACGCGCGCCGAGACGCGGATCACGGCGAAGCTCGCCACGGCCACGCAGGCCCTGGCGCTGCATCTGCGGGAGGGCGCGCCGATCCTGCGCAGCGAGTCGGTGAATGTCGATGGCGCGGGCGTGCCGGTGGAATTCGGCCAGACCTGGTTCGCGGGCGACCGGGTGACGCTGACAGTGGCGCCGGAATAGGGAGCCGCGCAAAGTTACAGTGCGGGCGAGGTTTCGCGCATTCGGCAAAACGGGTCAGACCTTTGGCGTGCAAGCTGTCATACCTGCGATACAACAGAGGGTTATCCACAGGCAAAACGCCCCGCCCCGAGCAGACGGACTTCGACATGGCCCATTCCCTGCCCCCCCTGCGTCTGACTGGCGCGACCATCCTGCGTGACGGCGAGATGCAGCGCCGTTCCGTCGTCTTTCGCCGAGGGGCGGATCGTGACCGGGCCGCTGCCCGAGATCGATCTCACGGGATATCTGATCCTGCCCGGGATCGTCGATCTGCATGGCGACGCCTTCGAGCGGCATATCGCGCCGCGCCCCTCGGCGCCCTTCCCGCTGGTGGCGGGGCTGGCGAGTGCCGACCGCGAGATGGCCGCCAATGGCGTGACCACCGCCTATCTCGCGCAGGGCTGGAGCTGGGAGGGCGGCCATCGCGCGCCCGCCTATGCGGCAGAGGTGCTGGAGGCTTTGGCCGATTACCGCCCCGCCATGCTGACCGATCTGCGGATACAATTGCGCTGCGAGACGCATCTGGTCGACAGCGGCGCCGAGATGATCGCGCTGATCGAGCGGCACGGGATCGGCTATGTCGTATTTAACAATCACCTCGACGAGGTTGCCGAGATGCGGCGCGCCGATCCGCAGAGTTTCGCCCTGCTGGCGCGCAAGGTGGGACGGCGACCAGACGACTACCTTGCCGCGATCGAAAATGCGCAGGCTCGGGCCCTCGAGGTGCCGCGGCATCTGTGCCGGCTGGCTGAGGCGTTCGACCAGATGGGCGTAATCTACGGCAGCCATGACGACCCAGATGGCGAGACGCGGGAACGCTTCTCGATGATCGGGGCGCGGATTGCCGAGTTCCCGACCACGCGCAAGGCGGCGGCGGCGGCCAAGGCGATGATGAGCCCGGTTCTGATGGGCGCGCCGAACGTGGTGCGGGGCGGCAGCCAGTCGGGCAATGTCGCGGCGCTCGATCTGATCGCGCAGGGGCTCTGCGATGTGTTGGTGTCGGATTACTACGCGCCAGCGCTGGCGCAGGCGGCCTGGGCGCTGGTCGACCGGGGCGTGCTGCCGCTGGAGAAGGCCTGGGCGATGATCTCCTCTGCGCCGGCAGAGATATTGCGGATGCCGGATCGCGGGCGGCTGAACCCTGGCAAGCGGGCCGATCTGGTGGTGGTGAACGAGGCCACGCGGGCCATCGAAGCGACGGTATCGAACGGACGGCTGACCTATCTGGCAGGCGAGGCCGCGGGGCGGTTTCTCCGCTTGCGACCCGCGCTGCGGATTGCAGCGGAGTAGGCGAAGGGTTTTTGTGGCGGCGCCGTGGCAGGGTCGTCCCTCAACCGGTGAGACGCAGTCCCGTTCAGTCAGTTACAAACGATCAGTGAAACTTCTCGCCGCGGGCGAGCATGTCGAGGATGGTTTCCATTCGCTTCGCCCGCGTCTCGGGGCGCTTAGCGGTTTCCAGACGGTAGACGATGGCGAAGACATTGGCGCGGTTGAGCTTCAGGTAGCCTTCACGCGCCTCGGGACGTGCCTCGAGCGCGTCGATGAAATCTTCGGGCACCTGCATCGTCGATTGCCTGGAATAGGCCGCGTCCCAGCGCCCGTCGACCTGGGCCGCCGTCACCTGCGCAAAACCGGCAAGCTGCATCCGCCCCTCCGCGATCAGCCCCTCGACATGGGCGCGGTTGACCTCTGACCAGTTTGAACCGGCGCGGCGCGGGGTGAAACGAGTAAGGAACGAGACATCGTCATAATGCGCGAGTTGGCCGTCGATCCAGCCCCAGCACAGTGCCTCTCGGATCGCCTCGACCTTGTCGATGGTGAGGTGGCGGCTGGACTTGCGCGCGAAGCGCAGCCAGACCTCTGACATGGAGGCGTGATGCGCGGATAGCCAGTCACGGAAATCCTCGACTTTAGCAAAGCTGCGGATCAGGGCGGGATCGGGTGCGGACATGGCGCGGATGCTAGCCAAGTGCCGGGGGCTTCTCAAGAAATCTTGGCCGCTGCTCGCATTTTCTGCCTGAAGATATCCCCGTCGGAGGCACCGCCGGCACGCCCCCGCTCAACGCGGGGTGAAGACCTCATCGGCCAGCAGCACCGCCTGCCCCGTGGCCGCCGATTTCTGCGCGGCCATGCCCATCGCCACCGCCCACCAGCCGTCGGTCAGGCTGACCTCCGGCCTGCCCTGCCCGCGCGCCACGGCGTTGAAGCCCTGATGCTGGTAGAAGGTCGAGCCGTTGTGATCGCCCGCCGCCAGAAGCGCGGGGTCGACCGGGATTTCGACCATGCGCGGCCCCTTGGGGTCGCGCGGCGAGACGATGACCTGCGGCGACCGGCGGCCGCGCCGAGATGGTCCGGCCAGAAGCGCCCGGGCCCGGGCACCATGGCACTCGATCTTGCCCGAGGGGCCGACGGCGCTGATCTCCTCCTGATAGCGCGCGCCTTCGGCGAACATGCACAGTTCCAGCATCGCCCGCGCGCCCGAGGCGAAATCGACGATGACATAGGCGTTGTCCCAGATGTCGGGCGTCTCGCCATCATAGCTTTCGCTCGAGATGGTTCACCGCCTGCCCGCCCGAGGCCATGACCCGCACCGGATCGGACTGCAGGATGTGGCGCATCAGGTCGAAGAAATGGCAGCATTTCTCGACCAGCGTGCCGCCGGTATTGCGGTTGAAGCGGTTCCAGTCGCCGACCTTTTCCAGGAAGGGAAAGCGATGCTCGCGGATCGTCAGCATCTTGATGCCGCCGGTCGCGGCCGGCGGCCTCGCGCGATCAGGCGGGCGACGGGCGGCATGTAGCGGTATTCCATCGCGACCCAGATCGGCGCCGGATAGGCGGCGCGCAAGCGCGGCAAGGCGTGGCTGCGTCGGCGGGATCGGTGAAGAGCGGCTTTTCGACGAGGATCGGCAGCGGCCGGATGGCCGCGATTTCCTGCAGCTGGCGCAGATGCAGATGGTTGGGGCTGACGATCAGCAGGCAGTTGACGGCGGTCGACTGCCAGCACCTCGGCGAGCGAGCCGGCCATCGCGGCGTCGCGGGACCAGGGCCGCGGCGGCCGCGCGCATGGCGGCGTCGGGTTCGAAGATCGCGACGACCTCGGCGCTCGGGCAGCAGCGCGATATTGCGCAGATGCTCCTGCCCCATCATGCCGCAACCGATGATGCCGTACTTCAGAGTTCGTCATTGTCTTTCCCTATTTCAGGCGTGCGACATAGCGGGCGACCTGCCGGGATCGAACCAGGTGCGCGAAACTTCGGCGCGTTGCGCCGTCCTGCGCCCAGCTGACGCGCGTGACCATCGGCATGGGCGCGCCGGCGGGCCAGCGGAAAAGCGGCGGCGCCCAGTCGGGCACGCTGCCCATGCCCGACGCTGGTCTTCGGCGCGGGTGATCCAGAGGCCGAGCGTCTGCGGTAGTAAGAGGTAGAGCGATTCCGAGAGGTCTTCCGCCGTCAAGGTCTTCGGCATAGCTGGCGTCGAGCCAGATCTCCTCCAGCGCCGCCGGCTTGCCGGAGAGGCGGCGCAGGCGGCGGATGCGGTGGGCCTCGGGCGACGGTGCCGAAAGCGCGGCAGGCCGGCGGCTTTCGGCAGCGCGATCGACCGAGAGCATCTCGGCCGTGGGCAGGCCGCCGCCCTCCAGCAGTTCCAGCCGGAACAAGGCATAGACGCTTTCGGGCATCGCTGATGGCGCGGATGTAGTTGCCGGAGCCTTGCACCCGCTCCAGCAGCCCGCTGCCGTTCCAGCTCGGCCAGCGCCTTGCGCAGGGTGCCGACGGCAATGCCGAGCTCGGCCGCCATCTCGCGCTCCGGCGGCAGCCGTTCGCCATCGATCAGCCGACCGGCGGCGATATCGCGGATCAGCAGCTCGGCTGATCTGGATGGTAGATCGGCAGAGCGCCGGGTTGCGGCATCTCGCGTCCCTCATCCGCGGGACAAATTGATACACTATTGATCTACATCAAATCGCAGGTGCTACGCAAGAGGAAATCGGCTCGGGAGGAGGATTTGCGATGACCGTGGTGCCCGTCACATCCGCCGATCTGGATGCTGCCGAAGTGTCCTGGTTTGCGGCGCTTTGTTCGGACGACTACGCCTATCTGGGCGTGCCGGACGGCGCGCTGCGGTCGAGCTTGGACGCATTGCTCGGACATCGTGACAGAGGCCGAGCGGCTGGGCTTCCGCAATATCCTGTGCCCCTCCTCCTATCAGGTCGGGCAGGACACGCTGTGCTTCGTGGCGGGCTGCGCGCCGATCACCGAGCGGATCAACTTTCTGGCCGCCATCCGCTGCGGCGAGATGCAGCCGATCATGCTGGCGCGCACGGTGGCGACGCTGGATCACATGCTGAAGGGCCGGCTGACGCTGAACGTCATCAGCTCCGATTTTCCGGGCGAGGTGGCCGACAGCGCCTTTCGCTACCGGCGCAGCCATGAGGTGGTGCGAGATCCTGCGGCAGGCCTGGACGCGCGAGACGCATCGACTATCGAGGGCGAGGTCTATCAGTTCAAGGGCGTGCCGACCGATCCGGCCCGGCCCTATCAGCAGAACGGCGGGCCGCTTCTCTATTTCGGCGGCTATTCCCCGGATGCGCTGGAGCTTTGCGGCGCGCAATGCGACGTCTATCTGATGTGGCCCGAGACCGAAGGAACAGCTGGCCGAGCGCATGCAGGCGGTCCATGCGCGCGCGGCGGCGCATGGCCGCACGCTCGACTACGGGCTGCGCGTGCATATGATCGTGCGCGACACCGAGGCAGAGGCGCGCGAATATGCCGAACAGCTGGTCTCCAAGCTCGACGATGAATATGGCAAGCTGATCCGCGAGCGCGCGCATGATTCGGCATCGTCTGGGCGTCGCGCATCAGGCCAGCGACCCGCGAACTGGCCGACAAGTTCGGCTATATCGAGCCGCATCTGTGGACCGGCATCGGGCGGGCGCGCTCGGGCTGCGGCGCGGCGCTGGTCGGCTCGACCGATCAGGTGATGAGCGAGATCGAGGCCTATCAGAAGATGGGCATCCGCGCCTTCATCTTTTCGGGCTATCCGCATCTGGATGAGGCCGGGCATTTCGGCGACGAAGGTCCTGCCGCAGCTGAAGACCTGCTCGCTGCCGCATGCATATGGCCGCGTGCCGGCGGAAACGCCGGCAACGCCGCTGGGCACGGAGTGCGCCGCTGATGGAACGCATTGAAATCGCAGAAGGATTGCAGCTTCAGCCGCATCGTCTATGGCATGTGGCGGCTGGGCGATGACCCGGACACCTCGGCCGGCCATGTGCAGGCCAAGATCGAGGCCTGCCTGGCGCAGGGCATCACCACCTTGGATCAGGCCGACATCTATGGCGGCTATACCGCCGAGGCGATTCTTGGGGCGGCGCTGAAGGCCGCGCCCGGCGCTGCGCGACAAGATCGAGATCGTCACCAAATGCGACATCGTCGCGCCTGCCGGGCGGCATGCGGCCGCGCGGGTCAAGCATTACGACACCTCGCGCCGCGCATATCACGCGCCTCGGTCGAGGCCTCGCTGGCGGACGATGGCGACCGACCGCATCGATCTGCTTGCTGATCCACCGGCCCGATCCGCTGATGGACGCCGATGGAGACCGGCGCAGGCGCTGGATGCGCTGGTGACATCCGGCAAGGTCGGCGCGTCGGCGTGTCGAACTTCCGGCCCTGGGATTTCACGCTGCTGCAGTCGCCGATGGAGACCCAGCTGGTGACCAACCAGATCGAGCTGTCAGCCTGCTGGCGCGCAGAGCCGTTCACCAATGGCGATCTGGCCTTTCTGCAGGAGCGCGGGATTGCGCCGATGGCCTGGTCGCCCCTTGCGCGGCGGGCGGCTGTTTCGCAACGCGGCGGTACAGGCGAAGCTGGCAGAGATCGCCGCCGCCTTCGGCGTGGATGAAACCGCGGTGGCGGTGGCCTGGCTGTTGCGGCACCCGGCAGGGATCTTGCCGGTGATGGGCACCAACTCTCTTGACCGCATCGCGCGGCTGTCAGATGCCCTGAAGCTGGAACTGGATCGCCAAAGCTGGTTCGAGCTCTATACTCTGGCCCTCGGGCGTGAGGTGCCCTGATGGCAGAGGATGGCCGAGTGGTAAGTGAAACGACCCCAAAAGAGCAGGACTTTGTCCCCGGGCCGGAGACGGCACGGCTGTTCCGAGATGCGTTGGGGCGGTTCGCGACCGGGGTGACCGTCGTGACGACGCAGGGGCCGGGCGGGCCGGTGGGGATTACCGCGAACAGTTTCGCAGCGCTATCGCTGGATCCGCCGCTGGTGCTCTGGTCGCCGGCGCGCGCCTCGCGGCGGTTTGCACCCTTCGCCGGGGCGACGCATTTCGCGATCCACATTCTCGGCGAAGATCAGCGCGAGATGTGCGCCCATTTCACTCGGCCGGACCATGATTTTTCTGCCTATGACACGGTGCTGTCGCCCGATGGCGTACCGCTGATCGAGGGTTGCATTGCCCGCTTCGATTGTCAGCGCGAGGTCGCGCATGAGGCCGGCGATCATCTGCTGATCGTCGGTCGGGTGCTGCGCGCCAGCCACGGCGAAGGCGCACCGCTGATCTTTTCCCAAGGCAGATACGGCAGCTTCCGGCCTGAGGGCTGAGACGGTCGAAGGGCGAAAGCCCGCCAAGCGATTGCAATTCCTCAGGTTCGCAGGGAACCCGGAGGCGTTGAATGCATTATCATACGGCAATGCATGAACGCATCCGCGGGGTCGAAAGGGGCCCCGCGCAGTCGAAGAAAGGCAACCGCGATGAATTTTGACCGCGCTGATATGCCGGACGACAGTTCGGTTTCCCCCGATATCTTTGCCCAGAGTGCCGTTCCGGCCGATGAGATGATGGATCAAGCTGCCGCCACCGCCGCCTTTCTGAAGGCCCTGGCGCATGAGGGGCGGTTGATGATCCTGTGCCACCTGACCTCTGGCGAGAAATCCGTGACCGAGCTGGAGCATCTTTTGTCCTCTCGGCAGGCGGCGGTCAGCCAGCAGCTGTCCCGGCTGCGGCTGGAAGGGATGGTGACGAGCCGCAGGGAGGGCAAGGCGATCTATTATTCGCTGGCCGACATGCGGGTTCGCCGCTCGGTGGAGCTCTGTTACGAACTGTTCTGCCGCAAGCCCGTCCACTGACAGGTTCAGACCAGCTCCCGTTCCAGGGTTTCAAGCAGTACCCCTACCCCATCGGCTGTGGTCATCACCCCGGGTGACAAGCGCAGAAGCTGGCCTCGGGCATCTGCGAAGATTCCGGCCCGGCGCATATTGGCCAGAAGCCCTGGAGCCGGGTGACGGTCTGGTAGACGGAGCATGACGCTACCGCCGCGTTGGGCAGGCTCGCGCGGGCTGGCAAGGGATAGACCCAGCGCCTCGGCGCCTGCGATGATTGGCGCGGACAGGGCGTGGTTATGGACCTTGATTGCAGCGTGATCCTGCTCCGCGTGCCAGTCCAGTGCGGGCAGCGAGGCCGCGGCGGCCATCACGCCGGGGGTGCCATTGTCAAAGCGGCGCGCATCGGAGGCGAAGGCGAAGCGGTCGAGCGCCCAGCGGAAGGGATCGTCCTGGCTGAACCAGCCGCGTAGGGTGGGCTCGCACTGCGCGGTTAGCTGTGAGGAAACCTGCAGGATGCCCGCGCCGGGTGTCCCGCACATCCATTTCAGGCTGGTGGATATGGCGAAGTCCACGGCAGGGTTCCGCACCGAGAAGGGCAGAAGCCCCGCGCCTTGGGTAATATCGACGCCGATCAAGCTGCCCATTGCGCGGCCCTGCGCCACCAGTGGCTCCAGTTCGACCCGGTGCGACGAGGTCGACGAGATCCATGTGAGCAGTGCAAGGCCCACATCCGCGCCCCAGCGATCCAGCATATCTTCATCGCGGACCCAAGACTCGCCCTGCCGGATCGGCACGGTGTCGAGGGTGAAGCCGAGATGCGGAGCGAGGCCCGATAGCAGGAAATGGTTCGAAGGGAAGCAATCTGCGGCGACAAGAACCCGACGGCCGCGCAATACTCCCTCTGGCAGGGCGGTGATCAGGTTATGCAGGGCTGAGGTGACATTCTCTGCGGTGGTCAGGCTGCCCTCGGGCGCGTCGATCAGCGCGGCCCAGCGGGCGATGAAGCGGGCCCGCAGGCCAAGGATATGGCCCCACTGGCCGTCATCGGCGGCGCCCCAGCGAGTGGCGAAATCGGTCATCGCGCGGGCAAGATCGCTGGCCTTGCCGGGATATTGCCCGATCGAGTGATAGAGGAAATAGCCCGCGCCCGCCTTCATCTGTCCGTTGTCCCATCTTGCCGCTGTGGAGCGCATTACGCGCCGGCCGCGCACCCGCGTCAACCTGAGCTGCCTGCGCCCGGGGTGCTCGCGGCAAATCGCGCATGGCGGGACCGTGTCTTGCAAGGCTGCGGGGGGGCGTATAGGCTTTGCCCACTCCATGTGTCCTCCCCCACAGCCCGTGGACTTTCAAATGAAAAAACCCCTTGTTTTCTTTACGGTTGCATCACTTCTTGCGGTCAGTGCCGCGCAGGCGCAGCCGGTCTTCACCATCTCCTGGTGGGGCTATAACGGCGAGAAGCTGAACGCCAATATCATCGAGCCGTTCAAGCAGATCTGCGGCTGCGAAGTGCAGTTCGAGACCGGCAACAACGCGGACCGGCTGAACAAGCTGAAACTGCGCGGCGGCCGGGGTGTGGATGTCATTTTTCTGACCGACAGCTATTCGCAGTTGGGCATTGAACAGGGGCTGTTCCAGAAACTGGACCGGGCCAAACTGCCGAATATCGCGCAGATTTATCCTTTGGCGCAGGCGCCACAGGGCGACTATGGCCCGGCCTATACGCTCGGGCGAGCGGGTATCGTCTACGACAGCGCCAAGGTGAAGCCGATCACATCCTGGGGCGACCTTTGGCGCGACGATCTGAAGGGGGCCGAGGCGGTGCCGGGGATCACCACGACTGCGGGACCGATGATAGTGGTCGAGGCGCGGCAAACATGCGGGGGTCGATGCCTACGGCGACCCGGATGCGGCCTTCAAGGCGATCGGGGCGCTGAAGCCTAATACCGTGAAGACCTATACCACCGGGTCCGAGATGGTGAACCTGATCTCGACCGGCGAGGCGAGCGTCGCGGTGACACAGGATTTCACCATGACCGCGCTGCAAAAGGCGGTGCCGACGATGGTCTGGGCGGATCTCTCGGATGGCGATATTGCCACGCTGAACACGGTGAACGTGCCGACCGGGGCGGAAAATCCGGAGCTCGCCTACAAGTTCATCAACTTCCTGCTGTCGGTCGAAGTGCAGCAGAAAGAGGCGGAACAGGGGGTCGACGCGCCGGTGAATAGGGGCGTGAAGCTGACCGATGCGGAGGCGTCGATCTGGACCTATGGCGACAAGATGATCGGGTCTTTGAACCAGATGGATTATGCCAAGATGAACGCGGCCAAGACCGACTGGATCGACCGCTGGAACGAGATCTTCGGGATGTGAGGGGCGTGAGCGGGCGCGTCAGGGCATGGCTGCTGGCGCTGCCGGCGGTGGTGATGGTGGCGGTGCTGCTCGGCTGGCCGGTGCTGTCGACCTTTGGCACGACCTTCACCGACCCCAAGGGGACCCTCGCGCCCTACGTGGCCTTCTTCGGCAGCGCCTTTCGCCGCCGCGTGCTGGAGCGCACGCTGGAAGTGGCGGCGATCACCACGGCCCTGGCGGTGCTGATCGGCTTTGCCACCGCCTGGGTGGTGGCGCGGGCGCCGGGGCGGGCGAAAAGCCTGATGATCGTGGCGGCGGTGTTTCCGCTGCTGACCGGGGTGGTGGTGCGGTCTTTCGCCTGGCTGGTGATCCTGGGCAAGAATGGCATCGTGAATGATTTTTTGCTGGCGGTCGGAATGATCTCTGAGCCTTTGTCGATGCTTTATACCGAGGGCGCGGTGATCGTGGCGATGGTCTATCTGTTCGTGCCGCTGATGATCCTGACACTGGTCGGCGTGCTGGAGGCGATTCCGGGCGAGGTGATGGAGGCTGCGGCCTCGCTTGGCGCGGGGCCTGCGGCGCGGTTCTGGCAGGTGGTGTTACCGATGTCGGTGCCGGGGCTGATCGTGGGGGCGGTGCTGGTGTTCACAGGGTCGTTCACATCCTATGCCACGCCGCAATTGCTGGGTGGTGAGCGGCAGATGATGATGGGGACCTTCCTCTATCAGCGGGCGATGGTGACGTTTGACTGGGTCGGCGCCTCGACCATCGCGGCGGTGATGGTGGCGGTGGTGCTGGTGGTGGTGCTGGCGATGGCGCGTCTGGCGCGGCGAATGAACCCGGTGGCGGCATGAGCGGGCGGGTGCATCCGCTGTTGCTGCTGGTGGCGGGGCTGACCTTCCTGTTCCTGATCGGGCCTTTGGTGATCATCGCGGGCGCGGCGCTGTCGGATACGAGTTATCTGACCTTCCCGCCGCGCGGGCTGACACTGCACTGGTTCGCCAATATCTTTGCCGTGCAGGCGTTTCGCACGACGCTGGTGACGAGCCTGTGGCTGGCCGTCGGCGGCACCGCGCTGTCACTGCTGGTGGGCGTGCCTGCGGCCTATGCGATGGCGCGGTTCGGCCGCGCCCTGCCCCGGATACTGCCCAATGTCTTCGTGCTGCCGGTGCTGGTGCCCGAGATCGTGCTGGGGTTTTCGCTGATGAAATCAGTGACGGCGGGGCTAGGCCTGCCGGTGATGTCGAGCCTGCTTGTGGGGCACGCGCTGCTGGTGCTGCCCTATTGCGTGCGGGTGGTGGGGGCGTCCCTGTCGGGGTTCGATTTTTCGGTGGAGGAAGCGGCGGTATCGCTCGGCTGCCCGAGGTGGCGGGCGTTCTTTACCGTGGTTTTGCCGAATATCCGGGCGGGGGTGATCGCGGCCTTTATTCTGGCCTTCATCACCTCGCTCAACGATGTGTCGATCTCGATCTTTCTGACCGGACCGGGAATTTCGACCCTGCCGATCCAGATCCTGGCCTATATGGAGCAGTTCTTTGACCCGACCATCGCCTCGGTCTCGGTCTTGCTGATGGGCGTGACAGTGGCAGTGATGGCGGGGGTGGAGCGTACCCTTGGCCTGACATTCCTGACGAAGTAGCGGATATGACCCAAGCCCTGAGCCTTAGCAATATCTGCGCGGACTATGCCGGGGTGCAGGTGCTGCGCGATCTGTCGCTGGAGGTGGCGGAGGGCGAGCTGGTGTCGCTGCTCGGCGCGTCTGGATGCGGGAAAACCACGACATTGCGGGTGGTTGCGGGGTTTCTTTCACCCACGCGGGGGCAGATGCTGCTGGGCGGCGCCGATCTGGCGCGGCTGCCGGCGCATGCGCGCAATATCGGGCTGGTGTTCCAGACCTATGCGCTGTTTCCGCATCTGACGGTGCGGGACAATGTGGCCTTTGGCCTGAAGCAGCGCCGGATGGGGGCGGCAGAGCGCGCGAAGATGGCGCTGGAAATGGTTGATCGGGTTGGGCTTTCCGGTTTTGCGGATCGCTATCCGGCGGCCCTGTCAGGGGGCCAGCGGCAGCGTGTGGCGCTGGCCCGGGCGCTGGTGATCGAGCCTTCGCTTTTGATGTTCGATGAGCCTTTGTCGAACCTCGACGCCAAGCTGCGGGTCGAGATGCGGGTCGAGATCCGGCGCTTGCAGCGGGCGAAGGGGGCGACCGCCCTTTATGTGACGCATGATCAGGAAGAGGCCTTCTCGATCTCTGACCGGGTGGCGATCATGCAGGCCGGGCGGGTGCTGCAGCTGGACCGGCCAGAGGTGCTATATGCCCGGCCAGCGGATGCCTATGTGGCCAATTTCGTTGGGTTTTCCAACCGGATCGAGATGCGGGCCGTGGCCGAGGCGGGCGACGGGGTGCGGGCGGTTATGGCGGGGGGCGCGCATCTCGACCTGGCGCGCGGGGTCTTTCGGGTGCCGGCGCGGGAGTTTCTGTTTGCCGCCCGGCCCGAGGGGCTGCTGGTGGCGCGCGAGGGGGTGGGAATACCGGCGCGGCTGGGGCTGCGCAGCTATCTGGGGCGCGCCTATCAGTATCGCTGCGAGACGGCGGCGGGCGAGCTGGTGGCGAACGGACCGCTGAGCGAACCTTTGGAGCCGGGCACCGAGGTCGTGCTGGTGCCGCAGCCGGACCAGTGCTGCCTGCTGCCGAAGGAGGAGGCATGAGCCTTACGCTGAGCAATGCGCGGATCCTGACGATGGATGGCGCCATGACCGAAATATCCAATGGCTGGATACGGTTGGAGGGCGATGTTATCGCGGGCATGGGGGCTGGCGCTTCGCCTGATCCCGGTGCGCTCGACATGGGCGGCGATCTGATCCTGCCGGGCATGGTGAACAGCCATTGCCATATGACGATGACCCTGTTCCGGGGTCTGGGCGAGGATGTGGATGACCGGCTCTACCGCTATGTCCTGCCGCTGGAGCGGGAGTGTATCGACGCCCGCGTGGTGGGGATTGGCAGCCGTCTTGCCGCGCTCGAGATGATCCGGGGCGGCGTGACCTGCGTGGCCGACATGTATTATTTCGAGGCCGAGGTGGGCCGCGCGCTGGCCGAGGCCGGAATGCGCGGGGTGGTGGGCCAGACGCTCGCCGATTTCGCGGCGCCGGATCATGCGAGTTTCGATGCGGGCTTCGCGCTGAGCCGAGGATCTGGTGGCGGAGTTTGCGGGGCATCCGCTGGTGCTGCCGTCGATTGCGCCGCATGCGCCCTATTCGACCGATATTCCGGTGATGGCACGGGTCGCGGACTGGGCCGATGCGCACCCCGATGTTCCGGTGCAGATCCATCTGGCCGAGATGGTCAGCGAGATGGACTGGGCGGCGCGGGTGCATGGCTGCCGACCGGTCGAGGTGGTGGACCGGGCCGGGCTGCTGCGCCCGGGGCTGATCGCGGCGCATTGTCTGTTCGTCAATGAGGCCGAGATCGCGCGTCTGGCCGAGGCGGGGGTGCGGGTGGCGCATAATGCGCGCTCGAACGCCAAGGCGGGGCGCGGGATTGCGCCGGTCGAGGCGATGCGGGCGGCGGGCATTCCGGTCGGGATCGCGACCGATGGGCCGATGTCAGGCAATACGCTCGACCTGTTTTCGCAGTTCGGGCCGGTGTCGATGTTCGCCAAGCTGCTGGGCCAGAGCCGCAAGCCGATGCCGGCGCGGGAGGTTGTGCGGATGGCGACCATCGAGGCCGCACAGGTGCTGGGGCTGGACGGGCGGATCGGCTCGCTCGAGGTCGGCAAGCAGGCCGATCTGATCCGGGTCTCGCTCGACGATCCCCGGGTGCAGCCGGTCTACGATGTCTATTCCACGCTGGTCTTTGCCTGCGGGCCGCAGGATGTGCGCGATGTGATGGTGGCGGGGCGCTGGCTGATGCGGGACCGGCAGGTGCTGACGCTGGAGGCGGCGCGGGTGATTGCCGAGGCGCGGCAGGTGGCGGCCGAGTTCGGCTTGTGGATCGCGGCGATTGACGGGGCGCGCGCGTGAGCGGGCTCGGCGTCTGGCAGGTGTTGCACCCGGCGGGGACCCTGCCCCTTGGGGTACAGGCGGATCAGGCGCGTTATGTGTCGGCCCTGCCGGACGGGCGGCAGATCGAGCTGCCGATCCGGGTTCTGCCGGGGGATGAAGATCGCGCCGTCGCCTCGCTGATCCTCAATCAGGCGAGTTTTGCTGTGCTGGATGCGCTGGCTGATGTGGTGGCCGCGCGGTTGCAGGCCGAGGTGATCGTGGCGGTGCCGACACTGGGCCTGCCTTTGGCCGAGGGCGTGGCGCGGCGGTTGGGGCATGGCCGGATGGTGCCGCTCGGGACCAGCCGGAAGTTCTGGTATGACGAGGATTTGTCAGAGCCTTTGTCGTCGATCACCACGCCGGGGGCGGGCAAGCGGGTCTATCTCGACCCGCGGATGCTGCCTTTGCTCGCGGGGCGGCGGGTGGCGGTGGTGGATGATGTGCTGAGCACCGGGGCCTCGATCGCGGCGGTGTTGCGGTTGCTGGCGCGGGCTGGGGTGGTGCCAGTGGTGGTGGGCGCGGCGATGCTGCAGGGCGACGGTTGGCGCGCGGCGGTTGGCGCGGTGCCGGTGGCCGGGGCCTTCGCGACGCCGATCCTGTGGCGCGGGGCGGCGGGCTGGGAGGCGCGCTAGGGTTGGGCTGAGCGGGAGAAGCCGACCTTCCGGAGGAAGGGCGGCCCCACTCATGGGGGAACGGGTTTCGTAGGACCAATGGCAAAGTGAGATATCGGAGGGCAGTGCCTGACCGCGGAGGGGGCGGTCGGGCGCTGCCCGGTGGCCTGGGGGCCATCGGGCGGCAAGGGGCGATGTGGCGCGGGCGGCAGAGGCGATTGCCTCTGCCTTTGGGGAGCGGGTCGGCCTTTGCGGCGGCGGCATTCCGGTATTCCGGTATACAGATCGTGTAGCCCACTGAACTTGTTAGCCCCCGCCTTGCCCTAAAGCGAGACCTTGTATTCCTGCACCGTGTTGCCGCCATCCACCACGATCAGTTGGCCGGTGATATAGCTCGCTTCCTCGCTGGCCAGGAAGACGGCGACGTGGCCAACCTCTTCCGGGGTGCCGGGGCGACCGATGGGGGTGTGGCGGCCTGCGGTTATCTCGGCTTGCGAGCTTGAGGCGGTTTCGATCCAGCCCGGGCCAATGCAGTTGACCGTGACGCCGGAGGGGCCAGCCTCAATCGCCAGGGCGCGGGCCATGCCAAGCAGTCCGGCCTTGGCGGTGGCGTAGATCGTGCTGCCGGCGATGCCCACGACCGGGCCGGTGACCGAGGACATGTGGACCACCCTGCCCCAGCGCCGCGCCATCATGCCGGGCAGGACGGCGCGAGTGGCGAGATAGGCGGTGGTCAGGTTGATGCCAAGGCCGAAGGCCCAGCCTTCGTCTGTGGTCTCGGTGAAGCGGGTCGACGGTTGCTCTCGACCGGTCTGAACCATGCCTGCATTGTTGACGAGGATGTCGATCGGGCCGAGGGCGGCCTCGGTGGCGGCGATCAGGCCCATGACCTGATCGGGTTGAGTGAGGTCGGCCTGCATCGCGAAGCTGCCTGGGGCAAGCTCGGCCAGCCTGTCATGGATGCGTGGCGAGGTGGCGGTGATGGCGACGCGGGCGCCTGCCGCCTGCAGCAGTCGTGCAGTGGCAAAGCCGATACCACCTGCGCTGCCTGCGCCAGTGATCAGAGCGGTTTTGGCATGAACGCCGGGCATTCTTGGCCTCCTTGGATCAGGTTGGGGGATGGGTGTCAGAGGCCGAGCCGGTCTTTCAGGCGATACCAGGCTACGGTGGCGCTGACGGCGGGTTTGCGCAGGGCATGGAAGGCGATAGGCGCGGGGTCAGTGACAGGGAAATCGAGATCAGCCTCTGGTCGGCCCGTGGCCCAGTCGGCGAGTACACGACCCATCGCGGTGGCCATCGCCACGCCGCGCCCGTTGTAACCGAGCGCCGCAATGCGGCCCTCGCCGTGGCGCGTCAGGTGGGGGGTATGGTCTGCGGTGACGGCGACGAAGCCGCCCCAGGCATGAGTCCAGTCGACGCCTGCAAGTTGGGGGTAGAGAGACAGGCTCGCCGCGCGCAGGTTCTGCATCAGGCGCAGGGTGGCGGTGTCGCCATAGGCGCCCCTGCCCCCCATGATGAAGCGGCCATCGACTGTCTTGCGGTAATAAAGCAGCAGGCGCTGGCTGTCCGACGCGGCCTGGCGACCCGGCAGGATGGAGCCGGCGAGGTCATCGCCCAAGGGAGCTGTCGCGACCTGGATCGAGCGGACCGGGACGAGGGTACGGGCAAGTGGTGGAGCGAGTCCATCAGTATAGCCGTTGGTCGCCAGCACCACCCGGCGGGCGGCTAGTCGGCCGGTGGCGGTGTGGATGACCTGACGGTCGCCAACCTGCTCGACGCTCAGGACACGGCTGTTGGCGTGCAGCGTGGCGCCTGCCGCCTGTGCCGCGCGGGCCAGGCCAAGGGCGTAGGTCAGCGGATGCAGGTTGCCGCCGCGCGGATCGAGCGTGCCGCCGGTATAGTTGCTTGTGCCGGTGGCTTCAGCGATCTGTTCCCGAGTCAAGGAGGCGCAGATCAACTCCGCGGCGGGCCCATTGGGCGGCGCGGTCCCGGGCTGCGGCAAGGCTTGCGGCATTGTGGACCGGTTGCAGCCAGCCGGTTTCAACCGGATCGCAAGCGATTCCATGGCGTCGGATCAGGTCGAAGACCAGCCCGGGGGCGCCGCCAGAAAGCGCCACCATCCGGGCGCCGATGACCGGACCGAAGCGCGCCTCGATCTCGTCCGGCAGGTCTTTCAGGCCCGGGTTCACCTGCCCGCCGTTCCGCCCCGAGGCGCCCCAGCCGGGTGTCTCTGCCTCGAGCAGCGTGACGCGCAGGCCCGCCTCGGCCATATGCAGCGCGGCGGAGAGGCCGGTGTAGCCGCCACCGATGATGGCGACATCCGCCTCGGACTCGCCCATCAGGGGCGGCGGAGTGACGGAGGGTGTGGCGGTTGCTGTCCAGAGAGAATTTGCAATGGCGGCGGGTTCATGCGCGATCACGGGCGGGGGCCTTCGGTTTAGCACTTTGACACAGTGATGCCTGCCCTGGTTAGGAAAGCAACAGCCCGTAGAGAGGGTGCCGCCCTTGTCGTGACTGGGCGTGCGCGAGGGGCAGCCCTTGGGTGACGCAGCCGCGCCGTAGGTCTCGATTGCGGTTTCCGACTGAGCAGTGACCCAGCCGAACGGAATATTCACTTTTGCCGCTGATCCTGCCCGCCGAAACCTGCGCGGAGGATGACATGCAGTACGGGAAGTTTCTGGCCCTCGCTCTGGGTCTTGGCGCGGGGTTCGCCGCCGCGACGGCATTGGCGGATCAGGGGGTGACGGATGATACCGTGACCTTTGCGCAGGTGGCGGCGATGGCAGGGCCTGCGGCAGCGCTTGGCACCGGGATGCAGACCGGGATCAAGGCCGCCTTCGACGAGGCGAATGCGGCGGGTGGTGTCAACGGACGCAAGCTGGTGCTGGATACGTTCGATGACGGATATGAACCCGATCGCTCGGTGGCGATGGTGAAAGATGTGATCGCCTCAGACAAATATATCGCCCTGATCGGGCCGGTGGGCACGCCGACCACGCAGGCGACCCAGCCGATCACGACAGATGTGAAGATGCCGGTGATTGGCCCCTTTACCGGCGCAGGCTTTCTTCGCAATGCGGCCTTGGGCAATATCTTCAATGTCCGCGCCTCTTATAGCGCAGAGACCGAGGCCTGGATCAAATACCTTGTCGATGACAAGGGGATGAAAAAGATCGCTCTGTTGTACCAGGATGATGCCTTTGGTCGCGCCGGGCGCGATGGCGTCACCAAGGCGCTGGAAAAGCGCAAGATGACGCTGGTGGCGGAAGGCAATTATACCCGCAACACGGTTGCGGTGAAGACCGCACTACTGGATATTCGCAAGGCCGAGCCCGATGCGGTGGTTATGGTCGGGGCCTACAAGCCGGTGGCGGAATTCATCCGCCTCTCGCACCAGCTGAAATTCACGCCAACCTTCGTGAACATCTCTTTCGTCGGATCTGAAGCATTGGCGGCAGAGCTGGGCAAAGACGGCACCGGGGTGATCATCTCCCAGGTCGTGCCGTTTCCATGGGATACCCGGCTGCCTGTTGTGGCAGCCTATCAAGCGGCGCTGAAGGCCGAGGATGGCACAGCCAAGCCCAGCTTCGTCTCGCTGGAGGGCTATCTCGCCGGGCGGCTGGCGATTGCCGCGTTGAAGGCGGCGGGGCCGCAGTTCGACCGGGCGGGCTATCTTGCCGCGCTGGCGGGCCTGCACGAGGTTGATCTTGGCGGCGTCAAGATGGAGTTCGGGCCGGCCGACAATCAGGGACTGGATGACGTCTTCCTGACGCGCATCACCGATACCGGTGGGTTCGAGCCTGTCACCAACTGACATGTCGCGAGGCGGCCCTTACCACCCGCGCCCGCTTGCAGGATCCATTTCATGACAAACCGACTTCGCGAGCTGTTTGGCAGCGTTTCAACCAAGATAATGATGATCGTCGCGGCAATGGCTGCGATGATCGTCGCCTCGATCCTTGTAGGCGTTCTGGTGTTCCGCACGGTGTCGGACCATGTCGACCAACTGGTAACAGAGCAGGTGCCGGCCCTGCAGCAGGGATCACGGGTGATCGCGGATACGACGGTTCTGGATCAGGCGTTGTCTAATACTCTGCTAACCGGCGATCCGGCAGACTTGTTGCAACAGTCCAACGCCGCCACCGCGGCGCTGCGGCAGCTCGATCACGACGTGAAGACACTGCCGGGCGGTGCGGGGGACAACCTGCACAGGATGATCGCCGAAGCGCAGAAGCGGTTCGACGACATGGCGCGTGCGCGCAATGAGGAGTTTACCCAGACCGCGAAGATCGAGCATGACATGGCAGAGCTCGACCGGCAGAGTACCGAGATTGGCAAGAAGCTGGGCGAGGTGGCGGATTCCGCCATCTTTGATCTGACGTTGAGCAGCGAAGATACGGTCGGCAAGATTACTTCGACGCTGGACAAGCTGGTGGACCGCGACTTTGCTGCGGTCGAATTGGTGCTGAAGTTGCGCGCGCAGGTCAATCTACTGACGGGGGTTGTGATCTCGCTGTCTGAGACGCAGGATGACGGTATGCGTGCAATCCTGCGCGATCTTGCCGTCTCGTCGCAGGAGCGACTGGATGGACTACTGCCCGAGATCGCCACCAACGCGACGCTGAGGCCGCTCGCCGCCGCGCTGACCGCGGCGAACGCGTTGTTCGCGGGGATAATTGCGCAGAACGGCCCGACTGGCCCGGCAAAGGCGCGCGATATCCTGTCGTCGCGGCAGAACATCGACGCGCAACTCGCCTCAATGCAGGATGACCTGTCCTTCACCATGAAACTCGCAACCGGCGCGACCGCAAAAGCCAATAGCGAAGCGGTTGATGCACTGGTAAGCGGCGGGATCGAGCGGCTGCGCAGGTTGTCGGCGCTGGACGTATCGGCGAAGCGGCTGACCGAAAGCGCACTCGAGGCGGCGCTGGCGCGCGACGAAGCGGGTTTGAAGATTGCGCAGGATCGCCTGACCTCAGACGCGGCGCATCTGAGTTATGATATGCCAAGTGTATCGGCGGATGTGCAGGAGAAAATCCGAGCCCTGCTCGGCTTTGCCGATCCCAAGACCGGAATGGTGGCCACCCGGCGTGCGGTCCTGAAGGCGCATCAGGCGGCAACAGAGGCCTCGAGCACCGCGCGGGCCAATAGCGAAGCGATCTCGGCCGTGGCGCGGCGTGTCGGCGGCGAAGCACTGACTACCATCTTGACCACCGGAAACGGGATGCTGGAGACGGTCGCCGCCTCGCGCATGAAGCTGACCCTGATCGCGGCGATCAGCCTGCTCATTGTGATCGGCGCACCGCTTTTCGCCTATGCCTCGATCGTGCGCCCGCTTGGGCGGGTCACCAATGTCACCCGGCGCCTTGCCGCGGGCGAGATCGAAGCGGTCGACCGGCTGGGTCGCAACCGTGGCGAGATCGGCCGCATGGCCGAAGCGCTGAGTATCTTTCGCGACGGGCTGGTGGTGAAGGCCCGCCTAGAATCCGAAGAGCGTGAAAACCAGCAGGCCCGCGCTGAAGCCCAAGCGGCTGCCCAGCGCCAGAGTGAGGAAAGCGCCGAACAAGAGCGGCACCGGCAGGAAGAGCAGGCGCGGGTCGAGCGCGAACGCGCCGCCGCAGAGGAGGCCCGCACAACCCACCTGCGCGAGATCGCCGAGGCCGAACGGCAGGCCCGCCTGCAGTCGCAGAACGCGGTGGTCTCGGCACTTGCCGGGGCCTTGGGCAAGCTGGCCGAGGGCGATCTGCGGGCCTGCATCGATGGCGCTTTTGACGAGGGCTACGAGCAGTTGCGGCGCGATTTCAACGCGACCGTGTCGATCCTGGAAGAGGTGATGCGCAGCATGCGGGGCAGCGTCGAAAGCATCAACAGCAGCTCTGACGATATCGCGCGCGCCTCGGGTGATCTGTCGAGCCGAAGCGAGGCGACGGCGGCCACGCTGGAGGTGACGGCCGGTTCGATTGCCGAACTGACGGCGCTGGTCAACTCGGCCGCGGTGCGCGCCGGCGAGGCGGACGCGGCGGTCGAAGCGGCGCGGGCGCGTGCCGCAAGCAGCACCGAGGTGTTGCGCGGCACCGTTGCCGCGATGGGGGCAATCGAAGAGAGCTCTCGCCGGATCGCGGCGATCATCGGGGTGATCGAGGATATTGCCTTCCAGACCAACCTTCTGGCGTTGAATGCGGGAGTCGAGGCGGCGCGCGCGGGCGATGCGGGGCGCGGCTTTGCCGTCGTCGCCTCGGAGGTGCGGGCGCTGTCGGCACGGTCATCGGAGGCGGCGCGCGAGATCGCGCACCTGATCGAGAACAGCGGCGGCGAGGTGACGCGCGGCGTCGATATGGTGGGACAGGTCGAGGTGACACTGAAGGACATTGTCGCCTCGATCTCGACCATCACCGGGCATGTCTCGGCAATCGCCGCCGCCACGCGCGAGCAATCGGCGGGGATCACCGGGGTCAATGCCTCAATCAGTAAGCTGAACCACGCCACCCAGCAGAACGCCGCAATGGCGGAAGAGACAACGGCGGCGGGGCAGATCCTGCTGCGCGATGCCTCGGCGCTGTCGCAAACGGTCAGCCGCTTTCAAGTGCATGATGGGCGGCGGGCAGCGCTGCCAGGCGCACCCGTTGTGGTCACACCCTCAAGGCGCGGACAGGAAGAGGGCAACCGGGGCCCTGCGACCCCGGGAAAAACTTGCCCCAGCTCTGGCGGATCGGTCTATGGCGGCGAGTGGCAGATGCGGCACAGCGCAAGAAGCAGTGCCCCAGATGGCCCGTTCGGCAAAAGAGCGACCCGAACGGAGGATTCACCCGTGCCTCCCGCCGGCGCGACAACTGAAGGCGAACTAGTGAGACGCGCGCCCGGCGTAGAGGCCGCCCCGCGCGAAAGGCCGGACTGAAGCGGGCGCCGGTCGGGCACGATACAATTCTGACGCTGCCGCGCCATGGCCGCCCTTATGGGCTGGGCGGCCCGACACGCTGAAGCACGCCGGGGCGGAGAGCTGCCGCCCGGCCACTATCGCGGCGCGGACAGATCGGGCATACCGGGGGCATGCCGCAATGAACCGGAGTGCCGAGGATGATCGACCTTACCCCCGAGGGCCTCTATGTCGGCCGTGCCTGGCGGAGCGGGCTGGGGCCGAGCCTGATCACGGTGCGAAACGACCGCGTGATCGACGTGACCGGCAGGACCGCACCGACGATGGCGGCGCTTCTGGAGATCGACGATCTGGTGGGCTTCCTTGGCGCGGCAGAGGGCGAGGACCTGGGTCCACTCTCAGAGATCGCAGCGGCCAGCGTCGAGACGGCGGCGCCGGAAGGGGAAACGCATCTGCTGGCGCCCTGCGATCTGCAGGCGGTGAAGGCCTGCGGCGTGACCTTTGCCCGCTCGATGATCGAGCGCGTGATCGAAGAGCGTGCGGGCGGCGATCCGGCGCGGGCCGAAGATGTGCGCGTGCGGGTGGCGGGGGCGATCGGCGACAGCCTGCGCAGTCTGGTGCCCGGGTCAACTGAGGCGGCGGAGGTGAAGCGGGTGCTTCAGGCCGAGGGCCTCTGGTCGCAGTACCTCGAGGTTGGCATCGGGCCGGATGCCGAGGTCTTTACCAAGGCACCGCCGATGGCGGCGGTAGGCTGGGGGGCGGCGGTCGGGCTGCACCCGATCTCTCGCTGGAACAACCCGGAGCCGGAGGTGGTGCTGGCGGTCGACAGCCGAGGCCGGATTCGGGGTGCCACGCTGGGCAATGACGTGAACCTGCGCGATGTCGAGGGGCGCTCGGCGCTGTTGCTGGGCAAGGCGAAGGACAACAATGCCTCGGCCGCGATCGGGCCTTTCGTGCGGGTCTTCGACAAAGGCTTTTCGCTGGACGATGTGCGGCGCCTTGAGCTGACGATGACGGTGACGGGCGAGGATGGGTTCGCGATGAACGGGCATTCCTCGATGGCAGAGATCAGCCGCGATCCGGCGGATCTGGTGGCGCAGGCCTGCGGGCGGCATCATCAATATCCCGACGGATTCATGCTGTATCTGGGCACGCTCTTCGCGCCGGTGCAGGACCGCGACGGGCCGGGACAGGGGTTCACCCATCACAGCGGCGATGTGGTGACGATCTCGGCGCCCGGACTGGGGGCGCTGCGCAACACGGTGCGGCTGTCGACAGAGGCGCCGGAATGGACCTTTGGCACCGGCGCGCTGATGCGCAATCTGGCCGGGCGCGGGCTACTTTAGGCGAGAGCGAGTCCGGCGCGAATGACGCGGGCCAGGGTAAGATCGTCGGTCAGGTGCACCAGATCAGCGGTGCGGTCGAGCGCGAGGTGGCCCAATTTGTGCGACAGGCCGATGCAGGCGGCGGGGATCGATGTGACCATGCGCAGCGCGGCCTCAACCGGAATGCCGACGGTAGCGACCATGGTACGCAGGCAAAGCGCGAGGTCGCAATCGGCGCCTGCGAGCGTGCCGTCTTCCAGCGTCAGCCGCCCGTCGCGGCGCAGGATGCGACGGCCGCCGAGGGTGAATTCGGTCATGTTGCTGCCGGCCGGGGCCATCGCGTCGGTAACGAGGAAGAGGCCCGGCGCACGTTTGGCCGCGACAGCGATGCGCAGAACCTCGGGTGCAACATGGATGCCATCAGCGATGATCCCGGCGTAGCAGGAGCTGTCGAGTGCTGCGCCGACAAGGCCTGGTTCACGGTGGCCAAGCGGGCTCATCGCGTTGAAAAGATGAGTGACGCAGCGCGCACCGGCGGTGAAGGCGGCGCGGGCTTGGGTGATGCCAGAGTCACTATGGCCGAGGCTGACGGTGACGCCAGCTGCGGACAGGCGGGCGATCTGGGACGTGGTCGCGGCCTCTGGGGCGAGGGTGACCATGAGGGCCGGCATAAGCGGAGCGGCGGCGCAGATCGCGGCGCAATCAGCGTCCTTCATCGGGCGGATAAGAGCCGGGTCATGTGCACCATTGCGGCGCCGGTCGAGGTGCGGTCCTTCGAGATGAAGGCCAAGGAAGCCCGGAACCCCTTCCCGTGCGGCGGCAATTCCGGCGGCGAGCACGGCCGCGGTGGTTTCCGGCGTATCGGTGATCAGGGTGGGCAGCAGTCCGGTGGTGCCCAGTGCTAGATGCGCCGCGCAGATTGCCGTGATGCCGGCGACCGAGGCGGTCTCAGCGCCCAGCATATGGCCGCCGCCACCGTTCGCTTGGAGGTCGAGAAAGCCCGGGGCAACGATGCCGCCGGGCAGGCGATGGAGCTGACCTTCGGCCTCCGCCTCTGGTCGGATCGCGGCAATCCGGTCGCCGTCGAGGATCAGGGCGGCTTTGTGGATCAGACGCTCGCCATCGAAAAGGTCGGCGCCTATGTAGCTGGTGCAGGTCATAATGTCTGGGTCACCTTGCGCAGATGCGGCGGCATGTCAGGGTTGAAGCCTCGACGGCGGGCAAGCGTCTCGATGAAGCCGTAGAAGGTGACGATCAGCACGAGGGGGGCGACGAGCGGGTGCAGGCCCGCGACAGAGGGCAGGCAGGTAACACCGAGGGCGGCGTCTGGCGCTGTGAGGAAGACATCGGCGCCTTGCCCTGCGAGACGGGCGGCGGTGGCGCGGACCTGCGGCAGGGCGGCATCGTCTACACCAAGCGCAAGCACCGGGAAGCGGTCCTGAACGATCGCGGCGGGGCCATGCAGAACTTCAGCTGCGCTGTAAGCTTCGGCGTGCAAACCGCTGGTTTCCTTACATTTCAAAGCCATTTCATTGGCGATGGCAAATCCCGGTCCGCGGCCGATGATATAGAGCGACTGGGCGCGCACCATGCGTTCGGCGAGCGGCGTCCAGTCGCAGGCTAGCGCTTTGGAGAAGGCCTGCGGCAGGTCTGCCACAGCGGCGCGCAGGGCATCGTCCTGCTGCCATTCGGCAATCAGCGCAAGGCCCGCGAGGACCGAGTTCACGAACGTTTTTGTGGCGGCGACGCTGGTTTCAGGCCCCGCGCGCAGCGAAAGGGTGTAATCGGCGACCTGCGCCATGGCCGATTCGGCGTGGTTGGTGATGGCGAGTGTCAGCGCCCCGCCCGCGCCCGCGCTGCGCATCAGCTCGACAATATCGGGGCTGGCACCGGATTGTGAAATGCCGATGCAGGCAGCGCCGTCGAGGCGCAGCGAGCGGCGGTAGATCGAGGCGACCGAGGGGCCGACCGAGGCGACCGGCACGCCCGCCGCGAGCTCTGAGAGGTATTTCAGATAGGTGGCGGCGTGGTCGGAAGAGCCGCGCGCGACGGTGACGATCAGGCGCGGATCAAGCACGCGCATCGCCTGGGCAGCGGCTCCGATCTCGGCGGCTGAGCCGGTGAGGAAGCGGGCCGGCGGCCTGAGGGATTTCCCGCACCTCGCGGAACATATGGGTTTGGTCGGTCATCTGGCCGGTCCTTCTGTATCGTCTGCAATCCGAAGTTCGGCTGCAAAATCATATGCATCGCCGCGATAGAGCGAGCGGGTGAATTCCACCACCCGGCCCGAGGGCAGGTAGCTGATCCGCTCGATCCGCAGATGGGCGGTGCCGCTGGGCACTTCGAGCAGGGCGGCGTTTTCGGCATCGAGATTGGCCGCAGAGATGCGTTGCACAGCGCGAACCGGGCGCAGTCCACGGCCCGAGAGGACGGCGTAGAGCGAGCTTTCCACCACCTCTGGGTCAGGCAGGATGGCGGTGGAGAGGGCGGCGCGTTCCACCGCCAGCGGCACGCCGTCGGACAGGCGGATGCGTTCGAGGCGCGCGACATGGTCCTTGGCGGTGAGGCCAAGGACCATCATTTCCTCGGGCGTCGGCGAATGAACGGCGCGGCTGAGCCAGACCGAGCGGGCTACCTTGCCGCGCCGCGCCATATCCTCAGAAAAGCTGGTGAGAAGGGAAAGTGCCTGTTCGAGGCGTTCCACCTTGGGCGCGACGAAGGTGCCGGAACCGCGGCGTTGCACGAGGCGTCCGGCCTCGACCAGTTCCTGCACTGCCTTGCGGACAGTGACGCGGCTGAGGTCGGTCATCGCGGCCATTTCGCGTTCGGGTGGCAGGCCGTCGCCGGGGCGCAATTCGCCACGGTCGAGCGCCTCAAGGATGCGGCGGCTGAGTTGCAGGTAGAGCGGGCCCTTGCCGGGATCGGTGAAGGCCTCAGGCGAGAAGAGGGTCTGCATCAAGCCCCCTCTCTCGCCATCAGAAGCGCGCCTTCGACGGCTGTGCCGCGTGCTGCGCGGATCAGGCTGCCGTAGCGCGGGGTAAGGCGTGCAGTGAAGAAGGGCCCGAGGCCGCCGAGGAAGCAGATCGGCAGGGCGCCGGTCTGGAAATGGTCGATGTAGCGGCAGATCCAGCCCTCGGCGGCGGTCAGGATGCGGACCGCTGCGGGGTCATCGGGATGCGCCACGAGGCGAGGCGCGTGGCGGGCGAAATCGGTGGGCCGGGCGGTGAGCGAGCCGGTGACGATGGCGGCCTGACCGCCCATTTCCTCGATCAATGTGGTGAGAAGCGGGGTGGCGGGCTCGATCCCGTCACAGGCGCGCAGGGCGGCGGCGAGGAGTTCGCGGCCAAGCCAGGCCCCGCTCGCCTCATCGCTGATGACATAGCCGCCTCCGCCGATGACGCGGACACCCTGCCCCGCGTCGCAGGCAAAGACCGAACCGGTGCCGATTGTGGCGACGATGCCGGGCTGGCCACCGAGTGCGCCCTTGAGCGCGATCACCGCGTCGCTGACAACGCGGGCAGAGGCGAAGGGCAGCGCCTCGAGCATGGCGCCGATTCGGGCGCTGACCGTCGCCCCGGCGAGGCCGAGGACGGCGTGAACCTGTGAAAGCGAGATGCCACTGTCTGCCAGTGCCGCCTCTGCCGCCGCGCGTATGTTGCGGGCGGCGCCTGACGGATCGGTCATCACATTGGCAGAGCCCGCCTGCCCCTGACCCAGAATGCGGCCCGTGGCATCGGCGAGTGCCGCCCGGCATCCCGTGCCGCCGCCGTCTACGCCAAGAAAATAGGTCATGCCAATCTCCCTACCGCCCAAGATACCAAATGAATACCAATCCGCAAGGAATACCTGCAAATACCCGCGCCAATGCGGTGGCGAAGAAAATTCTGGACAATTGGTATTATTTTGGCATTTGTTAGTGTTCAGGGGGATTCGGATGTCCGTCAGATCAACAGAGGCCAGACACGCATCGGCAGCCGGGTTGGACCGCTGGAAGATGCTGAGATTTTGTCCCGCCTGCTCTCGGCTCAGGTCGTGGCGCAGGGGGCATTGGGTGCGGCGCTGCCCGCGCTGGCCGAGGCTGCGCGGCTGGCGACCGGTGCGCTGGGTGGGTCCGGGCGGCTGGTTTATGTCGGCGCGGGTAGTTCCGGGTTGATGGCGCTGGCGGATTGTCTGGAGTTGGCGGGGACCTTTGGCATTCCGCCCGAGCGGACACCGATGTTGTTCGCCGGTGGCACGGCGGCGCTGCTGCATATGCGGGGCGGGGTCGAGGATGACCCGGCGCTCGCCGGGGCCGATCTGGCGCGGTTGGCGCCGATGGCGGCGGATGTGGCGATCTGCGTCTCGGCCTCGGGCTCTACGCCTTATACGATGGCGGTGGCGCGGGGCGTGCAGGCGGCGGACGGGCGGGTGATCGGGTTGGCGAATGTCGCGGGCGCGGCGCTGCTTGCGATGGCCGATGTGGCGGTGCTGGCGGATACCGGGCCCGAGATGGTGGCGGGGTCAACGCGGATGGCGGCGGGGACGGCGCAGAAGATTGCACTGAACATGCTGTCGACGCTGGTCGGGCTTCGGCTTGGACATATCCATGACGGCTATATGGTCAATGTGCTGGCCGAGAATGCCAAGCTGCGCGAGCGCGCGGCCGGAATCGTGGCGGCGCTGGCGGGCTGCGATGCCCCGCGCGCGGCGGCGGCGCTGGAGCAGACGGATGGCGCGGTGAAACCCGCCATATTGATTGCCGCAGGGGCGCGCGCGCCTGAGGCGGAAGACCTGCTGCGCGCAAGCGGCGGGCACCTTGGACCCGCGCTGGCGCGGCTCGGGCAGGTCCGCAGGCAGGCCGGATGACGGCACCACGACAGGAAACACCACAGGCCCGAAGCGGCCGCATTCAGGGAGACGACCGATGAAAAGACGCAACCTTTCCGCCCTCCTGCTCGCCAGCACCTTGCTGGCCGGCACTGCCGCATGGGCCGACACGACGATCACCATCGAAAGCTGGCGCAACGACGACCTGACCGTCTGGCAGCAGAAGATCATCCCGGCCTTCGAGAAGGCCCACCCGGATATCAAGGTGGTCTTCGCGCCCTCGGCGCCGACCGAATATAACGCCGCGCTGAACTCGAAGTTCGATGCGGGCACGGCGGGCGACCTGATCACCTGTCGACCGTTCGATGCCTCGCTTGCGCTGTTCCAGAAGGGCAAGCTGGCCGACCTGACGGCGATGCCGGAGATGAAGAACTTCTCGGACGTGGCCAAGGCGGCTTGGCAGACCGATGATGGCAAGAGCACCTTCTGCGTGCCGATGGCCAGCGTGATCCACGGCTTCATCTATAACAAGGACGCTTTCGACACGCTGAAGCTCGACTCCGCCGAAGACGATGGACGAATTCTACAAGGTGCTCGACGCGATCAAGAAGGATGGCACCTATGTGCCGCTGGCGATGGGCACGCATGACCAGTGGGAAGCGGCCACGATGGCCTATCAGAACATCGGGCCGAACTACTGGAAGGGTGAGGAAGGCCGTCTGGCGCTGATCGCGGGCAAGCAGAAGCTGACCGACAAGGACTGGGTCGAGCCCTTTGCCGAGATCAAGAAATGGGCGCCCTACATGGGCGACGGATATCAGGCGCAGACCTATCCCGACAGCCAGAACATGTTCACCCTTGGCCGCGCCGCGATCTATCCGGCCGGGTCGTGGGAGATCGCCGGGTTCAGCACGCAGGCGCAGTTCAAGATGGGGGCCTTCCCGCCGCCGGTGCCGGCCTCTGGCGATCAGTGCTATATCTCGGATCAGGCTGACCATGCGATCGGGCTGAATGCGGCGGCAAAGAACCCGGAGGCTGCAAAAGTGTTCCTGGCCTGGGTCGGATCGCATGATTTTGCCGAGCTTTATGCCAACTCGCTGCCGGGGTTCTTCTCGTTGCAGACCGAGCCGGTGAAGCTCGACAACCCGTTGGCGCAGGAATTCGTCAGCTGGCGGCAGACCTGCAAGCCGACGATCCGGTCGACCTATCAGATCCTGTCGCGCGGCACGCCGAACCTTGAGAACGAGACCTGGGCCGAGGCCGCCAATGTGATGAATGGCACCGAGACGCCGGAAGAGGCGGGCAAGAAGCTGCAGGCCGGTCTGGCGGCCTGGTACAAGCCGCAGCAGTAAGCGGCGCTGCGGAAAAGCGGGGGGCGTCTGCCCCCAAGCCCGGCCAGGGGGCCGGGCGTTCACCCCGGAAACCCTCCGCTGACGGGTTTCCGGATCGGGTTTACCCCGAGGAATTTCGAACGGAAGACTTGGGGGACGGGTGATGGCGGGACGGAAGCCGGTGCGCTGGCATATCCTGGTGTTTCTGGCGCCTGCGGTGCTGGTTTACACCGCGATCATGATCGTGCCGCTGTTTGCGACTTTGGGGCTGTCGCTTTACACGCGAACGCCGGAGCATGTCAGCGTCTTTGCCGGGCTGACGAATTTCCGCACCCTGCTGGGCGATCCGCGCTGGTCGGCGCAGTTCTGGAATGCGCTGGGCAATAACCTGTGGTTCTTCCTGGTGAACATGGCGGTGCAGAACCCGATCGGCATTCTGCTCGCGGCGCTTTTGTCCTCGCCGCGGTTGCGCGGGGCGGCGTTTTACCGAACCGCGATCTTCATTCCGACAATTCTGAGCTTCGTGATCGTGGGCTTTGTCTGGAAGCTCATCCTGTCGCCGCTCTGGGGGATCGCACCGGGCCTTCTGAAGGCGCTGGGGCTGAAGATGCTGTTCGCGCCCTGGTTGGGCGACGCGCATTATGCACTGACGACGGTGGCGCTGATCTCGGTCTGGCAGTTCATCGGGATCCCGATGATGCTGATTTATGCCGCCCTGCTGACCATTCCCGACGAGGTGATCGAGGCCGCCGAGATGGACGGGATCACCGGCATGCAGCAGTTCTGGAAGATCAAGTTGCCGTTAATACTTCCTTCGATTGGAATCATCTCAATCCTAACATTCGTAGGGAACTTCAATGCCTTCGACCTGATTTATGTGACGCAAGGAGCGCTCGCCGGACCGAATTTCGCGACCGATATTCTGGGGACCTTCCTGTACCGGACGTTCTTCGGGTTCCAGTTGCAGCTGGGCGATCCGAACATGGGGGCGACCATTGCCACGGCGATGTTCGCGATCATCCTGATCGGCGTTTGCCTTTATCTGTTTGGCATTCAGACGCGGCTGCGTCGCTACCAGTTCTGAGGGGGAGAGACATGGCACAGGCACGCACATCGCTGCCCCGCACGCTCGCCGCTCATGCGGTGCTGATCACCTATACACTGATCGCGCTGTTTCCGGTCTTTGTCATCCTGATCAACTCGGTCAAGTCGCGGCGCGCGATCTTTGCCGATCCGCTGGGGCTGCCGGGTCCGGAGAGCTTTGATCTCATCGGCTTCCGCACCGTGCTGCAGCAGGGCGATTTCCTGCATTATTTCGCCAACAGCATGATCGTCACCTGCGTGTCGCTGTTTTTCGTGCTGCTGTTCGGGGCGATGGCGGCCTTTGCACTGTCTGAATACCGGTTTCGTGGCAATCTGCTGATGGGCCTCTATCTGGCGCTGGGGATCATGATCCCGATCCGACTGGGGACGGTGGCGATCCTGCAGCTGATGGTGGCGACCGGGCTGGTCAATACGCTGCTGGCGCTGATCCTGGTCTATACCGCGCAGGGGCTGCCGCTGGCGGTGTTCATCCTGTCGGAGTTCATGAAGCAGGTTTCATCGGACCTTAAGAATGCCGGGCGGATCGACGGGTTGTCGGAGTATCGCATCTTCTTCCGGCTGGTGCTGCCCTTGGTGCGCCCGGCGATGGCGACGGTGGCGGTGTTCTCGATGATCCCGATCTGGAACGATCTGTGGTTTCCGCTGATCCTTGCGCCGTCCGAGGCGACCAAGACGATGACGCTTGGCAGCCAGATCTTCCTGGGGCAGTTCGTGACCAATTGGAATGCGGTGCTGGCCTCGCTGTCGCTGGCGATCCTGCCAGTGCTGGTTCTCTACCTCATCTTCTCGCGTCAGTTGATCCGGGGCATTACGGCGGGAGCAGTGAAATGATCCGTACTTTGGTGGTCGGGTTGGGCAATATGGGGCGCAGTCATGCGCTGGCCTATCACAAGGACTCGGCGTTCGAGATTGTTGGGCTGGTGAATCGATCCACCCCGGTACTGGACCCTGCCCTTTCGAGCTATGCGGTCGAGGCGGATTTCGCGGCGGCGCTGGCGCGGTTGAAGCCGGATCTGGTGTCGATTGCGACCTATTCCGATGCCCATGCGGATATGGCGGTGGCGGCGATGGAGGCCGGCGCCCATGTCTTTGTCGAAAAACCGCTAGCCACCACGGTGGCGGATGCCGGGCGGGTGGCGGACTGCGCGCGGCGCAACGGGCGCAAGGTGGTGGTGGGCTATATCCTGCGGCACCACCCGAGCTGGCAGCGCCTGATCGCCGAGGCGCGGGCGCTGGGCGGGCCCTATGTGTTCCGGCTGAACCTGAACCAGCAATCCTCTGGCCCGACCTGGGAGGTGCACAAGGCGCTGATGCGAACCACGCCGCCGATCGTCGACTGCGGGGTGCATTATGTCGATGTGATGCTGCAGATCACGGACGCCGCGCCGGTCGAGGTGCGCGGCATGGGGCTGCGGCTGTCGAACGAGATCGCCGAGGGGATGTATAATTACGGGCATTTCCAGGTGCTGTTCAGCGACGGCAGCCTGGGCTGGTACGAGGCGGGCTGGGGCCCGATGATGTCGGACACGGCGTTTTTCGTGAAGGATGTGGTCAGCCCGAATGGCGCGGTCTCGATCCGGATGCCGGAGAGTGCGAAATCCGACGATATCGACACCCATACCAAGACATCGCTGTTGCGGTTGCACCGGGTGGGCGAGCCGGACCGCGACCTGTCGATGGCGGATGAGCCGGGGCACCAGCAGCTCTGCGATCGCGAGGCGGCCTTTGTGGCGCGCGCGATCACCGAAGATCTCGACCTGAGCCGTCATATGTCGGACGCCGTGCGTTCGCTCGCCATCTGCCTTGCGGCGGATGAAAGCGTGCGGACCGGGCGGACCGTAAGCCTGTAGGAGCCCGCGATGGGACAGTTGAAGCTGAGCGCCGTGACCAAGACCTTTGGCAAGGTCAAAGTCATCAAGGGGGTCGACCTCGAGGTGCGCGATGGCGAGTTCTGCGTCTTCGTCGGGCCGTCTGGCTGCGGCAAGTCCACTCTGCTGCGGATCATCGCGGGGCTCGAGGATGCGACCGCGGGCGAGATCATGATTGACGGCGTTTCGGTGACAACGGTGCCGCCGGCGAAGCGCGAAATCGCGATGGTATTTCAGTCTTACGCGCTCTACCCGCATCTGACAGTGCGCGAGAACATGGCGCTGGGATTAAAACAGTCGGGGGCGCCGGCGGCGGAAGTGACGCAGAGCGTGGCGCGGGCGTCCGAGATGTTGGCGCTGGGGCCCTTGTTGGAGCGGCGACCGGCAGAGCTGTCGGGGGGGCAACGGCAGCGGGTGGCCATCGGGAGGGCTATCGTGCGGCGACCGAAGCTGTTTCTGTTCGACGAGCCCTTGTCGAATCTCGATGCGGCCCTGCGGGTGAACACGCGGATCGAGATTGCTGCGCTGCATCGGGAGCTCGGGGCGACGATGATCTATGTCACCCATGATCAGGTCGAGGCGATGACCCTGGCCGACCGGATCGTGGTTCTGAACGCAGGTAAAGTGGCGCAGGTTGGCAGCCCGATGGAGCTTTATAACGACCCCGACAATACTTTTGTGGCCGGGTTCATCGGTTCGCCCCAGATGAACTTTTTGAAGGCGGGGGCGCTGGGTGTGGCAGCGGAAACGCTGGGCGTCCGGCCCGAGCATTTGGGGATCAGCCGCGAGGGCGGGCAGATTTCCGGCACGATCAGCCATGTAGAGCATCTGGGCGGCGAGACCAATGTCTATGTCCATACCGAGCCACACGGGCTTTTGACGGTGCGGTTGTTCGGCGAGCATGATTACACCGTGGCCGAGCCGGTGTTCCTGACACCGGAAGAAAACCGGCGGTTCCTGTTCGATGCGGCAGGCCAGCGGCTGCGCAATTGAAGTGCGAATTGGCGGGCCTTTGCCGATTTCGCGACTTGCGGTCGATCGCGGGCCTTACCCCCATGCGCAGGCGGAAATTGAAACAGCGGCGCATGCACGCGGGCGACGTGGTCGTGCGGCTCGACAGCACGGCGGTGCGCAGCAACCTCGCCTTCGTCTCGCCCCGGCTCGACCGGCTTTATTCGGCGACGGCGCGCCTGCAGGCCGAACGGGCGGGGGCTGTGAGCTTTCCGCTGCCTGTACGGTTTGCCTCGCGTGCAGCAGATCACCGCGCGGGTGACCTCCCGCGAGGGGCAAAAGAGCCAGTTGGTGCAGCGCGTCGGGCAGTTGCAGAGCAAGATCGAAGGAATGCGGCTGTCGCGCAATGCCAAGGATCACGAGAAAAAGCTGATTGCAGACGAATTGATCGGGGTGCGGAGCTTACTGCAAAAGCGACCGATCTGGCTGACCGGAGTGAACGCCTTGCGGCGCACCCTGGATCCGGGGCCCCCGTGGCTAGGCTGCAGCGGGGCTGCGTGTTAGGGTCACCCCGGACGGTGGGCCAGGGGGACGGCGGGGCGTGGCGACGGACGAGCGAGCGAGGATCAAGGCGGCCTTGGCCGAGGTGCGGCGGCTGACCGGGGCTGGTGAGTTCGCAGCGGCGCGGGCTGGGCTGGAGGTGCTGCGCACCGATCCCGCGATCTCGCTCCTGGGGCAGATCACGGCGCTTGGCCTGCCTAGGCAGTTGCAAGCTGCGCTGCTGCGCCTCGCCAAGGCCCAAGGCGATGTGTTGGCCAGGGTGGCCTATCAGTTCCACCTCGCCCCGCATCCGGATCTGCTGGCGCGGCATGGATTGCCCGTAACGGCGCGGGCCCTTTGTGTTGCGGCGGCGGTACTGCCGGTGCCTCGGGTGATTCATCAGATCTGGATCGGGCCCCTGCCCCCGCCTTCCACCACGCAGGCTTGGCAAGATCATGCGGCGTCGCAGGGCTATATCTACCGGCTGTGGCGCGAGGGCGATCTGCGCGATCTGGGGGTCTATGGCTTGCCGGTCTTTGCAGCGATGCTGGCACGCGGCGATCTGCCGGGTGCTGTGGATGTGGCGCGCTATGCCGTGCTGTTGCATGCGGGCGGGATTTACCTCGATTGCGACTGGTATCCGGCGCGGCGGGATCGGGGGCTGCACGACTATCTGCCGATGCAGGGGCTGACGCTGCTGGCCGAGGATACCCCGCGGGTCAGTGCGACGGGCAGCCTTGTGCTGAACAACTCTGTGATCCTGACACCTCCGGGACATCCGGTGTTTGCGCATCTGCTGGCGATTTTGCCTGAGGTGGTCGAGGAAATGGGGCCCGCGCCGGCCTGGTGGGCCACAGGGCCGATGTTGATCACCGCCGTGGCGCGCGGCGGACCGGTGACGGTGGCGCCGCCGGGAGTATTGGCCGGCTTGGTACCGCAGGGCGCGGGCGCTGCAGAGGTTGCGGCGCGGTGCGAGACGGTGGAGCGCGAGGATGGCGGATTGTTGCTGGCTTGGAAGCCGTGGGCGTGAGGTTGGAGTGGCCGGAAGAGGATGATCGTCGGGCGGAGGATGGCCCCGCACATTTGGGCGCATCCCGTTGGCTTCGGGGCCACCCACCAGGGGGGCATGGGGCTGCATTGATGTGACGCCAGAGGCGATGGCCTTTGCAGCCATCACGGTAGTAGACGATGGTCGCCTTAGCGATAGGGGTCGGCCGCGTCGCGCAGGCCGTCGCCGAGGAAGTTGAACGCAAGCACGACCAGAATGATCGGCACCGTGGGCAACATCAGCCAAGGGTAGAAGGCCAGCACGCTGACATTGCGCGCCTCGGTCAGCAACACGCCCCAGCTGGTGATCGGGGGGCGCAGGCCGAGGCCGAGGAAGCTCAGCGCGGTTTCGCCCAGGATCATGCCGGGGATCGAGATCGTCGCCGAGGCGATCAGATGCGACATGAAGCCGGGCACGAGGTGGCGCCCGATGATGCGGCGGGGCCGCGCGCCCATCAGCTGGGCGGCCTGGACGTAATCTTCCTCGCGAAGCGCGAGCAGCTTTGATCGGACCGCCCGGGCGAGGCCAGTCCAGTCGAGGAGCCCAAGGATCACGGTGATCCCAAGGTAGATCACCAATGGGCTCCAGGTCACGGGCATGATTGCGGAAAGCGACAACCAGAGGGGAATAGAGGGGATCGATTGCAGAACTTCGATCACGCGCTGCACGATCAGATCGAAGACCCCGCCGTAATAGCCTGCGAACCCGCCTATCACGATGCCGAGGATGAAGCTGACTGTGATGCCCAATAGGCCGATGGTCAGCGAAATGCGCCCGCCATAAAGGATGCGCGACAACTCGTCCCGGCCCAGACGGTCGGTGCCGAGCAGGAACAGCTCGCCGCCTTTCGAGGGACAGAACAGGTGGATATCGCCGGGGATCAGGCCCCAGAACAGGTAATCATCGCCGTGGCAGAAGAAGCGGATCGGCTCTACCCGTTCCGGCACGTCGGTATAAACGCGGCGCAGAGTGTCCATGTCGATCGTCATTTCGCGGCCATAGACGAAGGGGCCGACGAAGTGGCCCTCGTCGAATAGATGCACCGGCTGCGGCGGAGCGTGGATGAAATCGACGTTATGGGTCAGAAGGCCGTAGGGCGCTAGGATCTCGGTGACCGGGATCGTCGCGTAGAGGCAAAGAAGGAAGATACCAGAGATCAGCGCCAGCCGGTGGCGGCAGAATTTCCACCACATCAATTGCAGTTGCGAGGCGCGGTTCACCTTGTCGCGGCCCGGCGGGATCGCCTCGACCGCCATCGGGTCGAAGGGTTCACCCGAGACGAAATGCGGCATTGTCTGACCGGGGGGCGGAAGCACGTCGGTCATTTCACGCTCCGCCCCTGCAGGCGGATGCGCGGATCCAGCAGCGCAAGCGCGATGTCAGAAACCAGAACACCCACAACAGTCAGCGAGGCGAGGAACATCAGGAACGAGCCCGCAAGATACATGTCCTGACTTTTAAGCGCCTCGATCAGCATCGGACCGGTGGTTTCGAGCGACAGGACGACCGAGGTGATCTCGGCCCCCGAGATGATCGAGGGCAGGATCGAGCCGATGTCCGAGATGAAGAAGTTCAGCGACATGCGGAACGGGTATTTCATCAGGACCCGGAACGGCGCCAGCCCCTTGGCGCGGGCGGTGACGACATATTGCTTCTGCAGCTCGTCGAGCAGGTTGGCCCGAACCCGGCGGATCATGCCCGCCGTGCCCGACGTGCCGATGATGATGACCGGGATCCAGAGATGTTCGAGGATCGACTTGATCTTGGCCCAAGACATTGGCGCGCCGAGGAAACGTTCGTCCATCAGATGCCCGATCGAGGTGCCAAACCATCGGTTGGCGAAATACATCAGGACCAGTGCCAACATGAAGTTGGGCACGGCCAACCCGATCAGCCCCCCCAGTGTCAGTCCGTAATCACCCCAACTGTACTGATGCGTGGCCGAGTAGATGCCAATGGGAAAGGCGATCATCCAGGTCACGATGGTGGTGACGAAGGAGACCAGCACCGTCAGCCACAAGCGCTCACCCACCACATCGCTGACCGGAAGGCGGTATTCGAAGGAATAGCCGAAGTCGCCGACCAGCATCCCGCCTGCCCAGCGCAGGTACTGGATCGGCATCGGCTGGTCGACACCGTAACGGGCGCGCAACTCGGTAATCTGGGCGTTGTCGACGGTTTCGCCCATCGCCTGCAGTTCAGCGATGTAGCTTTCGAAGTAATCTCCAGGCGGTAGCTGGATGATGGTGAAGACCAGCATCGAGATCAGCACCAGTGTCGGGACCATGATGGCGATGCGCCAAAGGATGTATCGCAGCATCGTCAGGCGCCCCCGTTGTCATACCAGAAGGTGTCGGGCATGTAGACCCCGAGATAGGACGTCGGCTCAAACCCATAGAGCCCTTTGTGGGGCACATTGCGCAGATGGGACGATTGCAGGATCGGGTGCCGGGTGCCGTTCACCGTGCCGATGGTCAGCACCTGATCGGAACGGATCGTCAGCATCTGGCGCCAGATATCGGTGCGCTGCGCGGTCGTTGTGGTCTTGCGCCATTCTTCGAAGAGAGACAGCAGCTTGCGGGCGGGTGGATAATCCGGTGCGCGCCCGCTGGTATGACGCGAGTAGTAATACATCCCCCAGAGCGGCCATTGCAGCTGGTCGTCAGCCGTCGGGGCTAAGGCGCCGGGCGACATGTCGGCAGTCGCCACCGCATTATCCAGCCCGAACCAGGCCGACATCACCACGGCGCCCGACATGACCCGGCTGCGGAAGATGTCGCGCTGCGAGGCGCGGATGAAGAGCGCGACACCGATCCGCGACCAGTGGTCGCGGATCAATTGTAGCACATCTGTTTCCAGCGGGCTTCGGCTGGCGGTTTCGATGATGATCTCCATCGCGCGCCCATCGGGTAGCAGGCGCACGCCGTTGCTATTGCGCTTGTCCAGCCCGGCCTCGTCCAGCAGGGCATTGGCGCTTTGCGGATCGTGCTGCGCCCAGAGCGTGGCGTAGCTGGAATCAAACAGCGGGCTTTCCGGCAGCAGGGTATCGGCGCTTTCCTGCGCCAGCCCGAAGAACGAGACCATGTTGATCTCGTGCCGGTCGATCCCCATGGACAGCGCGCGGCGCACCCGTACATCCTGCATCAGCCTGCGCCAGACATCATCGGAACAGGTCAAGTTGGGCATCAACGACAGGATCGAGCCCTGGGTTTCCTTCCACAGGTCTACCTTGACCGGGTGGATCTTTTCGGCCGCCTTCAGGAAGGTGTAATCGACGAAATCAAGGCCGACCATCTGCAGATCCGCCTCACCGGCCCCGGCTTTGGCCGAGATGATCGCGGAGGAGGAGACGTTGAGCAGGTAGCGGTCGACATAGGGCAGTTGCACCCCGTTTTCGTCGACGCGGTGGAAATAGGGATTACGCTCGAACACGAATTGTTCGGCGGGTGGGGCGGTGGTGTTGCGCCAGGGGTCGAGTGTGGGCAGATCGGGGTTTTCAGGCCGGTAGCTGCGCGACTTCATCGCGTAGAGATCGGTCCAGTCCTGCACACGGTTCTGGGTGATCAGCTTGGCAAGCGTTGCGGCATCGGCATAACGGGCGTGGAACTGCTTCATATACGCGGCGGGCATCACCAGCGTCAGCGGCTGGGGGGCAGCGATATGGGGCAGGAAGCTGGGGTTGGGCACGTCCCAGGAAAAGCGCACGGTGTAGGTGTCGAGCACCTCGAAGCGGGGCGGCAGACCGTTCGACAGCATTTCGGCCGGCAGGCCACCTGGGCGCAGGTCCTTGTTGTTCAGCACATCGTCCCAGACATGCCGGAAATCCTCAGACGTCAGCGGGCTGCCATCGGACCAGCGGTGCCCCTCGCGGATAAGAAAGGTGAAAATGCGGTCGTCCTGAGACTCGGCACTTTGCAGAATATCGGGTTGCAGCACGAGGTCCGCATCATAGCCGACAAGCCGGGCATAGCCATTGATCGACATCAGGCGAATGTCTTTTTGTCCGGAGATCAACACCCGCACGCTGCCGCCGGTCTTGCCTGCTTCTTGCCCCTGCGCAGCAAGGTTGATGACGCGTGGCACCTTCGGCAGGCGCGCGGCCATAGCGGGCAGCGCGCCGCTGTCGACGCGCGCCCTCAGGATCTCGGGCTCCTGCGCTGCCGCGCGCAGAAGTCCCGGCGCAAATGCAGGGGTCAGGGCTGAAGCGATGGCACCGAGTGCGGTACGGCGCGAAATCATTGCGGGAGCCGTCAGTTGCCGCGTGGGCCGAAATGGCGGCCCCTTGCGCTAACCAGATGCGTTTCGCCCGCCGCCGCCAGCAGGCAAAACGGGCCAGCCCATCGGGGCCAGAAACCCCGATCATTCAGAGACGGAAAAGAGACGGATCGACCAATGCACATGGGTGGCACCCTAGCGCCCCACCCACGGCCTGTCTATCACTAGAGAAAGCGCCAGCGGGCGCCAAACCCTATGAAACGGAGGAGCTTTGCGACGTGCCCTTGGCGGCGAGGCCCTGCCGGTAGAGCATCATCACCTCTTCCGCCTCGCTACGCCGCTCGGCGGACCAATCGGCCAGAATCACTGGCTCGTTCTCCAGCACCGTCCTTTTGGGCAGGAAGACCGAGACTTCCTCGCCCAGACCACGCAGTTTTTGACGCCCGCCTAGTACCCATTCGCCGCCGCCGTATTCAACGAATTGCTCGCTCGCCACGATCGGCTGCTTATAGTCCTTGGTCAGACTTTCGAGGCGCTGCACCTCGTTCACTGCGGAACCGAAGGCGGAGAAGGTCAACCGGTTCTTCAGCCCGACATTGCCGAACATGACGTTACCGACATGCAGCCCGATGCCATAGCCAATGGGTTCCAGCCCGTCCCGTTCGCGCGTCTTGTTCATCTCGGTCACCCGAGCACCTGCCAGATGCGCTGCGGCAAGTGCCGCGCGGGCCGCAATCTGCGACGGCTCTGCGTGCCGCTCGCAGGGATAAACCGCAAGAAAGCCATCACCGATGAAGCTGAGAATCTCACCGCCGTCGCCGTTGAAGGGCGCGGCGATGGCTTCGAAGAACTGGTTGAGCGCCTCGATATAGCCTTGCCGCCCGGTCTTTTCGGCCAGCGCCGTCGAGTTGCGCATGTCCGCCATAACCAGCACGGCGCGGATCGTATCCGCATCGCCGCGCCGGGTCTGGCCCGCCAGCACACGTTCGCCCGCGCTTTCGCCGAGGTAGGTCGACAGAAGGTTGTTGGACAACTTGCCCAGCACCGCCATCTTCATGGTCACCGCAAGCTTTCGCTGGATATGCAACAAGGCCTCGATGATGCCGTCATCAAATCCATCGGCTGCATCGGTCGCCCAAGAGCCAAGCATGCCGCGACCGGGTGTGTCGCCGAAAGATTGCACATAGGCAAGGTAGTCGGTGATGCCCAGCGCCTTGAGATCTTCGAAGACAGGAAATTCCGATGGCGATGCGGGCGCGATCCGGCGGCGCAGCGATTCAAGGTTGTTGCTGAGCAAGTAATAATAAGGACTGTTGAGAAAACGGTCCGGTTTTTCGTCGCTGGCCCGGTGGTCAAAGCCTTCGACCGACAATCCTTTGCCGCGGTTCCAGGTGAAACCGAGCGCATCGTAAAGCGGATGCAGCATCGACAGGCCGATATGCACACGGGTCAGCGGAACGCCCGCCGCAGTCAGCCGCTCGCAAGTGCCCGAAACGATCGCCTTGAGCTCGGCGCCTTCAAGAGCGGACCGCTCGAGCCATTGCGCCACGCGCTCAATCAGAGCGTCGGAGACGGGGCTCCTGTTTGTGGCCATTACATAGTTCCTTCATAAATCTGGTCTATGAAGGAGCGACTCTGGCCGTTCGCCGGGAAGCGGCAAAAACGCCTTTTTCCTTCACTCAGGCGCATATAGGCAGCTGTAGGAAAATTACCAGAACATAAAAGCGAGTTTGCCTCGCAACCGCAGGCTGCAACCCTGCCATGCGGCGGGCGCAGTGCCGCAATTGACAGTCAAAGATGCCGGCCATAGCTTTGCGCCCTCATGAAAATTGCCTTTTATGCCCCGCTGAAGTCGCCAGAGCATCCCGTTCCCTCCGGGGACCGGCAGATGGCACGGCAACTGATGGCGGCGCTGCGGCTGGCCGGTCACGAAGTCTTGTTGGCAAGTGAGCTTCGGAGTTACCAATCCGCCTGGTCGGAAGACAGATTTTCCACGCTTTGCCATGGTGCTGAAGCCGAGATTGCACGGCTGAGTGCGGCGTGGCAACGCGACGGCGTCCCCGATCTGTGGCTGTGCTACCATCCCTATTTCAAGGCGCCCGACCTGATCGGGCCGAAGCTCGCCAGGGATTTCAACTGTGCCTATGCGACCGCGGAAAGCTCTTACGCGCCGAAGCGGGATCGGATGGGTTGGGCTCCAGCACAGGCCGAAGTGGCTACGGGTTTAACGCAGGCGCAGGTCAACATCTGCTTTACTCGGCGCGACCGCGAAGGAATCCTGATGCGATACCCCGGAGCGCGGGTGGCGCTGCTTCCGCCGTTCCTCGACTTTGATGGCTTGGGGCCGCCGCCCAGCGCGACAGGAGACCGGATGATCGCCGTGGCCATGATGCGGGGCGGAGACAAGATGGACAGCTTCAGCTTTCTCGCGGGTGCCCTGAGCGCGCTGCCGAAAGCGCTCGACTGGCAGCTTGCACTGATGGGCGATGGGCCGATGCGAGCCGAGGTTGAGGCGTTGTTCGCCCGGTTCGGCTCGCGCGTGGATTTTCTGGGCGAAGGGGATCGGGCGGCGGTTGCCCGGGCCCTGGCGGCCTCGGGACTTTACGTCTGGCCGGGCTGTGGCGAGGCCTATGGGCTGGCCTATCTTGAGGCGCAGGCTGCGGGTCTGCCAGTGGTAGCGCTCGACACGGCCGGTGTGCCGGACGTAGTCGAGGCCGGGGTCACCGGCGAGCTTTCGCCCTCTGGCGACAGGACCGCCTATGCTGAGAACATCGCCATGTTGCTGACCGAACCGACCCGCCGGCGGGCGATGGGCCATTCGGCGCGGGCGCATGTATTGCAGGCGCGCAGCCTGCGGACGGCGGCGGTGCGGCTGGATGAGATCTTGCGCCAGAACATCGGGTGTCCGGCATGAGCGGTGTGGTCTGGGCCCCGCTGCGGCAGGAGCTGGATCGCTGGGCCGAGGCCGGACGGACGGCACCATTCTGGCTGCGCGACGATGATGCGGTGAGGCCGACCCCCGCGCTGGCGCAATTGTTGCAGGTGACGGGCCGCTGCGCCGTGCCATTGACGCTGGCGGTGATCCCCGAAGGAGCCGGAGCGGCGCTGGCCGAGACGCTCGCCGACAAGCAACTGGTCGAGGTCGCGGTGCATGGCTGGTCGCACCGCAACCATGCGCCGGAGGGGGCCAAGAAACAGGAGCTGGGGCCGCATCGCCCGATGGCCGAAGTGCTGGGCGAACTGGCGCGCGGGCTGTGCACGCTCGACCGGTTATTCGGGCGGGCGCGCGTGCCCATCCTTGTGCCGCCGTGGAACCGGATCGACCCGGCCGTGCTGACCAACTTGCCGGGCCTTGGCTTTCGCGCGCTGTCGGTCTTCGGGCCGGAAGAGCCGAGCGCCCTGCCCTGCCTGAATGCGCATGTCGATCTGATCGACTGGCACGGCAGCCGTGGCGGGCGCGACCCGGAGGTGCTGGTAAATGAGATCGTTGGACGGATGCAACAGGCCTATGGCAGTGGCGGCGCGACCGGGTTGCTGACCCATCACCTCGTGCATGACGCCGCCGCATGGCGCTTTCTGGAACAGGTGCTGGCGGTCACCAATGCGCATCCAGCCTGCCGCTGGTACCGCGCGCAGGATCTTCTCTGGCCCAACTGAGCACACGCGCGCCTGAGCGGGCAGCGCAGGATTAGAGGTCGATCACCTGATCGTCCCGCGCGCAAAAAGCGCCGGGGAACTGTGCCGAGGCCTGGGCTTCGATTTCCTTTAGGTCTTCATCGCGCCGCCAAGGAGCATGGTGCAGGAAGCCCACGCTGCGCGCACCCGCAGCTTTGGCGAGGAGGATGCCCTGATTCCAGGTCGAATGGCCGAAACCACGGTGCCGATCCATTTCGGATTCTGTATAGGTCGTGTCGTAGAAGAACAGATCCACCCCTTCGATCAGGCGCAACACTTCTGGGTCAAGCGCCCCGGGGGTGTGTTCGGTATCAGTGATCACCGCGACCGATTTGCCGCCATAGTCGACACGGTAGCCGATGGCGCCGCCGGGATGCACAAGACTGCCGGTGCTGATCGACACCCCCGTCACCGGCGTCAACACATCGCCCGCGCGGAAATCGTGAAAGGACAGCGTCTCACCGCAAATCTCTGCGCTGACCGGGAACCAAGGGGCGCGCATGAACTCACCGATCATCTCGCGCGTTGTCATCAGGCCCGAAAGGTGACCGGACCAGATCGCGACCGAGTTGGCCCGATCATAGATTGGCAGGAACATTGGCAGGCCGAGGATGTGGTCGTAATGGCAATGCGTGAAGAACAGGCAAAAACGTTTGCGGCCCTCGGCCTTAAAATCTAGCCCTGCGGGCAATATGCCGGACCCGGCATCGAAAATCAGCACATCGTCGCCGCAGCGCATCTCAAGGCAGATCGTATTGCCGCCGTAGACCCGAAAGGCATCGCCGGATACCGGCAGGGACCCGCGCGCGCCGCGCACCCGGATACGGAACCCCCCAGTGCTCACCTCGCCACACCCCACCGAGTGCAGTCTTGGTCGATGCACCGGCCGGAAGCGGAAATATGTTCTACGTCAGACACTTGGAATCCGTCCTTGAGCAGCTTTCGCAGGTCCGGTTGAACCATAATTCCAAACAATAATCATTGCGCCCGCCAGTTGCGAGGGGCGAATTGGCACGCGCAGAATTCGTCTTTGTGGCGTCACGTCTGAAGCTGGCGGCTTGCACTGCGCGCCTCGGTCAGTTCGGCGGTGGTCTTGCTCAGCCGGTCGGCGAGCACGCGCACCACCTCGATGGTCATTTCGGGAAAATCGGTCAGCAGCTTGATGAACTGCTCTTGCCGGATGCGCAGCGCCTCAATCGGGATGGCGGCGCGGGCGGTCGCGGTTCGCGCGGTATCGCAGAGAATCGCGATTTCGCCGACGATGGAATTGGTCCCAAGCTCAGCCACCTTGATCTCGCCGCCCGGCGCATCGACGAGGATGTCGGCCTTTCCCGAGAGCAGGACATAGGCCGCGTCGCCCTGATCGCCCTGCAGGAACAGCGTCTCGCCTGCAGCATAACTTACCCGTTCCGAGGTGAAGGCCAACAGTTTGAGATTGGCGGGACTGACGCCGGCGAACAGCGGCACACGCCGCAGCATCTGCACTTCATCTTTCAACAGCATGGTCCGCAATGCCTCCGTCTTACGTTTGGCGTCTTTCGTCCTTCGGCTTCGTCTTTCGAGTGGCGTCGGCGCCGGTCAGGCCGAGCGTAGTTCCTTGAATATCTTGCTGTTCTCGGACAGGCCGAGATGGGTTCCATCCTCAACTACCTCTCCGTTGTCGAAGACCACGACACGGTCGAACAGATCGGATAGCGCTGCATTGGTCAGCACCCAGACGACCCCGGGATTGCGCCCACCCTGCCGCAGGTGCGCCAGAACCTTGCCGACGATCTGGGTTTGCAGGCGATTGTCGAGCGCCGTCAGAGGGCGGTTGAAGACGAAATAGGTCGACCGGCGCAGCAGGCCGCGCGCAAGGCCTATCTTCTGGCGCTGCACGGAGGTCAGCCGCCGCCCACCTGCACCGACATGGAAGTCGAGGCCGAGCGACAGAACACGGTCGTAAAGCCCGCTGCTAATCAGAAGCTCTGTCACCAATTCGTAGACCCGCTTGCGCCCGTCGGCCTGTTTCTGGCTGATCCGCCCGAAGAGGACATTGTCCAGCACGCTGCCCGAGCGAGTGTAGCTGTCTGGATCGTAGAATTCGATCGCGCCCGAGAGATCAGCGGGAAGCCCGTCGCGGAAGCGTTTGCGGAAATCCACGATCCGCGCCATCAGCTCTTCCGTCAGCAGGCCGAAGCGGTGGCGCGGCTCGACGTAGGCGAAGCCGAGGCCGATGATTCCGGCACGTTCGTCTGGTGTGGCCGCATCGAAACCCCGACCGTCAAGTCGTTTGATCACCATCTCGTAGTGGGGGATTTCCTCAGCTGTCATAAAGGTCAGCTGCTGGAAGAACGGGTGATCCGAGGCAAGGTCACCGAACAGGTCGATGGTGTTTTCCGCAATCTCGACACCCATGTTGAACAGGCTATGGTGCAGTCCGGTCTCGACGATGACCTCGCGGAAATAGGGGTTCTTGCGAATTTCCATGCCAGCGAGGGTCGAGCCGATGGGATTGCCGAACAGAAGGTTTTCGCCCACCGTCAATTCCACATTATAGGCATTCGGCTCGAACGGTACGATGACGCCTTTCAGCCCTTTGTCGTCCAGTGCGGCGTAGAGTTCCCCGCGCAGTTCCACCAGGCGCCCCGGCAGATCGCCCACCCCCTCGCCTTCGATGCAGGAGCGCAGGGCGAGGTCGAGGATGTCTTGCGTCAGCTCGACCGCCTCGAGCACAGGAAAGACCGCTGCATGCAAATCGTCGGGCCCGTTCGCCCCGGCCGCAAGGTAGTCAATCCAGTCATAGGACATGTCAAAGTAGGGGATACCCGCGCGTTTTGCCTCAACCTGCTCCCAGAGCCGCAGCCGCCCGGCCTCTTCATCCAGATCAGTTTCGCGCAGGGGCGCGTGCTTCAGTGAATAGAGAAGGTTGTCGCGCAGCGTTCCGAAGAAGAAATAGGGGTCTGGCCCGGCATAGGATATGGCGCGCCCGGTCACTGCCTCCGGCAGGGTCAGGATGTCCTGATCGCCCGCCGTGACCCGTCCGCTTGCCGCCCAGGTCAGACGCGCCAGCGCTTCGGCCAGCGCCTCGCCTTCGGCGGTGCCCTTGCCCAAGACCGCGACGGATTCGCCCAGTCCGACCTTGAAGTTCACCTTGTCGAGGATCACCGCACCGCTGTCGTCCAGCAGCGTCAGGTTGACCGCGGCGAGCGGCGATTTGAGAGTTTGGGACATGTCGTCCACCGTCACCAGATGCAGGTCCGGTTCGATCATCGGCGAGATCGAGAACTGACCTACGACCTGCTGGTATTTGACCTGCACGTCCTGACGCGCCTGATCCCAGTCGATCAGATCCTTCAGCGGCCCCGGCAGGTCCTTGTAAGCGCCGATCACCGCGACCAGCTGGCCGATGTCGAGCTGGCCTTTCAGCGTCAGGTAGCCGCCGACCGAGTAGAACAGGAAGGGCGTGACCGACGCGAGGAAGTTGTTGATGAACTTCACCATGAACTTCCACTGGTAGATATCGTAGCGGATCTTGAAGATATGCGCCAATCGCGCCCCTATATCGGCGCGTTCGAGGTTCGTGGTGTCATAGGCGTGAATCGCGCCGATCCCCTCGACAATCTCGCCGACGCGGCCCGCGAATTCGCGCGCGGTCAACTGGCGTTCGCGCCCGAGGATCAGCAGCCTGCGGCGCAGTCGCGGGATCAACAGGCCCTGCACCGCGACAAGAAACAGCGTGATCAGTCCAAGCCACAGGTTCTGTGTCACGATGAACGTCAACGCCGTCAGCGCCTGTCCGCCGAGCAGCATGGGCGAGACGAAAGCATCGCCGGTGAAGCCGCCAAGCGGTTCGACCTCGTCCTTGACCATGCTCGAGATCTCGGCGGCCTTCAGGCGTTTGAAGGTCGCGGGAGGAAATCGCAGGATGCGGTCGACGAGGTCGAAGCGGATCCGGCGCAGCAGGCGTTCACCCAGCCGCCCCTTGTACGTGTTGATGTAGAACTTGAAGAGACCATTGACCACGACCAGCAGCAGGAACACCACGCTGAGCGCGAAGAGTGTGGCCATTCGAGTCAGCTCGATGCCGGGAAAGACCTCGATCTTGCCGATCAGCGGCAGCGAGAAAGAGATATGCAGGAACAGCTGCGTAGCATCCGGCGTCTTGAAACCGGCGCCCTGAATCGGTCCGTTGACGATCTGCTTGGGCAGGTCGAAGGACAGGAAATAGGGGATCATCGACAACAGTACGATGGTCAGCACCCAGATCTGCTGCCGTCCGGTGTGCCGCCAGATGTATTTGGCCAGACTGTTTTCCATCGCGCGCCTTAGGCCGTCTGCGCCATGGCTGCAAGCACGCCGCAAAACTGCGCCGTCCCAGAGGCGTAGCAATCGCTGTCAGCAAGAATGCAATAGCCTGAGAACATCCAAAAATCTCCAAACCTTGACGAGGCTACAACACTAAAGCGGGGGAATCCATTGCTTAGCGCGCAGTCGGCGCGGTCAGAAGGCGGCGCAGCAAGAGTGCGGTATGGGCGGCACCGTCGAGGTCCAGCTGGTGTCGGGGCGGGGCCGCGCTCTGTAGGCAGTCGCGGATCATGTCGGTCATGGTATCGGCGTTTAGCCGGTCCTCGGGCAGCAGCTTTGCAAGGCCGAGTCGTTGCAATCGCTCGGCGCGGACCGTTTGTTCGGTCTCGCCCCCCGCCGCGAAGGGCAAGAGAAGCGCGCGGCAACCTGCTACCAGCACGTCGCAGACCGTGTTGTAGCCGGCCTGCGAGACCGAAAGCTGGGCACCAGCCAGAAGGCTCGCGAAATCGCGGCGGAAGCGAACCAGCGTGGCCGAAGCTGGGGCCAGCGCGGCAATGGCGTCGAATTCCGCTTGCGGCAGATTCGGCCCGGCAATCAGGCACCAGCGCAAGGTATCAGGCAGACACGCGGCCGCCTCTGCCGCCGCACGGATCAGCGCCGCGCCAACGGCCCCGCCGCCAGCCGAGACGACGATGTCGAAGTGCTCGGAAGATGGTGCGGGCGGTGGCGGGGCGACAAGGCCGGTGTAGACGATCCGCTCGGCAATCTGTGTGGCGAGCGGGAAGGTTTCTTCCAGCCGCACGAAGCCGGGGTCGCCATGAACGAAGACAAGGTCGAAATGCGCCTGCACCAGCGCAAGGCTTTCCTCATCCCGGCCCGGTTTGCGGTTTTCCTGAAGGATGTCGCGAACCGAGGTGACGGTCAGCGGGCGCGGGTGGGCAGCAGCGATGGCGTCAAGCAGGGGTAGAAGTTCGAAGCGAACCTGACGGCGACCGAAAGGGAAGGCCTCGATCATCACCACGTCGGGTAGCGAAGTCGTGGAAGGCCGCCAGCAGCAGGTCGCGGCGATGTGCCTTGAAGGCGTCATCAATTGGCCTGCCATCCACGTCGGCCAGCCCGCCGAAGCCTGCGTCGGCGGCAACCACAGGCGGCAGGGCCAGATGGTGCAAGCCCGGCGCGGGGAAACCCTCAACTGGAGTTCCGCCGGTCACCACCATGACGGTGCAGCCATCTGACTTCAGCGCCTGCGCGATACGGCTGGTACGAGCTAGGTGGCCGATGCCCAGCAGGTGCTGGACATAGAGGAACACCCGTGGCGCGGCGATTGAAACGGTCATCGCTCGCCCGTCCCTTCCGTCTCGAACAGGGTCTTGAGTTGCGCGATGCTGGTGCGGGTGTCGAAGCCGGCGCGGACCCGAGCCTCAGCCGCTGCACCGAGGCGGGCCCGGAGTTCGGGATCGCGGATTGCGCGCTCAAGGGCGACGGCGAACTGCGCAGGGTCGTCGGGCGCGACGACCAGTCCGGTGTCACCATCCGTCAGTAATTCGCCGACGCCCGACACATCGGTCGAGAGGCAGGCGAGCGACTGGCTGGAAGATTCGACAAGGACGTTGGGCAGACCGTCGCGGTCACCATCAGCGCCGATCCGGCAGGCCAATGCGAAGAGGTCGGAGTATCGATAAGCCGCCAGCACATCCTCTTGACTCTGCGGGCCCTGCCAGTCGATCCGCGCAGCAATGTTGAGGGCTTCGGCCAGCGCCTGAAGCGATTTCAGCAATTCGCCGCCTCCGATGTGAGTTAAGTGCCAATTCACGTCTGCCGGCAGGCGGGCAAGCGCCTGCAATAGCACGTCATAGCCCTTCTTCTCGACCGCGCGGCCAACGCTGAGCAGGCGTACTGGATCTGCCGGATCCGTGCCGTCACGCGGTGGGCGGGGGGTGGTGAAGGAGCCGAAGCGGGTCAAGTCCAGACCGTGGTAGCTGAGGTGGACATGGTCGGCGCTTGCGCCTGCGAGGTGGCGCAGCTGGTCGTAGCCCGCGCGGGTGCAAGTGACAGCCCAAAGCATCCGGTTGAGCTTTTCCGACACTTCCCAATCGGGCGAGGTCCAAATGTCCTTGGCATGGGCCGAGACCGTCCAGGGCAGGCCGGTCATCGCGGCGGCGTAGCCAGCAACCGAAGCCGGGGTGTGAATAAAATGCGCGTGCAGCCACTCGGCCCCCTCGGGCAGTTCGGCGGCGAGCACAGCCGCCTGTCCGAAGCGGCGGATGCGGTTCGGCGTCCGGTCGCGGCGCAAGTCGGCCCACCAGAGCGCGAGTGCGCTGCGAAATCCCGGCAGCTTCCCTGCAACCCAGAGACCGCGCAGGACGCGCAGAGGTTCCTGATAGAGGTATTCCGGCAGATAGACGGCGGGCGCGCGAATCTCATCATGCACTGGGTGGCGCTTGCGGTCGGTCGGATGGCGCAACGAGACCAGCACAAGGTCGAACCCTGCCTGCTCCAGCCCCAGCAATTCCTGAGCGATGAAGGTTTCGGACAGTCGCGGATAGCCCTTGAGCAGAACGACGAGTTTGCGCGGCGGCATAGTGGTCCAGTCAGGTGTTCACGATCGCCAGATGATCGCGCGGCCCCGGCGCCAGCCAGCCTCCCACGGTCTCGGAGATATGGGTCAGACCATCCAGCAGCAGGCCCTTGGGGTTTTGCGACGGCAGGCTGCGGCCCGGCAGCGCCTTCAGCGCGCGGGCAAGTCGCAGAGGATCGGCGGCCTCATCCGGAAGCAGCATGTCGACGAGACCAAGCTCGGTGGCGCGCTGGGCGCGGATCAATTGTTCTTCACGTGGCGCGGTGCGCGGCACGATCAGGGCCGGGCGGTCGAAGGACAGGATTTCGCAATAGGTGTTGTAGCCGCCCATCGCGACCACGCCCGCCGCATCGGCGATCAGCTTTTCCATCTGGCTGTCGAATTCGATCATCCGGATGTAGGGGATCTTGCCGCCCTTGATCATCAGCTTGGCGCGTTGTCGGGCGGGCATGTAGGGCCCCAGCACAATCAGCGCAGGCAAAGTCAGCGTGGGGTCCTGCTGATAGGCATGAATCACGTCATGGATCAGCTCTGCCCCGTCGCCACCACCGCCAGTAGTGACAAGGATATACAAGCCTGGCGGGCGATGGTCGGCCGAGGCAGTGGTCGAGACGCTGCGTTGCAGGAAGCCAACGAAATTCATCTTGGCGCGCACCCCGGCAGGTACTTCAAGACCGATCAGCGGATCGTAGAACTCGGGCGGGCCATAGACCCAGATCGAGTCGTAATAGTTGTCGATCTTGCGCATCACGTCCTTGCGCTTCCATTCGGCGTCCAGCAGGTGGGGCGCATCCATCACGTCGCGCAAGCCCAGCACCAGCCGGGTACCGCGCGACTTGAGGTAGGTTAGCGTCTCTTCCACCTCGCCGTGCAGGCCGAGCGGTTCCTTGTCGACGATGAAGATGTCGGGCTCGAAACTTTGCGCCGTGTGCAGGATGATCGACTGGCGCATCTTCAGTGTTTCATGCAGATCGATGTGCTTTTCCATCGGGGTGTATTCCCCGTTGTGCAGCTTGATCACGCTGGGGATCTTCACGAAGTCAACCCGCGCGCGATAGTCAAATGCCCCGGCAATGGTCGCACCCGAAATGATCAGGATCTGCAGGCCCCGGAAATCCTCGACCAGGGCATGGGCGATGGCCCGGCAGCGCCGCAGATGACCCAACCCGAAGGTATCGTGGCTGTACATCAGGATGCGGGCATCTTCAAAACGACGGAGCATGCGCGGGCCTTTCGTGGGGACGCCGCCGGACTGGCCGACGGCGGTGGAAAATCAGGGACGGGGCCCGCAGCTCGAAGGGCTGATGCAGGTCAGGGAGCGATCTTTGGGGCAATGCCCGACGGCGCTGGCGACGGGCCGGCTGGGTGCCGCCGAAGCGAAAGAAGAATCGGACAAGTTGGGCATCATCAGTCCTGGATACAATGCGCGCGCTGCGCGTCTTGGAAAATGCCGGATCACCTGTACGGCATCACCGGGCGAGCGCCGAACCGGGCGCCAGGCCCGAACCGACCGGCGGACACCTTGCGACCGCCGCCTATTGTTAGCGCAATCGCCGCGGGGCAGCAAGATTGCCACTTTCCCGCATCCGGGCACAGGACCAGTGCCCGGGACGCCGCTCAAGCCCGCAGATCCGAGATATCTGCGCTGCCATGTGCCAGCACCATGTGATCGCCGCCAAGGTCGATCGGACGCAGGGCATCCGCGTCGTCGCCCGCTTCGAAGGCAGCCCCCCAACCCCGCACCACCGAAGCCGGACCGGATTTGAGCGAGGAAAAGTCGAACTTGCGGTCAAGGTCCGGAAAGGGCACCGCCGCCAGCAATGTCCGCGTGTAGGGATGCACCGGGGCCCGCATGAGCGTCTCTCGCGGGGCAAGTTCAACAATGCGGCCACCGCACATCACGGCGATCCGGTCGGCCATGTAATCAACCACGGCAAGGTTATGCGAGATGAACAGATAAGTCAGCCCAAGTTCGGCCTGCAAGTCCTTCAAAAGGTTTAGGATTTGCGCTTGCACCGAGACGTCGAGCGCTGATACCGGCTCATCACAGACCAGCAGTTCCGGGCCAAGCGCGAGAGCACGGGCGATGCCGATGCGCTGACGCTGACCACCCGACATGCTGTGTGGGTAACGGTTGAGATAGCTTTGATCCAGCCCGATCGCCTCGATCAGTCGCTCAACTGAGGCGAAGCGCGCCTTGGCACCGCCGCGACTGTGAATTTCCAGCGGCTCGCTCAGGATATTGCGCACTGTCATGCGCGGTGAAAGCGATGAGACCGGGTCCTGAAACACCATCTGCATCCGGGTGCGCAGACGGAACAGTTCGGCATCTTTGGCGGCGAGTACGTCGATCTGTCCTTCGGCGCTGTTGAGTGTGACCGAGCCTTCGTCGGGTGTGACGGCGCGCATCAGGATCTTGCTGACGGTGGTCTTGCCCGATCCGCTTTCGCCGACCAGGCCCAGGCATTCTCCGCGCCGGATGTCGAAGCTGACGCGGTCGACCGCCTTCACCGCTTGTGCCTCATTGCGCGAAAGGAAGCTCGATTTTTGCGTGGTGAAGGATTTGGTGACGTTGCGCACCGAGAGCAGAACCTCTGGTCCGGCGGCGGCAGGCTTGCCCCCTATGGCCCCAAGCAGGTGCCCGGCGTTGACCGGGATGTCGCGCAGGGATTTCAGCCGCTCTCCCGGTTTCATGTCAAAATGCGGCGCGGCGGCCATTAGGCCCTTCAGGTAGGGGTGTTCCGGCTTGCGGAAGATCGCATCGACTGGTCCGGCCTCGACCACCCTGCCGTGGTAGATCACCACCACCTCGTCCGCGACATTGGCGACCACGCCAAGATCATGTGTGATCAGGAGCATCGCCATGCCAAGGGTGCTTTGCAATTCACGCAGCAGGCCGAGGATCTGCGCCTGAATCGTCACGTCGAGCGCAGTTGTCGGTTCATCCGCGATCAGCAACGCCGGGCGGCAGATCAGGGCCATCGCGATCATCGCCCGCTGGCGCATACCGCCCGACAGCTCGAACGGATACATGTCGAAGGCCCGCGCCGGGTTGGTGAACCCGACGAGACCCAGCATCTCCTCGGACTTGGTGCGGCGTTCGTCTTTGGTGGTACGCTGGTGGATCGCCAGCGTTTCGGCGATCTGGTTTCCGATCGTGTGCAATGGTGACAGCGAGGTCATCGGTTCCTGAAAGATCTTGCCCATCCGGCTGCCGCGCAGGGCGCGGATCGCCTTGCCGTCACGGTCAAGCTTCAGGATGTCGACCGGCCCGTTGCTCGACAGGGGATCGTCGAAGAGGATGCGACCCGTGGCGGAAGCGATGTTCGGCAGGATCCCCATCACCGCCTGACTGATCACCGATTTGCCAGAGCCGGATTCGCCCACAAGGGCAGTGACCTTGCCCGGAAGCACCCTCAGGCTGGCGCCGCGGACGGCGTCAAGATGCCCGCCAAGCAGGTTGAAGCGGATATTCAGATCCTCGATCCGAAGCAGATCCGACCCGGACGCCATTCCAGCCATTTCCTTTTGCCGCCCGCTAAGGGCCGTTGCCCATGCCTAGAACAGCCGCTCGCCCCTGTCCACGAAACAAACGATTCCGCGCTGAGCTGTGCTACTTCACCGCGGCACAGGCGGCAGGATCGGTGAGAACATCAGTGCAGAGCGGGCTGCGGCGGAAACTGTCATAATACATCGTCCATATCCCCTCGCCCGCCGCGCGATAGGGACCGAACTTGAAGTATTGGTTTGGGCCCAGACCCGCGTCGGCATGGCCGATATCGCCTTTCACGGTGACGATCCATTTGCCATTGGCGAAGATCTCGACATGCCCGTCGCCTGAGGGGCCGGGGTGGCTGTAGATCACGAAATCGATCCAGCCGCTGTCCGGGCGCGGCAGCGGATTGCCGTGATGCGTCACCACAATCCTGTCAGTGCAGGCGTGTGAAATCAGTTGCATCGGCGGGCGTCCAGGCGGGATCCGTCGCCACGATCCGCGCGCATCTGGTTTACCCCCGGGCGCAACCATACCGCCGTCTGGCCGATCGGGCAGTTTGCAGCATCGCCCTTGCGGCCCATGCGGACCGGAGGATGGAAATTCGTCTCGATCGTTGCGAATAGCTTGCCGTTCAACATCCGCAGGGCGAGGAAGGGGCTGAAGTCGCCCTTCGCTTGCGGGCCGATTTCGCGCTTCCACTGCGCGATCAGGTAGCGGTGGTCGTTCTGCGGGATCGGCGCACCGAACTTGACCGCGAAGCCGTCCCAGATGCCCTGATCATAGGGCACGCGATTGGCTGTTTTCTGCCAAACTTCGGCGCGTTCGCTGCAAAGCTTTTTCGCGGCGCGGGCAGATCGGGCGGACCGAGAGCTTTAACGCGCCCGCGCCCGCAAAGACATCACTGGTCTCGAACTCCACCGTTCCGGCGGATTGCTCGTAGTTTTTCTTGTAAAACAGGCCACCTGCCGGTGCGAAGCCGATGCTGTCAAAGTCATCCGCCAACGGTTTGCGCCAATCGCCCGCCTGCGCCGGGGCGGCCAGTGCCACCAGCAGCGCAAGCCCCGCCAACTGTGCCAAGATCCGCATCGCATCCCCCGAAATCGCCGTTTCCCCAAGGCTCCAGCCATAGGGCCAATCGAGCCTGCGTGCAACGCGCGCGGCGTCGGGGGAGCATCGCTTGACACTGCGGGGGAATGCCGCCAACCAAGGGCATCTCCCTCGCGCAAAGGCCCGCGTCATGTCCCCCACCCCATCCGAAAGTCTGATGGCGGCGATTGCCGACCGCACCGCCCGCGTCGGCGTGATCGGCCTTGGCTATGTCGGCCTACCGCTGGCCATTGCCATTGCGCAGGCGGGCATGGTGGTCACTGGGTTTGATATCGACGAGACTAAGATCACCGCGATCGAGGCCGGGCAGTCCTATATCGAGGCGGTCCCGAGCAACCGGCTGGCGGCCGAGACCGCCGCTAGACGATTCAGCGCGACGACCGATTTCGCGCAGCTTGGCCAGTGTGACGTGATCGTGATCTGCGTGCCGACACCGCTGACCCGGCATCGCGACCCCGACCTGTCCTTCGTCACCCGAACCGCGCAGTCGATCGCCGCGACGCTTCGCGCCGGCCAGCTGATCGTGCTGGAATCCACCACCTACCCCGGCACCACCGACGATGTGCTGCGCCCGATCCTGCAGGCGGGTGGGTTGATTTCGGGCCGGCACTTCTTCCTCGGCTTCTCGCCCGAACGGGAAGACCCCGGCAACCGAGATTACGACACACAGCGCATCCCCAAGGTGGTCTCGGGGGACGGGGCCGAGGCGCAGGCGTTGATGCGGGCGTTTTATGGCGCGGTGGTGCATAATGTCGTGCCGGTGTCGTCGAACGCCACCGCCGAGGCGGTGAAGCTGACCGAGAACATCTTTCGCGCCGTCAACATCGCGCTCGTGAACGAGTTGAAGGTGGTCTACGAGGCGATGGGCATCGACATCTGGGAGGTGATCGAGGCGGCCAAGACCAAGCCCTTTGGCTATATGCCCTTCTACCCCGGCCCGGGGCTCGGCGGGCATTGCATCCCGATCGACCCGTTCTACCTGACCTGGAAATCGCGGGAATACGAGCTGCCGACGCGGTTCATCGAACTGGCCGGCGAGATCAACGCGGCGATGCCGCGCCATGTCGTGGGCCGTCTGGCCGAGGCGCTGGACCGGGTGTCCGGCAAACCGCTTGGCCGGGCCCGCGTGCTGGTGCTGGGGCTGGCGTACAAGCGCAATGTGCCGGATATCCGGGAAAGCCCCTCGCTGAAGCTCCTGGAATTGATCGAGGAACGCGGCGCAGAGGTGGCGTTCCATGATCCCCATGTCGGGGAGATTCCGAAGACGCGGGAGTATATGGGGCTGATGGGCCGACGCTCGATCCCGCTGACTGAAGTGGAGGTGCGCGGGTTCGATGCCGTGCTGATCTCGACCGATCATGATGCGGTGGATTATGAAGCATTGGCGGGGTGGTCTCCGCTGATCGTGGACACACGCAATGCGATGGCGCGCCGGGGCTTGGGCGGGCCACATATCGTAAAGGCCTGAATGAGTGCCGACCCTGCGCTTTCAGCCGTCGAAATAATCGAGCCGTTCCACCTCGCCACCGGGACGAAGCACAAAGACGGCATTCTGCGGCGCGTCCAGTTGGACCATCTCGGCCCGCGACAGTCCTGCATGCAGCCCGCGGATCACCCGGCCCGCCACGCCATGGCTGACCACGATCTTTTCCCGCGCCGGATCCTCCGTGATCTCGGCCATTACCGCTGCCAGCCGCGCCGCGAGTGTGTCGAACCGCTCTCCATCGGGCGAGCGGAAATACCAGTCGCCTGGTGCGATGTCCTTGCGGTGGCGCGGGCTCAGCGCCTCGATCTCCGGCCGGGTCAGGCCATCCCAGGCGCCCATGCCGATCTCGACCAGACGTGGATCAGAAATGATCTCTGCCCCGCCGCTCAGCCGTCCGGCCACCAGTTCGGCGGTCTGGCGGGCGCGGCCCAGCGGGCTGCAGAAGACCCGCGCTTTTGATCCCTGCAGTCGCGCCGCCAAGACTTCGCCCGCGCTCAGCGCCTGAATTTCTCCGCGCTCGGTCAGGGGGGAATCCGCCTGGCCCTGATAGCGACCCGCAGCATTGAACGCGGTTTCGCCGTGCCGCAGCAGGTAGATCATCCGGGCGCGACCTCTCGTCCCTTGAGCTGGTTTGCCGCCTGCGCGTAGCCGCCCGAAGCGCCGTCGACGAAATGCACATGGTCTCGCGCAAGGGGGGTGGGCACGAAGCAGGTCATCAGAGCGGCGTCCTGCTTGTGCAGACCGTAGCGGCACAGGCCCGCCGCCTGGGCCGTGGCAAGCCGCGCCTCAATTCGTGCCAACCGGTCAGCGTCAAGCTCGACGGTCATTTTCAGCCCGTCATCGTATTTGCGGAAATCCGTGTTCATCGCGACATCGCGGGTATAGCGGCGCGCATCGAACCGGCCGAGCGGGCGGTTCAGCCGATGCAGCACGATCACCAGCAGCGCCGCCACCGCCGCCTTCAGTCGCACTGGCAGGCGCTTGCCGGGGGCGGCGAGCGCCTGGCCCTCGGCGCGGAAGCCAGCTGGGGAAAAGTGCAGCGGCGGACCAGTTTCCGGCACAGGGTGACCGGCCCGAACTTCTTCGCCTGCGAGCGCCACAATTTCGTTCACTAGGGCGGGAAACCCTTCTGGCGCGGGCCCAGGCACCACGATCAGCGAGACGATCTGTCCATGCTGCGCCCGGATCGTGTCGAAGCGGCAGGACAGGCCCGCCAGATCGGGCCGGCTACCGGGCGGCGCGGGAGCAACCCCGAAGGCGCCGGCTTTCATCTGGCTTTCGGCCCAGGTGGCGCCGCCGCCTGCGAACATCGCGAAAGAGACTTGGTCGCTGGCCCGGAAGCGCGCCACGCGGAGGTCGAACCCGGCGCGCCGGATCTCGGACACTGGCACCAGGGCCGCACGCATGGTGAGGCCGAATTCTTCGTCCGACCAGCGGCAAAGGCTGGCCAGAGCTTGTTCGGCTGCGCCCCTCGCCGCGCCGGGCAGCGCCACATTGCCGCCGTCGCCGCCAAAGGCATAGGGCAGATCGTGCCGCCCCAGCGCGTTCAGCACCGCCGGAATGACCGCCGCCCCGGCCATGTTGACCAACTTGTACTGGCCCTCGGCAATGGCTCGGGTCGAATCGACGATATCGGCCAGGGCCAGAACCCAATCGTCAGGCAGAGGCAGATAGCGGGTGGCGTCGGCCACCCCTTCAAATTCCGCGAAGAGCGGGACCGAGGAGAGGAAATCCTGTGACTCTGACAGCGTCATGGCACTGCTTTAGCATGAAATCCGGGCAGGTCAGCGCATTGAATGGTGCCACGCGCATTCGTGTGCGGACATCGGTTGTGCTTGGCTATGCGGGCGTTAAAATCGGCTCTTCCGCATGGGACGATTGCCAAAATGACCTCTACCGCGCTGATCTCCACCTTGACCGCTGCCTACCTTGGCTCTTTCGTTGAGGTCGTGGAGGCTTTTACCATCGTTTTAGCGGTGGCGCTGACGCGAAGCTGGCGGCCTGCGCTGATCGGCTCCGGAGCGGCGCTGGCCTTGCTGGTTGTGCTGGTGCTGGCGTTCGGCCCGCTGTTCGCGCTGATTCCGCTGCAGGTTTTGCAATTCGTGGTGGGGGTGCTCCTGATCCTGTTCGGGATGCGCTGGCTGCGCAAGGCGATCCTGCGCGCCTCCGGCTATATCGCGCTGCATGACGAGGCGGCGGCTTTTGCCAAGGAGACCGACGCGCTGAAGCGGCAGGCGGACGAGGCGCGGGCGGATTTCATGGCAGGCATGGCGGCCTTCAAGGCGGTGTTGCTGGAAGGGGTTGAGGTGGTCTTCATCGTGATCGCTGTGGGGGCTGCGCGCGGCATGACGTTCTATGCCGGGCTGGGGGCGCTGGCGGCGGTCGTCTCGGTGCTGCTGATCGGGGTTCTGGTGCACAAGCCGCTGTCTCAGGTGCCCGAGAACGCGCTGAAATTCGCGGTCGGTCTGATGCTGACCGCCTTCGGCATCTTCTGGGCCGGTGAGGGCCTGGGGGCGGCGTGGCCGGGGGCAGATCTGTCGTTGCTGGGCCTGCTCGCCATTCTTGCCGCCTTTGCCTTTGCTGCCGTTTCGACCATGGCCAAGGCCCGCCGACGCATCGGAGCCGCGCAATGAAGTTCATCATCTCTGTCTTCGCCGAGCTTATTGGCCTTTTCGTCGATGATGGCAGCCTCGCGTTGCAGATTGTGGGACTGATCGTGGCGGTCACGGTGCTGGTCAAGGGGCTGGGGCTGGCCCCGCTTTGGGGTGCCGCCCTGCTGCTGCTGGGCTGCCTTGGCATCCTGACACTCAGCCTGCGGCGAATGCTGCGGAAGTAGGCGTCGTCTAAACGGAACAGGGCCCCGCAGCCTGCGCTGCGGAGCCCTTGATTTTGGGTGCCCCCGCTCAGTAGGGCGAGTTGGGGAAGTAATAATTCTTCGCGTTGTCCTTGGTCACCAGTGTGGCATCCATGGTGTAGCTGCCGGGGACCGGGACCTGATCGTAGAGATGGGCCGCAGTCAGTTCCAGCGCGGTGCCGATCATGGCCGGCGGATAGAGCACGTCGACCGGCACCATCTTGTCGCCGTCCATCACCTTCTTGACCATGTCCTTTGATCCGGCGCCGCCGATGACATATTGGATATCGGTGCGCTTGGCCTGTTCGATGGCCTGCAACACGCCCACCGACATGTCGTCATCCTGACACCAGACCACGTCGATCTTGGGGTATTTGGTCAGGAAATCCTGCATCACCTTGAAGGCGTCATCGCGGCTCCAGTTGCCGTATTGCTTTTCAAGGACCTTGATGTTGCTGCCCTTGATCGCGGCATCGAAGCCGTCCTGGCGCTGCTGGTCGATCGGGATCGGCAGACCACGGATCACCACCACCTGCGCATCGGGGGAATGCGCCTTGATGTAGTCGCCGGCCACGGCACCCAATGCCGGGTTGTTGCCCGCGACGTAAAGGTCACGCACCGAGTTGTCATTGTCGCTGGGCGCGCGGTCGACGAGCGTGACGAAGACGCCGCCGGCCTTGACCTGCTTGATTGCGTTGACCAAGCGGGTCGGGGTTGGTCGGCAGGATCACCAATGCGTTGATGCCCTGGGTTGTCAGGTCTTCCAGCGCATTGGCCTGCGTGGACGGGTCGGCCGAGGTCTTGACGATGACCTTCAGCCCCGGATGTTCCTTCATCAGAAGCGCCGCGACGCGCTGTGCGTGATAGACCACGCCTGCCGTCCAGCCGTGGTCGGCCGCCGGGATCGACACGCCGATGGTGTAGTTCTTGTCCGCCGCTTGAGCCGTACCGCCCACGACCGTAAAGGCCGCGAGGGCAAGACCCAGAATTGATTTCCTCATCATCTCTCTCTCCCTAGCCCGGGGGCTTGTCATTCCGGCCTGGCGCGCCCCCCTTCGCGCCCGACTACGTCGTCATCTGCGGATCAGCGAGCGCTGAACCAGCATCGCGATGATGATGATCGCGCCCTGAATGGCGCCGATCAGGTATTCGCTGGCGAAATTGGACAGGAGCATGATGTTGCCCACCATCTCAAGGATGAAGGCGCCACAGACAGTGCCCCAGATGCGCCCGACCCCGCCGCGCAGCGCCGTGCCACCGACGACCACGGCGGTGATCGCCTGCAATTCCCACATGATGCCCGTGGTGGCCGTGGTCGAGCCGAGGCGCGGCACATAAAGTAACACTGCCATCGCCACGCAGATGCCTTGCAGCACATAGGTGAGGATGCGCACCCGGCTGACCGAGATGCCGGAATAGCGCGCCACATCCTCGTTCGAGCCGACCGCCGCAACATGGCGGCCAAAGCCGGTGCGGTAGAGCAGGAAGGCGCCGATGGCTGCCACGATGGAGATGATGAGGATCGGCACCGGAATGCCTGCGACGCTGCCGAAATAGACCGGTCGGTAGAGAATCTGGATGTCGGACGATCGCAGCGTGATTGCGCCGCCCTTGGGAGAGCCATGTCGTCAGCCCCCGGAAGATGCCCATCGTGCCGAGCGTGGCGATGAAGGGCTCGATCCGGCCTTGTGTGGTGATCAGCCCGTTGGCCAGCCCGCAGAGCGCGCCAATGACCACAGCCAGCGCCATGGCCGCCAGAAGCATCAGCATCGGGTCGGCGATCACGCCGGTGTTGATGAACAGGATCATCAGGCTGGCGACGAAGGCCACCATCGAGCCGACCGAGAGATCGAGCCCGCCTGCGGAGATCACGAAGGTTGCCCCGACCGCGATGATGGCAATGAAAGCGCTGCGGGCCAGCACGTTGACCAGATTGCCGATGGTCAGGAAGTTGTCATTGGCAAAGCTGCCAAGCACCAGCAGCAGGGCCAGCGCAACGAAAGGGGCAACCGCGCGCAGGTCGATCTCGGCCCAGCGGCTGCGGGATAGTGCGCGCCTGGTTGAGGTGGCAGGCTCGACGGTCATGCCGCTTCTCCCCCGGTTGTTAGAAGGGCCGCCGCCTCGGCGGTAGCGCCGGTTGCAAGCATCACGATCTCAGTCTCGGTCATATGCTCGCCTGCGACTTCGCCCACGATGCGGCCCCCGCGCATTACGAGAATGCGGTCGCATATGCCGATCAGTTCGGGCATTTCGGAGGACACCACGATGACCGAACGACCTTCGTCCGCCAGCGCGGCAATGAAGGCGTAGATTTGCTGCTTGGTGCCGATGTCGATGCCGCGTGTCGGCTCGTCGATGATCACGATCTTGGGGTCAAGCATCATCATTTTGGCGAGCAGCAGTTTTTGCTGATTACCGCCCGAAAGTTGGCCCGCGAGCATGTCCTTGTGCCCGGCGCGGATCTCGAATTCGCTTATCGCGCGGTCGAGCGCCGCGCGTTCCGCCACGCCGTCGATGCCGAAGCCACGCATAAAGCGGGGCAATGCGGCGAGCGTCAGGTTGACCTGCAGATCGCGGTCGAGCAGCAGCCCCTTGCCCTTGCGATCCTCGCTCAAGTAGACGATTCCGGCCTTCAGGCTGGCGGCTACGGTGCCGAAATGAGCAGGTGCGCCGTTCAGTCGGACGGTGCCCCGCGCGGGGCGAAGGCCCACGACGCCCTCCATCAACTCGGTGCGTCCAGCGCCGACGAGGCCCGCGAAGCCGAGAATCTCGCCGCGGTTGAGCAGGAAGGCGGCATCGCGGGCATAGCCCGGGACGGTGAAGCCCGCAACCTCGAGCACTGTTTCACCGCGGGCAGTGTTGGCGCGCTCTGGGTAAAGTTTGGCCACGTCACGCCCGACCATCAGGCGGGCCATATCCATCGCCTGCAGATCGCCCGCCGGATAGGTTCCCACCAGCCGACCGTCGCGCAGCACGCTGATGCGGTCAGCGATCGCCTTCACTTCTGGCAGGCGGTGCGAGATATAGAGCACCCCTGCCCCTCTGGCGCGGATGTCGGTGACGATGCGCAAGAGCGCCTCGGTTTCGAACGGGGTGAGCGAGGCGGTGGGTTCGTCGAAGATCACCACGCGGTGGGGGACCAACAAGACGCGGCCGATCTGCACCAGCTGGCGCTGCGCGATGGAAAGGTGGCCAACTATGGCGTCGGGATCGATATCCGCCCCGAGTTCATCCAGCACGCGGCGCGCACCAGCCCGCATGGCGCGGTCGTCCATCATGCAGGCGTGCCGAAGCTCGCGCCCGAGGTAGATGTTCTGTGCCACCGTCAGATCGGGGGCGAGAAGAATTTCCTGATGCACGAGGGCGATCCCATGCGTTTCGGCCTCGACCGGGGTATGGAGGGTGACGGGCGCCCCACCGATCAGGATAGTGCCAGCGGTTGGCTGTAAGTGGCCCGCGAAGAGCTTCATCAAGGTCGATTTGCCCGCGCCGTTCTCGCCGATCACCGCGTGCACCTCGCCGGCGCGGACGTCGAGGGTCAGGCCCTGCAGCACCGTCACCGGGCCGAAGGCCTTGGAGATGTCCACCGCCTGCAGCGCGGGCGCGGTGACGGGGGCATCCATCATTTGAGCGGCGTCCAGATGTTCCCAGCCTGCGATGAGGCCACCGCTGCCGCAATGAAGCGCATACCCGATAGGCCGTCCTGCACTGTGGGATAGATCACGTCCCCTGGTGTGGGATGGCCGTTCCGCGCGGCGCGGATGGCGGCGGCGGCCTCTGCGTAGATCGTGGCGAAGCCTTCCAGGTAGCCCTCGGGGTGGCCGCCTGGGACGCGGCTGACGCGGGTGCCCTCGGCCCAGGCCCCGGCGCCGTTTCGGGTCAGCAATTGCTTAGGTTCACCAAAGCGGGTGAACCAGAGCTGGTTGGGGTTTTCCTGCGACCATTCGATGCCGCCCTTGGTGCCGCTGACCCGCAGCTTCAGCGCGTTTTCATTGCCCACCGCCACCTGGCTGGCCCAGAGCATGCCGCGCGCGCCATTGCCGTAGCGCAGCAGCACCTGCACGTCGTCATCCACCCGGCGGCCTGCAACGAAGGTGGTCAGTTGCGCCAGCAGGCTGTCGGGTTCCATCCCGGTGACGAAGCAGGCGAGGTTATAGGCATGGGTGCCGATATCGCCGATGGCGCCGCCTGCTCCGGTGCGGGCGGGGTCGGTGCGCCATTCGGCCTGTTTGTGGCCGGTCAGCTCGGCACGTTCGGTCAGCCAGTCCTGCGGGTATTCGGCCTGTATGACGCGGATATCGCCCAGTTCGCCCGCCGCGATCATGGCGCGGGCCTGCCGGATCATCGGGTAGCCGGTGTAGTTATGGGTCAGCACGAAGACACGGCCGGTCTTTGCCACCAGCGCGACCAGATCTTCCGCCTCGGCGACCGTCAGGGTCATCGGCTTGTCGCAGATCACATGGATCCCGGCCTCAAGGAAGGCCCGGGCGGCGGGGGCGTGGACGTGGTTGGGGGTGACGATCGCCACGGCCTCGATCCCGTCGGGGCGGGCGGCTTCGGCCCGTGCCATTTCCTCATACGAGGCGTAGGAGCGGGCGGGATCGAGGCCCAGTTCGGCGCCCGAAGCGCGGGCCCGTGCGGGGTCAGAGGAAAGTGCGCCCGCGACAAGGGTGAAGTGATCGTCCAGCCGCGCCGCGATCCGGTGCACGGCGCCAATGAATGCGCCCTGCCCGCCGCCGACCATGCCGAGCCGGATACGTCCCGCGGCGGTCTCGCCCTTGCTTGCCTCGATCATCTCTGCCTCCCTAGTCCAGGCCAAGCATCTTGCGGTTGGCAGCATCGTCAGTCCCTGCCCCAGCGAAATCGTCGAAGGCGTGTTCGGTGACCCGGATGATGTGCCGGGCGATGAACTCGGCCCCTTCACGCGCGCCATCCTCGGGGTGTTTCAGCGCGCATTCCCATTCCAGCACCGCCCAGCTGCCATAGTCGCAGGCGGTGAGTTTCGAGAAGATCGCGCCGAAATCCACCTGCCCGTCGCCCAGGCTTCGGAAACGTCCGGCACGGTCCACCCAGGGCTGGAAGCCGCCATAGACGCCCTGCCGCCCGGTCGGGTTGAATTCGGCGTCCTTGACGTGGAAGGCGCGGATGCGTTCGTGGTAAATGTCGATGTAGTCGAGGTAATCGAGCTGTTGCAGCACGAAATGCGACGGATCGTACAGCAGGTTGGCGCGGGAGTGGTTGTTCACGCGGTCGAGGAACATCTCGTAGCTGATGCCGTCATGCAGGTCTTCGCCGGGGTGGATCTCGTAGCAGATGTCCACGCCGCAGTCTTCGGCCACATCGAGGATCGGGCGCCAGCGCGCGGCAAGTTCATCGAAGGCGGCCTCGATCAGGCCCGCCGGGCGCTGTGGCCAGGGATAAACATAGGGCCAGGCCAGCGCGCCGGAGAAGGTCGCATGTGCCGTCAGGCCCATACGCTGGCTGGCCTTCAGCGCGCGCTTGACCTGATCCACCGCCCATGCCTGCCGCGCCTTGGGCTTGCCGCGCACCTCGGGCGCCGCGAAGCCGTCGAAGGCGGCGTCATAGGCAGGATGGACTGCGACAAGCTGGCCCTGCAGATGGGTCGAAAGCTCGGTCACCGCGAGGCCATGGCTTGCGGCCACGCCGACGATCTCATCCGCATAATCCTGCGAGTCCGAGGCGCGCTTCAGGTCGAACAGGCGGGCGTCCCAGCTGGGGATCTGGACCCCCTTGTAGCCAAGGCCTGCCGCCCAGCCGCAGATCGCATCGAAAGAATTGAATGGCGCTGTGTCGCCTGCGAACTGCGCCAGAAAGATCGCCGGACCTTTGATGGTCTTCATCTGCTCCCCCTCCCCAGGTGAGATGCCGGTTGCGCGCATCCCTCCCCGGATGGCGCGCATGGTCAAAGGGAGCAGAAAATGTAATCGTTTGCAACAGAATCGACGCATGCCTTGGCAGAGATTTCGGCGGCACCGCCTCGCGGGACTTGCGCGCGGTGCGTTCTGCGCGCAGAGCTAAGGCAAAGTGCGAGACAGGACGGCGGACCTCGGATGGCCTATAAAAAGGTCTTGATTCAAGATGTTGCACGCGCGGCCGGAGTGTCGACCGCGACCGTCAGCCGCGCGCTGTCAAAGCCCGAAGTCGTCTCGGAGGCGACGCGGCGCACGGTGATGGAGGCGGTGCGCGGGACCGGCTATTCGATCAACCATGCCGCTAGCAACCTGCGCCGCCGCCGCACCGACTGCATCGTGGCGCTGATCCCGAATTTGGCGAACCCGTTCTTCGCGCAGATCCTGTCGGGGATTTCCTCCGTGCTGGCCCCGGCGGGCTATAACCTGCTGATTTCGGACACCAAGGGCAGTCTGGACGCCGAGCCCTTGATGATGAGCTATCTTGACCAGGGCCGTGCCGACGGGTTGATTTTGCTCGACGGGCTGATCCCGCCGGATCACCTTGACGATGCCAATCGGTCGCGTCCGCTGCCGCCCTCGGTTCTGGCGTGCGAGTGGATCGAGGCATCGCCCCTGCCCCGCGTGCGGGTCGACAATGAAGCGGGTGCACGGCTGGCGGTGGAGCATCTCGTCGCACTCGGCCATCGCCGGATCGGGCATCTGCGCGGGCCAGTGGGCAACGTGCTGACCCGGACACGGGAGGCGGGGCATCGGAGGGCGATGGCCGCCGCGGGGCTTGGGTTTGAGGATGCGTGGCTGCTGCCCGGCGCCTTCACCTTCGCCTCTGGTGCCGAGGCGGCAGCACTATGGCTCGCGATGGCAGTACCGCCTACGGCGGTGTTTTGCGCCAGCGACACGATGGCCGCGGGGTTTATGGCGGCGCTGCAACGCGCGGGGCGCAGTTGTGCCGGCGGATTGCTCGGTCGTAGGGTTCGACGATATCGAGGTCGCCGCCCATACCGCGCCGGCGCTGACCACGATCCGCCAACCGCGCACCGAGATCGGGCAGGTCGCCGCCCGACTGCTGCTGGCTCTGATCGCGGGCGAGCCCCTTGAGGTCAACGATCACGTACTTCCGGTCGAGTTGGTCCTGCGTGACAGCACGGGGCGCCCGAACGCGAACTGAGCTCAACAGATTTCGCTCGGTCGGAGGTATGGGGCGTGCATCCTCCTTTCTTTACCGGATTTGGCAAAATGGCCTCTGCCCGCAGTGGACAAATTTTTGCCCCATGGCACCCATACCCTCGTTTCAAATCACGATTGTTGTTTTGGAGTGGGATATGGTTGCGCGACGCATTGCGGTTCTGGTCGATGGCGACAATGTAAGCGCGCGACATTCCGCTCAGGTTCTGTGTGAAGCTGGCAAGATGGGGCGGGTCGATGTCGCGCGTGTCTACGCTGCGGCCAATCGCCCGTCGGACTGGCTGACTATGCCAGGCTATCGGCTGCTTCATGCGGGTACCGGCAAAAACGGGGCGGACCTGCTTTTGAGCATCGACGCGATGGAACTAGCGCTGCTCGGTGGCGTCGAAATTTTTGTGATCGCCACGTCAGATGGAGACTTTACGCATCTTGCGCAACGTCTGCGCGAGCGCGGGCTGCATGTCCTTGGTCTTGGTGAGGGGAAGGCGCCAGAGGGATTTCGTCTGGCTTGCACTGAGTTCCGAGTGCTGCGCCCGGTCGAGAAATGCGTGAATTCGACGGCCACGGTGACCGCGCGCCAGTTCTCCGAATTCGATCAGAAGATACGAAGCATGATCGCCCAGCACAGCAAGCATAGTCTCGGCATGCGCATCGCAGATCTCGCTCCGAAAATGCATGTGGCGCATAAAACCCGGATCAGCACCTATCCCGAGCGTAACTGGCGTGCCTATTTGTCGGCACGACCTGTGCTGTTTGAGATCGATCCGCGTGGCCCGGAAGCGATGGTACGCTTTCGCCCCGAAGGTTTCGCGGCGACCTGACGTCCAGCGCCTTGCCGAACAGAACCTGAGCCACACCTATGCAGTGAATGACTTGAACAAGGTACGCCCCTTGCAGGCTCTTGTTGCGGCAAGTCACCCCTCGATTGTAACATCCCTTGCCTTGGGCCCGAAACGAGCCAATTCCCGGTAGGTGGCGCGCCCGGTGCGCCGCAGATTTCCGGCGCAGCTGCGCTTCACGAGAGGAACCCAACATGCAGCATCGTCCCCTTGGCCATTCCGGCCTGACCGTCGCCCCCGTCGTGCTTGGCGGCAATGTGTTTGGCTGGTCGGCAGACGAGGCTGCCAGTTTCGCCGTGCTCGACGCCGCGACCGATGCGGGGCTGAATGCGATCGACACCGCCGATGTCTATTCCCGCTGGGCGCCCGGCCATTCGGGCGGCGAGAGCGAGAGCATGATCGGGCGCTGGCTGAAGGCGCGGCCGGGCAAGCGCGACAAAATCGTTCTGATCACCAAGGTTGGCAGCGACATGGGCAAGGATGCTGGGGGCAAGCCCGCCGTGGGCCTGTCGGCGCGTTGGATCTTGCAAGCGGTGGAGGCCAGCCTCGCACGGCTGGGGGTCGAGACGATCGACCATTATTTCTCGCACCGCCCGGACGATACGACGCCGCATGAAGAAACGCTGGCGGCCTATGACCAGCTGATCAAGGCAGGCAAGATACGCTCGATCGGGGCGTCGAACTTTTCGGTGGCGCAGCTGACGGCAGCGCTGGAGGTAGCCAAGCGCGAGGGCTTGCCACGCTATTCCTCGATTCAGCCGAAGTACAATCTGTATGACCGCAAAGAGTTGGAGGGGCCGCTGCTGGAGCTGGCCCAGACCGAGGGACTGGGCGTGGTGCCCTATTACGGTCTCGCCTCGGGGTTCCTGTCGGGGCTGTATCGCGACGCCGCTTCGATTGCCGGGAAAACCCGCGAGGGCGGCCTGAAAAGCTACATGACGCCGCGCGGGTTCGGAATCCTGAATGCCCTGGATGCGGTGGCGGCGCGGCATCGGGCTAATCCAGCACAGGTGGCGTTGGCCTGGGTGGCGGCGAAGCCCGGACTGACCGGGCCGATCGCCTCGGCCACCAAGGCATCGCAAGTGAAAGACCTTGTCGCCGCCGCGACGCTGGAGCTTTCGGCCGCGGAAATGGCAGAATTGGACCAGGCGTCGGATTGATCCGGTGCGTTCATGCGAGGGCAGAACAGTGGGGCAGCGCCCGGCCGGGGATGTGCGCGCTAACAACTGGGGTCTTTGATTATTAGCACAAAAAGCCGCTCGCTCAATCCGCGCTCAGGTAGCCCCATAGCGCACGTCCGCTGGGCTAGACGGGCGCAGACCGGGCCGGTGATGTGGCCCTGACGGGCGTGGGAAAGGTTCAATCGGTGAAGACAAGTCGGAAGGGCCTGCGCCCTGCCCGCGTTACGTCCCCAGATAGGCCTCTCGCACGGCGCTGTCGTTGGCGAGTTCCGAGACCGGCCCTTCGCGCACGATGCGGCCGGTCTCCATCACATAAGCCCGGTCGGCGACGCTGAAGGCGGCAAAGACATCCTGTTCGACCAGCAGAACGGTCACGCCCTGCGCGCGGATATCGGCGAGGATCGCCAGCAGCTGATCGACGATCACCGGGGCGAGACCAAGGCTCATCTCGTCGATCATCAGCAGCTTCGGATCGGCCATCAGCGCACGCGCCATGGCGCACATCTGCTGTTCGCCGCCCGACATGTTGCCGGCAAGCTGGCGCCGCCGCTCGCGCAGTATCGGGAAGAGGTCGTAGACCCGCTCGAAAGCTATCGGCCACGCCCTTGTCCCGGCGCCGGTTGGCGCCCATCATCAGGTTCTCCTCGACGGTCATCCGGCCGAAGAGCTGACGCCCCTCGGGCACTTGCACCAGGCCCCGGTCAAAGGCGCCTTCGGGCGTGAGCGGCAGCAGGTCTTCGTCCCGTGAAGCGCAGCGTTCCCGTCGCCGGGATGACCCGCGAGATCGCGCGAAGCAGCGTCGTCTTGCCGGCCCCGTTGGAGCCGACCATCGAGCACGATCTCGCCCTCGCGGACCACCAGATCGAGGTCGAACAGGACCGGCACCGCGCCATAGCCGGCGTGCAGCTTCTCGATGCGCAGAATAGTCCTTGCTCATGTCCGCCTCTTTCCCAGATAGGCCTCGATCACGCGCGGGTCCGACAGGACCTCGGTCGGATCGCCCTCGGCGATCTTCTCGCCGTGGTGAAGCACCATGCACCCGGTCCGACAGGCTGCGGATCGCCTTGATGACGTGCTCGATGACGAGGATCGTGACGCCGCGACCGCTCATCTTGCTGATGAGCTCGACCACCTCGTCGACCTCGACCGCGTTCAGGCCCGCCATCACTTCGTCGAGCAGCAGGAGCTTCGGCCCCAGGGCCAGCGCCTTGGCGAACTCCAGCCGCTTGCGGTCCGGGCCGCCAAGCGAATCCGCGCTGGCGTCGATACGGGGACCGAGGCCGGTGAACTCAAGCCACTCGCGCGCCTGCTCGCGCGCCTTGGACATCGACCTTTTCGCCGCCGCCACAGCCGAAGAGCGCGCCGACCGCGACATTGTCCAGAACCGACAGGCCGGGAAACGGCTTCATCACCTGAAAGGTGCGCGCGATGCCGAGATGGGCGCGCTGATAAGGCGGCAGATCGTCGATCCGCTCGCCGTCGAAACACCACGTCGCCCTCGTTCGGCGCGAGCGTGCCGCTGATCATGTTGACCAGCGTCGTCTTGCCCGCGCCGTTCGGGCCGATCACGCCCAGGATTTCATTCTCGGCGAGCGAGAAGCTGACGTTGTTGACCGAGACCAGCCCCTGAAAGCGCTTGGTGATGCCGCGCGCCTCGAGCACCACCTTGCCCTTGGCCGCCTTGGCGGCCTCTGCCTGCAGCACCGCACTCACAGCCGGTTCTCCCGGATGTTGCGGGCGAAATAGCGCCAGCTGACGCTGCGCCCGCCGCGCACCACATCTGCCAGACCCGCGCGGCATGAAGATCACCGCCAGCACGATCACCACGCCGAACAGCAGCGCCGCCGCGGTCGATATCTAGCGAGGCCAGAACCTCGTAGACCGCCGACAGCAGGAACGAGCCGATCACCGGCCCGAGCACCGTGCCCGGCCCGCCGAACACGCCATGATCACCATGCGGACGTTCAGCGTCGGGTCGAAGGCGCTGGCCGGGTCGATGAAGGTGATCCAATAGGCGTGGATGCCGCCGGCAATCGAGGTGAAACCGGCGGCGAGGATCAGCGCCGAGATCTTGTAGAGGGTGGTGTTGACGCCCATCGTGCCGGCGGCGTCCTCGTCCTCGCGGATCGCGATCAGGCCCATGCCGAAGCGGCTGCGCGAGATCCACGCAGACCGTCAGGGTGCAGAGCACAAGCAAGCCCAGCGCCAGTTCGTAGAACATCGTGTCGTCCCGCGTCAGCGGCAGGACCAGGCCGATATTGGTGCCGGCGAATCGGAAGGTTGGAGACGATGCGCCATCATCGCGCCGTTCAGCCCGAGCGTGGCGATGGCGAAATAGGGCCCGCGCAGGCGCAGGATCGGCAGCCCGATCAAGCGCGCGCAACGATCACCGCCAGCACGAGTCCGAGCGCAAGCCCGACGCCGAACGGCAGGTGGAATGCGCCATGGCGATGGCCGTGCCGTAGGTGCCAAGGCCGTAGAACACCGAGTTGCCGAACGAGACATAGCCGGTGAAGCCGCCGATGATGTTCCAGGATTGCGCGAGCGTCGCCAGCAGCAGCGCGTTGATGCCGAACTGGATCAGCCACGTCGCCGCCGAAGAACGGCACCATCGCCAGCACGATGGCGCAGAGCGATCGATACGATTATCAGGGTGCGATTCATCACGCGGTCCTCAGCGCAGCGGTCGGGCGCAGGACCAGGACCACCACCAGCAGGCCGAAGCTGATGACGTCGGTGTAGGTCGGGCCGATGATAGAGCGCGGTCAGCGATTCGGCGATGCCGACGAAGAGGCCGCCGAGGATGACGTAGAACGGATTCGTCAGCCCGCCGATGATGGCGATGACGAAGGACTTCGCGGTCAGGCTGGCGCCGACATAGGGCGTCAGGTGCGAGATCATGCCGTAGAGCCCGCCGGCCGCGCCGGCCAGCGCCGCGCCGATGCCGAAGGTGATCGCATAGAGCTGGCGCGGGTTGACGCCGTAGAGCCGCGCCGCGACAGGTTCTGCGCCGTGGCGCGGATGGCGCGGCCGAGCGGCAGCTTGCGCAGCAGCACCCAGACAGCGGCGGCGAGCACGACAGGCGACGGCGAAGGCCGCAAGCCGCACGAGCGGGATGGTCAGCCCGAGAACGGCGAAGTTGGCCCCGGCATAGCTCGGATTGATGGTGCGGAAGTCGGCGTGAAGACAGCAGTTGCGCGAGATAGGTGAGCACCACGTCCAGCCCGAAGGTGATCAGCAGCGTGTTGAGCATCGCCGAGCGGACGATCTAGGTTGAGCACGCAGCGCTGCAGCAAATAGCCGAAGACGAACATGACCAGCATGCGCGATCGGCAGCGCGAGGAACGGGTCGATGCCGGCCAGCGTGAACAGGTAATAGACGACATAGCCGCCCAGCATGATCAAGGCGCCGTGGGCGAGGTTGACGATGTTGAGCACGCCCCAGACCAGCGCCATGCCGAGCGCCATCAGCCCGTAGAGCCCGCCCAGCAGGATGCCGTTGACGAGGATTTGAGCAAGAAGCAAGGGCTGACGCTCCTCAGGACCGCCGCCGGCGCGGCGCGCCGGCGGCTGGGTTTCATCAGGTCCGGGCGGCAGACCGGCACCGCAGCGCAGATGCAGCGGTGCCGGACCTGTCTCAGCGCTTGTCCCAGGCCGGAATCGGATATTGCGGCTTGTTCAGGAAGTCGGTCGTGTAGACCGGCACCACCTTGCCGTCCTGGATCTGGACGACGATCTGCGGCAGCACGATCTGGCCGTTCTCGCCGTATTTGACATGGGCATAGAGGCTGTCGAACTCGACCCCGGCGATCGCGTCGCGCACCTTCTCCGGGTCGAGCGAGCCGGCCTTCTCGATCGCCATCGGCGAAGGTCTCGACATCGGCCGCGCCCGAGGCGGCGTGATAGTCCGGGTCGTAGCCGTACTTGGCCTTGTAGACTCTGCCGCGAACTGCGGCCGCGTCGCCGAACCACTGGTCCTTCAGGCTGCGCGTCGGGCAGCCAGGAGGTCATGCCGAAGGCGTAGTTGGCGTCGGTGCCCAGCGCCTTGCGGAAGTCGGCGGTCGGCACGCCGACGGTGAAGGCGTAGAAGCTTCGGGTTGACGTCGAGGCTCTTCATCTGGCGGATGAAGTTGAGCGCGTCGGTCTCGTGGCCGCTCCACAGGATCGCATCGACGTTGGCCGCTTTCGACTTGATCAGGATAGGATCGAGGAGAACTCGCCGTTGCCGTCGCGGAAGCTTCTCGTCGACCGACGAGCTTCAGACCCGCGTCCTTCAGATGCGCGCGCGTGCCCTTGGCGACCGAGACGTCGAAGCTGTCGTCGGCGGCGACCAGCGCGACGTTCTTCGGCGCCGGGTCGAGCTTGCTCAGCATGTCGATGGTCTGAGACATAGTAGTCATCCGCCGGCGGCAGCGTGCCGAAGATGTATTTGTAGCCGCGGGTGTAGATCTGGGCGGAGGCGCCGCCGCCCTGGACCATCGGGATCTGGTATTTCTCGGCGACCGAGCTGTCGGAAAGCGCGAAGTTGCGTGGCGAACGGCCCGAGCAGGAAGTTCACCTTGTCCGAGCGTGATCAGCTGCACATACTGGCGCACGCTGAGGTTCACGTCGGACTGGTTGTCGAGGATGTCGAGCTTCAGCTTGTAGGTCTTGTCGCCGACCTTGACGCCGCCTGCCGCGTTGATCTTGTCGACCGCGAGCTGATAGGCGTCGCGGTAGTAGCGGCCGGTGTTGGCCTTGGTGCCGGTCTGCTGCACGGAGGCGCCGAGCGTGATGACGTCGTCTGCCTGAGCCGCTGCGGCAAAGGCAAAAACGGCCGAGGTCGCGGCAACTGCCGTCATCCCCACAATGCCAAAGGATCGTTTCATGTGATTTTCCTCCACTCGTGTCGTTGCACCGGGCGATGAGGCACGTCACGCGCCCCTGCCGGAAACTCTGGCCCAGTCGCACCGGGCCGTATCTGGAAAAATGCGCACCGCACGCCGGCTTGGGCGTAGCGGATCGATCTCGCGGTCTTCCTCCCTTTGCGGCACACGGAGGTGCCGTCTCTTTTTTTGAATTGGGGGGTAGCCCCCGACGTTCCCTCGGTCACCTTGGCGCGGTCAAACGCGCGGTCGGATGCGCCGGGGTTCAGACCGGCTTCCATCGCCACCATGGCGAAGTTCCGGAACCAACACAACATTTGCCTTGCAAGCATCGGGTGGTTAGGGGGATTTTTCGCAACAATGGTCTGGCGCACCCCGACCCCAGGTCCGCCGGGTCCGGTCGTTTTGCCTGTGCCGCAGGGAAGCCGTGGAAGGCTGCGAAGCAGCAATACGTCGCGCAGCGTCATGCCCGCGGCACCGATGAACTGGCGCTCGACAAGATCAACTCTGTCCAAGCCCAGTGCCTGCACATTGATCTGGATCAGGGACTTCGCTGCAGACGCTGGATACTCTGTTCCAATCGATCCGCCGGGCTTGCACCGAAAAGGAGCCGTACCCATGAGCCATCGTATCGGAGGCGTTCTCCCGAAGACCCCGCGGACAACACGGTGGGTGCCACAGGTCAGATTTTAGAGCCAGAACGGCCAGATTCGGACCGAGTGACGCGTGTCATGATCGGCGCGGCGCTATGAAGGGTCAGCCATTCAGCTGCATGTACTGAAGATTTCATCGGGACCCATCGATCCAGGCGGGACTCAGTTCAAAGGACTATCGAATGAAGAATACCAGCCATGCCATCGCGGTCTTTCACGATCATGCCAGCGCCGAGCAAGCGATCAAGACCCTTGGCGAAGAAGGGTTCCCGATGACCAACCTCAGCATCATTGGCAAGGGCTACCACACCGACGAGAAAGTGGTCGGATTCTACAATCTTGGCGACCGGGTGCGGTTCTGGGGCAGCCGGGGCGCGATCTGGGGCGGGCTCTGGGGCCTTTTCCTCGGCGGAATGGTTCTGACCATTCCGGTCATAGGGCATGTGATCGTGCTGGGCTACCTCGCAACCGTCGCGGTGTCAGCGGTCGAGGGCGCGGCGGTTCTGGGCGGCCTCAGCGCGCTCGGCGCGGCACTTTACAGTCTCGGCATCCCCCAAGACAGCGTGGTCGCCTACGAATCCGCGATCGAAGCCGACAACTTTCTGGTGATGGCGCGCGGGTCAGAGGCGGATATGGTGCGCGCCCGCACAACGCTTCACGCAGCAAAACCCACGCGGGTCGATCTGCACGGTACCGCACAGGCCGCCTTGCCGCTTGAGACCGCGCTCGACGGCGCGAAGTGATTACGGCCCCGCGCCTGACATTTTTGGGTGCCGGAGCCCTGCCCAGCGGAGAGGCCGTGATCCGCGCCACAGCCCCTCCAACACCGATGGAATGAGCATGAGAACGCACCCTGAACGCCACATGGTTCATCGCATCGGCTGGCTTCGAGCCGCCGTCCTTGGGGCAAATGACGGCATCGTCTCGACCGCCAGTCTGATCATCGGCGTAGCGTCTGCCGGATCCGCGCAGGGCGAGGTTCTGATTGCCGGGCTGGCCGGGCTGGTCGCGGGCGCGATGTCGATGGCGGCGGGGGAATATGTCTCGGTCAGCTCGCAGACCGACGCCGAGACGGCCGACCTTGCCAAGGAGACCGCCGAATTGAAGGCCACGCCCGAGGCCGAACTTGCCGAACTTACCGGGATTTACGTCGCACGTGGGCTGGACGGCGATCTGGCGCGTCAGGTCGCGATCCAGCTGACGGCGGCGGATGCGCTGGGGGCCCATGCGCGCGATGAGCTTGGGATTTCCGAGACGCTGTCGGCACGCCCGGTTCAAGCGGCTGTCGTCTCGGCGATGTCCTTTGCGATGGGGGCGATCGTGCCGCTTCTGGTGGCCTATCTCGCGACCCCTACCCGCGTGACACTTTTGGTTGCGGTGACATCGCTTGTCGCGCTGGCTACACTTGGTAGCCTCGGGGCTTCTGCAGGCGGCGCGGGGATGGTCAAGGGCGCTTTGCGCGTTACATTGTGGGGGGCGCTGGCGATGGTCGCCACTGCGGTGGTGGGCATGATTTTCGGGGTAAGTGTCTGATGGCAGAGCGTTCAGCAAAATCATCACCGGCGAGCGGCGACGATCCCTATGCGATGCTTGGCCTGACCAGCGCTGCGACCGAGGCCGATATCAAGAAGGCCTATCGCCGGTTGGTGCGCCAGAGCCATCCCGACATCAACCCCGATGATCCCGGTGCCGAGGCCCGCTTCGTCAGGATCACGGCGGCGCATGATCTGCTGAAAGACCCCGCGACCCGCGCTAGGTTCGATGCGGGCGAGATCGACGCCACGGGTCAGGAAAAGCCGCAACGCCGCTACTATCGCGATTTCGCTGGGGCCGAGGGCCCGCAGGAGAGTTCTGGTGGTTTTGGCGGGATGGATCCGAACGACATCTTCGCCGAGATCTTCCGTCAGCGCAGCGGTGGCGGCGGTGGCGGCCCGCGCGGCTTTTCAGCGCCCGGGCAGGATCATGGCTATACGCTGGAGGTGCCGTTCCTCGATGCGGCGCGCGGCGGCAAGGCCCGTATCGTGCTGCCCGGCGAGGGCCCGCTCGAGGTCACGATCCCTGTCGGTTTGCGCGACGGCCAGACCCTGCGGTTACGTGGCAAGGGCGGCGAGGGGTATGGCGGCGGCCCAAGAGGCGATGCGCAGGTGACGGTGACAGTGCGGCCGCATCCGGTGTTCCGCCGCGACGGCGACACGATCCTGATCACGCTGCCGATCACGCTGGACGAAGCGGTTCTGGGCGCCAAGGTCGAGGTGCCGACGATCAGCGGCAATGTCGCCCTGACGATCCCGAAGGGATCGAGCAGCGGCCGGGTTCTGCGGCTGCGCGGGCGCGGCGTGCATAGCAGCGCGCGGAACCGGGCGATCAGCTCGTCGAGCTGCGCATCACCGTTCCGAAAGCCGAGGATGAAAAGCTGACCGCCTTCATGGAAGAGTGGCGCAAGTCGCACCACGATGATCCGCGCAAGGCCATGATGGACGAGGCTATGAAAGACGGGGTGCAGCGATGACAGAGTTTCTGACCGAAGAGCAGACGCTGACGCGGGTGGTTCGCCTGACCCGGACCCGCTTGACCGCCTTCATCGAGGCCGAGGCCGTGGTACCGGTTCGTGCCAACGAGGGCCCGGTTTTCGGCCCGGCCGACCTTGCCCGGCTCGACCTGCTTTGCGAGTTGGCCGAGCTCTATGACATGCAGCCCGAGGCGCTGGCAGTGCTGATCGCGGTAATCGACCAGATGCATGCGGCGCGGCGCGACCGGGACGCCCTGCTCGACGCAATCCGGGCCGAGGCGCCCGAGGTTCAGGCGCGGATCGCGGCGGCGCTGGCCAGATCGAAGGCGCCAGATCACAGACGATAGTGGGCGGGTGAGGGTTACCCGGCCCCTTGGGGTTTCTGATTCTGTCTGGTTGCACGGCCCGGGCGAGGCGTGGGGCACGGCGCGGATATGTTCACCCCGCGCCGGGCAGATCATGTCGTGATGATGACCTTGAGCGCCTTGGTCTTGGCGGCATTGCCGAAGGTCTCATAGGCCTTCTCGCCCTCGGCCAGCGTGAAATGGTGGGTGATCAGCAGGGTCGGGTCGATCTTCTTCGCTGCGACCGTCTTGAACAGCATCGGGATGGTCGCCGTGTCGACCAGTCGCGTGGTGATCGCAATATTGCGGTCCCAAAGGCTTTCCAGATGCAGGCTGGCAGGTTTGCCGTGGACGCCGATATTGGCGATGGTGCCGCCCGCCGCGACGAGTTTTTCACAAAGCTCGAAAGTTGCGGGAATGCCGACGGCCTCGATCGCGGTATCGACGCCAGCATCGGCGGTCAGTTTCATCACCGCCGCAAGCGCCTTGCCATCGGTCGAGTTGATGGTGTCGGTCGCGCCGAACTTTCGCGCGATCGCAAGCCGGTTGTCGTCGAGGTCGATCATTATGATCTGACCCGGCGAATAGAATTGCGCAGTGAGCAGCGCCGCGAGGCCGATCGGTCCGGCACCGACGATGGCGACCGTGCTGCCGGGCTGGACCTTGCCGTTCAACACTCCGCATTCGAAGCCAGTGGGAAGGATATCGCTCAGCATCACCAGCGCCTCTTCATTGGCGCCTTTGGGAATGTGGTAAAGGCTCATATCGGCATGTGGCGTGCGGACATATTCGGCCTGGGTGCCGTCGATCGCGTTGCCGAGGATCCAGCCGCCGGTGGTGCAATGCGAATACATCTGCTTGCGGCAGAAAGCGCAGGTGCCGCAGGCGCTGACGCAGGAGATCAGGACATGGTCGCCCGGTTTGAAATCGGTCACTGCGGCGCCGACGCTGTCGATCACGCCGACCCCTTCATGGCCAAGGATGCGGCCCGGTTTCGCGGTCGGCACGTCGCCCTTCAGAATATGCAGGTCGGTGCCGCAGATCGTGGTCTGCGTGACCCGTACGATGGCATCGCCCGGGGCCGTTATCACCGGCTTTGGGCAGTCCTGCAGTTTGACCTGGCCGGGTGCCGCATAAACCATCGCCTTCATCTGGGCCGCGGAGCCCCGGTCGTTCTTCGGTTTACTTTCGGAGGAAAGGGGGGCGATCGGATTGGATTTCAACATCGTGGTCATGTCGCATCTCCTGATGGTTGTTCTGAAGGGGGGGCGCGGTCCGCCAGCGGATATCCGAAGCGGTCGAGCGGCGGTGCCGGTTCACGCGGGATCAAGACTGAAAGCGGACGGTCGCACTTCTGGTGCGAATATGGCGCGCCACCTTGGGCCGCGCACTGATCCACATTGGCCGGGTGGCGAGAATGGCCGGTCAGCGGGGCGACCCGAGGGTTTCGCCAGCCGGACTGGACGTGCCGGTCCGGCTGGCCTCTGGTTTTGTCTGCGCTCAGGCGGTCGCATCCGCTTTCAACTTTTGCTGGTCTGCGGCCTTGCCCTGCGTCCGGGTCGGGCCAGCGAAGTCGAGCACGATCCTGCCTGCGACCTTGCCATGCTCCAGCCGGTCGAAGACGTCATTGATGGCGTTGAGCGGTTGCAGCTCGATATCCGCCTTGACCTTGCCAGCGGCGGCGAAGGCTAGAGTTTCTGCCATGTCCTGCCGTGTTCCGACGAAAGAGCCGCGCACGGTGATGCAGCTTGCCACCACATCGAACAGCGGAAAGGGGAAGTCGCCCGGCGGCAAGCCCACCAGAACACAAGTGCCGCGTTTGCGCGTCATTTCGACGCCCTGCTTGAAGGCGCCGAGCGAAGGTGCGGTAATCAGCACGCCATGCGCGCCGCCATTGGTGCCTTTACGAACTGCTTCGGACCGCGCCTTCGTGCTTGGCGTTGACCGTCAGATCGGCCCCGAGGCTGCGGGCCAGCGCCAGTTTGCCATCATCAATATCGACGGCACAGACCTGCAGGCCCATCGCCTTGGCATATTGGATCGCCAGATGGCCGAGGCCACCGGCGCCCGAGATGACGACCCATTCGCCAGGACGCGCCTCGGTCTCTTTTAGGCCCTTGTAGGTGGTGATCCCGGCGCAGATCAGGGGGGCCGCCTGTTGCGGCGAGAGGCCTGCGGGAATGTGAGCCACATAATTCGGATCGGCCAGGATATATTCGGCGAAGCCGCCATTCACCGTGTAGCCGCCGAATTGGGCTTGATCGCAGACGGTTTCCCAGGCGGCGAGGCAATGCTCGCAATGCCCACAGGCGGAGTAGAGCCAGGGCACGCCGACGCGGTCCCCCTCTTTCACGATCGTGACGCCGGACCCGAGGGCCACGACGCGACCGATGCCTTCATGGCCCGGGATGAAGGGCGGTGTGGGTTTCAGCGGCCAGTCGCCCTTGGCCGCGTGCAGATCGGTATGGCAGACACCGCAAGCCTCGGTCTTGACCAATATCTGGCCGGGACCCGGGGTCGGGATCGCAACCTCGCGGAATTCCAGAGGCTTGCCGAAGGCGGTGACGAAGGCGGCGTGCATCTTTTGGGTCATATCGGGGTCTTTCCTGTCTGGAGGGTCCGCGCGGGTCAGGCCGCGGCCTTGCCGAGACCGCGAACGGCCTCGATCATCTGGGTCAGGACGGCCTGGGCGTCGCCATAGACCATGTTGCAATTGTCTTTGTAGAACAGCGCGTTGACGATTCCGGCATAGCCTTTGCCCTCACCCCGTTTGATGACGTAGACCTGTTTGGCCTTGTCGGCGTCGAGGATCGGCATGCCCCAGATCGGTGAGGATTTGTCGGTGCGCGCGGCGGGGTTCACCACGTCATTTGCGCCGATCACCAAGGCCACGTCGGCGGTCGCGAATTCGGGGTTGATCTCTTCCAGCTGGAAGATCAGGTCATAGGGCACACCCGCCTCGGCGAGCAGAACATCCATCTGACCGGGCATCCGCCCCGCGACCGGGTGGATCGCGAATTTGACGGTGACATCGGCGGCTTGCAGAAGCTTCACGAATTCGAAAAGTTTCTGCTGCCCCTGCGCTGCGGCCAGCCCGTAACCTGGGACGATGATGACCTCTTTGGCGTAGCGCATGGCGATCCCGGCGTCGGCCGGCGGCGGTTGGTTTCAACTCGCCTTCGATCTTGCCCTGCTTATGCGCCTTGGTGGCGCCGAAGTTGGTGAACAGGATATTGCTGACCGAGCGGTTCATCGCCTTGGCCATCAGAAGTGTCAGCATCAGGCCTGCGGCACCGACCACCATGCCCGCGATCATCAGGGCCGGGTTTTGCAGACTGTAGCCTTCCAGCCCCACGGCCAGCCCAGTGAAAGCGTTGTAGACCGAGATCACGACCGGCATGTCGGCCCCGCCGATTGGCAGGGTCATCAGGATGCCGAAAAGCAGCGACAGGGCGAAGAAGACCGCAATCAGCGTGGCCAGCGGCAGGATCGGCGCCGCGGCGGTGAGCAGGATGACGCCGACATAGCCACCGATGATCAGGGTCAGCAGAAAAGCTAGACCATTGACCGCTCTGCTGGGCCGGAAACCGGAGCGGGTGTTTGAGCAGGCCGTCCAGCTTGCCCCAGGCGATCAGCGAGCCAGAAAGCGAGACCGAACCGATTAGCGCGCCTGCCAGTGTCAGCACGATGGCTGCGGGCGCCGTGACCCCGCCCAGCAGGACGATGGCGGCGATCGCCGCCGCCGCCCCGCCGCCCGCGCCGTTCAGAAGCGCCACCATTTGCGGCATCGCCGTCAGCGCGGCGCGTTGCCCACTACGCCATGCCAGACCACCACCGATCGCCAGCGCCGCCACGGCCAGCCCTGCATTCACCAGAAGATGCGGCAGCGCTGCGGGGGCGACAGAGAGCGCGTAGAGAAAGCTCGCGACCACCGCCACGACCATGCCGATCCCGGCATAGGCGATGCCCGAGGGCGCGGTCACCGGCGAGGACATCCGCTTGAGCCCGAAGAGGAACAGGAAGGCCGCCACGAGGTCGGCTGTGACGATTGCGAGTTGGGCGAGAACGGTCAGCATGGGATCAGCCTTTCCGCTTGTGTCTATGGGCCGATTTCGCGGGCGCGGTGGTCTGGAACATCGCCAGCATCCGCGACGTCACCACATAGCCACCTGCCGCATTGGCGGCGCCCAGCAGCACGGCGAAAAAGCCAATAATCTGCTCGGTCAGGCTGGTTGCGTTCAGCAACGCATAAATGCCGCCGACCACTACGATGCCATGGACGAAGTTCGACCCCGACATCAGCGGCGTGTGCAGGATCGCGGGCACTCGGCCGATGATGACCCAGCCGGCAAAGCCTGCCAAAAGGAATACGTAGAGCGCGGCGAGACCATTGATAGAGATGTCCATGGCGTACCTTTCAGGCCAGTTCAGCGGCGGGTTTTGCGGATTTCGGCGGTGACAATGCGGGCGCGTTCATCCGCTTGCCGTCATGGGTCAGGACCGTCGCCTGCAGGATCTCATCGGTCAGATCGAGGGTCAGGATATTGTCGTGCAGCATCAGGCCAAGAAGATTGGCGAGGTTCTTGGCGTAGAGCCTGCTCGCGTCTTCGGCGAGCTTCGAGGCGAGGTGCAGCGGCGCGAGGATGGTGACGCGGCCAACGCGGGTGGTCTCGCCGGGCACCGTCGCTTCGCAATTGCCGCCGCCCTCGGCCGCAAGGTCGACGATCACCGCGCCGGGTTTCATGCCCGCGACCTGCGCTTTGGAGATCAGCTTGGGCGAAGGTTTGCCGGGGATCGCGGCGGTGGTGACGATCAGGTCTGCCGACTGGATATGTTGGGTCAGGACTTTTGCGACCTTCTCCTTTTCCTCATCCGTCAGGGCACGGGCATATCCGCCCTTGCCGGTGGCATCGACGCCGGTGTCAACGAAAGTGGCGCCCAGCGAGAGCGCTTGTTCGCGGGTCTCGGGGCGCACGTCATAGCCTTCGGTCACGGCGCCGAGCCTGTGGGAGGTGGCCAAAGCCTCCAGCCCCGCGACCCCGAGGCCGATGACCAGCACATGTGCAGGGCCGATGGTGCCTGCGGCGGTGGTCACCTTGGGCAGGACGCGGGCGAGTGCAGTGGCACCAAGCATGACGGCGGAATAGCCCGCGAGCGCGGCCTGAGATGACAGGGCATCCATGCTTTGGGCGCGGGTGATGCGGGGGAGGCGTTCGATGGCAAAGCAGGTGATCTTTCGGGCCATCAGGACCTTGATCAAGGCGGGTTCTGCATCGGCACGGACGTAGCAGATCAGTACCGCGCCGGGTTTCATCGCATCGACCACAGCGAGGGCGGGCGGCTGGACGCAAAGCACGACATCCGCGTCAGCGACCAGGGCTGCACGGTCCGGGACAATGGTGACCTCGGGGAAATCGGCATCCGTCAGGCCGATGGCATCCGCCGCACCGGCTTCCATATGCAGCCGCCCACCCAGCTTGATAAGTCCGGGCACGACACCAGGCACCAGTGCCACTCGTCGCTCGCCCGAGGCGGTTTCTTTCAGGATCGCGATATTCACGTACATGGCAGTCTCCGGCTCGGGGAAGTGGGCGGCGGAACCAGCCCGCCGCCCCTTGCTTCAACTTCAAGCCGGCGCGTCGGCCTTGATGTAGCGCACCAGCTTCTTGTTCACGAACTGCTGGATGCCCATGTCGCCCAACTCGCGGCCATAGCCGGAGTTCTTGATGCCGCCGAATGGCAGATCGGCGTCCGACCAACTGATGTTGTTGATGAACATCATGCCGGTGTCGACGGCGCTCGCCACGCGCTTGCCACGCTCCAGATCCCTGGTGAAGACGGAGCCGCCAAGGCCGAAGTCGCTGTCATTGGCGAGCGCGATTGCGGCCGCCTCGTCCTTGACTCGGAAGACCATCGCGACGGGGCCGAAGAATTCGTCGCGGAAGGCCGGGTTGTCGGGTTTCACATCGGTCAGGATCGTCGGCTGCATGTAGCTGCCCGCCCGGTTGAGCCGTTTACCCCCCATGACGACCTTGGCGCCATGTTTCACCGCGACATCCACTTGTTTGAGCAAGTCGATGAGCGCCTGTTCGGTCGAGAGCGGCCCGAGGGTGGTTTTGGAATCCAGCGGATCGCCTGCTTCCAGCGCGCCCAGAGCAGTCTGGAACGATTTCAGGAACTGGTCGGCGACCTTTTCCACGATGATGAAACGTTTGGCGGCGCAGCAGGTCTGACCGGTGTTGTACATCCGGCCCCAGACCGCCCATTTCAGCGCATGTTCCATGTCGGCGTCTTCCAGAACGATGAAGGCATCCGCGCCGCCAAGTTCCATCGACGAAGGTTTGAGCGCCTGCCCGGCCCGGCCCGCTATGCTGCGGCCAGCGGCGACGCTGCCGGTCAGCGCAACGCCCTTGATGCGCGGATCATCGACGACCCGGTCGGACTGATCGTGAGAGATCATCAGGTTGGTATAGAGGCCTTCCGGAGCGCCCGCGTCGGTCAGGATCTTCTCAAACGCGATGGCGCATTGTGGCACGCAGCCGGCGTGCTTGATGACCAGCACATTGCCCGCCATCAGATGCGGACCGGCGACGCGGGCAAGTTGGTAATAGGGGAAGTTCCACGGCTCGACCCCGAAGACCACGCCGATCGGGGTGCTCTCCATATGACCGTCGCCCTGTTCGGGGCTCAGCTTGGTATCTGCGAGGAACTTCTCGGCGTTCTTGGCGTAATAAGCCATGATCTTGGATGAAAATTCGACCTCGCCCTTCGCCTCATCAATGCGTTTGCCCATTTCCAGCGTCATCGTCTGGGCCAGGTCCTCGACCCGCTCATGCAGCAGGACAGCTGCCTTGTTGATGATCACGGCTCGCTCGGCATAGGAGGTCTTCTTCCAATTGGCAAAGCACACGTTCGCCTTGGCAAGCTTGGCTTCGAGCTGAGCGTCGGTCAGCTCTTCAAACGTTTTCAGCAGCTTGCCCGTCGCAGGATTGAAGCTTTGGTAAGTCATAGGGGTCTCCTTCACGTCATGTTGCTTCGATGGCCTGCCCCAGCGCGGACGCAGTCTCGAAAATGTCAGCAGGAGGGGCGCAGGCAGGGCCCGAGGCCCCGGCTTTCGCGCGCAGGGCATCGGTCGCGTCGCTTTGGCAGAAAGACCATCGGGTCAGTCTTGTGACTGGCTGGGGCCGGTATAGACCCCGGCTGCGCGGCACATACTGATCCAAATCATGTATGCCGGAAGCGTGTGCGGAAAGTGAGGGGAGACGCTTTTGGTCGCAATGCACAGAGGGCTCGAACCCGAGCCGGGACTGTGAGAGACAGGCAGGAGTGGCAACTGAGATCGCGTCGGAGAGCGAATGATACGAACCCTGGGCCCAGGCGACCTGAGCCTGTTTCGAGAACTGCGGCGTGAGGCCTTGGCTATGGAACCGGAAGCCTATGCCTCATCCTTATTTGAGTGGGAGGCGTTGCCGGACAGTGAATTGCTTCGCATCCTGGCTGACGGAACCCTTTTCGCCTTGTTCGTGGATGAGGTGGCAGTTGGTCTTGCCGGCCTCTTCAGGAACAAGGGGAAGAGAGTTATGCATCGGGCGAAAGTTGGCATGGTCTATGTGCGAAAACGCGCAAGAGGAGCGGGGCGAGCCGGAATCCTGATGCAACACCTGATCCAATGCGCCCGGACCGAAGGTATCAAACAATTGGACCTGACCGCATCGGGCGCGAACGGCGGAGCGATCCGCTTTTATGAAAAAGTCGGTTTCCGTGAAGTCGGGCGCATGCCGAATGGCTATATCCACGAGGGTTCTGCGGTCGACGATGTGATCATGGTTTTGGAACTCTGACGCAGCGTTCCGGCTTGGGCTTACCGCAGATTTGACGGTGACCTTTGGTTGCGTTGACGTTTAAACCCCCTCGGCCCCCGGCGGATGTTCATCGGGATGCACAGATCACCAGAGGCCGGGGATGAGGCGCCACTGGGTCCGGCATTTGTACTCCGCGTAACCCTGCAGATTGCGTTCCAGATGATCCTCTTCGTAGAAGATGCGGACCGCGATCATGGCGGCGATGATCAGGCTGACGAGCACGCTCATCCAGCTCCCAAGCAGAAGCGATGCGCTGAGCTGATAGGCGATGGTGACCAGGTAGAACGGGTGGCGCACGATGGAGTAGGCCCCGGTGTCGACCACCTGATGGCCACGGTCGGTCTGAATGTGGACGCAGGTGGTAAGGTAAGGGTTCTGCCGCATCGTCTGATAGGCGAGCCATGTGCCGACCGGGATGAACAGCGCGGCGGCCAGACGCAAGCTCATCGGGACATGGGACCAGCCGAGGCGGCCCGCGTCGTAGCCGGCTACGGCGGCCCAGACCAGCATCATGAAGGAATGCGCAGGAACGAACAGCCGGTCGGCCAGTGGCTGCCCTTTGGGCGAGAGCCGCGTTCGCGCGTCGAGCAACTGGGGATCATGGATCAGAAGTGCCGATATGGCGGGGATGGCCGAAAGCGTTGCGATAAGCAGGAAAGCCCAACCCGTGGTCCAGTCATCGGTGCCCGCCCCGTAAAAAAGGGCGACTGAGACTGCCAAAACCTCGACAGCGATTGCGGCGCTGATCTTGATGGCGATGACAAGATTGCTTGGGCGGGTTGGTCTGGCAGGATGCACTGAAGGTCCTTTTGATCATCTGCTCTGGCGCGCAGGCGTCGCATTCGGTGGACCCCACGACGATCAGATCGATGATCCGGCCTGACAGGTCGCTGACGCCTGACACGGCTGTTGCCAGGCCAATCTTCCCGCGTGGTTTCTGTCGCGTGTTCGGGTTCGGTACTTGCGACAAGTACCTTTTCTCGCGCATGTTCCGTTGCGCCAATTAGCGCAGGCGTTCGATCAGATTGAACCAGACCATGCCGAGTGCCAGAGCCTACTGCCGCGCCTATCGGCCCAGCGGCAGGCGGATGTGGCGGACCTGGGCGAAGGTATCGAATTCGCCCATCGCGCTGGCAATCGCCTTGGCCATGATCTCTGCCACGACGTGGCTTGTAGCGATGCCATGGCCGGACTAATCCTGCGCGAAAACACATTCGGCGCAATGCGGCCAATATGCGGAATGCGGTTGATGATAATGTCCCCCTGCCCGGACCCTTGATAGGCGATCTTCACCCCCTTAAGCCGGGGATAGGTCGCCTTGATCGAAGGGCGCGGTTCGGCGGCGATATCCGCGCTGGCGCGGCCGGAGGAATTGGTGCTGCCGCCAAAGATCAGCCGGCAGTCGGCTGACGGGCGATGGTAATCCAGCACGAAGCGGTTGTCGTAGATCGCCTGATCCTGGGGATTGACAGCGCGCGCCAGATCCTCGGCCAGCGGCTCGGTGGCCACGATCGCGAGGTGGACGGGGAACAGCGCCCCCGCATCGGGCCCTGGACGAGGTGGTGATAGTCATTGCCCGCCAGCAGCACCGTCGTCGCGGTGACCCTTCCGGTCGCGGTTTTCACCACCAGGCGCGGGTCGGGATGGATGGCAGGCGGCATGAAAGAGGCTCGCAAATGCGAGGTCTGCGGGATCGCGGTCCCGCGCCCGCAGTGTCTATGTCTTGCGGACCAACGGCAAAGCGACCAGTTAGGGGTGTGTCTGTAATATCGCGGGTGAAAGCATCTGCCCCGGAGTACCTCTTCCCGCGTCGAGACCGGCGAGACGCAGCATGTGCCAGGCCAGGACGAGGTTGCTCGACAACACCGGCATCCCGAGGCGCGCTTCCAGCGTCGGGATCACGTCGAGGGTGCGCAGGTTGGTGCAGGACAGGAAGATACCGTCGACCTGTGTCCCGGACACGACCTCTTCGGCGGCGTTCAGGATTGAGGGGCCGTCGATCCGCGCGACGCGGGCTTCTTCGGCCACGTCGAAGCTGCCAAAGGCCGGTGTCTGGATCCCGGCCGCTGCCAATGTGTCGCGCAGGCGCGCCGAGACGGAGGCGAGATAGGGCGAGACGAGGGCAAGGCGCGTGAGCCCGAGCGCCCGGCAGGCGGCAATCAGGGCTGAAACAGGTTCGGTCACTGCCTCTGTCGCTGTTCCGGCATGGACATGTCGGGCGATCTGGGCGGCACCGATCTGGGCGGTGCCAGAGGTGCAGCCATAGCCCACTGCAGCGAAGCGCGCGGAGATGGGAAAGAGGGAAGCGGCTGCGGTCAGGTGACCCTCCATCGCGGCGAGCGTGTCAGAGGTCACCTCGGCGCCCGAGGGAACGCGGGTGATCAGAAGCTCTGCCTGCGGCGGGATCAGGCGGCGGAAATCCAGCTCGATCAACTCGTCGGATTGCAGGACGATCAGGCCGAGTTGCGGGGCGCGCTGGTCGGTCAGGTGATGGGGAAAGATGTCGGTCATGAGGCAAGCTCTTTAATCTCTGGCTCGGCGGGGGGCGAAAGCCATCTGGCCCCGGTCTCGGTGATCACGATATCCTCTTCATGCACCAGAATGCGACCGGCGGCGATCTCGATCCCGGGTTCCAGAGTCAGGACCATGCCGGGCAGAAGCACGGTGTGGTCCTGAGGGATCAGCGAGGGCGGCTCGGTCAGCTGCATCCCAAGCCCGTGGCCGAGGCGGCCTGCGTCCGATCCCCCTGCCCCACCGGTCACGAACCGGTTCATCACGGCGAAGAGATCGGCGGCGGTGACGCCGGGGCGGGCGAGGTCGAAGGCGGCGCCGGTCGCTTCGATCAGGCGGGCATGGGCGTCGCGCAGCTCTGGCGTAGCGGCGCCGATGCTGAAGTTGCGGTCGAAGTCGCAGAAGTAGCCATCGCACACCAGCCCGGTGTCAAGCATCAGGACGTCGCCTTTCGCCAAGGGCAGGTCTGTTGCCGGAGAGATCACGTCGCCATAGCCCCTGGGGGCCGCGGCGCCCGCCAGATAGGGCACCCAATCGGCGCCCTCTTCGAGGCAGAGTATCTGGAATCGGCGGAACACCTCGGCAAGCGGTATGCCGGGGCGGGCGATCTCTGGCACCCGCGCGAAGGCACGGTCGGCTACGGCGCAGGCGGCGGCGATCTTGGCGATCTCGGCTGCGGATTTGACCATTCGCAGGCGGCGCATCACCCCGGCATCGTCGCCGAAGGCGCGCCCGCTGGTTTGGGTCTGCAGCGTGGTCCATTGGGCCAGCGGCATCCGCAACTGCGTCTCGCCCCCGCTCGGCACCCCTATGGCGCCATGGATCGGCACAAGATCGCAAAGCGTCTGGGAGAGTAGCGTGGTGCCGTCATCGGTGTAGTCGGGCGAGCGCCAGCTGCGGATGTCCTTGATCCAGGTCTGGCGCATCAGCGCGACACCGATGGTGGGGATCACGGCGACCGGATCACCCTTGACCGGAAGAACCAGAAACCACGGTCGGGTCGGACTTTCCCAAAACCGGGTGAGGAAACCAGTGAAATAGCGCAGCTCCGGCTCCGTCGTCAGCAGAAGTGCGTCTAGGCCGGTCTGCGCCATCGCCAATTGCGCAAGACGGGTGCGGGTGCGGTATTCCGCTTCGGGAAAGCCGCGCGGCGCGGTCATGCCTCTGGCGCCTCGGTGAGGATGGCGAGGACCCGCGAGGCCGGACCAAGTCCGAGGCGCTGTCGGTCTTGCGGACCAGCGGCCAGAAGGGCGGCGATCCCCGCGGCACCCGAGGGGGAGGAGGTGAGGCCATGGGCTGCGGCACGGCGCGTGCCCTCGAGGGCTTCCTCTTCGGTTATGGTCAGGAAGTCGTCGGCATCGCGGGCGAGTCCTTTCAGCGCGATCAGCGAGGGTTCCTTGCAGTCGAGCCGTCCCATGATCGAGACCGGCCCCGGGGCCACCACCGGCCTGCCCGCCGTGATCGAAGCGAAGAGGGCGGGGGCTGCGACGGGCTCGACCACGATCACGCGGGGGGCGTCGTGCCAGACCGCGCGGATATGGGCGGCGGCAGCGGCGGCCAGTCCGCCGACCCCTGCCTGCAGAAAGATATGGCTGGGCGGTGGGCCGATCTGCGCGACGGCCTCGGCAAGAAGGATCAGGTAGCCTTCCATCAGCACCAATGGCCGGGCGGTGTAGCCGGGCCATGAACTGTCGGAGAGAAGCTCAAGCCCTTCCGCTCTCTGCTGAAAGGGCTGCGGCGCGCATGCTGTCTTCATAGGTTGCGCCTTGGCGCACCACTTCGGCGCCCTGCGCGCGGAGGCGCGCGGCAAAGCTTTCCGGCACCGTTTCCGAGATGAATATCCGCGCCCGGGCGCCGAAAACGGCGGCCCCTGCGGCGACAGACATGCCGTGGTTGCCCGCACTGGCGGTGACATAGGTACGGCCACGGGCTGTCCCCTCGGCTGCGTCGCGGGCTATCACATAGGCCGCGCCGAGCGCCTTGAAGCTGCCGAGCCCCATGCGGGTCCGTTCGTCCTTCACCAGAAGCGCGCCAACCCCAGCTTCGTCCGCTAGGCCGGGGGCATCGATCAAGGGCGTTGCGCCAGCCTTCGGACAATGCGCTACAAGTGCCTGTGCGGGACCGGGATCGGAGGCGGGCCAAGGAACGCTTTCCAGAAGGGAATGGTGCAGTCCAGTATGGCGGTACGGGTTTGTCAGGATTTCCATTGTGCGACTGCCTCATAACTCGTGGCTTGCGTCAACCGGAAAGCCGGTGGCGCGGCTTTTGGGAAGGGCAATCAGTAAGGGGAATGGGCCTTGGCGCCCGCCAAGGCCCGACCGTTTCAGCCCAGAACGGTTTTCACTGCTCGCGCAGTTGCGGCGACAATCGTGTCGACCTCCGCCTTGGTCAGGCAGAACGGCGGTGCGAAGCCGAGGATATCGCCCTGCGGCATGGCTCGCGCGATGATCCTGTCCTGCGACATCAGCGCCGCCGAGACCTGCGGGCCGATCTTTTTCGCCGGATCGAAGAAGCGCCGGTCGTCCCGATCCTCGACGAACTCGACCGCGCAGAGCATCCCCTCGCCGCGCACATCGCCGACATTTGGGTGGCCGGACAGTGCATCCGACAGCGCGGATTTGAGGTAGGCGCCGACCATGGCCGCGTTCGCAATCAGCCCCAGATCGTCGATCAGTTTGAGATTTGCCACCCCTGCCGCCGCACCAATGGGATGGGCGGAATAGGTCCAGCCGTGGCCGATCGGGCCGTTCTCATCCGTGCCCTGCTCCAGCACCTTCCAGACCCGATCCGAGATGATCGAGCCAGAGAGCGGCGCATAGGCCGAGGTCAGGCCCTTGGCGATGGTGATGATATCGGCCTCGATCCCGTAATGGTCAGAGCCGAACATGCTGCCAAGCCTGCCGAAGCCGGTCACGACCTCATCCACGATCAGCAGGATATCGTGTTTGCGCAGGACCGTCTGGATTGCCGCCCAGTACCCGGCGGGCGGGGGCACGATGCCACCTGTGCCCAGAACCGGCTCGCCGATGAAGGCGGCAATCGTGTCGGCGCCTTCGCGGGCGATCAGCGCCTCGAGCTCTGCCACGCAATGGGCAGTGAACTCTGCCTCGGTCTGGCCAAGGTCGGCACGGCGGAAATAATAGGGCGCCTCGGTGTGGACGACCTGCGACAGTGGCAGATCGAACTTCTTGTGGAACAGCTCCAGCCCGGTCAGCGAACCGGTCATCAGGCCCGAGCCGTGATAGCCTCGCCAGCGTGAGATGATCTTCTTTTTCGCAGGAAGGCCGCGGATGTTGTTGTAATACCAGACGAGTTTCACATTCGTCTCATTCGCGTCAGAACCGCCGAGACCGAAGTAGACTTTCGACATGTTTGCCGGCGCGCGGTCGAGGACCATCTTGGCCAGCGTGATCGAGGCCTCGGTACCATGGCCGACATAGGAGTGATAGTAGGCCAGCTCTTTGGCCTGTGCGGCGATCGCCTCGGCGATCTCGGTTCGGCCATAGCCTGCGTTCACGCAGTAAAGCCCGGCGAAGGCGTCGAGAAAGCGATTGCCGTCGCGGTCTTCGATATGGACGCCAGAGGCGGTGCGGATCACCCGGTTCGGGCTTTCGCCGCGCGCGTGCTGCGCCAGATGGGTAGAGGGGTGGAAGAAATTATCGCGGTCCCACTGGTCGAGTTGATCGTTCTTCAGCATATCTGTGGCCTTTCGTTCACGCCCAGTCGCGGCAGACGTATTTGATGGTGGTGAATTCTTCCATGCCCTGCCGCGCCCCTTCGCGGCCAAGCCCGGATTGTTTGGTGCCCCCGAAGGGAATTGGCGCGCCAGTGACCTTGGTTCGGTTGACCGCAACCATACCGAACTGCAGCGCACGGGTCAGCCGGTAGATCCGACGCGGATCCTGCGTATGGACGTAAGCCACCAGCCCATATTGGGTGGCATTGGCCTGATCGAGCGCCTCTCCTTCTGTCTCGAACGGCAGCAGGGCGGCGACCGGGCCGAAGGTTTCTTCTGACAGGATCTTTGCCTCGGCGGGCACGTCGCATAGCACCGTCGGCTCATAGAACAGCGGTCCGAGGGTGTGACGCTTGCCGCCACAGGCCAGCCTTGCGCCTTTTGCCAGCGCATCGGCAACATGGTCTTCCTGTTTGCGCACAGCACCTTTGTTCATCAGCGGGCCGATGTCGCAATCCTCGATCCCCGGCCCGATGCTGAGCGCGACGGTGGCCTTGGTGAATCGCCTGCAGAATTCATCGTAGATCGGTCGCTCGATCATGATCCGGTTTGCGCCAAGGCAATCCTGCCCCGAGGTGGCGAATTTGGCCTTCATCGTTTCGGCCACCGCCGCGTCAAGATCGGCATCGGCGAAGACCAGCACTGGAGCATGGCCGCCAAGTTCCAATACCAGCCGCTTGATCGTATCGGCCGACTGTCGATAGAGCAGCCGCCCGATCTCGGTCGAGCCGGTGAAGGACAGTGCGCGGACCCGGAAATCCTGCGTCCAAGGCCCGACGATGGTGGGCGCCTGTCCGGTCACCACGTTGAAGACACCAGCGGGAACACCAGAACGTTCGGCCAGTTCGGCCAGCGCCAGCGCCGAGAACGGGGTTTCGGCGGAAGGGTGGCAGACCACGGTACAGCCTGCCGCCATGCGCCGCTGACGCCTTGCGCGTCAGCATCGCCGAGGGGAAGTTCCACGGTGTGATCAGCGCCGCGACACCGAGCGGTTCGCGCCAGATTTCGACCTCAGCATCGGGCAGATGGCTGGTCACGCCCTCGATATTCGGGCGCTTCGCCTCTTCCGCATAGAACTCGACAAAGGCTGCGCCATAGGCGATCTCGCCGCGCGCCTCCGAGAGGGGCTTGCCCTGTTCGGCGGTCATGATGCGGGCGAGGTCCTCGCCGTGGGCGGTGATCATATCGAACCAGCGCCTCAGGATTGCAGATCTGTCCTGTGGCAATAGGCCGGACCAGAGCGCGAAGGCCGCCTGAGCCGCGTCCACCGCACGCGCAGATTCGGCGGAGGACAGGCTTGCGACTTCGCCGATGCGCTTGCCGGTGGCGGGATCGGTGACTTTGATCGTCTCACCCGAGGCGGCGCCGGTCCATTTCCCGCCGATATAGGAGAAGCTGCGCAACAGTTTCTTGTCGTCAATGGCGAGGAACGCCGGGATGGTTTTGTCCAACATCTGATCCTCCGCGTCTGGTCCGGGATCAGGTATCGCAGGTCCGGGACAGGCGATTTGACCAAAGTTTCCGGCTGCGGCAGAGGATTCCTCTGCCCCGGCGGGGCGCAGCAGACCGGATGGTCAGACGCCAAGCAGCAGTTCGAAAGGCGGCACGCCGGGGCCTTTGACGTGCTTGGTGACAACATAGGTGAAATAGCGCGCCAGTCCGATCTGCGCGTCGAGCATCGCATCGATCAGGCGTTGATAGGCATCGATGTCGCGGGTCACGACCTGCAACAGATAGTCGAAGCCACCGCCGAGCGCCCAGCAGGCCACGACCTCATCATACCTTGTCATCGCCTCTTCAAAGGCGCGGAAACGGGCGGCGGTGTGGTCGGTCAGCTCGACGGCGACGAAGAGGGTCACATGGGGGCCGAGTTTGGCGAGCGATATTTCGGCGCGGTAACCCTCGATCAGGCCAGCCTTTTCCAGCTTCTTCAGGCGTTCCCAGCAGGGCGTTGGCGACAGGCCGATACGGTCAGCCAGGGCTGCCTTGGTGATCCGGCCCTCGGTCGCCAGAACGCGCAATATGGCTATGTCGCGATCATCGAGCATCATGATGTCAGTCTCTGCCTGATCCGTGCGGCGGTGACCAGAGCCGTGGCGCAGTCATGCGGTCATGATCGTGCCCGCCGCGGCGTGGCGGGCGCGGACATGGGTGGCGATGGCGGTGTCCTGCACCCCGGTTCCGGTCAGATCGGCAATCGTGATGTCGTCAGGTGAGGCGCGACCGGGCCTGGTGCCTGCGATGACCTCGCCCAGCTCAGCGGGGGTGCCCTTGTGCCAGAGATCGGCGGCAAGCGCCGCGCGCAGCTCACCGAGCGTCTCGCATTGGCTGACGCGGTCGCAGATGTATGCGTCGGCGAGGGTGAGGGCCTTCGGGTCGATCTCATTCTTGCCCGCCTGATCGGATCCCATGGCGGTGATATGCAGGCCGGGGTGCAACCATTCGGCGCGCAGCACAGGGGCCTGCGCCGGGGTAGTGGTGATGACAAGCTGGCATTCGGCGACGAGGCGCTCAGCCTCATCGACCGCCTCGGCGGGGATGCCGAGTGCGCGTTCAAGATCGGCGGCGCAGGCGCGGGCCTTGGCCGTGTCGCGACCATGCACCAGCGCGCGGGTGAAGGGACGGACGAGATGCGCGGCCTGCAGCTGCAGGCGGGCCTGCACCCCGGTGCCGATCACCCCGGCGGTCGTGACGAGCTGCGGGGCAAGGTGGCGGGCGGCGACGGCGCCTGCGGCGGCGGTGCGGATGTCGGTCAGATAACCATTGTCAAGAAACAGCGTCTCGACCAGACCGGTTTTGGCCGAGAACAGGATCATCAGTCCGTTGAGACTGGGCAGGCCGAGTTTTGGATTGTCGAAGAAGCCGGGGCTGACCTTGATCGCGAAGCCGTCGAAGCCCGGCACATAGGCGGTTTTCACATCAACCTCGCCATTGGCGGCGGGCAGATGCATTGACAGGATGGGCGGCATAACCACGCCGCCCTTGGCCAATGCGGCAAAGGCACGCTCGACCACGTCCACGGTGGTCAGATCGAGTTTGACCAAGCCGCGAAGGTCGGCCTCGGTCATGATCTGGATGTCATGCGCCATAGGGTTTGCCTTTCAGGGTCAACCTGCCGATCTGCACGTCCTGCCCGGCCATGATCCGGGTGAAGACGCCCATGTCCAGGTTGCGGCCAGTGATCACGGTGCCAACCGGCCCGTCGAATTTGGGCAGCTTGTCCGCCAGCGTGGCCGCCAATCCGACGACTGAAGCACCTTCCGCGACGATGCGATCTTCGAAATAGAGGACCTGCATGGCGTGGCGGATCTCTTCTTCGGATACCAGCACGACATCGTCCAGCAGGTCGCGGCAGATAGGATAGGTCAGGCGGTTATCCAGACCGATGCCGCCGCCCAGACTATCGGCCAGCGAGGCACTTTCAGAGACCTCGACCGGGTGGCCGGTGCGGATGGATGTGTACATCGCGGCGCCGTGCTCCATGGTGATGCCGATGATACGAATGGCGGGGTTGATCGCCTTGGCAGCGAGCGCGATGCCTGCTGCCAGACCACCACCCGAGAGCGGCACGAGGATCGCGGTCAGGTCCGGCCGCCGTTCCAGCATTTCGAGTCGCGATGGTCCCCTGCCCCGCGATGACGGCGGGATCGTCGAAGGGCGAGATCTCGACCAGCCCCTCTGCCGCGCAGAGCCTGCGGCTTTCCGCCATCGCCTGATCCTGGGTGGTACCGATAATGCATACTTCGGCACCGAGGGCGCGAATGCCGTCAACCTTGGCCTTGGGCACGAGACTGGACATGCAGATCACCGCCCGTATGCCCCGCAGCGCGGCGGCATAGGCCACCCCGCGCCCGTGATTGCCGGTCGAGCAGCAGACCACCCCGCGCACCGTGACGGGCTGGGTCATCACTGCGTTCATGGCTCCGCGCAGCTTGAATGCGCCGATCGGCTGCATGTTTTCCAGTTTGAGCAGGAAATCCTGACCGGTCACCTTCGACATGTGGGGCGATGGCACAAATGGGGTGGCGTCGGCCACACCTCGGATCACCTGTCGGGCGGCTAGCACATCGGCGAGCGTGACGTTCATTCAGCCGGCTTCCTTGACGGCGGAGAGGAACAGCTTGGTACGGTCGCGCTGCGGCTGACCGAAGAGGGCATCGGGCGGGCCCTGTTCCTCGATCCGGCCACCGAAAAAGAAACAGATCCGGTCAGAGATGTCGCGGGCGAAACCCATCTGATGGGTGACCATCAGCATGGTCAGGTTATGTTCGGCGACCAGTTTGCGGATCACGTTGGTGACCTCGCCGATCACCTCGGGGTCGAGCGCCGAAGTCACCTCGTCAAACAGCATCACCTTGGGGCGCATCGCCAGCGCGCGGGCGATCGCCACGCGCTGCTGCTGGCCGCCCGACAGGCGCGAGGGGTGTTGATCCTTCTTGTCGATCATGCCGACGAGGTCGAGCAGTTCTTCGGACCGGGCCCGGGCCTCCTGTCTGGACATTCCCAGAACCTGAACCGGCCCCTCCATGCAGTTCTGCAGCGCGGTCATATGCGGGAAGAGGTTGAAGTGCTGAAAGCACATGCCGATGCTGGCGCGGATCTTGCGCAAGTGCCGTGCGTCGGCGGGCACCAGCGTGCCGCCCTTGGGCATATGAGTCAGCGGCTGGCCATCGACATAGATGACGCCGCCGTTGATCGTCTCGAGCGTCATCAGCATTCGCAGCACAGTGGTCTTGCCCGACCCGGAGGGGCCGATGATCGTCACCATCTCGCCCGCCGAGATATCCAGATCGAGGTTGTCCAGCACCACCAGCGAGCCATAGCTCTTGGTCACATTCATGAAGCGGACCATCGGCACGGTATCCCCGGTCAGTTCGAGCGGGTAGTTCGACATGTCTTCCATCAGCGCATTCCCAACTTGCGGCGGACCCAGATTTCGAACAGCCGGATCAGCCCGGCCGTTGGCAACGAGATCACCAAAAAGATCACCCCAACCAATGTGTAGGGCTCAAGGAAGCGGTAACTTTCGGACCCGATTGCGTTTGCGGTCTGCATCAGTTCCGCCACTCCGATGACGCTCAACATCGGCGTATCCTTGAAGATGCCGACCAGGTAATTGCCCATGCCCGGCCAGCGAGGGCGGCAGCGCCTGCGGGATGATGATGCGGCTATAGGTCTGCCGGGCGGTCATGTTCAGGGCGGTACAGGCCTCCCATTGGCCCTTCGGGACCGACTCGAGCCCACCACGATAAACCTCTGACAGGTAAGCCGAATAATGCAGACCGATGGCGATCATGCCAGACACCCAGGGCGACAGGCGGATGCCGAATTGCGGGCCGACGTAGAAGACGAAGAAGATCTGCAGGACCAGCGGGGTTGAGCGGATGAATTCGACGAATTCCCGCGACGATCAGCGTCAGCGGGCGAAACCCGGTGCGCTGCGCCAATGCCAGCACTAGGCCGAGCACCACCGCGATCGCATAGCCGATCCCGGCCGCGATCAGCGTGTTGACCGTGGCCCAGAGCAGCCGCGGCAGGATGTCGAAGGTGAAGTCCCAGCGCCAGTGAAAGTTCATCCGCGGCCCAGCCTCCGTGCCATGACCTGCTCCAGCCAACGCATGAACGGCGTGATGAGGAACCGCGCGAGGATGTAATAGAGGATCAGCGCCGTGCCGAAGGACTGCGCCGAGAGATAGGTCGAGGCGTTGATCTGCTTGGACTGGAACATCAGGTCGGCGACCGAGATCAGTGAGACGAGCGCGGTGCCTTTCAACAGCTCGATGATCAGATTGCCCCAGGGCGGCAACATGATCAGCACCGCCTGCGGCAGGATCACCCGGCGCATCCGCCGGGCGGGGGTCATGTTGATGGCCAGCGCGGCCTCCCATTGTCCCTTGGGCACGGAAAGGATCGCGCCGCGCACCAGTTCGGCGCCGTAAGAGCCGACGTTCATACCCACTGAGACGAAACCGGCGGTGAATTTGGGCAGTGTGATCCCGAACAGCGGCAGGACGAAGAAGATCCAGTAAAGCTGGACCAGCAGAGACGTCCCGCGGAAGATCTCTATATAGACGGTGGCGATGCCACGGATGAGGGGGTTTGAAGACAGCCTGCCCAGACCTGCGATCAGGGCGACAACGACGGCAACGAGGGCCGCGAGGACAAACTGGGCGCAGGTGACGGCCGTTCCTTCAAGGAAGCGGGCGCCGTAGGTTTGCAGGAATTCCCAGTATGACATCCGCCACCCAATCGGTCAGGAACGCGAGGGACGGGTTTCCCCGCCCCTCTCGACGCCTCAGCGGTTTGCGCAGACCCATGCGGTGGTCTTGTCGCCCGGCAGCGACGCCTTGCCGTAACCATATTGCTTGACCGCAGCCATCATCTCGGGCGTGCCGAGATAGGACTTCTGCGCCGCATTGAACGCATCGACGAAATCCTGGTCTTGCTTGCGAAAGCCGATCCCGGCCCAGTTCATCGCATCTGCCGGAAGTGCCGTCGGATCCGTCACTTCGACCGCTCCGTCCGAATTGTCGGCCAGTTGCTTGACGGTGAAATAGGTCCCTGCCCCGGCATCCGCGCGACCAGCCTTCACAGCCGCAAGGATCTCGGTCGGGCCAGGTACCTGCATGATGTTGGCTTCCGTTACTCCCGCCGATTTCGCCGCGTCGATGTTGGAATAGCCCGCACCGGTGACCATCACGGCGCCTTTGGCCTTGATGTCCGCGTAGGTTTCAATGCCCCTTGGGATTGCCTTTGGCGACGATGAAGGCATCACCAACTGTCGCCATCGGTTCCGAGAAGGCGATGTTCTCGCAGCGCGCCTTCAGAATGTTCATGCCGCCTGTGATGATGTCAAAGCGACCGGCCTGAAGTCCGGGGATCAGCCCGCCCCATTCTGTCTGCACCGGCTCGATCTTGGTGTAGCCCATCTTGGCAAGCACGCCCATCGCCTCGGCGTTGACAAATCCCATCGGGCTGCCATCGGCACCCGGATAGGCAAACGGCACCTCATTGGCAAAGCCGATGCGGATCGTCTCGCCGGCCTTGATGCGATCCATCAGCGGCCCGGCGACGGCCGCCACCGCGGAAGCGCCAAGCACGATGCCAGCGGCAATTGCGGTTCCTATCTGCGATTTCTTCATGTTTTGCTCCCTGTTTTTGTCCTCGACCGACACAGTCGAAGTTTTTATGTTGTACACAGCATCGCGCGACCTCGATTTCTGTCAAGGGATTTGGCGCGAAATATCGCAATAAAGCCTCGATTTCCTTGCAAAGGCAAAAGTCTGGACTTAGCGTTGTGCACATTAAGCCATCAGTTACGGAAGTGAGGATCGTATGGGATTGGAACATGCCCCTTTTGGCGCGGCGGAATACGCGCGCCGAATCGCCAAGACCCGAGCTGCAATGGAGGCTGCCGGGATCGAGGTGCTGTTTGCCACCGATCCATCGAACCAGGCCTGGCTGACCGGCTATGACGGCTGGTCGTTCTATGTCCATCAGGGGGTGATCCTGCCGCTGAATGGCGATCCGGTCTGGTGGGGCCGCAGCCAGGACGCGAATGGCGCGAAGCGCACGGTCTGGATGAGTGACGACAAGATCACCGGTTATGCCGACACTTACGTACAATCGACGACCCAGCACCCGATGGAGGATCTGGCGCGAAACCTGACAGAGATGGGGTTCGCCAGGGCCCGGATCGGCGTCGAAATGGAGAACTACTATTATTCAGCCAAGGCCCATGCCGTGCTAGGCGCATCATTGCCGAACGCAACGCTTGTCGATGCAACGGCATTGGTCAACTGGCAGCGGATGGTGAAATCCGAGGACGAGATCGGCTTCATGCGCAGGGCGGCGCGGATATCGGAAAAGATCGTGACGCTCGGGATCGAGCTCGCACGCCCGGGCTTGAAGAAGAACGAGCTGGTCGGCGAGATCAGCCGTGCGGCGTTTTTCGGGGTCGGCGAGGATTGGGGCGATTATCCCGCCATCGTGCCGCTGACCCCTTCGGGGATCGATGCGACAGCGCCGCATCTGACTTGGGATGGTGCCCCGATGAAATCGGGCGAGGCGACTTTCTTCGAGCTTTCGGGCTGCTACCGGCGCTACCATGCCCCGCTTTGCCGCACGGTCCACCTCGGCAAGGCGCCGCAGGACATGCTCGACGCCTCGCAGGCACTGACTGCCGGGCTGGAGGCCGGGCTGGAGGCGGCCCGCGCAGGCAATCGCACCTGCGATGTGGCCAACGCCCTTGCCTTCGAGCTGGAGAAGGCTGGGATCACCCGCTCGGCGCGCTGCGGTTATCCGATCGGGTTGTCCTATCCGCCGGATTGGGGCGAACGCACCGCGTCGTTTCGGTCCAACGATCAGACTGTTCTGGAACCCGGCATGACGTTCCACTTCATGCCAGGCCTGTGGCTGAGCGATTGGGGGCTGGAAACCACTGAATCCATTCTGATAATGGATAAGGGGCCAGCCCAGCCCTTCTGCAATGTCGAACGCAAGATGTTCGTGAAGGACTGAAGCCTTGCCAATTCTCGACGATACCAAATTGCTGTTGGAAGAGTTGATCGCCTTCCCGACCGTCTCGACCGACAGCAATCTGGCGATGATCGAGTTCCTGGCCGATCGCCTTCGGGCGGTTGGCGCGAGGGTCGACATTCATCGCGATGCCAGCGGCACGAAAGCCAACCTCTTTGCCACCCTCGGGCCGGAAGGCGACGGGGGCATCGTCTTGTCGGGACATTCCGATGTCGTGCCGGTCACCGATCAGGTCTGGACATCCGATCCTTTCGAGATGGTCGAGCGGGATGGCAAGCTGTTTGGGCGCGGCACCTGCGACATGAAGGGGTTCATCGCCGCCGCAGTGGCAATGGCCCCATCCTACGCGGCCCGTGTGCGGGATCGGCCGCTTCATTTCGCCTTTACCCATGATGAGGAAACTGGCTGCATCGGCGCACAGGAACTGGTGCGGATGTTGCGGGCGCAGGGCATAAGGCCCGCCCTTGCGATCATCGGGGAGCCGACCTCGATGCGCATCATCGAGGGGCATAAGGGGTGCTATGAATACAGCACCCATTTCACCGGGCTCGAGGGGCATGGCTCGGCCCCGGAGCGTGGCGTGAACGCGGTGGAATTCGCCGTGCGCTATGTCGGACGCATTCTGGAACTGAAGCACGAACTCAAGGCCCGCGCGCCGGCGAAGGGTCGTTTCGAGCCGCCTTGGACCACCATCAACACTGGCGCACTGGTGGGCGGTGTGGCGCATAATGTCATCCCCGGCAAGGCAAGAGTCGATTGGGAAATGCGCCCAGTGCAGGGCGGCGACGCCGATTTCGTGAAAGTCGATCTGCGGGATTTCTGCGCGCATGTTTTGTTGCCCGCGATGCGCGAGGTTTCGGCATCGGCAGATATAGTCACCGAGGTGATCGGCGAGGTTGACGGGTTGGTTCCAGCCGAGGTGAACGAGGCGCGCGATATCCTGATGGAATTGACCGGTGCGAATGGCACCGACCTCGTGGCCTTCGGGACCGAGGCAGGGATTTTCCAGTCACTTGGCATGTCGGCGGTGGTATGTGGCCCAGGCTCGATCGAACAGGCGCACAAGCCGGACGAATATCTTTCGCTTGACCAACTCTCGGAATGTCTGACGATGCTGAACAGATTGGGCGACAAACTCGGACATCAAGGACGCGATGCAGGCCACAACTGAACCAACGGGTGCGCAACATGCGCTTTTCTGGCGGGCGGCCCCTTTCATTTTTCTGCTCTTCTGGTCCGGCGGATACAGCTTTGCCAAGCTTGGACTTGCACATATCGAACCTATGACGATGCTGACCCTGCGATATGGGCTGGCGATGCTAGCACTCGCGCCCTTCGCATTGCGCCGGTTCGCGCGCTGGCCGGAAAGCGGGCGGCACTGGGCCGCTATCGCGCTGACCGGCTTTCTGATTCAGGGGGTTTATTTCGGGCTGGCCTATCTTGCGATGAAGCGGGGCATGAACGCAGGCACGACGGCCATCATCATGGCGTTGCAGCCGATCCTGGTGGCCGCGTTGGCGCCGATGCTGATCTCGCGCCCGACGAGCCGCTGGCTTTGGCTTGGCCTTCTGCTCGGGTTTGGCGGGGTAATCCTGGTCGTGCTGTCCGAAGGCAGTATCGGCCCCAGCCCCTGGATCGCCATTGCCCTTGCGCTGGGGGCACTTTGCGGGATCACCGCCGCCACGATCTTCGAGGCATGGTATGGCAAGAAGACCGATCCGGCGGTGAGTGGCCTTGTGCAATATGCAGTCGGGTTTTCGGTGCTGCTGCCGATCGCCTGGTTCAGCGAGACGATGGTGATCGACTGGCATCCCGATTTGATCATAGCGCTTGCCTATCTCGTGATCGCCAATTCGATCATTTCGGTCGGACTATACATCGCGTTGCTGCAGCGTGGAGACGCCACAAAGATCTCGGCGCTGATGTATCTGGTGCCGCCGCTCGCCATGGTTCTTGCCTGGGTGATCCTTGGCGAGGCGGTGACCCCACTCGCCCTGGTGGGTTTCGCGCTTTCGGCGCTGGCTGTATACCTCGTCAACCGACCGGAAAGAACAAGGACGCGAGACCGTTGAATATCGGGACCAAGGTGATCACCCCAAACGCCCGCGACCGTTTCGAGCGGCTGCATGCAGAGTTGCGCAGCCGGATCTGTCTGCTGGACTATGCCCCCGGCATACGCCTTTCGGAACATGCCCTTGCTGAGGAGTTCGGCGTCAGCCGCACTCCGTTGCGGCGGGTGCTGGTTCGGCTTGAAGGCGAAGGGTTGCTGCAATCGGTGCAGGGGGTCGGCACCTTCGTGACAGATGTCGAGATCGAGGAGTTGGAGCAGACCTATCGACTGCGTCTGGAACTGGCCGAACTGACGGGACGGCTTGACCCGGTTGCCCCTGACGCTGCCCTCTGGTCAGAGTTCAATGCGCTTTCGGCGCGGTCACACGCCTTGATTGGCGAACCTGATCCGCGCCGCTTTGCCCAGATCAACATGGATTTCTTCCTCGCGCTGCTACGCTTGACTGACAACGAACCGCTGCGCGAGATCAGCGAGCGATTGTATTTCCGCACTACGCGGATTTGGTTGAAATCCATCAAAGCCTCGACCATCGATCTGAGCGAAGAGGCCCATGTTTTCAACCGCGAGGTGGACGACATTCTGACCGCCCTGAAGATCGGTGATCTGCATGCCGCGTCACTGATCCAGCGCGCGCATATCTCGATGAGCTTCCAGCGGATGCTGACCGGGGTCGCGTCGCGCTGAGTGGTCTTGGGGCCGCGCGCCCTCGGCTCAAATCGCAATAGCAATCAAGGTCAGAGCCGCCCTAGGCGGGCCGCAGGGCCAATTTCGCGCCGCAGCCAATCTGCGAACGCTATTGCCGGGGGCGTCATGCGGTCTTGCGGCGGTGTTACCAAGGCATATTGGCCAAAGGCGAAGGACAGCGCGCCGAACGGGCGCACCAATGCTCCCTCTGCCAGCGGTCGGCCCCCCAAGAAGCCGTCGTCGATGGCAAAGCCTGCCCCAGCGCGCGCCAGCGCCAGCGCGTCCTGCGTGCTCGAGGCGTAAAGATTGCGCCGTGGAGCTGCCTGTTCTGCACCCATCGCGGCGAACCAGCGTGCCCAGATCGCGCCGTCGTCTTCGTGGATCAGGGTTGCATCGCGCAGGCTGTCTGCACTTATCGGATCCTTGGCTAAGATCAGTTCGGGCGCGCAGACCGGGAACATCTCGAGCTCCACCAGCGTCTCGACCCGCATGCCGGGATAGCGCACCGCGTTGAACACAATGGCCAAGTCAACGCGCGGCAAGCTTTCCTCGGCCTGTGCCGGAAGCTGGTGCAGCGACAGCGCAAGATCCGGAAACATCTCGAGAAACCGGGCCAGTCGTGGCACCAGCCAGAGCGAGCCGAAGGCCGGCGGCGAGGCCACCGAGAGGCTTGTCGAATAGGCATCCTCGCCCAATTGCATCGCGGTCGAGGCGATCCCGTCGAGGCCCTGCCGCACCGCCGCAAGCAACCGGCGTCCATCGGAGGTCAGCACTAGGCGGCGTCGATTGGACTCGAACAACGGGCGATCAAGTGCGCGTTCCAAGGTCCGGACCTGATGGCTGATCGCGCTTTGCGTCACGTTCAACTCTTCCGCCGCGCGGCGCATGTTCAGGTGACGCCCGGCGGCCTCGAACCCCATGAGCGCGTTTAGCGGCAGATGGCGGGATCCGATGCGCATTTCAACAAAATATCCTCATCCAACCCATGAGATATTCGACATTTACACGAGATATTCTTGTCGGCAAGCTTCTGCAACGCAGCGAAGCCAGGAGGCCAAGATGGATGCCACATTTTCACGCCGCCGTTTGATCTCGCCGGAACGTCTTCGGGCGCTGGTGCAGCGTTCGGACCTTCGGGGCGCGCTGCAGCTCGGCAGCCATGTCGCAGCGCTGGCCGTCACCGGCACCCTGCTCTGGACCTTCTGGGGAAGCTGGATTGCGGTACCGATGTTCATGCTGCACGGCGTGCTCTTGAACTTTCTCTACGCCGGTCAGCACGAGTTGAGCCACGGCACGGTGTTCCGCAGCAAATGGCCGAATGAAGTCTTCGGGCGGGTTATCGGATTCCTGATGATCTTCCCGCGCAACTTCGACAAGATCCAGCATTGGGCGCACCATCAGCACACCCAGAACTGGGAGAAGGATGGCGAGTTGGTGCGCGAGCCCTATACGTTGCGGACCTATCTGCTGTGGTTCTGGGGCGTCAGTTACTGGCAGACCCGCGTGACCCGCATCGCCCGGTTTTGCCGCGGCATCGTGCTCGAGCCGTACATTCGGCAGGAAGATCAGGCGCTTGTCATCCGCGAAGGGCGCATTCATGCTGCGCTTTATGCCGCAATCGCCGTTCTGTCCATTGCCGCGGGAAGCTGGGCTGCTGTGATCCTGTGGCTTGCGCCGATGGTCGTGATGAAACCGGTGCATCAGCTGCAGAACACGATCGAGCACCTGGGGCTGAGCCATAAGGACGACATTCTCGAAAACACCCGCTCGACCCGGACCAATGCGGTCATGCGCTGGCTGTGCTGGCAGATGCCCTATCACACCGCGCATCATACTTTCCCCAGCGTGCCATTCTGGCAGCTGCGCAATCTCGATCAGGAAATCCGCTCGAGCGGGGCAAAGCCGCATCAGATGGGCTGGATCGAGTTCCAGATCGAGGTGATCCGCAAGCTGCGTTCCAAGTCAGAGGCCGACTATCCCTATGACGAGGTCTGGATCATACCGCAGGGCAATGGCCGGACTCGTCGGGTAGAGGCGGCATGAGGCGGCTGCGGGTCTTTCAGTCGCTCTGGTCGATGCAGCCGCATGATGCGACGGGTGTGAAGCTGTCGCTGGAGGCTGTGGCGGCGAAGGTCGCCGAGGCGGGCTATGCGGGCCTTGCCATCGACCTTGGCGCGGCGGATGTCGCAGTGGCGCATGAGATGCGCCCACATCTGGAGCGAGAGGGGCTGACGCCACTGATCGTAGCCTTTCCGCGCAGCGTCGAGAGCCTGCGTGAGACGCTGATGATGGCCAAGGACTTTGGCTCGCCTTACGTCAATGTCGTGGGTCAGGTGTTTCCGCTGACCGTCGAGGGCGCGATCCCGGTGATCCGGCGCTGGATCGAGATGTCGGATGAGGTCGGCATGCCGGTGCAGTTCGAAACGCACCGCAACTGCATCACCAACGACCTGTTCGCGACGCTGTCGATGCTCGATGCGGTGCCCGAGATGCGGCTGGCGGCGGATCTGTCGCATTACATTGTCGACCGGGAATTCAAGCTGCCGCTCGGGCCGTGGGAACGCGGACTGATCTCGCGCTGCCTGCAGCGCGCTGACAGCCTGCAGGGGCGCGTTGCCAGCCGCCAGCAGATCCAGTTGCAGATCGACTTTCCGCAGCATGCAAAATGGCTCGATCTGTTCCGCTCTTTTTGGGAGGAGGGCATGACAAGCTGGCGCGCCCGCAATGAGACAGGCGACCTCGTCTTTCTCTGCGAACTTGGACCGCCGGAATATGCCATGACCGGCGCGGACGGGCGCGAGTTGTCGGATCGCTGGGCCGAGGCCCTGACGCTGAAGTCCATTGCGGAGGAAACTTGGGCCTCTCTCGGGGGGGATGCATGATCAGGCCCTCCCCTGGCGATATCTTTCGCTTTGGCCTGGTCAAATGCGGTCGACGACGACGCAATGGCAGGAAAGCCGGGAATTTCGCCTAGCGCGAGGACCGAGATGGCCTCATTCTTCTGATAATCTTCACGCCGACGCACAGGGGACCGCATGAAGGATAGGGCCAGAGCGGCCGAAATCACTGCCGAAGGCATCGGCAAGAGCTTCGGCCGCTTCACGGCCCTTGAAGACGTCACCTTGACCGTTGGGCGGGGTGAATTCGTGACGCTGCTTGGCCCTTCCGGGTCCGGCAAGACAACCTTTCTGATGATCCTCGCGGGGTTCGAGGCGCCGAGCTCGGGCCGGCTGAAACTCGACGGTGTGGACGTCACGGCGCAGCCCGCCGAAACCCGTGCCTTTGGCATGGTGTTTCAGGGTTACGCGCTGTTCCCGCATATGACTGTCGAACAGAACATCGCCTTTCCGCTGAAGGTTCAGCGGCGTAGTGCGACCGAGGTCCGGCGCCGCAGCAAGGAAATGGTCGAGATGGTGGGCCTTGGCGGGCATGGCCACAAACGACCTGCGGCCCTTTCCGGTGGCCAGCAGCAGCGGGTGGCGCTGGCCCGCGCGTTGGCTTATGAGCCGCCCGTCCTGCTGCTTGATGAGCCTTTCTCGGCGCTGGACCGCAATCTGCGCGGCCAGATGCAGGATGAGGTGCGCCGCCTGCACAGAGAGACCGGCACGACCTTCGTCTTCGTCACCCATGACCAGTCCGAGGCGCTGGCCCTGTCGAACCGGGTCGCCATCTTCGATCACGGGCGTCTGCAACAGGTCGCTCCGCCGCGCGAGGTCTATGAGCGCCCCGCGAACCGCTTCGTGGCGGAGTTTCTGGGCGATATCAATATGCTGCCGCTACCGATATCGTCTTTGATGCAAGCGGCAGCGCCGGACGCTTTGAAGGCGTCAAGATCAGCGTGGCTGCTGCCGCGGGCGCGCCAAGCACCGTTCTCGCGATCCGGCCCGAGCATATGCGCCTGCATCTGGCGGACCCGGGGACTGGCAACGCGATCCCGGCGCGCGTCGCGGAGATGACCTATCAGGGCGCAGAGACGCGGCTGCTGCTGCGGTCTCGGGGGGATCTGCCGGTCCTTCTGTCGATCGCGACCGCCGCCCTGCCGCAAGGCCTCGCGCCCGGCATTGATGTCTGGGCCGGCTGGCCACCGGATCAAGGTGTATTTCTGTAATGATCGACCCATCGCAGCCTGTCTGCGCCACGACAAGAACGAACAACAACAAGTCCAACGGAGAGTGAACCATGAACAATCATTTTGAACGTGACTGTCTCGAAATCCTCGCCGATCGCGCCCGACGGGGCGAGATATCGCGTCGCCGCTTCGCCCAGCTAGGGTGTCGCATTGCTGGGAACCGCCGCCGTGGCCCTGCGCGGCTCGCCGGTTCTGGCCGACAGCGGGCAACTGGTCTTCGTCAACTGGGGTGGCGATGCCGGGCCTGCCTATGACAAGGCCTATGGCAGAGCCGTTTCAAGAAAGAGACCGGCATGACGGTCAAGGAAGACGGCTCGGGCCCGACCGAAGGCGCGATTGCCGCGCAGTTCAAAAGCGGCAAGCCAAGCTGGGATCTGGTCGATCGCGGACCCGTTCACCGCGCCAATCGCTCGGCAAGAAGGGAATGATGGAGCCGATCGACTACAAGATTGTCGACAAGGCCAAGATGCGCCCGGGCTTCGGCTGGGAATACGCGGCGTCCAGCTACTTCTTCTCTTACATCATCGCCTATGATGCGAAGAAGTTCAAAGACACCCCGCCGGAGAGCATGGCGGATTTCTTCGACGTTGCGAAATTCCCCGGCAAGCGCGCGATGTACAAATGGGGCGCCGGCATGTGGGAGGCGCTGCTGCTGGGCGATGGCGTGCCGCAGGACAAGCTCTATCCGCTCGACATCGAGCGGGCGCATGCGAAGATTGGCGGCGTTCAAGTAGAATGTCAGCGGCTTCTGGGGTGGCGGTGCGGAAAGCCAGTCGCTGCTGCTCAATGGCGATGTCGTCGATGGCGCTGATCTGGTCACACCCGCGCCAAGCTGCTGCGAAAGGATTCGGAAGGTGATGTCGAAGTTCACCTGGGATGAGGGCTGGTCTCGCCGGGTGCGATGGCGGTGATCAAGGGCAATCCCGGCGGGGCCGAGGCGGCGATGAAGTTCATCGCCTCGCACCCAGGACGCCGGAGAAGCAGCTCGTGCATGTTCGAGATGCTGGCGCAGGGGCCCGCCAACCCGGCGGCGGATGCGCTGATCCCGGCGGATGAGGCAGCAGCTTCAATCCGGTCGATCCGGCCAATTTCGCCATGCAGATCCCGCTCGACATGGCGTGGTACGAGGAACATTACAGCGCCGCGCTCTGAACGCCTACCTAAAGATCATTTCTGCCTGACGGCGCCGCCGCTCCGCGGCCCGTCGGAGGCGGCCGGGGCCGACCGCGAGGCCACGCATGCCAATGTCCCTTCGCGCCGCATACTGCTCGGCCCGCTCGTGCTGTTTCTCGGCCTGAGCTATGTCCTGCCCTTTCTCGGCGTGATGGAATGGAGCGTGACACTGCCACGGCCGGGCGTTGGCCAGATACCAAACCGCGCTGAGCGATCCTTTGGTCCTTGTCCGTCTTCTCCGCACGCTGCGGATCTGCGTGATGGTCACCGTGCTGTCCGTCACAGCCGCCTATGTCGATCACATTGCTTTGGGTGCGTGGGGGGCCGGTTCAGCGCCTTTTGGTCGAGATCTGCATCTTGATCCCGTTCTGGATCTCCGTGCTGACCCGCGCCTTCGGCTGGCTCGCCCTGCTGTCGAGCCGTGGCATCGTCAACGACTGGCTGCAGACGATCTGGGGATCACCGATCAGCCGCTTACCCTCGTGCGCAACGAATTCGGCGTCATCGTCGGGATGGTGCATTTCCTGATCCCCTTTGCCGTCTTCCCGTTGGCCTCGGCCATGCGCGCGCTGGATGAACGTGTGCTGATGGCGGCCCGTGGCATGGGGGCAAGCCGGGCCCGGCTGTTCTGGACCGTGTTCCTGCCGATGACCGGGCCGGGTCATGCTTGGCGCGACGCTGCTGGTCTTCGTCTTCGCACTTGGTTTCTTCGTGACGCCAGCAATCCTTGGCGGCGGCCGCAGCGTGATGATTGCAGAGCTGATCTATCTCAATATCTTCCAGATCTCCGAACTGGGGACTTGCCGCCGCCATAAGCGTGATCCTGATGGTCGCGGTGTGCTTGCTGATGGCGCTGCTACTGCGCGCGATCCGTCCGGGGGTGCCGAAATGAACGCAACACGCCCCGGCCGCCTGGCCGTTACCCTCGCGGTGCTGGTGGCGCTCTTCCTGCTGCGCCGCTGGTGGCGGTGATCCCGGTTTCGCTTCACGCCGCATCGCTATCTTTCTCTGCCCGATGGCGAATGGTCACTGCGCCATTATCGGACGCTGATCGAGGATCCCGACTTGGGGACAGTGCGATCCTGATGTCGATCCGCATCGGGGTGCTCAGTTCTGCCATGGCAACAGGGATCGCCCTTTTCTTCAGCCTTGGTATCTGGATGCTGAAGCCGCGCCTGGCGCCGGTGCTGATCGGCATTGCGCTGCTGCCGATGCTGGCGCCGCCCGTCGTCTCGGCGCTGACGCTCTATTTCTTCTTGATCGCGCTCAGCAAGGTGAACGGTGTTGTGGCCTATGACACCTGGCTTGGCGTGGCGCTGGCCCATGTCGTGATGATTGCGCCCTTCGCAGTTGTGTTGATCACCGTGGCCCTGGCGCAGGTCGATCGCCGGATCGACCTTGCCGCCCGGGCGATGGGCGCGGGCCTTGGCACACGCATCTTCCGGGTGATCCTGCCGAACATCCGCTTCGGCGTGCTGGCCGCGTTGTTTTTGACCTTCATGCTGTCCTGGGAAGAGATCGGGGTGACGATCTTCATCACCTCGGTCGAATGTCATCACCCTGCCCCGGCTGATGTGGATGGGTCTGCGCGACAATATCGACCCGGCGATTGCGGCGATCTCGGTCGTGCTGATCACGCTGGTAGCGATCCTGATCCTCGGCCGGGCAGTCGTGAAACAGATGCTGAGCAAGCGCACAAAGGGCGATATCGCTGGGTGATCTTGGGCCTTAGCCGGGTTCGGCGAGGGCTGCCGTTTCCGGCGTCAGGGACCGGCCCGGGGCGGACATCTGGAAGTTTCCCTTTTCAGAATCCGAAACGGGCGCGCGCGCGTGTATCCGCCAGAATGCAAAAAGAACGATCATCACATGCGCGGCAAGGGAGATCATGAAGAGGCCGCGCGCGCCTGCGATCGACATCGCCCCGCCAGCCGCCAGCGGCCCGATGATCGAGCCGATACCGAAGACCGTCAATAGCCCGCCGCTCGTCTGGATGAAGGCGCCCGGTTTAGCATGGTCGTTGGCATGGGCCGTTATGACCGGGTACATTGCAAAGACCGGCGCGCCGAAGAGTGCCACCAGAAGCAGATTGGCGGTCATGCCGCCGGGTGCGAAGAAGATGAACAGCAGGTCAGCCGCTGCTGCGATCACGGCGAGCCAAATCAGAACCAGCCGCCGGTCAAGTCGATCCGACAGGATGCCGACCGGGATCTGAGAGGCGGCGCCAGCAAGGACAGGGACACTGACGAAGAGGGCGACGCTGGTCAGGACCAGTCCAACCTTGCCTGCATAGACCGCCGACAGCGTGCCGAAGGCACCGTTCGACATGCCCACCATGAACACCGCAAAGACGGCCACGGGAGAGTTTCGCCAAAGCGCGCGCAGATCGAGCCGGACTGCAACAAGGGGCTTCGGCGACGTTGAAGACGAGATCGCCAGCGGCACCAGCGAACAGCAATAGATGATGGCGCCGAGCACAAAAAATGTGTCGGCCTGGGCCTTGCCGAGGGTCAGGGAAAGCTGCCCCAGAGTCGAGGCCCCGAGACTGATCATCGTATAGAGGCCGAAAAGTCGCCCGCGCGTAGCGGCGTCGGCGCGTTCATTGAGCCAGCTTTCGACGATCATCGCAGCCCCTGCAAAGCAGAAACCGGAGAGCGCACGAAGCGGGATCCAGGCCCAGGGCGTGAGAAGAAGCAGCGAGAGCAGGATCGAGATCGCCGCAAGCGCCGCCAGAATCGTGAACACGCGGATATGGCCGACACGGGCGACGAGACGCGATGCGGTCAGGCATCCGGCGACGTAGCCGATCGCCCAGCCGGTTCCAAGGAGACCAAGCGAGAAGGCCGAGTACCCCTCTATCGCGCCGCGAACCGGAAGGATCAGGCCGTTGACGCCACCTGCGAACATGAGAAGGGCAGACCCGAGCAGCAGCGCGCTTATGGGGAGGAGATTTGCCAGCATCCCCCGACCTTAGCAGCCAAAACGCAAAGAACCATAGGCGAGCCTAATCAAAGTGGTGCCGTCCTGCCGCGAATGATTGGCGCGGCGTCTTTGAACCCACTGATTGCCGGTGCCGAGATATGCCAGCACCGGCGCGCCCCGGATCATGCCGCGCCGAAGATGCGCCCCACGCGTTCGACCCAATTGGCGGCGTCAGGTTTGGCAGGCGCCGCGGGAGAAAACGGATCAGCGTAAAAGCGGGCACCGACGACTTCGGCTTGTTCGCGCGCCTTGTTCACCATGCGCGGACTGCCGGCCGCATAGACGATGTCGTCGGACGTCAGGGCCGGCATGTAGTCGGCAGGCGTACCGAGGGGAACGTTATAAGGATTATGTTCGTGTTTTTCGAGCACGATACGGACCGATGTACCCTCATGCTTCGAGGCTTTGCGCAGGGCCGATTCCATGTAGAAGGAATAGGCATCCTTCGCCCCGCAGATCAGGGACATCGGACGGTCCGGTGCCTTTTTATGTGCGGCGGCGGCAATTGCCCAGATCGGCGCAAAGCCCGTGCCGCTGGCCAGCAACACAATACGCCCGCCATGATCGTCGCGCAGGAAGGCGTGACCGAAAGGCCCCTCGATCTTCAATTTGCTGCCAACCCCGATTTCATTGCCAAGCTTGGGGGTGACGAGCCCACCGCGCACCTGTTTGATATGGAAGACGAGCCGATCGTCGAACACTCCGTCAGCGAGTCTCGCCGTTGGGCTGAAGCTGCGCGCCGGGAAGCCGCGGAACTGCAGTTTCATATATTGGCCGGGCAGCCAATCCAGCGGGCGTTTGGGCCGCACCGTTACCTCAACGACGCCTTGCGCAAGATCCTTGATTTCTTCAACCTCAGCACTTGCGCTGCACGGAATGCGGCGCGTCATGCGGGCATATTTCGATGTCGGAGAAGACCCGGGCCTGACAGGCAAGGATATTGCCGCAGCCAACCTCTCCACCAAGGGTCATGCCTCGAGTCAGCTCGACCGTGCAGGCGCCACATTGGCCAGCGCGGCAGTCATGCGGCAGTTCCACACCATTCTGCAGTGCCGATTCCAGCAGACGGGCACCAGCGTTGACGGTGAACATTTGATCGCGAACTGAAACGGTAAAGGTCTTGGTCATTCACTGCATCTCCATGATGAGGGGTCGAAGGTGATAGGTGTGACGGCTTTCCGCATGATCGAAAACTGCAAACCAGAGCATCATGCCGCTCTTGATTTCGAGGTCCTTGCCGCTGCCCTTCAGGCTGCGGCGAAGCTCGAGGATCCAATGTCCGCCGGCCCAGCCACCGCGGGCCACGACATCCTGTGGGCCGGGCACAATGGTATCGTCCACGACGACACCCGGGAGCACGGTGCCGTCCGGCAGCCGGTCGTCTGCTGCTCGGGAATAGGGCGCCGATGTCGTCTGGCGCATCGCCCAGAGGTGATCCGTGTCTGACTGATCGCTGAGCAGGGCATCGGCCTTGATATCGTCGACGCTCATCGTGGGCGTAGCGACGTCTGGCAGGCGCAGGGGAAGCACGGCACCTTTGGTGTCCCCTGCGACGGGAGCAAAATTCTCGGTTGCGACGGGATGGGACGGGGCGTCCTCGCCAATGCCACCGAAATAACGCGCCTCGCCCTTCATCTGCTCCGTAGTGAAGGGCTGCGGCGGGCCGACATAGTCATCCTGGACACGATCGGTCACGGCACCGAGGGCGGCATGCCAAATCCACAGATCGACCATCTTGCCCGGCGCCGTGTAGTGCAGGCCGCGCCCGGTTGTCGACGCAGGAGCCTCGGGCAGCGGCCGAGCGCCAAGGTGAATGGCTCCACCGATAAGCGCCAGGCCCGGTGGGGCCAGCATGATCGCGATCCGGTCATCGAAGAACCGCCGTTCGCCCGCCGAATGAATGTTGGATTGCAGCAGGTGCCAGACGCCGCCATCCTTCAACAGCGGCTGATATTCCAGCGACCGCGTCGGGTCATCCCATTCGAGCGCGAGATACAGGTCATGGCCATCCTGGACCGCCCGCACCTGAATTTTTGTCTCGCCGGTGCCGCCGAAATCACCTCCATGGCGGGTCAGCACTGTCATCGGCTTGGCCATGTGCCAGGCCTCGTCCGAGATATCGCCATCGAGCTTGGGCACCTGTGCGGCGCTGATGGTCTGCACAGTCAGTCTGGGGCTGTCGTACCATTCGGCAGCGAGCAGACCACCGCATGCCAACATGCTGCCGATCAAGGCCGAGATCAGAGGGCGGGGTCGGAGAACGGACATCAGTTTCATTTCCAGTCAGACGGTGCGTTCGGATTTGGTGGCGGCGGCTTTCTGGGCCGCGCGTTTTTCAGCGAGCAAATCGGAGACGACGATGGCAAGGTCGATGTCCTGCGCCACCACCGCTGGGCGCTTGGGCCGAAAGATCCGCGCAATATGCGGAATGCCACCAAGGCGCAGGAGCGCGACAAGGTGCAGGACCGGGAAACCAACAATGACCCAGGTGCATAGAAGATGAATACGCAGGACGGGTCCGCCCACATCGTAATAAGCCAGCCAGCCGGTGATGCAGGCACCGAGCGCCGCCAGCAGAAAGGCCCAGTAAAGCAAGACGTTGATGCAGGACCAGCGCATCCGCGGCGTGCCAAACAACCCCTGCAGGCGCGCGGCGTTCAACCGGATCCGGTCGACCAGCCGCCCTCTGGACATGTAGATTGCATAGCCGACCGCGACCACTGTGAAGACATAGCCCGCAACCATATGGCGAAACCAGAGGTCTTTGGTTGCGAGCTGCCGGTCGAAGGCGCGGAGCCAAACATTGTGAATATCGTCGCTGGCAAAGCGTAATCCGGTCAGGATTAGCACAACGGTCGCGGCAACAGCGATCCAATGCAACAGCACTGTGCCGATATCCGTGCGGGGCCATTGTCTGGCATTCATTCGGCCTGCTCCTTGGTCATTTCGCTCCTGTGGGGGCAGATTTCTACTGCCGTAATGTGGAGAATTAGGGGCGAGTTAGACGCATCTGCACATGTCGATCAATCCGGCCCCCAGGGCAATTCGGCAGTCTCACGCCGATGCGTCGGCGGAGCGACGCCAGAACCCGTCGCGCGCTATCGGAAGCGCAAAATTGGGGGAGTTCCGGGCAGGGCCTTGTCCAAAAGTTTATTGCGCCGACGACCAGAATCCGGCATCGGGCCGCGTTTCAGGACCGGATTTGTCCAAAAGTTTATGGCAGAAACTCGCTCGCTTTTTGCTGAATTGACCCGATCGCTCGCAGACGCCGCTCGCACCGGGCCAAGGCCAAAGCACGCGCCCGCGGATCATGTCCAAACTGTGGCAAATCACCGGCTGAGTGAGCGGTCTGAAGTAGCGATGCAAATCCTCATGTTTGCCCGCGGGATTGATATCGCCCATGCGGGGCGCAGAGCGGCGCAAGCCTCAAACTGCTGCATCCGGTGCAGTGCGGGACGCGCCGCAGTACGTGACAGCAAAACTCCCCGGCCGATCAAGAGTAAGTTGGTTAATGCAGGAACATCATCGCTTTGACGTTGCATTCTGCTGTGCCACCCTGCGCCAATCACTGCCGCGTACAGGGCAAGAACATGCGCCCTCAACTTGAGCTTGCGGACCCCATTGATCGAGCGAACAAAGGAAAAGGCCTGTGACAACCATCCACATGTCGATTCCAACTGCTTCGGCAAGGGGAACGGCGCCCTCGCCCGTATGGCCATCAAGAACGCAGTTTGCATGGCGCTCTCGATTTCATCGACGCGACAGATATCATGATCGGTCCTGCCGTAATCATTCGGCAGTGCCAGCCGAACTCGCACTTCACAATTGCATCCAGGCCTTTTTTTCCGCGCGGCCCGATCCTGCCTGGCTCTTCGAGAGGGCGGGCAAGCCGACCGAGGTCGCCATCGCGGGTCAATTTATCCCGAAGGATGCGGAGTGGCGTGGCGAGCCGCGTTGAACGGCGTCAACGTTCTTTATAGCGTCCAAAGCCATTTCGCCGCGGGGCGGCTGTTGCCGGTGCTAAGGGATTTGCGGCTGGCACCCGCGCAGATCTTTCTCCGCTATGCCTGTCAGAGGAATGTGCTGGCGCTGTTGCAGGCACTCATCCGCGATTGTGTTGGGAAGGAGTAGAACGGGAGGCGATCTCACGCGAGTTCTTGGGTGATCTGCTTAGGTTGGAGCCGTTCACGCCTGCGCGGCTTCGGCAACGGTGGCCCGGATCAGGAAAGTCGGCGCCTTTGGGGGGCGCCGCCGTTTGAGGCCATTGCTCCCCGGCTGATCTGGTCGACACCCTGGATCAGCGGGCCGTTGCGAGCTTGCCGCTGTCTTCCGTCCTGCGGTTGTCGAGTGCGACCGCACCGGCACCGAAGGCCACGATCTGCAGCAGTCCGCCAGCCATCATGACGTTCTTCAGGAAGTTGATCATCTGGTTCTGGTCGGCAAAATTGTTGTGGAAGAAGAATGCCGTCACCAGCGAGAAGAGCGCCAGCACCAACGCCACGGAGCGGGTTTGCAGGCCCGCAATGAGCAGAAGGCCGCCGCCGAGTTCAACCGCAACAGCGATTGCATAGGCAAGGGGCGGGAAGGGCAGACCCATTGCGGCGATATATCCGGTGGTGGCAGCGTAGGCGCCAAGCTTGCCGAAGCCGGTAAACACAAAGGGAAGGCCGATAAGAAGGCGGCCGACGAAGGGGAGGTAACGGATCGCAGAGTTCATGACAGTGGTTCCTTGGATTGGGGTGAAGTCAGGCGGCATCGACGAGGATGAATCCAGCATCCTGCACTGCCGTAATGGTAAGTTCGAGTTCATCGGTCGCGGCAATGCCGTCACCGACTGCTACCCGTTGCCCATTGACGAAAATCACGCCCTGGGCGGTGGCGAGATATGCTTAGCGCAAGCGTCCTTTCCGGTGCGTCGCCGTGGTTCAGGCGAGCAGTGTTGCGCCCATAACTCGGGCGGCGGCACAGATCAATTATGCTTCCGTGTCGCTTTCATGCCCGCTTACGAGCCTGACCCGACATCCGCTACGATCGGTTTTCGGGAATTTGCGCTGGTCACAGCGCGGCACGCGGCCAAGTTGCCGGGGAAGCAGCCAGACCTGGAAAAGCTTCAGCCGCTCGTCACCGGTGTTGCGTTCGGAATGCCTGATGCCGGATCCGGCGCTCATCACCTAAAGATCGCCTGCGATGGTTTTGCCCCTGTTGCCGGTGCTGTCCTCAAGTTTCCCAGCGCTCTGCCGGACCAAGGTAATGATCTCCAATTCGGCGTGACGAAGCTTGCCGAAGCCTTTTCCGGGTGCGATCTCGTCGTCGTTCCAGACGACAAGCGAGCCGAGCGGTGCGTCCTCAGGATTGCCATCGACGGAGACGACGAAGTGATGCCCCGCCTTGAGCCAGCCGCGATCGCCACCGTCGAGCATGTCTTTCTGACTAAGTTGCACCACTGCCAAGGCTCGCTTCCGTGCAAGCAAGGTTTCCCCTTCATGAAAGATTATGGCCATAGGACAGTGGGCACCGAAGTTCCCTGAATTTGTACGGGCTTTTCCATGTGGCAAAGACAGTGCCTTGCGACGGACGTCGGGGTTGCCTTTGGATTTCGGTCGACCTTTCGACGGTCGGGACCGACGTCCGGTTGATCTGGGTGGGTCCGATAGTGGCGGGCCGCTGCCATCGTTGCCCTTCGGCGCGCGGGGACAGGTCCCGGACCCCGGGCTAGGCGACGACTGCAGTCTCGAGCGCCACTGCCGCGAAGTCGATCACGGCGCGCACGCCCGGCAGCATGCCGCGATGCGAGCGGACGACGATGTTGAGGATGCCTTCGATCCCCCCACTCTGGCACGACGCGCACGAGCGCGCCGGCGGCAAGTGCGTCGTGACACTCGACTGCGGGCAGAAGCGCAATGCCGACGCGGCTTCGAGCTCGAATGACGGCAGCGCGGGCATGTTCGAAGACGCGCAACCCGACCTTGGTCAGTCGGATGCCGCGGGTCGAGCGATCGAGCAGACGCACGCCAAGCTGGTCTTCCAGCAGCGCGATGCCTCGGCTGGGGCGTGACTCCGGGATGCCGAGCACCCAGGCCGCCGCAGAGAAGCCGCGATGGGAGACGACGGCGGCGAAAAACTGCAGGTCGTTCCGGTCGCGCATCAGCGATCTGGCCCTTTGTCGCGGATGACGTTTCAAGGATGGAACAATCCGTGGAGGTTCGGCGAACCGGTGCAAGATCATTCTGAAAGAGGCCGTTTCCGGCGCAGAGGCGCCGCTGTGCGGGGGGGGCGCGACCGGTATGGCTTCGGGCGAGACGAAAATGTGACAGCGTCATGTCGCACCATTCGATGGTATCAAGAAGCAGTTGGTGGCAAGGATTGTTACGCAGGTCGCGCAAGAGGCCCTGTTTGCCGAAGTCACTGCGAATGAGGATTTCTGACGTGAGTGCAAAATATTTTGACGAGCTGGCGGTTGGCGAGAAGTTCGTTCATCCGATCCGGCGCACCGTCACCGAGACCGATAACCTGCTGTGGTCGGCGATGACCCATAATCCGCAGCCGTTGCACCTTGACGCGGAGGCGGCACGGGCTTCGGAGTTTGGCCAGATCCTGGTTAATTCGACCTTCACCTTCAGCCTGATGGTCGGCCTTTCGGTGGGTGAGACGACGCTTGGCACGCTGATCGCCAATCTCAGTTTCGACAAGGTTGTGCTGCCGAAGCCGGTGTTCATCGGCGACACGCTGCGCTGCGAGAGCGAGGTGACCGCCCTACGCGACAGCAAATCGCGGCCAAATGCGGGTATCGTGACCTGGGAGCATCGCCTTCTCAACCAGCGCGACGAGATCGTCTGCCAGTGCCTGCGCACCGCCTTGCTGCTGAGACGCGGATCATGAGGCCATTGCGGTCGCTTCTTTTCGTGCCGGGTGACCGGCCGGAACGCTTCGCCAAGGCGATGGCGAGCGGCGCCGATGCGGTGATCTTCGATCTGGAGGATTCGGTGCTTGCCGATCGCAAGGCGGAGGCCCGTGTGGCGGTGGCAGAGCAGCTGGCCCAGACCAGGCCGGTGCCCTGTTACGTACGGATCAATCCGCTTGGTGGCGCCGATATTGCGGCGGATATCGCGGTGACCCGCGCGGCGCGGCCGGATGGGATCATGCTGCCGAAGGCCGAGGGGGCAGGGTCACTCGATGCGTTGCAGGCGCATTATGGGGCGGATGTTCCACCTGTGCTGCCCATCGCCACCGAAACGCCCGCTGCGGTGTTCGAACTGGGATCCTATCGGACTTGGTCGGGGCCACTCGCCGGACTGACCTGGGGCGCCGAAGATCTGCCGGCGGCCTGCGGCGCGAGTACCTCGCGCGAGGCGGATGGTCGCTATACGCCGCCCTATGAGATGGTGCGGAGCCTTGCGCTTTTTGCCGCCCATGCCGCCGGGGTGCCAGCGATCGATACGGTCTTTCCGGCGCTGAAGGATGAGGCGGGCCTGCGGGCCTATGTCGGCGCGCGCGAGGCGGGACGGGTTTACCGGCATGCTGGCGCTGCATCCCGCTCAGGTGGCGATCATCAATGCCGGGTTCAGCCCGACCGAAGACGAGGTCGCGCAGGCGCAGAGGATCGTTGAGGCCTTTGCCGAGAACCCTGCCGCCGGGGCAATCGCGCTTGCCGGAAAGATGATCGACCGGCCGCATCTGATTCAGGCGCAGCGGGTCCTGGCGCTTGTCAGGGTGCTGATGGCTTCGAACCAGTAAGCCGGTCTGGTTGCGCCCCGGCCCCTAGACGCTGCCTGTCTTGAGCCGCTCGATCATCCAGCGACCGGCCGGACCGGGCGGATCGGCTGAGCTATAGATGGCCGACTTCGGCAGGGCGAGCCACCGGAGGAAATATCCTGGATCGCAAGTTCGACCAGACGGCCAGTCTGAAGATCGGCCTGCAAGCCATGGCGCCCAAACCCACTCCGTTCAGCAGGAAGGAATGTTTGGGAAAGAGATTGGCGAGGCGCCAAGTAGAAGGTGCCATGACGCCGACTGATGTTGTCCAGTGGGTGGGCGCCCTCAGGTAATTCGAAAGTTTGTGACCGACCTGTTTTGCCTGTCCCCTATCGCATGGCACATTGAGCGACGCTTGCCGCGCGTCGAAGGGTGCCGCAACGGTTATTCCGTTTGCTTTGCCACTGTCCCGTGATCGGGTACGGAGGTCGCCTTGCGCCGCCCGCGAAGCACGACAAAGAAGACCGGCGTCAGCAGCAAACCAAACAGCGTCACGCCGAGCATCCCCGAAAATACCGCAGTGCCGAGCGACTGGCGCATTTCCGCGCCCGGTCCGGTGGCGATCATCAGCGGCACGACACCAAAGATGAAGGCGAAAGCTGTCATCAGAATCGGTCGCAGCCGAAGGCGGCTTGCCTCGATGGCCGCCTCGACGGCGCTCTTGCCCGCATCCTGCGCCTGCCTTGCGAATTCAACAATTAGGATCGCGTTCTTTGCCGCCAGTCCGATCAGCACGATCAGGCCGATCTGGGTCAAGATGTTGTTGTCCATCCCGCGAAGGTTGACTCCAATCAGTGCGGCCAGAACAGCAAGCGGTACGATCAAGATGATCGCAAGCGGAAGGGTCCAGCTTTCATATTGCGCCGCGAGCGCCAGGAACACGAAGGCAACCGACAAGGCGAAGACGAAGATCGCCGTATTGCCGGTGTTGCGCTCCTGATAGGCGAGTTCGGTCCATTGATACGATGTCCCCGGCTGCAGGATATTCGAAGCCAGATGCTCCATCGTGTCGAGCGCACTGCCCGAGGAATACCTGGGCGCCGGATTGCCCTGGACCGGAACCGAGACGTACATGTTATAGTGCTGCACCAGAGACGGACCACTGGCGTCCTGAATCTCGACAAGTGTGCCGAGCGGGACAAGCGCGCCAGTGGCAGACCGGACTTTCAGGTTGAGGATAGCCTCGCGGCTCATCCGGAACGCCTGATCAGCCTGGGCACGGACCTGATAGACCCGCCCGAAGGCGTTGAAATCGTTGACGTAGGATGTCCCGAGGTTGATCGAGAGCGTGTCGAAGATATTCGGGATCGGCACATTCAGCGCCCGCGCCTTGTCGCGGTCGATAGCCAGGAAATACTGCGGGCTCGAGGCCGAGAAGGTGGTGAACACACCACTCAGACCCTTCTGCTGTGCGGCCCCACCCATCATCTGATAGGCCAGCCCGAGAACCCGGCGCATATCAGAACTTTCCGTGTCAACCAGCTGCATCTTGAACCCGCCGCCGTTGCCGATACCACGGATCGGCGGCGGCGGGATGGCGATGATGAAAGCTTCCTGGATACTTTGCAGCCGTCCATACAGCTGCCCGATGATCTGGTTGGCGCTTTCGCCGTTCTTCAGTCGTGCCGGGAACTCATCGAATGCGGCAAAGATGACGCCGGAATTCGAAGCATTGGTGAACGTCGCCCCGCTGAAGCCGGAGAAGGCCACGGCATGGCTCACGCCCGGCGTCTTGCTGACGATTTCGGAGGCGCGCTTGATAATGGCATCCGTCCGGGCCAGCGAGGCGCCATCCGGCAGTTGCACCACGACGATGGCGTAGCCCTGATCGAGCGTCGGGATGAAGCCGCGCGGGACGATCGTCCCCATGTACCAGGTGGCGCCGATCAGACCGGCGAAAACCACGAGGGTGGCGGCAAGCGCGGCTCGGCTGGCAACCAGATGACGCACCAGCCAGGCATAGCCGGCACTCAGCCTGTCAAACCCCCGGTTGAAGCCGGCGGCAAGGCCCCGGCCAAATCGCGAGATAACATTCCCTCGCGTTTCATGTGCGCTGTGCGGCTTCAGGATGATCCCCGCGAGTGCGGGCGAAAGGGTGAGCGAGTTGAACGCCGAGATGGCGGTGCAGGTCGCGATGGTGACGGCGAACTGGCGGTAGAACTGCCCGGAGATGCCCGGAATGAAGGCGGTCGGCACGAAAACCGCGATCAGCACCAGCGAGATAGCTATGACCGCGGCTCCAACCTCGTTCATCGTGACATGCGCTGCCTCGCGCGGCGACATGCCGAGCGCGAGGTTCCGCTCGACGTTTTCGACGACGACGATGGCATCGTCGACGACAATGCCGATCGCCAGCACGAGCCCGAACAAGGTCAGCATGTTCAGCGATAGGCCGAAGGCCTCGAGCAGGGCGAAGGTGCCGATCAGTGACACCGGAATCGCTACGATCGGAATGATTGCCGTGCGCCAGGACTGCAGGAAGACCAGGACGACGATGGCGACGAGAGCCGCCGCCTCGAAGATGGTCTTGTACACTTCCGAGATCGACTCGGCGATGAAATCAGTCGGGTTATAGACAATGCGGTATTCCAGGCCAGGCGGGAAAGTTTGCGCCGCATCGGCCATGACTTTCTTGATCGCCGTTGCCGCATCGAGCGCATTAGTGCCCGGCCGCGCGAAGATCCCGAGCGCCACAGCGGGCTTGCCGTCGAGATAGCTGTTGGTGACATAATCTTTCGCGCCGAGTTCGATGCGCGCGACGTCCTGCAGTTCCACAAGGCGGCCGCTCGCCGTCGATTTGACGATCACGTAACGGAACTGGCGGGCGTTCGAGAATCGACCCTCCGTGGTGACCGTATATTGGAATGCATTGGTTCCGGATGCCGGCGGCCCGCCGATGCTGCCGCCCGAGACCTGGACGTTCTGGTCGCGCAGCGCCTGAACGACATCGCCCGATGTCATGCCATAAGAGGCAAGCTTGTCGGGGTCGAGCCAGATCCGCAGTGCATATTCACGCTCGCCAAAGAGGATGACGTCGCCGACCCCGTCGAGACGCACCAGCGCATCGCGGATCCGGTTGCGGGCGTAGTTCGAGATATAGAGTTGGTCGTAACGGTCGTTCGGCGACAACAGATGCACGACCATCATCAGGTCGGGAGAGCTCTTCGCCGTCGTGACCCCGGCGCGCTGCACCTCTTCGGGCAGCCGCGGCAGGGCGATCGAAACCCGGTTCTGGACCAGCACCTGGGCCTGGTCGAGGTCGGTGCCGAGCTTGAAAGTGATAGTCAGCGCCATCGCCCCGTCGGCGGTCGAATAGGACGACATGTAGAGCATGCCCTCCACCCCGTTGATCTCCTCTTCGATCGGGGTCGCCACCACATCGGCGATGGTCTGCGCATCGGCCCCGGGGTAGGCCGTCCGCACAACGATCGTTGGCGGCGCGATCTCGGGATACTGTGCGACAGGAAGCTGGAAATAGGCGATGCCCCCAACGATCAGCAGGACGATCGACAGCACCGAGGCAAAGATCGGGCGCTCGACGAAAAAGTGGGAAAACCTCATTGCCCTTGCTCCGCCGAAGCGGAGTTCGGGCGCCGTATCCGGGCGATCCGGCGGCAATTCTACCGTTTGCGGTGCGACTTTCACACCGGGCCGGAGCCGCATGAGGCCATTGATGACCAGTGTTTCCGAACCGTCGAGGCCGTCACGGATCACGCGGTAGCCATAAAGTTTCGGCCCAAGCCGGACCGGCTTGGTCGTGATGCCGCCATCCTTGCCGACGACATAGACCACGCGCTCGTTCTGATCAGAGCCGATGGCCTCGTCGGGCACCAGAATGGCCTGATAGGGCGCGGATGCGGCGACCAGAATATGCCCGAACAGGCCCGGCTGCAGCACAAAGTCGGGGTTGTCGAACCGTGCCCGCATACGCATCGTGCCGGTTTCGCTGTCAAGTCGGTTTTCCGCGAAATCGAGCTTTCCCTCGAACGGCTTGGATCGGGTGTCTGCGATCGTGACCGAGACCTTGAGGCCGCCACCACCCTGCTGGATGGAACTGTTCTGCGCCCGCGCCGTGTCGGCAAAGCTGAGCAACCGCCGCTCATCGACGTCGAAGTAGAAATCAATCGGATCGAGTGTCACGATCGACGTCAGCACCGTCTGATCCGCCTGAACAAGGTTGCCAATTGACAGCAGGTGCCGGTCGATCCTGCCGCTGATCGGGGCAATGATGCGGGTGTAATCCATATCGAGCGTCGCCCGGTCGAGCGAAGCCTGCGCGCCGCGGACATTCGCCTCGGCGGCCAACAAGTCGCGCCGACGGGTGTCGAGCAGCGCCACCGATTCAGTCCCGCTGGTTGTCAGTGACTGAGAGCGGTCGAAATTCGCCTGCGCCAGCGTGAGTGAAGAATTGGCGACCTCCAGCGCGGCCTTGGCCTCGCGCAGCGCGGTCTCGAAGGGACGCTGATCAATCACGAACAGCAGATCGCCCTGTTTCACAATTGCGCCGTCCTTGAAGGCGATCTCCTGCAGATAGCCGCCGACGCGCGACCGGATCGAGACCTCTTCGACCGGCTGGAAGCGGCCGATGAACTCATCTTCGTCGGTGACTTGCCTTACGACCGGCTTCGCCACCGTGACCGGCACCCCAGCAGTCTGCCCGGCCGCGCCCAAGGGAAGGCCGGCCAGCGTTGCGAGAAGCAAGAGAACCGGACCCGGACGGAAATACGGCCGTGCTGTCATTTGCATCCGCTGTCCCTTTCATCTTTATCGCCACCGCCAATTCGCTGGCCTGTCATAACCTCGGTCGGAAGGTCGAACGTTTCGACGCACACGGTGTGCGTAGAATTGAGTTCAAGGCCTCCGCAACGTTTCTTCGCAGCCCCAAGACAACTTTTCAGAAGACGCCCTCGTGCCGGTGCGGCAAGGCGCGCCAAATAGGGTGGCGAGACATCGACCGTCGCGCCCAGTTCGACGCCAGTATGCCAAGGCCAATGCAGGCCGTAAAGCATCACGCGGGCCGGGGCGCCCGTCTTGGCTATGCCCGAGCCAACGTCATATTCGGGCTAACGTGGTTCAATGATCAGCCCGACCGCGATCGCGGCCAAACTGTCGATCCGGCGGGCGACCGCAGCGAGAGGCATCTGATAACCAGGGCCGATTGTGATACTCTTCGAGGGCGAAAGAGGAGGTGATCCAATCTGCGCCAGAGGCGCGGCGCAGACTTTCCATTCCTTGGGCCGCCGCCTCTATCTCTTCGCTGATCGGGGTGCACTTCCCCTCACCCCATTGTGGAAGGTGAATTGGGCAATTCTGCCAATCGGTCGCCGCCATCGGGTAGCGAGGCCAGGCAGGTCAGCCCTTGAAAAGTGCGGCAAGTGCCGTGGCTTCGGCGGGCCGTAGCTCGTGTCCGCCCTCGTGGATCTCAGTGGAGACCTCGGCGCCTTGGGCGCCGAACCAGCCAATCAGACGCTCGCTCATCGGCCAGGGGCAGATAGGGTCGCGCCGTCCGGCGGTGATCAGCACCCGACGCCCCGCGAAGCCGGACACCGGCGCGGGCGTCCAGGGGATCAGCGGATGCAGAAGGCCGATACGGTCGAAGAGCTCGGGATGGGCCATCACTACCGAAGCAAGGATGTTTGCGCCGTTGGAATAGCCAAAACCGTAGACCGGCACGCCGGGATGCGCGGCGCTGTGCGTCGCGATGAAGGCCGCCATCCGATCTGTCCGCAGCGCGAGATCATCCATATCGTAGACGCCCTCGGCGGTGCGGCGGAAGAAACGCGCGGCCCCCTTCTCAGTCACATCGCCCCGAGGCGAGACCACCCCGGCGCCCGGCACAAGCTGGCGCGTGAGGTCGAAGAACTGATGCTCGTCCCCGCCAGTCCCGTGAAAAGCGAAAATCAGCGGCGCCCCTTTCGCAGGGGCGCTTGTCAATGCGTGGTAGCTGTTGATCGTCATGGTCGATCTCCTCAATCCGCGAGCGCGGGAAGCAGGTTCTCGATCTGCGCCCGATATGGCTGGTAGCGGGTCGGCAGTTTCAATGCCTGACCGAGATTGGCGGTATCCTCGTCACGGTCGAAGCCGGGCTCGTTGGTGGCCACCTCGAACAGCACGCCGCCAGGCGTACGGAAATAGATTGCCCAGAAGTAATCCCGGTCGATCACCGGCGTGACCTGATAGCCGGTGTCGAGCAGAGCCTTGCGCGTTCTGAGTTGGGCGTCGCGGTCCTCGACGGCGAAAGCGATATGGTGGACCGAGCCCGCGCCCTGCCCCGCAACCCGGGAATCAGGTAGTTCCTCGAGGTCGATCGTATCGGCCGCGTTGCCGTTCTCGATCCGGTATCGGGTGACATTGCCCTCGGTCTGGTCCTTCTGATAGCCCATGAACCCGAGCAATTCACCAGTAGCTCCCGCATCCCGCAGCCGGAACCGGGCGCCATGAAAGCCGAGGATGCCAGCCCCTTCAGGCACGCCTGCGCCAGTCCAAGGCGTGCGGTTTCGCCTTTCGTTTTCGACAAGCGCGAAGCTGTCGCCATCCGGCCCGGTGAAGTTCAGCCGCTCCTCGCCGAGAAAACTATCCGTGCGCAACTCGGAGACACCCTGGGCCGCCAACCGGTCTTTCCAGAACGCGAGCGCGCCTTTCGGCACGGCGAATTCGGTCACCCCGACCTCGCCGGTACCGCGCCGCCCTCGCGGCATCTGCCCGAAGGGGAAATAGGTCATCACCGAGCCCGGTGTGCCGATCTCGTCGCCGTAATAGAGGTGATAGACCTCAGGCGCGTCGAAGTTCACGGTCTTTTTGACCCGGCGCAGCCCAAGTACATTGGTGAAGAAGCGGTTGTTCTCAACCGCGTCTGTCGCCATTGAAGTGACGTGATGCAGTCCTTTGATATCCGTGATCATCTCAGGCCCTCCTGGCCGGTGCAGTTCTCGTTGAGGCAGAGATAGTCCGCGCAATCGTTATCAGGAATAGAAACATATCTTCATTTACTATTGCCTCCGGTGTAATAATCGGCGGATGCAGGAACTCAAACCCATCCGAGTCTTTCTGGCCGTCGCGGCGCAACGCAGCTTCATAGGTGCCGCACGCAGCCTGCACATGACGCCTGCCTCGGTGACCCGTATCATCGCAGCGCTTGAGGCGGAACTGGGCCAGCAACTTTTGGTGCGCACCACTCGGCAGGTCTCGATGACCAGCGCGGGTACCTTAGTGGCGGCGCGCTATGGCCCTTTGCTGGAAGAGTTCGATCGAGTCAGCGAAGACATCACTGACGCCACGAGATCCGATCGGGGACGGCTTGCAATCAACGCGCCGCTCTCCTTGGGTCTGCGCCTGATGCCCGAGATGATCGGCAGCTTTCGCCTCGCCTATCCCAATATCGCGCTGGACGTGCAGATGACCGATGCGCTGGTCGATATTGTTGATGAGCGCAGCGATCTTGCCATTCGCATTTCCGAGCCACCCGGCGACAAGTCGACAATCTGGCGCAAGATCTGTGAAGTGCCGCGCCATATCGTGGCGGCCCCTGCCCTGTTCGACCGCATCCCGCGCCCAGACACGCCAGACGACCTCGATCCGGCTTACTGCCTATCCTACGGCACCGACCAAGCGGCCGAAATCTGGCGGTTCCGCAAGGGCCCGCAGAATCGTGTCATCCGCGCCGGCACTGAGATCGTGTCGAACAACGGTGAATTCCTCTACGGTCTCGCGGCGGGCGGCAACGGCATCGTCAATCTGCCTGACTTCCTCGTGCGGGACGGGATTGCACGAAAAGAGGTATTGCCGATCCTGACGGAATGGGAAATCCCGCCGCTCTACCTGATGCTTTACTACCCACCCTACCAGACCTTGCCGCCGCTGGTCGCCACTTTCACCGATTTCTTCGACGCCTATATCCGCGATCTTGACGGGTTCGTGTTCGGTCGGGCAAAGCGGTGATGGCGTACTCACCGATGGCCAAGACGCCTACGATCGCAACGCATTGCGCGTGGCCTTGGCGACGCGGTTTGAAACGCGTTGATGCAGAATGGTGGCCAGCTTATGAGCGGCTCACGCACAGAACTCCGCGTAAAGCGCGCCAATGATACGCCGTACGCGTGCGTCCCGAAGCGAATAGGTAACGCTTCGTCCGTCACGACGGTACTCGACCAGATCGTCTTCGCGCAGCCGGGCAAGTTGCTTGGATACGGCAGACTGCGGCATTTGCAGGAAGGCTTCCAATTCGCTGACGCTCTGATTTGCTTCAGCCAGACGACACAGAATCGCAAGGCGGGTGGGATGCGAAAGGGACTTAAGAAAGTCCGTCGTACGCTCGGCGTTCCGCATCATCGCGGAGGCAGTCGGGGCGCGATCCACTTCCGCGCGGTCAAGGGCCGTCAATGTCATGATGTATCCCCGTCTCAATCCCGCTCTCTACTTTGCCTCAAACGACGACCCTGCCGCAAGCGCCTCCGTCAACCAACAAGCTACTGTGACTTGATATAGGCGGCATTGAATGTATTGAACTGGCTGCGATTGCTCAACTAGTGTCGGGCGAGTTGCCCCACATCGACCCGCTCCGGGTCAGGTAGACCGGGGCGCCGGGGGGCTACATGCGGTTTCTACGACTTGCCTTTGAGCTGCGGTTTGTTCCGATGACGATTGCGGCTGCAGGCTCGGTCGCGTCGTTCGTTTTGTCGGCCCTTTTGCCCGAAGCATCTGATATCCTATTGGGTCTGGGCATTTTTTTTGCCGCTTTCTTCGCGCTGGGACTCCATGATCTCAGGCAGACCGGCCATGCCATTTTGCGCAACTATCCGATCACCGCCCACCTGCGATTCCTGTTGGAGAAGGTTCGCCCCGAGATCCGCCAGTATTTCTTTGAGGGCGACAAGGACGGCCTGCCCTTCCCGCGGGATGAGCGCGCGATCGTGTACCAGCGCGCCAAAAAGGCGTTGGACAAGCGCCCGTTCGGCACCCAATACGATGTTTACGGGGGTCAATACGAATGGTTGCACCATTCCATCGCCCCCAAACCTCCGGCCGAGGACGGCGCATTCCGCACCCTGATCGGCGCGCCCGGCCCTTGCACACAGCCCTATTCCGCCTCGGTGCTGAACATCTCGGCAATGAGCTATGGGGCGCTTTCGGCCAATGCCGTGCGCGCGCTGAACCGGGGCGCCAAGCTGGGCGGATTTGCACATGACACCGGCGAAGGGGGCGTTTCGCCTTATCACCGCGAACATGGCGGCGACATCATCTGGGAAATCGGCTCGGGCTATTTCGGCTGCCGCGCAGCGGACGGCACCTTCGACCCAGACAAATTCGCCGCCACCGCCGCCGATCCCCAGATCCGAATGGTTGAACTGAAGCTAAGTCAGGGCGCGAAGCCAGGGCATGGCGGAGTGCTTCCGGCGGCCAAGATCACTGAGGAGATTGCCGCCATCCGCGGCGTGCCAATGGGACAGGACTGCGTATCACCTGCGCGTCACTCTCGTTTCTCGACTCCGATCGAGCTTTTGGAATTCATTGCGCAAATGCGGGAATTGTCGGGTGGCAAGCCCGCTGGGTTCAAGCTTTGCATTGGTCACCCCTGGGAATTCATGGCGATTTGCAAGGCGATGATCGCGACCGGGATTACCCCTGATTTCATCGTGGTCGACGGGAAGGAAGGCGGAACCGGGGCTGCGCCGCTTGAATTCATGGACCATGTCGGCATGCCAATGCGCGACGGGCTGACGCTGGTGCATAACACGCTTGTCGGCTGCAATCTGCGGGATCGGGTGCGGATCGGCGCTTCGGGCAAGATCATTTCGGCGTTCGATATGGCGCGTGCCATGGCCCTAGGGGCGGATTGGTGCAATTCTGCGCGCGGCTTCATGTTCGCGGTCGGCTGCATTCAGGCGCAAACCTGCCATACCGGCATGTGCCCGACAGGCGTTACATCGCCAGACCCGATGCGCCAACGCGCCATCGTCGTACCGGACAAATCCGAGCGGGTGCTGAACTTTCATCGCAATACGGTGCAGGCCTTGGCCGAGCTCGTGGCCGCGGCGGGTCTCTCGCATCCGGGCGAGTTGATGCCGCACCATTTTCTGCGTCGGGCGACCACCGACACAGTCATAAGCTACGCCGAGCAATATGAGATGCTATCCCATGGCCAACTGCTGTCTGACCCAGACAGCTCACGTCGATACAGCGCGCCTTGGCGGCTGGCCCGTGCAGAGACGTTCGAACGCCAAGCTGGCTGATGACTCCCCATCTCTACGAAGCAGACTCAAGCCGGGTGTCGCACTCGCCACCAGCGAAAATAGGCCATTGCAAACATCAGGACGGCCAGTACGCCAAAGAAATCGGCAACAATCAGTCTGAACGTATCCACGAAGGTAAGCGCTGGCCCGGCCGCAGTGGGCAGAAAAAGTCGGTCAAACACCGTATTCAGCACCGATGCAAGCACGCCGATCACCGGGAGGATCCGCCAACTTACTTGCTGACGTGGGGGATGCGCGATGTCGATACCTGCCATCCGCAACAGATCGAAGGCCAATGGAGCAGAGACCAGCCAAACCATCGAGAACAGCAACTGAACTGGCTCTGACACGTCCGGGCTGCCGAAGAGGTTGGTCGAGAGGATCACGGCGGGCAACATCATTGGTACAACCAGCCACCCCAGCATCCACGTCGCGATCACCTTGACCCCTTGCGGAAGGAAAATCGCCACAATCGCGACTGGCACTGCCCCGAACAAAGTCTGCTGCACCGGCAACAAAACTTGCGCGGTCAGCGCATAACTGGCCACGGTCAAGACCGACAGGAGGACAAAGGCCAATAGTAAACGCGAAAAACTCAATGGACGTGTATCGTAGCCAGACGACATGATCGTCCTCCCCGATATTCAGCCCACACCCACGCAAACACTATCTACGGTTGCCAAGAATTTCAAAGAATTTTGTCGTGACCGGAAAAGGTAGCGCAACTTGCCATGCCGATCCCTACGGAGTGACAAATTGTGGCAAGGCCTGCTTCAGCGCCCAATGGATCCGAGCACATAGCGCCCCGCCTTTGTATTCGGCGCATGCGAGACGTAGCCTTTCTCCAGTAAATTCCGAAGTGCACGGTGAAACGTAGCCTGCGGCATCGCTGCGACGAAAACATGCGAGCGCAGGGCCTCAGATTGCACCACCGGTGGATCTCCCTGCAACGTCTCGGAAATTGCATAGAGGACGTCTTTCTCGATGCCAGACAAGTCAAGCAGGCCGAGTTCGGCCTCCATATCCATCAACAGCGCTCGAAGCTGTGCCAGACTGCGTATATTCGTCACGCCCCCACCCTAAGCAAGTCCTTGCCGGTCCGTGCCGACCACAGGCAAATATTAGCCAATCACTCCCCTTCCCGCAACGGAAGAAGTATCAAATTGGGAATTCCCAACTTGACAATGAGGTTCAATTATTAACTCTTGGGTTGACGACCTCAGACGCGCATGGGCGCAGTCACCACCCCTATGTGTGCCATGCAGGGCATCGCCGCATGTCCCAGTTAACGCCTGTTACCGTCGAGACCTCGCCTGCTTTTCGGGCCTGCCTAGAAGGAAATAGGAATGCCCTATCCGCGCTTTTCCGGCTCCCATCTCTCGACTGATTTCGCAGCAGCGCCCACGAATGACATCTCTCCAGAACGACGCAAAATGACATATCCAACGACCCGGACGAAACCGCGACGCGATCTGATGTCCGAAGCAATCGACCATAGTGAGCATCCCATAGCGGATTACCGCGCTTGGGAAGGCCGCCGTGTCATGCTGTGCGGATCATGGGACGTGCCAATGATGCGATTGCAAAACTGGATCGAACAGATGCAAGCCAAAGTGACATGCATTGGCGAGAGGAACGTGCCCTACGGATGGATTTCCCGTTTCTCGGCCGAGTATGACGTGCTGGTCGTCGATTGCGATCAATTAGGCGACGCTGACGACGTGATTGACTTCGGCTTCAGACTGCGCCAGATCGCGCCGAAGTTGCCGATCGTGATGCTCTCCAGCACGACCCAGAGACACGATTACTCGTCGGAACGCCGCGCGATTTGCGATGCAACTTTGCACGTACCTTTCACACAGCAGGATATTTTGTTTGGTATCTCTGCGGCCATCGCCAATCGTTCCGCGGCACTGGAAGAGGCTGCCACCTTTGGGATCCAAGACTCGGTCGCCTTGCCCGACGAGAGCGAAAACTGCGGCGGGCAGGAGAATATGTTTTCCTGACGATTTCCAAGCCGACCGAAACGGACGGTAGATCAAAATTCATGGACGCGGGCTGACTGCAGACGTCTGCGGCGCGCCCGTATGCGCAGAGCTTGCCCGAGGCATCACAACCCTGTAGCATTCCCCCAAGGGTTGCATTCTGCCTGCGCATAAAAGCAATCTCTGGTTGCGATTTTCGCGTCCGGAAGGCGCTCACCCTTGTGGGGACGCGGCGGAGAATGGCGATAGATGACATTGATGCGCCCGACATAGGCATGTCGCGTCATCGTGACGGCAGATCAAACAACAATCTCTCGCAGGCCGTGCGGACGGTTGAGAACCTCGTCTTCCTGCTCGATACAGACCTCTGCATACGCTGGATAAATCCAGCAGCAGAGCGCAAGACCGGTTATTTCCTGTCCGACATTATGGCTCAACCGATCGGGCTGATCTTTGAGCTGTCCTCCGCAGAAGAGAAGAACGAACTTGCCTTCGCCGGTAGGGTCGCGGGGCGAGCCAAGTCGGGGCAGATGTTCTGGGCCGAGCTTGCGATCGATCCGATCCGTAACGGCGCAATAGCGATAGCCTACGTTCACGATCTTGCTGACCAGGTGCAATCAAAGATTTCCACTGAACACGAATTCCTGTCGCAGTTGATTGAAACCAGCCCGACCGGAATCATGGCCCTGGATGGCGAAGGCATCGTGCTGTTCGCGAATAACGAAGCCTGCAATCTGCTGTCGATCGGCCACGCCAAGCTGATCGGACACCCTATTTTTGAGCAACCCTGGCAAATTATGACGCTCACTGGCGAGCCGTATAGCGCCGATGACAGGCCCCTTTGGCAGGTGCTTTTCCGGCGTGCCTTCGTTCGCAATGCGCGCGTCAAGATCAGTTGGCCAGACGGGCACAGTCGGTTCATGTGCTTTAACGCGAGCCCAACCAGCGGCAAACAAACGCGGGCCAAGGCTGTAGTCGCATTCTCCGACGTGACGGATGCAATGAGGCAAGCCGAACAGTCGCGCCTTGCTGTAGAACAGGCGCAACGCGCTGCCTCGCAGGATCCCCTGACAAGCCTGCCAAATCGCGCGACCTTCCGCGAGAAATTGGAAATGGCGCTGACAGCCGCGCAACGTGATGGTCTGGCCGTCGCGCTGATCTTCATTGATCTCGACCACTTCAAAACTATCAATGACAGCCTTGGCCATGACACCGGCGATAGAGCCATCCAAGAGGTCACGCGCCGTTTTGTCGCCGCCGCGCGCGATGGTGATACGGTGGCTCGAATCGGCGGTGACGAGTTTGCTGTTCTGGTTCCTCTGTTATTTTCGGTCGACGACGCATTTCATGTCCTCGACCAGTTATTCGAAGCCTTGCGCGCACCGCTCGACCTCGAAGGCCAGACGATTTACATCAACGCAAGCATGGGGATCACGTTCTTTCCGAACGATGCCATCAGTGCGGATCTTCTTTTGCAGAACGCCGATCTAGCGATGTATCGCGCTAAGTTGGCGGGGCGGAACAGTTATTCCGCATTCAGCGCGGACCTGCGTCGCGACATGTCGCGCCGCGTTGCCGTCGCGCAATCGCTGCGCCGCGGTTTGCACCGCGACGCGTTCCAGCTTGTCCTACAGCCAAATGTTGCGTTGAACGATCCGGGCCACGCGGTTGGGGCGGAAGCACTGCTGCGCTGGCAGGATCCTTTTCTGGGCGAAATAAGCCCCGAAGAGTTCATTCCAATCGCAGAAGCAGCAGGTCTGATCCGAACCATTGACCTTCGCGTCGTTGCGCTACTCGGCCCACATGTCGCACGTTGGCGCGACCTTGGACGGGCGGTGCCGATTTCCTTCAACCTCTCGGCGCTCAGTCTTCAGACCCAGGGTTTCTCGCGAGTTTTGCTTGAGGCCTTCGCGAGTGCCGGGATCCGCGCCGGCGAGGTCAGGATCGAGTTGACCGAAACAGGTTTGATGAAAAACATTCAAGCGACTGCCGCAAATATAGGCCACTTACATGATGCTGGCTATCCGACCGCGCTGGATGACTTCGGCACTGGCCATTCCTCGCTTGCCTATCTGCAACGTTTGCCGCTCGGGGCTTTGAAGATAGATAAGAGCTTTATCGCGACGGTCGGTTGCGGCGATGCCCGAAGTGACGCGATCGTCCGAGCGATTATCACACTGGCCGATGCCCTCGGGCTGCGCACGATTGCCGAGGGCATCGAAGAATCGCATCAGCACGACTGGCTCGCCGCTGAGGGATGCGCCCTAGGCCAGGGGCGCTACTACAGCCCACCGATGGATATTTCGAACTTCGAACGGCGCTATTTCTGAACTTTGCCGTCCCTAGTTCAGCGCTTCGCGCCGGCCAGTTCGGCAAGCTGCAGGCAAACCTTTGTGGCCGCGCCCATGTCCTGGACGCTGATCCACTCCAGTGGGCCGTGAATCTCTTGCATCCCGGTGAAGACGTTTGGCGTTGGCACCCCCATCTCGGTCAGTCTCGACCCGTCAGTCCCACCCCGTATCGGCACCGAGATGGGCTCGATCCCCTCGGCCCGGCAGGCCGCCCGCGCTAGATCCACAGGTGTCATGTCCGCTTCCAGCCAGTAGCGCATGTTGCGATATTGCGCGCGGAACTCGCAGGAGATCGCGGCGCGTGGCTCTCCGGCCGCCACCGCCTCGCAAACCTGCTGCAACAAGGCGCCCTTGGCTGCGAGGCCATCCCGTTCAAAATCGCGCAGGATGAATTTCAGCGTGGCTTCCGCCGCGCTGCCCGTCATTTCGTAAACATGCAGGAAACCCTCGCGCCCTTCGGTGGTGTCGGGTGTCATAGTCGCCTGTGGCAGCGCCGCGATGATCTTGGCCGCAAGATGGAGTGCATTGACCATCTTGCCCTTCGCCGTGCCGGGATGGATCGACACGCCTGTAATCCGCACGATCCCCTGATCCGCAGAGAAACTTTCGAACTCGATCTCGCCCGGTTTCGCGCCGTCGAAGGTATAGGCAAAAGCCGCGCCCAGGTCGCGTGGAAGTTCGGGGCCAACGCCACGCCCGATCTCTTCATCGGGTGTGAAAGCAATGCGGATCGGTCCATGCGCGATCTCGGGATGCGCAAGCAGATGCTCGGCCGCGGTCATGATGATGGCGACGCCCGCCTTGTCATCGCCGCCCAGCAAGGTCGTCCCACTTGCCGTGACGATGTCATGACCTACGCAAGTAGTCAGATGGGGTGATCCCTCGGGCGACAGCACCAACCCAGGCGCATCGGGATAAGTGATCTCGCCCCCATTATAGCCACGATGTACGCGCGGCTTCACGCCCGTCGCATTGAACTGCGGCGCCGTGTCGACATGGGCGAGCCAACCCATCACCGGGCTGGTCGCGCCATTGGTTGCCGGGATCGTGGCCAGCACTACGCCATAGTCGGTCAACCGGACATCCGTCGCACCGATCCCGCGCAACTCCTCTGCCAGCATCCGCAACAGGTCCAGCTGCACAGCCGTGCTCGGTGCGCCCGGCGCGGCCTCGTTGCTTTGCGTATCTACGGCGGCATAGCGCATCAGACGCCGCTCGAGGTGTTCATCAAACTCTGTCCGCATGCCGCTTCCCCTGTCGAAAATCGCCCCGATCAGCCTCTGCAGGGCGTCGCCTGTCAACCCCCGACCTTTGCTTCGGGCCTTCCAAGGATGTCACGCCCGGCACGCAGCGCCTCACCCGAGTCCCGCACGATTTCGGCGATCTGCATCAATTGCTTGGTCAGCGGACTGGTCCGCCGCCAGACCATCCCGATGGTCCGCGACGGTTGCGCCCCGCGGAACCGCGCGACGGACACCGGAGCAGACCGCGTCTCGACCGGCACCGCCATCTCGGGGATCAGCGTGACACCGATCCCGGCCCCAACCATTTGCACCAAAGTGGACAGTGAACTGCCGTCCAGCAACTCCCGCGCTGGGGTCGACAGCATGTTGCAAAACGACAGTGCCTGATCGCGAAAGCAGTGTCCCTCTTCCAGCAGCAAAAGCCTCATCTCGCGTAGGCCTTCCCGGTCTGGCACAGGCTTGTCTGCATCCTCGCCCCGGCGCACCAGCACAAAGGTCTCGGAAAACAGCGCCACTTCGGTCAGCGAGGGCTCTGACACCGGCAGTGCGACGATGGCCGTGTCGAGCCGACCATCGGCGAGTTCCTTGATAAGCCGTGGGGTGACCGTCTCGCGTACATGCAGATCGAGCCCCACGAAATGTCGCGTCAGATCGCCAATGATCGTCGGCAGAAGATAAGGCGCGATGGTCGGGATCACCCCGATGCGCAGCCGCCCCGCCAACCCGTCCTGGGCTGCTCGCGTAAGATCGCCGATCTCCTCGACCGCACGAAGGATCCCGCGCACGCGCTGCGCGAAATCCTCGCCAAATCGAGTCAGCCGCACCTCGCGTGCGCCGCGCTCGAACAGCGCGGTACCCAACGTCGCCTCCAGATCGCAAATCTGCATCGATAGGGCTGGCTGCGAAATCGCGCAGGTCTCTGCCGCCCGCCCGAAGTGGCCGTGTCGGGCCAATGCCTCAAAATACCGAAACTGTTTCAGGGAGAAGTTCAACATAAGGTCAGCTTATCGAACAGATCAGCAAATTCAACTTAAACTAATCGTCCGGCTTTGCTACAAGTCTCAGGCGACAGGGTGCCGGCCGGACGTTGACCGGCCCGTCGGACTCCTGTGCGGCGCCCCGCGCCGGATCGGACCGCCCTGAGCACGGGTCTGCCCCGGCAGGCCAAGCCCCTGCAAGGGGCCGAATTCACCCTTCGGGCAGCCTGCATCGCCGGGCCGTCCTGACGCATCATGCCAAAATCGGAGACAGCAATGGACGGAAACGATACCCCAGCAGGAAAATGCCCGGTAGCAGGCGGCGGCGGCAAGAACACCATGTTCGGCAACCGCTCGAATGCCGACTGGTGGCCCAATCAGTTGAACCTGCGCATCCTGCATCAGAATACCGCTCTGTCGAACCCCATGGGGCCGGATTTCGACTATGCTGAAGCATTCAAGAAACTGGATATCGAGGCGCTCAAGGCCGACCTCTATGCACTGATGACCGACAGCCAGGATTGGTGGCCGGCGGATTGGGGGCACTATGGGCCGTTTTTCATTCGTATGGCATGGCACAGCGCTGGTACCTATCGCACGGCTGACGGGCGCGGTGGAGCCGGATCCGGTTCGCAACGTTTCGCGCCGCTCAACAGCTGGCCGGACAACGTCAGCCTCGATAAGGCGCGGCGCTTGCTCTGGCCGATCAAACAGAAATATGGCGACAGCATTTCCTGGGCTGACCTGCTGATCCTGACTGGCAACTGCGCACTGGAATCGATGGGCTTCAAGACCTTTGGCTTTGGCGGCGGACGTGTTGATATCTGGGAGCCGGAAGAGGACATTTACTGGGGCGCGGAGACAACCTGGCTGGACGACAAGCGTTACAGTGGCGACCGGGACCTGGAGAATCCGTTAGCTGCTGTGCAGATGGGACTGATCTACGTCAATCCAGAGGGTCCTAACGGCAGGCCTGACCCACTCGCCGCGGCCATCGACATTCGTGAAACCTTCGCCCGCATGGCGATGAATGACGAAGAAACCGTCGCCCTGATCGCAGGCGGTCATACCTTCGGCAAAGCTCATGGCGCAGGCGACGCCGCCAATGTCGGGCCCGAGCCTGAGGCCGCCGACATCGAGCAACAGGGCCTCGGCTGGTCCAACAGCTTCGGGACGGGTGTGGGCGCCCATACCATCAGCAGCGGGCTGGAAGGGGCATGGACGCCGACCCCGATCAAATGGGACATGAGCTTTTTCGACACCCTCTTCGGGCATGAGTGGGAGCTCACCAAAAGCCCCGCCGGGGCCAACCAGTGGACACCGAAGGACCCCGAGGCGAAAACCCTTGTCCCGGACGCCCATGTCGCCGGCATGCGCAACGCGCCGATGATGGCCACCACTGATATAGCGATGAAGGTGGATCCGATCTACGGCCCGATCTCGCGGCACTTCCACCAGAACCCGGAAAAGTTCGCTGATGCCTTCGCCCGCGCCTGGTACAAGCTGACGCATCGCGACATGGGGCCGCGCTCGCTCTACCTTGGACCCCTGGTGCCACAAGAGGAACTGTTGTGGCAGGATCCAATTCCGGCGCGTACCGGCGAGTTGATCGACGCCGCAGACATCGCGACACTCAAGGCGAAGATCCTTGCCTCGGGTCTGTCGATCTCCGATCTGGTTTCGACGGCCTGGGCGTCCGCTTCGACGTTCCGTGGTTCGGACAAACGCGGCGGCGCAAACGGCGCGCGTATTCGCCTCGCGCCGCAAAAGGACTGGGCGGCGAACGAACCCTCCAAGCTCCCGCGTGTCCTCAACCTGCTTGAGCAGGTGCGTACGGCATTCAACGCAACGTCGGGAAGCAAGCAGATCTCGCTGGCAGACATGATCGTGCTGGCCGGTTGCGCGGGCGTCGAACAGGCCGCCCGTGCAGCGGGTCATGACGTGACGGTGCCATTCACGCCGGGGCGCAGTGACACGACGCAAGAGCTGACGGATGTCGATGCATTCGCGGTGCTGGAGCCCGTGGCTGACGGCTTCCGCAACTATCTGAAGTCCGACTACACTGTGCCTTCGGAAAAACTGCTGATCGATCGGGCGCAATTGCTCACCCTGACGGCCCCGGAAATGACAGTGTTGGTCGGTGGCCTGCGCGTTCTCGGCGCCAACACAGGCCAGACGGCCCATGGTATCTTCACCAGCCGTCCCGGCACGTTGACGACGGACTTCTTCACCAACCTGCTCGACATGCGCACGGTTTGGAAGCCTGCGTCCGAGGGTCAGGGAATCTACGAAGGTCGCGATCGCACGACCGGAGAGTTGAAGTGGACCGGCACCCGGGTCGATCTGGTCTTCGGCTCGAACTCGCAGCTGCGTGCACTGGCCGAGCTCTACGCCAGCGACGATTCTCGAGGGGCGTTTCGTGCACGACTTCGTGGCGGCGTGGAACAAGGTGATGATGCTCGATCGCTTCGACATCGCCTGATGAAAGTCTCGCGCGCGATGCCCCGGTATCGCGCGCGGATCACCCGTTTTCAGCGATAAGGGCCAAAAAGGCCTGTGCCGCCTTGCTCTGGAACCGATCCTTGTGACGCAGACCGAAGAACTGCCTTGGACCAAGGTCAATAGGTAGTGAACGCAACCGCCCTGCAGCTATCGACGTCTCGACCGCCAAGTTCGAGAGCGCCGTCATTCCCGCGCCGGCCTCAACCGCGGCGCGCACGCTCTCGTTGGAGGGAAGAACAAGCCCCACATCCAGCGCAAGCCGGATCCACACCGATCCTGCGCAGCGCTGAAATCGAGGGTAGAGCGGGTCCCCGAACCCGGCTCTCGCATGACCCAGCGGGCATTTTGCAGATAAGCCGCGTCGACACCGCCCTCTTGGGGGGCGGATTGAACCAGCACGAGCCGATCTTCACCAATCGGCCACTGCTCCAACAAGGGATCCTCGATGCGCCCCTCAATGATGCCGAGGTCTGCCCCTCCATCATGCACCCGAGCCGCCGCCTGTTCAGTGTTGCTGATGGTCAGCTCGATGCCAAGCAGCGGAAACCGCATGCGAAGGGTGGCCAGCATCGGCGGCAACCAATAGGCGGCAATCGTCTGGCTTGAGACGACACGCAATGTACCGCGCTTCAACCCGCCGATCTCGTCCAGAACAAGTTCTGCCGCCGAGGCCCGAGCCAACACGCCTCGCGCCTCGGTCAGGAACATGTGGCCGGCTTCGGTGAGCAGGATGTTGCGCCCGATACGGTCAAACAATTTGACGTCATGTCTCGCTTCCAGCGCCGCGATGGCTGCCGAAGCGGCCGATTGCGTCACATGCGCCACAACAGCACCAGCCGTCATATGCTCACGCTCGGCAACCGCGATGAAGATGCGCAACTGGTCAAGTGTCATAAATTTGGCATACCCCAATCAATCGAAAAGTACGATCACTTTTACAAATATAATGAGTTGGATAAATCATTTTGACAGGTCTACCAGCTCGGGGGTGAAAGGATCCCTGCCCCATGACCTATGCGAGTTATCCCCCCGCCACGCGGCCCTCCGTTCGAATGTTGATCGCGAAGTATCTGCCGGGGACGGGACTTTGCCTGTTGATCACGGCCGTGGCATATGGCTTGCAATCGGTCGAGGCCCACCTGCTGGGAAAGGCCTGGGTCGAGGCTCTGGTGCTGGCAATCCTGCTCGGCACCGCGGTACGAAGCCTTTGGTCCTTCGGCAACCGCTGGGCCCCGGGCATCGATTTCAGTGCGCGATCTCTTTTGGAGGGCGCGGTTGTCCTGCTCGGCGCCTCGGTCAGCACGACCATGATCGCCTCGGCAGGCACGGACCTGCTGATCGGAATTGTTCTGGTGGTCAGCCTTGCAATCCCGCTAAGCTTTGCCATCGGCAAGCTTCTGAGGCTGCCGACGCGGATGGCCCTGCTGGTCGCCTGTGGCAACTCGATTTGTGGCAACTCGGCGATAGCGGCCGTGGCACCGGTGATTGGCGCGGATGGCGAAGATGTGGCGGCCTCAATCGCCTTCACGGCCGTTCTCGGTGTAGCGGTGGTGCTGGGCCTGCCATTGATTGGCATCGCACTCGGCATCACGGGCGCGACCTATGGCGCCTTCGCAGGCATGACGGTCTATGCCGTGCCGCAGGTCATCGCGGCCGCATCCCCGATGGGCGTTGGTGCCGTGCAGATGGGCACCTTGGTCAAACTGGTACGCGTGCTGATGTTGGGCCCGGTCTGCCTTTTCCTGGCACTGATCGCACCAAGCCTTAAGCCTGTCGCGGAGCGCTCGGACACTCCGGTGATCCCGATGCGGCGCAGCCACCTTTCGCCGTTGCGCCTCGTTCCGTGGTTCATAATCGGATTCCTTGCGCTCGTCGTCGCGCGCTCGGTGGGTCTGATTCCGTTGCCGGTAATTGCCCCGGTCGGCCGGGTAGCAACCTTCCTTACGGTCGTTTCGATGGCAGCGCTTGGGTTGGGCGTCGACGTTCGCGTGATCGCCCACGCGGGCAAGAGAGTGACTGCCGCAGTCATTCTTTCGCTGCTTTCGCTAGGGGCGATCAGCCTTGCCCTGCTCTGGGCGTTGCATCTGGTCTGACGCAGCGAGCTTCTCAGACAGATTCCTCGATCGACCCGCCAAGGAACAACCTGCCGACGCGCGGGTCGTCCAGCAGCGTTGCGGCACGGTCGTGCATTCGGGTCTGGCCAAGTTCCAGCACCAGCCCGTAATCCGACATGCCCAGCGCGGCCTTTGCGTTCTGTTCGACCATCAGCACCGTCACCCCTCGATCGCGCAGCCGGATCAGAGTGGCGAAACACCTCTTGCACCAGATTGGGAGACAAGCCGATCGATGGCTCGTCGATCAGGATCAACTTGGGGTCGAGGATCAGTGAGCGCGCGATCTCCAGCTGCTTCTGCTGGCCGCCCGAAAGCTCAATCGCCTTCTGATCGCGGCGTTGCCGAAGCATCGGGAACTGATCCATCACCTCTTCCATGCGCCGGTGCACCTTGGCCTGATCGGGCGAAGTGACTCCGCCCAGTTCGAGGTTATGCCAGACCGACAGTTGCGGGATCACATTGCGGCCCTGCGGCACATAGGTCACGCCGTGGTTGATCATCTCGACCGGCTTCTGCCCTGTGACATCCTTACCGTCCAGCAAGACCGCGCCGGAATGGATGTTCAGCAGGCCGAAGATTGCCTTGAACACAGTGGACTTGCCCGCCCCGTTCGGCCCGATCACCGTCGTTATCGAGCCTTTCGGAATGGCAAAGCTGACCCCGTTCAGGATCGTGATCTTGCCGTAGCCGCCAAACACATCTTTCAGTTCCAGCATGGTTCAGCCCCCCAGATAAGCATCGATGACGGTCTGGTTGGCGCGGATCGCCTCTGGAGGACCCTCGGCAATGATGCGTCCCTCGGCCAGAACGATGATGCGCGAACAGAGCGCCATGACGAATTCCATATTGTGCTCGATCACAACGAAGGTGGTGCCATGTTCCCGGTTATAGGCAATCAACCTTTCCTTCAGGCCCGACAGCATGGTCAGGTTCACCCCCCCAGCCGGCTCGTCCAGCAAGACCAGACCAGGCCCCGCCATGAACGCCATCGCAGCATCGACCAGCTTCTGCTGGCCATAAGACAGCGAGCCCGCCATCTGGTCGCGCAGGTGGGTAAGACGGAAGAACTCGATAAGCTTGTCAGCTTCCGCGGTCAGACCAACATCCGGCGCCGCGAACAGGCGGCCCAGCAGGCTTCCACGATGCTCTTGCCCGGCGAGAATGATGTTATCGAGAACCGACATCTGCGGAAACACCGACAACTGCTGGAATGTCCGCCCGACGCCCAGTTTGCTCAGGTCACAGGGACGGCGGCCGGATACCGACAGGCCCTGCACGTCGACGGTTCCGGTATCGGGTGTCAACTGGCCAAGGATGCAGTTGAACAGAGTTGACTTGCCCGAACCGTTCGGCCCGATCAGGCCCAGAATCTCACCCGGCGTCACGTCGAAACTGACCCCATCCACCGCGCGGATCGCGCCGAAGGATTTCGAGATGTCGTGTACGGAAAGGATTGGCGCGGTCACAACTGCGCTCCTTCTTTCATGTCGCCACGTACCTGACGTGCGCGAAACCGATCACGGACCCGGCCGATCAAGCCAATAAGTCCGGTCGGACAGAACACCATGAGCACGATCACGAAGGTGGCGTAGATCATCAGGTAATAGCCCTCGGCAAACCGCAGCACTTCGGGCAGCACGATCACCACCGCCGCGCCCAACACCGGGCCGAAGAAAAAGCCAGACCCCCCAACGACGACCATCAAAAGGATGCGCAACGACTGCACGAAAGCGAAGGAGCCGGGCTCGATATATTGCACGAGCGGCGTGATCAGTGCGCCTGCAAGCCCGCCGTAAGCAGATCCGATCGCGAAGGCTAGCAGCGTTATACGCCGGGTTTCGAGGCCGAGGCTCTCGGCACGAACCGGGTTCTCGCGCAGGCCCTTGAAGGCACGGCCCCAAGGCGACCGCACGATGCCCCACATCAGGGCTGCCGCAATCACGAAGACGATCAGCGTAAAGTAGTAGAACGAAGGCTGGCGCGCAGTGTTCAGCAGCCAGAAATTCGGCCTTGGCATCCCCGACAGACCATACGAGCCACCGGTAAGCCAATCTTCATTTCGCGCGACGAGGAAAAACAGCGTGTTGAAGGCCAGTGTGACGAAAGCCAGAAAATGCCCTTGCACCCGCAGCGCCGGAAATCCGAGTGCAAGGCCCACGATGAAACTGATCGCAACGCCAACCGGCATCGCAAGCAACCAAGGCACGCCCGCCAGGGTCAGCAGAGCCACGGCGTAGGCGCTGATCCCCATGAAGGACGCCTGCGCCAAGGATATCTGCCCGGCATAGCCCAAAGTCAGGTTCAGCCCCATCGCCGCGATGGCATAGATCAGCCAGGAACACAGGATATAGGTGACATAGGTGCCCTGTCCAAACGGCGCCACGATCAGCAGCACAAGGCCGATCAGCAGCAGAATATTTCGAAATATCGGTGACAACATCAGACCTTCCTCCCCTCGGCGGTGCCCAAGAGGCCCTGCGGTCTCCAGAGGATGATGATGATCAGCAGCACCAGTGGCAGCGCCGCCCGATATTCCGTGGTGACATAAGTGGCCGTGAAGTTGTCCAACACACCGATCAGCAACCCACCCGCCAAAGCGCCTCGGATCTGGTTGAACCCGCCCACGATCGCCGCAATGAAGGCAACGAGGCCGAGGGTTTCTCCGTTCGAAAATTTGGCAAGGTAGATCGGCGAGACCAGAAACGAGGCCAGTGCCGCCAGCGCCGCGTTGATCAGGAAGGTATAAAGCACCATCCGTTTCGTGTTCACGCCGAGGATCTCGGCGACGCCAGGATTCTGCGCCGTCGCCTGCATGCAGCGTCCGGTTCGGGTACGATTCAGAAACAGTGTAAGCCCGCCAACCACCGCCAGCGCAACGACTAGGTTCATCACGTCCTGAATCGAGATCACCGCGCCCCCCAGATGCATCGTCCCCTGCGGAAACAGGTTCGGATAGGGCTGCGCCTCGGCGCCGTAGAATTGCTTGGTGCCCTCCTTGAGGAGGATCGACAGCGCCATCGTCGCAATGATCAGCGGCATGCCACCGTTGGGCAGCATCGGCTCGACCACCATCTTCTTGAACAACAGCCCAAGGACGATCACCGCCATGATCAGCCCGAAGATCAGCGCGGCCCAAAGCGGCATCCCCAACCAGTGAATCCCGATCAGGACGAAGAAGGCGGGCAACATGACGAACTCGCCTTGCGCAAAGTTGACCGTCTGGGCCGCTTGCCAGACCAGCGTGAAGCCGATCGCGGCCAATGCGTAGATTGAGCCGGTCGAAAGGCCCGACAGCAGAACTTGCAGGAATTGCGCCATCTCGGCCCCCTGAAAAGGGTGACGCCCCGGATCGGGCGCCACTGGGATCTGTTGGGTTTTCTGGGGCTTAGTTCGCGGGAACCGTACCGATCACGACCTGGTGGCTGTCCTTCACCTCGGTCATGAAACTCTGGCGGCTCAACTCGCCATCCTTGTCCCAGGACGTGGTCAGCAACATGCCCGGGTACTTCGCTGCATCCAGGGTAAGACCGTGCATCTTGTCAGCCAGCGCCTGAGAGTCGAACTTGCCGTTCATCTCGGTCACATATTTGATCGCGTAGACCCCGATGTAGCCTTTGATGCCGTTGTGGTCGGTATCGCGCCCGTAAGTCTTCTTGAACTTCGCCACGAACTCCTGAATTGCCGGTTCGGGCGCAGAGGTGGCCAGACCAACATGGGCAAAGGCACCTTCGGCAGCTCCTTGCGATAGGTCGATCACCTTCTGCCCGGTCAGCGTGACCTCTCCCACCAGCGGAATTGTCAGGCCTTGCTTCTTGGCCTCACGAAGAAAGCGCGCGTCTTCTTCTTCGTTGAGGTAGACGAACACGGCCTGAGCGCCGGAATCCTTTATCTTTGAAACGTCGGCCGCGAAATCAGCCTGGCCCTGCTCGCTCGGAACGTCGGCCACCACGTCGATACCCGCGCCCTTCATCTCCTTGATGAAGACGTCGTGCCCGCCCTTGCCAAAATCGTTGTTCACCCAGGACACGGCGATCTTGGTGACTTTCAGCTGGTCCTTGAAATAGCTGGTCAGCGCCGGAACGCCTTTCTGCGCACCCGATGAGGTACGGAAGATATAGGGGTTGCCCTTGGCGGTGATGTTCGGCGCTTCCGCTCCGGTAAACTGCGGTATGGATGCCTGTTGGGCCACCAGCATGTTCACGATGGTCGAGCCGGAATAGACCGTCCCCATGATTGCATAGGCCCCGGCATCGATCGCCTTCTGGACCAGAGCGCGACTGGTCTGCGGATCGGTTGCGGTGTCATAGGTCTGCATGTCGATCTGTTTGCCGAGGATACCGCCAGCGGCGTTGATCTCTTTGACAGCGAGCATATGCACCGTCATGGAAATTGGTGCCCGAAACCGCTCCTGCGCCCGACATCTCGCAGACACATGGGATTTTCACCGTGTCGTCTGCGCGCGCCGCGCCAAACGGCGCTGCGATAAGTAAGGATACGGCGGCCAGCGCCAGAACCTGTCTGCGTTTCATTTGAATTCCTCCCTGTTGATCAAACACGTTCCTCACCGGCGCCCTATCCTCCCGCGCCGCCGCGCTCCTGGTTCATAGTGACCGATAGAGTTTCGTAACCGCAAATACCAAATTGGCACTCTTCCTTAACATCATGTTTCGACGCGCCCGCGCGTGCGCCCCGAGGTTCCCGCGCATATTTCCATCTCTCGCCGCAGATCTTCCACGAAACGTTCGGCAAAAATGGACAACGGACGGTCGCCACGAAAAGCGACGAAGGTTTCGAAGGTGGTGGTGGCGTCGATCTCGAGCACCCGTACGCCAGGCATGGTCGCATGGGCGACAGTGAATTCGTCAATGATCGCAATACCCAGGCCCTCCGCCACTAGGCGGCAGACCGTGGTGCCAAAGCGTGCGCGGATCGTCATTTCATAATCCAGCCCACGTTCCGCAAAGACCGAGGCCATGATCCGCCCGTAAGGATCGTTGGGGTCGATCCCGATCAACGGATGCCGCGCCATCTCTTCGGGTGTTATCCGGCTTTGGGCGGCCAGCGGACTGTCTTCGGGCACGATGCAGACCAACCGCCCACTGGCCAGCAACTCGCAGCGCGCCACGGAATGCTCAAACTGTGAGGACAGCACCACAACTTCACCCCGCCCCAGCAGAATATAGTCCAGCGCCTCTTCGATCTTGAGAATGTTGATGTCGAGCGCGAGGTCAGGAAACTTGGCCCTCAAGCGCTTCACCGCGCGCGGCATCATCACATGTCCGATAGACGGCACCGAGGCCAGTGACAGCTGCTGTCCGCCGCCCTTGCGCAGCGCGGCAAGGGCGAAGCCGAGATCGCCAACCTTCTGGTAGACGCCGTCCAGCAAATCGAAAATCGTCTTGGCCTGCGCGGTCGGAACAAAACGGTTGTTCTGCCTGTCGAACAGCCGCAAGCCTAGGCTGTCCTCGGTATATTTCATCAGTCGCGACACGCCAGGCGATGAGACGCCAAGATGCTTGGCAGCCCCGACAATTGTTCCTGTCACCATGATCGCCCGGATCACCTCGATCTGGCGAAGGGTCAGGCCCGGCACATCAGGCCTACCGGGCGGGCGTGGGCGGTGGCGCGCACTTTTCATCGCTCATGCCGTCCGGGTCTTGCCAGTGATATCGTCCTCGACCAGAGCCCGCAATTCCGCTGTCACTTCGGGGGTCACGCCGAACCAGCGCGAGAAGCCAACGACGGCCTGATGAAGCAGCATGCCCAACCCGTCCACCGTGCGATATCCGCGCAACCGGGCGTCACGCAACAGCGCGGTCTCCATCGGCACATAGACCACGTCGCAAACCGTCGCCCCGGCCTGCAAGGATGCAAGGTCGACCACTTGCGGTTGCTGATTGACCATACCAAGGCTCGTCACGTTTACCAGAAGGTCAGCATCCGCCAGAAGCCCTGGCAGGGCGTCAACCCCATAAGCCGAGGCGCAGGCTCCAAGATGCTTGGCCAAGGTTTCGGCTTTGGCCACCGTGCGGTTGACGATCGCCACCTCCAGCCCGCGCCCGATCAGCCCGTAGACCGCTGCCCGCGCAGCGCCGCCTGCGCCCAGAACCACGGCGCGGCGCGCGCCCTTGTCCCAACCCGGGGCGCGGTCATTGAGGTTGCGCATGAACCCCAGCGCGTCCGCATTGTCGCCCGCCAGCACATCGCCATCCCAATAGATCGTATTTACCGCCCCCATCGCCGCCGCTGCTGGATCGATCCGGTCAAGAAACGGCATAACCGCCGACTTATGTGGTATTGTCACATTGCCGCCGATCCAACCCGCCTCGCGAAACCCGGTCAGAAAAGCGGTGACCTCCGTCGGCGCGATATCCAGCTTTTCATAGCTTCCCGCGATTCCATAGCGCTTCAGCCAGTAGCCGTGCAGAATGGGCGAGCGGGAATGGTTGATCGGATGGCCCATGACAAAGGCACGAGGAGCGGCAAGTTTAGGCAATATCTATCCTTAGCTGTCGACGAGTGGGGCGAGGGTCAGCCGCCCTTTGCGCTGATCGCGGGCAACGGGGCGGAAATCGTATGTGGCATAGACCTCGGTACGGAAAGCACCCCAAGCGGCGCCCTCGATCGCGCGGTTCACCTCGCGCAATTTCGTGGCAGGCACGCTTAGCGTCGCAACTTGCCCCAGCCCCATCATCACGTACCAGCTGACAACCTCGCAGCCCTCGGGCGGGAAGCGCTCGAAATAGCCCTGTTCGATCAATTGCGTCTGCAACTGATCGACCGGGCGAGATTGGTCATGCCGAAAGATGACAGAAAGAAGGATGCGATCCTCCGCGCGCTCAGCCATGTCGCCCCCTCCGCGGACTTTCGGGATCATGGTGGCACGGTGGAGTGGCGAGAGCAATTTCGTTCACCACGCCGCATTATAAGCTTTCGCTATAGGGTGATCCACGGATATCGCACCCGTTTGAAGTGGAGGACGCGGAAGGACACATCCGCGACCTGGGACGTGCGCGAAGTCAATGCCAGAGAGAAACCGCGCAGCCAATGCCTCTTACAGCTACGATCTGTCGATAGAAACCGCTCTCCTAGGATCGACCAAATTGCTATGACGTGCGACTGCGACCATTTCTTCCTTCCGCTGTTCAAACGCGCTAATCCTACGAGCAGGCGTTCGGTCGATGTGTGAAGCCACTCGAAGCAACGTCGAATTATATGACTGCCGATCTGGATGGGGGCCCGATCATCGAACGAGATCCAATCCTTGTAATTCATGCGTTAACCGCCGCGGATGGCGTCGCGTCTGGCTGTTGCGTTGAGGAGCCGTTATTGGACCCGGAAGACCCATGCGAGTATCCGCGGACGGGTCTCTCTGATCGGCAACAAAATGATCCTTTTTCCAGCTCCGCCCTTCGTACAGGCGTCCGGCCTGATTTGTTGACTAGGATGGCGCCGACACTAGCAAAGTTCCCGGAGACTTTTTGACATGGAAAAGCGTTTGGACGTCATCACGATCGGCCGCTCCTCAGTTGACCTTTACGGAGCGCAGATCGGTACGCGACTGGAGGATATGGGGTCGTTCGAGAAATACATCGGTGGATCGCCGACCAATATCGCCTGCGGCACATCACGGTTGGGGCTGAAATCGGCGGTGATCACCGGGGTTGGCAACGAGCATATGGGGCGTTTCATCCTGGAACAGCTCGCGCGCGAAGGGGTGAGCACCGAGGGCGTCAAGACCGACCCCGAGCGGTTGACCGCCCTCGTGATTCTCGGCATCCGCGATCAGGAAAGGTTTCCGCTGATCTTCTATCGCGAGAATTGCGCAGATATGGGTCTGACCGAGGCTGACATCGACCCGGATTTCATTCGGTCTGCCCGCGCGGTGGTTGCGACCGGCACGCATCTGAGCCATCCACGGGTCGAAGCGGCAACGCTCAAGGCGCTGGCGATTGCACGGGAGGCCGGGATGCAGACCGCGCTGGACATAGACTATCGCCCGAACCTTTGGGGTGTGGCTGGCCATGGCGAGGGCGAAAGCCGGTTCGTCGAAAGCCAGGCGGTGACGACCAAGCTGCAATCGGTGCTGCATTACTTCGATCTGATCGTCGGTACCGAAGAAGAATTCCACATCGCGGGCGGCACGACCGACACGATCGCGGCGCTGCGCGCGGTGCGGAAGGTTTCTAAGGCGACGCTGGTGTGCAAGCGTGGCGCTGCGGGGGCTGTGGCCTTTACCGGCGCGGTGCCCGATACGCTGGACGAGGGGCAGGCGGGCCCGGGTTTTCCGATTGAGGTTTTCAACGTGTTGGGGGCGGGCGACGGGTTCATGTCGGGCCTGCTGAAGGGCTGGCTGGATCGCGAGGACTGGCCGACCGCGCTGAAATACGCCAATGCCTGCGGTGCTTTCGCGGTGTCGCGCCACGGCTGTACCCCGGCCTATCCGAGCTGGGAAGAGATGCAGTTTTTCTTCAAGCGAGGCATCAAGCAACGGGATCTGCGCAACGATACCGAGTTGGAGCAGGTGCATTGGGCGACGAACCGGAAGGGCGACTGGTCGACGATGCGGGTCTTTGCCTTCGACCACCGGATGCAGATGGAAGACATGGTCGGGGCGACGCCGGAAAAGATCGGCCGATTCAAGGCGCTTTGCCTCGAAGCTGCGCTGGCGGTGCGCGAAGGGCGACCTGGATATGGCATCCTTTGCGATGGTCGGCTCGGGCGTGATGCGCTCTTCAAAGCGGAAGGACAGGGCCTTTGGATCGGACGCCCGGTGGAATGGCCCGGCTCTCGTCCGCTGACGCTGGAGCCGCAGATCGGGCCGGATTACGGGGGCTTGAGCGAATGGCCACGCGATCAGGTGGTGAAGGTTCTGTGCTTCGCCCATCCCGACGATGATGCGGCGACCTGGGCCGGACAGATCGACACCGTGAACCGGCTGTTCCACGCCGTGCGGCGCAACGGGTTGGAGCTGCTGTTGGAGGTTATCCCCTCGAAAGTGAGATCCGTCGATGACGAAACCACGCCGAGGGTGATCCAGCGGTTCTATGATGCCGGGATATACCCCGACTGGTGGAAGCTGGAGCCGTTCACGACGGATGCGGCCTGGACCAATGCCGTGGCTGCGATCGAGCGCAATGACCCGCGCACCCGGGGGATTCTCGTGCTCGGGTTGGACGCGCCGGAGGCAGAGCTCGCGGCCTCCTTTGCGCGAGCAGCGCGGCAGCCATTGGTCAAAGGCTTCGCTGTAGGCCGTACAATCTTCGGCCAGGCGGCAAAGGATTGGATGGCCGGACGGATCGATGACGCGACCGCAGTGGAGACCATGCAGAACAAATTCGCGCGCCTTTGCGATGTCTGGGACGAGGCGCGCGCCGAGCTGAGGGAGACGGTGGAATGAACGGGACAATCCGGCTTACGGCCGCGCAGGCGATGGTGAAATACATCGCCGCACAGAAGACCGAGAGCGGCCCGCCCTTCATTGCCGGGTGTTGGGCGATCTTCGGGCATGGCAATGTCGCAGGGATGGGCGAAGCCCTGTATCATGCACAAGACAGCTTGCCGACCTATCGCGGGCACAACGAGCAGACCATGGCTCATGCCGCAATTGCCTATTCCAAGCAGCTTTGCCGCGATCGTGCGATGATGGTCAGTTCGTCGATCGGCCCCGGTGCGACGAACATGGTCACGGCCGCAGCACTGGCGCATGTGAACCGCCTGCCGGTATTGTTCGTGCCGGGCGACGTCTTCGCCAATCGCGGCCCCGATCCGGTGTTGCAGCAGGTCGAGGCCTTCGGTGATGGTACGGTCAGCGCGAATGATTGTTTCCGACCGGTTAGCCGGTATTTCGACCGTATCAGCCGCCCCGAGCATCTGCTGACCGCCTTGCCCCGTGCCTTTCGCGTAATGACCGATCCGGCCGATTGCGGACCGGCGACACTCGCGTTCTGCCAGGATGTACAGGCTGAGGCCTTTGACTGGCCGATCGCGTTCTTTGAAGACCGAATCTGGCGCCGCCGCATCGTGCAACCCGATCCGGTCGAGGTCGCGGCCGTGGCCGCGTTGCTGAAGGCCGCCAGGCGGCCCGTGATCGTCGCAGGCGGCGGCGTGCATTACGGGCACGCGACCGGTGCGCTCGCCAGTTTTGCAGAGACGCACGGCATTCCGGTGGTGGAAAGCCAGGCAGGCAAGTCGGCGCTGCCTTGGGAGCACCCGATGAACCTTGGCCCGGTGGGGGTCACCGGAGCGGCCAGTGCCAACGCCGTCTGTGCTGAGGCAGATCTGGTGCTCGGCGTGGGCACCCGGTTTCAGGATTTCACCACCGGCTCCTGGGCGCTGTTTGCGAACCCCGTGCGTCGGTTGGTCAGCCTGAACGTGCAGGCTTATGACGCGCTCAAGCACGGTGCAGAGCCGCTGTGTTGCGACGCCGTGGCAGGGCTCAATGCCCTGTCGCAGGCCTTGGGGGACACCCGTTTCACGGCACCGAAACCGGAGTTGAAAGCGGACTGGTTTGCGCGTGTCGACGCGCTGACCGATGCACCCGAGGCCGAGGGCAATGCCCTGCCCTCGGACATGCAGGTGATCGGCGCGGTGCAGCGTGCGGCGGGTCCCGACACGGTCGTGATGAGCGCTGCCGGAACGATGCCGGGAGAGTTGCACAAGCTCTGGAAAGCCAGCCGCCCGGGATCCTATCACATGGAATATGGCTATTCCTGCATGGGCTACGAAGTTGCCGGAGCGATGGGGATCAAGATGGCCGAGCCCGACCGCGACGTGGTCTGCATGCTGGGCGACGGCAGCTACATGATGGCCAATAGCGAACTGGCGACGGCGGCGATGCTGGGTATCTCTTTTACTATCGTTCTGACCGACAACCGCGGCTATGGCTGCATCAACCGGCTGCAGATGGGCACCGGCGGGGCCGAGTTCAACAACCTTCTGGCAACCTCGCGCCATGTAAACCCGAGCGCGATAGACTTTGTGGCCCATGCCGAGTTGATGGGGGCGGTGGCGATGAAGGCCGCCTCGATCGCAGAGCTGGAAGCGCATCTGGCCAAGGCGAGGACGGCAACCGGCCCCTATGTCATCGTGGTCGACACCGACCCCTACCCCTCGACTCCGGATGGCGGGCACTGGTGGGATGTGGGCGTGCCGGAGGTCAGCCAGCGGGCCGAAGTCAATGCCGCCCGCACGACATATGAAGAACGCCGGCGCAGCCAGCGTGTGGATTGAGATCAGGAGCCAGAACATGACAATCAAGGTCGGCATATCGCCGATTTCGTGGCAGAACGACGACCTGCCGGATCTGACCGCGGCCTATACGATGGAGCAGGCCCTGCGCGAAGCGCGCGAGATCGGCTATACCGGGGTCGAGCGTGGCCGTCGCATGCCACAGGATACGGAGGGGCTGCGCAGCTATCTCGAACGCTATGACATCGCGCTCTGCGGCGGATGGTGTTCGGGCAATCTGATGGTGAACTCGATCAAGGATGAGATCGAGGTGGTACGTGCTCAGGTCGAACAATTCGTCGCACTGAAGGCACCCTGCATTGTCTATGCGGAATGCTCCAACACCGTACAGGGCGATATCGGCACGCCCGTTGCCCGCCGCCCGAAACTCTCGCGAGAAGCGGTGACAGGCTATGCCGCCAAATTGGGCGAGTTGGCCAAATGGATGGCCGATCAGGGAATGCCGTTGGCCTATCATCACCACATGGGCTCGATGATCGAGGATGAAGAGGATGTGAACTGGCTGATGGAAGGGTCGCCGCCCGCGGTGAACCTCCTGTTCGACACCGGGCATTTGCGCTTTGGCGGGGCGGACGTGATGGCAGTACTGAACCGCTGGGGCGACCGGGTGCATCATGTGCATTACAAAGACGTACGGGCGGATGTGGTGCGGGCCGTGCGGGCGGACAACAAGAGCTTTCTTGATGCCGTGATCGCCGGGGCATTTACCGTTCCGGGCGATCCGGAAGGCTCGATCGACTTTGGCGCCGTGACGGAAGAGTTGAAGCGCATCGGCTATTCGGGCTGGATCGTTGTCGAGGCAGAGCAGGATCCGGCCAAGGCGCCGCCCTATGACTATGGCAAGATCGGCTATGACCATATTGTTGCGCTCTGCCAAAAGGCGGGGCTGAGCGTGGAAACCCGCAGGTGAGCGGCAGGAAAGGCGACCTCTGATGAGCGATCTGCTGCGCAAGCCCGGCGCCCGGACCGGCAAGGTGCATGATATCACCGTGGCTGCAGCGCGGGGGCGGAAGTCGCCCGGCTGGGGCTATGTCGGCTTCGGCCTGTACCATCTGAAGCCGGGCGAGGTCGCCACCGAGGCGACAGGCGACCGCGAGGTCATCCTCGTGCTGATCGAGGGCAAAGCGCGGATCGAGGGAGCAGGCAAGCATTGGGGTGAACTGGGCGGACGGATGAGCGTTTTTGAACGCACGCCGCCGCATTGCCTCTATTTGCCGAACGGCACTGACTGGACGGCAACCGCGACCACCGATTGCGTTCTGGCTGTCTGCACCGCGCCCGGCCAAAGTGGCCACACGGCCCGGATCATCGGGCCCGAGGGCATCACGACCGCGCCGCGCGGCAAGGGCACCAACACGCGCTACATCAATGCCATAGCGATGGAAGAACGTGACGTCGCCGACAGCCTGCTGGTCACCGAGGTCTTCACCCCCGATGGTCACTGGTCGTCCTATCCGCCGCATCGGCACGACGAAGACGACTTTCCGCGCATGACCTATCTGGAAGAGACCTATTACCACCGGCTGAACCCCGCCACCGGCTTCGGCATCCAGCGGGTCTTTACGGATGATCTGGCGCTGGACGAAACCATGGCCGTCAGCGATGGCGACGTGGTGCTGGTGCCCAAGGGCCATCACCCCTGTGGTGCGCCCTATGGGCATGAGATGTATTACCTGAACGTCATGGCCGGGCCGCGGCGCAACTGGCGCTTCCAGAACCATCCCGACTTCGATTGGATCGCCAAGCGTGACGCCTGAGGGGGCGGCTCTGGTCAGACCGAGAGCAGTCGACGCAGCTCCGGCTCTTTCGGCCCCGACATCTCGGGACCGTCGCCGGACATGACCACCTCGCCGCGGTCCATGATGCAGAACCGATCAGCTAGGTCACGGGCGAAGTCAAAATATTGTTCGACGAGCAGGATGGCAAGGCCTCCGTTGTCGCGCAGCCAGACGATGGCCCGGCCGATGTCCTTGATGACAGAGGGCTGGATCCCCTCGGTCGGCTCGTCCAGGACCAGAAGCTTGGGTCGCGTCACCATCGCGCGTCCGATCGCAAGTTGCTGCTGCTGACCGCCGGACAGATCGCCGCCCCGGCGGTGCAACATGTCCTTGAGGACCGGGAAGAGCTCGAACACTTCTTCGGGCACTGTGCGGGCGCCACGTTTTAGAACGGCAAAACCTGTCTCGAGGTTTTCGCGCACCGTAAGCAGTGGGAAGATTTCGCGGCCCTGCGGCACATAGGCGATCCCTTGCGCCGCGCGGTCTGCCGAAGACAGCCGCGAGATGTCCCGGCCTTGCCAGCGGATCGCGCCGCCGTTGATCGGATGGCGCCCGACGACGGCACGCAACAGCGAACTTTTGCCAACGCCGTTGCGCCCAAGAACGGTTGTCACCTGCCCCTCGATAGCCGTACAGGAGACCGAGCGGAGCGCCTGTGCAGCGCCGTAGGACAGGTCGATCGAGTTGATTTCCAGCATGTCAGCGTCCCAGATAAACCTCGATCACTTCAGGCATGGCGCTGACCGTTTCGAGCCGCCCCTCGGCCAGAACCGACCCTTGATGCAGTACGGTTACCTTGCAGTCGAGCGCGCGCACGAATTCCATGTCATGCTCGACCACGATGACCGAGCGTTCGCCCGCGATCGAGCGCAGCAGATCGGCGGTCCACATCGTTTCGGCGTCCGTCATGCCGGCGGCGGGTTCGTCGACCAGCAAAAGCTGCGGGTCCTGCGCCAGCAACATGCCAATTTCCAGCCATTGCTTTTGACCGTGACTGAGGCTTCCGGCGAGGCGGTCCCGCAGGTCACCTAGCCGAATGATCCCGAGCAATTCGTCGATCCGCGCGGCCTCGGCCGCACCCGCGCGATGGAAAAGCGTCGCCAGCGGCGAGCGGTCGGCCTTGACCGAGAGGGCTAGGTTATCGTCGATGGTGTGGCTCTCAAAAACGGTCGGTTTTTGGAACTTTCGCCCGATGCCAAGCCGCGCGGTGTCGGCCTCGTCCAGCTTGGTCAGATCAACCGATTGCTCCCACAGCACCTTGCCGGAGTCAGGCCGGGTCTTGCCCGTGATGATATCCATCATCGTTGTCTTGCCCGCGCCGTTGGGTCCGATAACCGCCCGCAACTCGCCTCGTTCAATCACAAGCGAGAGATTGTTGATTGCCTTGAAGCCGTCGAAAGCGCGGGTGACGCCGTCGAGGTAAAGCTGGGGCTGCACCTCGTTTGGCAAGCCGCCGATGGCATGCGGCGCGGTCATGCCCTGACCTCTGCGGTACTGCTGCGGCGGAGCTTCGCCAGCCCACCCTCCAATGCTCCCAGCACGCCGTTTGGAAGCGCGATGGTGACCAGAACGAAGAGCGCGCCGAGGGCGAAAAGCCAGACCTCCGGGAACCAGCCGGTCAGCAGGGTCTTTGCGAGCGCGACAAGGATGGCGCCAAGGGCGGCGCCGACCAATGTCCCGCGACCGCCGAGGGCGACCCAGATGACGATCTCGATCGAGTTGGCAGGGCTGAACTCTGATGGGTTGATGATGCCCACTTGCGGAACATAAAGCGCGCCTGCCACGCCCGCCATCATCGCCGACAGGGTGAAGATGAACAGCTTGTAGTGCTCTACCTTGTAGCCCAGAAACCGTGTGCGACTTTCGGCGTCTCGCACACAGACCAGCACCTTGCCCAGCCGTGATGTAGTAATGGCGCGCGCCAGAAGCAGCCCTCCCGCCAGCATCAAGGCGGAAAGCACCATCAGGCCGACCTTGGTGCCACGCTCGGCAAGGTCGAAGCCAAGAATATCCTTGAAGTCGGTCAGGCCATTATTGCCGCCAAAGCCCATGTCATTGCGGAAGAAGGCGAGCAACAGGGCGTAGGTCATCGCCTGAGTGATGATCGAAAGATAGACGCCGGTGACGCGACTCCGGAAGGCGAACCAGCCGAAGACGAAGGCCAGAAGACCCGGCACCAGCATCACCATGATCGCGGCGAACCAGAAATGGTCGAAGCCCATCCAGTACCATGGCAGCTGCTTCCAGCCGATGAAAACCATGAAGTCGGGCAGAAGCGGGTTTGCGTAAACCCCGCGATTGCCGATCTCTCGCATTAGGTACATGCCCATGGCGTAGCCCCCCAATGCGAAGAAGGCCCCGTGCCCTAGGCTCAAGATGCCGCAGAAGCCCCAGACGAGGTCAAGGGCGACCGCGAGCAACGCATAGCAAAGGTATTTTCCGATGAGGGCCACGATATAGGTCGAAACTGGCTGCCCCTCCATCCAGAGGTTGCCAATCGGGATTGCGACAACCAGCACAAAGAGGCCTGCGAGAAAAATGCCAAGGCGGCGATCTATGAGCATATCAGGCCTCAACTGCCCGGCCCTTGACGGCAAACAGGCCGCGCGGACGCTTCTGAATGAACAGGATGATGCCTACCAGAATGATGATCTTGCCCAGCACGGCGCCAGCGAAAGGTTCCAGGAACTTGTTGGCAATGCCCAGCGTGAAGGCGCCTGCAAAAGTGCCCCAGATATTCCCCGCACCGCCGAAGACCACGACCATGAAGCTGTCGACGATGTAATTCTGGCCGAGGTTCGGGCTGACGTTGTCGATCTGGCTAAGCGCCACGCCCGCCAGCCCCGCGATGCCCGCCCCGAGCCCGAAGGTCAATGCATCGACGCGGCCTGTGCGGATGCCCATGTTGGCGGCCATCGCGCGGTTCTGCGTGACCGCACGCATCTGCAACCCGATCGAGGTGCGCTTCAGCACCGCCAGCAGCACAGCAAAGATCGCAAGGGCGAAGACAAGGATCCAGAGCCGGTTCCATGTCACCTGCATTTGCCCGATGTTGAAGGCGCCCGACATCCAGCCGGGATTGCCGACATCTCGGTTGTCCGGGCCAAAGAGAGACCGGATCGCTTGTTGCAGGATCAGGCTGATGCCCCATGTTGCCAGCAGCGTCTCCAGCGGGCGGCCATAAAGATGGCGCACGATCCCGCGCTCAATGGCGACGCCCACCGCACCGGCGACGAGGAAGGCGAGCGGCGCGGCAATTGCCAGCGACCAGCCAAAGAGTTCGGGCGCGTCGGCCCGGATCGCGTCTTGCACCATGAAGGTGGTGTAGGCACCCAGCATAACAAGCTCGCCATGTGCCATGTTGATCACGCCCATGACCCCGAAGGTGATTGCGAGACCCACTGCGGCCAGCAGAAGGACCGATCCGAGCGAAAGCCCGTACCAGACGTTCTGCGCGAGGCCCCACAGACGACGGCTTTCCGCGATTTGGTCAAAGGCGGTCTTGACCGCCGCTGCAATCCTCGGGTTCTGCGAGGCGACGAGCGGAGCCAGCGCGGCCTGCGCGGCATCGTCGCCGCGCGTGGCGAGCACTTCGATTGCCGAGAGCTGGTCCGCTTCGGTCGCGTCGGTGGATTTCAGAGTGGCGGCAGCGCGTGCCTCGGTCAAAAGGATTTTTACCGCCGGGTCGGTTTCTGCCGCAAGCGCGCCATCGAGTGCCTCGATCTGGTCCGGATCGGCTGACCGCAGCGCATCCCGTGCTGCGGTCAGCCGCTTTGCCGTGTCCGGGTCCCGCAGGGTCAACATGCCGATGGCAGTCCGCAACGCGCGGCGCACAGCATTGTTCACCTTGATCTTGTCCAGGCTGTCAGCAGCGGGCGTTCCCTTGTCAGCGCCGTCCAAGGCGCCCTTCGCCGCCCCGGTCGCGTCATTGACGATCACCATCGTGCCGTCGGGCATGACCTTCAGGTCATCCGCCACCATCGCGTTCAAAATAGAAAGGGCTCGCGGATCGCCTGACAGCCCTAGGTCGCGGACTGTCTGTGCGCGGTCGGCGTAGCTGCCACCTGGGAGGGTCGACAGCAGTGTCGTGATATCTGCCGCACCGGCGGCCTTGACCCCGATCAGCGCAAACAGCACCAATGCGGCGCAGAGCAAAGCCTTCATTCCAATCTCCGATCACATCATCGGGGGCGCGAGGTTATCCGCGCCCCCAAATATCACGCGGAGATCAGCCCGCCGCACCGAGGCAGGTTTTCTTGACCTTGTCGTAGTTGCCGCATTTCAGCGTCACCCAGTCGGACACGAGGTCTTTGGATTCCGGCAGGTATGGCGACCAGGGCTCGCCCGGAACCAGTCCGCTTGTCTTCCAGACGACGTCGAACTGGCCGTCCTCCTGAATCTCACCCACGAAGACCGGCTTGGTGATGTGATGGTTCGCCAGCATCTCGGACATGCCGCCTGTCAAGTTCGGCGCTTGGATGCCGGGCAGTGTGTCGATTACCTTGTCAACATCGACCGTGCCCGCCTTTTCAACAGCCTTCACCCACATGTTGAAGCCGATGTAATGCGCTTCCATCGGGTCGTTGGTGACGCGCTTAGGGTTCTTGGTGAAGGTCTGCCACTCTTTGATGAACGTCTTGTTCTCGGGCGTGTCGATCGACATGAAGTAGTTCCATGCGGCCAGGTGACCAACCAGCGGCTTGGTGTCCAGACCGGCAAGTTCTTCCTCGCCCACCGAGAAGGCGCAGACCGGGATGTCTTCGGCCTTGACGCCCTGGTTGCCGAGTTCCTTGTAGAAAGGCACGTTGGCATCGCCGTTGACCGTCGAGATCACGGCCGTTTTCTTGCCTGCCGAGCCGAAGGTCTTGATTTTGGACACTTCGGTTTGCCAGTCGGAGAAGCCGAACGGCGTGTAGTTGATCAGGATATCTTCATCCGCCACTCCCTTGGATTTCAGATAGGCCTCGAGAATCTTGTTGGTGGTACGCGGGTAGACGTAGTCGGTCCCCTCGAGCACCCAACGTTTCACGCCGCCACCGTCGGCGCTCATCAAGTAGTCCACTGCTGGAATCGCCTGCTGGTTCGGCGCGGCGCCCGTGTAGAACACGTTGCGTTCGCTTTCCTGCCCTTCATATTGGACAGGGTAGAAAAGAATGTTGTTCAGTTCCTTGAACACCGGAAGAACGGATTTTCGCGACACCGAGGTCCAGCAGCCGAAGACCACCGCCACCTTGTCCTGCGAGATCAACTCGCGCGCCTTTTCGGCGAAGAGAGGCCAGTTCGAGGCGGGGTCAACAACGACGGCCTCAAGTTTCTTGCCGAGCACGCCACCCTTTGCGTTCTGCTCGTCGATGAGCATCAGCATGACGTCTTTCAACGTTGTTTCCGAAATCGCCATCGTGCCAGACAATGAGTGCAGGATGCCGACCTTAATCGTGTCTTCGGCGGCCCAGGCCATCCGCACCGGTGCGACCATCGGCGCAACTGCTGCGACAGCAATACCCCCCAGAAGGGTTCTACGTGTAAATTTCAAGACAATTCTCCCGTTGTTCTGAGCGGGAGTTACAGCGCAACGCTGCCCTGCCGACATTTTCGGCATGGCGTTACGGCACTATGCTGTTCCCCGCAGCGTCTGTTTCCATTTCAATGCGCAGCATGCCGGGTCTTTGCAGAACGGCGCGCGGCACATTTCCATTTTGGGCTAGATGCACAGAGATGCGCCCACTGCACCAACCTGCGTCGACGCGCCCAGCGTCAGCAACGGATGTATTATGACTTGGGAATTCGAATTGGCGGGCGCGGCCATTAATTCAGCACTTAAGTGGGGCAACGCCAAAAAGATTCGCAGCTCCCAAAATCATGTTTGTCTGCTGGGCCCGTAAAGATTGTTCACACCGCGGCAACTCGGGCAGACCGGCGTTGTGCGCCTCAGGGGCGGCTCTTCGCGGTACGCAACGCGCCGCAAGAAGAACCATTGGCGACAGGGCCCCGTTCAATCAGGTCATCGCCAACCTCCATCCGTCAGTCGGACCAAGCCGAACGCGCTGCGACAAATGTTGTGAACGCCGGGAACACGGGGTTTAAAACCGGAGTGCGAGATTGCTCTGATGGACGCTCCGCCGCCCGTTCAAGCTTGATGCGGTGAAGCCGATAAGTGAGCATGGCGAGCCCTGCCCCAATATCGTCCCGCCCTGACCAACGCATTGGTGGGCGAGCCTTTATCCCACCCGCTGGTCCGTTGTGCCACCCTCCTGCAGATCAACCACGCATGGCGGCGACGACGTCAGGGTCGGCGCACCGAATTTCCTCCGGCGATGATCCGATGGATCAAGGCCGCGACGGAGGCGTGGTGGCCGGGGTTCTCTGGCGTATCTGGCATGTTTTCATGGGCTGTAACTGCATCTTCCAGGATGCCGATAATCTCATGCTCCGGCAGGATCTTTCGGTCATTCAATGCGAGCAGCAGCGACTCCACAATCGACAGCGCGGCATTTCCCGAGACGTCTGGAGCGAGGGTCATGACGGGTCGCCTTTCCATTGGGTGCCACAGGCAGGAGATCCGGCCCGACAGCATGAATTGAGGCGCTATTCTCGCAGGAAATTAATCGGCCGGGCTGAGCGAGATCAGGACGCAGAGTGCATTTCGAGATATAGTTCCGTGCGCCGCTGTACGATCGCCGAGAGGGATTGATCCGCTCCCCAACGTTGGGCCGCCCGAAGGTAGAGTTTTCCTGCTTCGGTCAGGGTGACGGGCTGGTGACGCCCCCCGATTTTCGTCAGCATGATCGGGACCTTGCTGCCGATCGCGCCGTGTGGCCGGTATACCAAGGGGCGCGACGATGCAGCGGCGCGCCCCTATCTCAGCACTCGGAAAATCGGATCAGTATCCGAGCGCCATACCATCTTTGCGCGAATCCGAGCCGCCTTCCAGCAGACCATCCTCGCGGATGCGGATGGCCTGACTGCCGCCGATGGGGCTGGTGACCACCGCAATGCTGTGCCCCCGCGCGACAAGGTCGTCTCTCACTGCGGCCGGCACCGTCGGCTCGACCTCCAGTACCGCGCCATAGCCGAAGCTGCGCGGCGCATCCATCGCCTCCTGCAGCCCCATCCCGCGGTCGATGACGCCAGACAGGAAGGCGGCATGTCCCGCCGCCTGATACTGCCCGCCCATCACGCCAAAAGGCATCACGACGCGCCCAGCCTTTGTCACCATGCCCGGAATGATCGTATGCATCGGGCGCTTGCCCGGCCCGATCGCATTGGGGTGGCCTTCGATCAGCCGGAAAGAGGCGCCCCGGCTCTGGAACAGCACCCCGGTTTCCGGATCCAGCCGTCCCGATCCGAAGCCATGGAACACCGAGTTGATGAAAGAGATCGCATTGCCGGCCTCGTCCACAACGCAGAGATAGATCGTGTCCTTGTGTTCCGGTTCGTCCCAAAGGGCGGGCGCACCGGCGCGGCGCATGTCGATCCGGGCCCGCAGTCGCGTGATGACCTCATCCGACAGCAGGGTCTGCGCCACATCGGGGCAATGCGTCGGGTCGCCGATCAGCGCATCGCGATGGTGATAGGCCAGCTTGCTTGCCTCGGCATGCAGATGGATTCGATCGGCTTCGTTCAGCGCCGCCATGTCGAAGCCTTCGAGGATCTTCAGGATCACCAGTGCCGCAAGGCCCTGGCCGTTCGGCGGGCATTCGTGGACGTCATAGCCGCGATAACTGGCGCTGATCGGCGTGACCCATTCTGCGCCATGCTTCGCCGCGGCGAAATCCTCGAGCGTATGCAAGCCGCCAAGGCCGCGCAGATAACTCACCATCGCGGCCGCATTGGCGCCCTCGTAAAACGCTGTGGCGCCCTGTTCGGCGATGGCGCGCAGGGTGCGTGCGAGCAGCGGCTGGGCGATCAGGTCACCCGCCTGCGGTGGTACGCCGTCCGGCAGGAAGACGGCGGCCGCGCCGGGATCGCTGGCCACGGTCGCGGCATCCTCTGCCCAATCCTTAGCCACCCGAGGGGTCACGCGGAAACCCTTCTCGGCATAGTCGATGGCGCGCGAAAAGATACGTGGCAGCGGCAGCGAACCATGATCGGCCAGCAGGCGGCACCAGGCCGAAACCGCCCCCGGCACGGTGACCGCGTGCGGCGAAGTCTGCGGGATGGTGTCGGCCAGTCCGGCCGCCTTCAGGCCCGCGACGCTCGCCGCCGCCGGCGCGCGTCCGGAGCCGTTCAGCGCCTGCACGCCGCCACCCGCTGACGCGAAAAGCACGAAGCAGTCGCCACCGATCCCGGTCATCAGCGGGTCAACCACGCCCTGCACCGCCGCTGCGGCAATCGCCGCATCTACCGCATTACCACCGGCTTGCAGGAGTTCCAGCCCCGCAGCCGTCGCGAGCGGATGCGATGTCGCGATCATCGCCTTGCCGGTCAGAGTGGATGGCCGCCTGGCCGAAAAGAAATCGAACATATAAAGGCTCCTCAATCGCCCAGTTTCAGTCTCCGCCACCGCTCTTGCGTAGCGGTCTCCTCTTGCCCGGTCAGGCCAACGATACGGGACCACCCCGCCCCGAACTCCTTGCGACCCTCCGCGACTGAGCCCCCCAACATCGACCAAGGCCGCCCAGCGACTTTCGGCCCATCCTTGTTTGATTGCATCGCGGCGATCATGAGAACCTGATGAAGGGGGCTCTGCCGCCGGCTGAAGATCCACTTGTGCACAGGCCTGCAAGGCAGCATAATTATGTATACAAATAGATAGAAAGATATTCATTTTCGGGCAAGATAAATGAAGAACGAGAGAAAATATGCAGACGGTATCCATTCTGCATTGCTTTCAGCCATCCTCGAGGGGCGTTACCATCCGGGGGACGTGTTGAACGAAATACCGATCTCAAAAGAATATGGGGTCTCTCGCACCCCGGTTCGGGAAGCGCTGCAGCGTCTTGGAGCTGACGGGTTGGTCGATCGCGGCCCTCGCAGGGCGGTGATCGTGCGCAAAATCCCGGTACATACTCTACACGCCCTGTTTGAAGCGATGGGCGAGATCGAAGCTCTCGTCACCCATTTCGCCGCCTTGCGCATGAGCGAGATCGAACGTCGGGCCCTGATGACAATCATCGAGGCGGGTGATGACACCTCCGCCGACTTTGAAGAGGTCAACCGCCGCTTTCACAAGGCGCTGCGCGACGGTGCGCACAATCCCATCCTGGCCGAGGTGATCGAGGATCTTGAGCTCCGCTCGATGCCTTGGCGGCAGGCCCAGTTTTGCCTGCGGACAGATCGGATCGCGACCTCGCAAGTCGAACACCGCGCAATCGCTGCGGCAATTCTGGATAAGAACGCGAGTGAAGCCCAAAATCTGATGCGCGTACATACCGCAGAGACCTTCAATGTCGTGCTCGAAATCTTCGCGCGGGAAGATGGCGGACTGCACAGCGCAACCAGATAAGTGATCTTGCCGTGCCGCGCGCCACTCGCAGCCGCGGACGCGCCGAGAATCGCGCCCAATGACCGTCTGGCGCCGATCCTAGTCGGGCGACTGGGATCGGTGCCTTTACGATTGCCCGCAAGCTGCGCAGGTCTGCCAGCATGATCTCCCCATGATCCCGGACATTTACTTGTGGTTGACCAGAACCACGCGGCGACGAAGCTGGTGCGCCAGGCATTGATCGTCGTACCTGGGCAATTCATCCCGTATGTCTCCGACCGGGCCCATAAGTTGCGCATCCGACGGTCCGGTCTGGGTCGACATTGTGCGATCCCATACGGTGCTGTGTGGCAGTTTCATGGCTTTGCCCCTTGTCTGAATGAGCAAGCTGGGGGCGGTTGATGACGACGGATCTTTGACTGGCATGTGCGGCCGAAGCCCGCGGTGTTTCTTCGCAAGGTTCGTTGCAGCACTATGAGGCGAGCGCCAGAACGATCTTGCCCTTGGGCCGAGGCCGGTTTCCGTCAAGGATCTCGTGTGCCTGTCGTGCCTCTGCAAATGGCAGGGTCAGCCCGACTTGTGTCTGAACCCCCTCCTTCGCGATAAGGTCCGCAATCTGCTCCAGCGCGGCAGAGGTCACCTCGACCAGGAAGAATCGGGCCGTCACGCCTTGACGCTTGGCCAGTTCCTGATCCGGTTCCGACACTGCCGAAATCAGCCGCCCCCCCGTGCGCAAGACAGCGAAGGAACGATGTTGGACGGCACCGCCGACCAGGTCGATCACAGCATCCACGGAGGAGATCCGGTCTTCGAAAGCGTCGCCCGCGTAATCGAGCACCTGGTCTGCGCCGAGATCCAGCAGACGCTCCCGATCCACCTTGGCAGCCGTCGCGATAACCCGCAGCCCGGCACGGTGGGCGAATTGCACCGCATAGGCGCCAACACTACCTCCGGCCCCGTGGATCAGAACGCAATCACCCTTCTGAAGCCTGGCATGGTCGAAGAGCGCCTGCCATGCCGTCACCGCCACCACGGGAAGCGAGGCTGCTTCGACATCACCAAGGTCTGCAGGGGTATGGGCAAGACGTCCGGCCTCGGCAATGGCGTGACCAGCGTATGCACCCGTAAACCGACCATTGGTCACTCCGAAGACGCGATCCCCCGGGGCAAAGCCCGAAACACCGTCTCCCGTTGCCACCACTATGCCTGCAAGATCGGACCCCAGCGTCAGGGGAAGCGGCTGCGGCAGAGCACTCTGCCCCGCACGGATCCAGCCATCCCAAGGCCCAACGCCAGCCGCGGCAACCTGGATTAACACCTCACCCGCGCCCGGCTCGGGACGCGCAATCGTCTCCAGCGTCAGGACCTCCGGTCCGCCGAAGGCATGGACGCGCCACGCCTGAGTAACCTCGGATCCTTGAGCCGCGTCTTCGATCTGTTCATGTTTCACTTCAAAATCCTTTCTAGGTTTCAGCCACGTCGACCTGTGCAACAAAGATGGTCACTAACGCCCGCGGCGATAATCCAAGAAGTTCAGAAAGGATTATCCGGCCAGGGCAGATGATCATGGCCTGATCACATGAAAATGGCCCGACGGAGTGCGCCGGGCCAAAAAGGGTTTCTTTCTTTCTAATGCGCGCCGCCAGATCCGGAGCCAGAAGCTTTCCGAAGCAACAGCGCAGATGCGGTCGCCACCAAAAGCGCCACCCCCAGCATTGCGAATGTGTCGCTGAAGGCCAGAATATAGGCCTGCTTCCTGACGGTATGCCCGATTGCGACCAGCGCCTGATGGGTGGCGCGCTGCGGATCCGCGATTCCATGGGACTGGAAGTAGCTCGTCAGTTGGGAAATCCGCTCTCGTGTCGATGCGTCAAGCAGGCTGACAGATTGCGTGATGATGTTGGAATGAAACTGTTCCCGTTTGGTCAGCGCGGTTTGCAGCAAAGCAATACCGACCGCCCCGCCGAGGTTGCGCATCATATTGAACAGTCCCGAGGCGGACCCCGCATTCTCCGCTTCGATCCCCGCCGTGGCGACGACGGAAAGCGGTGTGAATGCCAGGGCTTGCCCTATTGCTCGGATGACGTTGGGCACCAACAGCTGATCGCCCGCATAGTTTCCGGTCATATGAATGTTGAGGAAGTTGCTGGCCGCAAAGAGCCCGAGCCCGATCGCGATAAGCAGGCGCAGATCCACAACTTTCATGAGGCGCGGCATCAGGGGAATCAGGATGAGCTGCGGTATCCCGGTCCAGGCAAGCACCATTCCGATCTGCTCTGAGTTATAGCCCTGAATTTGCGTCAGATAGATCGGCAGGATGAACACGGATCCATAGAGCGCTATGCCGAGAAGGAAATTGGACAGGATGCCGAAACCGAAGTTGCGCCGGGCCAGAAGCCGCAGGTTGAGAAGCGGATGCGCGCTGCGCAGTTCGATGATCAGAAAGAGGCTCAGTGAAATCGCCGCGACAACCGACAGCTTCACGATGAAGGGTGAGGACAACCAGTCATCCTTGTTACCTTCCTCCAAGACTGTCTGAAGCGCGGCAAGGCCCAGCGACATCGTTGCAATTCCTGGCCAGTCACCCTTCGACAAGAGGCTGATCTGCATCGGTGCAGGTTCAAGCGAGACCCAGAGCAGCAGGAGCATCACCCCCCCGGGGATGAGATTGACGTAGAAGATGTATTGCCAGCCCCAGTTTTCGGTCAGATAGCCACCGATGGTCGGGCCTATGGCGGGGGCAAAGGTGGCCGACAGAGCAAACAGCGCAAGTCCGATCGGCTGGCGCGGCTTGGGCAGCAAGGTGATGATGATTGTGAACGCCATCGGGATCAGAACGCCACCCGCAAAGCCTTGAATGGCACGCAGCACTATCATCTGCTGCAAGTCGGTGGCGCTGGCACAGGCGACCGAAAAGACGAGAAAGATCGCCGCATTGGCCAGAAGGTAGCGGCGCACGGAAAAGACCCGCGCAAGCCAGCCCGTCAACGGGATCACCACAATCTCGGCGATCAGATAGGCCGTGGAGATCCAGCCACCATCATCCGAGCCCGCGCCGATCGCGCCGCGAATATCGGCCAGTGAGGCGTTCACGATCTGAATGTTCAGTACCGCCATGAAAGCGCCGATCGTGGCACCAATGACCGCCGCCCACATCCGGAACGAGCTTTGCTGGCTTGTGGAAGTCGTTTGAGTTTGGCGTGACATGACAATCTCCTCTGCTGGAGGCATGGGCAAATGCGGCTCAATTCGGACGGGTATCGACCTGAGGTTCGACCGACATTCCGGCGCGAAGCAATCCCTCGGGCAGGGTGTCGTCGATCGCTATTCGAACCGGGATGCGCTGAACGACTTTGGTGAAGTTGCCGGTGGCATTGTCGGGGGGCAGAAGCGCGAATTCCAACCCTGCCGCGGGCGAGACGCTGTCGACATGACCGTGGATTTTCAGCTGCGGGAAACTATCGACGTGAATTTCCACCGGCTGGCCAGGGTGCATATCGGTAAGCTGCGTTTCCTTGTAGTTGGCGGTGACATAGACCGCGTGCAGTGGCACGACGGCCATGAGCGGCGTCCCCGCCGCGACCAACTGACCCTGGCGCAGGCTACGAGACCCGACGGTCCCGTCGATCGGCGCGACAATGAGCGTATAGGAAAGGTTTAGCTTTGCCTGCGCCAGGGCCGCGTCCGCGCGTTCGTTCGCCGCCAGCGCCTCAAGGCGCTGCGCGTTCAACACCCGCACCTTGCTCTCGGACTCGGCCAGCGCAGCGGTACTATGTGCGACCCCGGCGGTTGCCTCGGTACGTGCAGCGTGGGTCTCGTCAGAGCGCGTCACGGTACCCGTGCCATTGCGGCGCAGCTGGTCGGCACGGTCATCTTGCTGGATCGCGAAGATTTCTGCCGCTTTGGCTGCGTCCAGCTGCGCCCGCGCTCCTGCGATGGTTTGCTGCTGCAGAGCGATCTGCGTATCGATCGTCAGGACTGCCGCCCGGGCCGCGTCTGCGGTTCCCCGGGCCTGGTCGAGCGCGGTGCGGTAGTCGCGATCATCAATCTGCGCCAGCGGGGTCCCAGCCTTGACCTTCTGGTTGTCGCCTACGAAGACCGTGGCGATATAGCCCGGCACTTTCGTCGCGATGATGGTGTAGTCCGACTTCACATAGGCATCATCGGTGCTTTCTATGAAGCGCCCGACGGACCAGTATTGCATCCCTGCATGGGTGACCGCCGTAAGGCCAGCGGCAAGCGCGAGAACCCCGACGCCGATTTTCAACCCTCGCTTCCGTCTCGCTGCGCTCGGGGCGCCTCTCCCTACTTCTTCTGCGGAGCTCGGAGCAAAATTCTCTCTGCCGACATATTCGACCATAACACTTCTCCTTGTGGTCCTACCCCGATGGGCGAGGTGATCGGACGAGAATGGGTCGGAAAACCGGCTATGATAATGTGCGAAACTTTGGCAAGACTATAAAGCCAGAGTGGACAATGGAGAATTCCGATGGATCGTTTGACGAGCCTGACAGTGTTTGGTCGTGTCGTGGAATGCGGCGGCTTCTCTGCCGCCGCGCGGCGTCTCAACATGTCCGTCACGATGGTCAGCAACCATGTGCAGGCGCTTGAAGATCGGCTCGGCGTGCGCCTGTTGAACCGTACGACGCGGAAGGTCAGCCTCACCGAAACCGGACGATATTATTATGAGCGCTCCGCCCAGATCCTTGTCGATCTCGAGGAGGCGGATCGGTCGGTTGGCTCGCTATCGGCCCTGCCGCGTGGGGTGCTCCGCCTTCATACCAGCACGTATATCGTGCGCTTTCTCAGCCCTGTGGTTACCGAGTTTCTTGATCAATTTCCCTCTGTCAAAGTCGATCTGACGGTTGGTGAGCGTATGGTTGACATGATCGAGGATGGCTATGATCTGGCCATCCGAACCATCCCGCTACCGGACAGTTCCCTTGTGGTACGACGCTTGACGCCTTGGCGGCATGTTTTGTGCTGCGCGCCATCCTATCTCGAAAAGAACCCGGAACCTCAGACGCTCGCAGATCTCGCTGATCACAACTGCCTGCGCTACGAGCTCTATCCATACGGCGATGAATGGCGCTTTGAGACGCGCGATGGTGCCACAAAGAGCGTCCGCGTCGCGGGAGACTTCGTCACCAACAGCGCGGAAATGCTGCGCTTCATGGTGCTGCAAGGCCGTGGAATCTTTCTGGCGCCGATTTTCATCGCGCGCGAAGATCTGGAAAGTGGCGCATTGGTGCGGCTGCTTCCCGATTTTCGATCCCTCGAGTTTGCAATCAACGCCATCTACCCCAATCGAACCCACCTGCCGACCAAAACGCGTCTGTTCATTGACTTGCTTGCGGAGCATTTCGCCGAACATCGACAATGGATGGCATAGGCAGAGCGATATGCCCTGCTTCACTCTAGGATCGAAAATGCTGCCCAGGCTCGGCCCTATGGTCAGCACCCGTTGATCGGCTTGAATGGTGTGGCAAGACCAATGTGAACTCGTCTCGGTTTTTCAGCAATGGCACTCTGCCAGACCGCAAGAAGATCGTACCGCGCGGCAAGAGCGGCGACGCAGCTTGCATCATATTTCTCCCGTCAGACGCGTGCGCGCTCCTGGTTGAAAAGGATGTGGACCGAGGCGCGAACGGATGTGAACTTGTTCAATGCCCGCCTCAGGCCGTTTCCTTCTAACAGCCCCCACAGCTCCGTTCAGCGGTCCTGCGTCATGCGGTAGGCGAGGAACACCGGAACCGCCGTCACCAACAACACCGCCAGCACGATCACATTGACCTCCGGCAATGCCTGCCCGAGCCGGATCGCCCCGAAGATCCAGAGCGGCAAAGTATTCTGCGCGCCTGCTGTGAATGTGGTCACGATCACCTCGTCGAAAGACAGCGCAAAGGCCAGTAGCGTGCCCGCTACCAGCGCGGTGGAAATCGCCGGAAGTGTCACGCGCCGGAAGGTCATGCCGGCCCCGGCGCCAAGGTCCATCGAGGCTTCGGCAAGCGACGCGGGAACCCTCCGCAGCCGCGCCAGCACGTTATTGTATACGATCACGATACAGAAGGTCGCGTGGCCGGTCACGATGGTCCAGAAGCTCAGCGGTATTTGCCAGAACACGAAGAAGGAATTCAGTGCCATCCCGGTGATGATCCCCGGCAGCGCGATCGGCAGCACCACCGCGAAGGACAGCGCCTCGCGTCCGCGCCACCGGCTGCGATGCACCGCGAAGGCCGCGAAGGTTCCGAGGATCACCGCGATCAGGGTGGCCAGCAGCCCCGCCCGCACCGAAAGCCAAAGCGCGGCACGAACCTCGCCATTGTTCCAAGTGGCGGGGAACCATTGCAGGCTGAAGCCAGAGATCGGCCAGCTCTGCACGTTCGAGGCATTGAAGGCATAAACCGCGATCAGCACGATCGGTCCGAACAGGAAAGCGATCACGAGCACTGTGCAAAGGCCGAGCAGGACGCGGGTCAGGCGGCTTTCCATCACATCACCTCGAACGCGCCAAGTCTGCGGGCAAGCCACAGGTAAACGCTCATCAGGATCAGGGGCACAGTGGCATATGCCGCTGCAAAGGGAATGTTATTGGCCACACCGACGTTGGAATAGACCACGTTGCCAATGAAATCGGACCCAGGGCCGCCCACCAGCACTGGGGTGATGTAATCCCCCAGCGTCAGCGAAAAGGTGAAGATCGACCCGGCGACAAGTCCCGGCAAAGCGAGCGGCAAGACGACCTTGCGAAAGGTCCGCGCGCCGCGCGCGCCAAGATCCTGCGAGGCTTCGAAATAGCTCGGGGGGATGCGCTCGAGCGCCGCGAATAGGGGCATGATCATGAACGGCAGCCAGATGTAGGAAAACACGATCCACATCGCGATGTTGGTGTAGCCGATCTCGGCCCCGTGCAGGCCCAGCGACCGCAGGGCCCAGTTCAGCGCGCCATCTTGCGCCAGGATCAGCCGCCAAGCGTAGACCCGCGCAAGATAGCTTGACCAAAGCGGCAGAACAACCATCGTGATCAGCGTCAGCCGCAGCCGGGGCCCGGCGATCCGCGCCATGAAATAGGCGACCGGGAAAGCCAGCAAGGCATCCGTCAGGGTAACGAGCGCCGCCATGCCGACCGTCCGCAGCGCGATCGTCCGATAGATCGGCGACGAAGCGATCTCGATGAAGTTCTTCAGCGTCCACGTCTCGACGATCTGGCCGGTGAAATCATCCACCGACCAGAACGCTGCGATCAGCAGCACGGCAAGCGCCGCCAGATAGATCAGCCCGATCCAAAGGATCGGCGGCAGCGCGAGCCCCGCGAGCGACACCCCGGGCCGGCGCCAGAGAAAGGCAGAGAACCGGTGCATCCGCCGGTTCGCAGATGTCTGACCCCCTGCCCCGCTCATGTCAGCCCTTCACCCTCTGCCAGGCCTTCTGCCAGTCGCCGTAGCTGGTGCAATCAGTCTTGCCATCGCCGCATGCAGGCAGCGGCGTCTTCCAGAAGTGGATCTGCTCAAAGTAGCTTGCCGGTGCCTTCAGGTGGTACTTTTCGCAAGACCCGGCATCGAGCTTGTCCATGACGTCGCAGGCCTTCAGATTGGCCGGCGTCTCGCCGAAGTAGATGGCCTGCTGCGCTTGCACATCGGGGGTCGAGACATAGTTCATGAACTCATAGGCACAATTCACATGCTGGGACTTCGACGACAGCATCCAGCTGTCGGCCCAGCCCGTCGCACCTTCTTCGGGCACCGTATCCATGACATGGGCGCCATCTGCGATCAGCGCGTTGGTCTGATACGGCCAGGAGGCGCCGATGATCGCATCGCCGTTCTTGAACAGCTCGATCTCGTCGGACGCAAGCGCCCAGTATTTCTTGATCAGCGGCCGCTGTGCCGTCAACAGCGCCACCGCAGCCTCAAGCTGCGCATTGTTCAATTCATAGGGGTCCTTGATGCCCAGTTCGGGTTTCGTCTTCATCAGGTAAAGCGCGGCATCCGCTATCTGGATCGGGTTGTCGGGAACCGTGATCTGGCCCTTATACTTGGCGTCGTAGATCTCGGCCCAAGACGTCGGCGAGGTGGTGATCTTGTCGGTGTTCCACATCAGAGTGTTGGGCCCCCATTCGTAGGAAAGCCCATAATGCAACCCGTTGACCGTGTTGTGCGGCGGCGATTTGAGGTTTTCGAGGAAGTCATTCCAGGCGGGGATCAGCTTGACGTCGACCGGTTGCACATCACCGCCGTAGATCAGCCGCAGCGTCGCATCACCGGAGGCAGATACGAGGTCGTACTGACCGCCGCCGCCGGACCGCATCAGGGCCACCATCTCGTCCGACGACCCGGCGTACTTGCGGTTGACCATGCAGCCGGTCTTTGCCTCGAATGGCTTGATCCAGTCATCCTGCGCGTAGCCCTCCCAGGCAACGATGTTCAGAACGCCCTCGCCCTTGCCGATCTCGGCAGGATAATTCGCCTTTGCCGGTTCGGCCCCGGCGCCCTGCGGCAGCAGGACCGTCACCCCGACGGCCGCCAAAAGCGCCGCCTTCATTGTGCAGATATTCATAAGTCCCTCTCCTTGTTGGATTGCTCTTACAGCGAAAAGACTTCGTCCATCCTCCACGCCACCGACACGTTCGCCCCGCGCCGGACCCGTGGCGCCTGCGACGCCCTGCTAATGTTCTGCTCCATCGCGATGATCGTCTCGCCGCTGTCCAGCCTCACGATATGTCGCGTGAACGACCCTGCATAGACAGAGTCCTGAAGGATGCCCTGCTCCACAGTCCAGCCTGGCTCCGCGAAAGGCTCGGCCTGCGCTGCGATGCGGACTTTCTCAGGCCGCAGCACCAGCTTGCGCCCGCCGCGCTCAAGGATCGACGATGTGCCGACGAACCCCGCCACGAAGGCGGTTGCCGGGCATTCGTAGACCTCGCCAGGCGGGCCGACCTGTTCAATTCTGCCATTGTTGAAGATGGCGATGCGATCCGACATCGACAGCGCCTCTTCCTGGTCATGGGTGACATAAAGGAAGGTGATCCCAAGGCTTTCCTGCAGGTGTTTCAACTCCACCTGCATGTCCTGCCGCAGCTTGAGGTCCAGCGCGCCCAACGGTTCGTCCAGCAAAAGAAGCTGCGGGCGGTTGACGATGGCCCGCGCAAGGCCCACCCGCTGCCGCTGGCCGCCCGACAACTGGGCCGGCTTGCGTCCGGCAAGCGCCTCAAGCTGGACCATCCGCAGCGCGTCGATCACGCGCGCTTGAATTTCATCGCGCCCCAGCCGTTTGGCTTCCAGCCCGTAGGCAATGTTCTCGGCCACGCTCATATGCGGGAAAAGGGCGTAGTCCTGAAAGACGGTGTTCACGTTCCGCTCGAATGGCGCCAACCGCGCGACATCCTGACCGTCGAGCAGGATCGTGCCCCCGTCCGGCTTGTCGAACCCGGCAATCAGCCTCAACGTGGTGGTCTTGCCGGACCCTGACGGGCCAAGAAGCGTGAAGAATTCGCCGCGCCGTATGTCGAGGTCAAGCGCGTTGACGGCGACGGTTCCGCGAAACAGCTTGCGCAACCCACGGACAGACAAGAGCACATCCTGCGTCGGAGCCGCAGGCCTTTCCGCACCTTCTTCCGCTTCCATCCGCCCCCCACTTTGTCGTTTGTTCCTATCAACCTAGCCAGCGCCGTGGTGTGAGTCGACACCATGTTTGCAAGGTCGGTGGGTTCCCAGGAAAAGAGCCCGCAAGGCCGGGGCGACCACTCGGCCCACTTCAGGAATTTTGTTCTGACAGTTCCGCCATGCTCCTTCTTGCAATGGCGACTCCGGCGATCAGGGTGTCGGCGGCTTTGCCGGTACGAAGCGCGCCGCGAGACTGACCTGCCCATGATCGATCTTCAGGATCGCCACCGTCTTGCGCGGTATATGGCTGCCGCCAGTGTAGCTGATGGTGCCAGTTACACCTTCGAAGTTGCGGGTCTCGGCGATTGCCGACAAGACCCTTCCGGGATTGTCGGATCCGGCGCGTCTGATGGCCGCGATAACCAGATTGGCCGTGTCGTAGCCGAGGGCCGAGAAGGCATCCGGTCGGTGCCCGGGGTACGCCTCGAGCATCGCGGTGCGAAAGCTGCGAACCCGAGCATCATTGTTGTCGTCGCCGAGATAAGCATGGGTCGTGAAGTAGACGCCCCCAATGTCGAGGGCCTGTTTCCAGCCCAAACCAAGATCATAGCCATCGCCGCCTACTATCGGCCCATTATATCCGGACGCGCGGATCGCGCGGATGGCCTCGATCACCTCGTCGGGCGAGACGGCCGCGAAAACGACATCGGCCGGGCTAAGCCGAGTGACCGCGTCCTTCACGGCACCACTGTCGTAGGTTTCAATCGAAACGATCTCTCCGCCCAGTTCCTTGAACCGCCCAGAAAAGTACCCACTGAAGAAGTCGGGTGTAAGACATCGAACGATTTGACAAGATCGCGACAGTGCGGGCTCTCAGGGTGCCATACACCCACTCGGCAGCCGCAGCGGCCTGCACGTTGTCGCCGAAGCAAGCGAGGAACAGCCCACCCGGCACCTGGGCGGGAAGTTCCGGGGAGGTCGCGCCGGAGGTCACGAAGGCCCGACTGCTGCGGACGACTTTTGGAGCTGCGGCAAGCACCATGTCAGTATCTGACAGGCCGAAAAATACGGCGATCCGCGGATGAGAGGCGACCAGCGTTTCGGTGACTTTGGCCACGTCGAGTGGATTGCTGTTACCTTCAGCGACGACAAGTTTGAAAGGACGTCCCTGAAATCCACCGTTCCGGTTCGCCTCAGCGATCGCCAGCCGCGCTCCGAGAAGCGAGGCACCGTCCAAATCCGACTGCGCTCCGGTCGTGTTGTAGACCGCGGCAATTTCAACGGGCAGCCCGGACGTGCCGCCTTCGGTCAGACCTACGCCGGGAATGGTGAGTGCAATTACTGCGGCCAGATATTTGAACGCTCTCATGGCTCCCCTCATGTGGATCGCGGGTGCGCGACGCCTTGATCGCAGTACGCCGGTTCAGTCCGGCAGCTTCAGATGCAACGTTCCCTTGAGATAGGTGGTGCCTCCAGCCTCGATCGGCTCCAGCCGACGTCCTGCGAATGTGCCTTCGCCCGTGGCGCCTGCATATCGGCCAGTGCCCTCGAAATCGCGTAGCTTTGCGGTCACTTGGAAATCAGTGCCCGTGGTCTCCTTTACCGCGCCTTCATAGCGGGCGCATAACTCCGAGCCATCGTCGAAATGCCAGACCGCATAACCCTCGTACCGGCCCGATCCATTCTGCAGGTCGAACCATCCCTGGTAACGGTGCAAGGCGAGCTCGCCTCCGTCAAGAATGACGACGCCGCGAAAGTCGCCGGTTCCAAGGACATGATCCGTCTGGCCGAGTACCGGCCCGGCCTGCGACGCCGCCACATGCATCACCGCCTGATAATGCAGATCCACATCGCCAGCCAAGGTAGGCGATGCAATCTGCGCGCAAAACGCCAAAGCCAGGCCCAGCGCGTGTTTCAAAGTCATCGCGCGACCTCCTCACCTGCGCCGCCCCGGGCACTTCATTCAGAATAAACTGATCCGCTGCAGTTTCCACGAAGAAAAAATTTCCGCCCTCGAAGCACACCGCATGGATCAGACCATGCAACTGCAGACGGCATGCCGGAGGTTCCCCGGGGAAGACGTCCAAGACCGATGTGCGGCATAGATACCCCGCCTCCGACCCTGCACTGCGGGTCGACTGGCCCGGCCTTCCTGCGTCCACCCAAGTCGGCCCACACGCTCCCGGCCACCGATCCAGCAACCGGCCTGCCGCTTGTCAGGTTAATTTGCCGAGCCTCGCCCCACCGCATGAGTGCCCCCCAAGGTCAAGTTCCAGCGATATCGCGTTCCCATTCGGCAATAAGGTCCTCGGCATCCATGCCCAAGCCCAAATAGATCGAGAACATCTTGAGCGCCAAAGCTTCCAGCGCTTCGTTTGTGCCACGCACAAGACCGCGCAAAACGACGACGCGGTAGTCACGATTGCTGGACTCGCACGCCGCATTCCGCACGCAGCAATCGGTGAATCCGCCGTTTAGCACCATAGTTCGCACACCGCGATTCCGGAGCAGGAAATCCAGGTCTTTCGGGTAGAAGATCGAGAGCCGCTTCTTGGTCCCGACGATCAAGCCATCCGGCGCAACCCGAGAGCCGAATTGAATCCAGCGCGAGCCCTTGATGTTGTGCGCGTCGGCGTTGGGGATTTCGCGGACCTAAAGCGGGAAGACGAGACGCCAGGCGGACTTGCCGCCGTTGACGTCGTTCACTCCGCCCCGACGCAGCACCGTTCTTACATGAATTACCGGCACGTCCACGCTTCGCGCTCGATCGTGGAAGGAATCGATCGATACGACGATCTCTCGGGCCCGCGGTGCCGGACAGGGGCATTCGGGACTGTCCACAAGATGGCAGTCTTGCATGTCAATGGAGATGACGGCGCTTCTGTGGCGGTCCCAAAATTCGGAAAAGCCCGTCGGAAAGTCGCGTTTTTCTCCGTAGGCATAGGATTTCATAGAGTTTCCTCCCTTGAAAACATGCAAACCGAAAGCCGTTGCGGCAACAGCCGCGCTTTTCAAGCGTTCGTCAGCGCGAGGCGCTATTGGCACTGTCAGGCAACAGCGTTCCGCTCGGTTCGAGCGCGGCCCGGTGCTGCGAAGATCAGTGTGCCTTCCTTCCTGCTCGATGAGAACCGAGCAATGAAATCCGGCATTTTGACCTACAAGGAATTGTCCCAGAACAAGGCCCGAGGTCATTGAAGCGGAGCAACCCCGTGCCGTGGAACGAGCCTGCGCGCGCCAGATTTCGGTATACGGACATGTCGCTGGACGATCGTCTGGCGACATCGACGACCTGACAAAGGTGATGTGGAAGCCAATGCGCCGATGCGGGCATCACTTGTCCACAAACGGACAGGACTGTCATCCTCTGCGTGCCCCGCCGCTGGCTCACCAGCCGAACGGGTCAGCCGACGGAAGCACTGATGTCTGAACCATGGCGCCTTACCGCAACCGAGCTGACCGCGCTGATTGCAGCGCGAAAGCTTTCAGCGCGGGAAGTCGTCACATCCGTGCTAAAGCGGATCGACCGGGTCAATCCGGCGCTCAACGCCGTCGTACAACGGATGGATGACGAGGCGCTTTTTGCGGCAGATGCCGCCGACACCGCCTTGGCGAAGGGCGGTATCCCCGGTCCTTTGATGGGCGTTCCCGTAACCATCAAGGTGATCATTGACCAGGCTGGATATGCGACGACCAACGGCTTGCGCACTCAGGCTGGCCTTGTGGCAAAAACGGATAGCCCGGTGGTGGCCAATCTGCGCAAGGCCGGGGCGATCATCATTGGGCGCACGAACACACCAGCTTTTTCTCTCCGCTGGTTCACGCGGAACGGCCTTCACGGCGCAACGACAAATCCTCGCGATCCAAATTTGACCCCCGGAGGATCCTCAGGTGGGGCCGGTGCCGCGGTGGCTTCGGGGATCGGGCCGATCGGACAGGGCACCGATATCGCTGGGTCTATCCGCTACCCCGCCTATGCCTGTGGCGTGCACGGGCTTCGTCCTTCCCTTGGGCGCGTTCCCGCGTTCAATGCCACAGGTGGGGATCGATTGATCGGGGCGCAGTTGATGGCTGTCGCCGGCCCGTTGGCGCGCTCAGTTCCGGATCTGCGGCTGGCCCTTGCGGCGATGGCAGCGCGCGACATGCGTGATCCCTGGTGGCAGGCGATTCCGCTTGAGGGCGCCGCGGTGCCGCGTCGGGTTGCCTATCTTGAAGCCCCCGATGGTATGCCGGTCGCCAAATCGGTCCGAGACGCACTTCGCGTGGCAGCCACCAGGCTTTCGGACGCTGGGTATCGAGTTGATGAGGTTCGGACACCTCCTCTCCGCGAGGCAATGGAGTTGCAGTTGCGCCTCTGGATGGCCGAATTCCGGCATGACGGCTGTGCTGCCCTTCGTGCCGAGAACGATCCCGACGCGAATTTCGTCTACGCCCAAATGACGCGACATTGCCCGGAAACCGATCTGCACGGACTGATGTCCACGCTGAAGGCGCGCGCCCGCCTGACCCGCCTCTGGCGCACGTTCCTCACCGAGTGGCCCCTGGTTCTCTGTCCCGTTTCAGGACAGCCTCCCTTCAGCGATCACCGTGACGTTGCTTCGCCCTCAGATTTCGACGCCGTGCTGGAAGCGCAGCTCCCGATGATTGCTACCCCGTTCATGGGCCTGCCCGGTCTGACCGTCACGCTGGACCTTGACGGCACCGGGACGCTCGGCGTGCAACTGGTCGCAGATCAATTCCGCGAGGACCTGCTGTTGGAAGCAGGTAAATTCCTCGCGCCGGAGCCCGCTCCGCTCGCGATCGCTTGACCATGTCGGCCGATGGACCCTGAGCGCCGGGAACGCCTCCAGCAATCTGCATTGAATAGGTCGACCTAGAATGCAGTGCATAAGATCTGCCGAAACTGCCTATGTTTGGGCCGGCATTTGTTAAGAAACATTTCCCAAGTTAACATTTCTGTGATCTACTTTTGTCGTCAAACTTCACTGTTGTTCCGTCTGTGCTTGGGCAAGGCACCAAAGTCTTGTCGGCTCCTTTCAGGAGAAAAGCGATGGTTAAAGCAGCAATTCTGTCTGTTCCTGCGCTTTCGGCAGTGGTCGTTTTCGCTCAAACCGCTGCGATTGCGGAAGAGCCGGCTTGCGCGGCGAAACTGACCCACGACGGCGCTCTGATCTATGCTGAGATCAGCAAGGCGGACCCTCCGGCCGGAGAAGTGAGGGCGGACGTAACCAAGATTGTGGAGAACATGGTCCGGGACGGTCAGATCGAACGCGCCACCGCTCGCGCCAACGCAGTCAGCGCCTACGAATGCATGGCTTCCAAGCGGTAAGGCGGTACGTCATGAAGCGCCCGGGCAAAGCAGTCACGATCTTTTCAGCCATGGTCGTCCTGCTTGCCGCGGTACCGACATTGTCCGCTCCGCCACAGGTAAGCGTCGCCACGCCGCTCCCAACCGCAGTGACGGACTATGTGTTTGCCTCGGGCACCACCAGCGCGACGAACCAGGTCGACCTTGTGGCGCGCGTCGTCGGAACCTTGCAGAAAGTCGGCTACCAGGACGGCGATCATGTGACGAAGGGCCAGACTCTCTTCGAGATCGACCCCGACGCCTATCAGGCCAGCGTGGCGAGCGCACAGGCCGCCGTTGAAAAGGCACAGGCGGAGCTTGCCAATGCGAACGCCGACCTGGAGCGGAAGACGCAGCTGAGCCAGCAACAGGTCGCGAGCCAGGCGGATCTCAACTCGAGCCGCGCCAGCCGGGATTCTTCCCAGGCCGACGTCGACCAGTCCAAGGCGCAGCTGCGCTCAGCCCAGATCACGCTCGGCTACACCACTGTCGTGGCGCCTTTCGACGGCGTCGTCTCGGCGCGTCAGGCCGATCCCGGCGCACTGGTCGGCGGCAACGCGGCGACAGTGCTGGCGACGATCTACCAGACCGATCCGATCCGGGTGTCCTTTTCGCTCGACGAGAGACTGGTGGAGACGATCCGCGATGCGATGCGGGCGAAGGGCCTGAAGTTGAGCCAGCTCGGCCCGGTCCCGGTCGAGGCCGGACTTCAGACCGAAACCAGCTATCCACACGCCGGCACGCTCAGCTACATCGCGCCCTCGGTTGATAGCGGCACGGGCACTCTGCAATTGCGCGCCGATCTGCCGAACTCAGACGCGGTCCTCCTTGCCGGCCAATTCGTGCGCATCCGAGTGCCGGTGCGACGTGACGTGAAGGTGCTGATCCTGCCGGACACAGCACTCTTGTCTGACGCTCAAGGGCAATTTGTGCTGACCGTCGATGGCAAAAACATCGCAACCACAACACATGTCGTGACCGGCGCCGAGACCGGCACCGGGGGCATTGAAATCCGCTCCGGCCTTGCGGAAGATGCGCGGGTGATTGTCGTCGGCGCAGACGGGGTGACCGCGGGCCAGACGGTAACCCCACAGGAAACGAAACTCGATCCGGGCCTCGTGCCCAAATGATCTCCAAGTATTTCATTGATCGGCCGGTGCTTGCGAATGTCATCGCCTGGCTGATCGTCGTGATCGGTCTCGTGTCGCTGTTCCGGCTGCCAGTGGCGCAATATCCCGACATCGTGCCGCCCACAATCCAGGTGACCGCCCGCTATCCTGGCGCGAGCGCTTCGACAGTTGCGCGCGAGGTCGGCCTTCCCATCGAGGAGCGGGTGAACGGCACCGACGGAATGCTCTATATGTCGTCGCAAAGCACGAGCGACGGGCAATATACGCTTACGGTCACCTTTGCGATCGGCACCGATCCTGACAAGGCGGAGGTCCTTGTCCAGAACCGGGTGCAAACCTCTCTCGCTTCGCTGCCCGACGCGGTCCAGTCCCAGGGCGTGCAGACGACAAAGCGGTCGACAGCTATCTTGGAGATCGTCGCCCTGACCTCACCGAAGGGAAGCTACGACAGCCTCTATCTGGCCAACTATGCCTCGATCAACATGCAGGACGACATCGCCCGAATTGAAGGCGTGGGCGCCGTTTCCGTATTCGGTGCAGGCCAATATGCCATGCGCATCTGGCTGGACCCGGAGAAGATGCAGGCTAGGACGTTGGTACCGGCCGATGTCGTGAACGCCATAAATCAGCAGAACGTGCCGGAGGTGGCAGGGCAACTCGGCTTGCCGCCGGTTCCCGTGAAGACCGGTTTTCAGTACACGCTGAATGTCTCTGCCAGTCTCGCGACCGAGAAGGACTTCGGCGACATCATCCTGAAGGGCGGCACCTCCCCAGGATCGCCAGTGACCCGCGTGCGCGACGTGGCCCGCATCGAGCTTGGCGCACAACAATACAGCCAGCAGTTCATGCTCGACGGCAAACCGGCGGCTGGGCTTGCGATCTTCCAGCTTCCGAGCGCGAACGCTCTGACAGTCGCAAAGGCGGTGGCGGGACAGGTGACCGGCCTGGCGAAGGCCTTTCCGCAGGACATGACGTGGTCCGTACCCTTCGACACCACACGCTTCGTCCAGGCGGCGATCGGCGACGTCTATCGCACCTTGATTGAGGCGGCGCTCCTGGTGCTCGCCGTGATCCTCCTATTCCTCCACAACTGGCGCGCCATGATGGTGCCGGCAACCACCGTTCCCGTGACCATAATCGGCGCCTTCGCGGCGATGGCGGCGCTCGGCTACTCGGTGAACCTGACCACGCTCTTCGCCATCATTCTGGCGATCGGGATCGTGGTCGATGACGCGATCGTCGTGGTCGAGGGTGCGACGAAATACATCGAAGAAGGCATGTCCCCGCGCGAGGCCGCGATCCGTGCGATGGGCGACCTTCTCGGCCCGATCATCGGCATTACGCTTGTGCTGATGGCGATCTTCCTGCCGGCTTCTTTCCTGCCGGGGTTGAGTGGTCAGATGTATCGCCAGTTCGCGCTGGTAATTGCGGCGACCGCCCTGATCAGCGCGGTAAACGCAATCACGCTTAAGCCTACGCAATGCGCAGCCTGGCTGCGGGCCAAGCCCGCAAATACCCGCCCGGGTGTTCTCGCGCGCGGTTTCATTGCTGGCTACGACGCAGTGGAGCGACGCTACGTCCGGCTGATCACTCTGACGATCCGTCATGCCGCGGTCATGGGCATGATGCTGATGTTGCTCTTGGGCCTGGCACTCTGGAGCCTGGCGCGCGTGCCGACCGCCTTTCTGCCGATCGAGGATCAGGGCTATTTCCTCGTTTCGGTCGACCTTCCACCTGGCGCCTCACTCGGGCGTACCGCAGCCGCGCTTCAAGACGTCGACCAGCGATTGAAGAAGGTTCCGGATGTCGCGCATGTGGTGACAATTTCGGGCCTTTCGGCGCTGAACGACAATTCGAGCGCGTCGAATTCGGGCATCGCCTACGTAATCTTCACGGACTGGTCAAAGCGCAAGGCGCACCTTGGGCTCCTGCAGCAATACGACGCGATCAACAAGGCTGTGCAGAACCTTACTGACGGGTCTGCACTGGTGATCCCACCGCCACCGATCCAAGGCGTCGGCAATGCTTCCGGAGCGACGCTGAAGGTCGAGCTGCACGACGGGACCTTCGACTATCACAGGCTGGAAAGCTATGCCTCGCGCATCGTGAAGTTGGCCTCTGCTGCGCCGGAATTCATGATCGTGCGCGGTGCCTTCAATGCCGACAGCCCGCAATTCGACCTTCAGGTGAACCGTCTTGCCGCTGAAACCGCTGGCGTGACGTTTTCAAACGCCATTGACACGATGAGCAGCTATGTAGGCGGCAGCTATGCAGGCCAATTCGAGCGCTTCGGGCGGGTCTACCAGATCTACGTCCAAGCCGACGCGCCCTTCAGGCTCAGCCCGTCGTCGGTCAGCCGATATGCCTTGCGCAACGCTTCCGGCTCGATGGTCCCACTCGGAGCGATCGCCTCCATCGCACCCATGACCGGTCCCGCGACGGTCAACCTCTACAACCTCCGCCCCGCGGCCACGATCATCACCAATCAGGCGGCGGGCTATAGCTCCGGCCAGGGGCTCGATACGCTGGACGGCATTGCCGCCTCGGTGCTGCCGCTTGGCACCGGGTCGGAATGGACCGCGCTGTCCTTCCTCGAAAGGCAGGTGGGCAGCCAGATCTACATCGCCTACGGCCTCGGCCTGCTGCTCATCTATCTGGTCCTTGCCGCCCAGTACCACAGCTGGATTGCTCCCTTGGCGGTCATCGCCTCGGTGCCGCTGGCGCTGCTCGGCTCTGCCGGAGCGTTGCTGGCGCTAGGGGTGGCGAACAACCTCTATTGCCAGATCGGCATGATCCTCCTCATTGCACTGTCCAGCAAGAACGCGATCCTGATCGTGGAATATGCCCGCGATCTCCACGAAAGGGACGGTCGCCCGATCGAGGCTGCCGCAACCGAAGCTGCCCGGCTCCGCCTGCGCCCGATCCTGATGACCTCCATCGCCTTCATCCTCGGGGTTGTGCCGCTGCTTTTGGCTTCGGGTGCCGGCTCAAGTGCGCAGAAATCGATCGGTCTCGTCGTCATCACCGGGATGCTCGCCTCAACGCTGCTTACGGTCAGTTTCGTGCCGTCGGTCTACAGCATTCTCCAGCGCGCCGAAGATTGGTGGACGGGCCGGACGTCCGCAAATATCTAGCGAAGGCCATCGGCAGAAGACGCAAAGGAGGATCAAGTGGAACCAAGGAGGGGGGTGCTGCGCCAGATCCGGTCAGAGCGAGCGTTCTTCTCAATTGCGGCGACGGTGCTTGTGCTTCAGACGGTCGGTCGGTCCTGGCTTGGCGATCTTGGCAACCCGCTTACCCTTCTGGCGCTCTTCGTCTGGCTCTTCGCAGTCATGCTCTGGGGATCGTTTTCGGCAGTTCACCACGCGGATCGACTGGCCGAGATCCTGGGCGAGCCCCTGGGAACCCTGATCCTTACAATCTCGGTTATCATTATCGAGGTCTCGGTGATCGCGGCGGTCATGATGCACGCGGGCCCCAACCCGACACTGCCACGCGACACGATGCTTGCCGTTCTTATTATCGTACTCGACGGAATGGTCGGACTGGGCCTTCTTATCGGTGGCTTCCGGCATCGCGAACAGAGCTTCAACCTGCAGGGCGCACGCGCCTATCTGAGTGTGTTGATAACGCTCGCCTCGATCACGCTCATTCTGCCTCGCTTCACGACCTCGACTCAGGGCCCGACACTTTCCTCGGGCCAAAGCGTGGCTTTCGCTCTGGCCACGACGCTGCTCTATGGAACGTTCCTGGCCATGCAGACCGTGCGACATCGCGACCACTTCGCAGAGATCGCAGCCGGGGTCGAAGCGCCGGTCGGGCATGCGACCAGACGGCATACGCCGCGCAAGGACTGGGCCCCACTTCTCTATAACTCCGTACTGCTCCTCTTCATTCTTGTCCCGATCGTGATGCTATCGAAGAAGCTTGCCGTGATCGTCGATTACGCGACGGGCCAGCTCGGGTTGCCCGAAGCGCTTGGCGGCGTCGTTGTCGCAATCCTTGTCCTGGCGCCAGAGGGGCTCGCAGCACTAGAGGCGGCAGCGTCCAACCATCTCCAGCGGTCGGTCAACATCTGCCTTGGCTCGGCCTTGGCGACGATCAGCCTGACGGTTCCAGCCGTGATCCTGATCGCACTCGTTTCGGGCGTGCAGATCCAGCTTGGCCTTGATCCGGGCGAAATGGTGATCCTGCTGCTGACGTTGATGATCAGCGTGCTCACTTTTGGGGCGGTTCGGACGAACATGCTGCAAGGCGCGGTTCATCTTGTCATATTCTTCGTCTACATCGTACTGATCTTTCAACCCTGACTGCGTGTTTCGGTGAGAACGGGCCGTTGCGAAACCGCCTCTGTATTCCAGGCTCAGGACCCGTACATCTGCGCTCGCGGCGTGATTCAGGCTCCGCCGGGAGATCGGTCAGGGAGCTGCCCATTCTGGTTGTCGGGTGGACGAGAATTCTGAAAGCAGTCCGGGGAACTGTTCCCGACGCCCCATATGGTGAGCTCATGCGTTCGCATGGGCCCGTGCAAGTAGCCCCGACGTCGGATCGGCCAGGTGCGAAAGGGCAGACGCAAGATTGCCACAGCGATCCTCGCATTCTCGCAAGCACTGTGTCTGGGAGAATCCGGCATCAACTCATCCGGCCCAAGACCCATTCCAAAGACGGCGCCTCAATGACAATTGCGTGATGGTCAAGAATTTGCGATGATCCTTCCGTGGGCCGTTGTCACCGCGGGACGTATCTCGGTTGAAGCAAAATGCCGCAGCAGCAACGCCGTTTGGTGGCCATCGTCTCCATAGACGTGGTAGGTTTTTCTCGACTGATGCACGAGAATGAGCGGCACACGGTCGGGGCCATCACCGACGTGTACAGGGACCTTATTCTGCCGACCACTGCCAGCCACGGCGGTGAGGTCTTCAAGACCATGGGCGACGGCCTCCTGATCGAGTTTTCCAGCCCTGTCGCCGCAGTTGAAATGGCCTATGCTTTCCAGTTGGAAATGTGCAGTAGCCCAGTTCTCGATACGGCGCGCAAGCCGATGCAGGCACGGGTCGGCATCGTACTGGCGGATGTCCTCGTCGTTGGCAGCGACAGGTATGGGGAAGGCGTAAATCTCGCCGTCAGGCTGCAGGGCGAAGCACCGCCTGGCGGCATTGCGATCTCGCGGGGCATTAAGGAATATCTTGACGGCAAGACCGAGCTCAAGTTTGCGGCGCTGGGGCGCCGCACCCTCAAGAACATCGATGAGCCGCAAGACATATGGATATGGCCTGCAGAGCAGCCGGCCAAACCTCTGCGTGCGGCGGCGGCCGGACATCCCAGTCGGCCCTCGATCGTCATTCTGCCCTTCGACAATCTCTCGAGTGACCCCGAACAGGGCTTCTTTGCCGATGGAATGACTGAGGAATTGACGGCAACACTGTCGCGCATCCGCGACTTTGTCGTGATCGCCCGAAACACCGCATTTACCTACAAGGGAAAGCCAGTCGATGTCCGGCAGATCTCGCGGGAACTCGGCGTTCGCTATGTGCTTGAAGGCAGCGTCCGGAAGGCCGGAGACCGGATCCGGGTGTCCGCGCAACTCATCGAAGCAGAGACAGGCGCACATATCTGGTCCGACAAGTTTGAGGGCGAAACCGCTAAAGTCTTCGATTTGCAAGACACGATCGCCCGACAGGTTGCCGGGGCAGTCTACCCGTCCATCCGCACGGCGGAAGTCGAACGGGCCCTACGCAAGCGCCCCGAAAGTCTCGAAGCCTACGACCTCGTGATGCGGGCCCTGCCTCATCTCTGGGCGCACCGCATGGACGCGAACCTGCAAGCAATCCATTTGCTGGAACAGGCGCTCGAGCTCGATCCCAACTATGGGCTGGCCGCAGGTCTGGCTGCCTGGGCCCATGCTCAGCAGATCGTCTACAACTGGACAGCAGATTTTGACACCGAGCGAATGAAGGGGCTGCCGCTCATCGAGATCGCAGCGCGAAACGTGGATGACGATCCAACTGCGATGACGGCGATTGCCAGTGCTATCGTGCTGTTGGAGGGCAATGTGCGGCGCGGTGTCGAATTCGTCGATCGCGCGCTGGCGATCGATCCCAATCATGCCTGGGCTTGGACCCGGCGCGGCTTTTCGCATGTCTATGAAGGCGAAGCCGAACCCGCCCTCGCTGCATTCGGTCAAGCCATGAGCCTCAGCCCTCGTGATCCCTTTGCTTTCCACACATATATCGGAATTGGGTTGGCGCATTTCGCCGCCCAGAACATCGAGGAGGCAATCCGCTGGGTCCGGCGCGCGCTCGACTCGCGTCCGGGCCTGACATGGCCTTATCGTGACCTCGCAGTTTACCTGGCACATGCGGGCGAACATCGTGAGGCGGGCCGTGCCCTCGCCGAGTTCACCTATCTCCGACCAAAGGTGACGCTTTCGGGCATTGCCGACGGCCTCCGGTTCATGTCCCCCGCACTGCTTGGGCGCTATATTGAGGGTCTGCGCTTGGCTGGCCTGCCAGAGTGAATGGCCAGGGGATGTGAGGCGAATGCGGTCCGGCCCTGAACGGGCAACAACAAGTGCTGCGCCCAAAGGAAAGAGGGGCGCACTTTCCGCAGACGCCGCTTGCGGACCTCGGCGGCGAACAGCGGCCCGAACCTGTTTCCAACAAAACCGCGCAGTCTCGTGGCTGATGTCGATGCCCCTCTCTTGCAGAAGCTCCTCGACGTCCCGCAGAGACAGCGGGAAACGGGCATACATCATCACCGCCAGGGGGATGATCGCAGGCGAGGTTTTGAACTAACGAAACGGGGAGCATTGGGTCGTTCCGCAAGGCTAGGCGACCGACCTGCCCGCCTCCAACAATTTTCTGCTGACTCTGTCCACCGATCCCCAGTCAACGCTTTTGGTTTATCTCCCGTGCCACCTCTTGAAGGCGCCGAAACGCTTTGAAGCGCGCCTCATGCAATGCATTTATGTCGTCCTCGGCAGGTAAGAATTCCGCCGCCGTGGCAGACATTTTCCCCATCGCCTCGACCATCGTCCCGAACTGCCCGCCTGCGACCGTGCCAAGGATGGCCGCGCCGAGCAGTACAGGTTCTTCGGCTGCCGTCACCACGACCGGAAGGCCTGCCGTATCGGCGAGCAGTTGACGGATCAGATCCTGCTGCCCTGCCCCGCCGCTGATGACGATCTTCTTGACCGGTGCGCCGCTTATGGTCTGCGCATCGAGGATCTGGCGCAACCCGTAGCCGATGCTGCAAATCCCGGCGATATAGAGCGCGATCAGGCTGTCGATGTCGATCTCCATGCCGAGGCCTGCGATCAGGCCGCGGGCATGGGGATCGGCAAAGGGCGCGCGGTTGCCGAGAAACTCTGGCACCACATGCAGCCCCCCGGCCAGTCGTGCCGCGTCAGAGGGTGCGGCCGAGGCGGCAGAGGCGCGTTCGGCGAGCCAGACCGGAAGGGGCAGCCCGGATTTGGTGGCTGCAGCAGTCGCCTCGGCCGTGGCAGGGTGGAGGGAGATCAGGTGGTCGATCGCGGCGCCTGCCGCCGACTGGCCGCCCTCGTTCAGCCAGTAGCCGGGCACCATGGCGCCCTTGTAGGGGCCCCAGACCCCGGGGACGAAGACGGGATCGCGCGTTGTGGTCATGGTACAGGAGGAGGTGCCGAAGACATAGGCCATGCTTTCGGTCGGATCGCTTGCCGGCCCCATTGCGCCGAGGGTGCCGATGCCGCCCGCATGGGCGTCGATCATCCCCGCCCCGACCGGGGTGCCGGGGGTGAGGCCGAGGTCGGCCGCGGCCCGCGCCGTCAGGCCTGCACCCAAGGGGGTGCCGGGGTTGACGACCTCGGTTCCGATGCGGCGGAAGCCTTCGTCGGCAAGCACGCCCAGCCCGATCTGGCGAAAGTAGCTGTCGTCCCAGCGATCCTCATGGCCGAGGTAGGTCCATTTACAGGTCACCGTGCAGGTCGAGCGGGCAAGGCTGCCGGTCGCGCGCCAGGTCAGGAAATCGGCGAGGTCAAAGAACTGCCAGGCGGCGTCGAAGACCTGCGGACGGTTCTCGCGCAGCCAGAGCAATTTCGGGGTCTGCATCTCGGGCGAGATGGTGCCGCCGACATAGCTCAGGACAGCATGATGGGTCGCGGTGATCCGCTCGGCCTGAGCGGTGGCGCGGTGATCCATCCAGACGATGATGTCGCGATCCGCGTCTTCAGAAGGGCCGATGGGCAGCGGCTCGCCGCCAGCGCCCAACACGACGAGCGAGCAGGTCGCGTCAAAGCCGATGCCGCCGATCCGGCTCGGATCGACCGCGGCTTGCAATACCGCCTCGCGCACCGAGCGGCAGACGGCGGACCAGATCTCTCGGCTGGATTGCTCTACCATCGATCCAGGGGCGCGATGCAGGGTGATGGCAGTTTTCGCTGAGCCGAGCATCCGGCCGGCCAGATCAAAAACCCCGGCCCGGGCACTGCCAGTGCCGACATCGACGCCGATTGCATAGGTCTTTTGGGATGCTGGGGTCGGTCGGCTGCTCATGTCAGGTCGTCCTTGCGCACGCTGGAAAAGGGTTTGGCTGCCGTCAAAGGTCGACGCTGAGCGGCAGGATCACGAGATCCCGTATCGTAACGTTGCGCGGGCGGGTGAGCATGAAGAGCACGGCGTCGGCGACTTCCTTGGGCTGCATCAGGCTGCCATTGGCCAGCGCCTCATCCATCTTGGCCTTGGGCCAGTCGTCCAGAAGGGCTGTCACCACCGGGCCGGGCGCCACTGCGCCGATGCGGATGCCGTGTTTGGATATTTGCCGTCGGACGGTATGGACAAAGGCCTGCACCGCGAATTTCGAGGCGGTGTAGATCGGCTCCCAAACCACGGGGACGATCCCTGCGATGGAGCTGGTGACGATGATGTCGCCGCTTTTCTGCTCGACCATATGCGGCAGAACCGCATGGATCGAGCGGAACACGGCATTGATGTTAAGGTTTAACATCCGGTCCCAAGCATCCGGATCGCCTGTCAGAACCTCGCCCCCGACATAGGCGCCGGCATTGGCGTGGAAGATGTCGAGGCCACCTGCCAGCTTGAGGATTTGCGGCAGCATTGTCTTGACACTTTCCGGGTCGATCAGGTCCACGACCAGCGGGATCGCGTTGGGTCCAAGATCAGAGCAGATCTGACGCAGCTTGTCCCCGGCGCGGTCGATCAGGACGACGCGCGCGCCCTCGGCCAGCAGGGTTCTGGCGCATTCGAGGCCGATGCCGGAGGCAGCACCGGTAATGGCTGCGACCTTCCCGGCGAACAGATCAGTCATATCAGGGCTCCTTGGGGTCGGGTGGTGTCAGGCGCGGCCATGCGAAACGCGGGATTGCCGGGCAAGCGAGTCGACGATGACGGCAATGGCGAGAACGGCGCCGGTGATCATGAAGCGCAGCGAGGATGAGAGGTTCAGCAGGGTCAGCCCGCTCGCGATCGACTGGATCACGATGATGCCAAGCAGGGCGGAATAGGCGCTGCCGCGACCGCCAAAAAGGCTCGTGCCGCCGATGACCGCCGCCGCGATGGCGTTAAGGTTGACGTCGCCGGTGCCTGCCTGCTGGCTCGCCGAGGCGAGGCGGGCGGCGGAGAGAACACCGCCAAGCGCTGCGAACATCGAGCAGAGGATGAACGCGCTGGAGTAGATCGCACGGACGTTGATACCGGCGCGGCGCGCGGCCTCGTGATTGCCGCCGACGGCCTGCATTGAGCGGCCCCATTGGGTGCGCGTCAGGGCATAGTTCAGCGCTACGGCGAGCCCAACGAAAAGGCCGAACATCCACGGCACGCCGCGCCCGAGGTTGAGGTAGCCCACCACCCCTTCCAGCACCACGGTCGTCAGGACGGCGCGAAAGATCAGGCCGCCGGTCGAGGGGGCCGAAAGGTTGGCAGCGGAGCGGCGCCGAATGGCGCTGAGGCCGCTGACCAGCATCGCGACGCCGGGCACGAGGGCCAGCGCATGCGAGACGATGGCGGGCATGATCAGAAGCTGGCCGAAGTTCACCAGCGCCGCGCCATAAGGCAGGTTGATGGAGCCGCTGGCGCCGAGCAGGTAAAGCTGCATCCCGAGGATGGCGAGCAGGCCGGCAAGGGTCGAGACGAAGCTGGGCATGCCCAGCCGGTTGAACAGCAAAGAATAAAGCGCACCAATAAGGGCGCCTACCGCCACTGCCGCGACGATGGCAAAACCGACCGGCCAGCCCTGGTTCACCCAGAGGACGCCGACCATGGCTGAGGCAAAACCGCTCATCGAGCCGACCGACAAGTCGATCTGTCCCAGCATCAGAACGCAGACGATGCCGAGCGAGATGACGCCCACGGTCGAGCAGTCGAACAGCAGGTTCACCAGGTTGTTCGAGGACAGGAAGATCGGGTTCAGACTGGTGAATACGGTCCAGATGATGACAAGGCCCACAATCACCGGCAGCGATCCGAGATCGCCCGAGCGGACGCGATCCCAGAAGGCGCGGATGGCACCGGCGATGCCGGCCTCATGCTTCACCCGGACGTCGCTGCGGTCGAGCGCGGTCGGGGTGGGCTTTTCGGTCGGCTTGCTGGTCATTCCTGCCCCTCCTGTGACAGTTCACGTTCGGCCTGTAGACGGCCCGCACGGCGAGAGACGGAATTGTTGGTGGCGCCCGTAATCGCGCTGACCAGTTCCTCATTCGAGGTGTCAGGGGTGAAGACGCCGTTATTGCGGCCAAGGCGCAGGACGACAATGCGGTCGGCCACCGCGCGCACATCTTCCATGTTATGGCTTATCATGATCACGCCAAGGCCCCGTTCACGGACCCGCTCGATCAGGTTCAGAACCTCAGCGGTCTGAGCCACGCCGAGCGCGGCGGTGGGTTCATCCAGCATGATAAGCTTCGGTTCCAGCAGCAAAGAGCGGGCAATGGCCACGGTCTGACGCTGCCCGCCGGACAGCGAGGCGACCACATCGCGCACGCTGGGGATGCGGGCGGCAAGCTCGTTCAGCAGGGTCCATGCGCGGACCTCCATCGCGACTTCGTCAAGCTGAAAGGGCTTGAGTTCGCGGCCAAGGAAGATGTTGGCCACCACATCGAGGTTCTCGCAGAGTGCGAGATCCTGAAATACCGTGGCGATGCCAAGGTTAAGTGCGGTGGCAGGATCGGTCAGGGCGACCGGCTGGTCGCGGAAGCGGATCGTGCCAGAGGTTGGCTGATGCACCCCGGCCAGAACCTTGACGAGGGTGGATTTGCCCGCACCGTTGTCACCGACCAGCGCCACAACCTCGCCCGCGTGGACGTCGAGGTCAATCTCGGTCAGGGCCGAGACCGCGCCGAAGTTCTTCGAGATTCCGCGCAGGCTGAGCACCAGCTCTTTCGCGGCGGCCTTGTCTGGGATCGTATCGGTCATTTGTGGCACCTCGCGCGGTCACGAAAAGGGTGTCGTCTGGCCCAGGGAGGCCGGCCAGACGACGGCTTTACGGCAGCTTACTTGATGCCTAGCGCCGTGCAGCCTTCTGCGTAACGGCCGGTGCACAGCTCGGCCGCCGTATTGATTTTCTTGTCGATGATCTCGGCTTTCAGGTTGGCCTTGGTCACGACCGCCGGGGTGAAGAGCTGCGAGGGCGTGTCATACAGCGACATCTTCGCCTCGGGCTTCTTGCCCTCAAGGAAGTCCACCGCGATTTTTGCCGCGGCCGCCGCCACAATCTCGCTCGGCTTCGAGATGGTGTTGTACTGGTCGCCCGCGATGATCAGTTGCAGCCCCGCGATGGTGGCATCGTTGCCTGTGACCGGGGGCACCGGGCTCACGCCTGCCGCCTTGAAGGCCGCAATTGTGCCGCCGCCGGTGCCATCGTTGGCGGCGACGACGCCGATGATCTTGTCCCCGAAGCGGGTGATCTGACCGCTGACCCATTCCTGCGCTTTCGGCGGCGCCCATTCCGGCGTGTCGAATTCAGCAAGGGTCTTGTAGCCGCTGTCCTTCAACCCTTCGTGGATACCGTCTCGGATCAGGCCGGCAGCGGCGTCGGTGGGCGAGCCATTGACTTCCAGCACGCCGCCCTTGTCAGCCGGCACCTTCATCTCTTTCAGATGCTCGACGAGCGAGACGGCGATGGCCTTGCCGATCCCCTTGTTGTCGAACGAGACGTAGTAATCGGCCGGGGTTGAGGGCACCGGGCGGTCATAGGCGATGACCTTGACGCCCTGGCTTTGCGCCATTTTCACCAGCGAGGCGGCGGCCGTGGAGTCGACCGGGTCCAGTACGATGACCTTGGCACCCTGTGCGATGACCGAGTTGAACTGCTGCTGCTGAAGCGAGGCATCGGCATTGGCGTTCTGGTAAAGCACGGTGCAACCGGCGCAGAGTTTGGCCATCTCTGCCTTGAAGCCAGGGAAGTCATGCTGTTCGTAGCGGGTGGAGGCCTGGTCAGGCATCAGGAAGGCGACCGTGCCCTTGGTTTCCGCAAAGGCCGTGGCACCGGTGACAAGCGCGGCTGAAAGGACCGTGGCGCCGCACAGCAAGGATGAAAGTTTCTTCATGTTCCGTCTCCGTTTCAGAAATTTCGATTGAAACCCCGGATGCGGGATGCCGCAGCGGTGGTCCGTTGATCGGAGGGAGAGTTGCTGGTAACCATCGTTTCCGGATCAGGACGAAGTCTGGTCCATGTGCCGACGATCCGCCCTCGGCCAGTCAAAGGCAAGGACCCGACAGGATCGGGCGCAGAGACTGCAAGACCCGGAAACGACAGCTTAACTGGTACGGCGCCGTGTTCGGTCTGCCGCATCTGATCGCAAGGCCTGCTCCTCCTCAGGCGCTGCGTCTTGGCTCGATTTTATGTCTCTCCCCCCTGCCCTCCTTCATAAGCGGTGGTCTCAAGTATCTGCCTTAAGCGGCTGCGGCGCCTGTGTTTTGCGCGAGCAATGCCCGGAAGCGCGAGGGTGCCATGCCCTTTTGCGACAGGAACTGCCGATTGAAATTCGAGATATTGTTGAAGCCTGCCGAAAAGCAGATTTCGGTGATCGATTTGTTGCCCTCGCTCATCAGCAGCTGACAGGCGAGGTTGATGCGCAAACGGTTCACATATTGCACCAGTGCCATGCCGGTATGCCTGCGGAAACTCCGGGAAAAGGCGCTTGGCGTCATTCGGGCGATGTCCGCCAGGTCCTTTTCAGTGAATGGCTCGGTCAGGTTGGCATTGATGAAGGACAGCGCCTCGTTAATCCCAGTCGACATGAAGCCCGAAGGGTCAGGAAGATAGTTCGTGCTGGTCAAAGGCTTTGCGTCGCCTGAACGGCAGAGTGCACCCAGAACACACATGAATATCTCGAGCCGCCGAACACCCTTGGCGTCAACCAGTTCCTTTAGCAGCGGCGCGACCTGGACCGCGGTCGCCGGGCCGAAACTTGCACCGCGCCTGCTAAGCTCAAGTACCGACCGGCAGGCGGCGAGTTCTGGAAACAGGCCAAGCGCGTCCGCAATGAAGCACTCAGAGAACTGGACGACGCGGCTCCGCAGGGGAACCGTTTCGCCCTCTGGTATGTCACTGATCCAGTTGTGCGGAAGATTGGGGCCTGTCAACACAAGGTTACCCGGCTCGAAGGTCCCGATGAAATCTCCGACGAAATGGCGCCCCGTTGTCTCGACGACATAGTGGATTTCGTATTCGGGATGGAAATGCCAGCGAACGGTGTGGAACGGGTAGCCATGTTCCCACGCCTTGAAGGATTCTCCGCGCCCGATCTGGACGACTTCCAAGTCCGGTTTCATCCGCGTCTCCTCCCTGCGCGATGCCGGATTGTCTCCGGTCGTTGCGCCGCTCCGCCGGATCAGGTTCGCCCCGATCTTCGGCCGTGAAGATAAGCGTACCTACCGAAACATAGCTGCGCTACTACGCTTTGGGCAGGCGCCCGATACTATTTTGACCTTTCTAGCCGCCATCAAAACCAATATTGATCTTGAAGGGTAAATCACGCGAAGAGCCTTAGGTGACTCAAGGCGCGCCGGCACTTCTTCGAGAGTCCGACCGTCAGCCGATTTGTGCAACAGAGCCAGCGCCGAGGGCCGCTCACACGGCCAGACAGGCGTCCCGGATTTCAGGTTGCGCGTCGAGTGCGGCGAAGCTGCCATCGAAACACACCCGCCCGCGTTCAAGGATCACCGCGCGGTCGCAGACCAATCGGGCGAAATGCAGGTTCTGCTCTGACAGCAGGATCGCCAGCCCTTCGTTCTTCATCCTTAGGATCGCCGCTGCCATCTCTTCCACGATCCGCGGCGCCAGCCCCTCTGAGGGTTCGTCGAGCAGCGCCAGGGACGGATTGCCCATCAACATCCGCCCGATGGTGAGCATCTGCTGTTCTCCCCCGCTCATCCGCCCGCCGGGGCGGTTTCGCATCTCACCCAAATTGGGGAACAGTGTGAATATTTTCGCAGGGTCCCAAAGCGGCGCGCCGGCCCGTGCCGGTTGCCGACCGACAGCGAGGTTTTCATCTACCGTCAACTCGGTGAATATACGCCTGTCCTCGGGCACATAGCCAAGGCCACGCCGCACGATTTCATGCGTTGCGGCGACCGAAATATCCGCGCCATCGAACTGCAAGCTGCGTGCGTTTCGCGTAACCAGACCGCATATTGCCTTGAATGTCGTGGATTTTCCGGCCCCGTTCCGGCCCAGCAACGCGACCACCTCGCCCGGCGTAACCGTGAGTGCGACATCGAACAGGATATGCGCCCGCCCATAGGAGGCATTCAGCCCCACAACCTCCAGCTTTGCCGTCATGGGACGGTCTCCTCCTGCCCGGCCGCGTAGAGCAGCCCGTCGCCCAGGTAGATCGCCCGCACCTCGGCGTTGGCGCGGATCTCTTCCGGCGTGCCCTCGGCGATCAGCAATCCGCGCGACAGGACCATCACCCGGTCGGCATGTTCGAAGACGACATCCATGTCATGCTCGGTGAACAGGATCCCCATATTCTGTTCCCGCGCGATCCCGGCGGCCAGCCGCATCAGCTCGACACGCTCGCGCGAGGCCATGCCGGCGGTCGGCTCGTCCATCAACAGAAGGCGCGGCGCGTTGGCCAGTGCAATTGCCAGTTCCAGCCGTTTGAGATCGCCATAGGCCATCTCTGCCGCTGGTTGCCCGCCCTGATCGCCGATCCCGACGAGGGCCAGCAATCGATCAGCCTCGGCGCACGCGGCGGATGTCTCGAGACGCCCCCACATCCGCCAGCTTCTCTTCTGATGAGAGGCGAGCGCCACGAGGATATTCTCGCGCACCGTCATGCTGCCGAAGGTTGCCGTGATCTGGAACGTCCGTCCCGTGCCAAGCTTGCAGACGCGGCGCGGCGGCAGCCCGTCAATCGACTTGCCCTCAATGAAGACAGAACCGGTATCAGGCACGATCTGGCCGTTCAGCATGTTGAAGCAGGTGCTTTTTCCGGCACCGTTCGGGCCGATCAGGGCAAGGATTTCACCAGGCGCCAGCGTGAAGGAGACATCCTTCACCGCCTGCACGCCGCCATAGCTCTTGGCAAGGTTCCTCGCCTCCAGAAGCGCCGTCATGTTGGATCCACCGACGCTGCCGCGCGCCGCCGCCAGGGCCACCGCATCGCGGCCAGCGTTCCGGCGAGGCCCTGCGGAAAGGCCACCACCAGCACCACGATGACGGCACCCAGCACCAGCCGGGAATAGTCCGTCTGACTGATCAGCCAGATCGACAGCATCTTGTAGGACACCGCCCCCACAATGGGCCCGATGATCGTGCCCACACCGCCCAGCAGCACCATCACCAGCCCGTCGACCGAGACCGAGATGCCGAGTGAGTTCTGGAAACACGCTGCCTTTCAGAAAGGCGAACAGAGCCCCCGCCAGCCCTGCAACCGTGCCCGACAGGATGAAGGCCGCCCATTGCACGCGCTTGCCGTCCAGCCCGATCGCCTCAGCACGCAACGCGGAATCCCGCGCAGCACGCAGCCCGTAGCCGAAGGGCGACAGGATCACCATCCGGAGCCCGGCCACCAGCACCACCGTCAGCGCAAACACCAGCCAGTAGAACCCCGACGGGCTCGCCGCGAAGCCCGTGGGCCAGATCCCGAGGATGCCGTTGTCGCCGCCTGTCACCTCGACCCATTGGAACGCGACCGACCAGCAGATCTGCGCGAAGGCCAGTGTCAGCATCGCGAAATAGACGCCCGAGAGAGAGGTGACGAAGGCCCCCGCCAGCACCGCACCAATGGCCGCCAGTACCGGACCCGCGATCAGGGCAAGCCCCATCGGCAGCGCCAGTCCCTTCACCGCCAGCGCGGCACCATAGGCGCCGAGCCCGAAGAAGGCCGCATGGCCGAAGGAGGCCAAACCGCCAGCCGACATGATCAGATGCAGGCTTGCCGCGAAGAGGACGAAGATCAGAATCTCGCTTGCAACATTCAGGCCGTAGTCGCCCAGACCCAGCGGCAGAAGCGCGGCGAGACCGACTAGCGCCAGAACCGCGATACGGGCTTCCTTTGCAAGGGGGGCCCAAGGCTTCAGCGCGGTTTGCGCGGGCGGGCGGGAGATGACGGCCTTGCCGAACAACCCGCTTGGCCGAATGATCAGCACCACCGCCATGATCGCGAAGATGAGCACCAGAGAGACCCTCGGGAGGATCAGGATCCCGAAGGCGTTGAGTTCCGACACCAGAAGTGCTGCGACAAAAGCCCCGCCGGTTGAGCCGAGGCCGCCAATCACGACAACCACGAAGACCTCCACGATGATCCGCAGATCCATCGTATGGTTCACCGCGTCGCGCGGGATCTGTAGCGCACCACCAAGTGCCGCGAGGAAGCAGCCCAGGGCAAAAACGCCGGTGAAGAGCCATTTCTGGTTCACCCCGAGTGCCGCGACCATCTCTCTATCTTCGGTCGCGGCACGCACAAGAACGCCCCAGTGGGTGCGGTGGAACAGGAGCCAGAGCACGCCGAGGACGAGCGGACTGAGGGCGATGAGGAACAGATCATAAGAGGGTGTCGCGCTACCGAAGAGCATCACCGCCCCCCTCAGGCCGGGCGCGCGCGGGCCAAGCAGATCGTCCGGCCCCCAGATCAGCAGGACGAGATCCTCCACCATGAGCGTCACGCCGAAGGTTGCCAGAAGTTGGAACAATTCCGGGGCCTTGTAGATCCGGCGGAGCAGGGTGATCTCCAGTGCGGCACCCAGGAGGGCGGTGGCGATGCTGGCCACAATCAGGCCACCCCAGAAGCCAAAAGCCCCGGTCAGATGCTCGGTCAGGGTAAAGGCGATATAGGCGCCCAGCATGTAAAAGGCGCCATGCGCGAAGTTCACGATGCGCGTGACGCCGAAGATGATCGAGAGGCCCGATGCGACGAGGAACAGCGAAGAGGCGCTGGCCAAACCGGTCAGGAATTGAGCGAAAACGAGCTGCATCAGGGTGTCCGTATGAGGAGGTCGCCAACGGGCCGGGGTAAAGCCCGGCCCGTGGTGCGCCGTGCGTCAGTTTTGCGGACGCAGCTTCATCACTTCGGCATCGCTTGGCAGGAAATCTGCCCCATTCTCGTAGGCGTAGTCCACCATCACGCCCTTGCCGTCCTGCAGCGCGGTCTTGCCGACGAAAGCACCCATGGTCGACTGGTGGTCAACCTTGCGGAAGCTTACCGGGCCGAAGGGTGTGTCGAAGCTGATGCCTTCGGCGGCAGAGATCATCGCGTCAGTGTCCGTTGAACCGGCCTTCTTCAGAATCGCGGCAATGGCCTTGATCTCGCTGTAGCCTACGACAGAGCCGAGGCGCGGGTAGTCGTTGTACTTGGCCTTGTAGGCATCAAGGAAGGCCGTGTGTTCCGGCGTTTTGATCGAGTACCAGGGGTAGCCGGTGACGATCCAGCCGACCGGTGCCTCATCCTTCAGCGCGTCCAGATATTCCGGCTCGCCAGTCAGGAAACTGACCACGGAGCGATCTTTGAACAGACCCCGCGTCGAGCCGTCGCGGACCAGCTTCACGAGGTCGGGGCCGAATTCGACGTTGAGGATGGCGTCCGGTTTCGCCGCTGCCAAGGCCTCGGATACCGCGCCGGCGTCGATCTTGCCAAGCGGCGGCCATTGTTCGGCAACCCATTCGATATCCGGGCGTTTCGCCGACAGAAGTTGCTTGAATACCGTAACGGCAGACTGGCCGTATTCGTAGTTCGGCGCCACCGTCGCCCAGCGCTTGGCGGGCAGTTTGGCCGCGAGATCGGCCAGCATGCTGGCCTGCATGTAGTTCGAGGGGCGGAGGCGGAAGGTATAGCGGTTTCCGTCCTTCCAAGTGATCGCGTCGGTCAGCGGCTCGCCTGCGATGAACAGCACTTTGTTCTGCTTGGCATAGTCCGAAACGGCGAGGCCGATGTTGGAGAAGAAGGTTCCGGTCAGCAGCGCAACGTGGTCGCTGGAGATCAGTTCATTGGCCGCAGTGATCGCGTTTGCGGGCTTGCCGCCGTCATCCTTGGAGATGACCTTGAGCATCTTGCCGTTGATCCCGCCTGCAGCGTTGATCTCGTCCACGGCGAGTTGCCAACCCTTGCGGTAGGGCTCGGTGAAGGACGGCAGGGCGGAGTAGGAATTGATCTCGCCGATGGTGATGTCATCGGCCTGCGCCGAAGACTGTAAGGCCAAGAGGGCCCCAAGGGCCAAGCCGAAAAGGTTAGTGCTGTGGCGTCTCATCGTGGTCGCTCCTTGCTGGACGGCTTCGGTTCCCGGCCTTGGCGGACAAAAGGGTGCCCGGCACTGGCCAATGTTGTTTGTGTACGAATGGTATCCGATTCGCTCATTCGCGCAAGCCTGCTGTCGTCCATGCCGCCGAGACTTCGGTGCAGAGCCGCGATTTCCGGGTGGGCGGACCGGCAAGCCGCCATGTGTTCCTAGCCAATAACGGCAATCACGCAAGAAGTATCGTGCGCCGCGGGCTCAGTGATTCGATGACGGCAGAGCCAAGGGGCGATACCCGGCCGAGACACAGGTCTGCGGCCAAGGTCGATAGCGCTGGCGAGGTCTGAATGCCATATCCGCCCTGCCCCGCCAGCCAGAAGAAGCCTTCGGCATCCGGTGCAAACCCGACAACTGGCGATCTGTCGGCCACGAAACTGCGCATCCCTGCCCAAGACCGCCCTATCCGGTTGATCGATATGGTAACCGCTTGTCCGAACCGATCCAGACCTTCGGCCAGAACCATGTCGTCCGGCCAGACGTCGTGCGGCTCCACCTCATGCTCTTCCGCCGGCGAAATCAGAAGCTGTCCTGCCTCTGGCTTGGCGTACCAGCTTTCGCCTATGCTCGCGAATAATGGCCAGAGTTGGGTATCATATCCGTCAGGCTGCGGGATCAGAACCGCTGACCGGCGCAAAGCCCGAAGACCAATTCTGCGCACCCCGGCCATAGCTGCGACTTCATCCGCCCAGCCACCCGCCGCGTTGATCACGATCGGTGCTGCAAAATCATCCTCGCCGGTGCTGACCACCCATTGACCTTTGGCGCGCGAGATATCGGTCACGCGCGCTCCTGTCACAACCTCCCCGCCCATGGCGCGCAGACGACCGCTGAAGCCCTGGAGCAACCGATCAACGTCGATATCTTGCGCATCCCACTCGATCGCAGCGCCGAAGATGGATCTTTTCGCAAGATCGGCACCAGTTCTACCGCTTGCCCGGGCGTCAGGGGTTCGATCCCTGTGCTCCCATCAAGATAATCGGCTAGCTTGTCCTGTTCCCCGTCAGACGCGATCAGAAGTTCGCCGCGCGGGGTCAACAGCGTACTGTCGGCGATATCAGCCGGTTCCACCAGAAACGCCGCCGACGCTGCATTGAGGGCGCGCAGCATGGCGTTCCCATAGTTGCGGATGAAGATCGCGGCGGAGCGGCCCGTAGAATGGTAGCCAAGAGCCGGCTCACTCTCCAACACGGTCACACGAACGAACGGAGCCAACCTGGCGGCAACGCTGATCCCCGCAATGCCGCCGCCGATGACCACGATGTCGCGCAATTGGGTCATACCGAGCCAAACCCGGACAGAAAGCTTGCCAAATTCGCCCCGAGATCCTCTGACAGATAGCCCCCCTCCTGAACGATCATCGTGACCAGCCCAGCGGCTTTGATCGTTTCGGCGATCCGGGCAAAGCCGGGCGTGGTCACCTTGAAGCCCTGGAACGGATCGTTTTCATGGGTATCGAGGCCAAGGGCGACGACCAGCGTATCCGCCCCGAAGGACGCGATGCGCGCCAGGGCGGTTTCGAGTACGGCCAGGAATTCCGCATCGGTCGTGCCGCGCGGCATCGGCAGGTTCAGATTATAGCCCAGCCCCTCGCCCTCGCCCCGCTCTGCGGCATGACCCCAGAAGAACGGATAGAACCGGATCGGATCGGCATGAATCGACACGGTCAGCACATCGCGCCGATGATAGAAAATACCTTGCGTCCCGTTGCCGTGATGCACATCGACATCTAGGATCGCGGGCCGGCGACCGGCCGCCAGCAGGGCCTCGGCCGCGATTGCTGCGTTGTTGAGAAAGCAGAACCCACCCGCGAGATCGCCAAAGGCGTGGTGTCCGGGCGGCCGACACAGGGCATAGACGGTGCGCGCACCGGCGAGCACCGCGTCGACCGCGCTCAGCGCCGTCTGCGCCGACCAATAGGCCGCCTGCCAGGTACCCGCCGCGATCGGACAGGCCGTATCGGCCTGATGAAACCCCGCCTGCCCTACGGCAGAGCGTGGATAGCTTGCGGTGCGCCGGTCCGGATGAATGTTCGGGATCACCTCGTCCGAGGCGCCCTCAATCCGGCGCCATCTTGCATGGATCGTCTGCAGAAATGTCAGATACTCGGGCGAATGGACGGCTGCGATCGGACCCGTCCCGTGGTCCTCTGGCGCCGCAAAAACACAACCCGCCCCTGCCGCGGCGCGGGTCAGAACATCGATGCGGCGCGGTTGTTCGGGGTTCGGTAGCGATTGCCCGTTGGCCATGAAGCTCTTGGGGTCATGCGCCCGCTGGCGGTTGTCGAAAATGGCTCTCACTTTTCTTCCCCCATCGCTGCCAATGCGGCCCCTTCCAATGTCATGCTGGTTTCGGCCACCGCCGGCACGAACCCCAGACCGACATAGAACGAGGCGGCTCTGGGGTTGTCGTCATAGACCGCAAGCCGCACAAAGCTCGCGCCCCACTGGGCCTGCGCCCAGTCGCGGACTGCCGCCAACAATTGAACACCCAGCCCCTGGCCGCGCGCGGGAGCATCGACCCAAAGATCCGATACATAGGCGCCCGTCCGTCCTCGCGTGGTCGAAAACAGGGGCGAGTACACCGCGACGCCAATGACCTCGCCCGCTCGCTCGCCAATAAGCGCAAAGAACGCCGGCGTGTCGCCAAACCCCGCGCTTTCAACCAGTAGGTCGTGCGCCCTGTGGGTATCGCCCATCGATTCGGAAAGTTTGCGCAAGGCGGCGTTGAGCTGCGGCACATCCTGCCGCTCCGCCAGTCTGATACGGATCCGGTCCATGCGTCAGAATGCGACCTCCGCTTGTCCCTTCAGGCCCAACATCGCTCTCGCCTCACCAGCGGTGGCAACGTCGCGGCCCAAAGCTTCGACAATGCTCCGGACCTTTTCAACTTGCTCTGCGTTCGAGCGCGCCAACTGGCCCTTGGCGATGTAAAGACTATCCTCAAGCCCGACCCGGACATGGCCGCCCATCCCCGCCGACATTGCCGCCATTGCCATTTGCATCCGGCCGGCCGCCAATACAGAAAACAGGAAAGTATCGCCGAACAATCGGTCGGCGGTTTGCTTGAGGTGGATGAAATGTGCGGGATCCGCAGCCACCCCACCCAGAACGCCCATGACGAACTGAATGAAGATCGGGCCCTCGATCAGACCGCGATCGACGAAATGGCGCAACATGTACAGATGGCCGATATCGTAGCATTCGAATTCGAACTTCGCACCGCGTTCGCGGCCCATCATCTGCAGCACCCCCGCGATGTCACGCGGCGTGTTCTTGAACACCAGATCGTCGGAGTTTCGCAGGAACGGCTCTTCCCAGTCGTGCAACCATTCGGTGCACTTGCCCAGCATCGGGTAGAGCGCGAAGTTCATTGTACCCATGTTGAGCGAGCACATTTCAGGCTGCGCCGCCTTCGGCCCGGCAAGACGCTCGTCCAGTGACATTACCGCACTACCGCCTGTCGTCAGGTTCACTACTGCGTCGGTGCCGTTCTTGATGGTCGGCAAGAAAGCCATGAAATCGTCAACCGCGGCTGAGGGCCTGCCGGTCCTAGGGTCGCGCGCGTGCAAATGCAGGATGGCAGCACCCGCCTTGGCCGCACCGATGGACTGCTCAGCAATCTCGCGCGCGGTCACCGGCAGGTATGGCGACATTGACGGAGTATGGATCGATCCCGTGACAGCGCAGGAAATGATGATCTTGGACATGCCGCCCCCTCTTAAGCGACTAACGTCAGTGCCGGGCCGAACCTGCGTTCGAACTTCTCCAGCGCGACCGTCAGTTTCTGCATGATCTCTTCGATATTCTCCAAAGTGGCGATCATTGGCGGACAGACCAGGAAATGGTCCCCCTCAACGCCGCCACGACTGCGGCGGGAATAGATCACCAGCCCCTCGGCATAGGCCATCTCGACCAGCTCGACAAAGGCCGATAATTCTTTCGGCAGCGGCGCCATCGTCTGGCGGTCAGATACCAGTTCGAACGCCAGCAGCAGTCCTTCGCCGCGCACGTCGCCGATGAAGGCGAAACGCTGCATCAGGTCGTTCAGCCGGGATTTCAGCACGGCGCCCATTCGGGCCGCGTTGCCGATCAGGTCGTCGGCCTCGATCACCTCCAGCACCGCAAGGCCAGCCGCGCAGGCAAGCGGATTGCCTGCGTAGGTATGCCCATGCATGAAGCCGCCAGCGTCGAGCACGGGCTCGACCAGCCTTTCATGGGCGATCATCGCGCCCAGTGGCGCGTATCCCGCGCCAAAGCCCTTGGAAATTGCGAGAATGTCAGGGGCCACGTCCCAATGTTCGGCTCCCAGAAACCGGCCTGTCCGCCCTCCTCCTGACATGACCTCGTCGTGAATCAGCAAAATGCCGTAGCGGTCGCAGATCTCGCGGACGGCCTTCATGTAGCCCGCGGGTGGCACCAGCGCGCCGGTTGAGGCGCCGCCGATGGGTTCCTGAATGAAAGCCAGCACGCTGTCGGCGCCTTCTTCTAGGATCTTCGCCTCCAGCATAGCCGCGTAATGCAAGCCTGTAGCCGGATCGACCATGTTTAGGCCGTCAAGATAGGCACGCGGGGCCGGGATCTTGGGCATCGCCTGCATCATCGGCAGGAACGGATCGCTGAGCGGCGCGTACCCTGTCAGCGCAAGGGCGCCAAACGTCGAGCCGTGATAGCTCGGGCTAAGTGAAATCACCTTCCAGCGCGACGTCTGGCCGACCGTCACCGCATATTGTCGTGCCAGCTTGATCGCACTTTCCACGGCTTCGGACCCGCCCGATACGAAGAACACCTTTTCCATCCCCGCCGGACAAAGCCGCGCGACCTTTTCGGCCAGCATCTCACCCGGCTCTGTCTCGAAATGCAGCCGGTAGCCAAAGGTGGACTTGTTCATCTGACGCCGCATCGCATCGATGACACGGGGATCGGAATGGCCGATGTTGCTGACCATTGCGCCGGATGACCCGTCCAGATAGCGCCTGCCGTTCACGTCCCAAATGTGGACACCCTCAGCCCTTTCCAGCATGGGCCGCCGGCTGCGTGTCTGATAGAAAAGATGGCTCTTGGATTGCAATGTGTTATCCCTCCGCCGGGAGAACAGAGCAATCATTGGGGTCGATTGCCACTTTCACCGCGTCGCCCGCGCCGAAGGGGCGCCCGTCAATCATGTTCATGACCTGCAGTTCCAGGTCCCCGACCTGAACGAAATAACGCGCGATCTGTCCCTGATAATCAACCGCCCGCACCACGCCTTCGGCATACACCCTCGCCCCGGCACCGTCGGCCGCCAGCAACTTCATTTTTTCGGCCCGGATCACCAGTCTGCCAGCCTTCGCACCCTCAAGATTGACGGCGCGCGCCACAGGCACGGGAATGACCCCGAACTGCGGCGTTTCCAGCCCGATGGTCGTGCCGTCCGACCCGACAACGCTCACCTCCAGAATATTCGAGGCGCCGAGGAAGTTGGCGACAAACGCGTTGGCCGGATTGTTGTAGACATCTTCCGGAGCGCCAACCTGCTGGACCCTGCCAGCACTCATAACGATGATCTTGTCCGACATCGCCAACGCTTCGGACTGGTCATGGGTAACGAAGATCGAGGTGACACCAATCCTGTGTTGGATCGCTTTCAACTCGACCCGCATTTCCTCGCGCAGATTGGCGTCAAGTGCGGAAAGCGGCTCGTCCAGCAGCAGCACGTCAGGTTCGATGACGATCGCGCGCGCCAGGGCAATGCGCTGTTGCTGGCCGCCAGACAACTGGCTGGGATAGCGATCTTCGACCCCGGGCAAGCGCACGATATCCAGCGCAGCCTTTACTTTGGCCGCCACATCCGACTTTGAAACGCCTCGGTACTTCAACCCGAAAGCAATGTTCTGCCCGATCGTTCGATGCGGAAACAGGGCGTAGTTCTGAAACACCAGACCTAGATTCCGTTTGTGGATAGGCACATCGTTGATGCGCGTGCCGCCGACCAGAATGTCGCCGTCAGTCGGCATCTCAAGCCCGGCAACCATCCGCAGGATGGTGGTCTTGCCACAACCTGATGGCCCCAGAAGGGTCGTGAAAGACCCTTCCTCAAAGGTAATATCCAGGCCTTTGACGGCGATCACTGCGCCAAAGGACTTAGCAATATTCTTGAGTTCTACGCCCGCCATGAAACTGGTCCCGTCTTCGCAGCCGAATTGGGCTGCGGGCTGCGCCATGCAGCCCGCAGCGGTGACAAATCGGGCTTCAGCCGCCCTTTGCGATGCGGTTCCAGGACGCGGTGTAGTCCTTCTCGAGCGGATTCCACACGACAGGATCGCGGAAGACCAGATTGGACAGCGTGCCGGTCGCGTCATAGGCCGGCAGTGCCTTGATCATGTCGGTCATCGCCACCTTGTTGGGGTCCAGCGACGACGGATATTTCTGGCCTTCGGCGACCGCGATCGATGTCGCCGGGTCCAGCATGAAGTTCAGAAGCTGTTCCGCCTCGGCCATCGGCGAGCCCTTGAGAACAAACATGCTTTCCATCCAGGCCAGGCCGTTCTTGGGGTCCAGATAGCCAATCGGATGGCCTTGATCCTGCAAGGCTGCGACGCGGCCTGACCAGGCTTCTGTCACATAGATTTCCTCTTTTGCCAGCAGGTCCATCAGTTCGGCCCCGGAACTCCAGTACTTCAGCACCAGATCCCGGCTTTCGCGCGCTTTGGCCCAGATCGCATCCCAATCCTTGATGTTGTTGGGATCCTGATCAGACTGAAGCGCGCCATACCAGGCCCGGTTGGCCGCATCGCCCCAGCCGCCGATCTTGCCCTTCAGTTCCTTCTTCAACAGAAGATTGGCCCCCAGCGCCTCGGCCTCTTCCTTGGTGACATATTTGGTGTTGTACGCGATCCCGGTGGTGCCATAGTCATAGGGCACGGCCGACAGGCTGTTCGGGGTGACCGCGCGGAACGGCTTGATGATTGCATCCATTACATTGGCGAGGTTCGGGATATTGGCCTCGTTCAACTCGCTGCCATAGCCGGCGTCGACCCAGCGCTGATACCAGCTGACGCCCGACGAATGCAGGATGTTGTGACCATCGGTATTGCCGGCGGCCTTGATCTTGGTCAGCACCTCGCCCTCGCCCCCGAAGGTCGAGTCGATGACGGTGTTGCCCGAAGCCGCGGTGTAGGGATCGAAAGCATGCTTGCGCAGGGCTTCGCTGACGACCCCGCCCCAGCCTTCGAAGTAAAGCGAAGTTCCGGCGGCGCGCGCCTGCTTCGACATGCCGAGCATGACGCCCCCGCTGACACCGGCCGTGATGCCTGCCGCGCCCATAAGCCCCATGAACGTCCGGCGGTCGACATCGCCGTTGCCCATCCGCTCGCGCAGAATTTCGTAGCGTTTTGTGCTGTCCATCTTTTTCATTTGGTCTCTCCAGGTTGGGTGGTTTGGCGCTTTGGCTCTGTCAGGTTTTCTTGCGGGAAAAATAGCGTGCCAGCCCGCCGGCAAAGAGCGGCACACCAACGGTGATCACGATCATCACGAAGCCGAGCGCGTTGATCTCGGGGCTGACGGAATTGCGCAACATGCCGAAGATCTGGGTCGGAACGGTCTCCATCCCGGACGGACGCCAGAACAGCGTGGCGGTGATGTTGTCGAAGGAAATGGTGAAGGCGAAGAGCGCGCCGGCAAAGACAGCCGGCGCCAGCAACGGCAAGGTGACGCTGACGAATGTCTGGAACGGATTGGCACCAAGACTGCGCGCCGCTTCTTCGTATTCTTTCTTGATCCCGACCAGGCGCGCCTGCACGACCAGCACCACGAAGGGCAGCGCAATGATCGAATGGCCCATCAACAACAACAGGAACGAGCGCGGCATGTGCAGGTAGCGCAGGAAAATCAGCAGGCCGACTGCAAGCACCGTTTCGGGGACGAGGACCGGCGAGATCAGCAGCGTGGTGATGAAATCCTTGCCGCGGAACTTGTAGCGCACAAGTGCCAGCGAGGCCAGTATGCCGATCGTCGTCGAGATCATCGCCGTCAGCAGACCCAGCCAGAGCGAGGTCTTCAGCGCCCGGATGATCGCCTCGTTCTCGGCCAGCTTGTAGAACCAGCGCAGGCTGAAACCCTCGATCGGAAAGCCGCCGAATTGCGAGCTGTTGAAAGCCAGCACCATCACCACCGCGATCGGCGCGAACATGAACACGTAGACTAGGATCGTATAGAGGCGGATCAAGCTCCAGGCGCGCATGTTGGTCCTCTACCTGAATGCTTTTGAAAGCTGGTTGAGACCCATCAGCCGGCTGTAGGCCACCACCACCAGCCCGAGCAGGACCAGAAGCGTGAAGGACAAGGTAGCCCCCATCGGCCAGTTCAACTCGCTGACGACCGCGTCGTGGATCAGGTTGCCGAACAGGAAATCGCGCGGGCCGCCCAGGATCAGGGGCGTGACGTAACTGCCCCCGGTCAGGACGAAAACCAAGAGGCTCCCGGCCGCAAGGCCCGGCATCGACAGCGGAAAAGTCACTTCCCGAAACGCCTGCCAGGGCGTGGCCCCCAGGGTGCGCGCCGCAGGCTCCAGGTTCTTGTCGATGCCTTCCAGGCTGACGTAGACGTTCAGGATCATGTAAGGCAGGAAGACGTGCAGAAAGCCGATGATGACCGTTACTTCCTTGTACATCATCTGCAACGGCGCGTTGATCAGGCCCAGCCACAGCAAGACACCGTTCAAGGCGCCTTCATTGCCCAGAATGTGGATCCAGCTCATCGTGCGGATGATGAAGCTGACCCAGAACGGCAGGATCAGCAGCAAGAGCAGCAGCCAGCGCTGACGGAACTTTGTCGTTGCGATGAAATAGGCCGGGATGTAGCCGAGGACAGCAGCCAGAACGGTGACGATCACCGACAGGCGCAGCGTCTTCCAGATCGCGACGCGGTAGTAACTGTCCGAAAACAGCGCCTGCCAGTTCGAGAACTGGAACGCGACCTTGTCGACCGCGAGATCGACATTCTCATAGAACGAATAGACCAGAATGAACGACATCGGGATGATGACCAGAAAGGCGATTGCCAGAAGCGCGGGGGCCAGAAGGAACCAGGGGCGCCGGTCAAAGGCTGCGTCTGCGTCGGCCATCGTCTGTTTCGGTCTCCGTTCCCGGCATGTCGCCAAACTGGGAACAGTGTTGCATTCCGGCTCTGGATCATTGAAATTGATAATTGAAATAAAGAACATCAATTAAAATAATGCCAAAGCAATCGCCCAGCCGTTTTGTCTCGAACCTTGACTGGAACTTGTTGCGAACCTTCGTAGTCATCGTCGAAGAGGGCAGCATTTCGCGCGCTGCCAATAGGCTGCTGCGCGGTCAACCCGCCGTCAGCCTGGCGCTGCAGCGCCTGGAAACCGAACTTGGTTGCCGGGTCATCGAACGTGGCCACGGCACCTTTCAGCTGACGGCCCAAGGCCGCAAACTCTACACAGAGTGCGTTGAAATCTATGGCGGAATCTCGCGCATGAAAGAGATTGTGACGTCCAGTTCCGATGAAATTTCGGGCAATATCACGATCTGCCTTGCAAGCCATGTGGTCACCCCATTGCTGGATGAGTTGCTGGCCAGCAGCTACAAGGCACGCCCCAAGGTGACTTATGTGATCAAGACCGCGCCAAGTGCCGAGGTCGCCAACCAGGTGCAAGATAAGACGGCCAGCCTTGGCATATGTCTGGTGAATCGCCGCCTGCCCGATTTGGAATACGAAACGATCTATCGCGAGTTCTTCGGCTTTTACTGCGGCCCGCCGCATCCGCTGTTCGGCAAGACCGACCTTGACCTCAGTCATCTGCGCGGTCAGGACGCGGTGTCATTCGACACGGACGACCTCAACGACGCCTTGCGCCCGGTCGCCCTGCTGCGGCAGCAAAACGAGCTGTCGCAACAGATCGTCGGCCGGTCCTCGCATCTGGAAGAGTTGACGCGGATGATCCTATGTGGACTTGGCATCGGGCCCCTGCCGGTGCACGTTGCAGAACGGGATGTCAAAGACGGTCGGCTCTGGCGGCTGCCGCCTTATGAAAACCCTCCGATGGTTGACATATTCCTGGTGACCAACCCGAGAAAGAGACACAACCGGGCCGAGGCCATCTTCATCGACTCCCTCAGGACGTTGATCCGGACTATGCCGATGGAACAGCGTACCTACACCTGACCTGATCAGCCTGACGCCCAAAATCGAAAGGATTCCCAATGCCCATTCCCGCGACAAGAGCAGTCGTGGTCGGTGCGGGGATCATCGGCCTGACCACTGCCTGCCGACTTGCTGAAAACGGGTATGATGTGACGGTCATCGAGCGACAGGGCGCACCCGGCGCAGGGTCAAGCCGGGGGAATGCCGGGCAATTGCTGTTCGACAGGATCGGCGCGATGGGGTCCCCGGGGTTCTTGCGCGCGCTGCCGCAAAGTCTATTTGATCGTTCACAGGGCCTCCGGGTGCAGGGCCTCGCACATCCTTCGCGATGGCACTGGGCAAGCCGCTTCCTGTATGAATCCTCGCAGCTGGGCTGGCAGCGCAATACCCGTATGTTGCTGGAGCTTGCCCATCTCTCCCGGCAGGCATTCGACGCCTTCCGCACCCGGCACGAGATCAGTTTCGACTGGCGCAGACCGGGCAAGCTTGTCACTTACGCCACCGCACAGGGGTTGCAGGCGGCCGCCGAGGCCGCCGCGTTTCAAGCGCAGTTCGGAGGCCGCCACGAGATCGTGTCGCGCCGGGAGTGTTTCACCCTTGAACCCGCCCTCGGTCAAACATCGCGCCCCATCGCCGGAGCAGTTTACCTGCCCGAAGCCGAGGTCGGTGACTGCCACGAATGCTGCCAGGAACTGGCGCGGATTCTGCAAACGAAGCTTGACGGAACGATCCTCTTCAACACCACACTGACGGGATACCAACGTGCGGGAAGCCGCATTGTCGGCCTGCACTGCGCAAAACGCATCGTCAGCGGGGATATTTTCGTTCTGGCCACCGGCATCGCCGCGAGTGCGTTTCTGCCGCCGGGCTTTGCCGGGCGCAAACCGATGGTCAGTGTTCTAGGCCTTTCGCTGACCTACCCGACTGGCACGATCCCGCCCAACCTCAGCGTCACCGATGCCAGCGAGCGATTTGTGATCGCCCGATTGGGCAACAGGCTGCGTATCGCCGGAGGTGCCATAGTCTCTGACCGACCGCAGATCCGGACAATCGACGTGCAAACGTTGAAGGCAAAGGCCGTGGCAATGATGCCGCAAGCGGCACAGTTTGACGCCGATTCAGACCCTTGGATCGGCAGCCGACCGCAGACGCCAGATGATCTTCCGATGATCGGACTTGCAGGTGCCGAGAACCTGTTCGTGAATGCCGGCCACGGCTCGCTGGGCTGGACTCTGGCCTTCGGATCCGCGGAAAGGCTGCTGCAGGCGGCTTCTGAAAAATCCTGACAGTCCAAGGCTTTCGCAGTGCAAAGCGGACCGGGGTCACGATCCGAACGGGAGCAGTCAGACGGATGCGAACCCAACCCAGCTTTCTCGAAACGGCGATCTGTCAGGTGGAAAGCAGGGCGCGCCACTCTGCGACAGCAGCGGCGTGGTTCAGCTTGAAATTCTGTCGGCTGCAGAGGGCGCGCTCCTGGTCGAAATGATTGTGGACCGAGACATGAACGGATGCGAATTTCTGAAGTGACCGCATCCGCCGGAAACGTAGAAACACCCGTTCGCGCCTTCGGAACGGCTGGTGCAAATTCTCGGAGCGATTGTTGGCCCGGTGACCCGTTTCCTGAAGATCGGAAATTCCGAGTTCCCTCAGCGCTGCTCCGTGGGGACGGAAGCGATCAGTCACCATCTGCTCGGCGTGTCCGTGCCGCTTCAGCGAATTCTTCAGGAAATTCAACGCAGCCTTCTTGGCGCGCATCTTCGCCACGAAGCTTTCGAGCCCTTCGCCTTCGTGGTCGACCGCGCCAGAGGCAGTTCCGCTCGCCGCTGATCTCTACGAAGACCTCACCCAGGTGCCAACGCCAGCGGCTTGAACGCCACCCCGAAACCCGACGTTTTCAGATCTCGGCGGCGCACAGCGGCCCAAATCTGCTCCACCAGAACGGGACCGCCTCGTGGCTTATCTCGATGCCGCGCTCATGCAGCAGATCCTCGATGCTGCGCAGACACAACGGGAAGCGGATGTACATCATCACGGCCAGGCGTTTGATTTCCAGCGAGGTTTTGAATTACCGGAACGGCGAGCGCTGGACCATGGTTGACGGCTACGCGACCGCCCTGCCCGCCTCAAGGATCTAGCTCTGACAGCGCCCCTTTGAAAGATCATCACGCGCCTCCGTCGGCTGTTGCACTAGACAACGACGCTCGGTCGACCGACATCCTTCGTCAGGCGCAAAGTTTGCGACTAAGCCTGTCACTCTATTGTGGTGCGACGGTTTGAAGCTTTGCAAGATCGAGTTCGGTCGCGCTGACGAGGACGCAATCCGTGTCGGCGTATATCCAGTCACCTGCTGTAAATCGAGCATCGCCGAAAGTTACCGGAGCATCGCGTTCCGTAGCTGCCGTCGCCAAACCCCGGCGCGCCGTCGTGCCGAGCGCCTTGACGCCGATCGGCAGCGCATTGATCCCGAGGCTGTCGCGGATGGCGCCGTTGACGACAAGCCCAGTCCAGCCGTTGTCGACGGCAATGCTGGCCAGACGGTCCCCCATCAGGCCCACCCGAAGAGAGCCTCCCCCGTCCACCACCAGCACGCGCCCGTGTCCAGCCTCGCTGAGGGCGCGTAGCACCGGCGTGTGATCGTCAAAGGCTGTGACGGTCGCGCATTTCCCGACGAAGGACGAATTGCGACCAAAGGATCGGAATTGCAGGTCGCAGACGAGCAACTGCTCGTGAAACATATCATATATATCTGCCGTGACGATTGTCATGAGCGGGCTTTCATAACGGGATGGAAGTGGCTTCTGCGTGCGTTCCGATGTGCATCTGACCCTCTGCGGTAATCCAGCCACGGAACATTCCCTCGGTATTAAACGGGGCACTCACGTTGCCAGATGCATCGATCGCGACGACGCCTGCGCCAATTCTGTATCTGGCAAGGTCGCCCATTATCACGTGATCCGCAGCGGCGGCGACGCTTTCGCCGAGGTAGGCCATTCGGCTTGCGATTTCGTGGCCGACCGCGTGCCGAATGAAGAATTCCCCGGCCCCAGTGCCGGAGACCGCGCAAACCCCGTCACGCGCATAAGTCCCGGCGCCGATGATCGGGCTGTCGCCGATGCGGCCCACCGGCTTGTTGTTGTAGCCCCCGGTCGAGGTCGCCGCCGCAAGATGCCCTTCGTGGTCTAGCGCGACGGCGCCGACGGTTCCGTGTTTTTCGGCCTCGCTTGCGGCTTCTGATGTGCCGTCAAGACTGCGTTGCTGCAAACTTGCCAGCGCTTTCACACGGCGCTCGGTGGTATAATACGACTGCTCCACCATCTCGAGACCGGACTGCCGGGCAAACTGGTCCGCAGCATGGCCCGCAAGCATGACTGGCCCGCCCGCCTCCATTAAGGCACGCGCCGCCTTTACGGGGTTGCGGACATGTCGCAGCAGGGTCAGTGCCCCTGCCCCGAGATCAGCGCCGCGCATGATCGAGGCGTCCAGCTCATGATCGCCCGCCGAATTAAGCGCCGCGCCATGACCCGCGTTAAACTGCGGCGAATCCTCCATGACGACAACCGCCGCTTCCACCGCCTCAATCGCAGTGCCGCCCGCCTGAAGGATGCGCCAACCCGCCTTCAGTGCCTGCGCCAAATCGGCGCGCGCGGCCGCCCAATCGCCTTCGGTCAAGCTCTGCCTGGCCATGACGCCGCATCCCCCGTGGATCGCTATCGCCGGTCTCGTCATCTGCGTTCTCCGTTCAGGTTGTCAGTGCCGCAACCTTTGCGGCCATCTCGCGGACATAAGGAGCAATATCGAGCGGGCCGCCGGTTGCGCGCAGCAGCGTTTCCGAGGGAGACGAGGCGCGGCCGTGTCGATAGATAGTCTCGGTCAGCCAGGACTTGAGGGGCGTATAGTCGCCCCGGTCAAGCCCCGCGGCGACGGCCGGAACCCCGGACGCTGCATCGAAGAATTGCGCCCCCATGATGTTCCCCAGCGTATAGGTCGGAAAGCTTCCGATATAGCCATGCGACCAGTGAACGTCTTGCAGCACACCAAGTGTGTCCGACGGCACTTCGATTCCGAGATATAGCTTCATCCGCTCGTTCCACATCCCCGGAAGGTCAGCAACCCTGGCCTCGCCGGCCAAGACCGCCGCCTCTATCTCGGTCCGCAGGATGATGTGAAGGTCGTAGGTCAACTCATCGGCTTCGACGCGGATGAAATCGGGTCGAACCGCGTTCACGGACCGCCAGAACATATCGGCACTCACATCGGAGAGCTGTTCCGGGAAGGTCGCCTGAAGATCGCCAAAGTGCAGGTCCCAGAACCGCTGCGATCGGCCAACACGGTTTTCCCACAACCGGGATTGCGATTCATGCATCCCGAAACTCGCACCTGCGACGGCATAGAGATTGACGATATCCGTAGCAAAGATGCTTCGGGTGATTTCCGGCGCTGCGGATTGTTCATAGATGCCATGTCCCGCCTCATGCCAAAGTGCAAAGACGCCCCCCGGCAGCCAGTTCTCGCGAAAGCGGCTGGTGATGCGAACGTCGTTGCGGGTGAAAGAAATCTCGAACGGATGCACGGTGTCATCCAGCCGCCCGCGCTGCTCATCATAGCCGAACGCCTGGGCGACCTTCATCCCGAACGCCTTTTGCCCCGCAATCGGGTAAGCACGGGACAGGAAATCCATGCGGGGCGCAGGCGCGGCCAACGCCTCTTGCGCCAGCGGCACCAAAGCGGCCCGCAGTGGATCGAGCACACCGTGCAACTGTTTCAGCGTCATGCCGGGCTCATAGAGACCCAGCATCGCGTCATAGGGATGCCCGGTGTAGCCGATGGCGTCGGCGATCTGCCGCTGGATCGCAAAGATTCGATCCAGAACCGGCGCATAGGCCGCAAAGTCGTTTCGCGCCCGCGCCTCGACCCACGCGGAATGGGCAACGCTTTTAAGCTCCGCCATTTCACCCACTAGCGTCGCCGGAATACGCGACAGCGTGTCGATCCCGGCTTCCGCCTGATCAAGGGCGCGGTCGGCTATCGCGTCCCCGCTCCGGCTGACCTCTTCTCGCGCCGACGCAATCGCCGCGCGCATCTCGTCTCCTGTTACCAGATCGCGCGCCAGATTGGTCAGCGTGGCGACCTGATTGCCACGGGTGGCAATTCCACCCGGCGGCATCTGCGTCCGGGCATCCCACGCAAGCAGGTTCAGGATGCTCAGCAGATCGTTGACCTGTGCCATACGGGCTTGGAAATCGGCGTACATCGGGAATTCCTCGTCAGGCTGATTAGTGTGGCGCGGGGGTGAAGCCCGGCGTACCGAACCTCTCAAGATGGCAGGCCGTCAGATGCGCCGGTCCGCAATCCCGAAGCTGCGGGCGTTCAGTATGGCAACGGTCGAAGGCATACTGGCAGCGTGTGCTGAATGGACAACCAGACGGAGGGTTGATCGGGCTCGGCAATTCGCCAAGGGCGGCCACGGCCGATTTCCGGCGACCTGGCGTAAGATCCGGCGCGGCATCCAGCAACGCTCGCGTATAGGGCTGGCGCGGTGCCGAAAACAGCGCCTCGGTTGGCCCGATTTCAAGGATCTGTCCCAGATACATCACTGCGACCCGATGCGAGATATGCCGAACCAGCCGCAGGTCATGCGCCACGAACACCACCGTCAGCCTCAACTTCTCCTGCAACTGCAGCAAAAGGTTGACCACCTGCGCCTGCACCGACACGTCGAGTGCCGAGACAAGCTCGTCGGCGACCAGCACCTCTGGCTCCACCGCAAGGGCGCGGGCGATCCCGATCCGCTGGCGCTGCCCACCGGAGAATTCGTGAGGATATCGATCCGCCGCATCGGCGGGCAGACGCACCAGATCGAGCAGTTCCGCAATCCGCGCCGGAATTTCGGCCTTGGGCCGCATGTCATGCACCGTCAGCGCCTCGCTCAGCACCTGCCGTACCGTCATCCGCGGGTTCAGCGAGGAATACGGGTCTTGAAAGATCATCTGGACCCGCCGATTGAACGCGCGCCGGGCGGCACCATAGAGCCGGGCGATGTCTTGGCCCTCAAAATCGACACGGCCGCTGTCGCAGGCCAGCAAGCGCACCAGCACCCGCGCCAATGTCGATTTCCCGCAGCCGGACTCGCCGACAATTCCCAGCGTCTCGCCGCGGAACAACTCGAAGCTGACTCCGTTCAACGCGTGAACCGAGGGCGGGGGCAAACCACGCAAACGTGCCAGCACCGAGTGGGGCAGATCGAACCGCTTGGTGACGGACTGTGCAGAAATCAGCACTTCAGGTGACAATTGGGTCATACTCTGGCCCCTCCCGTCGCCACGACCTGATCCTGATGATGACATGCAACGGCCCGAGCGGGCGCGATGTCCTTCAAGTCCGGAGTAACGTTTCGGCAAACTTCGGTGGCGAAGGCGCAGCGCGCGTGGAAGGCGCAGCCCAACGGAATGGCAGCAAGGCTGGGCGGCGTACCCTCGATCGACGAAAGCATCGTGCGTTCCGCACCGCCGCGTGGCACAGAGCCAAGCAGCCCCAGCGAATAGGCGTGACGCGGTCCCGCGAAAACCGCATCGACCGGACCGGTCTCGACAATCCGCCCCGCATACATCACCGCCATGCGGTCACAAATCTCGGCCACAACGCCAAGATCGTGGGTCACAAAGACAACTGACATACCAAGTTCTGACTTCAGCTCAAGGATCAGCCGCAGGATCTGATCTTGGATCGTCACGTCGAGCGCGGTCGTCGGTTCGTCCGCCAGAAGCAATTTGGGGTTGCTCGCAAGGCAAATGGCGATCATCGCCCGCTGCCGCATCCCGCCCGAAAATTGGTGCGGGAAATCCTCCAACCGTCGCCGCGCATCGGGCACCCCCACAAGGTCCATCAATGCAACGGCCCGGCTGCGACGCCCGGCGCGGTCAAGCGTGGTATGCGCCCGCAGGCTTTCCTCGATCTGCAAACCGATCGGCAGCACCGGGTTCAGCGCCGTCATCGGTTCCTGAAAGATCATCGCGATCTCGCCGCCACGGATCTTGCGAATGTCCCGTTCCGGAAGTGTAACGAGGTTGCGCCCCCCCCACATCACCGTTCCCGAGACCGTCCCCGGCGCATGGACCAGCCGCATGATCGAGCGGAGCGTCACGCTTTTGCCAGAGCCGGACTCGCCGACCAACCCCAGCACCTCGCCCGGCTGCACGTCGAAGCTGATCCCATCCACCGCGTTGACCCGCCCCTTTGGCGTGACAAAGCTGGTGGTCAGCCCCCTGACCGAAAGCGCCGCTACCGACGCCAAAGCGGCTTCAACGCTCATTTGCGCGCCCTCAGCACTTCGCTCAACCCATCGCCGAGCAGCGAAAACCCCCATCCGGTCACGACTATTGCGATGCCGGGAAAGACGGATATCCACCACGCCGTGGCCATGAAGTTCTTGCCATCCGCGATCTGCACACCCCATTCAGAGGTTGGTGGCTGTGCGCCAAGTCCAAGATACCCAAGGCTCGATCCCAGCAGGATCGCAAGCGCCATATCGGTCATCCAATAGACGATGGCGGACGTGATCGCATTGGGCAGCAGATGGCGGAAGATGATACGGAGCGGGTGATACCCCATCACCCGACCCGCCTCGGCATAGTCGAGGTGCTTTTGCACCTTGATATCCGTCGCCACCAACCGGGCATAAAACACCCAGCCTACCGAGGCGACGGCGATATACATATTGATCAGGCCAGGACCGAGAACCGCGACGATCGCGATCACCAGAACGAGGAAAGGAAAGGTGATGACAGCGTCTACGATCCGCCCAAAAATTGCCTCGGTCAGACCGCCTGCGTAGCCGACGAGCGCGCCGACCGCTACACCGATCACGATGGCAGGCACCGTCGCGAAAATGGCGATCTGCAAATCAAGGCCATAGGCATAGATTACCCGCGACAGCACGTCGCGACCGAAACTATCCGTGCCGAAAATATGCGTGGCATCCGGAGCAGCCAACAAGGCGTTGTAGTCGAAGACATCCGGATCGAAAGGCGCAAAAACTTGCGGCAGCAGCCCCAGGATGACACTTAAAGACAGGATCGCGCCCCCGGCGACAATCGTCGCGGGCAGAGCGGCAAGCCGCATCCTCGCGGTCGAACGCACCGCTGTAGGGCCCGACAAGCTCATCGTCCGATCCTCGGATCCAGCATCGCCTGAACGATGTCGGTCAGCAGGAACGTCATCGACACCAGCACTGCCAGCGCCAGTGTCATACCCTGAACGACGGGGTAGTCGCGACCATAGATGCTGTCAATCATCAACCGGCCCGCCCCCGGCACCGCGAATACCGTCTCGGTGACTACAGCCCCGCCCAAAAGGGTTCCTATCGACAGACCGAACAGCGTAACCGTCGAAATCAGAGCGTTGCGCAGTACATGGCGCGTCAGGATCACCGTCGAGGTCAGGCCCTTCGCCCGAGCGAAATCCACATATTCCGCGCTCAATACGCCGATGATCGCGGCCCGCAGATTGCGCATCAGCACTGCTGAGAGGCTGAGCGCAAGCGTTACGGCAGGTAGAAACAGATGATAAAGGTGCTGGCCGAAGGTATCGCCATAGCCGCCCACCGGAAAGAAGTGGAAATTCGCCGCGAAGAGCGTGAGAAGCACAAGTCCAAGGTAGAACACCGGCGTGGACAGACCGATCTGGAACGCCCCCCGCACCAAGGCATCCAGTGCACTGTCCCGCCGCACCGCCGCCAGAAACGCCAGCGGCACTGCGAACAGGATCGACAGCGCCGCCGCCATTCCGGTCAGCAGCATCGTCACCGGCAACCGCGTCGCAATCAGATGCGTGACTGGGATGCGATAGGCCGTGGACACGCCCAGATCCCCCGTCGCGATCTGCCGCAGGAAAAACAGGAATTGAACCGGAAGCGAGCGATCAAGCCCAAGATCGTGCTTGATGCGGATAACATCCGAGTCCAGCGCGCGGTCCCCCAGCATCGCGCTGGCCGGATCCCCTGGCAACAGGCGCACAAGAATGAACACCGCAAGCAGGATCAGGAACAGCGTGGGGATAAGCTGGATCACCCGCCTGACGATATAGGAAAGAAGCGACAAATTCCCGGCCTCCACGTCATCGGCCCCTTGGCGCCCCTGCCTTTCGACAGAGGCGCCAAAGACTGTCTTACTTGCTCAGCCAGGCGGCGCGAAAGACGTTGTTCCCCAGCGGGATCTGAACGAAATCATGCACGGTCTTGGCAAGGGCCACCGGATAGGGGGTCTCGTAGAGCGGCACGGTCGGCCCCGTCGTGTTGAATATCTCCTGAATCCGGGCGTATTCCGCCTTGCGCTTGCCCGCATCCATTTCTGACTGGGATTGCACAAAGAGTTTGTCCGCCTCGTCGTTCTTCCAGTCGGTATGCAAGGATTGGATGGTCGGCGAATAGGCGAAATATGAGGTAATCTCGCTCGGGTCGGCGATATCGTCGGTCCAGGCGGAAAGGCGCATCTGGAAAACGCCCTTGCGATACTGATCCGTGCGGGTGGCGTTATCGACCTGCTGCAGCTTCAGCTTGACCCCGATCTGGCCCCACATCTGTTGCAGCGCGGTGCCGATCCCCACCTCGTCCTGGTTTCCGGCCAGTGTCAGCAGGGTCAACTCGAACCCTTTGGCGAAGCCAGCGTCGGCCAAAAGCGCCTTGGCCTTGGCCAGATCATAGGGATAAAGCGGCTTATCGCCCGCATGCAGAGGCGTGGCGCTGGACATGAAAGAGGTCAGCGGCGTGCCCACCCCATGCGCCACGATCTGAATGATCGCCTGCTTGTTGGCCGCATAATTCAGCGCCTGACGCACCTTCTCATTGCTCAGCGGGTTATCTTTGCCGTCGATTTGCGGCCTGACATTCAAGGTCACGTATTCGACGCGAGTCGAGGGGAACAGTTTCATATCGACCGCTCCGGATTTCTTCAGCTCATCCACCCGGCCATAGGGAATGAACTCCGCCCCCTGCAACTCACCCGACTGCAGCTTCAGGATACGCGTGGCATCATCGGGGATGATCTGAAAATCAATCCCGTCCAGATAGGGCAGTGGCTTCCCGTCCTCACCCATTGCCCAGTAGTGCGGATTGCGGGCAAGCTTCATATCCGACCCTTTGGCCCAGGATTGCAGCATGAACGGGCCAGAGCCGACCGGATGATCGGCAAATGCCTTGGCCTTTTCGTCCAGCGTGGCGCCCGGCTCTGCCTCGATCAGCTTGCTGGGCATGATCGCGCTGTTGAACACCGTCAGCGCCGTCAGGATGGTCGGGTCCGCGTGCTTGAGCTTCAGCGTCACGGAGTCGCCCTGTGTCTCGACATGGTCAAGCGAACTGAGGGTGAAGTTCCATATCCCCTCTTTCGGATCGGCGGCACGCTCCAGCGACCACTTCACATCGGCGGCGGTGATCGGCGATCCATCGGAAAACTGGGCGCCGCTGCGCAGGGTCAGCACAACGCTCATCCCGTCGTCCGCGACCGTCCACGAAGTCGCAAGGCCGGGCTCCAGGCTTTGACCGTCGGCACCAGGCAATATCAACGTGTCATACAGATTGCTCAGAACCCAGATATCGACATTGCCGTCATTGAGGACGGGCTCCAGAAACAGGCTGTCGGCATAGCGGCCATAGGTCATGGTGCCGCCCCTTTCAACTGCCATTGCAGTGTGGCTGACACCCATCGTCAATGCCGCAGCGTAAGCGGCCGTTACAAGCATCTTCATTTTAGCCCACCCTCCAAATCGTGTTAGTATGCCATAACACTACACGACACCCCAAACCTGTCAACGAACAACTAACAGGGAATAAAGCCATATTTTTCAAGAACTCCGCTTGAAAGTGGTGGAATATCTTGCTGTCGCGCCGTCAACAGTGATACTAGATCAGTACAGTTGGGGTGGAATCATGGACTTCCGAATTGACCGCGACCTGCAGGTTCCGATCTGGGTGCAGATCAAAGGCATGATCGAATACAGCATTGCCTGCGGTGAATTGCAGGTCGGCCAGCCGATCCCATCGGTCCGCGAACTGGCCGAGTCATTCGGCGTGGCGACGATGACCATCAGCCTTGCCTACCGTGAACTGAAGAAAGACGGTCTGGTCGAGGCGCGCCCCGGCGCGGGCACCTTTGTCGCCGACAGTTCGCAGGCCAGAATGGCCGCCCAGCCAGCGATGGCCTCGTTCCACCGGCAAGTGGATGACCTGATAGATCGAGCGCTCGACCTTGGGATGCGGCCTGCGGATGTCGAGGCTCTGATCGGCGCACGCCTGACCCGTCGCGTCAGCGCCGGGCGTCAGGTCAATATCCTGATGGTGGGCCTCTTCGCAGAGGCGACGGCCAGCTACGCGAAATCCATTGCGGCCCAACTCGGCAGCAGCGCGGTGGTCGAACCCGTCACCCTGCCCGAGATCCAAACCCATGAACCCCTGCGCCAGCGCTGTGCTGCCGCAGACCTAGTTCTGACCTTCGCCAACATGCACCGCGAAGTGGCGTCATTGCTGCCGGTCGCAAAGGTCGTGTCGATCCGCTTTATCCCGTCAGAGGGCACGCGTCTTGCCCTCGCCTCGCTCGACCCGCTGGCACGCATCGCCATTGTCTCGCGCTTCCATGATTTCCTTCCTATACTGAAGTCCGGCGTGCAACGCTTTGCCGCACATGTGGAAAACCTGAACGCGACCAACCTCGATGATCCCGCTCTTGTGGATCTCTTGAAGGCCTCCGATGTCGTCGTCTTTTCGACTGGCGCCGAAAGGATACGAGAGTTGGCAACCGCAAACATGCGGGTTCTGGAATACCGCCACGTGCCAGACCCGGGCGATATCGAGCGGCTGGTGTTGCCGTTCGTCCATCAAACCATCGCAGACATCAACGGGCGCAGGACCTCTCCGCAGGCCGCGCTCAGCAAGGAGGCGTCATGAAGATTTCCGAGATGAATTGGTTTCAGGTGGAAGACTACCTCAAACATGATGATCGCGCCGTCCTGCCTCTTGGCAGCACAGAACAGCATGCTTGGCTCTCCCTTTCGGTGGACTCCATCCTGTCCGAGAAGGTAGCACTCGACGCAGCGGAACCGCTGGGCATTCCGGTTTTCCCGGTGCTGGCCTATGGAGTGACGCCGTATTTCCTCGATTTCCCCGGCTCGATCAGTTTGCGCAACGCGACCTATGCCAGCCTGATCGGTGACATTCTCGATTGCATGGCACGCCAAGGGTTCAAACGGATCCTGATCTGCAACGGCCACGGCGGCAACTCGACAGCGGGCAACGTGGCGATCGAGTGGATGGCCGACAATCCAGGCGTTCAGGTCAAATTCCACAACTGGTGGAATGCTCCCAAGACGCTGGATGCGGTCATGAAGATCGACAGTGTCGCCTCGCACGCTTCGTGGATGGAGAATTTCCCTTGGACCCGCCTGGCCGGGATCATGTTGCCGACGCAGCGAAAGCCGATGGTGGACCTCGCGAAAATGCGGGTAAAGGATCCGGCCGGCGTGCGCGAGATGCTGGGTGACGGCAACTTCGGCGGCTACTACGAACGATCGGACGCCGAGATGCAGGAAATCTGGGACGTAGCCGTACGTGAAACCCGCGCCTTGCTGAACGAGGGCTGGGCATGACCACGCCGATCCTGATCTGGGGTGCGGGGGCCATCGGCGGCGCCATCGGCGCGGCCTTGATCCGCTCCGGGCATGGTGTCGTCTTTGTCGACAACGTGCCCGAACATGTTGCGGCGATCAACGCGAAGGGCCTACAAATTGTCGGGCCCATCTTCGAAGACGTGGTTCGTGCCAAGGCATTCCTGCCAGAGACACTTGAAGGCCGATTTGACCGCATCCTGCTGTGCGTGAAGGCGTTGCACACGGACGCGGCCACACGTGCCCTTGCCCCGCATCTGACCGAGGCGGGCTATGTCGTGTCGGCCCAGAACGGGCTGAACGAGCTTGCCATTCAGGAGATCGTCGGAGCGAGTCGGACGGTAGGTTGCTTCGTCAATTTTGGCGGCGACTATCTGGAGCCCGGCGTTGTGCAATATTCGGGCCGCGGTGCCGTGGTGATCGGCGAACTGGACGGACGCCAGAGCGACCGGATCCTTGCGTTACATCAACTCCTGAAAGATTTCGAAGAGAACGCCATCGTCACCGGCAATATCTGGGGCTTCCTCTGGGGAAAACTGATCTACGGCGCGCAGCTTTTCGCCACGGCGCTGACCAATGACAGCATCGCGGATTGTTTTGACAATCCAGCCTTCCGCTCGGTTTTGATTGCGCTCGGTCAGGAAGTCGGCGCGGTGGCGAAGGCGCATGGTATCGCCACCGAAGCCTTCAACGGTTTCGATCCGACCGCTTTCGCGCCAAGTGCACCGCAGGCCCTTATCGACAAGAGCATGGATGACATGGTCGCGTTCAACCGTCGCTCGGCCAAGTCGCACTCGGGCATCTGGCGCGACCTCGCAATTCGTAAGCGGCGCACCGAAGTTGAGCCGCAGCTTGGTCCGATCGTCGAAACCGGCCGCAAGGTTGGCGTGCCAACGCCGATGACAGCGCGCCTGATCGAGATGATCGTCGAGATGGAATCCGGCGCCAGACCCTTCTCTGCGGACAACCTCCTGGGCCTCGCCACAGCGGCCTCGAACGGTAAGGCCACTGGATGAACATCACCTTCGCCAACCGAACCGTTCTAGTCACCGGTGCAGCACACGGCTTTGGCCGCGCCATCGCACACGCTTTTAACGCTAACGGCGCGCGCGTCTTTGCCTGCGACATGAACATCGAAGGTCTTGCCGAAACCGCCCGCCTTGCCGACGACAAGATCGAGACGTTCCCACTCGACGTGGGCGACCGTGACGCGGTTCAGGCCGCGATAGCGACGGCGGGCCTCTTCGATATAGTGGTGAACAATGCAGGCGGCGTGCGGGGTCAGGTCGGACGCCCCATCGAGGCAATCTCTGCCGCCGAATGGCAGACGATCTTTGACGTGAACGTCTCTGGCGCGTTCTTCATTGCCCAGGCCGCAGCGCCTGCGATGAAGGCGCGCAACTGGGGGCGGATCATCAACATCTCGTCCGGGGCCGGCCTTGGGATATCGCTGACCGGGATTCAGGCCTATGCGAGCGCGAAGGCTGCGCAGATCGGCCTGACGCGCCAGCTTGCCCACGAACTCGGCCCGTTCGGCATCACGGTGAACAATGTGGCGCCGGGCTTTGTCCTGTCCAACCCGACCACCGAACGCCAATGGCAGGCGATGGGGGACGCCGGGCAAGAGCGCCTGATCCAGAGCATCGCCCTCAAACGTCTGGGATCGTCAGACGACATCGCCAATGCGGTGATGTTCTTCGCCTCTGAACAGGCGGGATGGATAACGGGTCAGGTGCTCAGCGTGGATGGCGGAAAATGACCAAGGCGGTCGAGGATCACCTCGCTGCGCACTACGATCGTGCGGTCGAGGAACTAAGGGCCTTCTGTCGACTGCAAAGCGTTTCAACCGACGAAAGCTATCGTCCCGGCATCAGGGCCGCGGCAGAGTTCGTCGCCGAGGCTCTGCACCGGTCGGGCCTGCCGATCGTCGAGATCATTGAAACCGCCGGACATCCGGTCGTCGTCGCGCAGGGCCCGCACATCCCGGACCGGCCCACAGTGCTGGTCTATGGCCATTATGATGTTCAGCCGCCCGATCCGTTGGACAAATGGCAAAGCCCCCCATTCGAGCCGACGATCCGGGGCGACCGCCTCTACGCCCGAGGGGCGTCCGACGACAAGGGACCGCTCTTGATCCCAATCCTTGTGGCGCGGGCCTTTGCAGAAACTGGCACAGCACTTCCCGTCAATCTCAAGTTCCTGATCGAAGGGGAAGAGGAATCCGGCAGTCCGCATTTTGAACCAACGGTCATCAGGCTGAAGGGGAGGCTCGCCTGTGATGTCGTCCTCTCCGCCGATGGGGCCATGTGGCGGCCGGACCTCCCGTCCGTGACCGTGGCAGGTCGTGGGCTGCTTGCGCTGGAGGTCGTGGTCAAGGCCGCCGCCAAGGATCTCCACTCCGGGCGCCATGGCGGGAGTGCCCCGAACGCGGTTCGCGCTCTTGTAAAGATGTTGGCGACGCTTCACGACAGCGACGGCAACGTGAATGTCCCGGGCTTCGCCGCGACAGCTCTTGCCCCGGACCCGGCAATCCTCAACTCGATCGAAGCAGCGCAGTTTGACGCTGGCCGCTATTTTGACGAAATCGGTGCGTGCCGCCCCAATCCTCTGCCAACCGGGGGGGATCTGTTGTATCGGCAATGGCTCGTGCCGACAGTAGAACTGAATGGCATCTCGGGCGGCTATGCCGGCCCCGGTACGAAAACGATCATTCCGGCGACGGCATCCGCAAAAATTACGTGTCGTCTTGTTCCTGGCCAGGCCCCCGACACAGTGCGCACCACGATCACTGAGCATCTACAAGCTGTCCTGCCATCGGGCTACCGGATGGACGTGATTTGCCGCGCGGCGGGCACCCCCGCTTTCGCACTCGATCCAGCTCTGCCCACCCTCAAACTCGCTGAGGACGTTCTTAAATCTTTGCTCGGCGCGCGCCCAATTAGGGTCGCTATGGGTGCAACAATTCCAATTTGCAGCGTGTTCGAGAGGCATCTTGCAGTCGGGACCGTGTTCTTTTCGTTCTCCACTTCGGACGAGGACTACCACGCCCCGAACGAGTTCCTGCGCCTGTCCAATTTTCAACTCGGCACGATCGCGTGGACACGCCTGCTCGAACGGCTGGCTGAGACGGCGGGATCGTTACGCTAATCCATCAAAAAGACTTCGGCTTTGGACTTCAAGCTGGTGGTGTCAGACAAATGCGAACTCGTCTCTGTTTGCCCAAACCCGTCGGACCTCAGGCGGCAAAGAGTTGGCGCCACTCGGGTCGAGAGCGGCGTCGCGGTTCAGCCTGAAATTCTGTCGACAGTAGAGCGCGCGCTCCTGGTTAAAGTGGTTGTGTACCGAAGCATGGACTGAGGCGAACTTCTGCAGAGTTCGCAGACGCCGAAAGCTCAGCATCGCCCGTTCCCGCCTTCGGAATGGTTGGTGCGAATTCTCGGAGCGATTGTTCGTCCAACGGCCTGTTTCCTGCCGGTCGCGGATGCCGAGGTCATTGGGAGCAGCGCCATAGGACCGCAGGCGATCCGTTCCTATCTCATCGGTGCGACCATGCCGCTTCAGGGATTTCTTTAGGAATTTCAATGCTGCCTTCTTGTCGCGCCGCTTCGTCACGAAGCTTTCAAGTACTTCACCTTCGTGATCAACTGCCCGCCAAAGATAATGCAGCTCACCGTTGATCTTCACGAAAACTCGTCGAGGTGCCAGCGCCAATGGCTCACCGACCGCATTGCCTGCGCCCACATGCGCCGGATCTCAGCCGCGAACAGCGAGCCGAACCTGTTCCACCAAAACCTCACCGTTTCGTGGCTGATGTCGACCCCGCGCTCATGCGAGCCAGATCCTCGACGTTGCGCAGCGACAAGGGATATTTGACGTACATCATCACTGCCAGGCGAATGATCTCGGGCGATGACTTGAAGTACCGGAACAGACTGTGTTTGCTAATCCCGCAAGGCTAAGCGACCACCCTGCCCCGCTCGAGAATTTTGTTCTGATACCGCCGCTGCGCTTGTTCATCCACAAGCGCTAGTCTGCCGCCCCGCCCGGCTCGCGACCCATCCCTCTGACAACACCCTCGATGCGCGTGCCGGCTTGGCCATCCAGAATGCTCAGGGCATCTTCAAGCCGGCCGATGCCAGTGAAGCCACCGGCCAGTGCAAAGTCACGTCCCGCGCTAAGTTTCGGCCCCATCGAACCCGCCGGGGCGCAGAGAGCATCGGTCTCGAACGGTGTCAGATGGGCGACGCGCTTGGCTGACTTGGTACCAAAATCGCGATAAACGGCGTCAACATCAGTCAGGAGCAAAAGCGCATCAGCGCCCAGTAGCCGCGCCAGCAAGGCGCTGGAGGCGTCTTTGTCGATCACCGCCTCGACCCCGACAAGGCTGCCATCATCGCGCTGCATGACGGGAATACCCCCACCGCCTGCGCAAATGACGATCACCCCATGGTCCAGAAGCAGTTTCAGCACAGGCAAGTCGGGAATATTGAGAGGCTTGGGCGAGGCGACGACCCGGCGCCATTTGACCCCATCCGCGGCAACCGCCCAGCCTGCGGCCTTGGCGCGCTCCTGGGCCTCGTCGCGCTCATAGACCGGTCCGACAAATTTCGTCGGTTTGCCAAAGGCCGGATCGTGGCGATCCACCAGGACCTGTGTCAGAAGCGTCGCAACCGGCAGGTCATGGTCGAGGGCATTCTCCAGTTCCTGCTCGATCATGTAACCGATCATGCCCTCGGTTTCGGCCCCCAGCACGTCCAGCGGATAGGCCTCATCGGGTTTGTAGGACGCCCCTTGCAGGGCCAGCAATCCGACCTGCGGCCCATTTCCATGGGTGATCACCAGACGATGCCCCGCGCGCACGATCGCGGCCAAGGCAGCCACCGCACTTTTCACATTCACGCGCTGCGCCTGCGCCGTCAGAGGTTCGCCGCGTTTCAAGAGGGCGTTGCCGCCCAGAGCCGCCACCACCAGCACCTCAGGCTCCCAGCGTGGCGACAAGCACGGCCTTGATCGTGTGCAAGCGGTTCTCGGCCTGATCGAAGACGATCGAGGCGGGACTTTCGAACACCTCCTCGCTCACTTCCATTGCGGAGATGCCGAACTCCGCCTCGATTTCGGCGCCGACCGTGGTTTCGGTGTTATGAAAGGCGGGAAGGCAATGCATGAAGCGCACCCGCGGGTTACCGGTTTTAGCCATCAGATCCGCATTCACCTGATAGGGCGTCAGCAGCTTGATACGCTCGGCCCATTTCTCTTTCGGCTCGCCCATCGAGACCCAGACGTCGGTGTAGACGAAATCGACGCCCTTCACCGCCGTGTCGATATCATCGCTGATCAGGATACGCGCGCCGGTGTCCTTGGCCAAGGCCAGTGCCTCGTCCTGGATCGCCTGCGTGGGCCAGCATTCCTTGGGCGCGCACAGCCGCACATCCATGCCCATCTTTGCACCGCCAATCAGCAGGCTGTCGCCCATGTTGTTGGCCGCATCACCGACAAATACGTAGGCGACGTGGTGAAGCGCCTTCTCGACATGTTCCTGCATCGTCAGGAAATCGGCGAGGATCTGGGTTGGGTGGAATTCGTTGGTCAGACCGTTATAGACCGGAACGCCGGAATATTTCGCCAGATCAGCCACGATCTCTTGTCCGAAACCACGATATTCTATGGCGTCATAGATCCGGCCCAGAACCCGCGCGGTGTCCTTCACCGATTCCTTGTGGCCGATATGGTTGCCGGTCGGACCGAGATAGGTGACACGAGCACCCTGATCATAGGCGGCCACCTCAAAGCCGACACGGGTGCGGGTCGAAGTCCTTTTCGAAAATCAGGGCGATGTCCTTGCCCTGCAAGCGTGGCACCTCGGTCCCGGCATATTTCGCGGTCTTCAGATCCGCTGCCAGCTTCAGCAGGAATGCGATTTCGCGGGGTGTGTAGTCACGCAAGGTCAACAGGCTGCGGTTTTTCAGATTGAAAGCCATTTGAGCGATCCTCTCGATTCAGACGGCATCACGGATGGTCGGGCAGCTCATGCAATGCCCGCCGCCGCGGCCACGGCCAAGCTCGGCACCCGGCATCGCCAGAACTTCAATCCCGGTCGCCTTGAGGGCTGCGTTGGTATCGTCGTTTCGGTCATAGCCCACCACCACGCCCGGGCGCAGCGCCAGTACATTGTTGCCGTCGTTCCACTGCTCGCGGGCGCGTTCTTCTTCGGTGTTGCCCCCGGTCGGCACGATCTGCAGTTTCTTGTAGCCAAGCACGTCGGCGACAATGTCGAAGATCGGGCGCGGGTCGTGGCGGAAGGACAGCGGAGAGTGACCTTCGCCAGGCCGGATATCATAGCAAACCAGCTCGTCTGCGACCTCCTTGAAGGTCGTAACCACATCGCCGCCACACAGGGTGAAGATCGTATCAAGGTGCATCGCTGCGCGCGATTTTGGGATGCGGAATGCAAGCACGCGGTCCACGACGCCTTTGGCAAAAAGCGCCTCGGAGAGTTGCCCGATTCCTTGTGGAGACGAGCGTTCGCCCATCCCGACCAGCACGGTTCGCTTGCCCACCGGCATCACGTCGCCGCCCTCCAGCGTCGCCAGACCGTGCTCCTTGGTCGGATCGCCCCAGAGGATGTTGACTTTGCCCGCAAATTTCGGGTGGTATTTGTAGATCGCGGCATTGAGCAGGGTTTCAGGCCGTCGTGCCGGCCAATACATCGGGTTGACCGTCACGCCGCCATAGATCCAGGCAGAATTGTCGCGCGTGAACAGTGCGTTGGGAAGCGGCGGCAGGATGAGGCCATGATGCCCAAGGTAGTTGCCAAACAGGTTCTTGGGCGCGAATGGCAGATCATCCGCCGCCAGCCCGCCCAGCAGAAACTCGCACAATTGAGCACCAGGAAGGGAGTCCATCCAGGCCCGTAATTCTGCTTGCATGCCCACGCCGACATCATCAGGCGTCACCCGATGATCGAGCACATAGGCACGCCCCTCTGCAACGTCCAGCGTTTCGGCCAGAAGGTCGTTGACGTCCAACACCTCGACCCCCTCATCGCGCATCAGATTGGCAAAGACGTCATGGTCCTTTTGCGCCTGCTTCACCCAGAAAACATCGTCAAATAGAAATTCATGGCAGTTTGTGGGCGTCAGCCGACGATGGGCAAGGCCGGGACGGCAGACAATAACCTGCCGCAACTTGCCGGTTTCGGAATGGACACCCAACTTGGTTTTCGCGGTCATTTCTTTGTTCCAAACTATCTGGGATTACAGTGCGCTGATCGCGCCGGTCCACATCTCGTATGCGGCGATGACCGCTGCGATTACGATGCCAATGCCGATCCAGGCTTCGATGCCCGAGAACGGCTTTTCACCATTTTTGGCGCGCGCAAACCAATAGATCGGCACACCAGCGGCATATAGAATGGCGCACATCAGAAGGTAGGCCGGGCCCGCTGCATAGATCAGCCATGCGCCGTAAACCGTGGCTAGCCCACCATAGAACATGTCGCGGCCACGGCTCTCATCTGGTTTGTAGCCCTCACCACTTACCGCCAGTTTGAATGCGTAGGCCCCGGAAAGCACATAGGGCACAAGAATGGCGGTCGAGGCGATGTAGAACAGCGCAAGATAGGTAGAGTTTGCGTAGAGCGTGACGATCAGAAAGATCTGTACGAATATGTTGGTGATCCACAGCGCCCCGGCGGGCGAGCCATGCTTGTTCTCAGTGGCAAACACGGCCGGCAGCATACCCTCCTTGGCCGCACGATATGGGATTTCCGCTGCAAACACTGTCCAGCTCAGGAATGCGCCCGCGACCGAGATCACAAGCCCGATGCGCACAACGACCGAGCCCCAGGGACCGACCGCCTGCCCAAGGACATTGGCCATTGAGGCAGCAGCCGGAAGACCCGCCAGTTCCGCTTGGCTCATCAGGCCAAACGACAAAAGCGAGACCATCAGATAGACCGAAAGGGCAATAACAAAGCCGATGATCGTCGCGCGACCTATATCCGCGCGTTTCGCGGCACGCCCAGAGACGACGCTGGCCCCTTCAATTCCGATAAAGACCCAAAGCGTGACCAGCATGGTGCTTTTGACTTGCGCCATGATGCTCCCTAGATCCGGCGTCTGCATACCCCAGAAGTCAAAACTGAATTTCGGCATGTTGAACGCGACAGCCACCAGCACGATGAACAGCGCAATCGGCGCCAGCTTGGCGATGGTCGTGACAAGGTTGATAATAGCCGCCTGCCGGATCCCCATCAGGACCAGCGCATGCGTGACCCAAAGGACGACCGATGCGCCGATGATGGCCTGCACCGTGTTCCCTTCCGCCCCAAAGGCCGGATAGAAATAACTCAGTGCGCCGAAGATCAGCACGACGTATGACACGTTGCCCAGCCAAGCGCTCAGCCAATAGCCCCACGCACTGTTGAAGCCGACAAAATCACCAAAACCAGCGCGCGCGTAGGCATAAGGCCCGGCATCAAGGTGCGGTTTGCGCGTTGACAGGCCCTGATAGACAAAGGCCAGCGCCAGCATGCCGATGCCAGTGATCAACCAGCCGATGAAAACCGCCCCCGGAGACGCGCCCTTGGCCATGTTCTGCGGCAAGCTGAAGACACCGCCGCCGATCATTGAACCAACGACCAAAGCGGCCAATGGAACCAATCCCAGTTTTCGGGATGTATTTTCTGCTGACACTGGAGTTCTGAATCGTTTCGGCAACGCTCATAATCGCATTCCTTAGGTCAACGTTGATATGCAGATACTCACCGGCACTCATGCTAGGGTCGCTTGGCCAGAGCGCTAAATGAAGCGCGGCCACCTGTAGACCTTCGCCCGAACCCATCGAGGTTTTGCACTCGCAATGCTAAACCGCGCAGCGCCGCGACATACTGACATAGATCAAGAATCACGATGATCGCACCGCCTCACAGAGATCCAATGCGCCTTGCGCCGATCATCCGAGCTGTCCGCTGTAAAAAAATTTGAAACAGCCGCGCTGATTTTGCATTGTCGACCTGGGCCACATCGCGCAGGGCATCGAGCTCAATGGGCCCAAAAGAGAAAGCGACACCCAACAAGGCCATGACTGCTGGCACAAACCGGAAGCTGGGGTTGAGGTGGTGTCAGACCAATGCGAACTCGTCTCCATTTCTCTGAAATGGCAACATCTTAGGCGGCAAAGAGGCCGCGCCACTCGGCGAGAGCGGCGGCGCGGTTCAGCTTGAAATTCTGTCGGCTGTAGAGGGCGCGCTCCTGGTTAAAGTGGTTATGGACCGAGGCATGGACGGATGCGAACTTCTGCAGAGTTCGCATGCTGCCGGAAGCGAAGCATTGCCCGTTCACGCCTTCGGAACGGTTGGTGCGAATTCTCCGCCCTGTTGTTGGCCCACCGGCCAGTTTCCTGAAGATCGGATATGCCGAGTTCCCTCAGCGCCGCGCCGTAAGAGCGCATCAGGTCGGTAACAAACTCATCGGTGCGGCCGTGGCGTTTCAGTGATTTCTTCAGGAATTTCAACGCGGCTTTCTTGTCGCGCCGCTTCGTCACGAAGCTTTCCAGCACTTCACCTTCGTGATCAACAGCCCGCCACAGGTAATGCAGCTCACCGTTGATCTTCACGAAAACCTCGTCGAGGTGCCATCGCCAGTGGCTCGACCGCATGCCTCGAAACCCGCACGTTTCCGGATCTCAGCGGCAAACAGCGGGCCGAACCTGTTCCACCAGAACCGCACCGTTTCGTGGCTGATGTCGATGCCGCGCTCGTGCAGCAGATCCTCGACGTTGCGCAGCGACAGCGGGATACTGACATACATCATCACCGCCAGGCGAATGATTTCGGGCGACGTCTTGAAGTACCGGAACGGGCTGCGTTTGGTCATCCCGCAAGGCTAGGCGGCCGCCCTGCCCCGCTCAAAAATTTTGTTCTGACAGGACCGACCGGCGTGCTCTGGCATTTCATCGCTCCGGGCAAGCCGATACAGAACGGTATCTGCGAAGCCTTCAACTCGAAGATGAGGGACGAGCTCTTGAACAAAACACTGTTCTTCGGGCTCGACCATGCCCGCTCGGCCGTGGCGCATTGGGTCGCCGACTACAACTCGGACTGCCCGTATTCAGCCCTCGGCTACCAAACTCCGGCGGCCTTTGCCGCTCAATTCACCGCAATGGCCGATCGGCTCCGCGCAGCCGAACCGCTCCGCCGTTCGCCCATTGCTTCCACCGCGCTAGCTTGCCAAATTATTCCCCAAACTCCGGCATTGGCTGGATGAATGTCGGGGGTCAGAGCACTGGTGATATTGCTTAGATCAGGTCCTCCACATCATGACACACCCCATCCCATTGCGACCCGGTCGCGCCAAGTTATTCGCCTGCGCAACTATTGCCCTCGCTGCATTCCCGGCCATGCCGGCTTTTGCGGATAGCTGGATTGTCGGCACCGGTGCCTCCTACTTCTCGCATCGGGGCGCGCCAACCGTCGCAAGCGCCACGATCGAGTGGCAGGCTGAGCGACGCTGGCAATATGGTCGCTGGCAGATCGGCCCAGCGGCCTCCTTCGAGTTCGACAGTCGCCACAATTACTGGATCGGCGCAGGCATTGCAGCGCACCGCGACTTTGGCCGCTGGTTCGTCGAACTTAGCGAAATGCCCGGTTACTACCGCAATGGTTCGCCCGAGACCGACCTCGGCGGCCCGCTTGAATTTCGCAGTCTCTTGGCGTTCGGCTATCGGATCGAGGAACACACCGGCCTTTCGCTCGCCCTGTACCACCGATCGAACGCCGGGTTCCGCCGCCGAACCCAGGGGTCAACTCGATCAGCCTGAGGATCATTCGACGCTTTTGATCGTCGGCGACGCATTGACTAGCATGTGGTTTAATACGGTGGTGTCAGACCAATGCGAACTCGTCTCAGTTTTCCAGCAATGGCAATCTATTCGGCAGCAAGAAGGCCGCGCCACTCGGCGAGAGGGTAATCCCCCCGTTTTTAACGGGGTGCATCCGTAGAATTCACGCGGCCATTTTCAGTTTCTGGGCGGGCGTGATGCCGCCGATGCCCATGTTCGGGCGGTCGTTGTTGTAAGTCCAGAGCCATTGCGTGGCGAAGTCCTGGGCCTCCTCGATGCTTTCGATGATGTATTGGTCGAGCCATTCGTGCCGGACGGTGCGGTTGTAGCGCTCGATGTAGGCGTTCTGTTGGGGCTGGCCGGGCTGGATGTGGCTGGAGGCGATGCCCTGTTTCTCGGCCCAGATCCAGCAGCTTGCCACTGATGTATTCCGGGCCGTTGTCGACCCGGATGGTGCTCGGGCTTGCCGCGCCATTCGATGATCTGGTTCAGGCTGCGGATGACCCGCTCGGCCGGCAGGGAGAAGTCCACCTCGATGCCCAAGCCTTCGCGGTTGAAGTCGTCCAGCACGTTCAGCAGCCGGAACTGCGCGGCCGTCGCCAAGCCGATCGGCCATGAAGTCCATCGACCAGGTCATGTTCGGCGCCTCCGGCACGGCCAGGGCATCGGGCTTGTCCCGCTTCAGCCGCTTGCGCGGCTTGATCCGCAGGTTCAGTTCCAGCGCGCAGTAGATGCGGTAGACGCGCTTGTGGTTCCAGGGATGCCCCTTCACGTTGCGCAGATGCAGGAAACACAGCCCGAAGCCCCACGTCTTGCGGGCGTCGGTCAGCCCGACCAGCAGATCGGCGATCTCCTCGTTCTCGTCGCTCAGCTTCGGGCTGTAGCGATAGCAGGTCTCGCTGACCCCGAAGGTCCGGCAGGCCAGCGCGATGCTGACCCCTCGTCGCGCCACGGCTTTCGCGGCCATCTCGCGGCGTTGAGATGGCCGCGTCACTTTTTTCCAAGGGCTTCCTTCAGCAGATCGGCCTGCATGCTCAGGTCCGCATACATCCGCTTCAGCCGGCGGTTCTCGTCTTCCATGGCCTTCATCTGGCTGATCATGGACGCATCCATGCCGCCATACTTCGCCCGCCATTTGTAGAAGGACGCTGTGCTCATGCCGTGCTCCCGGCACAGCTCGGCCACCGGCACGCCGCCTTCGGCCTGGCGCAGGATCGCAAGGATCTGGGGTTCGCTAAATCTGCTCATCTTCATCAGAATCTCCTCGTTCATCTTGCCGAGAAAATTCTACGTCCGCATCCCCTTAGTTTCGGGGAGGATTACCGAGCGGCGGCGCGGTTGAGCTTGAAATTCTGTCGGCTGTAGAGGCTGCGTTCCTGGTTGAAATGGTTGTGGACCGAGGCATGGACGGAGGCGAACTTCTGCAATGTTCGCATCCGCCGGAAGCGGAGCATCGCCCGCTCCCGCCTTCGGAATGGCTGGTGCGAATTCTCCGCCCGATTGTTGGCCCAGCGGCCGGTTTCCTGCCGGTCGCGGATGCCGAGTTCCCTGAGCGCAGCGCCATAGGAGCGCAGGCGATCGGTCACAATCTCCTCGGCGCGGCCGTGCCGCTTCAGCGTTTTCTTCAGGAATTTCAATGCGGCCTTCTTGTCGCGCGTCTTCGTCACGAAGCTTTCGAGCACCTCGCCTTCGTGATCGACGGCCCGCCAGAGGTAGTGCCGCTCGCCGTTGATCTTCACGAAAACCTCGTCCAGGTGCCATCGCCAGCGGCTCGACCGCATCCCCGCAACCCGCCGTTTTCGGATTTCCGCGGCAAACAGCGGACCAAACCTGTTCCACCAGAACCGCACCGTCTCGTGGCTGATGTCGATCCCACGCTCGTGCAGCAGGTCCTCGACGTTGCGCAGCGACAGCGGGAACCGGATGTACATCATCACCGCCAGGCGGATGATCTCGGGCGAGGTCTTGAAGTACCGGAACGGGGATCGCTGGGTCATGGCCAAAGGCTAGGCGACCGCCCTGCCCGCCTCAAGGAGTTTGCTCTGACAGCGCCTGACTTGGTCACATGACAGAGATCTGATGCAGACCCATAAAGACCGCCGCCCCAGAGCCGATCAGAATTAAGGGATTCACTCGACTGCGCAGTAGGATGAGCGTCGACACGAAGGAAATCGCGCGGGCGATCCATCCGCCGCCAAGCGCAAGCAAAAGGACATAGACCGCCGCCAGGATCATGCCCGCCGCAATCGGGCGCAGCCCGGTTTCCATTGCCTTCAGGATCCGCGCACCACTGTAGCGCCGCCACATCATCGCCACGCCGTAAACCAGGAAGGCGGTGGGTAGAAAGATCGACATCGAGGCAACAAGGGCGCCGAGAAGTCCGTCGATGTGCCAGCCAAGCAGCGTCACGAACAGCGAGCCGGGCCCCGGCGCCATGCGGGCGATTGCGAAATCGTCGAGAAATTGCGTCTCGCTCATCCAGTGATGAACATCGACCACCTGCCGGTGGATATCGGCCACCGCACTCTGCCCGCCGCCTATGGTCGCGAATGACAGCGGCACGAAAGCAAGGGCGAGATCTTCAAGAACACTCTCGCTCATCGTCTGCCAAGCCTTCTGTATTCCCCCGCGACCCCGATCGAGCCGGCCACGAGAACGACCCATATTATCGGCAGCCGCAGCACCCCGACCGCAACGAAAGTGGCGACGAACAGCGCCAGCGGCAGCACCTCGCGCCGGACGCGACGCGCGGCGGTCAGGCCCATCGAGGCTGACAGGCCGATCGCCCCCGCGGCAGCCCCCTGAAGCGCGATATGGGTGACGGGGTAGGCGCTCAGCCGAGCGAACAGGACGCCAAGCAGCAGGATGACGATGCCAGGCGGTATTATGATCCCGCAGAACCCCGCGATGGCGCCCCGCAGACCGAGCATCCGGTAGCCTATCCAGATCGCAAGGTTTTTGACGTTCACCCCTGGCAATGCCTGCGACAGAGCGTGGCCGTTCAGGAATTCCTCTTCCGTCATCCAGTGTCGCCGGTGCACGAATTCCCGCAGGAACCAACCGCTGACCCCTCCGCCGAAACTGGTCAGGCCAATCCGGGCGAAGATCAGGAACAGATCGAATGCAGTTGGCGTAATCTGATCGCCGGCCCCCGCCGAGGGCACCGGCTCCGGGGCGTGCCTGTGGTCTGTATCGGGCAGGTCCGGCACAATGTCACGCTCGCTAAAAGGCCATCACCAGCAATCCAGGAAACAAGTGCAACCCGAGGAGAGTGGTGAATACGCCGTAGAGGATGAGGAAGGTGCCCAGCGCGGCAACGGCCGTGTTCGCCCATGACTCCCTTGCGCTGAGGCGGACAAATAGCGCGACCACAAGCGGCCCGCCGGCGAGAAACCCGAGCCCGATCAGGATGCCGGTGAAGGCCCCGAGCCAGCCGAACATTTCCGCCTCGCTTCGACCCTCGTCCGGGGCCCTGGGTTTCGCTGCTGCGATGGCCCCGCCGCGCCGCAGGTCAAGCACGAGTTGCCCGGCACAGAGCAGCGTCCCGGGGACGCCGACAAGGAACGGCATGAAGGCTGCCTTTGACGGCAGCGTCAGCGCGATGCCGACCGCCGCTGCGAAGATGGCCAGCATCATTAGCGTAAGCAGGCTGCGTCGGTCAGACATCATAGTGGACCTTTCCCTTGGTGCCGGGATAGCGCAGTCGGTAGATGTAGGCGGCTATCGTCAACACGATCATCGCGATCAGAACTAGCGACAGCGGCCGCAGGAAGAATGTCGGTCCCCAGATCGCCAGCGCCTTGAAGATCGAATCCTCGGCGATGCCACCCAGCACCAAGCCGATGACGAAGGGCGGGCGCGGCCAGCCGTATTTCTTGAGATAATAGCCGAGCACACCCAGACCGGCCATCAGCAGCATGTTCTGCCAGGCCGTTTCTGACAGGAAGGCACCGAGGAAGGCCAGCACGATCACGAAGGGGATCAGCAGCCCGCCCTTGACATGGACCAGCAGCGAAAAGGCCGGGGCCAGGAGCAGGAAGACGAAGATCGACAGCAGGTTGGCAAGCGCCAGCGCCCAGATCAGCGTCCAGACCAGCGGCATTCCGGTCAGCGCAAGCTGCGGGCCGGGCTGAATGCCAAGCATCACGAAGGCCCCCATCAGGATCGCCATGCCCGAGGAGCCGGGTACGCCGAAGAACAGGGTTGGCAGCAACGAGCCGCCCTCTTTCGAATTGTTCGCGGTTTCGGGCGCGATCACGCCGCGCACGTCGCCCTTGCCGAAATTTTCGGGGTTCTTGCAGGTCTGCACCGCATGGCCATAGCACAGCCAGGACGCCGCATCGCCGCCAAGCCCGGGATCGCCCCGATCACCGCGCCGATGATCGAGGTGCGGATCGTCAGCCCCGGGTTGCGGAACACGTCGCCGATGCCCTGCATCACCTGCCGCATGCCGTAGCGGGCGGCCTTTTCGCCGACCTTCGCCACCTTGCCGCCGCGCACGCCCAACGCCAGCATCTCGGGGATGGCGAAGATGCCCAGCACGGCGGGCGACGACGCTGACGCCGTCCCAGAGGAACAGCTGGCCGAACGTGTAGCGCTGCACACCGGTATGCGGGTCAAGCCCGACCAGCGAGACCATCAGGCCGAGGAAGCCGACCGCGATGCCCTTGATCAGGCTGTCGCCGGACAGCATCGCAATGAATGTAATGCCGAAAAGCGCCAGCAGGAAGAACTCTGCCGGGCTGAAGGCCAGCACGACGGGGCGCAGGATCGGCAGCATGGCGGCAAGAAACAGCGCGCCGATAACGCCGCCCACGCCCGAGGCGCCCAGCGAGGCGCCGAGCGCGCGTCCCGCCTCGCCGCGCTGCGCCATCGGATATCCGTCAACGATGGTGGCGGCATCCGGCCCGGTGCCAGGCACGCCAAAGAGGATCGCCGGGATCGAGCCGCCGGTATGCACCACCGCGTGCATGGCGAGCAGAAAGACCGCGCCCGCCATCGGGTCCATGCCGAAGACGAAGGGGATCAGCAAAACCACCCCCAACTTGCCGCCTAGGCCCGGAACCGCGCCAAAGAACAGGCCAATTGGAATGGCCAGCAGGATGAGGCCCATCAGAGCTGGCGATGTCACCAGGTGCAGCAATGGGCCGAATATAACCTCGATATTCACGATCCGAGTTCCCCTCCCGTCGGACCCACCCCCCCCGGTGGACCCGTCGAGAATGATGCTAGGAGCGCCAACTCGCAGGCCAAAGCGCAATTGGACCGACGTTCCGCATAGCAGAAAAACTGGCCCGCTTTCATTGCCCACCTCGCCGCTCTGCGTCCAGCCTGCGGGGCAATCAGGGATCGGGAGGGTGGTATGCGTGTAGGATTTGTCGGAACCGGCGCAATGGGCAGCGCGATGATCGGCCATGCGGCGCGCGCGGGCTTTGATATCAGCGCCTTTGATCTGGACGCAGACGCCAGAGCGCGCGCGCGCGATGCCGGCGCCGTCGCGGTCGACAGCCTCGCATCGCTCGCCCGCTCGGCCGAGATCGTGGCGGTCATGGTCGCCACCGATGCGCAGACCCGTAGCGTCCTTTGCGACCTGTTTGACGCAGGCCTGCCGCGCGGCGCCACCATCGTTGTCACCGCGACCAACCACCCGCGCTGCATGGTCGAGCTTGCCGCGCTTTGCGCCGAACGCGGGGTGCGCTTTGTCGACGCCCCGGTCTGCTATGGGCTGCAGGGCGCACTGGCGGGCGACCTGATCTCGCTTTGCGGCGGAAGCACCGACGATATCGCGCGCGTGACGCCGCTGTTGCTGACCTGGAGCCGCAGCGTCGAACATCTTGGCCCGGTCGGCGCGGGCCAGATCGGTAAGACCTGCAACAACATGCTGCACTGGGCAGCCTGCGTCGCCAATTACGAGACGCTCGCCCTCGCCCGCGCCTGCGGGATCGACGCGCAGGCGATGCGCGAGACGCTGCTGAAATGCCCGGGCCGCAACACGACTCTGGAACGCTGGGACACCTCAAAGTTCACCTGGCATGAGAAGGACATGGATGTCGCCCTCGACCTCGCGCAGCAGGCGGGCCTGCCGCTGCCGCTGTTCGGCGCGGTCGATCAGCTGGTGAAACGGCTTGGGCCTGACGATGTAAAGGCGCTGCTGCACGGCGGGAACCCGGCCTATCTTGGCCTGCCGATCCCTTTCGGCACTTTCGCGCCGCCCGAGTGATGTTCCCCTATGTGAAACGCCGCACCGTTGACTGGAACGGCCCCTGCCGCTTATGCTTTTTCCCAACAGGGTCGCAGAGGGGGAAAGGAACATGTCTGACGAAGCGAATGCAGGACCGGGCCACAACAGCGAGGCCGGGCGCGAGAAGGTCGTCTGGGAGCGCTGGACCAAGAAGCGCACCTTTGTGCGCGCGCTTGAGGGCACCTATGGCGAGATGAAGGAAGAGCTTTACAGCCAGCCGCGCATCTACAAGACCAGCGATATGAAGTGGAAAGGCGGGCCGCATAACTTCGGTAAGAAGGTGATCAACCCGCAGGCAAACCGGATTGCCCAGTCGATCGAGGCCCACGTCGATGCCTTCGCGCCGCATGGCTATGGCCAGACGCACGGCCACATGAACTCTGCCGTTTTCTTCGTGCTCAAAGGCAAGGGCCATGACATCCATGACGGGCGCCGCATCGACTGGGAAGCCGGTGACGCGCTGATCGTGGAAAACGCCTGCGTCCACCAGCACCTGAATGACAGCGATGACGAGACTTTCGTGCTGGTGCTGAAGGCCAAGCCGCTGTTCCTGTTCATGCACATGATCTTCCAGAAGATGGTGGAGTTTCCGCCGACCGAGCCGGTGCCCGGCCATGAAAACTACGCCCCTCCGGCAAGCCTCTGAGGATGAGACGATGACAATGGATCCGCAAACTTTCGTAGACGCCATCGAACGCCAGCACGCCAAGCAGGCAGTGCCCGAGGTGACCTTCTACAACGACGCTCTGCGCGCCAGTCAGCAGTTCCGCAAGGACTACGACCAGCGCCTGAACGTGGTGAAATCCAGCGACATGCCGCTGGAACGCTCTGCTGATGGGTTGATTAAGCATATCATCAACGAGCGTATGGACACCAAGGAATGCTGCATCGACATCTACATGCAGTTCATTGCCGCGGGCAAGGCAACCGGCACCAGCCGCCACCTGACCGAAGAAGTAGCCTTCGTGATCGAGGGCACCGGCCATGACCTGCACTACGACGTCCAGTTCGAATGCAAGGTGGCCTTTGAATGGACATGGGACACCACGCCCAAGCGCTATGACTGGGGTCCGGGCGATTTCATCTATGTCCCGCCCTATGTGGCCCACAAGCGGGTCAACACCTCGGGCGTTGAAGCACGAATCATCGTGTGCAACAGCCGCGTGATGAAGGCCATCGGGCTGGACTGGTTCGATCAGCTTGAGCCCGCAGAGGGCTTTGAGGATGTCTGGGTGCCGCCCTCAGACGCGTGATATCGGCGGTTAACACAGGGGGGACGCGCCAAAAGAGCAGCGCCCCCTATTCATGGGAGGAATTGATGAAACTATTCTCGCTTGCCGCGGCATTGGTCGCGGCCTTCGCAAGCCCGGCCCTTGCCGACGGATATTACAAGGGCAAGACCATCACTTATATCATCGCGACCAGCCCCGGCGGCGGATATGACGCCTATGGCCGGCTGATCGGCAGCTACCTTGGGCGCAAGCTTGGGGCCGCCAAGGTGCTGTTCCAGAACCTTCCAGGTGCAGGACATATCATCGGGGCCAATACGCTTTACGCCTCGCCCCCGGACGGGCTGACCATCGGCACCTTCAACACCGGCCTGATCTATGCCCAGCTTCTGAAGCAGGAAGGCGTGCAGTTCGATCTGAGCAAGTTCAGCTGGATTGGCAAGGCATCCTCGGATGCGCGCGCGATCGTGCTGGCGACGAACTCCAAGCTGAAAAGCTTTGACGATCTGGTGGCCGCGAAAGACCCGGTTCTATTTGCCGTCTCGGGCATCGGATCAGCGAACTACACCGAGACCAAGCTGCTGGCCGAAGGGCTTGATCTGAACATCAAGATGATCGCCGGGTTCAACGGCAACGAAGGCGAGATGTCGATGATGCGCGGCGAAGTCGCGGGCCAAGTCGCCTCGTCCGAGTCGCTGGCGAATTTCGTGACGAACGGCGAGGGGTTTTACGCCGCCGCCATCGGCGGTGATTTCAAACCGCAGCTGATCGACTATGCCAAGACCCCGAAGGGCAAGGCGATTGTCAATCTGATCGCCACCAACTCGACCATCGGGCGGCTGACCGCGGCCCCGCCCGGCGTCGATCCCGCCGTTCTGGCGGACCTGCGCACCGGCTATATGGAGGTGATGAAGGATCCCGCCTTCCTCGCCGATGCCAAGAAACTTAGCCTGCAGATCGACCCGCTGCCCGGCGATCAGGTGGCCACGGCGATCAACGCGGCGCTGGATCAGAACCCGGAGACGATCAAGATGATCTCTGACGCGATGGACGTTAAGGTGCCGACGGTCAGCGTCACCTCGCCGATCACTGCGCTTGAGGATGGCAACAAGACCGTCAGCTTCACGCAGGGCGGTGACACCGTGAAGGGCGCAGTTTCGGGTTCGCGCACCGAGCTGACCATTGACGGCGCCAAGGGCAAGCGCGATGCGCTGAAGGTCGGGATGACCTGCGACATCGTATATGATCCGGGTTCGGGCAACGAGTTCAAGACGCTTAGCTGCAAGAACTGAACGGACTGACAGACTGTAAATGGGGCGCCCATCGGGCGCCTCATTCGTCTGGATAAACTTAGCCATTGATATAAGTGTCCCTGTCGCGCCACACTTATCCATATGGCTAACTATGGAGTCGCCCTGAACCCTGTCTTTCACGCGCTCGCAGATCCGACGCGCAGGGCGGTGGTTCAACGCCTGACCAGAGGCACCGCCACAGTTGGCGAACTGGCAGCCCCCTTCGACATGGCGCTGCCATCCTTCGTCAAACATATCTCGGTGCTGGAAAGATCCCGCCTGATCAGCACACGCAAACAGTGCCATGTCCGAATTGCAGCCTAGAGCGAGAAAACCTGGTTGCCGCGGAACGCTGGTTCGAGGAACTGCGCCCGCAATGGGAATCCCGATACGAAAACCTCGATAACCTGCTTGCAAGGCTTAACGGAGATACAAACGATATCTGATTTGCGATTTGAACCTTCAGTAGACACGACTTCAGCGGACCATCACGGTCATTCGGGCCTTCGCAGGCGCGCATCAGCTCGTCTGGGATTGCCACACGAAGCAAGAACTTCTTGACCAGTGGTTTGCACCCAAAGGGCTGACAACCATGACCAGGCACATGGACTTTCGCGAGGGCGGCTACTGCCACTATACGATGATCACGCTGGATGGCCAGAAATTCTGGAGCCGTCTGGATTACAAGACCATCGCCCCGATCGACGGATGTACCGCTCAAGACGGGTTCTGTCATGAATCCAGTGCCGTGAACCCGGACATGCCGGGATCGCTCTGGAATGTTGCCTTCACCGATCAGGGCCCGCACACGCTGGTGGCGACGATTGTCACATATGCCTTTGCCGAGTCGCTTCAGGCGGTCATCGACATGGGGATGAAAGACGGTATGACACCGACGCTGGAGCGTCTTGACGATTTGCTGCTGACGCTCTGACGCTATCCAAGGTCCGGCCGCGCGCCCTGCCGGGCGCGGCGGCCGGACCGGCAAGGTCTAGTGATGGTGATCGTGCGAATGGCCGTGCAGGTGATCCTGCTTGTGGCTATATTCCCCAGCAAGGCGCGCGGTTTCAGAATGCCCCTCCATCAGGGCTTCGATCGAAGTGCGGAACAGGTCGGCCTCGGGGGGAAGCTGGCCGGCAAGAAAGCCTGCCAGCCGGGCAAAGGCAATGGCTTGGCCGGCGATGGCATCGACGACCTCTTCCGGGTCGGCGGCGGCGCTGTCGTTCAGTGCGCGCACAAGGCCTGCGTTGAACAGCGACTGCATGTAGGCCGCGCGCGCCTCGGCCGCGAAAAGGCCGGTCGGCCCGCCCTTCCCTACCGGCTGATCGACAGTCAGGCCAAGCATGCGGGTCATCACCTTGAGGCGGTCTAGCACATCATGGCCGACCTGCGCATTTTCGTCGAGTTCACCGCACATCGCCGAGGTCTCCCTTTTCATGCAAAGGCCCCGGCACCGCTCGATGCCGGGACAAGAATCAGTCTACATGCTTTGGGCCGGTCAGACGAGCGACAAGGACAGCCCGAGGCCCAGCAGCGCCACGCCCGAGCCGAGCACGCGGGTCACGCCTGACAGCGCATAGCCGCCGCCCAGACGCGTCAGTCCGGCGCCGAGCGACAGCCCCGCCACTTGCAGCACAGCGGTGCCCAGCGCGAAGCCCGCCATGAAGTTTGTAGGCGTGGCCGCGCCCATTTCCGTGCCATGCGCATAGCCGTGGAACAGCGCGAAGACCGCGACCAGCGCCGCGCCAGAGGCCGTCGACAGTCGCGCCGCCGAGGCCACCATCAACCCCATCACCAGCACCGACGCCGCGATCATCGGCTCGACGAACGGCAGGCCAACGCTGCCCACGGCAAGGCCGAAGCCCGCCATCATCGTGGCGACGAAGGCGCCCGGCACCGCCCATGTGGCTCGCCCGCCCAGCATCGAGGCCCAAAGCCCGACACTGACCATCGCGGCAATGTGGTCGGCGCCGGTCAGCGGGTGGATCAGCCCGGTCATGAACGATGCATGTTCGCCCGGCACGATATGGGCCGCAGCCGGATGGGCCGCGAGCATGGCAAGGCCGCCAAGGCCGAGGGCGCTGAAAATCTTCTGTTTCATGGTCTTCTCCCGCTTGAAGGTTTGGGTCTTGGTTGATCAGGCCCGCAATGCTGACAGCATTGCCGGAATGAAGTCGCTGTCGGACGCCACCACGAGGACGGAGGCGAAGGGTCGCAGGGCGGCGACGGCGGCCTCGGCCCCCGCGCCATTCGGCCCGCCGCCCAGGGCCAGGCCGGCAATCATGATGTGGCGGCGATAGGCCTCTCGAGCGATCACCTCGGCGGCGCCGACATTGGCGGTGGCGCTGGCCAGCAGAACGATGACATCCGCGCCGGCAAGTTCCGATGACAGCGTGGCCTTCGTGCCATCCGGCGCGCTGAGCGCGAGATCGTCGATGCCGGTGGCATCGGGCAACACCCGGCCCTTGCCCACTGTCAGGAACCGCGCGCCGTTCCAGGGATCTTCCGACACGCCATACATCGCATCCGCCGCCAACGCATCGAGCGCGAAGATGCGCGAGGCCCGGGCGAGCGAGTTCGGGTATTGCACCCGAAAGCGCGCCTCGGCCGTCGTTGCCGCCCGGGCGCAGGCACCCAGCATTGTTGGCCGCTCTGCCGTGGGCTGCGGGTCGGGCCAGATCATCTCGTCTTCGTCGTGCATCGCCCTAGACCGAGGTCTGTTTCTGGCCGGGGCGCACCCGCAGATCGTCCTTCATCGCATCCTTGAAGGGCTGATCCGGCGGCAGCACCCGCGCGGCAGAGCGCACCTGCTGGTGTTCCGGCAGACGGCCCGGCGGCTGTTCGCCCTTGTCGCGCAGCGCCGTCACCGCCTTGCGCAACCGGTGCCGCGCCATGATGATGCCATTGTCGGTCGACACGAGGTTTTCCTTCGTCCGGTCGACGATCGGCCCCATGCTTTCCTGCAGCGACGCATCCTGCATCGCAATGCCCCAGACCCCAGAGAATGTCTCGCCACGCTTCTGCGCGGCGCGGTCCATCAGGTAATCGTTGTCCTTGTTCTGAAGCGGGCGAAAGGTGCCGGGAACATATTGGTTGTGCACCCCGTAGCCATCCATCATCGCCTGCCGTTCCTCGGGCGAAAGGGCGCGCGTCGGGTGATAGTCGAACGACCAAGCCCAGCAGTTTTCATCGTCGATCGGCACCCAGAAATGCCCGTGCATCGGATGGTCGCCGCGTGGCGGCACCATCGTGAAGGACGGCATGACCCAGGGCGTCACGCGCCAGTAGAAATACCCCTCTTCCGCCATGCGGCGTGCACCGATGTAGAGGCCCCCCTCGTGTTCGGTCACTTCGAACACCGGTTTCTTGTCAGCCTCGTTATACTTGTTGCCCTTGGCGCCGCGGAACAGCGGATCGGTCTTGAGCCCACCGGAATGCAGGAAGGAGACATGGCTGGAATCGATCCCGCCCTCCATCGCCTGCAACCAGTTGCTTTCCTGCCAACGCTTCGAGGTGAAGGTCTGCTCGGCCGGGACGGTGGCGAATTCCCATGTCGGTTCCGGCGGGCGCGCGTCCTTCTCGCCCATATGGGTCCAGAGCACGTCGCCGACCTTGATCAGCGGATAACCCTTCAACTTGATCTTCTGGCAAAAGCCGGATTTCCTCGGGCTCTGACGGCACCTCGATGCACTGGCCGGTATAGTCGTATTTCCAGCCGTGATAAGGGCAGCGCAGCCCGTCTTCCTCGTTCCGCCCGAACCAGAGCGAGACGCCGCGATGGGCGCAGAATTCATCCATCAGCCCGTAGCGGCCCTTGCTGTCGCGGAAGGCGATCAGCCGTTCGCCCAGCAGCTTGACCCGGACAGGCGGGCAGTCATCCTCTGGCAGCTCGCTCGCAAGAAGCGCAGGGATCCAGTACTGGCGAAACATCTCGCCCATCGCGGAACCCGCGTCGGTCTGCGTCAGCAGTTCGTTGATTTCCTTGCGCAGCACGGCCTTTCTCCTCTCTTATCTGGCGGTCGGGGCCGCCCTTACCCTTTCGCGACTGCCGCCTCGGAAAGCGGCGGCAGATCCGGCTTTTCCGCCTCGTAGGCGGCTTCCATCCTTGGCGTCAGGCCGTGTTTCGCCAGCGCGTCCGTGAACATCGTGCGCACGTCGCGCGACTCGTCGGCATAGTCGATCTGGTCGCCGCCGATCCGCTGGCTGATCCAGGCCTTTGGAACACCCTGCGCGTTGCGGATCGCTACGCCTTCATACTTGAAGGCAAGATAGCGCGCCGGCGTGGTGCCAGTATTGAAATGTTGGTGAAACCACATGTTCGGCGGCACGATCATCGAGCCTACCTTCCATTCATACCGCGTCGGCTCTTCGCCCTCGGGGTTCATCAGGCTGTAGCCCTCGCCAGACAGGATGATGACATGCGCGCCCGGCCCGTGGCGATGGCATTTCTTGTAGGTGCCCACCGGGAACTGGCTGATATGGCTGTTCATCGAGCATTTGGCGAGCTGGAAGCGGATGTGCCCGCCGCCCGCGCCCCGCTCTTTCGCCTCGATCAGTGGCAGGTTGACCGCATCGGCGACGAAGTTCGTTTGCATCAGCAGGCCCTTCTGTTCGCCCTGATCGGCGAAGTAATCCGGCTCTCCCGAGAAGCGTCCCTTGAAGTCGTGCATCGTGCCGAAGATGAAATCGGGTTCCTCGAACACGTTGATTAGCGGCGGCAGGTTGGTCACCGAGACATAGCGCGCAGGTTCCGACCCAGAACCGTTGTAATGCTGGTGATGCGCGTTCAGCGGGATCCCGAAGATCGAACCCGCACCCCACTCGAAGCTCGCCTTGTCGCCGCTGTCGTTCCAAACCGTGGTAGAACCGCGCCCCGACAGGATCAGGATTGTCTCTTCGTAAAGCTGGCGATGCGGCGCCAGTTTCTGGCCCGGCGGGATTTCCATGACGTAGCAATCATTGGTGGTGCGCGAGGCGTCATGATTGATGAATACCGCATTACCGCCGCGCCGCGCCCAGGGCTTCAGCGCCACGTCATGCAGGCTTGGGACATAGAGCCCGTTGATGATGTCCAGCCCCTCTGCCGCGACAAAGCGTGTGTAGGGAGTTTCTTTCTCGGTTTTGAATTTTTCGGCCAGCGTTTCCGAAACAAGGGCTTGCTTTACCATGACGGATCCTCGTGGTGCGGGCTTTGAAAGACGATTGAAACCAGCCCGATTATTTTCATTGCAACCACGATAGGCAGTGGATACTGTTCCGTCAATGGACCGATGGTCCGTATAGAGGAACAAGTTCGCCATGCAGGATGCGACCCCGAAGCCCCTGGCCCACACGGTTCAGGACCATATGTTCGGCGACTCTTCGTCCCACGATCACGACGGCGAGGCGGATCACGACCATGACGACATTGACCCTGGCCCGCTTGAGGACAACCCGATCTGGCAGCGCGACAATGTGGCCCTGACCTCGGTTGGAATCGACATCGGATCGGCGGGCACGCAGATCATCTTTTCCAGCATCCACCTGCAACGCGTCGGCACCAGTCTGGCCAGCCGCTATGTTATCGTGGACCGCAAGACGGCCTATGAATCACCGGTCAGCTTTACCCCTTACTCCGACGAGACCACCATTGACGGAGAAGCGCTGGGCGCGATCATCGACGCGGCCTACGCCGAGGCAGCGGTGCGCCCGCGCGACATCGACACCGGCGTAGTGATCCTGACCGGCGAGGCGCTGCGGCGCGAGAATGCGCAGGCGATTGCCCATATCGTCGCGGAAAAGGGCGGCGATTTCGTTACCGCCACCGCGGGCAACCACATGGAGGCGATGCTGGCCGCCTATGGGTCTGGCGCGGCGAAGGCCAGCCACGATGCGGGCGCGCGTATCCTGAACGTCGATATCGGCGGCGGCACGACCAAGCTGGCGCTGTGCGAGGATGGCCGCATCCTGTGGACCGCCGCGCTGCATATCGGCGGGCGGCTGATCGCCACCGACGCGGGCCGGGTGACGCGGATCGACCCGGCCGGACGCCATCATGCCGAAACGGCGGAAATCGACCCTGTCGGTGGGCGATGCGATTGCGCCCGACACCCTTGCGCAAATTGCCGATGGCATGGCCGACCTGCTGTGCCGGGCGCTGACGCTGCGCCCGATGCCGATGGATGCGCAGCGCCTTTTCCTGACCGATCTGCCCGACGACTTCGCAAACCTTTCGGGCATCATGGTGTCGGGCGGTGTCGGCGAATACGTCTCGGGCCGCGAGACGCGCGATTTCGGCGATCTCGGCCCGTCGCTAGGCGCGAGGCTGCGCGCGCTGGGCCTGGCCGGCGCGCTGGGCGCGCCGCTGCTGCCCGCCGTCGCCTGCATCCGCGCGACGGCGCTGGGCGCCTCGGAATATTCGGTTCAACTGAGCGGGCAGACCAGCACGATTACCGCGCCGGGCAAGATCCTGCCGCGCCGCTCGATGCAGGTTCTCAAGCCCGATCTCGACTTTCAGACCCGACCCGACGCGGCCGAGGTTGCGCGCGCCATCGACCGGCATTTCCAAGCCTTCGACCTGACCCCGGCTGCGAATGAAGTGGCCCTGATGTTCGAATATCACCTGCCGCCGGATTACCAGCATATCCGCGCGCTGGCCGACGGGATCGCCCGCGCGATGGCACCCCGGCTTGAAGCGGGCCATCCGCTCTACGTCATGCTTGACGGTGATATCGCGCAGACCCTGGGTGGCATTCTACGCGACGAGGTGAAGCTGACGAACGAGCTTTTGATCCTCGATGGGATTTCGCTGCGCGATTTCGATTATATCGACCTTGGCAAGATCCGGCTGCCGTCCTTCACCGTGCCGGTCACGGTCAAATCGCTGCTGTTCTCGGAAGACCCGCATGGCCCGGCACGCGTCGAGCGGATCCATTTCGTCGAGACCGCGCCGTCGCATGATGATGCGCATGACCATTCCCAGGGCCACGATCACGGCCACGGACATTCCCATGATCACGCACACGACCACGGGCATTCGCATGACCACTCTCATGACCACGGGCATGCGCATTCCCACGGGCACGACCATTCGCACCATCACCACACCCCATCGAACCGCACCAAATCCCGATGACCGCAGATCCCGGATCAGTTGACATCGGCGCTGGCCCCACGGCAAATTGGAACACCGTTCTTTTTAACGGAACAAGGAGCCTGGCATGAGCGAAACCGAAGTCGATGCGCTGCCCCCGGGCCGCAAGGAAACCAACCGCAACCCACGGCGGGATTCAACCCGCCTATCTTCGGTGACCACTGCGATCCATCTTCTCAAGACCTTCAGCGCCGAAGACGAAGACCTTGGCATCAGCGAACTTGCCAAACGACTGCGCGTGGCCAAAAGCACGGTGCATCGCCTTGCCAGCGCGCTGCTGGACGAAGGGCTGTTGCAACAGAACCCGGAAACCGGGCGCTATTGCCTTGGCATCGGGTTGTTCGCGCTCGGCTCTCTGGTGCGCGCCCGGCTCGACGTGACCAGCGAAAGCCGGCATATCCTGAATGAACTGCGCGACAAGACCGGCGAGAACGTGCGCCTTGCGGTGCTGGAACGGCAAAGCGCGGTGCTGCTGCACGATCTTGAAAGCCCGCAAACGCTGCGCCTGCGCTCTGCCACCGGGCAGCTTCGCCCGGCCTATTGCACGGCAGAGGGATATTGCCTGCTAGCCGGCCTGCGCGAGCCGGAGTTGAAGAAGTTTCTGATGGTGCCGCGCATTCAGCGCCGCCCCAGCACCCCGATGGACGACGAAGAGCTGCGTGCGCAGATCCGCAAGGTAAAGCGGCTTGGCTATGCCATCGAGGATGAGATCTGCGACGAGGGCACGCGCGGCATCGCGGCGCCGATCTACAACGGCGATGGCCGCATCGTGGCAGCCGTCGGGGTTGCGGGCCCCCGCCTGCGCATCCGCAAAAGCCAGTTCCCGAAGCTGGCGCAGACCGTGATGGCTGCGGCCGACCAGATCTCTCAGCGCCTCGGCTATGTGCAGCGCCAGCGCATCTACCTTTGAGGCAAGCAGAAAGGACTTCGCAGACCATGGCAAAGATTACTGTGATCCCCGGCGATCAGTCCTTCGACTGCGACACGAACGATACCGTCCTGCGCGCCGCCCTGCGCGCGGGCCTCGGCATGTCCTATTCCTGCAATGTCGGGTCATGCGGCAACTGCCGGTTTGAACTGGTCGAGGGCAAAGTGGTGCACAACCGCGCCGACGCCCCGGCATGGTCGGACCGCGATATGGCGCGCAGGCGCTGGCTGGGGTGTCAGGCGGTCCCGCAGGGCGATTGCACGATCAAGTTCCGCGCCGACCTGCGCTATAGTGTCGAGCCGCGCCCGTTGCGGCGGCAGGGCGTGCTGGTCGGTTTGACGCCGCTGACCCGCGACATCACCGAATTCACCCTGCGGATCGAGGGGCCGGACGCCTTTCACCCGGGGCAATATGCGCTGGTGTCGCCCCCCTCGGTCGAAAGCGCGCGGCCCTATTCGATGGCGAACCTGCCGGGCACCGGGCTGTGGCAGTTCCAGATCAAGCGCGTGCCAGGCGGCGCGCTGACGGGCTGGCTGTTCGATCAGGCGGCGCCGGGCGATGCAGTCACGCTGGACGGGCCCTATGGCACCGCCTTCCTCGACACCGCCTCGCCGCGCGACATTCTGCTGCTGGCGGGCGGGTCCGGCCTGTCGCCGATGGTCTCGATCGCGCGCGGTGCACAGGCCGCGGGGCTGCTGGGCCGATGCCGCCTGCATTTCCTCTACGGCTGCCGCGGCACGGCGGATATCCCGGATGCCGCCCTGTTCGACGGGCTCGGGCCGAATGTCACAGTGACCACCGCCCTGTCCGACCCTGACGCAGGCTGGGGCGGGCAGCGCGGCTTTCTGCATGATGTCGCAGCCGAGATCCACGGCGAAGCCCTGAAGGACCACGAGATCTACTTTGCCGGCCCCGCCGTAATGTCCGCCGCGATTCAGAAGCTTGCGCATGAGCGTGGCGTGCCGGCACAGCAGCTGCACTTTGACGAATTTTACTGATCCGGCAGGGACGCCCAGATGACCAACCTCAGACTGACACTCGGCTGCTGGGACTATGACCGGGTCTCCGCTCTGATCGACGGCAGGGTGCGCCCGAAAGGCATCGACCTGACCTTTCTCAACATGATCGTCGAAGAAACCTTCTTTCGCATGTTGCGCAACCGGGAATTCGACGTTTGCGAGCTGTCGATGTCATCCTATGCCGTGTCGCTGTTCAAGCCGGACCGGCCCTTCATCGCCATTCCGGTCTTTCCCAGCCGCTTCTTTCGCCATTCCTGCATCTATGTGAACGCCAAAGCCGGGATCGAGACCCCGCGCGACCTGATCGGCAAGCGCGTCGGGGTGCCGGAATATCAGATGACCGCCCCGGTCTGGATTCGCGGCATTCTGGACGAGCATTACGGCGTGCCCGTCGATTCCGTCACCTATATGACGGGGGGCGAAGAATCGCCCAACCGCGACGAGAAGCTGAAGCTGTCGCTGCCGGACAACATCCGCATCGAACCGATCGGGCCAGACAAGACGCTGGCGCAGATGCTTGCCACCGGCGAGATCGACGCCTTTCACACTGCGCGCAAACCCTCGACTTTCGACGGGGTTCGCGTGAAGCGGCTGTTCCCCGATTTCGTGCCCGTCGAGCAGGCCTATTGGCGCGACACCGGGATCTTTCCGATAATGCATGTCATCGCCATCCGCCGCGAGGTTTACGAGGCCAACCGCTGGATCGCTATGAACCTGTTTCAGGCCTTCCGAGAGGCGCAGCGCCTGACCTATGAGGGTCTGCGCGAAACTGCCGCGCTAAAGGGGATGCTGCCCTGGTTCAACGCCCATGTCGAAGAAACCTTCGCCACCATGGGCGATGATTTCTGGCCCTATGGGGTGGCGAAGAACCGCAAAGACGCTGGAGACTTTCCTGCGCTACCACCACCAATCCGGCCTCTCGCCGCGCGTGCTTGAGGTGGACGAGATGTTCGCCCCCGAAACGATGGAGGAATATGTCATATGACGGTCACCATCCCGGACCTTCAGGCCAGCAAGGCGCGCGGCGAAAAGATCTTCGGCGTCGTCGCATGGGACTTCCATATGGCTGCCATTGCCGATCGCGTCGGGGTTGATATCATTTCGGTCGGCGATACGGTCGGCAAGAACCTCTGGGGGCATGACAACCCGCTGGCGGTGACAATGGACGAGATGATCACCGTCACCCGCGCGGTGCGGCGTGGCACGCGCAATGCCTTGGTCAGTGCCGATTTCCCCTATGGCCCGCTGCAGGAGGGCACCGCAAGCGCGCTGCGCGCCGCGATCCGCTTCGTCAAGGAAGCGGGCGTCGACATGATCAAGCTTGACGGGGCCGCCGATTACCCCGAGGTCGTGACCGCTTTGACCCGCGCCGGCATCCCGGTCTGGGCGCAATTCGGGCTGACGCCGCAGACCGCCCTGTCGATGGGCCTGCCCTACGAAAATCAGGCTGGCGTCGCGGCGCAGCTGCCGCCCGAGATGACGGCCCGCATGGTGGCCGAGGCACAGATGCTGGAAGCGGCCGGGGCCGTCTTGCTCGACTTCACCAATTCCGGCCCGGTGGTCGGGCCGGAAGTGGTCAGATCGGTGAAGATCCCGGTGATCGGCGGCTTTGGCGGCGGCCCGTGGCTCGACGGACGGATCCGGCTTTCGTCCGCCGCCGTGGGCTACAGCGTAGACGCGCTCGATAAGGCACCTGACAGTTATGCCAACATCGCCCGCACCATTCATGATGCCCTTGCCGCCTGCGCCGAAGATGTGCGCGCCGCGCGTCAGATCAAGGGCCAGCCGGGGAGAACCTGATGCCATTCGCCGAGATTGACGGGCTGACTACCCACTACGAGGTTGCGGGCACCGGCCCCGCGCTGCTGATGTATTCCCCCGGCGGCTTCGACGCGCGGATGGAGAGATGGTCGGACCTTGGCGTCTATGCCCGGATTCGCCTGATGGAGCATCTGCCCAGGCATTTCACCTGCATCACATTCGACCGGCGCGAGAATGGCCTGTCGGGCGGGCGGGTCGAGAAGATTGGCTGGGACAGCTATGTCCGGCAGGGCGCCGGGCTACTCGATCACTTGGGGATCGGCAAGGCGCATGTGCTGGGTGGCTGCATGGGCTGCTGCCCGGTCGCGGCCTTCGGTGTGGCGCTGCCGCAGCGCACGCTGAGCATGGTGCATTACTGGCCGGTGGGCGGCGCGAATTACCGCATCAGCGGGCATCAGCGCTTTGCCCGCCACCTCGCCTTTGTCGAAGAGAATGGCCTGCAGGCCGTGGTCGACCTGGTGCGCAGCCATGACAAGAACTTCTCAGCCGATCCGCGCGGCGGACCCTGGGGCCAGCCGGTCCGCAACTCTGCCGAGTTCGCGGCCGCCTATGCGGCGATGGACAAGGTGCGCTATCTGCTGACCGTGACAGCGATGTATCGCGAGATGCTGGACCGCGACACCGCGCCGGGGGCAGAGCCGGAAGAACTGATGTGCCTGTCGATCCCCAGCCTGATCGTGCCGGGCGGCGACGGGTTCCACGCCACCTCTGCCGCGCGCTATTTGCAGGAATGCCTTAAAGGGTCGGATTACTGGGACATCCCCGCCGATCAGCAGACCGGCGAGAATGCCCCGCAGCGGATCATCGACTTTCTGACCTCCGTCGCCTCCTGACCGTTATCCGGTCAGGCCCAGCGTCTCTGCGGCGAACAGGCTTTCCAGCGGCAGCGGCGCGGGAAGGATGCCCTGCGTCACGACATGCCCCATCAGGCGTTCCAGCACGGCAGCATTCGCCTCCAGCCCGTAGGGCAGCGGGTCGTCCATAACCCCCATCACAGCCTGATGTAGCCGGTCCGCCGCGGTCAGCGTTTCGATCCGCCCGGCCTTGAGATCGGCAAGATAGCCCGCCTTGGAGGCCGAGAAGGCCTCGAACAGCTGACGCGCAAGACCGGGATGGGCGGCGAGCGTCTCGTCCTTTATCACCACCAGATGATTGATCGGGTATAGCCCGCGCCCTTTCAGCGCTGCCATTCCGGCGGCGAAGGCATCGGGGATGATCGGCGCGACACCGGGCCGGTCCACCACCGCGCCCACGACACCGGCCAGCGCGCCGCTTGCCACGGCATCCTCCATCGCCTCACCCGGGCCCATGTTCACCACGTTGGGCGGGTTCACGAAGCTTTCCACATGTTCGTCCCCCGAGGGAGACCATGTCACCCGCGAGAGGTCTAGATCGTGTTCCTCTTGCAGGATCGCGCGGGCCCAGACGCCGGTGGTCACGGTATAGCCCCGGTTCACGCCAACCCGGCGCCCTTCAAGGTCCTTCGGCCGGGTCAGCCTGTGCCCCGTGTTCCACACCATGTTGCCGTGGTGAAAGTCACGCACCAGAAACACCGGGATCGCGGTGAATTTCACGCCGTGCTGGCGCGCGGTGATATAGGTTGTCAGCGCCATCTCGCAGACATCATAGGCCAGCGTCCGCACCATCTTGCGGAACCCCTGCACCAGCACCGGCACCTCTTCAAAGGCCAGATCGAAGTCGGGCAAGGTGACCTCGCCAGCCTTCAGCGCGCGGTTGTTGCCCTGTTCACGGGTTACTGTCTTCAAGATCGGGCGCGCCAATGGCAGGTCTCCTTGGTTCAGATCAACAACAGGTATCGCCGGTGTCGACCAGGGTCGGGCGCAACCAGGCGAGTGGAATGTCGTCCTGCCGCAGCTCTGCAACCGGCGCGAAGACAACGAAACGGTGCCGCAAGTCACCGTGCCAGAACAAGACCGTGGTTTGGCGAGCGGGAAATCCGGGGCGTCGCCTGCGGCCTTCGCTGACCAGCACGAGATCGTCCGCGCCAAGCCCGAACCGCTGCCGCGTCCAGCCCTCAACCCGTTCCAGATGAACGCGATTTTCGATTGCACATGCGCTGGTGCCGAACATGGCGACAGCCGTCCCCCGACCTTTTCACGACCCGGGCAAGGTCGCTGTTTCTCCCCCACGTTCCGCCATGCGGAACTTTGTTCTTGATTGGAGTGTGCCGCTTTGCTACCCCGAGGTCAATGTCGAAGTGGACCGAAGTGGAGAGCCCGGGATGCCCGAAAAAGTCCTTGCTGCCGTCAGGACCGGCCCGCTGCGAACCGAATTCCGGGAATATGACATGCCCGAGATTCCCGATGACGGCGCCCTGCTGAAGGTCGAGGTTGCGGGCATCTGCGGGACGGATGTGAAATTCTACGCCAAGCCACCGATCACCGACCCGGTAATCATGGGGCACGAGAATATCGGCGTGATCGCCAAGGCGGGGGCGACGTTCAAGAAACGCCGCGGCCTGAAGGAAGGCGACCGGGTCTTCGCCGAACATTACGTCGGCTGCATGAACTGCGAATTCTGCCATCGCGGCGATTATCGCCTGTGCATCGCCACCGACTGGCGCAAGAACCCCGAAGGCATCCGTTTCGGCTATACTTCGGCGCTGCGCGCGCCCCACCTTTGGGGCGGCTTCGCGCAATACATGTTCCTGCCGTGGAATTCCGTCATCCACCGTGTGCCCAACGGACTTTCCGCCGAGATGGCGGGCGTCGTCACGCCGATGGCGAACGGCATCCAATGGGCGCTGTTCGACTGCGGCGTGGGCTATGACAGCCGGGTGCTGGTGCAGGGGCCGGGACAGCAGGGGCTAAGCCAGGTGGTTGCCTGCAAACAGGCGGGCGCCTCACTGATCATTGTCACCGGCACCTCGAAGGACAGCAAGCGGCTGGAGGTCGCGCTGAAACTCGGCGCCGATCACGTCATCAACGTCGACCAGCAGGATCCGATCTCCCACATCGCCGAAATCACTGGCGGCGAAGGCGTCGATGTCGCGCTTGACTGCACTGCGGGCGGCGGCACGGTGCCGACGCTGCTGGGGATCGAGGCGCTCAAGCGCAAGGGCGGCACCCTGCTGATCCAGGGCGAGGGGCTGGCCGAGTTTCCGAATTTCCCCTTCGGCAAGATCGCCAACAAATACATCACCGTCAAAGCCGCGCGCGGGCATAACTACCAATCCTGCGAGCTGGCGCTGAAACAACTGACTTCGGACCGGTTCCCGCTGGAACTGATCACCACGCACCGCTTCGGCCTGCAGGATACCGACGCGGCGATCAAAGCGGTCGGCGCCTCGGGCGATGTGATCCACGTCTCGCTGCTGCCGTGGTCCTGAGCGATGGGGGACGCGCCTGACACCCGCATTCCCGTCACCGGGTCTCTTCGCCTGGTCGAACTCCTCCCGCGTGATCTCGCCCCGGGCAAACCGTTCGCCCAGGATCAGGTCCGGCGTGGACTGCGACGAACCCCCGGTCGGCGGCTGTGCAACACGCGAGGCTCGCGTGACGAGCCATACGACCAGGAGCACCCCGATCACCAGCAGGAGGCCCCCCACCATCCAGAGCCAGCCGCCCCCGCCAGCCCAGTCGCCGTCCATCATGGATCCGTCTTCTTCTCCACCCTGATGATCACGCCGACGATCCCAACGCCGGCGCGCGTTGCCGGCTCCATCGCGGCGCGCCCTGCAGCCCGCCCCGGGCGCGGTGTCGGCCTACCAGTGGAAGGCGGCCGCTCACGAGTCGTCAGTGCGATCACCGTGATGATGGCAAGCACGGCCGCCGCGCCGCGGGAACAGCCTTCGAGAGGTGGTATGGGTTCCCGGTGGTTGCCTCGTACACCCGCGACTCCCGATCATGCTCCTGGCGTTCGTTCCGGTTCCGGCCACTCTCGCTCGCGCCGGCCATCTACTGCGTGGCTCCGGCGAGGGCGTTGTCTGCGGTAGCTTCGTCCGGGTAGCCGATGAGGACGAGATCTGCCATCCGTGTCTCCTCGAGGATCGGCGCTGCCGCCCGGGAGTTGCGCTCGATCAGTGCCGAAGAGCGGTTGAGAAGTTCGCGCTCGCCCCGGTGGGTCTCGGTGTCATGACAGCCCGTCATCCGCGAACCTCCTTCGTGTCGCTCGCGTAGGCGGCACGGCCGTCGATCCGCAGTGGCGGCCCGCCGCCGCTACGCTCGCGTTGGCTCGTCGTCGGGCTTCCGGACTGCGTCCCCGGACGTCTCCGAGGGCCTGTTGTCCGGAGCCCTGGACCTGCTTGGCCTTGCCGTGGAGCTCCTGGCCCTTGTTGTCGGTCACCTTGCCGGCGACTTCTTCGACCTTGCCCTCGATCTTGCTCACGGTTCCCTTGGCATGCTGGTCGGCCATCTCGGAGATCCTTCCGGAGGTGCATGGCGTCGGGGGTGTTGCGGTGCAAGCGCCGACGACAGCCACTCGGAGTGTCTCCCGGTGGCGTGGCAGCGTCATGAAGACGTGTCATCCTCCTTCCGGCCGATCCTCCTGTCGGCCGCGGCCGGCACGTCATGACCGACCGTCATGACGCCCCGAAGGCTTGACGAGACACTTGCATCGCCAAGGCGCCGTCGCAGCGAGGGACCACGCTTAGGAGCGCGATCCACTCCCGACGCGACGGCGCAACGGCCCGGCATCACCGAACGGGAGATCGAGATGAACAGGAGCGGCGGCGTCGGGATCATCGGCGTGATCGTCATCGTCGTGGTGATCCTCTTCCTTGTCGGCGTCATCAGGCTGTAGCGCGCGGGTGGATCGTCAGGCTGGGGTTCCCGGAGACGACCCGGCGGCATCCTGACCGCACCGTGAGCGTGTCATCCGTGCGGCTGCGACATGGTTCCTCGTGCCGCTCACCGACGCCGATCGCCGACGCCCTCGATGCCGCGTCGGCCGTCGGCGACGACCCGGATACAGCAGGAGATGCAGGGCCAGGTAGACCCCGAGACCTGGACCCATACCTCGTCCGCCCAGCACCAGAAGTGGTTCACGGCCGGCTATCAGGCGGCGTCGCCGGAGGGTTGCGACACGTTCAGCGGTAACCCATGAGGCCGGGCGGCAGCACCGCCAGGAAAGCCTTCGGCACGTTGGCCGGTGACCGGGGGTTCGAGCCACGAGGCTGGGTCCAGAACGGCTTGGGCGACGTCGGAGCCGCCGTCCGCAGGGCCGGTCAGGCCTGACCTGGGAGGTCTCGTCGGGGCTCTGGCAGTGGGTCGGTCTCTTCCTGGCGGCGAGCGCCGCGGTCGTCGCCGCCGGTACGACGCTGGCGCGGGCGGGCGACAGATCGCCACCCGGACCGGCATGGGCGGCTTTCTGGTCGAGCCATGCTGCTCCTGGCAGGAGCCACGTCGCTCCCGGAGGCCGCGACGGTCGCGAGCGCCACCCTGGACGGTGCCCCCAACCTGGCCGTCGGAGGGCTGTTTGGCAGCAGCATGGCCAACATGGCCATCCTCGCGATCATCGACCTGCTCCACCGCGGCCGTGTATGGCCAAGGATCGGCTTGGGCCACGCGAGGCTCAACGCGGTCGCGATCAGCCTGACCTCCATCGCCGTGCTGGCCATCCTTGTCCCGACTGGCGTTGCCATCGGGTGGGTCGGCCTCGACACGCTGGCCATCGTGGCGGTCTACATCGCCGCAAGCCGGTGGATGAGCCGCTCGCGAGGCGAAGGGGCGCCGGCGGGCGACGGAAGCGTCGGGATCCTCGCCCCCACCGGGTGGTCGGACCACGAGGAGCGGCGGCAAGGCCTGCGCCACGCGGTCGCCCGCTTCGTGATCGCGGCCATCGTGATCCTGGCGGCGGCGCCGGCCCTTGCCCTGTCCGCCAAGGGGATCGCGGACGCGACCGGCATCGGCCAGACGTTCGTCGGGGCGGTGCTGCTGGCGGGGGTCACCTCGCTGCCGGAGCTGGTGGGCATCGCTTGTCGCGATCCGGATCGGCGCCTACAACCTGGCCGTCGGCAACCTAAAGTTCGGCAGCAACGCCTTCAACATGACGGATCCTTGCTCGTCGCCGAGCCTCGCCTACACCAGACGGCCCGATACTTGGCGCCGTGGCGCCGGCCCAGGTCGTGGCGGGGGTCGGGGCGATCCTGCTGATGGCCATCTAAGCGCTGGCCGCCGTCGTGCACGGCACACGGACCCGCATCAGGCGACTGGAGCCCGATGCCATCGTGCTGGCTCCGCCACCTACGTGGTGCTGCTCGGGGCCGTCTGGAGGGCCGAGACCTGACCAACGAGCCCCGCCGGCATGCCCGGCGTGCGGGGCGCTGCCGATGGTGCTCC
>CAWIOC010000004.1:0-66210 GCA_963837565.1 uncultured Pseudomonadota bacterium
AGTGGAAACAAACGTCTGCATGGCACAACTCCTCACCTTCAGATCAAGGAAATAGCGCCGCGAGGGAAATGTCAAACATTGGTTGCCTTGCTAGGACATTTCCCGCGCACCACTGCGTAATTCCGACTATAATCTGGGCAGTGTGGAAGAATTATCTTCGGCAGAAACACAACCTCGCCCGGCACCTCCGGCGCCAAGCCGCCGAACTTCCCAATTCAAAACCTGAAAAAGCCGAAAACTTATTTCTTACGTATCAATCACTTAGTCAAATTCACAATCCGGCAGGATTCGCCTCGTGCGCCATGTGGTCCAGCACGGCATTGACGAATTTCGGTTCCTTCCCGTCCGGAAAGAACGCCTTGGCCACGTCGACAAATTCGGTGATCACCACTTTCGGCGGCGTCGCCACTCGATCAGTTCCGCCCCCGCGGCCCGAAACAGCGCCCGCAACACCGGGTCAATCCGCGTCGATCGGCCATTTCGCCACCAAGGCCCGGTCGGTCATCTGGTCGATCTTGGCCTGCCAGTTCACCGCATCGCCGAGCAGCTGACGGAAATGGTCACATCGCCCTCGGCCATCTCGTCGCCGTCATAGACCGCGCCGAAGCGGTGGTCTCGAACTCGCGCATCACCGCCTCGACCGTCTGGCCCGAGGCTTCCATCTGGAACAGCGCCTGCACGGCATAAAGCCGCGCCGCTGATTTCATCTGGCGCTTGTCAGCTTGCTCATGCCGCGCGCGTCCTTCTCGGCAATCCGACGGGTCGCCCGAGGCCGAAAGCCGATACCCTTGTGTGGCCCGACCATTTGCGCGCCAGCGCGATCAGGTGCAACGCCGCAGCAGCAGCGCCACCGCCCTTGTTCTGTCCCGCGGGCTCGGCCCGCACCTGGGCCTGCGCGCGGTTCTCGACCGTCAGGATGCCGTTGCCGATGCAGGCGCCCTGCAACCCCAGCAGCGTCAGCGCCGCGGCTGAAATCGTTGCACACCGTGTCGTAATGCGTGGTCTCGCCCCGGATCACGCAGCCCAGGGCGACATAGCCGTCGATAATTCGCCAGCCGTTCGGCAATGCGCGATCGCCGTCGGCACCTCCAGTGCGCCGGGCACTTCGACCAGATCAGCGTGCCGCCCGCGGCCTCGATCGCCTGGCGCGCGCGCCTGCGATCAGGTGGTCGGCGATGTCTTTGTAATAGGGCGCGACAACGATCAGCAGCTTTACCGGCCGGTCAAAATCTGGCAGCGGCAGGGTGTAGTGGGTTTCAATGCGGCCATGTCTCACTCCTCGGAATTGCGCGCGTGCCGGTGATGGACAGCCCATAAGCCTCAAGCCCGACGACCTTCGGGGTCGGGGAATTGGTCAGCAGGACCAGGTTCGTGCAAGCCCAGCGCCGACAGAATCTGTGCGCCAAGCCCGTATTGCCGCAGAGTCTGGGCGAAACCTCGCCCTCGTCACCAGCTTCATCGTCGGTGTCGCGCAGCAGAACACGACGCCCCGGCCCTCGCTCTGCGATCATCTGCATCGCGTGCCAACTCTGCGCCCGCTGCTCGTCGCCGATGCCCAGCACATCCTCCAGCGGGTCCAGCGCATGCATCCGCACCAGAACCGGCGCATCGGCCGTGATCAGATCGCCCTTGACCAGCACGATATGTTCGGCGCCCTGCGTCTCGTCGGTGAAGATCCGCATCAGCCAGTCGCCGCCGAAGCGCCGAGATGATCGCGCGCTCTTGCGGCCTTTCCCGACCAGATTGTCGTGGCGGCGACGATAGGCGATCAGGTCCGAGATCGTGCCGATCTTGATGTTGTGCCTCTGCGCAAAGGCCACAAGATCGGGCAGCCGCGCCATGCGTGCCGTCGTCGTTCATGATCTCGCAGATCACGCCCGACGGGTTCAGGCCGGCCAGACGGCGATATCGACCGCCGCCTCGGTATGTCCCGCCCGCACCAGAACGCCGCCATCGCGGGCGCGCAGCGGAAAGACGTGGCCCGGCGTCGCGATATCGGCCGCCCCTTGGTCGGGATCGATGGCCACCGAGACGGTCAGCGCGCGGTCATGCGCCGAAATGCCCGGTCGTCACGCCTTCGCGCGCCTCGATCGAGATCGTAAAGGCGGTCTCGTGCCGCGAGGAATTTTCGGGCCATCAGCGGCAGGCCCAGCGCATCGATCCGCTCGCCGGTCAGCGACAGGCAGATCAGCCCGCGCCCGTGGGTCGCCATGAAGTTGATTGCCTCCGGCGTCGCCATCTGCGCCGGGATCACCAGATCGCCTTCGTTCTCGCGGTCCTCGTGGTCGACCAAGAATGAACATGCGCCCATTGCGCGCATCCTCGATGATCTCTTCGATCGACGAGATCGCATCGGAATAGTAGGTCTTGCTGCTGTCGGTCATCGGCATCACCCTCTGGCTGTGCGCAGCAACTTAGCGCAGAGCCGCGGCAAAGGCCAGAGACGCCGAACTCGCCGTGGCTGTGCGCCAAAGATACCGTTCTGCAGGCAGATACCCGCAAGACCGCCCGCGGCGCACCAGTCCTGCTCCAACGCCATATCGCCGACCAGCAACACCCGGTCGCCCGGCAATTTCGCTGGCGCCAGCAGTGCGAGCAGATGCGCCCGCGTCTGGTCCATGACGCAAGCGCCTGCGGCGCAGGATGCGCACCATGCAGAACTCCGGCCGCCGCCAAAAGAGCTTCAGGCGTCAATGCACCCTGCGCCAGTCCAGATGTGCGGCGTTCACGATCCCGGCCAATCTTCTGCCCGGTCCTGCGGCAGGGCGGGCCGAGGGGAACACACGCAGCGCATTCGAGGAGAACAGGAAAGCCACCACATCATGCCCGGTCGCCGCGCGGACCGAGGCATAGGTGCGATACTCCAGCCCCAACTCGGCTGCGCGCTTCACCCGCGTGCGCAAGACCTCGATCGGCAGATGCGGCAACAGATCCGCGCGCGCCTTTTTCCAGCAGTGCAGCCGCCAGCCGTAGCCCGGCTCCATCGTCGGGCCGCCGTTATGGCCCAGCCCGGGTGACGTCATGCGCCCCACTCGCGCAGCCGCGCGACATAGCGCGCCAGCGTGTCGATCTCGAGATTGACCGTGGCCCTCGGCCACCTCGCCCCAGGTCGTCACCTTCTGCGTATGCGGGAATGAAGTTGATGCCGAAATCGCGCACCATCCACCTCGTTCACCGTCAGCGAGGTGCCGTTCAGCGCGACCGATCCCTTGGGCGCGATGAACCCCGCCAGCGCCTCGGGCGCGCGGAAGGTCACGCGCGGTGCTGTCGCCCTCGGGCCGGACCGAGACGACCTCGGCCACGCCGTCGACATGGCCCGACACGATATGCCCGCCGAGTTCGTCGCCGACCTTCAGCGCCCGTTCCAGATTGATCCGCCTTGCCCGACGACCCAGCCGCGCCGAGATTGGTCTTCGCACCGTCTCGGCGGAGATCTCGACGTCGAACCAGTTGCGTGGCCGCGGCGCCCAGTTTCGATCACCGTCAGGCAGACCCCGTCGCAGGCAATCGAGGCGCCGAGGTCGATGCCCTCCACGTCGTAGTGGGTGGCGATCCGTGCGCGCAGGTCGCCGCGCTGCTCCAGTTCGACGCACGCGGCCGATATCGGTGATGATGCCTGTGAACATGCGCGCAGCTCCCTTGTCCCCTTCAGGTAGCTTTGAAGCCCCGGGCTGCAAGAGCCGCCGACCGCGGCAGGATGACGTCGGCTGCGTTTCTTCATCCTTATCCGCGACATTGCCCATCAACTGCCACAGTGCCGCCGCGCTTTGCACTGATTGTTTCAGAACATGGTGACAAACGCGGATTGACAGCGCAGAGGCGATGGTGCCGCGGGGACAACGTGGCAAGGATGACGCCAAGCATGACGGACATATCGGGGCGGGTCGCCGTTTCCTCTTCCTGCAGGGGCCGCATGGCCCTTTCTTCCACCGGCTCGGCGCGCATGCTGCGGCCGCCGGGGCCGAGGTCTGGCGCGTCGGCTTCAACGCAGGGCGACCGCGCTTTCTGGTTTCGGTCCGAAAGCTACATTCCCTATCAGGGCACGGCGGAAGACTGGCCAGAGACGTTCCTCGCACTGGTTGGCTCGCATCGCATCACCGATCTCGTGCTCTATGGCGACACCCGCCCGATCCACGCACAGGCCGCCACCGCCGCCAAGGCCGCGGGCCTGACCGTCCATGTGTTCGAGGAAGGCTATCTACGCCCCTATTGGGTTACCTACGAGCGCGGCGGCGCGAATGGCCATTCGCGGCTGATGCAAATGAGCGTGGCCACAGATGCAGGCGGCGCTGGCACAGCTCGACATGGATCTGCCCGATGCCCCGGCGCGCTGGGGCGACATGCGCCAGCACGTCTTCTATGGCGCGCTTTACCATTACTTCGTGCTGACCCGAAACGGCGCTTACCGAAATTTCCGCCCGCATCGCGCAATCGCTGTCGGCAAGGAATTCCAGCTGTACCTGCGCCGTCTGCTGCTGATGCCCGTCCACAAGGTCGAACGTTTTCTTGCCACCCAGCGGATCAAGCTGGGCGGATTTCCCTATCACCTCGTGTTGATGCAACTGGAACATGACGCCAGCTTTCAGATGCACAGCCCGTTTTCGACGATGTCGGAATTCATGGCGCTTTGCATCGAGGGCTTCGCCAAGGGCGCGCCGCAGCATCACCACCTCGTTTTCAAGGCGCACCCGCTGGAGGATGGCCGCGCGCCAGTGGCCGAAGATGTCCGGCGGTTCGCTGAAAGCATACGGCGTGGCCGACCGGGTCCATTTCGTGCGCGGCGGCAAGCTGGCGCGGACTGCTGAACCACGCGCGCACGCGCGGTCACGGTAAATTCGACCGCCGCTCAGCAGGTGCTCTGGCGTGGCCTGCCGCTCAAGGTCTTCGGCGACGCGGTCTATGCCAAGCCGGAATTCGTCTCGACCCAGCCGCTTGGCGATTTCTTTGCGCATCCGACCCGCCCCGACAGCCGCGCCTATCGCGATTACCGCCACTATCTGCTCGAAACCTCGCAAGTTCCCGGCGGCTTCTACTCCGCCCGTGGGCGCCGCGAACTGCTGCGCCAGGTGGTCGATATGATGCTTGCGCCGGAAGATCCCTATGACGCGCTGACATCCGGCAACGCGGCACCCCGGCAACAGTTGCGCGTGGTAAGCTGATCGAAAATCAGGGCACTGGTTTTTTATTCTGCTTTTCTGTAGGTTTACAAAAAAAACTTGAGGCAGTTTCCAAAGAAGGAGCCCGAGCAGTGAAATCGATGGCATCGAAGGGGGCCAAGTCTCTGGCCCTTGTTGCGCTTGTCGCAATGGTCGGCGCATGCGGCATTCCGCGAAGCGGGCCCGAACAAGCGCGAAATCTTCGCCGGGTCGGTACAGAAGGCAGGGCGATGCATTTGTCGTCCAGGTCAACGACCGCGTGACCCGAGCAACCGCCGTTGTCCCGGCCCTAGGCTTCAGCACTGGCTTCAAGAATGCAGGGCTCGTCGGCTCTGACACGATCCAGCCGCGGCGACAAGCTGGCGATCTCGGTCTATGAGAACGTCGCGAACCCGCTGCTTGGCATTCCGGGGCAGAAGGCAAGCGTCCTGAACGATGTCGAGGTCGATGGGCAGGGCTTCATCTATGTCCCCTATGCCGGCCGGATCAAGGCGGCGGGCAATTCGCCAGAGGCGCTTGCGGCATGCCATCACGCGCAAGCTTGCCACCCAGACGCCCGATCCGCAGGTTTCCATCGGCCGTCTGGCCGGGGACGGCTCGACCGTGACGGTCGAAGGCTCGGTCACCGCGCAGGGCGTCTACCCGATCCAGCAATCCACCCGCACCCTCGCCTCGATGATCGCGCGGGCCGGCGGCGTAGGCATCGCAACCGATACCGCGCTGATCCAGGTCACCCGCGGGCACAAGACCGAAAAGGTCTGGCTGCAACGACCTCTATGCCAACCCGCGGCTCGACATCGCGCTGCGCAACGGCGATCGAGATCTATGGTCGAGCGTGACCAGCGCGCCTTCACGGCCCTCGGTGCCACCGGCTCGCAAAGCCGCATCAACTTCACCACCCAGACACTGTCCGCGATCGAGGCGATCGCGACAGGTCGGCGGCCTCAACACCGGGCTTGCCGACCCCAAGGGCGTCTTCGTGTTCCGCAACGAACCCGCTGCCATCGCGAACCAGGTCCTTGGCCGGACCGACCTCGTGGGCGATCAGCGCATGGTCTATGTGCTCGATCTGACCGCGCCGAACGGCATGTTCAACGCGAGCGACTTCCTGGTCCGCGACGGCGACACCGTCTACGTCACCGAAGCACCGTTCGTACAGTACCAGAAATCGCTGTCGATCATCACGGGCACGGTTGGTAGCGCAAGCGCCCTCAGCAACAACGTGACAGGCAACAGCCTTGGCCAGAACCTGGGCGTAAAGTAAGGGGCTACATGATCCAGCCCGAGGATACGGAAGCCGCCGGGGGGGGCCCTCCCCGGCGGCTTTATGCTTACACCGGAGGAATGCTTTTCCCCGGTCGCGTGCGTCGCATCCTGACGCTCGTCGGCCTGCCGCCGCGGCTCGGCTTGCCCGGGTCAGACGACCTCGTCGCAGTTTGGGGCCGCAGCCCGCTCGCCTGGCGCGGCGCGGCGATAGCGGCGCGCCGGGGCTCCGCCATCCTGCGCGTTGAGGACGCCTTCCTGCGTTCGATCCGCCCCGGACGACGCGGCGAGCCACCAGTCGGCCTGCTGCTTGACCGCAATGGCGTGCATTTCGACCCCTCGACACAAAGTGATCTGGAGAGGCTGCTGGCGAGCAATCCGTTTGACGACGGTGCGCTTCTTCTGCGGGCGCGAGACGGCATGGCCCGTCTCAAGGCGCGGCGATCTGTCAAAATACAACGCACATGACCCCAAATTGCCTGCGCCACCGCCCGGCTACGTTCTTGTGATCGACCAATTGCGCGGCGACGCATCGGTGCGCTGCGGAGGCGCGTCAGAGGCGACATTCCGCGAGATGCTGGTGTTTGCTCAGGAAGAACACCCCGGCGCACGGATCGTGATAAAAACTCATCCCGGAGACTTGCGAAGGCCTTCGGCCCGGACATTACGGCCCGGAACATACGAGCGGTCGAATTAGCCTGCTGACGGATCCGGTATCACCCTGGAAACTGCTCGAAGGGGCGATCGGCGTCTATACCGTTTCGTCGCAGCTTGGCTTCGAGGCGATCCTTGCGGGCCATCGTCCCCGTGTATTTGGCCAGCCCTTCTATTCGGGTTGGGGACTGACGGCGGATGAAAACCCGGTGCCCCGCCGCCATCGCACGTTGACTCGTGCTCAGCTTTTCGCGGGCGCAATGTTGCTTTATCCGACATGGTACGACCCCTGCCATGACCGGCTCTGTCCGTTCGAGGCGGTCCTCGACCAGATGGAGGCGACAGTCCGCGCCTATCGTGAGGATGCACGCGGGCACGTCGCCGTTGGCATGCGGCTCTGGAAACGGGGGCCGTTGCAGAAGGTCTTCGGCCATTACAAACGGCTGCGGTTTGAAGATGATCCAGCCCGCGCACTGTCGCTCGCCCGTGCCGAGGGTCGCGACATCCTTGTCTGGGCCGGAAAGATGACCGCCGCCCTTGCGGCCGATGTGCCGGTCAGACGGGTCGAGGATGGATTTCTGCGTTCACGCGGTCTGGGCGCCGATCTGGTACCGCCGCTGTCCTTGGTGACGGACGATCTCGGCATCTACTATGACCCGTCAGAGGAAAGTCGGTTAGAACGGCTGATCGCAGCGCCACCGCCACCGGGTGCCGAGTTGCGCGGCGAGCGGCTGATGGCCAGACTGGTGCGCGACCAGTTGTCGAAATACAACCTTGGCCCCACCCCTCTGCCAGATCTGCCTGAAGGGCACTGCATCCTCGTGCCCGGACAGGTCGAGGACGACGCTTCAATTCGGGCCGGGGCCGGGTCAGTCACGACAAATCTGGGCCTGCTTGAGGCAGTGCGCGAGGCGAACCCGCACGCGGTCCTCATCTACAAACCTCACCCCGACGTGGAGGCGGGCCTGCGCCGCGGCGCGGTCGCCGAAGATGCAGCGCGGCAGCTTGCCGATGTGATTGCCCGCAAGACAGATCCCGCCATCCTTTTAGGCGCCGTCGACGAGGTCTGGACCATGACCTCGGCCCTGGGCTTCGAGGCCCTACTGCGCGGCCTGCCAGTCACCTGCCTCGGCGCGCCGTTCTACGCCGGATGGGGTCTGACACGCGATCTCGGGCGCATTCCTGCACGGCGCCGCGCGCGCCCGTCCTTGGCCACCCTCGTCCATGCCGCATTGATCGCCTATCCCCGATACAACGATCCGGTCAGCGGTCTGCCCTGCTCTGCCGAGGTTGTGGCGGATAGACTGGCTGCCGGCCACGTCGCGCGCGGCGGCGCCCCTGAACCGCAGCCTGGCAAAACTGCAAGGAGCATTCGCCAGCTACGCCCACCTTTGGCGGTGATCTCTCGCCTCAGGCCCGCAGCCAGCGATGCATCACGTCGCCACCCAGCGCGCGATGCTCCACCAACCGGAACCGCGGCGCCGTGTCCAGTGCCGCGATGCCAAGCGGCCCGATCGACGGCCTGCCCTCTGCCCCCAAGGCCAGCCCGGCCGTGAAACCGATCACCTGATCCACCAGCCCCGCCATCAGCATCGAGGCGGCAAGCATGCCGCCACCTTCGCAGAACACCCGTGTCAGCCCCTCTGCCCCAAGTGCACGCAGCATGGCCGCAGGTGCGAGGTGTCGCCCCTCGACGTCATACACTCCGATCAACTTTGCGCCGGTTTCGGACCACCGGCGGGCCAGGCTGTCCGACACCTGTGACGGGTCATGCAGCAGCCAGAGCGGAACCTGCCCTGCCGACCGGGCAAGCTGCCCGTCGAGGGGCAGGTCCAGCCGCCGCGCTGCAACGATACGTAACGGCTGTCGCAATGGACCAAACCCCCGAACCGTCAGCATTGGATCGTCAGCTCGCGCCGTTCCTGCACCAATCAGCACCGCATCATGGCTTGCGCGCATACCATGCACCGCGTGCCGCGCGCCGGGGCCAGTAATCCACTGGCTCTCCCCACTTGCCGTCGCGATGCGCCCGTCAAAGCTCGACGCGAGCTTCAGGGTCAGCATCGGGCGGCCCTGCGTCACGCGAGAGAGAAAGCCAGAGTGCACCTCGGCCGCGGCCTCAGCCTCAACCCCTTCCGTCACCGCAATCCCGGCACCGCTCAGCATCTGAAGCCCGCGCCCTGCAACCCGAGGATCTGGGTCCTGCAAGGCGAAAACAACCCGCGCCACTCCGGCCACGATCAGCGCAGCCGCACAGGGCGGGGTCTTGCCATGATGCGCACAGGGCTCAAGGCTGACATAGGCGGTCGCACCCGCCGCCGCGCTGCCTGCCATAGCGAGGGCGCGAACCTCTGCGTGCGGTCGTCCTCCGGGCTGTGTCCAGCCGCGCCCGACGATCCGCCGATCCTTCACGACAATGCAACCGACCGAGGGATTGGGCCATGTCTGCCCCAACCCACGCGCGCCGAGCGCAATGGCCAAACGCATGAACCGAGCATCCTCGTCGGCCTTCGCCGCCTCGGTCACTCGTCAGCGGCGCCGTCGGGGCGCAGTTCCGACATGAACTTGTCGAAGTCGCCCGCAGCCTGGAAGTTGCGATAAACGCTGGCGAAGCGCACGTAGGCCACCGTGTCGATCCGCGCGAGCGTTTCCATCACGATCTCGCCAATCACCTTCGAGGGGATATCCGTCTCGCCCATGCTTTCCAGCCGCCGGACGATGCCCGAGATCATCTGGTCGATCCGCTCTGGCTCGATGGGACGCTTCTGCATGGCGATGCGGATCGAACGCTCCAGCTTGTCGCGATCAAAGTCCTCACGCTTGCCCGAAGTCTTGATGACCACAAGGTCGCGCAACTGCACCCGCTCATAGGTCGTAAAACGCCCCCCACAAGCCGGGCAAAAGCGCCGCCTGCGGATCGCAACATGATCCTCGGCCGGACGGGAATCCTTGACCTGCGTGTCGATATTTCCACAAAACGGGCAGCGCATTGCCTCTCCCTCGGGGTCGATCCGGATTGTTCCACAGTCAGTATAGGTGAGCCTCCACAGTTTGGGTAGGGGGTGAATTTTGCCACTATATCCCTGATGTTTCAGCGCAACTATTCGGAGCGGGGGGCCCGCGTGCGTCCTCGCGCAAGCGCAGGCCTGCCCGATCACGAAAATTCGGGGCGAGCTCACTTGACGTTCGCGGACGTCTCACCCAGTATCGAGATTGCGAATAATTCTCATTTTCAGAGAGCCGGCAGAATGACCATGAAACCCGCCCTTCCGATCTGGGGCTCACCAGCTGAGGATAAGTCTCTGGCCGAAGTCCACGGCTCTGTCCCGGTTCATCAGGGGCGCTGGCTTCGCAGGCTGATGTCGTTCTTTGGGCCCGGATACCTTGTCGCGGTCGGCTACATGGACCCGGGCAATTGGGCCACGTCGCTGGCGGGTGGATCGGCCTATGGCTACACACTTCTGTCGGCGGTGGCATTGTCGAGCATTATGGCGATCCTGCTGCAGGCTCTTAGTCTGAGGCTGGGTATCGCGGCGGGCCGCGACCTCGCGCAGGCCAGCCGCGATGCGATGCCGCGCGCAATGATCGTGCCAATGTGGTTGCTTGCTGAACTTGCCATCATCGCGACCGACCTTGCCGAGGTGATCGGAACCGCAATTGGCCTTAGCCTCATCTTTCACATCCCAATTGAAATCGGGGTGGTGCTGACCGCCCTCGACGTTGCGCTGATTCTGTGGCTTCAGGGCCGCGGCTTCCGCTGGGTCGAGGCCCTGGTGATTGCGCTGACCACTGTGATTGCCGCCTGTTTCGTGATCGAAATGATCTATGCCACGCCGGTGTGGGGCGACGTGCTGCGGGGATTTGTCCCGCACACGAACGTGTTGACCGATCCCGGAATGCTTTACCTCGCGCTCGGGATCATCGGGGCCACCGTGATGCCGCACAACCTCTACCTGCATTCTTCGATCGTACAAACCCGCGCCATCGGCCCAAGCCTTGGCGAAAGGCGCGACGCAATCCGCATGAGCACGATCGACTCGACCATTGCACTGGTCATGGCGCTGTTCATCAACGCGGCGATCCTTATTCTCGCCGCAGCCGCCTTCCACACCACCGGCCACACCGAAGTGGCCGAGATCCAGGATGCCTACCATCTGCTTGGTGGTGTCCTCGGCGCATCGCTTGCGCCCATCCTGTTCGGGATTGCGCTGCTCTGCTCAGGGATCAACTCAACGGTCACCGCAACTCTTGCTGGACAAATTGTGATGGAAGGCTTCATCCGCCTGCGGCTAAAGCCGTGGCAGCGCCGCCTCGTGACGCGTTCGATCGCGATCATCCCAGCGCTTGTGGTGACCGTCCTCTATGGCGAAAGCGGAACTGCGCAGCTGCTGGTTCTGAGTCAGGTAGTCCTCAGCCTGCAATTGCCTTTCGCGATCATCCCGCTGGTGGTCTTCACCGCCAACTCACGCCGGATGCAGGGTCTGCCCGCCCCGCGTTGGCTAACCCTGACCTGCTGGCTGATCGGCCTCGTCATCATCTTGTTGAACCTCAAACTGATATGGGACGTACTCAGCGGGTCCGTCTGATCTTCGTCAGAGCCGGGTCCAAAGCTTCACCGGAACTTGCCGGAACGCGCTTGCAGGTTATCTCTGTCTGATCATCAGAGGGGGAGTCCGCCATGACACGAATGACCGCCAAGGATTTCGACCAAGAGCTTCTCGACCTTTACGATTTCTATGCCCATGGACAGATCACGAAGCGAGAGTTCATGGACCGTGCCGCGAAATTTGCAGTAGGCAGCCTGACTGTCGGTGCGCTGCTGAAACTGCTCAGCCCGGATTACGCGCTGGCACAGCAGGTTTCGTTCACCGACCCCGAGATTCACGCCGAATACGTGACCTATAACTCACCTGAGGGCAACGGCAAGGTCCGCGCCTATCGGGTGAAGCCCACCAAAGCGACGGGCAAGTTGCCGGCAGTGGTTGTCGTTCACGAAAACCGCGGTCTGAACCCCTATATCGAGGATGTCGCCCGTCGCGTCGCCAAGGCCGGCTTCCTTGCGATGGCGCCCGATGGGCTGACATCCAGGGGTGGCTACCCCGGCAATGACGAAGACGGCGCGGCGCTGCAAAAGCTGGTCGATCCGCTCAAACTGATGAACGACTTCTTTGCTGCAGTAGAGGTGCTTCTGAAAGACCCGGAGTCGACCGGAAAGGTCGGCATCGTCGGCTTCTGTTATGGCGGTGGCGTGGCCAATGCGGCGGCGGTGGCCTATCCCGAATTGTCTGCCGCAGTGCCCTTCTACGGGCTGCAGCCAAAGGCCGAAGATGTGCCGAAGATCAAGGCGCCGCTACTGCTGCATTACGCCGAACTCGACAAACGCGTGACCGGTGGCTGGCCGGACTATGAGGCCGCTTTGAAAGCGGATGGCAAGATCTATGAGGCCTTCATCTACGCCGGCGTAAACCATGGCTTTCACAACGACACGACGCCACGCTATGACAAGGCGGCGGCGGAACTCGCCTGGGGTCGCACGATCGACTGGTTCACCAAGTACCTAGCCTGAAGCGAAATGCGCCACCACCTCCCGTTGGTGCGAGGTGGCGCGGTGTTCGAACAGGTAGATACCCTGCCATGTGCCCAGGACCAGTCGTCCGGCAGCCACCGGAATTGAGAGGCTGACCGGCAGCAGCGCCGCCTTGATATGGGCGGGCATGTCGTCGGGGCCTTCATAGGTATGGGTAAGATAGGCCATCGACGGATCCGTGGTCGGCGGCACCAGCCGGGCGAGGAAGTTCCGCAGATCGCTCCGCACCTCGGGATCGGCATTCTCCTGGATCAGCAGCGAGCAGGAAGTGTGTCGGACAAAGAGCGTCAGCAGGCCATCGCCCCGCCCCGCTGTCCAGCCAGTGACGTGGCGGGTGAACTCGTAAAGGCCTGCACTGCGGGTCTGGAGGGTGAAGGTGGTTTGCGTGGCCATTCCCGGCGATCACCTCAGGTGTCGAAATCTTGTCTGGTCCGATGGGTTCCGCAATCGATCGGGCCACCCCGAAAAACAAAGGGCGCCCCTTGGGGCGCCCTCGATATCACTGATCCAGGAAACTCCGCAGCTTCCGGCTCCGGCTTGGATGCTTTAGCTTCCGTAGCGCCTTTGCTTCGATCTGCCGGATCCGTTCTCGCGTTACACTGAACTGCTGCCCAACCTCTTCCAAGGTATGGTCAGTGTTCATCCCGATCCCGAAGCGCATCCGCAGCACCCGTTCCTCGCGCGGCGTCAGCGACGCCAGCACCCGCGTCGTGGTTTCCTTCAGGTTCTCCTGAATGGCCGAATCAAGCGGCAGGACGGCGTTCTTGTCCTCGATGAAATCACCAAGCTGGCTGTCTTCCTCGTCGCCGATCGGGCGTCTCGAGCGAGATCGGCTCCTTGGCGATCTTCATCACCTTGCGGACCTTCTCGAGCGGCATCTGCAGCTTTTCGGCCAATTCCTCGGGCGTCGGCTCGCGGCCGATCTCGTGCAGCATCTGGCGGCCGGTGCGGACGAGCTTGTTGATCGTCTCGATCATATGGACCGGGATGCGGATGGTGCGGGCCTGATCGGCGATCGACCGGGTAATGGCCTGCCGGATCCACCAAGTTGCATAAGTCGCTGAACTTGTAGCCCCGACGATACTCGAACTTGTCGACGGCCTTCATCAGGCCGATGTTGCCTTCCTGAATAAGATCAAGGAATTGCAGACCACGGTTCGTGTATTTCTTGGCGATGGAGATGACGAGGCGAAGGTTCGCTTCGACCATTTCCTTCTTGGCCTGACGGGCCTCTTTCTCGCCCTTCTGCACCTGGTTGACGATACGGCGGTATTCCGAGATATCGACGCCGACATACTGGCCGACCTGCGCCATTTCGTTGCGCAGTTCCTCGACCTTGTCGCGGCTGCGCTCGATCAGCGCCTGCCAGCCCCGGCCCGCCTTCTCGGCCATCCGGTCCAGCCATGTCGGGTCCAGCTCGTAGCCGCGGTATTCGTCGATGAATTCGCGGCGGTTGATCCGCGCCTGATCGGCCAGCTTTACCATCGAGGAGTCGATCGACATGATCTTGCGGTTGATGCCGTATAGCTGGTCGATCAGCGCTTCGATCCGGTTGTTGTGCAGGTGCATCGAGTTGACCAACTCGACGATCTCGGTGCGAAGCTTCTGATAGGCCGCCTCGGCCTCCAGCGTGAAGGTGTCGTCCTCGTTCAGCGTGGCGGACATCCGCAGATCCTGCATCTCGGCCAGCCGGCCGTAATACCGCTGCGATCATGTTCCAGCGTTTCGAGCACGCGCGGCTTCAGCGCCGCCTCCATCGCGGCGAGCGACATGTTCGACGGCTTCATCCTCGTCGTCGTCATCCTCGGCGCGGCTGATCGGGTTGCCGTCGGCATCCAGTTCCGGCTCGTCTGACGCCGGCCTTGCGCCCGGCCGCGCCAACTTCGACGCCTTCAAGGTCCGCCCCCTCCAGCTCTCCGTCTTCGTCCATCGTGCGGCCGAAGGTCGCCTCAAGGTCGATCACGTCACGCAGCAGAATGTCTTCGCTCAGCAGCTCGTCCCGCCAGATGGTGATGGCCTGAAAGGTCAGCGGGCTTTCGCAGAGCCCGAGGATCATCGTGTTGCGCCCTGCCTCGATCCGCTTGGCGATGGCGATCTCGCCCTCGCGGCTCAGCAGTTCGACCGAGCCCATCTCGCGCAGATACATCCGCACCGGATCGTCGGTCCGGTCCAGCGTTTCCGTCGTCGTGGTCGACACCGCAACCTCACGCGAAGTCGAAACCTCGACAAGCTCACCGCCCTCGGCCTCGCCTTCATCGGCCTCGTCGTTCTCGATGACGTTGATGCCCATTTCGGACAGCATCGACATGACGTCTTCGATCTGTTCGGAAGACACCTGCTCCGGCGGCAGAACCTGATTGAGCTGATCATAGGTAATATACCCGCGCTCACGCGCGTCGGCGATCATTCGTCTTGACCGCTGTCTGGCTCATATCGAGCGAGGTATCGGCGTCCTGCTCTTCCGGTTTCGCGTCGTCGGTATCTTTGGCGGCCATGTATGCTCCTCGCGAAGGCGCGCAAATCGTTCCGCCCTGTGTATCGAATCAATAGCGCGAATCACAGGGACGGAAAGCGTTCAGCCTTTTTTCTTTACCCAAACCTCGGCATCTATCAGGCTTTGCAGATGGCGGGACAGTGCCGCGCGGTCCTCGCCAAGGTCTTTTGCGTCGTCTTGCGTCGATTTTCCGGCACGGTTGCGGGCCTCGGCCGCCTGCCCAAGACGCCACGTGACGCCTTCGTCGGCAAGCCCGTCGAGGTCCTGCGCCGCATCTTCGATCTCTTTCTGAACGCCCCGCCCCGCCTCAAGTTTCGCCAGCTCTTCTGCCAGACACATCGTGGCAAGCGCCGTATCGGCGGTATTGCGCACGGGCGGCGCGATCTGCACATGGGCAAGCGACATCAGCGCTTCAAGGGCAACGCCTGCCTCTGCCGCGACTTTCGCGTGGAAATCCGGTGCCCCGGCATGGCGCAACATGGCCGCGCAAAGGCGGCCGTACCCAGGGTCGCTGAACTCGACACGCTCCAGCTCTGGCTCGAAGCGGCGCAGAAGGCCGGGGTGCGACATCAGGGTGGCAAGGATCATCGCCTCGCGCAGGCGTTCGGTCACGCGATCATCGGGTGGACCGGCCAGCAACGAGCTTTTGGTCGAGGCCAAAGGCGCCTGCACGATGTCTCTGCCGCCTGGCTTCCAATCGCCCTTCTTGCGGGGCACGGGGCGGCGGGCACCGAACAGTTCCCAACGCAGTTGCTTGATCTCTTCACCGTAATGGCCGCGGATCGAGGGGTCCTTGATCAGCGACAGCGCAGCGCGCAGCGTCTTGTCCAGCGTGGCCTTGCGTTCCGGGCTGTCGAACACCCGTCCCTCGGTTTCGCGCCGCCAGAGCAGGCTGACCATTGGTACGGCTTCATCCAGCAGGCGCTGCATGGCCGCGGGCGCCTTGCGCGCGGATCAGATCGTCCGGGTCCTGGCCCTGCGGCAGAAAGGCAGAAGCGCAAGCCCTGCCCGGCTTCCAGCAAGGGCAGTGCCAGGTCGATCACCCGGATCGCCGCGCGCAGACCTGCTGTATCGCCATCCAGCGCGATGATCGGTTCGGGGTGGATGCGCCACATCAGGCGCAGCTGATCTTCGGTGATCGCAGTTCCCAGGGGGGCCACGGTCGCACCAAAGCCCGCCTCGACCAGCGCGATCACGTCCATGTAGCCTTCAGCCACGACCAAGGGCTTGCCCTTGCCCGCCGCTTCCCGCGCGGGGCCGTGGTTGAACAGGCTGCGGCCCTTGTCGAACAGCTCTGTTTCCGGACCGTTCAGATATTTCGCCCGCGCATTCGGATCCATCGCCCGACCGCCAAGGCTGATCGCGCGTCCGCGCGCGTCCCGGATCGGGTAGATGATCCGGCCGCGGAAACGGTCATAGGGGTCACCGCCGCCCTCCGGCCGCGCGGCTACACCCAGCATCCACGATCAGATCCGCCGCGACACCCTTGCCACGAAGATGCTGGAACAGTGCTGTACGGCTGTCCGGCGCAAAACCGATTTCGAACCGCTCTTGCGAGGCCTCTGGCATCTTGCGCGTCGCAAGGTAATCCCGTGCCGCCGCCCCGGCGCCGGTTTTCAGCTGAAGGCGGTAGTACTGCACCGCCTGCTCCATCACCTCTGCAAGTTGGCTGCGCCGATCGGCGCGCTGCACCGCCTGCGGGTCGCGCGCGGGCATCGGCATCCCGGCCTCGCGCGCGAGGATCTCGATCGCCTCCATGAAGCCGACATTCTCGGTCTCGCGGATGAAAGACACCGCGTCGCCCTTCGCGTGGCAACCAAAGCAATAATAGAAGCCCTTGCGATCATCGACGTGGAAGCTGGCGGATTTTTCCTGATGAAACGGACAGGGTGCCCACATGTCGCCCTTGCCCTGGTTCGACTTGCGCATGTCCCACATGACCTTGCGCCCAACCACCTGCGAAAGCGAAGTGCGCGTGCGTAGCTCATCAAGGAAACCGGGGGGCAAACTCATGCGCTGAATATCGGCGCTCTGCAGCGAGGGTGCAAGCACCGTCGCAGGCCCGGCGAAGTGATGTCCGCCCCCGCGCCTCAGCCCGCCGCGCGGGCGTCCTGTGCCTTCATCGCTGCGGTTAGCTCATGCACAGCAGTATGGGTCATCGAGCGCATCACCATGATCTCGAACCCATCCTTCAGCGCCACGATGACGCTCATCATATGGCCGAGCGGCGCGCGGGCGCAGGCGCCCTTGCCAAAGCTCGCCGGGCGCAAGTCGAGGGGTACCAGACGGGCCAATACATCGACCGCCCCCGGACCTGTGAGCTGAAACACCGACCAGCCATCGCTCTGATCCGTCAGCGCCGCGATCCCGTCCAGCCCGTCGGGCGTCGAGTTGATCAGAAAGGCCTGTCCGCGCCCGGTCCAGACGATGCGGGCATCGCCTTTCTCCACCACTCGGTTCGCGGCCGGAAAGCCTAGCCCATGTGCGGCCTTCAAGGCGGCAGAGGCGGCCTTTTCCTGACCAGCGAAGGGTGCCACCGATACGATCCTGGACGGCTGGGAAAAGCTGAGCTTCACGGCAGGATAGGCCACCGGCATCATCGCGTCAAAGGCCGAGGTTTCGATCAGACTAACCACGGGCACGCCCCCCATCCCTGTCGAAGAATACCGGTTCTGTCACATCGCACAGCACATCGACCTTGCGCAGATGATCGACCAGCCGCACCTGCTCGCCGACCCTCGCCCGCCCGTCCTTCAGAAAGCCGAGGCCGAGATAGCTGCCCAAGGTCGGCGACCAGCAGACCGAGGTGACGTAACCCTGATCATTCTCTCGGATCGCTGCGGTGCCCGGACGAAACAGATGCGCACCGGCCCCGATCTGGCGGGTCGCCTCGACCGGGCGCAGGCCCACCATTTGCTCGCGCTCAACCCCGATCATGCCAGGCCGCGCGGCGGCGGCCTTGCCGATGCAGTCTTTCTTGCCGCTCACCATCTTTTCCAACCCGATGTCGAAGGCTGTCACCCGTCCGTGAATCTCGGCATGGGTGATCAGGCCCTTCTCGATCCGCAATACGTTCAGTGCTTCCATCCCATAGGCACCGCCGCCCATTGTCTCGGCGCGCGCCACCAGATCTCGGAACAGCGCCGCCCCGTAGCGGGCTGGCACCGCGATCTCGTAAGCATGCTCGCCCGAGAAGGAGATCCGGAACAGTCGTGCCGCGAAGCCCCCCACCGTGACATCCCCACAGGCCATGAACGGGAAGGCATCCTGATCGACCGGTACGTCCAGCAGGGTGTTGAGCAACTCGCGCGACCGAGGCCCGGCCACCGCGAACTGCGCCCATTGCTCGGTCACCGAGATGAACCGCACGTCCATGTCCGGCACCAGCGCCTGATGCACGAAATCGAGGTGGCGCATCACCAGCCCCGCCGCCGCCGTGGTGGTGGTCATCAGGAAATGCTGCTCGGCCAGGCGGGCGCGAGGTGCCGTCATCCAGCACATGCCCATCCTCGCGCAGCATCAAGCCGTAGCGCACCCGACCGGGCTTCAGGGTCGAGAAGGTGTTGGTGTAGACGAAGTCGAGGAAGTCCGCCGCGTCAGCAGCCCTGAATGTCGATCTTGCCAAGGGTCGAGACATCGCAGACCCCTACCGCCGCGCGCACATAGCCGACCTCGCGGTCGCAGGACTGCCGCCATGACTGCTCGCCCGGGCGCGGGAAATAGCTGGGCCGGTACCAAAGCCCCGCCTCGATCATCGGCGCGCCACGATCGACGGATGCGGCGTGCGAGGTGGTGAAGCGTTGCGGCGCAAAGCCCTCGGCCCGCCCGCCCGCCCCCATCGCGGCGATCGAGGTCGGCACATAGGGCGGACGGAACGTTGTGGTGCCGGTTTCCGGGATGCCCCGCCCCGTCGCATCGGCCAGCACCGCCAGCGCCGCGACGTTGGAGTTCTTGCCCTGATCCGGTGCCATGCCCTGCGTCGTGTAGCGCTTCATATGCTCGACCGAGGCAAAGTTTTCCTGTGCGGAGAGCGCACGTCCTTGGCCGTCACATCATTGGCAAAGTCGAGCCATGCCCGACCCTTTGCCTCGACCACCCAGAGCGGGCTGATCGTATAATGGCCATCCTCGGCCTTGGGCGCCTGAAGCTTGGTCACGTCGCGGCCCAGCGCCGACAGCGCCCGCGTCGCTGCCGCCGCGCCATCAGCAAGGCATCCGGCGGTCGAAAAGACACCCGCCGCTGCGCCGCAGGCAGTCAGGCCCGGTACAGCTCCCTCGACCGGGACGAAGGCCGCAATTTCGGGATTCCAGACCGGGCGCCCGTTCATGTGGCAGGTCAGATGCAGCGTCGGGTTCCAGCCGCCTGAAACGGCAAGGAAATCCGCATCGATCCGGCGTTGCCCGGTCTTGTCGCGGACCGTGATGCTTTCCAGCCCGTGGCGGCCTTGGGTACCGATCACTTCGCCCCCGGCGTAGAACGCGATATGTGCCATCCGTTGGTGCATCCGGGCGGCTGTCGATGATCGCCGAAACCGTCAGGCCCGCCGCTGCCATCTCATCCGCTGTCGCGCGCGCCGCGTCGTTATTGGCGAAGATCACCACCGTCTTGCCCGGCGCCACGCCCCAGCGGTTCAGGTAGCTGCGCGCGGCCGAGGCGAGCATGATGCCGGGACGGTCATTGTTCCGGAAAGGCGATGGTCCGCTCCAGCGCGCCCGCGGCAAGCACCGCCTGCCCTGCGGCGATGCGCCAGAAACATTCGCGCGGCAGGTCGGCCCAGGTTGGAAAGGTGCAGGCCGACCCGCTCCAGCGCGCGAGAAGGTGCCGCCGATCATAGGCGCCGGTCACCGTGGTCCGGGTCATCAGCCGCACATTCGGCAGTGCCACCCAGTTCGTCCAGAACCGCCTCGGCCCAGTCAAGCGCGGGTTGCCCGTCGATCTCGCCACGATCCGACAGCAGGCGCCCGCCCATGCGGCTGTCTTCTTCGGCAAGGATCACATCCGCGCCGGACCGTGCCGCCACCAGCGCCGCCATCAGCCCGGCAGGGCCAGAGCCGATCACCAGCAGGTCGCAAAAGGCGAAGGCCTTCTCATATACCCCTTCGTCATGCCTGCCCGGACAGAGCGCGCCAAGCCCGGCGGCGCGGCGGATCGATCGGCTCGTAGAGCCTTTCCCAGAAGGCGCGCGGCCACATGAAGGTCTTGTAGTAGAACCCAGCACCAAGGAAGGGCGCGAACAGGTCGTTCACCGCCAGCACATCATAGCGCAGCGAGGGCCAGCGGTTCTGGCTCTGCGCGGCCAGACCCTCGTAGAGCTCCTGCACGGTGGCGCGGACGTTGGGTGTCTGCTGCGCGCCTTCCAGCAACCTCGACCAGCGCGTTGGGCTCTTCCGATCCGGCCGTCAGCACGCCGCGCGGGCGGTGATATTTGAAGCTGCGCCCGATCAGCCTTCACATCATTGGCGAGCAGCGCCGAGGCCAGCGTATCGCCCTTGAACCCGGTATAGTCCTGCCCGTCGAAACGGAACCGCAACGGAGCGGAGCGGTCGATCAGGCCCTTGTCCTTGATCCTCATGCCCGGCTCCTCTTGCGCTTCGAGATCCGCCACAAGCTTCGTCGACAGGATCTCATGCGTCACCGTGTTGCGTGTGACCAGCAGCCAGGAGGCGCAGCCGGTCTCGTGATACCACAGGTCCTTCGTGACGCCCGCAGGGTTGTCCGCAGGTGCAGGTGATCGTCCCAGGCCTCGGGGGCCGCGTCATGCGCCGGACGGTTCAGGTAATCCTCGGAGCCGTAATAGTAGAACTCGCGCCGGTCGCGCGGGCCGCAAAGGGGGCATGTGATGCGCATCGTTTGATCCCTCAGTGCAGGTTGTGCTGGCTGCCGGTGCCTTCTTCGTCGAGAAGATGGCCGGTCGCGAAACGGTTGAGGCGGAAGCGGCGGGCGACCTCATGGCTCTCGCCGGTGGCCATCAGATGCGCCATGCACCAGCCAGAGGCCGGCACGGCCTTGAAGCCGCCGTAGTTCCAGCCGCAATCGATGAACAGCCCCTCGACATGGGTCTTGTCGATGATCGGGGTGCCGTCCGGCGTCATGTCCATGATGCCGCCCCAGCTGCGCAACACCTTGGCGCGGCCGATCATCGGCATCAGGGTCATTCCCGCCTCCATCACATGTTCGACCATCGGCAGGTTCCCGCGGCTGGCGTAGGAGGCGTAGAAGTCGATGTCGCCGCCGAAGACGAGGCCGCCCTTGTCGGACTGGCTGATGTAGAAATGGCCCATGCCGAAACTGACAACATGGTTAATGACCGGCTTCAGCCCTTCGGTCACGAAGGCCTGCAGAACGTGGCTTTCCACCGGCAGACGCATCCCGGCCATCGCCGCCACCTGCCCGGACCGGCCCGCCACGATCATCGCCGACCTTCTTCGCCCGGATCGCGCCCCGCGTGGTCTGCACGCCTTTGACCACGCCGTTCTCGATGTCGATCCCGGTCACTTCGCAGTTCTGGATCAGATCGACGCCGCGCTGGTCGGCGCCGCGCGCATAGCCCCAGGCCACCGCATCATGCCGCGCCGTGCCGCCGCGCGGATGCAGCAGGCCGCCATAGATCGGGAAGCGGGTCTGGTCGAAATCGAGATAGGGCAGATGCTCGCGCACCCCTTCCCGGTCGAGCAGGATCGCGTCATCGCCCTGATTGATCATCGCATTGCCGCGCCGCGCGAAGGCGTCGCGCTGGCCGTCCGAATGGAACAGGTTGATCAGCCCGCGCTGCGAATGCATCACGTTGTAGTTGAGCTCGGCTTCCAACCCCTCCCAGAGTTTCAGGGAATGGCTGTAGAATTCGGAATTGCCGGGCAGGAAATAATTGGCGCGCACGATGGTCGTGTTGCGCCCGATATTGCCGCGACGCCGAGATAGCCCTTTTCCAGCACCGCGATGTTGGTCAGCCCGTGGTTCTTGGCAAGATAATAGGCGGTGGACAGCCCATGCCCGCCGCCGCCAATGATGATCGCATCATATTCGGCCTTCGGCTCGGGCGTGCGCCATGCGGGTTTCCAGCCCTTGTTGCCGAACAACCCTTCCTTGATGACCTGCAGGCCAGAATAGCGCATCCAACCGCTCCTTCTCGTTCCGGCCCAAGTGAACCGGCCTTCGCGAGAGTTTTCAAGGACCGGAGGGAAAATTCCTTGCCCATGGGCGACAGGAATGCGTCGTTTTCGCAGAGCCACTGAGGCGCGACCCTCTGCCCTTCGCCGCAACAGGGCGGCGGGGTTTCCCCCGCCGCGCGCCGGTTACAGGCCTTTGGACCGGTAGCTGGCCGCCACCCGGGTGATTGCGCAGATATAGGCCGCGACGCGCAAGTCCTTGACATCGTTACGCCCGTGCCAGATTTCACGCATCGATTGATAGGCCGCGCGCATCGTATCATCGAGACCGGAGCGGACCAGTTCCAGTTCGCCCGCGCCGCGCAGATATTGTTCCTTGAAACCGGGCGAGAGCGTCCAGCCAAGGCCCTTGTCGGACGACAGCCGTTCCAATTCGTTGATCAACAACTGGTGACGGGTTTCTTCCTGGCGCCGCTGCATCCGACCGAACCGGATATGGCCGAGGTTCTTGACCCATTCGAAATAGGATACCGTCACGCCGCCTGCGTTGGCGTACATGTCGGGGATGATGATCGCCCCCTTCTTGCGCAGGATCTCGTCGGCGCCAAAGGTGATCGGACCGTTCGCCGCCTCGATGATCAGTGGCGCCTTGATCCGATCGGCGTTGGACAGGTTGATCACCCCTTCCATCGCGGCCGGCACAAGGATGTCGCAATCGGATTCGAGCAGGACCGTGCCGTTCTCGACATAGGTCGCCTCGGGATAATCCTTGACCCCGCCGTGAGTGTTCATCCACTCGCGCACCTTGCCGATGTCGAGCCCGTTTTCGTCGTAGAGGCCGCCGTCATGTTCGACGATCCCGGTGATCTTGCAGCCATCTTCGGTGCTCAGGAACAGGGCTGCGTGATAGCCCACATTGCCGAGGCCCTGCACCACCACGGTCTTGCCATCCAGGCCACCGGACAGGCCGCAGGCGGTGCGCTCCTCCGGGTAGCGGAAAAATTCACGAAGCGCATATTGCACGCCGCGTCCGGTCGCCTCGACCCGGCCCTGAATGCCGCCCGCGTTGATCGGCTTGCCGGTGACACAGGCCTTGGCGTTGATGTCGGTGGTGTTCATCCGCGCATATTGGTCGACGATCCAGGCCATCTCGCGTTCACCGGTGCCCATGTCGGGGGCGGGCACGTTCTGGCTGGGGTTGATCAGGTCGCGTTTGATCAGTTCGTAGGCGAAACGCCGGGTGATCTGTTCCAGCTCATGCTCTTCATACTGTCGCGGGTCGATGCAGAGCCCGCCCTTGGAGCCGCCGAAGGGCGCTTCGACCAATGCGCATTTGTAGGTCATCAAAGCGGCAAGCGCCTCGACTTCATTCTGGTTAACGTTCATTGCGTAGCGGATGCCACCCTTGACCGGCTCCATATGCTCGGAATGCACGGAACGGTATCCGGTGAAGGTTTCGATCTTGCCGCGCAGACGGACGCCGAAGCGCACCGTATAGGTCGAGTTGCAGACACGGATCTTCTGTTCCATCCCCGGCGACAGATCCATTAACGCGACCGCGCGATTGAACATCATGTCTACTGAGTCGCGGAAACTCGGTTCCCCCGTGACAGCCATTTTCGTCCTCCCTTACTGGCATGTGCGGGTTTCTTCGCTGGCCCCGCTGTTGCGGACCATAGGCGGCTTTAGCGCTTAAAACACCCCAAAACTAGGCAGAGGCGGCGAATCATCTTTCCTGCCGGAACGGCCGGTCACTGACCAAACCCACCATCCCAGTTCGCCCGGAGGTCCGGAACATCAACTATTTTTTTTGATTGTGGCGAAAGCCGCGACAATCCTCCGCGCAGCAACGCTGTGTTGACGAACTGCCCACAGACTGCCGCAATTAAGGCAATCGCCGCCATAATTCAGCCTCAGGCCCTAGTGTAAAACTGTGCGTTATCGGTTCGAAGTCTGCATATCGGCTAAAGTTTAAATACGTGATCGAACATGTTCGGCGAGAAGATCGCCAAGAGAAGGTGAGTGATGCTGAACAAGCTGAGCGGAATTGCGACGGCGCTTACCATTAACCATAAAACCGATGGTCCGGGCCGTATTTCGGCAAGGGCACGGCTGTCGCGGGCCCTATCCGATTTCCACAAGGAAGAGCGCGGGTCGCTCGTGGTGTTCGGCCTGATGATGCTCGTGTTGATGATCATGGTTGCCGGTATTTCAGTCGACCTGATGCACTTCGAGACCCGCCGCGCCCAGATCCAGACAACGCTGGACGACGCTGTGCTCGCGGCAGCGAACCTTGACCAGACGATCGATCCGACCACCGTGGTGAAGGACTACTTCACAAAGGCCGGTCTGTCGCAATACCTGTCGACGGTTTCGGCCCAGAAGACCATGACCTCCAGCACGGTCACCGCGAATGCGGATGTCTATATCCCGACCAATTTCATGCACATGATGGGCATCGACAAGCTGCAGTCGAATTCGCTGAGCACCGCGCAGGAGACCATCGGCAACGTCGAGATCGCGCTCGTGCTCGACAACTCCGGGTCAATGGCGTCCAACAGCAAGATCCAGAACCTGCGCATTGCGGCCAAACAGTTCATCGACACGATGTTCCAGTCCGTGGCCCCCGGCAAACTGTCGATTTCGATCATCTCCTATTCGTCACAGGTCAACATCGGCCCGACGATGATGGCCCAGTTCAACACGACGAGCCCGCAGACCACGGCAAGCTGCATCAACTTCGCGAACTCGGATTACACGTCGACAGCCATCTCGACGACGACGCAATTGCAGCGCACCAGCCAGTTCGACCCCTGGGACAAGTACAGCAACACCTTGGGAGCAAAAATCGACGGGTCCAGCGAATCCGATCACGAATGCCCGCTGGACACGATCGCCGCGCGTCGCTCGGTGTTCTTCTCGACCAACCAGACTGCCCTCGACAACTTCGTGACGGGGATGCAGGCGATGGACAACACCTCGATCGACCTTGGCGTGAAATGGGGTGCAGCGGCCCTGGACCCGAGCATGCAGCAGGTCGTGACCAACCTGATCAGCAAGGGCTATACCACCGCTTCTGCGGCCGGGCGTCCGGTGGCCTATGGCGATCATGACACCGCCAAGGTGCTGGTTGTGATGACCGACGGTGAAAACACGGCGCGGTCCGAGATCAAATCGCCCTACATCACCGGCAACTCGACGGTCTGGTACAATTCGAGCGACGCAAGCTATTCGCTCTATGATGCGACCAAGCTTCAGTACTGGTCATCCGCCAAGAAGGCCTGGCTGGCGCTGCCTTACGGCAACAACCCGGCCTCGGGCTGCACCACCAAAAAGGGCAAGGTCACATGCACGGTTGCAGCCGACCCAGGGTATCCGAATGGCGCTGTGAACTGGACCTGGCAGAATGTCTGGAACGTATTTCCGGTCTATGACTTCATGAATGGCTTCATCTCGCCGGCCTATGGGTACAACTCGACCAGCACGACCGGGAACTCTGACACGACCAATAGCTATACCAAGTCGCAGATGAACACCTGGTACTACAACATCATGAGCCAGCTGCCGGAACCGCAGATGGATACCAACCTGCACAACATCTGCTCGGCGACCAAGAGCAAGGGCGTGACGATCTACTCGATCGGCTTCCTGACGAACTCGCACGGGGCCTCCGTGCTGACCGATTGCGCGACCTCGCCTGCCTATTACTTCAACGTCACGTCGAGCCCGAACATCTCGGCGGCCTTCGCGGCGATCGCCTCGAACATCAACCTGCTGAGGTTGACGCAATGACGGGGCCGCTGAATATGCTGCGCGCCCTGCTCCGGCGGGGCTGGCGGGCGGAGGCGGGGACGGCGACGGTCGAGTTCGTCCTGGTCTTTCCGATGATCATGATGGTGTTCTTCTCGACCTTCGAGGGCGCCACCTATGCAACGCGCAAGGCGATGCTGGAGCGGGCGCTGGACATCACGGTGCGCGGGCTGCGGCTGGGCGACTTCGTCAACCCGACGAACGACACGCTGAAGGCCAGCATCTGCAGCCTCACCGCGGGCGTGATCCCGGATTGCCTGAACGTTGTCATGCTGCAACTTCAGCCGGTCAGCACGACGACCTGGGCGCTGCCGGACCCGGGTGCGACCTGTGTGAACCGCAAGGAGAACATCCAGCCGGTGACCACGATCCAGCAGGGGACGAGCGACGAGATGATGATCGTGCGGGCCTGTGCCATCGTCGATCCGGTGTTTCCGAACACCGGCGTCGGGCTGAGCATGACCAAGGCGGCGGGCGGCGGCTATGCAGTCGTTGCGACATCGGCCTTTGTGAATGAACCGAGCTGACCCATGATCAAAAGAATAATCAAAGCAATCAAATCTTTTAAGCGGGATACGCGCGGCAGCTATTCGGTCGAGGCGATGCTGGTTCTGCCCGCGCTGATCTGGGCCAATGTCGGCACCTACACGTTTTTTGACGCCTTCAACGCGGTCGATACCAACCTGAAGGCCGCCTATACGATGTCGGACATGATCTCTCGGCAGAAAGAGACGGTCACGCCAGCCTATATCAACGGCATGAACTCTCTGTTCGATTATCTGAACCGGACATCGGGCAATACCTGGATCCGGGTGACCGTGATCACCTATGATACGCCTTCGAAATCATACAAGGTTACGTGGTCTTACGCGACCCATAATGAGCCGCTCCAGACCGATACGACGATCAACAAGGCGGCCTCGAAGCTGCCGACGATCGTGGCGGGCGACTCTCTGATCGTGGTCGAGACGCATCTTTACTACACCCCGCCCTTCGACATGGGGCTGGCGGCGCAGAGCATGGACCAGTTCGTCGTGACGCGGCCGCGGCTTGGGCCTCAGGTGGTATACTCCAGTTCCTGACAGGTTAACGCTTCGTGCGTCAACGCACAGAAGTCTTGGGTATGAGCGTTCGCTCTGCCGAAAAGGACTTGTCCGCTTTGTGCCCGATGTGATGTTGGAAAACAGGCAACGGGCGGCGCGCGGCGCATCGGCGATTTGCGCAACGAAAATGGCGCTTTCGGGCGGTCAGGCACCGACGGCGCGCAGCACCATTCCGGCATAGACATCCTCGACCTCGGCGCGGCTCAGCCGGCCGCCATCGCGGAACCAGCTGGCCGGGCCGGTCAGCATCCCGATCAGCGCAAGCGTGGCGAGGCGGGGATCGTCGAGCTGGAAGCAGCCCGCCGCCAGACCCTCGGACAGGATGGCGTGCAGCGCATCTTCATAGGCGTGGCGCAGCGCCTCGATCCGGGCGAAGTTCCCGGGCGTCAGGTTGCGCAGTTCCATATAGGCGATGAAGACCGCATCGGGCCGGTCGAGGTGGAAGCGGATGTGGAAGCGCGCAAAGCCGTCGAGCCGGGCGCGCGGGTCTTTCGCCACGGGTTCGGCAGCGAGGGCGGCGAGAAGCTCTTCCAGATGGCCGTGCATGAGGTCGAAGAGCAGGGTCTGCTTGTCGGCGGTATAGAGGTAGAGGGCACCGGCCTGCACGCCGACCTCTGCCGCGATCTGGCGCATCGAGACGGCGGCATAGCCGTGGCGCGCGAAGAGGTCGAGCGCGGCGGCGCGGACCCTCGGGCCGGTGATGTCGGAATGCGAGCCGGTTTTGCGTGCCATTGCGGCAGGGTATCTGAACGGGCGTTCAGTTCAAGGGGTGAGGCGCGCCCGGAGGATCCGCCGGGGGGAGCGGCGGGGTGAACCCCGCCCTACCGGGCCAAGGGCGGCGACAGGGCCGCCCTTGCGGCTTGCCCCGCGCGGCGGATAGGATCGCGTCGTGCAACAACCCGGTCTGTCAGAGATGCCCCGTATGATCGCCCTCGCTCTGCTGGCCGCGCTTGTCGCAGGCTGCGCCAAACTGCCTGATCTGGGCGATGGCGTGGATCAGAGCTTGCTGCCCACCAAGACCCCGTTTCCGAAACTGATCGACTCGCGCCAGATCACCGGGGCCGGGACCAGCCTGCGCGGCAATACCTATGCCGGGCAATCGGCGGCCACGGTTTCGGCGCAGGCGGAGGCGCTGCGCAAGAAGGCGGCGGTGCTGAATGCGACCGTTCTGCCACCGGCGCAATGATCGGGCGCGCGGCCCGCGTTGCATGGCCGCGCGCAAACGGCTAACAACCCGCGAAGCCACGACCGGGCCTGCGCGCCCGCCCCAGCGGAGTTATCGCCCATGTCCGACCCAACGCATCCAGGCCCGCTGCGCCTCGGCATCGCCGGACTTGGCACGGTTGGCACCGGGGTTGTGAAGATCATCCAGAAACACGCCGACCTGCTGGCCGCGCGGGCCGGGCGGGCGGTGGTGATCTCGGCGGTCTCGGCGCGTTCGAAAACCAAGAACCGCGATGTCGATCTGTCGGGCTATGTCTGGGAGGAGGATCCGGTCGCCCTCGCCCGGCGCGCGGATGTGGATATCTTCGTCGAGGTGATGGGCGGCGCCGAAGGGCCGGCCAAGGCCGCGACCGAGGCCGCGATCGCGTCCGGCAAGGATGTGGTGACGGCGAACAAGGCGATGCTGGCGCTGCATGGTCAGGCCCTGGCCGAGGCCGCCGAGGCCAAGGGCGCGGTGATCCGCTTCGAGGCGGCGGTGGCAGGCGGCATCCCGGTGATCAAGGCGCTGACCGAGGGGCTGGCGGGCAATCAGATCGGCCGGGTGATGGGGGTGATGAACGGCACCTGCAATTACATCCTGACCCGGATGGAAAGCGCCGGGCCTGCCCTATGAGACGGTCTTTGAGGAGGCGCGCCAGCTCGGCTACCTCGAGGCCGATCCGACGCTCGACGTGGGCGGGATCGATGCCGGGCACAAACTGTCGCTGCTGGCCTCGATCGCCTTTGGCACCCGGGTGAGTTTTGCCGCGATGGAGCTGGAGGGGATCCAGAAGATCTCGATCGACGATATCCGGCTGGCGGCCGACATGGGGTTCCGGATCAAGCTGCTGGGGGTGGCACAGATGACCGGGCGCGGGCTGGAGCAGCGGATGTCGCCCTGTCTGGTGCCGGCGGACAGCCCGCTGGGGCAATTGCCGGGGGGCACCAACATGGTGGTGCTCGAGGGGGATTCGGTGGGTCAGGTCGTCCTGCGCGGCGCCGGGGCCGGTGAAGGGCCGACGGCGAGTGCGGTGATGGCGGATGTGATCGACCTTGCGCGCGGCACCCGGCTGTCGACCTTCGGTCGGCCTGCGACCTCATTGGTGGCGCCGGTGGCGGCCAAGGCGAACTCGCCCGCGCCGCATTATCTGCGGATGACCCTGCAGGACAAGCCGGGCGCGCTGGCGAAGATCGCGACGGTGCTGGGCGAGGCGGGCGTCTCGATCGACCGGATGCGGCAATATGGCCATGCCGACACCACCGCGCCGGTGCTGATCGTGACCCACAAGACGACGCGGGATGCGATTGATCTGGCGCTGACCGGCTTTGCCGCGACCCGGGTGATGGTGGGCGAGGCGGTGGCGATCCGGATCGAGCAGGTCTGAGGCGTTATCGCGCCTCAGGTGCGGAACCTTGCCGTTGTTAGCGCTGCCGTCCTTGCTTTGGCCCCCGGCGCCGGGCTAGACGCTTGGGGCAGATTGCGCCCAAAGGAAATTGGCATGAACTCCAAAGTTGACTTCAACGACCGCCTTCTGTCGCTCGGCCTTGCCCGGGTGTCCGAGGCAGCGGCGCTCGCCTCGGCCCGGATGGTCGGGCGCGGCGATGAGAAGGCCGCCGATCAGGCTGCGGTCAACGCGATGCGCGAGCAGCTGAACCTGTTGGACATCAACGGCGTCGTGGTGATCGGCGAGGGCGAGCGCGACGAGGCGCCGATGCTGTTCATCGGCGAGGAGGTCGGCACCGGCAACGGGCCCGCGGTGGATATCGCGCTCGACCCGCTGGAGGGCACGACGCTGACCGCCAAGGACATGCCGAACGCGCTGACCGTCATCGCGATGGCGCCGCGCGGCACGCTGCTGCATGCGCCCGACGTCTATATGGAAAAGCTCGCCATCGGGCCGGGCTACAAGGTCGACACGGTGACGATGGACATGACACCGACGCAACGGATCAAGGCGCTGGCCAAGGCCAAGGGCTGCCGCACGCATGACATCACCGTCTGCATTCTGGAGCGGCCGCGCCATGAGGCGCTGATCGAGGAAGTGCGCGGCACCGATGCGGCGATCCGGCTGATCACCGATGGCGATGTGGCCGGGATCATCCATTGCGCCGAAGCGGCGGTGACCGGGATCGACATCTACATGGGCTCTGGCGGGGCGCCCGAAGGGGTGCTGGCGGCGGCGGCGCTGAAATGCATGGGCGGGCAGATGTATGGCAAGCTCCTGTTCCGCAACGATGACGAACGCGCCCGGGCGCGCCGCGCCGGGATCAAGGATTTCGACCGGATCTATACCCGGGACGATCTGGTGACGGCGGATGTGATCTTTGCCGCCACCGGCGTGACCGATGGCTCGATCCTGCGCGGGATCAAGCGCGAGGTCGGCTACCTGACCACCGAGACCATGCTGATGCGCTCGAAGACCGGATCGGTGCGCCGGATGCTCTACCGCACGCCGGTGAAGTGAGCGGGGCTTTCCTCGGGGTTGAGGTCTCGGCCAGCGGGCGGCGCTGGGTCGGCCCGACGGCCGAGCAGGAGCGGCTGGCCGAGGCGATGGCGCAGCAGACCCGGTTGCCGGGGGCGCTGTGCCGGACGCTGGTGCGCCGCGGCGTGGCGATGGAGGAGGCCGAGCGGTATCTGACCCCTGCCCTGCGGGATCTGCTGCCGGACCCCTTGAGCCTGCGGGATATGGGCGCTGCGGCGGCGCGCCTGCTGCAGGCGGTGAAGGCGCGGCAGCGGATCGCGATCTTCGCCGATTACGATGTCGATGGCGGGTCTTCGGCGGCCTTGCTGATCATCTGGCTGCGCGCCTTGGGGCGGCAGGCGACGCTCTATATCCCCGACCGGATCGATGAGGGCTATGGCCCGAACGTGCCGGCGATGCGGCGCTGGCCGCAGAGCATGACCTGATCCTTTGCGTCGATTGCGGCACGCTGAGCCATGAGCCGATCGCGGCGGCGAAAGGCGCGGATGTGGTGGTGCTGGACCATCACCTTGGCGGCGAGGTGCTGCCCCCGGCCCTGGCGGTGGTGAACCCGAACCGGCAGGACGAAGTCTGGCGATCTGGGCCATCTCTGCGCGGCGGGGGTGGTGTTCCTGATGCTGGTCGAGGCCAACCGGCAGATGCGGGCAGAGGGGGCGCAGCGGCCCCGATCTGATGGCGATGCTCGATCTGGTGGCGCTGGCGACGGTGGCGGATGTGGCGCCGCTGATCGGGGTCAACCGGGCGCTGGTGCGGCAGGGGCTGAAGGTTATGGCCCGGCGCGAGCGGCCCGGGCTGGTGGCGCTGGGCGATGTGGCGCGGATGACCGAGGCGCCGACGCCCTATGCGCTGGGCTTCGTGCTGGGGCCGCGGGTCAATGCGGGCGGGCGGATCGGCCAGGCCGATCTGGGCGCAAGGTTGCTGTCGACCGAGGATGTGCATGAGGCGGCGGCGCTGGCCGAGCGGCTGGATCTGCTCAACACCGAGCGGCGCGAGATCGAGAGGACGGTGCGCGAGGCGGCGTTGGCGCAGGCCGAGGCGCGCGGCTTTGACGGCCCGCTGGTCTGGGCTGCGGGCGAAGGCTGGCACCCCGGCGTGGTCGGGATCGTCGCCGCGCGGCTGAAGGAGGCCGCCAACCGCCCCGCCGTGGTGATCGGGCTGGAGGGGGACGAGGGCAAGGGATCGGGACGCTCGGTCGCGGGTGTCGACCTTGGCGCGGCGATCCAGCGGGTGGCGGCGGAAGGGCTGCTGCTGCGCGGTGGCGGGCACAAGATGGCGGCCGGGCTGACGGTGGCGCGCGATCAGCTGGAGGCGGCGATGGCGCGGCTGGGGGAACTGCTGGCGAAGCAGGGGGCGGCAGAGGCCGGGCCCGCCGATCTGCCGCTCGACGGGATGCTGATGTGTGCTGCGGCGACGCCGGCGCTGATCGAGCAGATCGAGGCGGCGGGGCCGTTTGGCGCCGGGGCCCCTGCCCCGCGCTTTGCCTTCTCGGATCAGCAGGTCAGCGGGGTGCGTCGGATCGGCGAGAGCCATCTGCGGTTGTCCTTCGGCGACGGGACGGGCGCGAAGCTCGAGGCGGTGGCCTTTGGCGCCTTCGACGGGCCGCTTGGGCCCGCCTGCTGAGCGGGCCGGGGCGGTTCCATCTGGCCGGACGGCTGGAGCTGAACAGCTGGGGCGGGCGCACCAAGGTGCAGCTGCGGCTGGAGGATGCGGCGCGGGTGTGAGGTGCGGGGGCTACCCGGCCGTTGCATCTGGGGCGATGTGGTTTGGCGGGTGGTGCGGTGCGCAATGAATGCGCACCCTACGGGGTGAGGGTGCGTTTGGGGCGCATGATCGTGGGATTTGGCGGGGTGAACCCCGCCCTGCGGGGCGGTGAGGGGCCCCTTCTCCGCGAAGGGACCGGGCCGTGCCTCACCTGATCCGCATCACAGCGCAGATTTCCCGAAAAATCCTCTTGCGAGTCCTGCGGGGTTTGCCTAAACACCGCGCACGCCGACAGTGGCCCGTTCGTCTATCGGTTAGGACACCAGGTTTTCAACCTGGTAAGAGGGGTTCGACTCCCCTACGGGCTGCCATCGGTTTTTCCCTTTCCCTGGAAAATCTGCGCGTTCTCCGCGGCCTGGATGCTTTTCCGGGCGCTGGCGCGCGGTCGCCTGCCGGTCTGGGCCCGCCTGCTTTGACAGGTCCCTTGCCCCGTGCAATGTCTGGGGGGCAGGCAGCACAGGCGGGGGATCGGGATGCAGGACTGGTGGCGTGGCGCGGTGGTCTATCAGATCTATCCCCGGTCCTTTCAGGACGATTCGGGCGACGGGATCGGGGATCTGGCGGGGATCACGCGCAGGCTCGATCATATCGCGGGGCTCGGGGTGGATGCGATCTGGCTGTCGCCGATCTTCACCTCGCCGATGGCGGATATGGGCTATGACGTCTCGGATTATACCGACATCGATCCGCTGTTCGGCACGCTGGCGAGCTTCGATGCGCTGATCGCGCGGGCGCATGAGCTGGGCCTCAAGCGTGATCATCGATCAGGTGCTCTCGCACAGTTCGGACCAGCATCCCTGGTTCGCGGAAAGCCGGGCGGACCGGACCAATGCGAAGGCGGACTGGTATGTCTGGGCGGATTGCCTGGCCGATGGGACGCCGCCGAACAACTGGCCCTCGGTCTTTGGCGGCTCGGCCTGGGAATGGGACACGCGGCGGCGGCAATATTATCTGCACAACTTCCTGACCGAGCAGCCGGATCTGAACTTTCACACCAGGGCGGTGCAGGATGCGCTGCTGCAGACGATGGAGTTCTGGCTGAAGCGCGGGGTGGACGGGTTCCGGCTCGACACGGTGAACTATTATTTCCACGACGAGAAGCTGCGCTCGAACCCGCCCTATCCCCAGGCCGACGGGCGGCCGGCGAGCAATCCCTATGACATGCAGCACCATGTCTATTCCAAGACGCGGCCGGAAAATATCGCCTTTCTGATGCGGCTCCGGGCGCTGCTGGACCGGTATGAGGGTCGCGCGATGGTCGGGGAAGTGGGCGAGAGCGTGAATGCGGTCGAGGTGATGGCGGAATATACCAAGGGCACCGACCGGCTGCACATGGCCTATTCCTTTGACATGCTGGGGCCGCAGTTCACGGCGAAGCATTTCCGCGACTGCATCGAGGGGTTTTTCATCGGCGCGCCGGATGGCTGGCCCTGGTGGAGCTTTTCCAACCATGATGTGAACCGCCATGTCAGCCGCTGGGCCGCCTTCGCCGCGGATCGCGATGCGCTGGCGCGGCAGGCGGTGGCGATGCTGGTCAGTTTCGAGGGCACCATCGGGCTGTATCAGGGCGAGGAGCTGGGCCAGACCGAGACGGAACTGAGCTATGACGAGCTGACCGATCCGCCGGGGCTGAAGTTCTGGCCCGAGAACAAGGGGCGCGATGGCTGCCGGACGCCGATGGTCTGGGCGGCGGGGGCGAAGAATGCGGGGTTTTCGACCGGCACGCCCTGGTTGCCGGTGAAGCCGCCGCAGGCGGCGCGGGCGGTCGATCTGCAGGAGGCCGATCCGGCATCGGTGCTGCATTACTATCGGAAAGCGCTGGCGGAGCGGCGGCACAACCCGGTGCTGCGGCAGGGCAAGACGCGGTTCATCGACCTGCCCGAGCCCTTGCTGGCGTTTCACCGGGTGCTGGGGGAAGAGGCGCTGAGCTGTGTGTTCAACCTGTCCGATGCGCCGGTGGAGCTGGTGGTGAGGGGCAAGGTGACGCTGAACCCGCTGTCAGAGGCGGTGAAGCTGACCGGTGCGGCGCTGTGGATGGGGCCGAATGGCTATGCCTTCCTCGCCTCTTCCGGGACGGTGCCGAAGCTTTCGCCGCTGGCGACGGCGTCGGGGGGGCGAAAGTCATCGTCGAGCGCCGGGGAGTAGACCGTGGCGCGGCTGCGGCCGTCGTATTTCGAGGCATAGAGGGCGCGGTCGGCATCGCTGAGCATCTGCTCGGCGCGCGGTTTGAAATAGGCCGAGGAGACGGTCATGCCGATGCTGGCGGAGACGCGGCAGTGCTGGCCTTCGAAGGGGATCGGGTGCGAAAGCCGCTCGATGATCCGGGCGGCGATGGCGTTCAGGCGGTCGAGCTGCGCGAGGCCGGGGAAGATCAGCACGAATTCATCGCCGCCGACGCGGGCCACGGTGTCATTGTCGCGGGTTTCATCGCGCAGGATGCGGGCCATGCGTTGCAGCACGGCGTCCCCCGCGGCATGGCCGAGCGAGTCATTCACCTGTTTGAAGAAGTCGAGATCGATATGCATCAGCCCGAAGACCGTGCCGGACTGGATCAGCCGCCCGATCACGATATCCATCGAGCGGCGATTGGCGAGGCCGGTGAGCGTATCGGTCATCGCCTGTTCTTCCGCCGTCAGCTTGGCCTGATGCAGGCGCAGGTTGAGGTTGTGAAGCTCTTGCATGACCGCCGATTTCGCCTCGGCCAGGTAGAGCATTTCGACGGTCAGGTCGGTGGGCGAGAAATCGGCATCGCTCAGGTCGTGGCGGCGCACCGCCTCTGACACCTCGATGCCGAAGGAGAGGTTGACCAGCATCCCCTGCCCCGGCGCGAGCGGGACGACGAGGCCGCGAAAGGTGGTTTCGCTGCCGTCGCGGAGCGTCAGGTGCAGGCGCTGCCCGGCGAGATCGGAGAGCGCCGCGATGCCGGGCACATCGCGCGGGCGGCGGATCTGGAAGATGTCGAGGAAGGGCTGGCCCTGGAACAGCTCGGGCGGCAGCAGCTTGCGGAAGGTCGAGCCGGTGCCGGCGATGTTTCCGTCGTCGTTCAGCCAGAGGTACATCGGCATCAGCCGGTCCAGCGAGGCGACGGGCAGCGCGATGGTGTCGCTGTCCGGGGCCTTGGCCTGCGCCCCGGTGGGGCCGGGCGGCGCCATCAGGCGGGCTGCGCGGCAAGGGTGAAGCGCCGCCCTTCCGCGAAGTCGGGTTCGAGCACGTCGATCGAGATCACCTCTGCCTCTGCGGTGCGGCCAGCGTGTTCGATCACGGCAAGCGCGCCGTAATCATCGGCCATGGCGCGCAGGATGCCGACCAGGATATGGCCGAAGTCTTCGCCCTGCCCGCGACAGTAGAGGGTGAAGCGGTGATCCGTGCCGGCCTGCAATTCCAGCTCTGGCAGGTCGAGATCGGGCACCGCGAGGCGCCCGCGCGAGGGCAGATCGTCGAGCGTGTGCAGGAAGTCGTCGAAGCTGACGCCGCCGAAGCGCAGGAGGCGGCGCAGGCGTTCGAAATTCGGATGTGAGACGAGGCAGATGCCGAGGTCTTCCAGCAGCGCGTCGCGGCTGCGCGAGAGGCGCCGTGCGGCGGCATCGATCACCGCATGGGTCAGGGCATCGTCATAGCCCAGCATCGCCTCGAAATTGTCGAAGCCGAGGCGGGCGTCGAGGGCGACGGCCTGCCAGAGGTCCGGCCCGTAGGTTTCCCGCAGGAAGCTTTGAATGGACCTGTTGATCAGACCGTGCATGTGTTCGGACCCTGCATTTGACCAGACCCTGTGACCGGACTCTGTGAGCAGACCGTGCATTGCGCCCCTCGGCCCCTCACCGGTCGGAGGCTAGGGGGGGAGTGTTAAGATTTGCCTTATCCGGGCTTTGGCCGGGGCGGGCTGGCGCGGGGGGGAGCGTCGGCCGGTCCTGCTCAGGGGCGGAACACCATCGTGCGGCCGCCGATGGTCAGCGCGTTGATCGCGGCGGGGGCGAGGGTGAAGTGGCCGTCAAGCGCCTCGGCCAGGGTCTTTTCGGGCGCGGCGCGGCTGCTGGAGGGGCTCAGGTCGGACAATTCGGCGCGGTTGAGGGTGCCGCTCCGGCTGCGCTCGAACCCCGCGACCTGGAGGGCGCCGGAATAGCCGAGGGTGAGCAGGATCGCCTGGCCATCGTCCTGCGCCGGCAGGAAGGGCGCCACGATCAGCGCGCAGCCGGGGCGGCCGTCGGGCAGCAGGCGGGCGCAGGCCTCGCCCCAGTCGCGCACATCGAGGATGTCCAACTCGGCGATGATGGCGTCGCGGAGCGCGATCGCCTCGGGCGTGCCCGGGCGCACCGGCAGTTTCGCCATCAGGTCGGCGCGGGCCTGACGATCCGAGGCGGCGCGCTGATCGGGCGTCACGGTGCCGCGATCCTCATTGATCCGGGCGAGCAGCGCCTCTTGCCCGGGCTCGGTTGCGCGCTGGGCGAGCGCGGCCAGCGCGGCCTCGCCTGCCTTGCCCCAGCGGTGCAGGGCCGCAAGGTCGAGCGTGGCGAGCGGCATCCGGCCGGAGGTGTAGCGCGAAAGCTGGTCGCGGGCCGAGATCCGCTCGGCGTTCAGGACCGGCGTCAGCCAGAGCGCGGCGAGGCCGAGGGACACCAGCGCCAGGGCGAGATTGGCGGCCCGCACCCGTTTGCGCCAGCCGGTGCCGCGCAGCACGGCCAGCGCATAGAGCAGCCCATAGGCCAGCGCCATCAGCGCCACGATCGCCGAGGCGAGGCGCGAGGGGGTCCAGCCGTATTGCGCCAGCCGGAACCAGATGCCCAATGCGCCGAGCAGCGCCAGCACCGGGGTGCAGAGCGCGAGAACCTGGGTGGCGCGGACCATCAGGCGGTTGGAGGCGGCCTCGGCGCCGCTTTCATCGACCGAGACGGTGATCAGGAGCACCGCAGACAGTGCCATCGCGAGCAGGGTTCCGGTCGAGGAGACGCCGCCGTAGAGCCGGCTGAGGCCGTAGAACGGCAGCGCGGCAAGGAAGATCAGCGAGACCAGCAGCAGGATCGGCAGCAGGAGCCGGAGCAGGCGCAGGGTGAGGAAGGGCGAGATGAAATCCGACAGCTCGTTCACCACGGCAAGGCCGAGTCCGAGCGAGGCGCCGGTGATCAGCCAGGGCACCACGGCGATGTCGAGGAAATGCGAGAGGAAAGAGAGGCCGACCACCGAGAACAGCGCGAGCGAGAGATAGATCAGCAGCCAGATCGCGCCGACGAAGACCCAGACCGCGGCGGTGCGGATGACCAGGCCCCAGGCCTGCCGGAACAGCGTCGGGTAATCGGCCCAGCCGGGGCCGACCGAGGCGATCAGGAAGGGCAAGGGCAGGCTTGCCAGCGCCACGACCGCGACCACGGTTTCGGGTTGGGTGAAGAGATCGCCCGCGCTGTGGTAGCGCAGGCTGGCCCAGGTGACGCAGCCCGCCACCACCAGGGCAAGGCCGAGGGCGCGGCCCGCGAGGCGCTGCAGCGGCACCGTGCCGGCCATCGCGAGGACGGCGGCAAAGAAGGTGGCGGCAAGCGCGCTGACGAAGAGGTAGGCGCGGTCATGCTGGGCGAAATAGGGGTAATCCCGCGACAGGGCCTGCAGCGCCACCCCGGCCAGCGCGCCGAAGGCCGCGAGGCGCAGCCGCACGAGGGTGGTCGATTTGATTGCCAGCATATGCCCCGTCTTTCCGTCTCTTGGGGGAACCCTACAAAGCGGAGGGGCTGAATGCCAGTGCAGTCTGTGGCGGTGGGGTGGGCCGGGTGGCTTGCGGCCAGCGGGCTTGCAAGGGCAGCGGCGCGCGACGGCTGGGGCGCTGGCTGCTGGCTTTGGCGGGAGGGGACGCGGGTGCCCCCTTCCCGCTCAGAAGTCGGTGGGCGCGCCGCCTTCGGATTTGCGGCGGGCGACGAAGTCGAGCAGGGCTTCCTTGTCGCCTTCGTCCATCGGCGGCGGCACGAATTCGTTCAGGATGGATTTGTAGATCCGATGCGCGCGTTCCGGGGTCCAGACCGAACCGTCCAGCTCCCATGCCTCGTAATTGCGCCAGTCCGAGGCGATGGGGGCGTAGAAGGCCTCGGTGTAGCGGTCCTGGGTGTGCTGGCAGCCGAAGTAATGGCCCGAGGGGCCGACCTCCTTGATCGCGTCGAAGGCGATGTCGTCTTCGGTGGTGGCATAGGTCGCGGCCTCGAAATAGCGCTGGATCATCTGCAGCACTTCGCAATCCATCACGAATTTCTCCGGGCTGGCGATCAGCCCGCCTTCGAGCCAGCCCGCGGCGTGGTAGACGAAGTTGGTGCCCGACTGCACCGCGGCCCAGAGCGAATTGCAGGTCTCCCACATCGCCTGACCGTCGGGGATATTGGCGGCGCAGACGCCGGAGGAGCGCATCGGCAGCTTGTACTTCCGCGCCAGCTGCCCGGTCATCTGGGTGGCGCGCATGTATTCCGGCGTGCCGAAAGCGGGGGCGCCGGACTTCATGTCGACATTTGACGTGAAAGTGCCGATGGCGACCGGGCATCCGGGCTTGATATATTGCAAAAGTGCTATTGCCGAGAGGCCTTCGGCCAGGCTGAGCGCCACCGCGCCCGACATCGTCACCGGCGCCATCGCGCCTGCGAGGGTGAAGGGCGTCACGATCACCGGCTGGCCACGGCGCGCCAGCCGCATCGCCCCGTCGAGCATCGGGAAGTCATGCTTGAGCGGCGAGACCGAGTTGATATTGGTGTACATCCGGGGCTTGGCGTCAAATTCCTCATGCGTCAGACCGCCCGCGAGGCGGGTCATCTCCATCACATCCTCGACGCGTTCCTTGCCCAGCGAATAGGCATGCACGACCTTGTCGGTGGTGATGAGTTTTTCGGCGAGGCAATCGAGATGGCGGACCGAGGGGTGGATGTCGATCGGCTCGACCGGGTAGCCGCCGGCGACATGGATGCAGTTGAAATACTGCGTCAGCTTGCATGAATTCCTGGAAGGTGGCGAAATCGCCCGAGCGCTTGCCGCGTTCCAGATCCCAGGCGTTGGGCGGCGAGGAGACGTTGACGAAGACCATATGCTTGCCGCCCACGATGATCTCGCGCTCCGGGTTGCGCGGGGTGATGGTGAAGTTGCGACGGCGCCTTGGCCAGCATCTCCATCACGAAGTCCTCGTCCATGCGGACGTTGGTGCCGTTCGACCTTGCAGCCGGCCTGCCTGCAGGATCTCGACCGCCTCGGGGTTGAGGAATTCGATGCCGATTTCCTTGCAGGATGCGCATCGCGCCGCGGTGGATCGCCATCACCCCATCGGGATCGAGCGGTTCGGTCGGACGGTCGGGGTTGACCGGGATGCGCCAGGGCATCTGGTCGATGACGGCGGTGCCGGCGCGGGTCTTGTTGCCCGCGCGCCCGCCTGCACGTTTCCGTCGAGCCAGATCGTCTGCCATCGCGGCCTCCTGTCGTTCAGGACAGATGACAGCAGCTTGGCCCGGCCGGGCTTTCAGTTACCGACCCGATTGCGTCGTTTTTGGACTCAGGCCGAGGTTTCGAGCAGCATCTGATGCGCGAGCCAGTCCGGCAGGTGGCCGATATCGGGCAGCACCGTCTCGGCCAGCGGCGCGAGGTCGGCGGCGGTGGCGATGCCGCTGAGCACCGCGATGGTGCGCATTCCGGCGGCGCGACCGGCGACCAGATCATGGTGGCTGTCGCCGACCATCACCACCTGCGCCGGGTCGAGCGCGAACTGATGCGCGAAGGCCAGCAGCATGCCGGGATGCGGTTTGCCGCCATGCCCCGAATCGAAGCCCGCGACGAAATCGAACATCTCGCCGACGCCGATCGAGGTGAGCTGGGCGCGGGCCGCGGCCTCGGCATCATTGGTGGCGACGCCGAGACGGATGCCCTGCCCGCGCAGGTGGCGCATGAGCGGCGCAAGCGGTGTGGCGGGCACCAATGCCGCCGCCGCCGACATCGCATTCATCTGCGAGACCAGCGAGGCCATCGTCTTGCCCGGCAGATAGGGCAGCAGCGCCAGCGCGATCTCTTCGGGCGTATGGGCGATCACCGGGCTGTCGGGGGCGAAACGGCCGGTGCCAAGATCATAGCCCAGCGCCGCCGCCAAGGTCAGCGCGCGGTCGTCATTGCCATCCGAGAGATCATGCACCAGTGCCGCGGTGAAGATGCCCCATGTCGCCTGAAAATCGAACAGGGTTCCGTCCTTGTCGAACAGGATGCCTGAGATCATCGCCGCACCTCCCACGTCGTGAAGGCTGCATCCTTGCCGAGAGTCAGGGCCAATGCAACCTGTCGCAGGCGTGGCATAAAGTGCCCAATTGACTTGCGGCGGAGGATAGCCGACTTGATATTCATGACAGGCCCGTACCGCTTACACAACTCATTGATGTATCAATTGACGCTTACCGCCCGTGTGCAGGAGCGCAGGTTGGAAGACGGTTTGCGCGGCGTGGGTCTGACCCGGATCACCTGGTGCATCCTGCTGGCGGTGCAGGTCGAGGGGCTGACGCGGCCCTCGGAAATCGCGGCCTTCATCGGGGTCGACCGCACCGCGACCTCGCGCGCGCTGCGCGAGATGGAGGCGAAGGGCTGGGTGGCGCGCCAGATCGGAACCCAGGACCGGCGCACGACGCAGGTCTTGCTGACCGCGGAAGGGCAGCGTCTGCAATTGCGCGCGACGCCGATTGTCGAAGAAAACCTGCGGCATTTCCTTGCGAAACTGCCCGAGGGCGGGGCCGAGCAGTTCAGGGCGCTGATGGAGGCGCTGCGCCAGGACGAGCCGCGCGATCTCGGGCATTTCTAGGCCGCCGGGGGCGGCGCGGGCGCGCGGTCAGGTCCAGTGTCGCCGGTCATTGCCGGCCAGCACGATGCGGGCCTGCATCGGCGCGTCATAGGCGAGGCCGGTCGCGTCGCAGAACGCCAGCACATGGGCATCTTCCGTCAGCAGGAAATCCAGCACCGAGGCCAGAAAGCCCGGCTCGGCCGCGCGGGCGCGCAGATCGGCCAGATCGGCGCCGCTGGCGGCGAGGAAGGCGGGCAGCAGATCGTCATTTCCGACCAGCCAGCCAAGTGCGCGCAGGGCGGTGGTTTCGGCGGCTTGCTGCTGACTCACGATGCTGTGACCTCATTTTGACGGGCGTCTGAAAGGATTTGTTAACCTTTTCCCCAAACATTCGACTTACAACGATTTTCCGGTGTTCGGGAAGTCCGAGAAAGGCGAGAGGACCTTTATGCCCGGCAGCATCCTGATCGTCGATGATGTAGCGAGCAGTCGCATTGTTCTTAAAGTTAAACTGACCTCGGCCTATTACCGCACGATCCAGGCGGGATCGGGGGCGGCGGCGCTGCAGCTGGTCGAGACCGAGACGCCGGATCTGATCCTGATCGACATGCGCCTGCCGGATATGGAGGGCACCGCGCTGTGCCAGAAATTGCGCGCGCTGGAGGCGACGCGCAACACCCCGATGATCCTGCTGACGGCGCAGGCCGATACCAGCGCCAAGGTCCGGGCGCTCGAATCAGGGGCGGATGATTTCCTGTCCAAGCCGCTCGACGAGCAGACCCTGCTGGCCCGGGTGCGCAGCCTGTTGCGGGCCCGCGATGCCGAGGCGGAACTGGCGCTGCGCGAGACCACCGAGCGGGCGCTGGGCTTTGCCGAGGCGCCGGTGGGGTTTGCCCCGCCCGCGCTGATCGCGCTGGTGGCCGCGCGGCCGGAGCTGGCGATGCGCTGGCGCGCCGCGATCACGCCGCATCTGAGCCACCGGATCGTGATCCTGACCCGGTCCGAGGCTTTGCTCGAGACCCCCGGCGCGGCGGTGCCGGATGTGTTTCTGATCGCCAGCGATCTGGTGCAGCCCGGCGACGGGTTGCGGCTGATGTCGGATCTGCGAAGTCGGGCCGCGACGCGGCATTCGGCGGTCTGTTTCGTGCTGGAAACGGCGGGCAGCGGGCTGGCGGTGATGGCGCTGGATCTCGGCGCGAATGATCTGGTCGCGGCGCCGTTCTGCGCCAAGGAACTGGCGCTGCGGCTGTCCACGCTGATCCGGCGCAAGCAGTTGGGCGACCGGCTGCGCGCCTCGCTGCGCGACGGGCTGCGGCTGTCGGTCTCGGACCCGCTGACCGGGCTTTACAACCGCCGCTATGCGCTGCCGCATCTGGCGCGGATCGCCGCGCGGGCGCAGCAGACCGGGCGCGGCTTTGCGGTGATGGTGCTGGATCTCGACCGCTTCAAGCGGGTCAACGACCAATGGGGCCATGCCGCGGGCGATGCGGTGCTGGTCGAGGTCGCGGCGCGGCTGCGCGAGAACCTGCGCGCGGTGGATCTGCTGGCGCGGATGGGCGGCGAGGAATTTCTGGTGGCGATGCCGGACACGGCCCTGCCCGAGGCGCAGGCCGCCGCCGAGCGGTTGCGCCGGGTGGTCGAGCACGGCCCGGTGCCGCTGCCGGATGGTGCTGCGGTGCAGATCACCGTCTCGATCGGGCTGGCGATCAGCGACGGCCGGCCCGGCGGTGGCTGCGACCCCAATGTCGAGGCGCTGATCGTGCGGGCCGACCATGCGCTGCTCGGCTCCAAGGCCGAGGGGCGCAATCAGGTGACGACCAGCGAACATGCGGCGTGAGCGGGTGCGGCGCGGCCGGACGATCTTCCGGTGGTAGATCGCCAGCGCCGACACCTGATCCGCAAGGATCGGGCCGGGGAGATGGAAGCGCAGGGTGCGGGATGGAGGCGCAGGGTGCGGGGTGGAGGCGCTCGGTGCGCAATGAATGCGCACCCTACGGCGGCGGGAGGCGGCGCGCCCCCTGTCCGTCAGTTGCCGGGCGGCGGGGGCGGCGGGGCGTCGGGCCTGCCGCCGCCTTTGCGGTGATGGGTGATCACGTCTTGCAGGCGGTCGGCGAAGGCCGAGCGGTCGGCGGGGGTCATCGCCTGGATATGGTCGATCAGCAGTTTCTGGCCCACCGCCAGCCGTTCATCCGTGCGGGTTTTCATCCGCGCCATCACCGCCTGAAAGCCCGCAACGTCGAAGGGATCGGAGTGCAGCGAGGCCACCAGCCCATCCATGTCGGCGCGCATCTGTTGGCGCTGGCTGTCGAAATCCTTGAAGCTGGCGCGGAAGTCGAGATAGAGCGCGTGGCGGTCGGCCGGGGTCAGCGCCTCGGTGAAGGGGCCGAAGCCGAGATCGCGCACCGCGGCGCGGGGCGGGTGCATGCTGTGGTTGATCGCGACCCCGGCGACGATGCCGAAGACCGCAAGGTTCAGCCCGAGCGAGAGGATCAGCACGATCCGGGTCAGCGGGCGCAGCGGCGGGCGCGGGACGGGGGCTTGAATGTCGGGGGTCTGGGTCATGGCATCAGCCCTCGGTCAGCACGGTGTCGAGCGTCGGGATCAGATCAAGCTGATCGAGCGTGGCGCTGTCGCCGAGCAGGGTCTGCGTCACCGGGCGGGTCAGCGCCATAAGCTGGGTCGGCTGCGCCACGCCGAGCCAGAGGCCGGCCAGCGTCGCGGTCACGAGACCGGCCATCACCCGGCGCCCGCCGAGCGCCTCGCGCAGGCCCGACCATCGGCTCGGGCGGCTCGCCACGGCGGCGGGCGGTGGCGCAAGGCGCGCCTGTTGCAGCGCCAGCGCATCCGCCTCGATCCGCGCCAGCAGCCTGGCATCGGGGTCGGGTGCCGCCGCGCGACCGGCGCGGAAGAAGGCCTCGAGCCCGTCGAATTCTTCGGTTGCATCACTCATCGCCATACCCCAATTCTTCCCGCCGGCCGGCAAGTGTCGCCGCCAGCGCCCGTTTTCCCCTTGCGGTCAGACTTTCGACCGCTTCAACCCCGATCCCCATCAGTTCGGCAATCTCGGGGTTTGTGAACCCCTCGAGGTGCCGCAATACCACGGCCTGGCGCTGCCGGTCGGGCAGGCAGGCCAGCGCCGCCTCGAGCGCCTGGGCCCGGTCGGCATCCATCATCACCTCGAGCGGCCCGGCCCGCCCGTCTTCGACCTCTGGTGCCGCGTCGAGCCCGATCGGGCGTTTGCGGCGCAGGCGGTCGGTGCAGAGGTTGGTTGCCACCCGGTAGAGCCAGGTCGCCACCATCGCCTCGCCCTGGCGCCAGTCGGGGGCGATGCGCCAGAGCCGCAGCATCGCCTCCTGGGTCACGTCTTCGGCCTCGGCGCGGTCTGCCAGCATCCGTTGCGCCACCCGCAGGACGCGGGGCGCGAGGCGCTGGGTCAGCAGACGCGCGGCCTCGGCATCGCCATTGGCGTAGAGCACGAGGAGCACGTCGTCAGAGACCTCGGACAAGGCATCGTAGGGCATCTTCATCTGACCTCAGCCGTAGCGCGAAACCCGTCTCGCGGCAATCGCCGGGCCCGGACAGCTGGTCCGGGCCCGGCGGGATCGTCAGTTCCCGCTGGCTGCGGGGGCGGTGCCATCGGCGCCCGGCGCGACCGGAGCGCCGGCCCGGGCCTTGCCCGGACGGTGGTGCTGCTTGCCGGCATGGCGCCAGTCACCCGGCCAATGCGGGTGCATCGCCTGCTCATAGGCGGCCTTGGTGATCGAGCCGTCCGGCGCGGTCGGCAGATGCGCGAACATCATCGCCATCGGGGCGGCGGCCAGTTCGGTGATGTCGATCTTGCCATCACCGTTCAGGTCGAGCGCCTTGACCATCTCGGCGGCATGGGCCTGGATCTTCGGTGCCATCTTGGCCATCCGGGCCGCCACGAATTCATCTGCCGAGATGAAGCCGTCCTTGTTGGTGTCGAGCGCCGCGATCTGGGCCTCGCGGAAGGCCTTGACCTCATCCGCGGTGATCACGCCGTCATGGTTGGTGTCGAGCTGGTCGAAGCTGACGCCGGCCATCATGTCGCGGCTGCCCATCATGCCGCCACCCATCCGGTCGCCGCCCATCCGGTCGCCATGGCCGCCGTGGCCCTGGCCGCCCTGCATCGGGCCGTGATCGCGGCGGTGCTGGCCGTTTTTCGGGCCGGTCATCGGGCCGGACTGATCGCCGCCCCTGGCGCCGTTGTCCGCCATCCGGCCTTGTCCGCCCATCTGGTCCCCCATGCGGTTGCCCATATGCTTGCGGTGGTGATCGCCCATCCGGCCAGCATCCGGGCCTTCGTCCATCTGCGCGGCGAGGCGGACCTGCATCGCGGCGAAGGCTTCCTTGGTGATCTTGCCGCCGCCGACCTTCAGCATCCGGTCGACGAAGCGCTGACCGGGCATCGGTTTCGCCTCGAGATCGGCGAGGCTGATCTTGCCGTCCTTGCCGCCCATATGGTCGATCATCCGGGTGGCGCGCTCGGTCATGGCTTCGGTCGCAAGTTTGGTCATCTGCGCGCCGATCTCATCGGCGGTCAGGAAACCGTCGTTGTTGGCGTCGAGCCCTGCGACACGGCTGGCCTCGAAGGCCTTGATCTCATCCGCGCTGAGGCTGCCGTCCTTGTTGGTGTCGATCGCGGCGAAAGGCGCCATCATGCCCATCGGACCGGGCGGCGGGCCCATCGGGCGCTGTTGCGCCTGGACGCCGGTGGACACTGTCGCGGCCGTCACGGCGGCCAGCGTCAAAGCGGTCAGGGTTACCCTGGTATTCATCTCGTTCTCCTCATCTCGCCGCGACGGCCTGTCGTCGCGATCTGATAGTCAAACGGGGCTGGCTGGTGGTTCCGTCGCCGGGCGGGCGAAGCGGGCCGGCAGGGCCGGTCACGACATTTTGCGGCATCGCGCCGCAGCGGCTTGGATGGGGTGACGGGAGGGGCGCAAAAGACTATATAGGGAGCAATCCGAAAAAAGGGGCGCAGGATCATGTCCGATACGTTTCAACACAACTCCGGCCTCGGGCTGGATGGCGAAGAGCGGCCGATGAAGCCGGCGATGCTGCGCGGCCTGCGCGGGCGCTGTCCGAACTGCGGCGAGGGGCATATCCTGCAGGGCTACCTGACGGTGCGCGACCATTGCGAGCACTGTGGCGAGGATTTTCGCCCGCAGCGCGCCGATGACGGGCCGGCCTATCTGACCATCCTGATCGTCGGCCATCTGATGGCGCCGCTGATCCTCTGGGCCTTCGTCGAGTTCCGGCCGGAGCCGATCGTGCTGGCGAGCAGTTTCATTGCCGGCTGCGTGGCCCTGTCGCTGGCGCTGCTGCCGCGGATGAAGGGGATGCTGATCGGCATTCAATGGGCCAAGCGGATGCATGGCTTTGGCACGGGCGACGTCGTGGTCGCATGAGCGCTGCGGCATGAGCGAGAGCGCACCGGCAATACGCGATGCCGCGACGGTGATTCTGGCGCGGCAGGGGCCGGGTGGGGCCGAGGTGCTGATGGGGCAGCGCGGCGCGGCCGCGGTCTTCATGCCCGATAAATTCGTCTTTCCGGGTGGGGCTGTCGATCCGGGCGACGGGGATGTGGCTTTGGCTGCCCCGGTCAGGGGCGCGTGTCTTGCGCGGCTGGAAGACGGGGCCGGGCCGGGTCTGGCCCATGCCCTGGCTGTCGCCGCGATCCGCGAGTTATGGGAAGAGACCGGGTTGGCCCTGGGGGTGCCCGGCCAATGGCGCGGTGAGGTGCCGGAGGATTGGCAGGCCTTCGCGGCGCTCGGGCTGCTGCCGGATGCCTCGGCCTTGGGGTATGTGTTTCGCGCGATCACGCCGCCGGGGCGGTCGCGGCGGTTCGATGCCCGGTTCTTTCTGGCCGATGCCGGGGCACTGGCCGGGGATGCCGAGGATTTCAGCCGCGCTTCGGGCGAGTTGTCGCTGTTGCAGTGGATCCCGCTGATCGAGGCGCGCCGCTTCGAGATGCCCTTCATCACCGAGATCGTGCTGGCCGAGGTGGCGGCACTGCTGCGCTCCGGGCAAGCGCCCGGATCGGTGCCGTTCTTCGACAATTCCGGCCCGCAGTCGCTGTTCCGGCGGATCGCCTGAGGCGACCCGCCGGGGGCGGATCAGCTTTTGCGGCTGGCGCGGCGCTTGCGGCTGGTCACGGTGATCGCGCCCAGCGCGCCGAGCAGCAGCAGGCTGCTGGCAGGCAGCGGCACTGGCGAAGGTGGCGGCGGCGGCGTGACGATGTTGAGCGCCTTCAGCGTGACATTGGCGGTGACCGACGTGCCGGTGAAGGCGGTCGGCGTGCCGAAGGAGACCTGCACGGTCGACCCGTCCGCCAGTGTCACGGTGGTGGGCTGTGCCGCCCAGGTCAGCGTGCCACCGGAGAAGGAGCCGAGGAAGGTCGAGATCCTGCCGCTGCCGGTGCTGGAGACCGAAAACGCCTCTGACCCGCCAAAGGCGAGGGTGGCCGCGATGTTGTAATTCGTGGAGCCGGTGGCCAGGAAACTGGTCGCGAAGGTCAGCGCGGTGAAGGTGGCGCTTTGCCCGGTGCCGAGCGTGTAGGTCGTCGTGGGCAGCGCCAGCGCCGCGGTGAATTTGCAGGCGGTCAGCGTGCAGAGTGTGCCCGCGCCCTGTTTGGTGGCGGAGACCGAAGAGCCTGCGGCATTCAGCGTGAAATCGAGCGTCGCGGCATGGGCGACAGCCGCGCTCAGCAGGCTGAACGCGAGACAGGCCGCGACGGCGGCGGGACGTAACTTGGACAGCATGACGGCCTCACTTGGAACCAGAACCGTTGCCGAAGACCCACCTTCCTCGCAACGGGGAGAAGTAAACAGAAGATTAAGGCCATTTGGGGGTGAGACCGGGGTGGAAGCGGGGCAGAGCGGCTGAGGCGCGCGCCCGCCCCGTGCTTCAGCCCTTGGTGACGATCAGCAGGATCGAGATGACCAGCAGGACGATGCCCAGAACCTCGGCCGCGCGGATCTTTTCACGGAAGACCAGCACCGAGATCAGCACCGAGAAGGCAAGGTCGACCTGGCCCACGCTGCGCACATAGGCGGCGTTTTCCAGCGTGAAGGCGGTGAACCAGCCGAGCGAGCCGAGCACGCCGGTGATCCCCACCAGCGCCGTGGCGCGCCAGGCGCGCAGCACGCGGGTGATCTGGCCGGGCTCGCGCCAGGCCAGCCAGGGCAGCATCACCAGGGTCTGGAAGGTGGTGACGCAGGCAAGCGCGAGGGCGGCGCGCAGCAGCACATCATCGCTCGCGATCTCCAGCGTGGCGCCGCGATAGCCGATGGCGGAGGCGCCGAAGAAGCCGCCGGCGAGCAGGCCGAGGAGGGTCGCGCGGTTGAAGATCGAGGCGCGGCGCGTGCCATCCGCCGGTTTGGGCGCGCGCGACAGCAGGATCACCCCGACCAGTCCGATGACGATGGCGACGAAGCCCCAGAACGGGATGTGGTCGCCGAGCACCAGGCCGGAGAAGAGCGCGACCTGCACCGTCTCGGTCTTGGTGAAGGCGATGCCGACGGCGAAGCTGCGTTCCGAGAACAGGGCGACGGTGCAGAAGGTGGCGATGATCTGGCCCATGCCACCCGCCACCGCGAAGGCCCAGAAGCGGGCGTCGAGCGCGGGCATCCCCTGCCCCGCCTGCCAGATGAGCCAGGCCGAGCCCGCCGCCGCCAGCGGTGCCGCGAAGAGGAAGCGGGAAAAGGTCGCGGCCCCGGTCGACAGGCCGATGCCCTTCAGCTGCTTCTGCAGCGAGAAGCGGACGGTCTGCACGGCGGCAGCCAGCAAGGTGACGATGACCCAGAGCGACATGGGCGGCGTTCTGGCATGGCGGCGCGGCAGGGTGAAGGGGGAAAACGTGGCGCGGCGGCAGGCTTTGTGGCGGATGCTTCCGGTTTCAGGGACGCCGACAGCCAGGACAACCCGTCAGGGACGCCCCGGTCAGCCGAGCTTTCCGCTACGCGCCCAGTCAATCGCGTCGTCGAGCCGATCATCGCCCCAAAACAGCTCGCCTTCGACGACAAAGCTTGGCGAGCCGAAAATGCCGAGCGCCATCGCCTCTTGTGTCGCGGCTGCGAGGGCCGTGACACTCCGATCCGACTGCGCCAGTTCAAGCACGATCTTCGGGTCTTGCCCGATCTCGGCAAGGCTCTCGGACAGGTTCGGTTCTTCCCCGGCGGGGTGCCCCGCGTCAAACCAGCGGCGGTAGGTGGCCCGGGTATAGGCCTCGGCCCACCCCTGTTCCGCGCCCAGAGCCGCGACCTGGTTTGCAAGAACCAGACCGGGCAGAGGATAGGGCGCCGGAATTTTCGGGGCCCTGCCGTTTCTGGCGGCACGGCGCTGGATGTCGCGCCACATATAGGCGGTCTTTTCCGGCTTGTCCTTGAAGGGAATGTTGTTTTGCGTGACCATCACATGCCGGACGTTGAACGGTCGCCAGGAAAATTCGATCCCCGATGCGCGCGCGACATCGGGTAAGCGCATGATGGTCAGGTAGCTGTAGGTGCTGCCAATCGAGTACCAGAAATCGATCTTGGCCATTCCGTTCCCCCTGCCCGATCAGCCGCGCTGGTTTGCCCTGTTTCCGTCCCGGTGAGGCAAAATAGCACCTGGCGGTGCTTCTGTCTGCAAGGCGGCGCCTGTCTGCCCTGCGGCGGCAGCGCCAAGCCCGAACTTGAACACAACGGGGGTCTGTGGTCTTCTCGGAGGCGCAGGGGTGTAGGTGTGGTGGTGCAAATGAGAACGTCGAAACTGAAGCTGGGTAGCGCTGTCATGGTCGGTCTTATGCTTGCGGGCTGTGCGATGCCTGGCCTGAACATGACACGGGGTGAAAAGGGGAATGTCGTGCTTTTGCAGACAGGGCCTCTGCCGCCCGCGGTCACGCAGATCGTCGAGCAGATGCGCCAGTCGCCGGTGTATTTCGGCGCCCTCTACAGCTCTCCCGAAGGCTATCCGCACTATTCATGGCAGTACAATTCGCTCCAGGCGGCCGAGCAGGCGGCGCAGGCGATCTGCGATCTGGGCAAACCCGCAGGCGACGGCCCCTGCAGCGCCGTCGCCCTGGCCGTGCCCGAGGGGTTCACCGGGACCGACAGCGCGCCCGATGCGCTCGGGTATTCCGCCGCGCAGGCGTTGAAGGACCAGTTCCCGACCTATGCGAAGAAGGGGAAATTCGCCGCCATGGCCGCGGATCGGGTGGGAACCTGGAGCATCACCAGCAACTGGGACAGTCAGGCCGAGGCCGCGGCGGCTGCCATCGCGGACTGCGACGCCCGCTACGAGAAGAAATACGCCGCGGTTCCAAAGCCCGAACATGACGTCATGGTCCGCATCCGGGGTGGCTCGTGCCATGTGGTGCAGGTCTCGCTCGGCGGTTGACGCGCGCCCGGCCTCGGGATCGCCGCGCCCGGTAGCCGGATGTGCAAAGGGCCGGGCGGTGTCTGACCTCAGTTCCGGAAATGCGGATGGGCGACCGGGTCCTTGGCGTGCAGCAGGTGGCTGCGGAAGATCTGCGGCGTAGGAGCGGTAGACATAGCCCTCATTCAGGGCGAGGTAACGCTCTCGCCCTTCGCTGTAGAGCGCGGGCAGGCGGTACCAGGCGACGGTCGGGTGCTGGTGGTGCACGGCGTGCAGGTTGTTGTTGAGAAACAGCAGGGCAAGCAGGCCGCGATCCTCGATGATCACGGTGCGGCCGCGGGCGCGTTCATGGGCGCGGTGTTCGAGGAAGGTGCGGATTTTCAGCAGGCCGAGCCCGGCATAGGCCGAGAGGCCATAGGCCCAGAGCGGCATCCGGCCCGCCAGGATCAGCCAGGCCAGCACGATCGCCACGCCGAGGCTGTGCTTTTCCCAGGCCTGTTGCACCGCCCGGTCGCCGTCGCGCCCGCGCCGCCATTCGGCGCGCAGGAAGCTGATGGTCGAGATCGCGGGCCCGAGCAGGATGCGCCCGAGCAGCACGTTGTTCGCGGCCCGGAGCAGGCGCAGCGCAAGCGGCATGCGGGCCCATTCGGCCGGGTCGAGATAGTTCGATTCCGGGTCGTCATAGGGATCGGTCAGGACCGGGTCATAGTGATGCGCGAGGTGCAGATCGCGGAACCTCTCGTAGGGGATCACCAGGGTCAGGCCGGGGAAGACACAGAGCTCGTTCAGGCGCTGGTCGGCGAAGGGATGGCCATGCAGGACCTCATGTTGCAGCGAGGAGAACTGGGTGATGGCGAGCGCGGTGAGCGCGATCCCGAGGGGCAGCCAGAGGCCGGAGGCGAAGGTGGTGCCGAAGGCCCAGAGCAGATAGGTTCCTGCCAAAAGTGCGAGCGTCGGCCATTCTACCGTGGCCGTGAATTTTCTTTGCAAGCTCAATGCCTTCCATTGCTGTTTTCACATGCAAGGATAGCAGTTTTACGACATATGCAGAATTCTGTAGTTCCTCACCAAATCCGCAACAACTGTGATATAATTCAACACATGCCGTTAAAACTTGACAAAAGACTGAGGGCGGACCTGTTCCGCGAGCGCCTGACCCGGGCGATGGCGGAAGCCAGGATGACGCAGAGCGGGCTGGCGCGCGCGGTCGGGGTGGATCGCTCGACGATCTCGCAGCTCCTGTCGGGGGATGACCCGCGCCTGCCCAATGCCCATGTCGCGGCGGAATGCGCGCAGGCGCTGGCGGTTTCGGCCGACTGGCTGCTGGGGCTGAGCCAGCGGCCGGAGCGGCTGGCCGATCTGATGGCGACCTCGCTGACCATGTCGGAGGCGCCGCGCGCGCTGGTGGATGAACGCATCTTCGCCTGGCATCAGGAGGCGGCGGGCTACAAGATCCGGCATGTGCCGGCGGCGCTGCCCGACATGCTGAAGTCGCGGGCGATGCTGGAATGGGAATACGAGCCGCAGTTGGGACGCTCGACCGAACAGGCGATCGGTGCATCAGAGGATCGGCTGACCTGGATGCGCTCGGCGCGCTCGGATTACGAGATTGCCCTGCCGATGCACGAGCTGATCGCCTTTGCCGGGGCGAGCGGCTATTACGAAGGGATCCCGGCGGCGATCCGGCGCGAGCAGATCGACCGGCTGCTGCGGCTGCTGGATCAGCTTTACCCCTCGCTGCGGCTCTATGTGTTTGACGCAAGGCGGGTGTTTTCGGCGCCGATCACGGTGTTCGGGCCGCTTCTGGCGGTGCTCTACCTCGGGCGGCATTATCTGGCGTTCCGCGACAGCGACCGGGTGGCGAGTTTCACCCAGCATTTCGACTGGCTGGTGCGCGAGGCCGAGGTGGAGGCAAGCGACATGCCGGCGTTCCTGCGCGCCTTGCGGGAGCGGATTGTCGATTGAGGCTTGATGGTGCGCATGAGGCACCCGATGCGGTTCTGTGGCGGTGGTGGTGAGGCGGGGGGACCCCCGCCCTGCCCTATTGCTGCGTGGGCACCAGGTGCTTCACGTCATAGCCGTTGAAGTCGAGGATCTGGCGCGCCGCGAAGATGCGGTCGGCGGCGACCTTGCCGTCGCGCGCGACGATCGCGCCGAACTTGCCCGAGGGGGTGCCGATCGCCATGGTCTGGTAATCCTGATCGACCCAGAGGATCCACCAGGGCTCGCCCAGCGGCCCGCTCAGATCGGGGCGGAAGCGGCCCGGGGCGGTGCGCTGCGCGGTCACGCTGTAGGGGCCGCCCGACCTGTCGCAGGACCGCAGCGTCAGCCGCAGCGCGCCATCCGGCTGATCGGCGATATGGCTCAGCCCGGTCGAGCAGGTTTCGTGGCCGGGCGAGAAGAAGCCCTGCACCTCGTGCCAGTCGCCACTGACCTTGCTCGGATCGAAGGCCGCGCTGGAATAGATCCCCGCCCCGGTATTGCGATAGCTTTGCGACAGCTGCGGCGCGCGCAGCCCGCAGGCGGCGAGGGCGAGCAGCAGGACCCATCTCAGTTTATGCATTGCGACACGATGCTTCCATCCTCCTCAAGGACCTCCTGACAGCCGATCAAGGGCGAGATCGGTGCGCAGCTATGGCTGCGGGCGAGACATGCGGTGCTGCAGTCACTCGCCCGGTGGCAAACCTTGCCTGCGTCCGGCGGCGTGTGGAAGCACAAAAAGCCGGCCCCCTTCTCGCCCGGCTCGAACCTGCCGCCCGAGCTTTCGCAGAGCTTGCGGCCGACATCGACGCTGGCCTTGCCGACCGGCGGCAGCGGCGCCGGGCCGGCGGGCTGGCCAAGCTGGCAGGCGGCGAGCGCAAGGCAGGTCAGCGCCATAAGGCAGAGGCGCAGGCGCGGGCGTGAGGGTGACGGGTGGCGGATCATGCGGCAGGTCCCGGGCGGCTGGCCCGCCTCCAGAACAACGCGATTGCGGCGCGCCGCGCAAGGAGGCATTCGCGCGCAGGGGCATGATGATGCCCCCCCAGCGCCCGATCAGTCCCCGATCAGTCCCCGATCAATAGGGCATCGGATGCGCGCGATGGGCCTGGGCGATCTCGGCCAGAACCTCGGGTGACAGCGTCAGATCGCTGGCGCCCAGCACGACCTCCAGCTGCGCCTCGGTGGTGGCGCCGAGGATCGGGATCACCGGGAAGGGCCGCGTCAGGCACCAGGCCACCGCCATCTGGCAGGGGTCGAGCCCATGCCGCGCGGCGATGCCGAGATAGGCCGAGACCGCGGCGAAGACACGCGGCGAGATCCGCCCGCCAAGGTCCGGGGTCAGCGACCGGCGCGAGCCGTCCGGGGTCACGTCGCCCGCGTACTTGCCGCTGAGCAGCCCGGCGCCGAGCGGCGAGAAAGCCAGAAGCTGCACATCCTCATTGACCAGCAGCTCGGCCATGTCGGTATCGGCGGCCCGGCAGAGCAGCGAATATTCGTTCTGCACCGTCACCGCGCGCGGCAGGCCGAGCGTATCGGCCAGATGCAGCCAGCGCGCCAGGCCCCAGGTGCTCTCGTTCGAGAGGCCAAAGGCGCGCACCTTGCCGGCGGCGACGAGGCCCTGGGCCGCCTCCAGCACCTCGATCATATGCGCCTGGGTCGCGACCCGGTCCTGGCCCGAGGGATCGAAGCCCCAGCTCTTGCGGAAATGGTAAGAGCCGCGATTGGGCCAGTGCAGCTGATAAAGGTCGATCACATCGGTCTGCAGGCGTTTCAGCGAGGCCTCGGCCGAGGCCACCAGCGCGGGCCCGGTGATCGGCGCGCCGCCGCGGATATGGCGGTTGCCGGCGCCGCCGATCTTGGTTGCGATCACCAGCCGGTCGCGCATCTTGCGGGTGGCGAGCCAGGCGCCGATCACCTCTTCGGTGCGGCCGATGGTCTCGGCGCGCACCGGGTTGGTCGGATACATCTCGGCGGTGTCGATGAAGTTGATCCCGGCCTCCAGCGCGCGGTCGATCTGGGCATGGGCCACGGCCTCGGGGCTCTGGTTGCCCCAGGTCATCGAGCCGAGGCAGATCTCCGACACGGTCAGGCCGGAGCGGCCGAGGGTTTTCATCTTCATCGTTGGGTCATCCGTCCATGGCCCCCCGAGGGGGCGGTCTGCTGCGGGCGCAACCTAACGCAAGGGGCGCGCAGGGCAAGGGCGGGGATTGAGAACGAAGCGGGAACATGGCAGGATCGGCGGCATGACAACTCAGCTTCTGACCCAGCGCGGCGCGCGTCCGCGCCCCGCCCTGACCGTGTTCGGCGATTGTGTGCTCGACCGCGCCCGGGTGCATGAGATCTGCGGCCCGGCGAAGCGCACGATGGCGCTGATGGTGGCGGCGGCGGCCGAGGGGCCGGTGCTCTGGATCACCCCGCGCTGGAGCAGCGAGGCGCTTTTCGGGCCCGGGGTGGCGGGGTTCATCGCGCCCGGGCGGCTGGTCATCCTGCGGCCGCGCCGGGCCGAGGATCTGCTCTGGTCGGTGGAAGAGGCGCTGCGCTCGGGGGCTGTCGGGCTGGTGGTGGCCGAGTTGTACGAGGTGCCGGGCCTGACCCCGGTGCGCCGGTTGCAGCTGGCGGCCGAGGCCGGGGCGGCGGTGCATGGTCTGGCCCCGCTCGGCCTGCTGCTGACCCCCGGCGCGGGCGGCGCGCAGGGCGTGGAAACCCGCTGGCACATGGCGCCGCGGCACAGCTTCGAGGTGACCCGCTGGCATCTGGAACGCCGCCGCGCCCGCACCCTGCCGCCCAAAGGCTGGACGGTGGAACCGGCCCCGGGCGGCGGCTGGCGGATGCTGGAGTGAGCCGGGCCGGGGCTCGGCCGGGGGCGGAGCCGCGGCAACACTGCCTCCGAAACGATCCCGGCCTTTGCCATATCCCGTTGACAGGTCAGAGATTCTGCGGCCTTACCCTGAACCCATCCGCCGCAGCAGGGCAACACCGGAGTGTGCATGCGACCCCAGTCCATCGTCAGCTTCGAGCGGCTCATGTTCTTCACCCTGCTGCTCGGCCTGGGTCAGGCCTGCTGGGACGACAGCCACAAATTCACCGAGGCCGCGCTGCGCTTCGCGCTGACGGTCCAGATCGTGACCTTGCTGGCGATCCTCGGGCTGGTGCTGCTCGTCTCGCGCGGGCGCAGCACGGTCGCCAAGTGGATTTCGATCGTGCTTTTCCTGCTCGGCCTGCCCGCGTTCCTGATGCAGCTGTCCTATGGGGTTCAGCTGGGCTCGTTCTCGATCTCCGTGCTGCAGCTGGCGGCGCAGGCGATAGCGATCGCGCTATTGTTCACCCCGCCGTCGCGGCGATGGTTCCGCAGCGAGACCCTCGCGGCATAGCCGCCCCCCCCGGCCCGGCGGCAGATGCCCCTTTCCCGGCCCCTCTCCTGGCGCAAATACTCCCGCGCGGAGCGCAGGCCCGAGCCTCTGCGGCGCCCCGCCGCGCGGGCGAGACAAAAGGCATGACGCCGCAGGCGTCGCTATGGGATCACCGGCGCAACCGTGCAGGCTCGGGCGCGGGGCGCGCGTCGCTTCCAGGCCCTGCCGCGACGCTTTCAGGCAGGGCCGCGGGCGGGCGCTGAAAAAACCGGCGGGCGTGGTCGATTGGGGGTGGGCAAGGCGGCGATTGCCCGCCAGATTGCCGCCCGAGGACGCTTTCGACCACCCCTGCCCTGCCCCGAGATCCCCTGCGCCGGACTGCCCCCCAGATGCGCCTGTTCATCACATTTGCCGCCTTCTTCCTGTCCGACGTGCTGTTGCAGTTCGGCTCGGGCGGGGTGGCGCCGCTGGATGCGATATCCGGGCTGGGGTTGCATTTCTCCAATGCGCAGATCGGGATGCTGGGCTCGGCGCATTACCTCGGCTTCTTCGTCGGCTGCTGGTGGGCGCCGCGGCTGATGGGCGAGGTCGGCCATTCGCGCGCCTTCGCGGCCTTCACCGCGGCGGGCACGATCGGCATCCTGTCGCATATGCTGCTGGTCAATCCGGTCGCCTGGGCGCTGATGCGGGTGCTGTCGGGGATCTGCATCGCCGGCAGCTATACGGTGATCGAGGCCTGGCTGAATGCCAAGCTGACCAATGAGAACCGCGGCAGCGCGATGGGCATCTACCGGATGGTCGATACCGGCGGCAGCCTTGGGGCGCAGCTCTTCATCAGTTTCCTGCCACCTGCGGCCTATGTCAGCTACAACCTGCTGGCCATCCTGTGCTGTGCCGCGCTGTTTCCGGTGACGCTGACCCGGACCGAGCAGCCGGCGATGCCCGAGGCACCGCGGCTGCGCCCGCTTCTGGCCTGGCAGTGTTCGCCGCTCGGCTCGGTCGGGGTGGTGGTCTCGGGGATCACCGGGTCGGCGTTCCGCATGGTCGGGCCGGTCTACGGCGTCGCGGTCGGCCTGACGGTGCCGCAGATCGCGGTGTTTCTGGCGACCTATGTGGCGGGTGGCTGGGTGGCGCAGGCGCCGATGGGCTGGCTCGCCGACCGCTATGACCGGCGCTGGGTGCTGATCGGGCTGTCGCTGGGGGCGATCACCGCCTGTGGCCTGACGGTGGTCCTGTCGGTGATGGGCACGGTCGGGGTGCTGATCGCGGCGGGGTTGTTCGGCTTCACCACCTTCCCTATCTATTCCGTCTCTTCCGCCCATGGCCATGACTTTGCCAAGGATCATCAGCGGGTCGAGCTCTCGGCGGCGCAGATGTTCCTGTTCGCGGTGGGGGGCATTGCCAGCCCCCTGATCGCCTCGACGCTGATCACCCTCGGCGGGCCGAAATCGATGTTCGCCTTCCTGGCGCTGACGCATCTCGGGCTGGTGCTGTTCGGGCTCGCCCGGATGCGCGCCCGTCCGGTGCGGGCAGATCGCACGCGCTATGTCTCGGTGCCGCGCACCACCTTCGTGATCGGGCGGATGATCCACCGGCTGCGCGAGCCCGGCGCCGAGGATCGGTGAAGCCTCTGGCCCTTCGTCGCGACGGGCGCTAAACCCTGCCCTCGCGGCCCCTACGAAAGGCGTTTTCCGGAATGGCACGGATTCTGATCACCTCGGCGATCCCCTATATCAACGGGATCAAGCATCTGGGCAATCTGGTGGGCAGCCAGCTGCCCGCCGACCTTTATGCCCGCTACATGCGCGCCCGCGGGCATGAGGTGATGTTCATCTGTGCCACCGATGAACATGGCACGCCGGCCGAGCTGGCCGCCGCCAAGGCGGGCAAGCCGGTCGAGGTCTATTGCGCCGAGATGCATGAGGTCCAGAAGGACCTCACCGCCGGCTTCCGGCTGTCGTTCGACCATTTCGGGCGGTCCTCTTCCGCGCGCAACCGCGGGCCTGACGCAGTATTTCGCGAGGACGCTGGGCGAGCAGGGGCTGATCGAGACGGTGACCGAGCGGCAGTTCTTCTCGGTCGATGACAACCGCTTTCTGCCGGATCGCTATATCGAGGGCACCTGCCCGAACTGCGGCTATGACAAGGCGCGCGGCGATCAATGCGAGAATTGCACCAAGCAGCTCGACCCGACCGATCTGATCAATCCGCGCTCTGCCGTCTCGGGGTCGTCGCGGCTGGAGCTGCGCGACACCAGCCACCTTTACCTGCGGCAGAAATCCATGCGCGGCGATCTGCATGACTGGATCGGCGCCAAGGCCGACTGGCCGGTGCTGACCACCTCGATCGCGTTGAAATGGCTCGACGATGGCGAGGGGCTGCAGGACCGGGGCATCACCCGGGATCTGGTCTGGGGGGTGCCGGCGCAGTTCGAGGGCGCGCCCTGGACCGGGCATGGACGGCAAGGTCTTCTACGTCTGGTTCGACGCGCCGATCGAATATATCGCGGCGACCGCCGAATGGGCCGATGCGAAAGGCTTGGACGATGAGGCCTGGCAGCGCTGGTGGCGCACCGACAAGGGCGCGGGTGACGTGCGCTATGTCGAGTTCATGGGCAAGGACAACGTGCCGTTTCACACCCTGTCCTTCCCGGCGACGATCATCGGCGCGAACCGGGCCGGCGGGGCGCAGTGGAAGCTGGTCGATTACATCAAGTCGTTCAATTATCTGAACTATGATGGCGGGCAGTTCAGCACCTCGCAGGGGCGCGGCGTCTTCATGGATCAGGCCTTGTCGATCCTGCCCGCCGATTACTGGCGCTGGTGGCTTTTGTCGCATGCGCCAGAGAGCAGCGACAGCGAGTTCACCTGGGAGAATTTCCAGACCTCGGTGAACAAGGATCTGGCCGATGTGCTGGGCAATTTCGTCAGCCGCATCACCAAGTTCTGCCGCGCCAAGTTCGGCGAGGCGGTGCCTGCGGGCGGGACCCTGGGCGCGCGCGAGGCCGCGCTGATCGCTGACCTGACCGCCCGCATCCGCGCCTATGAGGGTTTCATGGAGGCGATGGAGGTGCGCAAGGCCGCGGGCGAATTGCGCGCGATCTGGGTGCTGGGCAATGAATACCTGCAATCCGCAGCCCCCTGGACGGTGGTCAAGACCGACCCGGATCAGGCCGCGGCGATGGTGCGGCTGTCGCTGAACCTGACCCGGCTTTACGCGGTGCTGTCGCAGCCCTTCGTGCCGGATGCGGCGGCGGCGATGATGGCGGCGATGGGGACGGACGACTGGTCCTGGCCGGGCGATGTTGCAAAAGCACTGGACCTGCTGCCCGCCGGGCATGGGTTTGCCGTGCCCGAGGTTCTGTTCCGGAAGATCACCGATGAGGAACGCGCCGACTGGCAGGTGCGGTTTTCCGGCGTTCGGAGCTGAGCGGGCGCGGTTCACGCTTGACCTGATGCACGGCCCGGGCAGGATTGCTCCCGTCGCGGTAGGGGTCAGGGGTGTGCCATGAGGCTTGGGGTTGTGGCGGTGGTTCTGGCGGTCTGGCTGGGGGCGGCGCAGGCGGGTTGGGGCGATGATCAGGCGGATTGCCTGCAGGATGTCGATCTTGATCTGGCGATCCGGGCCTGCACGGCGGTGCTGGCGCAGCCACCGGCGCCAGCGACGGATCTGTGGGGCGCTCATGCCTATCTGGGGTGGGCCTATAAGCAGAAAGGGATGTCTGCAGAGGCCCTCGCGCAATTTGATATGGCGATCGCATTGTTTCCAGACGGCGCGATCGCGTATCGATTTCGAGGCCAAACCCTGGGACAGATGGGTCTTGGTGCTTTGGCGCTGGCGGATCTGGATCGGGCGATCGCGCTCGAACCGCAGGATGCGCACGCGCGGTATTATCGCGGGGTCGCGCTGCTCGATCTCGACCGCAAGGGCCCGGCGCTGGAGAGTTTTGACAGCGCGATCCGCCTCAGCCGGTCGCCGAACTGGTTGTATTTCCTGAAGCGCGGGCGGCTGCATATGCACCTTGGGCAGGCTGAACTGGCGCTGGCCGATGCGGATAGTGGGCTGGCGGTGGCGCCGGGGAAGGCCGATCTGCTGAGCCTTCGGGCCCGTGCGGAGGAAGGCCTGAGTGACTTCGAGCTGGCCCTCCAGGATGCCGACAGAGCCGTGGCCGCGAGTGGCGCCTCGCATCCCATCGGGCGGCCTGGCCGGGGGCGGGTCCGGTTCTACCTTGGCGATTACGCGGCGGCGCTGCCCGATCTGGCGGATTGGGCGGCGCTGAATGATGGCTATGGCGCGCTGTGGCAATGGCTCGCGGTCCGTCGCAGTGGCGGGGCGGATGCGGATGCGGCGCTGGCAAAGGAAGTGCTGAATCTGGGCGGCACAGCCTGGCCCTATCCGCTGATGCAGGCCTACCTTGGCCGGATCACACCCGAGGCGGCGCTGGCTGCTGCTGCGGATGCGGATCAGAGGTGCGAGGCGCAGTTCTACCTTGGTGCGCTGGCCGCGACCGAGGGCGATGTCGCCCGCGCGCGGCCGATGTTGCAGACGGCCACGGCCACCTGCCCCGCCAATTTCATGGAATACAGCGCGGCACCTGCGGAGCTTGCCCGGCTGGCGCCCTGACGGGAATGGGCCGGGCGAATGCGCGCAGTGCGGGCCAATGAAAAAGATCTGGCGGGAGCGGCAGGTCTTCCTGAACCCCGTCCGTAAGGTCCTGCGGTCAGATGACACGGAGTTCCTCTACGCGCGCATCTGTCGCGGCCTGCCCGCCTCGCCGATCTGGCAGCGCCTGCGACGCAACACGAGCAGAGGTTGAGGCAAGATCCGCATTCGCCACCGCGGGTTCACGACAGCTGGACGCATCAGCGACCTCGCCCTGATGGCGCCGGCCAGTTGATCAGGGTGACCCCGGCGATGGCCGCGCCGAGGCCGGCTGCGACGGGCAGCGTGAAGGTTTCACCAAGGAACACCATGCCAAGGAGCACGCCGATCCCGGCCCGCAGGTAGCTCTGGCTGGCCACGCCCATCGACCCGAGGGTCCGCACCAGCCTGAAGTAGATCAGCAGGGCCACGCCGGTGCAGGCCGTCGAGAGGGTGGCCGTGGCGGCGACGGCGGTCAGGCTGGGGGTCAGGGTCCAGGGTCGATCCAGGACCAGCGCCAGCGGCACGAGGACAACCGAGGCCCAGATCATGGTTCCGGCAGCGGTCGCAACGGCGCCGATCCGGCTGAACCGTTTTCCATAGATGGCCGCACCGGCATAGAGCGCTGCGCCGACCAGACAGGCTAACTGGCCGGCAACCTGATCGCCAAGGCCGCGCAGCACATCGACGCCGACAATCAGAACGACGCCCAGAATCCCGAGCGCGGCCCCCAGCAGTTTGCGCCCGCCAAGGGTTTCATGGCGCGTGACCAGACCCGTGATCAGAAACACGAAGATCGGCGAGGTGGAGTTGAGGACGCTGGCGAGGCCGGCGTCCACGAATTGTTGCCCCCATGCCAGGATCGTCCATGCCCCGATGCTGTTGAAGATCGCCTGAAGCAGGAGCATGCGCCAGGTCCGGCTGTCGCGGGGCAGCTTTTCGGAGCGCAGGCGCATGACGACCAGCAGGAAGACTGCCGCGCCCAGAACCCGGAGGGCGATCAGCGTGACCGGCGGTATTTCCGCGACCGCGATCTTGATGAAGAGATAGGAGGACCCCCAGAGCAGCGCGAGAAGCGCCAGCAGCGGGAATTCCGTGCGCAGGGAAGGAGCGGCTGTCACTGGGCGTGCACCTTTCTGCTGTCGGTCGGGGCCTCGGCGCGGTCGAACATGCCGTAGTCCCGCACGACGCTCGCGATCCGCAGGCGGTAGTCGTCGAAGATACCGTCGCGCCCTCTGGCCTGGGCGCCACGGTGCGCGGCGAGGTTGCGCCACCGGGTAAGGGCGGCTTCATCCTCGAAGAAGGACAGCGACAGGATCTTTCGCGGATCCGTCAGGCTCTGGAACCGCTCGACCGAGAGGAAGCCCTCGATCTGATCCAGCAGCGGGCGCATCTCGGCGGCGATGTCGAGGTATTGGGGCTTGCGCCCCTCGGCCGGTTCGACCTCGAAGATCACCGCGATCATGCCGATGCCCCCGGACCATGCGGGGCAGAGACGAGCTTCAGGAAGGTCCGGTCCTCGCGCAGCAGGAATTTCTCTTTCTGGGCAAACTCGTAATTCTCGCGCCCGAGCGGATCCGCCGCCAGTCGCGCGCGGTAGGCTTCGTACTCCGCGAGGCTGGCCACGTTGTAGATGCCGTAGGCCAGCGTGCTGGAGCCTTCGTGCGGGGCGTAGTAGCCGATCAGGTCGGCCCCGCAGCGCGGGATCGCCTGCCCCCACCTGCGGGCATAGTCCTCGAACTGGGCTTTCTTTGTCGGGTCGATATGGTAGCGGATCACGCAGGTCAGCATGGCGAGGGTCCTTCCGGGATGATGGTGCGCTGATCCTAGGCCATTGCCCTGCGCGAATGCTTCGACTACGGTCGAAGCATGAAAGAGGGACCTGACATCGCCCATATCGCCGCGCTGATCGGCGACCCGGCCCGCGCGAACATGCTGATCGCCCTGATGAGCGGCAAGGCATTGACGGTCAGCGAACTGGCCGAAGAGGCTGGCGTGACGATCCAGACCGCCAGCTCGCATCTGTCAAAGATGGATGAGGGCGGCCTGCTGCGCCCGCGCAAGCAGGGACGGCACAAGTATTTCTCTTTGACGAGCGACGAGGTGGCGCATGTTCTGGAAGGTTTGATGGGGCTGGCGGCCGGGGCTGGCCATCTGCGCAAGCGCACGGGCCCCAGGGACGAGGAGCTTCGGAAGGCGCGCGTCTGCTACAACCATCTGGCGGGCGATATGGGCACGCAGCTTTTCGACAGTCTGCTGGCGCGGAAGCATCTTGTGATTGAAGGCGAAACCCTTTCGCTGACGGACAAGGGCGGTGCGTTTGCCCGCGGGTTCGGGATCGACCTCGATGCGCTGCGAACCAACCGGGCGCCGCTCTGTCGCGAATGCCTCGATTGGAGCGAAAGGCGGTCGCATCTTGCGGGCAGTCTTGGCCGGGCCTTCCTGAACCGCTTCGAAGAGCTGCACTGGGCAAAGCGCGATCAGAAGACCCGGGTCGTGACGTTTTCCCGAAGCGGTGCGAAGGAGTTCGAGCGGCTGCTGGTCATCAGCTGAGCGCCTGCGACGGCGATCTGGGGCCATTGCGGACATCCCTCCGACCTACGCGTGCGCGGTGGGCGCCGCGGTGCCGTGTGAGGTATCTTATCAGTTTAGCTGATCAGATAAACTAGACAGTCTACCTTCCTATATGATAGCTCATCGGCATGAGCACGCAACCGAACGACCATCCCTCCAGCCTCCCACCCGCTCTGGCGCAGGACCTGCGCGCGCTGTTCGGCAAGTTGAAACGCCGACTGCGCGCACAGGGCAATCTGGGAGATCTGACGCCATCCCAGGTATCGGTGCTGTTGCGGCTTGAGAAGGATGGCCCCTCGACCGCGGCGGGCCTGGCGCGCGCGGAAGGCATGCGGCCGCAGTCGATGGGTCCGCTGATTGCCGCGCTCGAGGGCGCCGGACTGGTCAGCGGCGCGCCCGACCCCAATGACGGGCGGCAGACCGTTCTTTCGCTGACGGAGGCCTGCCGCAAACTGGTGCTGGAAGGGCGCGCCGCCCGACAGGACTGGCTGACCCGGACCATCGAGGCGCGGCTGTCGCTGCAGGAACAGGACGAACTCGCGGCGGCTGTGGAGCTGCTCAAGCGGATCGTCGACGATTGAGCGCGGTCGCAGGACCCCTGCCCCGGCCAAAGGCACCGTGATTTCAAAGGCATCATCCCATGACACTGACCACGCTCGACCCAATGACCGCGCTGATCATCGTCGATCTGCAGAAGGGCATCGTCGGCCTGCCCGCGATTCACCCGATGGGCGATATCGTGGGCCGGGCCCGGATGCTGGCCGACGCCTTTCGCGAACGCGACCTGCCGGTGGTGCTGGTCAACGTCACCGGCGGGGCGCCGGGCCGGACCGAACAGCCGCGCCCGGCGGGGTCCCGCCCCGAGGGATGGGCGGAGCTTGTCCCCGAGCTGAACCGGCAACCGACCGATATCGTCGTCACCAAGCGGACCTGGGGCGCCTTCGCCAGCACCGATCTGGCAGATCAACTGACGGCGCGCGGCGTGACCCAGGTGGTGATCGCGGGCGTCGCCACCGGAACCGGCGTCGAGGCAACCGCGCGACAGGCCTATGAGCATGGCTTCAATGTGACCCTCGCCATTGACGCGATGACCGACATGCGCGCCGAGGCGCATGACTACAGCCTCCGCAACGTCTTCCCGCGGCTCGGCGAGACCGGCACCTGTCGCGATATTGTGACCCTTCTCGCCGCGCGGGGGGCCTGAGATGCCCTGGCTCGATCTCGTGGCGTATTTCTTTGGCGGCGCCTTGCTTGCGAATGCCGTGCCGCATGCCGTCAGCGGCATGATGGGCAGGCCGTTTCAAAGCCCCTTTGCCAAACCGCCGGGAGAGGGTCTTTCCTCGGCGACCGTCAACGTGCTCTGGGGGGCCTTCAACCTTGCGCTCGGTTACCTGCTGGTCTGCCGGGTCGGCGATTTCAGCCTGCGGGCGACCGGCGATATCGCGGCCCTCGGGCTTGGCGGCCTGCTCCTAAGCCTCTTCTCGGCGCGCCATTTTGGCCGCTTCAACGGTGGCAACACGGCTGAGCGCAGAATGAGGCTGCCCTTCACGCGGGTCTTTCCGATCGCTGCGCAGTTTCAACTATCGCGTCTGGGCGGCCGGCGCGCTTCGTCTCCAACATCGGCACCTGGATGCAGCGCATGGCGCAGGACTGGCTGGTCCTGACCGAACTGACCCATCACAGCGCGTCGGCGGTCGGCATCGTCATGGCGCTGCAATTCGGGCCGCAGCTGCTGCTGCTGCCGTGGACCGGCTCTGCCGCCGACCATTTCAACCAGCGCAAGCTGCTGATGGTGACGCAGGCGACGATGGGCGTGCTGGCGCTCGCGCTCGGCGTCCTGACCGTCACCGGCGTGGTCCAGCTCTGGCAGGTCTATGTCTTCGCCTTGCTGTTCGGCAGCGCCGCCGCCTTCGACGCGCCGGCGCGCCAGACCTTCGTCGCCGAACTGGTCGGCGAGGAGGACCTGCACAATGCCGTGGCGCTGAATTCGACCTCGTTCAATGCGCGCGCGCATGATCGGCCCGGCCGTCGCGGGCCTGCTCATCGCCGCGGTCGGCACCGGCTGGGCCTTCCTGATCAATGGCGCGTCCTTCTTCGCCGTGCTGGTCTCGCTCTCGTTGCTGCGCACCTCGGAGCTGCATCCAAACGCGCGCAGCGTCCCGCGCCAGGGGCAGCTTCATCGAGGGCTTGCGCTATGTGTGGGCGCGGCCGGACCTGATGGCGATGCTCGTCATGCTGTTCCTGATCGGCACGTTCGGGCTGAATTTCCCGATCTTCATCTCGACCATGGCGGTCGGGGTCTTCCACGCCGATGCGCGCGGCTATGGCCTGCTGTCCTCGATCATGGCGATCGGCACGATCGCCGGCGCGCTGCTCGGCGCCGGCCGCGAGCAGCCGCGCTTCGCGCGCTGCTCCTCGGCGCCGGGCTGTTCGGGCTCGGCTGCACGCTCGCCGCGCTGGCGCCGGGCTACTGGCTGTTCGGCGCCGCGCTGGTCGATGATCGGCGTCGCGTGCGCTGACCTTCCTCAACTCGACCAACAGCCTGATGCAGCTCTCGACCGAGCCGGCGATGCGCGGGCGGGTGATGGCGATGCGCGTGGCATCGCGCTGGGCGGCACGCCGATCGGCGCGCCGATCGTCGGCTGGGTCGCCGATCATTTCGGGCCGCGCTGGGCGCTCGGCGTCGGCGCCGCGGCGGGCTTCGCCGCCGCTGAGTGTCGGCGCCTATGCCCTGCCGCGGCTGAGACCGCGGCTTGGGGTGTGAGCCTTGCGGTTCCGGGCCTGGTCGCGCAGGACCGGATAGGTGGGTTCCGCCTGATATTGAGACCTTGGGGCGGAATGCGGTGAGCATCCGCAGCGGGAGCGCCTTGGACAGGCGCGCCGCCGTCTGGGGAGGTTGG
>CAWIOC010000005.1:0-218851 GCA_963837565.1 uncultured Pseudomonadota bacterium
CGGCCAAGCGGGTCGTCGACGAGGCCGGCGCCAGGGGCCCCGGGGCCGCGTCGGGCGGCTGCGACCCCGACAGCCCGTCGCTCAAGGTCATCGCCGACCACATCCGCGCCTGCGCCTTCACCGTGGCCGACGGCGTCATCCCGGGCAACGAGGGCCGCGGCTACGTGCTCCGCCGGATCACCCGGCGGGCGATCCGCCACGGCTACAAGCTCGGCGCCGAAAGCCGTTCTTCCACAAGCTCGTCGCCGACCTCGCGCGGAGATGGGCGATGCCTACCCGAACTGCGCCGCGAGCGCGCCGCGTCGACCGAGGTGCTGCGCCAGGAAGAGGAGCGCTTCTTCCAGACGATCGCCAACGGCATGGAGATCCTCGAATCGGCGCGCGCTTGCCGGCGACGGGCGCGGCGCACGCTCGGCGGCGACGTCGCCTTCAAGCTGCACGACACCTACGGCTTCCCGCTCGACCTCACCGCCGACGTCTGCCGCGAGCGCGGGGTCGACGGTCGACAACGCCGGCTTCGATGCGGCGATGGCCCGGCAGCGCGAGCAGGCGCGCGCCGCCGGCAAGTTCAAGATGGCGCAGGGCCTGGCCTACAGCGGCGCCGACACGACCTTCCACGGCTACGACGGCCTCTCGCACGAAGGCGCCAAGGTCGTCGCGCTCTACGTCGACGGCAGCCCGGTCGAGGAGCTGCGGGCCGGCGACGACGGCGTGGTCGTGCTCGACCACACGCCGTTCTACGCCGAGTCGGGCGGGCAGGTCGGCGACACCGGCGAGCTGCGCAACGGCGACGGCGCGCGTCCTGCGTCGAGGACACGCGTGAAGATCCAGGCCGCCGTGTTCGGCCACGAGGGCCGCGTCGTCGAGGGCGAGGTCCGGGTCGGCGACGTCGTCGACGCCCGCGTCGACGTCGAGCGGCGGGCGAAGACGATGCGCAACCACAGCGTCACCCACCTGATGCACAAGGCGCTGCGCGAGGTGCTGGGCGAGCACGTGCAGCAGAAGGGCTCGCTGGTCGACGCCGGAACGACGCGCTTCGACTTCGCCCACAACGCGCCGATGACCGCCGAGCAGATCCGCCGCGTCGAAGCGCTCGTCAACGCCGAGATCCTCGCGAACCATGCCACGCAGGCCCGCGTGCTGCCGATGGAGGAAGCGCAGAAGCTCGGCGCGATGATGCTGTTCGGCGAGAAGTACGGCGACGAGGTGCGCGTGCTCGACATCGGCTCGAGCCGCGAGCTCTGCGGCGGCACCCACGTCGCAGCGCACCGGCGACATCGGCCTGTTCAAGATCGTCGCCGAGAGCGGCGTCGCCGCCGGCATCCGCCGCGTCGAGGCGGTCACCGGCGACAACGCGCTCGCCTACCTGCAGTCGCTCGAAGGCACGGTGCAGCGGCTGGCCGGGTCGCTGCGGTCGTCGCCCGCGGAAGTGCCGGCGCGCCTGGCGCAGGTGCTCGAGCACGTGCGCGCACTCGAGAAGGAGCTGGCGACGCTGAAGGGCCGGCTGGCGTCGTCGCAGGGCGGCGACCTGGCGCGCAGGCGGTCGACGTCAAGGGCCTCAAGGTGCTCGCCGCGACGCTCGACGGCGCCGACGCGAAGGCGCTGCGCGAGACGCTCGACAAGCATCAAGGACAAGCTGAAGACGGCCGTCGTCGTGCTGGCGGCGGTCGAGGGCGGCAAGGTGCAGCTCGCCGCCGGGGTGACCGCCGACAGCATCGGCGCGCGTCAAGGCCGGCGAGCTCGTCAACTTCGTCGCCGCAGCAGGTCGGCGGCAAGGGCGGCGGCAAGGCCGACATGGCCATGGCCGGCGGCAGCGACCCGGCGCGCCTCGACGAGGCGCTGGCCTCGGTGCGCGGCTGGGTCGAGGACAGGGCCTGATGCGGCGACGCCCGGGAGCACACTGAATGGACATGCTCTTTCTCGAGGGGCTCGAGGTGCCGTGCCGGGTCGGCTGCACCGATCCCGAGCGGGCGACGCCGCAATCGTTGCGGGTCGAGGTTCGCCTCTACTGTCCGTCGCTGCGCGACGCCGGCCTGGCCGACGATCTCGAGCGCACGGTCGACTACCGGCTGGCATCCGATCTCATCGACGCCGTCCAGGGCAAGGAATTCCTGCTCATCGAGCGGGTGGCCGAAACGCTCGCCGAAGTCGCCCTGCGCAACGAGCTCGTCGACCATGTGACGATCAGCGTGCGCAAGCGACCGCCGGTGCAGGGCCTGGAGTGGGCCGGCGTGCAGATCACCCGCAACCGCGGCGGATGAAGGTCGTCAGCAACGCCGCCATCTCGCTCGACGGGCGGATCAACACCCGCGAAAGGCGCTTCGCCTTCTTCGGCTCGGCACGCGACCACGCCCGCATGAGCCGGCTGCGCGCCGATGCCGATGCGGTGCTGGTCGGCGGGGCGACGTTTCGCAACTGGCCGCACGCCGCGCTGCCCGAGGGCGACGACCGCCGGCGTCTGCGCGGCCGGCCCTGGAACGTCGTCGTCAGCCGTAGCTCGACATCCCGCTCGAGGCCGACTTCTTCGCCGAGCCGGCGATCCGTCCTCTGTTGCTCGCGCTCGCCGACTCGCGGCGGCCGAGCGGAGGCCGGGCGAGATCGAGCGCTGGGCGGGCGAGGGCGACGACATCCCGGTCGGCTGGATGCTGGCCCAGCTCGAGCGGCGCGGCGTCGAGCGTCTGCTCGTCGAGACCGGCGGCGACCTGCTGTTCCAGTTCCTCGCTGCCGGCGCGATCGACGAGATGTTCGTGACAGTGTGTCCGCTCGTCGTCGGCGGCGAGGCGCCGACGCTGGCGGACGGGGCCGGATTCGATCTCGCGGGGGCGCCCCGGCTGCGCCTGCGCTCGGCCGAGGTCGAGGGCGACGAGGCCTTCCTCCACTACGACGTGCGGCGGTGACTCGACGCGCCGCCAGGTCGGGCGTCCGTCGCGTGATGCGACGTTCGCCGCCGTCGTCGCACTCGCGGCGTCCTGGCTTCTCGCCGCCGGCGCGGCGGCGCAGCAGCACGTCTCCTTCCCGAGCTTCGACGGCGACCCCGGCGCGCCGGTCGTCCTCACCGGTTACTGGTTCCCGGCGCCGCGCATCACCGGGCCGCGCCGCAGTGGCGCTTTTTCACGGCTGCGGCGGCGTCGTCGACCGGCGCGGCGTCCTCGCCAAGCGCTATCTCGACTACGCCGCGCTGCTCAACCGGGCCGGCATGCATGCGCTGGTCGTCGACTCGCTGACGCCGCGCTACGAGACCGAGCTCTGCACGCAGCGCAGCGGCAGCCGGCGCGTCACCCAGGCGAACCGGCGCCTCGACGCCATCGGCGCCGTCGCCTACCTGGCCCAGCGCAGCGATGTCGACGCAAAGCGGATCGGCCTCATGGGCTGGTCGAACGGCGCCAGCACGGTGCTCGCGGCAACCAACCTGCGCCATCGCGACGTCGCCGCAGCGCAGGTGCAGCCGGCGTTCGCGATCGCCTTCTATCCCGGCTGCGAGGCCGAGCTCCGGCGCGGCTACGAGCCGGCTGCGCCGGTGCTCGTCCTGGTCGGCCAGCTCGACGACTGGACGGCGCCTGGGCCGTGCCGGAGCCTCGCCCGCAGGGCGGCGCGAAGGTCGAGCTCGAGAGCTATGCCGGGGCCACCCATGGCTTCGACTCCGACCAGCCGGTGCGCCTGCGCAAGGACGTGCCGAACGGCGTCCATCCGGGACACGGCGTCCATGTCGGCGGCAACGCCGCCGCCTGGCGCGCATCGCGCGAGCGCTGGCTGAAATTCCTCGCCGGGCACTGAGCCGGCGAGCCCGTCCTCGGCGCGGCGAGTCTCAGTCGCCGGCGCCGGCCCAGAAGACGGCGAACCAGCGCGTTGGCGTCGGTCCAGCAGCGCGGCGCGGCGAAACCCGCCGCCTCCAGCAACGCGCGAATCCCTCGGGCGTGTACTTGCACGAGTTCTCGGTATGGATGCGTTCGCCGGCAGCGAATCGGCGCGTGCCGCCCGGCCAGGCGACGACGAGGGCTGCGCGCGCCTCGAGATGCATCTCGATGCGCGAGCGGCGCTCGTCGAAGAAGGCGACATGGCGCCATTGGCGCGGCTCGAAGTCGCTGCCGATCAGGCGGTTCAGGTGGCGCAGGGCGTTGCGGTTGAACGCCGCGGTGACGCCGAGCGCGTCGTCGTAGGCGGCCTCGAGCACCGGGCGCGGCTTGACGAGATCGACGCCGATCAGCAGGCCGCCGCCGGCGGCGCGCTGGCGGACGCGGCGCAGGAAGGCGAGCGCTTCGGTCGGGCGTGAAGTTGCCGATGCTGGAGCCGGGGTAGAAGAAGACCGGCCTCGTTCCGGCGACGAGTCTGCCGGCAGGTCGAGCGCCGCCGAGAAGTCCTGGCCGAGCCCGACCATCTCGATCTTCGGGTGCTCGCGCTGCGCCTCGCGCAGGGCGTCGCGAAGGAAATCGACCGAGATGTCGACGGCGACGTAGCGGCGCGGCTCGAGGAGGGGAAAGAGCTCGACCGCCTTCTGGCAATTGCCGGCGCCGAGGTCGATCAGCGTCATCGCCGAGCCGATCGCCGCCGCCATCGACGTGCCGTGCTCGGCGAAGATCGCCGCCTCGGTGCGCGTCGGGTAGTACTCGTCGAGCGCGGTGATGGCCTCGAAGAGCTGCGAGCCGAGCCGGTCGTAGAAGTACTTCGGCGCACAGCTCGCCGGCGTCGCCGAGCAGCGCTGCGCGAGGCCGCGGCGCGGTCGGCTGCGGAGTCGGGGACCCAGGTCTGGATGAAGCGGGGCTGGGGGGCGTTCGACATGAGCAGGAGCGGTTGGGCAAGTCGGGTGGATGGAGGATCGCGACGCCGGTTCACACCTTACCCCGTATCGCCCAGAATCACCGGATGCCCGCCTCGCGCCGAACCCGATGGCCCTTGACCCGGCGGCGTGCGCTCGGGATCGGTGCCTCGGTCTTCGCGGCGGCTGCCGGGGCATCGTGGCCGCCTCCCGCCCGGGCCGCCTACGTCGTCAGGCCTTGGCCTTCGGCAAGGCCCGTGCCCGGCCTCGACCTCGCCGATCTCGACGGCCGACGCTGGTCGCTGGCGGGGCTCGCCGGCCGCGTCGTCGTGCTCAACTTCTGGGCCACCTGGTGCGAGCCGTGCCGGGCCGAGATGCCGTCGCTGGCGGCACTCGCGGCACGCGAATGCGCGACAAGGGCGTCGTCGTCCTCGCCGTCAACTACAAGGAGCCCGTGGCGCTCGTCCGCCAGTTCGTCGAGCGGTTGCCGTTCAAGGCGCCCGTCCTGATCGACGCCGATGGCGATGCCACCTTCGAATGGTCGCCGCGCGTCTTCCCGAGCACGGTGCTGGTCGGCCGCGACGGCCGGCCGACGGTGAGCGTGCTCGGCGAGCTCGACTGGGGCGGCGCGGTCGCCCGGGAGCTGCTGGAGCCGCTCGTCGTCACCGGACGCTAGCGCAGGGGCGATCCCGCGCGCCGGGCCTCGGCCACGCGTCGGCACGTAGTCTGCGCGCGGCACCGATAATCGCCGCGTGAGCGAAACCAGGCACCAGCGACGACCTCGCCGGCAAGCACATCGTGCTCGGCCTGAGCGGCGGCATCGCCTGCTACAAGGCCGCCGAGCTGATGCGCGAGCTGGTCAAGGCCGGCGCCACGGTGCAGGTCGTGATGACCGAGGCGGCCGAGCAGTTCATCACCGCCGGTGACGCTGCAGGCGCTGTCGAACCGCGCCGGTCTACACGAGCCAGTGGGACGCGCGCGAGCCCAACAACATGGCGCACATCAACCTGACGCGCGAGGCCGATGCCGTGCTGGTCGCGCCGGCCAGCGCCGACTTCATCGCCAAGCTGGTGCAGGGCCGCGCCGACGACCTGCTGACGCCTGCTGTGCCTGGCGCGGCCGATCGAGCGCTGCCCGCTGCTGCGTGGCGCCGGCGATGAACCGCGAGATGTGGGCGCACCCGGCGACGCAGCGCAACATGGCGCAGCTGCGCGCCGACGGCGCCACGGTGCTCGGCCCGGGCAGCGGCGACCAGGCCTGCGGCGAGATCGGCGACGGCCGCATGCTCGAGCCGGCCGAGCTGCTCGACGAGCTCGATCGCGTTCTTCCAGCCGAAGCTGCTCGCCGGCCGGCGCGTGCTGATCACCGCCGGGCCGACCTTCGAGCCGATCGACCCGGTGCGCGGCATCACCAACCGCTCGAGCGGCAAGATGGGCTTCGCGATCGCGCGCGCCGCCGCCGAGGCCGGCGCCGAGGTGACGCTGGTCGCCGGGCCGGTGCACGCTGCCGACGCCGCGCGGCGTGCGCCGCATCGACGTCGGCACGCGCGCAGCAGATGCACGACGCGGTGCTGCCGGCGGCGCCGCGCCAGCGACGTCTTCATCGCCACCGCGGCGGTGGCCGACTGGCGGCCCGCGCGCGCTCGCCGAGCAGCAAGATCAAGAAGGGCCGCGAGCCGCGCGCGTGCCGCACGCTTCGAGCTGGCCGAGAACCCCGACATCCTGGCCGCGGTGGCCGCGCCTGCCGGCGACGCGGCGCCCGTACTGCGTCGGCTTCGCCGCCGAGAGCCACGACCTGCTCGCAGCATGCGCGCGAGAAGCTGCGAGCGCAAGAAGCGTGCCGCTGATCGTCGGCAACCTCGGCCCGGCGACGTTCGGCCGCGACGACAACGCGCTGATGCTGGTCGACGCCGACGGCCACCGCGAGCTGCCGCGCGCCGGCAAGCTGACGCTGGCGCGCCAGCTGGTCGCCGAGATCGCCGCGCCGGCTGCGCGGCGCCTGCCGGCCGGCACTGACCGCTCATGACGATCCATCGACCTCAGAGTGCCTCGACCCGCGCATGGCCGAGCAGACTGCCCGCCTACGCCACGCCGGGCAGCGCCGGGCTCGACCTGCGCGCCTGCCTCGACGCGCCGCTGCGTGCTCGAGCCGGGCCAGACGCGAGCTGATCCCGACCGGCCTGGCGATCCACATCGGCGACCCGGGCCTGGCGGCGATGATCCTGCCGCGCTCGGGGCTCGGCCACAAGCACGGCATCGTGCTCGGCAACCTGGTCGGCCTGATCGACTCCGACTACCAGGGCCCGCTGATGGTGAGCTGCTGGAACCGCGGCGCGACGCGCCTTCACGATGCAGCCGATGGAGCGCATCGCCCAGCTCGTCGATCGTGCCGGTGGTGCAGGCGACGCTTCCGGCGCGTCGAGGAGTTCGACGAGCGCGGGCGCGGCGTCGGCGGCTTCGGCTCGACCGGCCGCGCCTGAGCGGACCTTGCGCCGCACATCCGAGCGCAGACTGCCCGCCGCGGCGTTCGCAAGACGAGCCGGCATCGCGGCGGCATTGCCGAAGTCGCACGATGCTCGGTACTCCATGACGAAGTCGCTCTTCGCCGGCCTGGTCGGTGCGCGTCGCCGTTGCCGTCGTGCGCTGGCTATGCTGCGTCGCTCGGCAGCCGGACGCAGCGGCGCACGCCGGACGGCGCTCGTGGCGTCGGCCTCGGCGCCGGCCGGTCGTGCGTCGCGGCGCCGGCGGCGGCGCCGGTCAGCGTGACGACGGTGCGCGCCGTGCAGGGCGCGACGTCGACGTCGTCCTCGACGCCACCGGCACCGTGACCGCGCTCAACAGCGTCGACATCCGGCCGCAGGTCAGCAAGCACGATCACCGGTCCACATCCGCGAGGGCCAGTTCGTCAAGGCCGGCCAGCTGCTGTTCACGCTCGACGCCCGCAGCGACGAGGTCAACCTCGCCAAGGCGCGGGCCCAGCTCGCCAAGGACATGGCCGCGCTGGCCGACGCCGCAGCGCCAGCTGGCGCGCAGCCGCGACCTGCTGGCGCAGAACTTCATCTCGCAGGGCGCGGTCGACACCAACCAGACGCTGGTCGAGGCGCAGCAGGCGGTGGTCGCGGCCGACCGGCGGCCATCGACGGCGGCCCAGGTGGCGCTCTCCTACAACCGCATCACCGCGCCCGGCGCCGGGCCGCGCCGGCGCGATCAACGTCTTCGCCGGCAGCCCGGTGCAGCCGAGCGGGCCGACGCTGGTCACGCATCACCCAGCTCGACCCGATCGCCGTCAGCCTTCAGCCTGCCGCAGCGCAACCTCGGCGATGCGCTGGCGACGCTGCGCGGCGGCGGCGGCAAGGTCGACGCCGTGCTGCCCGAGCGGCGGCGGCACGCTGCATCGGCCAGCTGCAGCTTCGTCGACAACGCGGTCGACGCCGCGCTCGGGCACGGTGCAAGGTCAAGGCGCGAGTTCGACAACCCGACGAGCGGCTGTGGCCGGGCGCCTTCGTCGACGTGCGCGCTGGCCGTGCAGCACGCTGAAGGACGCGATCGTGCGTGCCGCAGGCGGCCGATCATCCAGGGCGCCGCGCGGGCAGCATCGTCTACGTCGTCGACGCGACGAACAAGGCCGCGCCGCGGCCGGTCGAGGTGGTCTACGCCGCCGGCGAGGACGCGGTGGTCAGCGGCGTGCAGGCCGGCGAGCGCGTGGTGTCGACGGGCCGGCAGAACCTGCGGCCCGGCGCGCGGCGTGGTCGAGCGGCGCCGCCGACGCTGCGCGCGCGGCGGCCGGCGCGGCGCCGGCGGCGCTGCCGCGACGCCGTCGAGCGCGCGCAGGCCGCCGACGCGTCGCAGCGCCGGCGAGCCGGCACGCCATGAACCTGTCCGAACTGTTCATCCGCCGTCCGGTGATGACGGTGCTGCTGAACGCCGCGATCGTGGTGGCCGGCGTGATCGCCTACAGCAGCATCCCGGTCGCGGCGCTGCCGAGCTACAACACGCCGGTGATCAACGTCTCGGCGCAGCTGCCCGGCGCCAGCCCCGAGACGATGGCGACCTCGGTGGCGCTGCCGCTCGAGAAGCAGTTCCAGACCATCCCCGGGCTGTCGATCATCAGCTCGACCAACACGCTGGGCAGCACCTCGCTGACGCTGGAGTTCGACGCAGGGCCGCGACATCGACGCCGCCGCGGTCGACGTGCAGGCCGCGCTGCTGCGCGCGCAGCGCGCGCTGCCGCAGGACATGACCGCGCCGCCGTCCTACCGCAAGGTCAACCCGGCCGACGCGCCGGTGCTGTTCATCGCGCTGACCTCGCCGTCGCTGAGCCTGTCGGACCTGCAACGACTACGCCGAGCACCTGATCTCGCCGACCCTGTCGACGCTCGACGGCGTGGCGCAGGTCAACATCTTCGGCCAGAAGCGCTACGCGGTGCGCGTGCGCGTGCAGCCCGACGCGCTGGCGGCGCGCAACATCAGCCTCGACGAGCTGAGCGCGGCGCTCGCGCGCGGCCAACGCCAACACGCCGGTCGGCACGCTCGAAGGGCCGCGCAGACGCTGACGCTGCAGGCCAACCGCCAGCTGCGCAACGCCGCCGAGTTCGCCGACCTGATCGTCAGCAGCCGCGACGGCAACCCGGTGCGGCTGCGCGACGTGGCCGCAGGTCGAGGACAGCTTCGAGACCGTCAAGACCTGCGGCCAGCTTCAACGGCGAGACGCTCGATCTCGCTGGCGGTCTAGCGCCAGCCGGACGCGAACACCGTGCAGGTGGTCGACGCGGTGCGCGCGGCGCTGCCGGGCTTCCAGGCGCAGCTGCCGCAGTCGGTGCAGCATCGACGCTGGTCAACGACCGCTCGGTCTCGATCCGCGAGGCGCTGCACGACGTCACGCTGACGCTGCTCGGCACCATCGTGCTGGTGGTGCTGGTGATCTTCCTGTTCCTGCGCCGCTTCGTCGCCACGCGTGATCCCGACGCTGTCGCTGCCGGTCTCGCTGATCGGCGCGGTGGCGCTGCTCTGGGCCTTCGGCTACACGCCTCGACAACATCTCGCTGCTCGGCCTGACGCTGGCGGTCGGCCTGGTGGTCGACGACGCGATCGTGATGCTCGAGAACATCATGCGCCACGTCGAGGACGGCGAGCCGCCGTTCCAGGCGGCGCTGCGCGGCTCGCGCGAGGTCGGCTTCACGATCATCTCGATCTCGAGCTCGCTGATCGCGGTGTTCATCCCGATCTTCTTCATGCCGGGCGTGATCGGCCTGCTGTTCCACGAGTTCGCGGTGGTCGTCGGCGCTGGCCATCGTCGTCTCGGCCTTCGTCTCGCTGACGCTGGTGCCGATGCTGGCCAGCCGCTTCCTCACGCGACGAGGCGCACAAGAAGCCGCCCGGGCGCGCTGGTGCGCTCGTTCGAGCGCGGCTTCGACGCGCTGCTGGCCGGCTACACGCGCGCGCTCGACGTCGCGCTGCGGCACCGCGGCGTCGTGCTGCGCGGTCGCGCTGGCCGACCTTCGCTGGCCACCGTGCTGGCTGTTCGTCGACATCCCCAAGGGCTTCTTCCCGCGAGGAAGACATCGGCCAGATCCGCGTCACGCACCGAGGCCGCCGAGGACACCTCGTTCCCGGCCATGGTGCAGCTGCAGGAGCGGGTCGCCGCGATCATCCGCGCCGACCCGAACGTGGCGACCGTCAACTCCTTCAACGGCGGCGGCGGCGCGCAGAACACCGGCCGCCTGTTCATCAACCTGAAGCCGCGCGGCGAGCGCCAGCCGATGAAGGAGGTGGTCGAGGGCCTGCGCCGCAAGCTGCGCGAGGTGCCGGGCATCGCCGTCTTCATGCAGCCGATCCAGAACCTGCAGCTCGGCGGCCGCCCGAGCAAGGCGCAGTACCAGTACATCCTGCAGAGCGTGCAGCGCCGACGAGCTCAACGACTGGGCGCAGCAAGCTGCAGGAGCCGATGCGCGCCGACCCGCTGTTCCGCGACGTCACCAGCGACTCGCAGCTGCGCGGCCTGCAGGCCTCGCTGAAGATCGACCGCGACCGCGCCAACACGCTGGGCGTGTCGATCGACGCGATCCGCACCGCGCTGTACAGCGCCTTCGGCGAGCGCCAGGTGTCGACCATCTACACGCCCGCCGACAGCTACCAGGTGATCATGGAGGTGGCGCCCGAGCGCCAAGCAGGACGAGAGCGCGTTCAACAGCATCTACGTGCGCTCGAGCAACGGCGCGCTGGTGCCGCTGTCGAGCTTCACGACGGTCGAGCGCACGATCGGGCCGACCGCGATCAACCACGTCGGCCAGCTGCAGGCGGTGACGGTCTCGTTCAACCTCGCGCCCGGCGTCGCGCTCGGCGACGCCACCGCGAAGATCGAGCAGCTACCGCGAGCAGATCGGCCTGCCGGCGTCGATCATCACCGCGCTACGGCGGCGACGCCGCGGTGTTCAAGAGCTCGCAGGGCAGCCAGGCGATCCTGATCGTCGCCGCGCTGCTGGTGATCTACGTGCTGCTCGGCGTGCTGTACGAGAGCTACATCCACCCGCTGACCATCCTGGCCGGCCTGCCGTCGGCGGCGGTCGGCGCGCTGCTGATGCTCAAGCTGTTCGGCCAGGACCTGACCCTGATCGCGACCATCGGCATCCTGCTGCTGATCGGCATCGTCAAGAAGAACGCGATCATGATGATCGACTTCGCGCTCGACGCGCAGCGCACGCACGGCATGGCGCCGGCCGAGGCGATCCGCGAGGCCTGCGTGCTGCGCTTCCGGCCGATCATGATGACGACGCTGGCCGCGCTGATGGGCGCGCTGCCGATCGCGCTCGGCCTCGGCGCCGGCGCCGAGCTGCGCCAGCCGCTGGGCCTGGCGGTGGTCGGCGGGCTGGTGTTCTCGCAGGCGATCACGCTCTACATCACGCCGGTGATCTACCTCGCGCTCGACCGCTTCAGCGGCAAGGGGCCGGTGACGACGGCCGAGGGCACGGCGCTCCGGCCCCGTGGGCTGACGCAGCGGGCCTGGACGCCTGGTGTCGCGGCGGCCTCAGTGCAGCGACGTGCGCGGCCGGCGCGTCGTTCAGCACGGTGAAGGCCGGCTGGCCGACGCTGCCGGCTTCGATCTCTTCGTCGCTCGCCTCGCGCACGTCGCGCACCGTCACGTCCAGGCGCAGCGCGATGCCGGCGAGCGGGTGGTTGCCGTCGAGCACGACGTGGTCGGGGTAGACCTCGGTCACGGTGTAGATCGCGTCCGGCCGGCATGCCTCGGCGTGGCGGCGCCCTCGGGCGGCGCCGTCGAACTGCATGCCGGGCTCGATCGCTTCGGGAAAGAGCGAGCGCTCCTCGAAGAAGACCAGCTCGGGGTCGTAGTCGCCGAACGCGTGTTCGGGTTCGAGGTGCAGCGTCGGCTCGTAGCCGGCTCGTGGCCGGCGAGCGCTTCCTCGACCTTGGCGAGCAGGTCGTCGCCGCCGACGAAGAACTCGACCGGTTCGGTCAGCTCGTCGATCGCGCTTGCCCTGGGCGTCTTGCAGGCTGCCAGGTCAGGCTGACGACGCAGGGGGCGGTGATGGCATCGATCGATGATCGCACAATGGCCCGATGCACATCGCCCGCTCCACCGCCACTGCTCGGCGGCCTGTCGGCGCAGGATTTCATGCGCCGGCACTGGCAGAAGAAGCCGCTGCTGGTGCGCGCGGCGATGCCCGATGCATGGCCGGCGCTGCGACCGCGACCGAGGTCTTCGCGCTGGCCGCGCGCGACGACGTCGAATCGCGCCTGGTCGTGCAGCGACGGCGAGCGCTGGGCGCTGCGCCAGGGGCCGTTCGCGCGGCGCGCGCTGCCGGCGCTGAAGCGGCCGCGCTGGACCTGCTGGTGCAGGGGCCGACCTGCACCTCGACGGCCGCGCACGCGCGCTGCTCGAACGCTTCCGCTTCGTGCCCGACGCCCGCCTCGACGACGTCATGGTCTCGTTCGCCACCGACGGCGGCGGCGTCGGGCCGCACGTCGACTCGTACGACGTCTTCCTGCTGCAGGTGCGGGGGCGGCGGCGCTGGCGCATCGGCCGCGGCGCGCCGCGCCGCGCCTGCGCGACGACGTGCCGCTGAAGATGCTGGCCGACTTCGAGCCCGAGCACGGAGTGGCTGCTCGAGCCGGGCGACATGCTCTACCTGCCGCCCGGCTGGGGCCACGACGGCGTGGCCGAGGGCGAGCTGCATCACCGCTCGATCGGCTTTCGCGCGCCGGCGCGGACGCGCTGGGCGTCGACACTGCTGCAGCGCCTGCTCGAGCGCCGCCGAGCCGCCCGAGGACGAGGCGTCGGCTACGCCGACCGCGACCAGCGCGCGCGACGCGCCGACCCCGGCGCGCGATCCGGCCAGTCGCTACGGCGCATCGCCGGACGCTCCGGCGTCGATGCGGCTGCTTCGCCGAGCCGACGCGATCGGCCGCTGCGCTCGGCGAGGCGCTCAGCGAGCCCAAGCCGGGCGGCTGGTTCGAGCGCCGGCCCGCACCGGCGTCGCCGGCCGACTCGCATCGGGGCCGCCGTGCGTGCTCGACCGGCGCACGCGCATGCTCTACGACGACGCGGCACGTCTTCATCAACGGCGAGTCGTACCGTGCCGGCGGGCGCGATGCGACGCTGATGCGTCGGCTCGCCGACCGGCGGCGCGCTCGCTGCCGCCGAGGTGCGCGCGCTCGGCGCCGAGGCGCGCGCGCTGGTCGGGCGAATGGGTCGAGGCCGGCTGGCTGCAGGCACGAGTCGCAGCACGACGTCGAACGGCACCAGTTCGAAAGGAGTGAACGATGAAGGCCGACAGCTTCGCCCTGATCACGTCCCGCAGCGAATTCCACGGCGCGCGTGCGCAGCCGCCATCGCCGAGGCGGCCGACGGCGGCGCCGCGAGATCTTGCTCTGCGACCCGACTTCGCCGACTGGCCGCTCAACGAGCGCGAGGTGGTCGAAGATGCTCGGCGCGATGGGCCACAGCCAGCGCCAGCTTCACCGTCTTCGCCGGCGGCCTTCGACGAGATGGCGCGCCGCCACGCTCCGCTGGGTCGAGTGGCGCCGGCACTGGTCGCACGTCGTGCAATGCCGCACCAACACGGAACTCGAGGCCGAGCAGTTGCCGACGCTCTGCTGCGTGCGCCGGCGTGGTCAGCGTCGCGTGCGTCTGGTCGACCCGGTCCGCTACCGCGGCGGCATGTCGCACGAGCCCGCCGACGCTCGTGATCGGCCGGGAAGCGATTGATGCGGTTTTGCAACGGTCGGTCGAGGCCTTCCCGGTGACGACCCTGGGACTCTAGGGAAAGCCCTTAAGGCCTCCCTATAATCGTGGGCTAGGCGCTGGAAGTGCGTCACGCTTTCCGTGTGCCTTGAAGACGATGGGATCCTCGATCGAGGGGTTTCCCGCAATTGACCGGTAATTGTCCGACCCTTGGAGATTGAGGAGAAAGTATGAAAAAGCACTGTTGTTGGTTTCGCTGGTTGCCGCCGTGTCCTTCGCTGCCTGCAGCAAGAAGGAAGAGACCGCGTCGCGACCGCCGCCCGCCGCGCCGACCGCCGTCGTCGTGACGCCGCCGCCGATGGCCGACGCCGCCTCGTCGAGCATGGCCGCCGCTGCCGACGCTGCGGTCGTCGGCGATGCATGGCCGCTTCGGCCGCCGCAACCGTCGGCGATGGCTGCCGCTTCGCCGAGCGCCATGGATTCGGCTTCGCATGGCCGCGTCCGGCGCGATGAAGTAAGCAAGACGCCGTCCCCGAACGAAAAGCCGCCTGCGGGCGGCTTTTTCGCGTCTGGCGCCGGTCGCGTCATGCTCGACTCGTCGATGCGATCCAGTCGAAGCCGCTGCAGGGTCGGCGACCACGATGTCATCGCGCGCGCGCCCCACGCGTCGCGCCAGGGCACGCGCGCACGAGTCCGGCCGGTTGTTCTGCTCGCTCAGGTGCGCGGCCACGAGGTGGCGCAGGCCGTCGTGCAGGCACGGCCGCAGGATCTCGGCGGCGGTGTCGTTGTCAGGTGGCCGAGCGCGGCCGCCGATGCGCGCCTTCAGCGACGGCGGGTAGCGCGACCCCGCGAGCATCGCCGGTCGTGGTTGCATTCGAGCAGCAGGCGCGTCGCAGCCCTGCAGATCGCGCCAGCAGTGCGGCGTGATCGAGCCGGCGTCGGTCAGCACGCCGAGCCGGCGCGCGCCGTCGGTGCAGCGCAGCTGCAGCGGCTCCGCGGCGTCGTGCGGCCACGGTGAAGGGATGCAGCTCGAGGTCGCCGACGCTGATCGGTTCGCCGTCGCGCGCGAAGCGGACCGGCCCGCGGCAGGCTCGGGCCGAGCGATGGCGCGCCAGGTGCCGCGGCTCATCCAGAGCGGCAGGTCGTGGCGCTCGCGCGAGCGCGAGCGCGCAGCCGACGTGGTCGCCGTGCTCGTGGGTGACGAAGACCGCGTCGAGATCGCCGGCGCGCGAGGCCGGCGCGCGCCAGGCGGAGCTCGAGTTCGCGCAGCGAGAAGCCGCAGTCGATCAGCAGCGCGGGTCGTCGTGATCGCCGCCGCTCGGCCTCGACGACCGTGGCGTTGCCGCCGCTGCCGCTGCCGAGGCTGCAGAAGCGATCACGGCGCCGGGCGAGCGCCGCCGAGCGCTACTTCAGGTCGTCGACGAGCAGGCCGACGATGCGCTGCCGGCGGCGCCGTTCTCCGGCGCGCCCTGCGCGTCCAGCACCGAGACGGTGCTGGTCTCGCCGTCGCCCTTGACCGCGACGCGGTAGCGCGACGGGCTGCGCCTCGTCGGTCTTCTTGCTGCCGAAGCTGAACAGCTTGCGAGAAGAAGCCGGGCTCCTCGCGGCCGGCGAATTGGGGTCGACGTAGCGCACGAAGTAGAGCGCCCTGCGCGCGGTCGCGGTCCTCGACCGTGAAGCCGCTGCGGTCGAGCGCCAGGCCGACACGGCGCCAGGCGCGGTCGAAGTTGTCGTCGACCTGCAGCGTCGGCGCCGGCTGGCCGGCCACCAGGCGCGCGCGCGGCGGTCCGGCGGGCGCTGGCTCGGCGCCGGCGACCGTGGCGCGGGCCTGCTCTTCCTTGGCGCCGAGCTTGACCATCAGGCGCGACGAGGAACTCGCCTTCGAGCTGCGGGTCGGCCGGGCGCGGCTGCCAGATCGTGCGCTCCTTGCGCTCGCCGACGTAGACCTCGGCCATGCCGCGGTGGGTGATGTAGATGTCGCTGCCGGTCGGCGGTGCGCTCGATGCGGGTGCGGAACTTGTCGAGCTCGCCGGTGGAGAAGGCGCAGTCGAACACCTTGCCGATCGAGTTGCGGATGAAGTCGTGCGGCAGCTTGGCGCGGTTCTCGGCCCAGTCGGTCTCCATGACGCCGGCCTCGGGCTGGTCCTGCACGAGGGCGAAGCCGTTGTCCTTCCAGAACGCCCGCACCTGGGGCTACAGCTCTTCGGGCGGTCAGCGAGGTGCTGAGCCAGCGCTCGTTGCCGAGGCGCTCGATGTGCAAGTCGCCGACGCGTGCGCGGCGCGACGGTCGGCGTCGCGTCGGCGCGCGTTCGGCGTGCCCGGGCTGGAAGGCCGAGGCACTGACCGTGCCGCTCGGGCTGCTGGTAGCGCGTGTCGCGCGTCAGCTGGGTCAGGTCGGGGGGCACTTCCAGACCCGAGGTCTTGGTGCTGCGAGCGGTAGTCGACCTTGTCGCCGGCGAGGAAGTTCTCGACGGTCGAGCAGCCGGCGAGCGCCAGCGGCGGCCGCCAGGCCGAGCACGACCGCGGGGCGAACGCAATGGGAAAACGGGTCACGGGATGCAGATCTCCATGGGAAGGGGCCCGGTCGACGCGCCGCTTGCGCCGATCGCGGCCATGACGCGGCAACCGCGGGCTCGGCTCAGAGCAGCCCGGCTTCGCGCAGCGCCGGCTTCGACGACCGCCTGGCCCGCGGGGCTGAGCGGCGTGATCGGCAGGCGCACGCTCGGCCGCAACGGCCCAGCCGCGCCATCGCCCACTTGGTCGGCGCCGGGCTCGGCTCGACGAACAGCGCCTGGTGCAGCGGCAGCAGGTGCAGGTGCAGCCGCGGCGGCCTCGCGCGCGTTGCCGGCCAGCGCCGCGACGCACAGCTCCTGCATCGCGCGCGGCGCGACGTTGGCGGTGACGCTGACGTTGCCGTGGCCGCCGAGCAGCATCAGCGCGACGGCGGTGCCGTCGTCGCCCGAGTAGATCGAGAAGCCCTTCGGCGCGCCGCTGGATCAGCGTGCAGGCGCGCTCGATGTCGCCGGTGGCTTCCTTGATGCCGACGATGCCGGGCACCTGCGCCAGCCGCAGCACGGTCTCGGGCTGCATGTCGGCCACCGTGCGCGCCGGCACGTTGTAGAGCACCATCGGGATGTCGACGGCCTCGGCGATCGCCTTGAAGTGCCGGTACATGCCTTCCTGCGACGGCTTGTTGTAGTAGGGCACGACCGACAGCGTGCAGTCGGCGCCGACCTTGTGCGCGAAGCGCGAGAGCTCGATCGCCTCGGCGGTCGAGTTGCCGCCGGTGCCGGCCATGACCGGCGACGCGGCCCTTGGCATGCTCGACCGCGACGCGGATGATCTCGCAGTGCTCGTCGACCGTGACGGTCGGCGACTCGCCGGTCGTGCCGACGACGCCGATGCATTGGGTGCCTTCGGCGACGTGCCAGTCGATCAGGCGGCGCAGCGCGGCGTAGTCGACGCGGCCGTCTTCGTGCATCGGCGTGACCAGCGCGACGATGCTGCCAGTGATGGGTTTCATGCGGTTTCCTCTGAATCGGTCGATTCTAGCGACCCGGCGCGTGTCGCCCGGGGCCGAGCAGGCGATGGCGCGCGCGGCCGGCCGCGGTGGCCGGCTTCGCGCACGGCGGCAATGCGCTGCACGAAGCGCGCCGGGTCGTCGAGGAAGCCGTCTTCGTAGGCGACGATGCGCAGACCCGTCGCGAGCGCCCAGAAGTTCGCCCGGGCGCAGCAGGAAGGCCGGGTTCGACGGCTTGCCGACCGTCTCGTTGCCGGCGGCGAAGGTCTCGTAGAGCAGCACGCCGCCGGCGCCGAGCTGCGGCCACGAGGTCCGCGAAGCAGCGGCCGCCAGAGGTAGTTCGTGACGACCACCGCGTCGAAGGGCCGGCCCGGCAGCGGCCAAGGGCCGCCTTCGATGTCGGCGACGACGATCTCGCGATGCTCGCCGGCAGGGCTGCGAGCGCCGCGGCGTCGCGGTCGACCGCGGTGACCGGGTGGCCGCGGCCGGCGAACCAGCGTACGTGGCGGCCGCGGCCCGCGGCGACGTCGAGCACGCGTGCCGCCGCGGGGCACGAGATGCGCCCAGCGCGCGGACCCAGGGCGACGGTTCGAGGCCCGCGTGGCCGGCGCACTAGAAGCAGCTCCAGAGCCGGTTCGCGAGGTCGACCGCCAGCCCCGGCTGCAGATAGGCGGCGAACGCCGCGCGCGAGCGCGGCGGCCACGGCCAGCCAGGCCAGGCCGACGGCGATGCGGCGCTTCATGCGAGCGGCCGGGCGGACGACCGGCTGCTCGCGGATCGGCAGGTTGATCAGCGCGGCGACGATGCCGAGCGCGACCGCGATCCACCAGACGATGTCGTAGCTGCCGGTGGTGTCGTAGAGCCGGCCGCCGAGCCAGACGCCGAGGAAGCTGCCGATCTGGTGGCTGAGGAAGACGAAGCCGCCGAGCATCGACAGGAACCGCACGCCGAAGATGTGCGCGACGACGCCGTTGGTGGGCGGCACGGTCGACAGCCACAGGAAGCCCATCGTCGCGGCGAAGAGGTAGACGCTCCAGGGCGTGAGCGGCGCGCAGGAGGAAGACGGCGATGACCAGCGCGCGCAGCAGGTAGATCGCCCGACAGCAGCGCCGGCTTCGAGCAGCCGCCCGCCGAGCGAGCCGGCGACGTAGGTGCCGAAGACGTTGAACAGGCCGATCAGCGCCAGCGCCGTCGTCGCGACGCTCGGCGCCAGGCCATGGTCGCGCAGGTAGCTCGGCATGTGCACGCCGATGAAGACGACCTGGAAGCCGCAGACGAAGTAGCCGGCCGTCAGCAGCTGGAAGCCGCGGTGGCCGAACGCCTCGCGCGATCGCTGCCCGGAATGCTCTGCGCGCCGGCCGCGGTCGCGGCCGCGGCGCGGCGGCTCGCGCAGGCCGAAGGCCAGCGGCGATCATCGCCAGCGCGGCCGCGGCCGAGCACGAGCAGCGCGTTCTGCCAGCCGAGCGCGCCGATCAGGCCGCCCTCGACCGGCACCATGAGGAACTGGCCGAACGAGCCGGCCGCCGCCGCCACGCCCATCGCCCAGCTGCGCCGCTCGGGCGCGACGTTGCGGCCGATGACGCCGTAGATCACCGCGTAGGTCGTTCCCGACTGGGCGAAGCCGATCAGGAGGCCGGCGCCGCCGATGAAGGCGGCGCCGTCGTCGCCAGCGCCATGCCGGCCAGGCCGAGCGCGTAGAGCACGCTGCCGACGGCGATGACGCGGAAGGCGCCGAAGCGATCGGCCAGCCCGCCGGCGAGCGGGCCCGGCGATGCCCCAGGCCAGGTTCTGCACGGCGAGCGCGAACGCGAAGGTCTCGCGGCTCCAGCCGCGGTCCATGGTGATCGGCTGCAGCCACAGGCCGAAGCCGTGGCGGATGCCCATCGACAGCGTGACGATGAGGCCGCCGCAGAGCAGCACCTGCGGCGTCGAGAGCGTGCGTGGCGCCGCGGTGCGGTCACGGCGCCGCGCTCGCGTGGTCGAGCATCTCGATCGACGGCGTGTCGAGGCGAAGCGCCGCGGCGCCGACGAGCTCGTCGAGCTGCGCCGGCGACGTCGCGCTGGCGATCGGCGCGGTGATCGCCGGGCCGGGCGATCTGCCACGCCAGCGCCACCTGGCCGGGCGTGGCGCCGACGCGTGTCGGCGACCGCATCGAGCGCGCCGAGCACGCGCGAGCCCGTGGGCGTTCAGGTACTTCTCGGCCGACGCGCCGCGCGGGCTCTTGCCGAGGTCGGCGGCGCTGCGGTACTTGCCGGTCAGGAAGCCTCGGCGCCAGCGCGAAGAAGTGGAATGACGCCGAGCCCGTGCTCGACGCAGAGCGGCCTCGAGCGCGTCCTCGTAGGCCGGCGCGCTCGACGAGGTTGTAGAGCGGCTGCAGCGATTCGTAGCGCGGCAGGCCGTGGCGCTCGCGCTCACGGCCAGCGATTCGGCCAGCCGCGGCGCCGTCGAAGTTCGAGGCGCCGATCGCCCGCACCTTGCCTTCGCTGGATCAGGTCGGCGAAGGCGCCGAGCGTCTCCTCGAGCGGCGTCGCCGGCGTCGTCCTCGTGCGACTGGTAGAGATCGATGACGTCGGTCTTGCAGCCGCCTCAGCGACGCCTCGACGGCGCGGCGGATGTAGGCCTTCGACAGGCCCTTGTCGCCGTCGCCCATCGGCTTGCCGACCTTGGTCGCGAGCACGACCCGGTTGCGCTTGCCGCTCTGCGCGCAGCCACTTGCCGATGATCGTTTCCGACTCGCCGCCGGCGTGGCCCGGCGACCCAGCGCGAATACACGTCGGCCGTGTCGACGAAGTTCAGCCGGCGTCGACCCACATGTCGAGCAGGCGGAAGGACATCGCTCGTCGACGGTCCAGCCGAAGACGTTGCCGCCGAGGCAGATGGGCGAGACGTCGAGGCCGGATCGGCCGAGCGGGCGAAGCGGGGGTGCGTCCATCACGCCATTGTCGCAGCGGGGCCGTCGGCCGTCCCGCGCGGCCCGAGGGCGCCGCCTAGAATTGCCTCATGGCCAAACGCAGCAGCACCTACGACGAAGCGTCGATCCGCGTCCTCAAGGGCCTCGAGCCCGTCAAGCAGCGGCCGGGCATGTACACCCGCACCGACAACCCGCTGCACATCGTCCAGGAGGTGATCGACAACGCCGCCGACGAGGCGCTGGCCGGCCAGGCGACAAGCGCATCGACGTCACGCTGCACGCCGACGGTTCGGTGAGCGTCGACGACGACGGCCGCGGCATCCCGTTCGGCCTGCATCCCGGAAGAGCAGGTGCCGGTGGTCGAGATCGTCTTCACGCGGCTGCACGCCGGCGGCAAGTTCGACAAGGGCGCGGGCGGCGCGTACAGCTTCTCGGGCGGCCTGCACGGCGTCGGCGTCAGCGTGACCAACGCGCTGGCGAAGCGGCTCGAGGTGACGGTGTGGCGCGACGGCCAGGTCGGCGACGATCGTCTTCGCCCGGCGGCGACGTGGTCGAGCCGCTCGACGCTGCGCAAGCCGCGGCCTCGGCGAGCCGCAAGCAGCGGCACGCGCGGTGCGCGTCTGGCCCGACCCGAAGCTACTTCGAGAGCGCCGAGCTGCCGCGCGCACGAGCTGACGCCACCTGCTGCGCAGCAAGGCGGTGCTGATGCCCGGCGTGACGGTGACGCTGACGGTCGAGAACGGCCGGCGAGCGAGCAGCAGCTGGCTCTACAAGGGCGGCCTGCGCGACTACCTGATGCAGGCGCTGCGCCGCCGACCCGGTGATCCCGCTCTTCGAGGGCGAGCACTACGCCGAGCCGGCGAGACCGAGAACTTCGCCGAAGGCGAGGGCGCGAGCCTGGTGCGTGGCCTTCACCGAAGAAGGCAACGCCGCTGCGCGAGAGCTACGTCAACCTGATTCCGACGGTCGCCGGCGGCACGCACGAGTCCGGCCTGAAGGACGGCCTGTTCGGCGCGATCAAGGGCTTCATCGAGCTGCACGCGCTGCTGCCCAAGGGCGTCAAGCTGATGCCCGAAGACGTGTTCTCGCGCGCCACGCTTCGTGCTGTCGGCCAAGGTGCTGGACCCGCAGTTCCAGGGCCAGATCAAGGAGCGGCTGAACTCGCGCGACGCGCTGCGGCTGGTCTCGACCTACGTCCGGCCGGCGCTCGAGCTGTGGCTGAACCAGCACGTCGAGCTACGGCCGGAAGCTCGCCGAGCTCGTGATCCGCCAGGCGCAGACGCGCCAGCGCGCGAGCCAGAAGGTCGAGAAGCGCAAGGGCTCGGGCGTGGCCGTGCTGCCGGGCAAGCTGACCGACTGCGAGAGCCGCGACACTCGCGCTGCAACGAGCTCTTCCTGGTCGAGGGCGACTCGGCCGGCGGCAGCGCCAAGATGGGCCGCGACAAGGAGACCCAGGCCATCCTGCCGCTGCGCGGCAAGGTGCTCAACGCCTGGGAGGTCGAGCGCGACCGCCTGTTCGCCAACAACGAGATCCACGACATCGCGGTGGCGATCGGCGTCGACCCGCACGGCGCCGAACGACGCGCCCGACCTCTCCGGCCTGCGCTACGGCAAGGTCTGCATCCTCAGCGATGCCGACGTCGACGGCTCGCACATCCAGGTGCTGCTGCTGACGCTGTTCTTCCGCCACTTCCCGAAGCTGATCGAGCCGGCCACGTCTACATCGCCAAGCCGCCGCTGTTCCGCGTCGACGCGCCGGCGCGCGGCAAGAAGCCGGCGGCCAAGATCTATGCGCTCGACGAGGGCGAGCTGCACGGCCGCGCTCGACAAGCTGCGCAAGGAAGGCGCGCGCGAAGGCAGCTGGAGCATCAGCCGCTTCAAGGGGCTGGGCGAGATGAACGCCGAGCAGCTGTGGGACACGACGCTGAACCCGGAAACGCGGCGCCTGCTGCCGGTCGGCTTCGGCGCGCTCGGCTTCGCCGCGACGACGCGTCGCTGACCAAGCTGATGGGCAAGGGCGAGGCGCAGGCGCGGCGCGACCTGATGGAACTGCGCGGCGACGAGGTCGAGGTGGACGTTTGACGTCCTGGCCGCGCCATGAACCTGATCCGCCTGCGACCGACGATGCTGTCCGACCTGGACTTCGTCGTCTCGGTCGAGCAGGACGCCGCCAACCGGCCCTTCATCACGCCCTGGGAGCGTACCCAGCACGAAGGCGCGGTCCGCTTCCCGGATTTCCGCCACTTCATCGTCGAGGCGGGTGCGGCTATGCCGGCGGCCGGCTTCGTGATCCTGCAGGGCTGCCGCAACCCGCACGGCTCGGTCGAGCTCAAGCGCATGGTGCTGCAGCCGAAGGGGCAGGGCATCGGTCGGCCTGTGTTCGGCTGCTCGCGCAGATGGCGTTCCGCGACTTGCGGCGCGCACCGCTTCTGGCTCGACGTGAAGGCGCGCAACACGCGCGCGCAGGCGCTCTACCGCAGCGAAGGCTTCGTCGAGGAAGGGCCGGCTGCGCGAGAGCGTGCGCAGGCGAGGGCGGGTACGACTCGCTCATCGTGATGTCGATGCTCGAGCACGAGCACGAGGCGAGGCTGCACCGGCCGCTGCCGGCGGCCGGGGCAGCCTGAACCGCGCCAGAGGAGAACGACATGCGCTCGACGATGATGGACGTGCCGCTGTAGGTGCGGGCGGCCATCGGCAGGGCGGCATGGGCCTGCGCGAGCTGCCCGAGGGCGGTCGTCAGCGCGGTCAGGCGGGGTTCGAGAATGGCGATCGACTGGCGCAGGCGGAGCGCCAGCGCGGTATCCATGATGTCCTGGCTGGTGGCGCCCCAATGGACGTATTGCGCGTGCTGCGGCGCCTCCAGCGCCTTGCGGAAGGCGGCGATGAGGGCCGGGATGGGGACCGCGTTGCTGCCGGTCTCGGGCGCCAGCCCGGCGGGGTCGATCTGCACCTCGAGGCTGGCGCGGTGCAGGAAGGCGGCGCTCTCGGCGGGGATCAGGCCGAGCTTGCCCTGGACCTGCGCCAGCGCGCCTTCCACCAGCAGCAAGGCGCGGACCTCGGCAGAGTCAGTGAACAGGCGCGCGAGATCGGCATCGCCGAAGAGATCGCGGTAGAGCGCGGAATCGAGCGGCGAGGCGGGCATCAGGCGGCGCGCAGGCCGAGGATCCTGCGCGCCTCTTGCCATGTTGCCACCGGGCGGTCGTATTTGGCGCAGAGATCGACCGCGCGTTTGACCAGCGCGGCGTTGGAGGGCGCGAGGCGGTCCTTGTCGAGCCTCACGTTATCCTCCATCCCGGTGCGGGTATGGCCGCCCTTGCGGATCGACCAGTCGTTGATGGTCAGCTGGCTCGGAGCCGATGCCGGCGGCGCACCATTGCGCATCCGGGGCAAGGCGTTTGAGGGTGTCGATGTAGAAATCGAAGATCGGCTCATCCGCCGGCATCGCGTTCTTCACGCCCATGACGAACTGGACATAGAGGGGGCCCTTCAGGCGACCGTCGGCGGCCATCCGCGTCGCCTGCACGATATGCGAGAGATCGAAGGCCTCGATCTCGGGTTTCACGTCATAGGTCAGCATTTCCGAGGCGAGCCAGTCGACCAGATCCGGCGGGTTCTCGTAGACCCGGGTCGGGAAGTTGTTCGAACCGACCGAGAGCGAGGCCATGTCGGGGCGCAGCGGCAGCATGCCGCCGCGCGCCTGACCCGCGCCGGAGCGGCCGCCGGTGGAGAGCTGCACGATCATGCCGGGGCAGTGCTTTTCCAGCCCCTCTTTCAGGGCCGCGAATTTCTCGGGGTCCGAGGTGGCGGTCTGGTCGGCGTTGCGGACGTGGCAATGCGCGATGCTGGCGCCCGCCTCGAAGGCCTCCTGCGTCGACTCGATCTGCTCGGCGATGGTGATCGGCACCGCCGGGTTGTTTTCCTTGCGCGGCAGCGAGCCGGTGATGGCGACACAGATGATGCAGGGGTTGGTCATGATGCAATCTCGATCAGGCGTTGGGCCAGCATAGCGGGCGCGGCGAAAAAGGGCGAGTGGGAGGTGGGCAGGCTGGTGACCGAGCCTGCGGGCCAGCCTTCGGTCATCGTGGTCTGGTATTCGGGCGGGATGGTGTGGTCATCGTCGCAGCGGATATAGGCGCGCGGGATGGCCGGCGAATGGCGCAGTGCGAGCGGCGTTTCCTGCGGCAGGATCGGCTGCGGGCAAAGCCGGGGGATGGCGAAGGCGACCGCCTCATCCGGACAGTCGTGATAGAAGGCCTCGCGCGCCTTTTCCGGGTTGGGCGACCATGTGATGCGGTCGGGGGCGATGGTGATGTTGCCCATCAACGGCTGGCGCGGTGCGGCGCGGCGCAGGTCGGCCAGCGATTTTCCGGGCTCGGGGACATAGCCACAGAGATAGACCAGTTTGGCGATCTTTGCTGGCGCCAGTTCGGCGGCGGCGGTGATCGGGTAGCCCGCCATCGAATGGCCGACGAGGATGACGGGATCATCGATCGCCGCGACGATGGCGCGGGCGTAGAGGTCGAGCGTGACCTCGCCCGCCGGGGTCTTGTCCTCGCCATGACCGGGCAGGTCGATGGCGCGGGCGGAATGCCCGTTCTGGTTGAGAAAGGGCAAGGTGTCGCGCCAGCACCATGCGCCGTGGCTGGAGCCGTGGATCAAGAGGAAGCGCGCCATCAGATGTCGAAGAACACGGTTTCGTCAGCGCCTTGCAGGACGATGTCGAAGCGGTAGTGGCCGGCGCCGGTTTTCCGGGCGAGCAGGGTCTTCACCCGGTCCCGGTGTTCGATCCGTGCAAGCACGGGGCAGGCGGCATTGGCCTTTTCCTCATCCTCGAAATAGATCCGGGTCTGCAGGCCGATGTTGATGCCGCGGGCGACGATCCAGAGCGCGATATGGGGCGCCATCACGCCGCCCTGGGGCAGGGCGACGGGGCCGGGTTTGACCGTCTTCAGCGTCCAGTCGCCGCTGTCGAAATCGGCGATGATGCGGGCCCAGCCGGTGACCTTGGGATCGGCTTTGCCGCGCTTCTCGTTTGCGGAGGGGTAGAGGCCCGCGGCATCGGCCTGCCAGCTTTCGATCAGCGCGTCGCGCAGGATCATGCCGCCGCCATCGCGGACATGGCCGGTGAGGGTGATCTGTTCGCCCTTGGCGCCGGGCAGGATCGGCGCGGCGCCGAGGTCTGTGGGGTAGATGCCGGGAATGCCGAGGGCGTTTGGCGTCAGCCCGATATGGACATAGGGCCCGGCGGTCTGCGAGGGCGATTCCTTAAGCGGATCAAGGCCATGCAGCATCACATCCCCTCCTTGCGGTTCTCGAAATGGGTTTGGCGGCGGCCGCGCAACACGATGTCGAAGCGGTAGGCGAGGCAATCCATCGGGATCGCGGCGTTCATGTCCAGCGGCGCGGTCAGCGCTGCGATCGCGGCGGGATCGCGGATGGTCTGCACGATCGGGCAGCGGGCGATCAGCGGGTCGCCCTCGAAATACATCTGGGTGATCAGGCGCTGGCCGAAGCCATGCCCGAAGACCGAGACATGGATATGCATCGGGCGCCAGTCGTTCACGCCATTGGGCCAGGGATAGGCGCCGGGGCGGACGGTGAGGAATTCATATCGGCCTTCTTCATTCGAGACGGTGCGGCCGCAGCCGCCGAAGTTGGGGTCGAGCGGCGCGGTATAGCCGTCTTTCTTGTGGCGGTAGCGGCCGCCCGCATTGGCCTGCCAGATCTCGATCAGCACGCCGGGGACGGGCCGCGCGGCCTCATCCAGCACGCGACCGTGCATGATGATGCGCTCGCCGATGGCGGGCTGGCCGGTGAAGTTGAGGATCAGGTTGTTGTCCATCTCGCCCAGCATGTCGCGGCCGAAGGCCGGGCCGGTTTCCTCGGACAGGGTCGAGCCGAGGGCGATGAGGGCGCGCGAGGGCGCGCGGGTGACCGAGGTCTTGTAACCGGGCGTATAGGCCGGCGGGTGCCAGAGACGGTTGCGGGCGACGAGCGGGCCGGTGGTGGGGGCATCAGTCATGCGGCGTCTCCATCTGGTCGAGGATTTCGCGGGCGAGTTTGAAGGCATGGTTGGCGCGCGGCACGCCGGCGTAGATGGCGACATGCATCAGCACCTCCTGCACATCGGCGCGGGTGCAGCCGGTGTTGGCGGTGGCGCGCAGGTGCAGCTCGAACTCTTCCCAGTTGCCGAGGCCCGCGAGCAGCGCCAGCGTGACCATCGAGCGTTCGCGCGGCGGAATGCCGGGGCGGGACCAGACATGGCCCCAGGCGGCCTCGGTGATCAGGTCAATGAAGGGGGCGGCGAAGTCGTCGGTCCTGGCCTGGCTGCGGGCGACATGGGCATCGCCGAGGGTGCGGCGGCGGGTGGCTTCGCCTTGTTTGCGGCGCTCAGACATGGCCGATCTCCGTCAGGAAGGTGGTCAGGGTTGCGGCATAGGCCGCGGGGGCGTCGGCGCAGGGCAGGTGGCCCGCGCCGCGGATGAGGTGGAAGCGGCTGCCCTTGATCAGCTCGGCGGTCTCGCGCACGAGGTCGGGCGGGGTCGAGGCATCTTCCGAGCCCGCGATGGCGAGGGTCGGCAGGGTCAGGCTGGCGGTTGTCGTGTAGAAATCGGTGCCCGAGATCGCGGCGCAGCAGGCGGTGTAGCCCTCGACCGGCTGGGTCAGCAGCATGTTGCGCCAGGCAGTGAAGGCCGGGGTTTCCCGGAACGGTTTGGGGAACCAGCGTTCGAGGATCGGGTCCGCCATCGCGGCGATCCCGCCCTGACGGATGGCGGCGATCCGGGCCGCCCACATCTCGGGCGTGCCGATCTTGGCGGCGGTGTCCGACAGGACCAGCGCGCGCACCAGATCGAGCCGTTTGACGGCGAGGCCCTGGGCGATCATGCCGCCCATCGAGATGCCGACGAAGACGCAATCCCTGACGCCGAGCGCGTCGAGCAGGCGTTCGGCGTCACGCACCAGCGCGCCCATGGAATAGGGGCCGGGCGGGCTGTCGGACAGGCCGTGGCCGCGGGTATCATAGCGGATCAGGCGCAGGCCCTTGGGCAGCAGCGCCACCACATCGTCCCAGAGCCGCAGATCGGTGCCGAGCGAGTTGGAAAAGACCACCGGCGCGCCGTCGGGCGGGCCGTCTTCGCGGTAGTGCAGGCGGATATCGCCAAGGTCGCAGATCTGCATGGGCTCTCCCTTGCGCCTGTCAGTATGGCAGGCCGGTGTAGTTCTCTGCCAGCGCCATCTGGGCTGCGGCGGAGTGTTCGAGATAGTCGATCTCGCTGTTCTGGATGCGCTGGTCGAAGTCCGTCTGCTGCGGAAAGCGGTGCAGGAGGGTGGTCATCCACCAGGAAAACCGGATCGCCATCCAGACCCGGGCAAGGGCGGTTTCGGAATAGGCCTCGATCAGGTCATCTGACTTGTCGCCGTAATGCGCGATCAGGGCGCGGCTGAGGTAATGCACATCCGAGACGGCGAGGTTGAGGCCCTTGGCCCCGGTGGGCGGCACGATATGGGCGGCGTCGCCGACCAGGAACAGCCGGCCCCAGCGCATCGGTTCGGCGACGAAGGAGCGCAGCGGCGCCACCGATTTCTCGATGCTCGGGCCGGTCACCAGCGCATCTGCCGCGTCATGCGGGATGCGGCGGCGCAATTCATCCCAGAAGGCCTGATCGGTCCAGGCCTCCGGCTTGTCCTCGACCGGGACCTGAAGGTAGTAGCGGCTGAGATGCGCATTGCGCATCGAGCAGAGCGCGAAGCCGCGATCATGGTTGGCGTAGATCAGTTCATCCGAGACCGGCGGGGTTTCCGAGAGCACGCCAAGCCAGCCGAAGGGATAGAGTTTCTCGAAGGTCTTCAGCAGGTTGCCGGGTATGGTGGCGCGGCTGATGCCGTGGAAGCCGTCGCAGCCCGCGATATAGTCGCAATCGACGCGATGTTCGCTGCCGTCGCGCAGATAGGTGACATGGGGCGTGTCGGGCAGGCCGTGCAGGGTCACGTTCTCGGCGCCATTGACGATCACGCCGCCCATCGCGTCGCGCGCGTCATAGAGGTCATGCGTCACCTCGGTCTGGCCATAGACCATGACCTTTTTCCCGACCCGTTCCTGAAAGTCGATGCGGAAGCCGTGGTTGCGGGCTGCGAGATAGGTGCCGGTATGCACGAAGCCTTCGGCATGGGCGCGGGTGGCGACACCGGCCGCCTCCAGCGTCTCGACACTGCCCCATTCGAGCACGCCGGCGCGGATGCGCGACAGGACGTAGTCGCGGCTGCGGCGTTCGAGCACGACGGTGTCGATGCCGGCCCGGTGCAGCAGTTGTGCCAGAAGCAGGCCCGAGGGGCCGCCGCCGATAATGCAGACCTGTGTGCGCAAATCCGTCTCCCCCCCGGCCAAGCTATCTCAAAAGTAATTAACAGCGTCAATCAAATTGAAAAGCTGGTGCCTTGCATTCTGCGCCGTTCGGGCGGTTTTGTCGTCAGTCGGTTTGGCCGAGCCGGTCGAGCGCGCGGCGGAACATCGCGGGATCGACGTTGCCGCCAGAGGCGACCACGATCACCGCATCGCCCGCGATCTGCTCGGCGCGGAAGAGGGCGGCGGCCAGTGCCACGGCGCCGCCGGGTTCGAGCACGATCTTGAGGCGCAGGAAGGCGAGCGCCATTGCCTGCAGGCAGTCGTCATCGCTGACGACAAGGCCGGGGCCGGCGAGGCGCTTGAGAATCGGGAAGGTCAGGTTGCCGGGCTGCGGCGTGATGATCGCGTCGCAGATCGAGCCCGAGAGGCTGGCATTGCGCTCGATCCTGCCCGAGGCGAGCGAGCGGGCGGTATCGTCGAAGCCTGCCGGTTCGGCGGGGCGGACGCGCAGGCCGGGGGCGCGCGCCTCCAACGCCAGCGCGATGCCCGAGGTCAGGCCGCCGCCGCCGCAGCAGACCAGCACATCGCCCGAGGTCACGCCCAGTTCGGCGGCCTGTTCGGCAATCTCGAGCCCGGTGGTGCCTTGCCCGGCGATGACCTGCGGATCGTCGAAGGGCTTGATCAGCGTCAGGCCGCGCTCAGCGGCGAGGCGGGCGCCGATTTCATCGCGATCCTCGGTGACGCGGTCGTAGAGCACCACTTCTGCGCCAAGGGCGCGGGTGTTCTCGATCTTCAGCCTCGGCGCATCGGTCGGCATGACGATGACCGAGGGCACGCCGTGCAGATGGGCGGCATAGGCCACGCCCTGGGCGTGGTTGCCCGAGGAGAAGGCGATCACCCCCTTGGCCCGGATCTCTGGTGCCAGGGCCGAGACGGCGGACCAGCCGCCGCGGAACTTGAAGCTGCCGGTGTGTTGCAGGCACTCGGCCTTGACCAGCAGGCGACGGCCGGCGATCTGGTCGAGGAAGGGCGAGGACAGCAGCGGCGTGCGCCGGGCGTGGGTTTTCAGCCGGGCGGCGGCGGCGTCGATCATCGTGATGTCGGTCATGATTGGTCCTTGGGGCGGCAGATCCGTGGAAGGCGGTCAGGCGAGTTGGGCGAGGAAGGCGCGGATCGCGGCCAGCGCCTCCGGCTCATCCAGGAAGGGGATATGGGCGCGGTCGGGCACCTCGGCGAAGATCATGTCGGGGCGGCGGCGGCGCATCTCGGCGGCTGTGGCGGCGGAAAGCAGGTCGGAATTCGCGCCCCGGATCAGGCCGAGCGGCAGGCCCGCGCAGGCGTCGAACAGCGGCCAGAGGTCGGGCTGCGGGCCGTCGAAGGCGGCGAGGAAGGCCTCGCGCAGCTTCGGATCATAGGTGATCGCGAGCCCCGTGTCGGTCTCGCGCCAGTGCTTCTGCGCCTCTTCCGCCCAGCGGCTGGCGGGCACATTGGCGAAGCCCGGGTTGGCGGCGGGCAGGGCGGCGGCCATCTCGTCCAGCGATCTGGCGCGGGGTTTGCGGCCGACGTAATCCTTGATGCGGGCAAGGCCGTCATGTTCGATCACCGGGCCCACGTCATTCAGGCAGAGGCCGGTCAGGCGGTCATGGGCGGTGGCGGCCAGGAACATCCCGATCAGCCCGCCGCGCGAGGTGCCGAGGATCGCGGCGCGGTCGAGGCCGAGGTGGTCAAGCAGGGCGATGGCGTCCTTCGCCTCCTGCGGGACGGTGTAGCTGGCGCTTCCGCTGAACTCCGAGCCGCCGCGCCCGCGATAATCCGGGCGGATCAGGCGGCAGGGCGGCAGATGCGGGACGAGATAGTCGAAATCCGCCCCGGTGCGGGTGAGCCCCGCGAGGCAGAGGAGCGGCAGGCCTTCGCCTTCGTCGGTATAGTGCAGGCGCGCGCCGTCGGTGGCGGTGAAGCTGGGCATCACAGGCTCCTCGCCAGATCGGGGATCGGGGTGAGGTCGGAGAGGACATGCGCCGGCTGCCAGGGCAGGCGGTCGACCGGCAGGCGCTGGCGGTTGACCCAGGCGGTGGTGAAGCCATAGCCCGAGGCGGCGCCCGCGTCCCAGCCGTTGGACGAGACGAAGAGCACCTGATCGGGGCTGCAGCCGAAGTGCTGGCCGACAAGGTCATAGACCTGCGGCGCGGGTTTGAAGATGCCGCAGGCCTCGACCGAGAGCGTGGCGTCGAGGTTTGGGCCGAGGCCCGCCGAGGTGACGGCGACCTCGAGCATCCTGGGCGAGCCATTGGACAGGATCGCGGTGGCAAAGCCCGCCTGTTTCAGCGCGGCCAGCATGGCGGGCACCTCGGGGAAGGCCGAGAGTTCGGCATAAAGCGCCATCAGCCGGGCGCGCAGTTCGGCGCCGGTCAGCCCGGTCGCCTCCATCGCCCAGTCGAGGCCATCGCCGGTCACCGTCCAGAAATCGGCATGTGCCCCGGTGATGGCACGCAGCCAGGAATATTCCAGCTGCTTGCGGCGCCAGGTCTCGGCCAGTTCGGGCCAGACCCTGGCCAATGCCTCTCGTCCCGGTTCGCCCGCGGCCCGGCGCGCCGCCGAGGTAACGTCGAAGAGCGTGCCATAGGCGTCGAAAACGCAGGTGGTGATGGTCATGCTGCCCCCTCTGATCTGGCGGCAGAGTGGCATAGGGTTCTGTCAGGGGAAAGCCCGGGACGGCGGGTGATCTGGCGGAGACGCCTGCGGCGTCGCGCCTTTTGCCTCACCTGCGCCGCGGACGCGGCTCCGGCTCAGGCCGCCTTCGGCGAGAGTATTTCTGGCCAGGAAGATGCCCGGTGCTGTTTCTTCTTGGCGAAACTACTCTCGGGGGGTGCGGGGGGCGGAAAGCCCCCCGCTTCGGGCGGCCGGGGCGCGGGCCCCGGCGGAAGGTCTCTGGCGGATCAGAGATGTTCGGGCAGCGGCATGCCCAGAACGTGATAGCCGCCGTCGACCCGCACGATCTCGCCGGTGGTGAAGCGGCCGTAATCCGAGGCGAGGTAGACCGCCGTGCCGCCCACCGATTCGAGCGTCGCGTTGGAGCGCAGGGGCGCATTCGCCTCGGTATGGCGGAAGGTCGCGCGGGCGCCACCGATGGCGGCCCCGGCCAGGGTCTTCATCGGCCCGGGCGAGACCGCGTTGACGCGGATGCCATCCGGCCCGAGGTCATTGGCGAGGTAGCGCACGGTCGATTCGAGCGCCGCCTTCGCCACCCCCATCACGTTGTAATAGGGCGTGACGCGGTTCGAGCCCTGATAGGTCAGCGTGATCAGCGTGCCGCCATTCGGCATCAGCTGCGCCGCGCGGCGCGCGACGTCGATGAAGGAGAAGCAGGAAATGCTCAGCGAATTGCGGAAATTCTCGCGCGTGGTGTTGATGAAGCGGCCGGTCAGCTCATTCTTGTCGGAATAGGCGATGGCATGGACCAGGAAGTCGATCGTGCCCCATTCCTCTTTCAGCCGGGCGAAGGCGGCGTCCATCGAGGCATCGTTCATCACGTCGATCTCGACCATGATCGTCGCGCCCAGCGAGGTGGCGAGCGGTTCGACCCGCTTGCCGAAGGCTTCGCCCTGGTAGGAGAAGGCAAGCTCGGCGCCCTCGGCTGCCATCGCCTTGGCGATCCCCCAGGCGATCGAGCGATCATTGGCAACGCCCATGATCAGCCCGCGCTTGCCTGTCATCAATCCGGCCATGTGTTTCCCCTCGGGTCAGGCGTTGAGCTTGCTGAACACCAGCGTGGCATTGGTGCCGCCAAAGCCGAAGCTGTTGGAGAGCACCGAATCCAGCGTGACGTTCTCGCGCAGCGTGGTGACGATCTCGCCCGGCTTGATGGCGGGGTCGAGCTCCGTGATATTGGCCGAAGCCGCGATGAAATTGCCCTGCATCATCAGCAGCGAATAGATCGCCTCATGCACCCCGGTGGCGCCGAGGCTGTGGCCGGTCAGCGATTTGGTCGAGGAGATCGGCGGCGTCGTGCCCTCGCCGAAGACCCGGCGGATCGCCTGGACCTCGCCGATGTCGCCGACCGGGGTCGAGGTGCCGTGGCTGTTGATATAGTCGATGCTGCGGTCTGCGGGCAGGGTCGCGATGGCAAGCCGCATCGAGCGTTCGCCGCCTTCCCCCGAGGGCGCGACCATGTCGTAGCCGTCCGAGGTGGCGGCGTAGCCGGTGACCTCGCCATAGATCTTGGCGCCGCGCGCGAGCGCGTGGGACAGCTCCTCCAGCACCACGACGCCGCCGCCGCCGGCGATGACGAAGCCGTCGCGCGTGGCATCATAGGGCCGCGAGGCGGTCGACGGCGTGTCGTTGTATTTCGACGACATCGCGCCCATCGCGTCGAACAGGCAGGACAGCGTCCAGTCAAGCTCCTCGCCGCCGCCGGCGAAGACGATATCCTGCTTGCCCATCTGGATCTGTTCGACGCCATTGCCGATGCAATGCGCCGAGGTCGAGCAGGCCGAGGTGATCGAATAGTTCACGCCGCTTGATCTTGAACGGCGTGGCAAGGCAGGCCGAGTTGGTCGAGGACATGCAGCGCGTCACCATGAACGGCCCCATCTTCTTCGGCGCGCCTTTCTCGATGACCGTCTCGAAGGCCTTGAAGAAGTTCGAGGTGGAGGGCCCGCCCGAGCCCATCACCAGCCCGGTGCGGTCGTTCGAGACATCGCCGGGTTCCAGCCCGCTGTCGGCGATCGCCTGTTCCATGGCCAGGAAGTTATAGGCCGCGCCGGGCCCCATGAAGCGCAGGTTGCGCTTGTCGATATGGTCTTCCAGCACGATCTGCGGCTGGCCCTTGACCTGGCTGCGGAAGCCATGTTCGGCATAGTCAGGTGCCGCGACGATGCCCGAGCGGCCTGCGCGCAGGCTCGCCTCGACTTCGGCGGCAGAATTTCCGATCGGAGAGATGATCCCGATCCCGGTGACGACGACTCGGCGCATGGGCGCACTCCTCATTTCTCGGGCAGGCTCATGCGGCAGCCGCGAGCCCGACCTTCATATCCTTGACAAGGTAGATGATTTCGCCATCCGCCTCGACGCGCCCGTCGGCCACGCCCATTTTCAGGCGGCGGTCGATGACGCGGGTGAAATCCACGAAATAGGTGATCCGGGTGCGGTCGGGGCGCACCATGCCCTTGAGCTCGACCTCGCCCACGCCGAGCGCGAAGCCCTGGCCCTGCCAGCCGCGCCAGCCAAGGTTGAAGCCGGTCAGCTGCCAGAGCCCGTCAAGCCCGAGGCAGCCCGGCATCACCGGGTTGCCGGGGAAATGGCAGGCGAAGAACCACAGGTCCGGGGTGATGTCGAACTCGGCCACGACATGGCCCTTGCCATGTTCGCCGCGGTCGGCCGAAATATCGGTGATGCGATCCATCATCAGCATCGGCGGCAGTGGAAGTTGCGCATTGCCGGGGCCGAATAGCTCCCCCCGCGCGCAAGCCAAAAGCGCTTCCTTGTCAAAGCTCGTCGGATAGCCCGGCATGAAGCTCTGTCCCCCTCGAAACCCACCGTTCCTGATCCTCTATCATCCGGGTCAGAGCGGTGGCAAGGGTGCGGGCGGGCCGGGCCCGCGCGGAACTGACAAGGTTTTCATTTGAATTGGCGGGCCTGAGGGCGATATAAAAGCGGCATGGATGACGAACTTGCCCCTGTGACGACCGAGGCTGTGGATTTCAGCACGGCCTGGCTGGCCCGTGCCGGGCTGCGCCCGACGCGGCAGCGGCTGTCGCTGGCAGCGCTTCTGGTGGGGGATGGCGAAAATCGCCATGTCACGGCAGAAAGCCTTTACAACGCCTCGCGCGGCGCCGGCGAGACGGTGTCGCTCGCCACCGTCTACAACACATTGCGCGCCTTCTGCGCGGCGGGGCTGCTGGTCGAGATCACGGTCGACGGCTCGAAAAGCTATTTCGACACGCGGATCGACGATCATCCGCATTTCTACTGGGAAGACACCCATCGGCTGACCGATGCCCCGGCCGATGACCTGCGCATTCTCGGCCTGCCGCAGCCGCCGGAAGGCACCGAGGTGGCGCGCGTCGATGTGGTGATCCGGCTGAAGCGGGTCTGAGGCGGCGCTGCCCTGCACCGCTTTTTCGGCCCGCCCCGATGCCAGTGGTCAGACCATCTTAGGGCGGCGTGAGCCCCGCCAGCCGTATTATCAGCCCCCCTTGGCCCGGAGACAAGGGCGAAGCCCGCCGCCTTGGCGATGCGCCCAGCCGTTCAGCCGTCGTTCGGGGCTTTTGAGATAAAGCGCAGACCAAGGGCGTTCTGGCGCCCGCCCGAGGAAGGGCGCGGCCCTCTGCGGCGCGGGGGGTGTGAACGTAATTGTCCGCAGACACCCGATCCGCCGCTCAGAACCACTGGCCCGGCTCCATCAGGCCAAGGTCCATCAGCTGCTGGTGTGCCATTTGAACTCGGTCGAGTTGTGCCAGCGGAAGCTGGGATGTCGAAGGTCGAGCCGGGGTTGGACTTCAGCGCCTTGGCGGTGCGGAACGAGGCGATGGCGACGGTGATGTTGTTGTGCCAGGGGCAGGAATAGGTGTTGTATTCCTCGTCGCTGAAGGTGTGGTTCGGGCGCAGCTGAAGGCCGGGCGCGGCGCGGAACAGCGAGATCCGGTCGATCTTGCGCCGGGCGGCGGGGACATGTTCCTCGAACCGCCAGCGCAGGCCGCCGAAGAAATCGAGCTGGCGTTCGCGCGGGTGCTTGTTTGTCGATCCTCGCGCGCCAGGGCGTAGTAGCCCGAGCGGTCGAGCAGGGCGTGCGTCGAGGCGTGACCGCGTCGGGATGCCGGTCGAGGTCGGCCGCGTAGAGGTCGATCACATAGGTCAGCACCGCGTCGCGGCGCTCCTCGGTGTGGAAGGCCAGCATCTCGCGGATCGTTGCGGGTCTCGCAGAACGGGTGGAACAGGTATTCGGCGTTGTAGCAGTAATAGAGCCAGGTGCCCGGGGCGGCGGCGATCACCTGGTTGACGGCCTGGGGCACGGACTCGTCGCGGAAGATGTCATAGGTGATGCGGTGCACGGCGGGCTGCATCCGTTCCGGCAGCCCCGGCAGTTCGGCAGCCCGAGCAGCAGCACGGCGGAAAAGCCGCAGTGCAGGTGGTGGCGCACGGTGCTTTCGACCTCGACCTGATCCTCGGCGAAGATCATGGCGACCGGGCCCCTGGCGAGCACTTCGGGGCGGTCGCGCAGGAAGTCGCCAAGGCTGCGGTGGTCCATCTGTGCCCTCGGAACTTGTTCTGGCTGCGGTTGTGTCGCAAAATCGGCCAAGCCGCGCGCCATTGCAAGCGTTGCGATCCGGCCCGCGCCGGGGTAGGACCGCGCGGAACAGCAGATCGGGAAAGTCGGGATCATGGCCGGGGCGAAGAAGCTCTACATCAAGACCTATGGCTGTCAGATGAATGTCTATGACAGCGAGCGCATGGCCGAGGCCTGGGCGGCGCAGGGCTATGTCACGACCGAGAACGCCGATGAGGCGGATATGGTCCTGCTGAACACCTGCCACATCCGCGAGAAGGCGGCCGAAAAGGTCTATTCCGACCTCGGCCGGCTGCGTCCGCTGAAAGAGGCCAGGCCCGATCTGAAGATCGGCGTGGCGGGCTGCGTGGCGCAGGCCGAGGGCGGAGAGATCCTGCGCGCGGATGCCGCTGGTCGATCTGGTGGTCGGGCCGCAAAGCTATCACCGGCTGCCCGCGATGATGGAGGCGGTGCGGGCGGGGCGACGCGCCCGGTCGACACCGATTTCCCGGCCGAGGACAAGTTCGACCATCTGCCCGAGCGCCCAGGCGCCGAAGCGGGGGCCGACCGCCTTTCTGACGGTGCAGGAGGGCTGCGACAAGTTCTGCGCCTTCTGCGTGGTGCCCTATACGCGCGGCGCCGAGGTCAGCCGCCCGGCGGAGCGCATCCTGACCGAGGCGCGCGAGCTGGTGGAGAAGGGCGTGCGCGAGATCACGCTGCTGGGGCAGAACGTCAATGCCTGGCATGGCGGCGCGGGCGGGCTGGGCGGGCTGGTGCGCCAGCTGGCCGAGATCGAGGGGCTGGAGCGGATCCGCTATACCACCTCGCATCCCAATGACATGGATGACGACCTGATCGCCGCGCATGGCGATTGCGCCGAAGCTGATGCCCTATCTGCATCTGCCGGTGCAATCGGGCAGCGACCGGATTCTGAAGGCGATGAACCGCAAGCATACCGCCGAGGACTATCTGCGTCTGATCGACCGGATCCGCGCGGCGCGGCCGGACATCTTGCTGACCTCGGATTTCATCGTCGGGTTTCCCGGCGAGACCGATGCGGATTTCGACGCGACGCTCGGCCTGATCGAGGCGGTGGGCTATCGGCATGGCCTATTCGTTCAAGTATTCCGCCCGGCCCGGCACGCCTGCGGCGGAAAAGGCGGGCGTCGCGCCAGAGGTTGCGGATGCGCGGCTGCAAATGTTGCAGGCGCTGCTCACGCGCCAGCAGAAGGCCGGGCAAGAGGCGATGGTCGGGCGTGAGACCACGGTGCTGTTCGAAAAGGCGGGCCGGATGCCGGGGCAGATCACCGGCAAGTCGGAACATCTGCACGCCGTCCATGTCCGCGCGCCTCTGGCCCGCATCGGCACGGTCGCACGGGTGAGAATCACCCGCTCCGACGCCAACTCGCTGGCTGCGGATCTGCTGGACTGAGGCGCGATTTCCCGCGCGGGTCCGGCATCGCCAAAATTAGCGGCAGTGACTTTCGCGCAGCCGTTAACAATCGGCCAATTACCCGCCAATTGATGCCGGGATGAAAACGCAACAACCTGAAAGTGTTTGAATTGTGGCGGGTTTCTGTATTCTTTGTGGCGTTAGTAACCATTTTTCTTTGTTTGAAGGCCGTGCCTTTGAACCAGTACAAAGGGACCAGGGATGGCTTTCAAATCTCTTTCGTCCAGAGCCGGAATGCTGCTTGCAGCCTTCGCGTTCGCTCTGATTTCCAACCTCACCTTCGGTGTGACTGCGGCCCATGCCGAGCTTGACTCGGTCGAGGGGGCGGTGCCGGGCATCTGGACCGACCCGGATGGCTGCCAGCATTACGCGCTGTTCAACGGACTTCAGGGGATGATGACGCCGCGGATGCGGCCGGATGGAACGATGGTCTGCGCCCATCAGGCGATGGCGACCTGCCTCGTGCTGCAGGCCGATCAGCTTTTCGCCTTCGACCAGTCAACGATTTCGGCCACCGCGCGGCGCCGGTTGCAGGACTTCTTCCGCAGCAATGGCTCTGCCGCCTATGGCGTGGCCGGGCATACCGACAGCGTCGGGTCGGACGCCTATAACCTCGGGCTGTCGCAACGCCGGGCCCGCGCCGTGGCTGCGGTTGCCCGCTCGGTCGGGGCAAATGTCGTTTCGGTTCAAGGCTATGGCGAAAGCCAGCCGCGCGCCAGCAATGACACGGCCGACGGTCGCCAGCTGAACCGGCGCGTCGAAATCCAGTGCAGCAATTGATCGGTAGGGCTTTGTCATGAAAACTCAAATCATTCTTGCATTCGCCGCCGCAACTGCGCTGTCTGCCTGCGACGCCAAATTCGGCCCGCCGCCGAACATCGACCATGAGGAATCCGGGATCTGGGTCAGCCCCGAGGGCTGCGACAGCTGGTATTTCGAGGACCGCACCGGGCTGTTCATGTCGCCGCGTCTGAATGCGGCCGGCAAGCCGGTGTGCAGCCATGCGCCGATGCCCCCGGTCGCCAGCGCGGCCCCGGTCGCCGCCGCCCCGGCTGCGACGCCGGGCCTCGACGCCAACACCTTCGGCGTCAACTGAGACGGGCATGGGCCCTCGGGCGACAGCCTCTGGAACGGCCGCGCGGGACCCGCGCGGCCGTTCTCTTTTTGTCACGTTTCTGAAATCTGCACACAATAGCTTGCGTAACAGGCCTCGAGTTGCCAACATCATATTGTAACCTTCTGCCAAGGAGACGTTATTGGGCTTCAGCGCGCTGACACACCCGCCCCGTTCAGAAGATGTTGTTGAAACGCTTCTGGAATTTCCCGACAATCGCCTGCTGATCGACCTCTGCGGTCAATTCGATCGCAACCTTGCCCAGGTCGAGTCCGCGCTTGGCGTGCAGATCATCCGGCGGGGAAACCTGCTTGCGGTGATGGGGCCGGGGGCGGCGCGAAGTCAGGCGGCCGTGGTCCTGCGCGGACTTTACGCGCGCCTTGAGGGCGGGCGGCAGATCGAGCCGGGCGACATCGACGGCGCGATCCGGCTGGGGGATCCGATCTTTGACACAGCTGCACGCGGCAATCCCGGGATCGGTGCCAATCAGATGGAGATGTTCGCGGCAGGTCATGTCGAGATCCGCACCCGCAAGAAGACCGTCGAGCCGCGGACCGAGGCGCAGAAGGCCTATGTGAAGGCGCTCTACAACAACACGCTGGGCTTTGGCATCGGGCCCGCGGGCACCGGCAAGACCTATCTGGCGGTCGCGGTCGGCGTGAACATGCTGATCTCTGGCCATGTCGACAAGATCATCCTGTCGCGTCCTGCGGTGGAGGCGGGGGAACGGCTCGGCTTTCTTCCCGGCGACATGAAGGAGAAGGTCGACCCCTACATGCAGCCGCTCTATGACGCGCTGAACGATTTTCTGCCGCCCAAGCAGCTGCAGAAGATGATGGAAGACAAGCAGATCGAGATCGCGCCGCTGGCCTTCATGCGGGGCCGCACCCTGTCGAGCGCCTTCGTGGTGCTGGACGAGGCGCAGAACGCCACCTCGATGCAGATGAAGATGTTCCTGACCCGGTTGGGCGAGGGCAGCCGGATGGTGATCACCGGCGACCGCACGCAGGTCGACCTGCCGCGCGGCGTGGCCTCTGGCCTTGCCGATGCGGAACGGATCCTGAAGGGCGTGAAGGGGGTGACGTTCAACTACTTCACCTCGAAGGACGTGGTGCGCCATCCGCTTGTTGCCCGGATCATCGAGGCGTATGAGCGCGAGGATGAGGCGGCTCGTTGACACGATGATCGAGGACAGGCGCTGGCAGGGCATCGACCTTGCCAGCCTGTCCGAGACCGCGGCGCGCGCCACGCTGGTGGCGCTGGCGATGGACCCGGAGCGCTATGAGCTGAGTCTGATGGGCTGCTCCGATGCGCGGATCGCCGAGCTGAACGGCGATTTCCGCGCCAAGCCGCAGGCCACCAATGTGCTGAGCTGGCCCTCCGAGGAACGCGGGGCTGCGGTGGACGGCGCGCGCCCCGAAGCGGTCGCCCCCGGCATGGTGGATTTTCCGGCAGAGCTTGGAGATATAGCGATTGCATGGGAAACCTGCGCCTCCGAGGCGCTGGCGCAGCAAAAACCCTTGCACGATCACGTTACGCATCTGATCGTTCATGCAGCCTTGCATCTTCTCGGCTATGACCACATCCGGGACGCGGATGCCGATCTAATGGAAAGATTGGAGGTCAATATCCTTGCAGGGCTCGGGGTGACCGACCCATATAGCTGAGCGGATGCGCCGCCGGGACGACGATGGAAAGGACAGATGGGCAGTAGTAGCGACGAGTCGGAGGCCGCCGAGAGCAGCTCTGACGCTGAAGAGAACGGGCAGCGGGGCCTTCTGGGGCGGCTGCTCAATGCCTTCAACCCAACCGCGGAAGGGCCGGAGCGCCCGGAAAGCGCGGGCGCGACGATCAGCCCGGGGGGCGCCTTGCAGCCTGCCTTCGGCATCGGCAACCTGCGGCGGTTGCGGGTCGATGACGTGGCCATCCCGAAGGCCGAGATCGTGGCCGCCCCGGTGGATATCGGCAAGGACGAGCTGGTCGAGATGTTCCGCGAGCATGGCTATTCGCGCCTGCCGGTCTACAAGGGCACGCTGGACAAGCCGCTGGGGCTGGTCCTGCTGAAGGATCTGGCGCTGAACTATGGGTTCGGCGCGGGCAACGGGCGATTCACCCTGCGCAAGCTGTTGCGTCCGGTGCTGTTTGCGCCGCCCTCGATGCCGGTCGGCGTGCTGTTGCAGAAGATGCAGCGCGACCGGGTGCATATGGCGCTGGTGATCGACGAATATGGCGGGGTCGACGGGCTGGTCACGATCGAGGATCTGATCGAGACGGTGATCGGCGAGATCGAGGATGAACATGACGAGGCCGAGGGGCGGCTCTGGATCGAGGAAAAGCCCGGGGTGTTTCTGGCGCAGTCGCGCGCGCCGCTCGATGAGTTCGAGGCCAAGGTCGGCATGGCCCTGCACAGTGAGATCGAGGATGAAGAGGTCGACACCCTGGGTGGCCTTGTGTTCCTGCTGACCGGGCCGGGTGCCGGCGCGGGGCGAGGTCATTCCGCATGAAAGCGGGGTGGAGTTCGAGGTGGTCGACGCCGATCCGCGCCGGATCAAGCGGTTGCGCGTGCGCCTGCCGGGCGCCGCCCGCAGTGTCGTCGTGCCGGTTCCGGCGGCATCCTGAAGCATGCGCGACTGTTCGCCTGAGCGGACGGGCCGCGCTGCGGCGGCAGCGCTGGCGGCTGGCCTGCGCTGTTCGGTCTGGGGGTGCTGGTGCGCCTCGGGGCAGGCGCCGCTGGGCTGGTGGTGTCGTGGCGCTGCCGGCGCTGGCCGGCTGATCTGGCTGCTGGCGGCGAGGCGCCGTGGCGCCGCGCCGTGCTGGCTGGCTGGTTCGCCGGGGCGGGCTATTTCGCGGCGGCGATGTTCTGGATCGTCGATCCGTTTCTGGTCGATGCGGCGCAGGATGGCTGGATGGCGCCCTTCGCGCGTGGTCTTGCTGGCCTTCGGGATGGCGCTGTTCTGGGCGCTCGGCGGCGGGGCTCTGCCGTGCCGCTCGGCGGCGACAGGCGCGGCCGGGCGCTGGCATTTGCGGTGCCGCTGGCGGCCTCGGGCCTGCTGCGCACCTATCTTCTGACCGGATTTCCCTGGGCGTTGGTCGGCCATATCTGGATCGGGGCCTGGCCCGCAGGTGGCATCGCTGGTGGGCGCGGTCGGCCTGTCGCTGATGACGGCGCTGGCGGCTGCCGCGCCTGCGGCCTTCGGGCTGCTGCGCGGCACGCTGCTGGCCTGGGCCCTGCTTGGCGCGGCTGGGGGCTTGGGGCTGTGGCGGCTGCGACCAGCCTGAGCCCGCGCCGGCGCAGGTGGTGCGTGCGGCTGGTCCAGCCCAATGCGGCGCAGGATCTGAAATGGCGGCCGGACATGGCCGAGATGTTCTTCGAGCCGGTTGCTGACCCAGACCTCGGCGCCGCCCGATCCGGGGCAGCCGACGCCCGATCTGATCGTCTGGCCGGAAACCTCGGTGCCGTTCCTGCTGAACCGGCCCGGCAGCGGGCTGGAGATGATCGCGGCTGCCGCCCATGGCGTGCCGGTGGCGCTGGGGATTCAGCGGCTGATCGGGACGCGGGCTTATAACTCGCTGGTGGTGCTCGATGGCACGGGCAAGGTCGGGCCGATCTATGACAAGCATCACCTTGTGCCCTTCGGCGAATATATCCCGTGCGGCGAGCTGGCTGAATGACCTGACCGGGATCGAGACCTTCGCGGCCTCGCAGGGCTATGGCTACACGCCCGGTCCGGGGGCGGCGGTGCTCGACCTCGGGCGAGCTGGGCAAGGTGCTGCCGCTGATCTGCTATGAGGCGGTGTTTCCGCAGGATGTGCGGCGCCGCGCCAGAGCGGGCGGGCTGGATGCTGCAGATCACCGATGATGCCTGGTTCGGCACCGTGTCGGGCCCGTTTCAGCATCTGGCGCAGGCCCGGCTGCGGGCGATCGAGCAGGGGCTGCCGCTGCTGCGCGATCGCGCAATACCGGCGTGTCGGCGGTGATCGACGCGAAGGGGCGCATCCTGCGCCATCTGCCGATGCTGGTCGAGGGGCGGATCGATGCCGCCGTGCCCGGCGCGCTGCCGCCGACGCCCTATTCGCGGACCGGCGACGGGCCGATGGCGGTGTTGCTGGCGGCGCTCTTGGCGGCGCTTGTCTTGCGTCGACGCCGCATCGGCCATTGACCCCGGCGGCGGGCGACGATACCCAGCGGGGATCAGACCGTCACAACGGCTTCCTGGCGTGACGGATTACCCCAACGGAGCACTTCCCCATGTCGCGCAAGAACTACATTTTCACCTCCGAGTCCGTCTCGGAGGGTCACCCCGACAAGGTCTGCGACCGCATCTCGGATGCCGTTCTGGACGCCTTCCTGACCGAAGAACCCAATGCCCGCGTCGCCTGCGAGACCTTTGCCACCACCAACCGCGTCGTGGTCGGCGGTGAGGTCGGCCTGAGCGATCCGAAGCGGCTTGAGGTGATGCTGGGCCGCGTCGATGCCATCGTGCGCGATTGCGTCCGGGACATCGGCTATGAGCAGGACGAGTTCCACTGGAGCACGCTGGAAATATCGAACTACCTGCACAAGCAATCCGCGCATATCGCGCAGGGCGTGGACAAGGACGGTGCCGGCGATCAGGGCATCATGTTCGGCTATGCCTGCTCGCGAAACGCCGGAGCTGATGCCGGCGCCGATCCATTATGCCCATGCGATCCTGCGCCGTCTGACCGAGGCGCGCAAGTCGGGCGATGCGCCCGACCTGCGCCCGGATGCGAAATCGCAGCTCTCGGCTGCGCTATGAGGATGGCAAGCCGGTCGAGGTGACCTCGATCGTGCTCTCGACCCAGCATGCGCATGATGGCCAGAGCTCGGCCGATATCCGCGCCATTGTCGAGCCCTACATCCTCGAGGTGCTGCCCAAGGGCTGGATCACGCCGAAGACCGGAATGGTGGGTGAACCCGACCGGCACCTTCGTGATCGGCGGCCCGGATGGCGATGCCGGCCTGACCGGGCGCAAGATCATCGTGGATACCTATGGCGGGGCCGCGCCGCATGGCGGCGGCGCCTTCTCGCGGCAAGGATCCGACCAAGGTCGACCGCTCGGCGGCCTATGCGGCGCGCTATCTGGCCAAGAACGTGGTGGCGGCGGGGCTGGCGGAGCGCTGCACGATCCAGCTGTCCTATGCGATCGGGGTGGCCAAGCCGCTGTCGATCTATGTCGACACGCATGGCACCGGCAAGGTCGACGAGGCCGCGATCGAGAACGCCGTCGCCAGTGCGATGGACCTGACGCCGCGCGGCATCCGCACGCATCTGGCGCTGAACCGCCCGATCTATGCGCGCACCTCGGCCTATGGCCATTTCGGCCGGGCGCCGCGAGAATGACGGCGGCTTCAGCTGGGAACGGACCGATCTGGCCGAGGTCCTGAAAAAGGGCCTCTGAGCAACGCGGGCCCGCAGCCGGACGGCTGCGGGCCTTCGTTTTGCGCAATTACATTAGTATTGACTTATCAATTAGCCTTGGCTAATGATGGCGCATGATACAGGACCCCAGCCTTTCCGCCCTGATGCGCGCGCTTGCCGATCCGACCCGGCGGAGCCTCTATGAGCGGATCAGCGGCGCGCAGGAGATCACCGTGGTCGATCTGACCTCTGGCAGCGGCGTGACCCAGGGCGCGGTGTCGCAGCATCTGAAGGCGCTGAGGCAGGCCGGGCTGGTGGCCGAGCGGCCGGAGGGGCGGCGGGTGTATTACCGGGCGACGCCGGAAGGTCTGGCGCCGCTGGCCACCTGGTTCGACCATTACGGCCCGTTCTGGCGCAGCCGGTTCACCGAGCTGCGCAGCCTTTTGCAACAGCTTGATCCCAAGGATGCCCCGGATGCCTGACATCACCGAAAAGACCCTGTCGATCCTTGTCGAGGAAGAGTTTCCGCATGCTCCCGGCGCTGCTCTGGCGGGCGATCAGCGATGCCAGCCTGATGGAGAAATGGCTGATGGAACCCACCGGCTTTGCCCCGGTCGCGGGCCAGCGCTTCACCTTCCGGACCAAGCCGGCGGGGGCCTGGGATGGCACGATCCGCTGCCGCGTGCTCGAGGTGGTGCCGGAACGCAAGCTGTCCTTCGCCTGGGCCGGCGGGGATGCGGGCAATCAGGGCTATGGATCGCTGCTCGACACCAGGGTGACGCTGACGCTGACCCCGACCGCGGGCGGCACCAGGCTGCGGGTGGATCACGAGGGCTTCGAGATGCCGCGCAACGAGGTCGCCTATCAGAACATGAGCGGGGGCTGGAAGACCGTGCTCGGGCGGCTCGACGGCCTGCTGCCGAAGGAGGATGGCGCAGATGTCTGAGGTCCATACCGGCGGCTGCCTCTGCGGGGCGCTGCGCTACAGCGTGACGGCCGCGCCATTGATCATGGTGGCGTGCCAGTGCCTCGACTGCCAGAAGGACAGCGGCACCGGCCATGCCTGCCATGTCCTGTTCCCGCGCGCGGCGGTGACGGTCACCGGCCCGGCCGGCTTCTGGTCGATGACAGGCGACAGCGGCACGATCAAGACCCGCGCCTTCTGCCCGACCTGCGGCACACCGGTCTATGGCACCTTCGAGGCCCAGCCCGGGCTCTTCGCGGTGCGCGCCGCCTCGCTTGACGACCCGTCGATCTACCAGCCGAAATTCGTGGCCTATCACAGCCGGGCCCGGGCCTGGGATCATCTGGACCCGGCGCTGCCCCGGTTCGACACGATGCCGCCGGGCTGAGGCCGCTTGCCCTGCCGGGCGATTTCGGGCAGCAGAGGCGGGAATCCCGAAGCCATACGAGCGTGACCATGCCCCAAACCGATGTCTCCGGCCTGACCCAGCTGGGCCAGTCCACCGCGGCCCCCGCCAGCCCTGAGGCCGCGGTGCTTGAAAAGGTGCCGGCAAGCCATGCCGGCACCGGCTATGTGGTGCGCTTCACCGCGCCGGAGTTCACCTCGCTCTGCCCGATGACGGGGCAGCCGGATTTTGCCCATATCGTGATCGATTATGTGCCGGGCGACTGGCTGGTCGAGTCTAAGTCGCTGAAGCTCTACCTCGCCTCGTTCCGCAATCATGGCGCGTTTCACGAGGATTGCTCATTGGATATCGCCAAGCGGCTGGTGGCGCTGCTGGAGCCTCGCTGGCTGCGGATCGGCGCCTATTGGTACCCGCGCGGCGGCATCCCGATCGATGTGTTCTGGCAGACCGGCACGCCGCCCGAGGGCGTCTGGATCCCGGATCAGGGTGTCGCGCCCTATCGCGGGCGCGGGTAGGGGCGGGGCTGCTGCCGGCAGCGCCTTCATTTTCTGCCTGAAAATATCCTCGGGGGGTGCGGGGGGCAGACAGCCCCCCGCCTTGACCTTGCCCGCCACCCGGCGTTAGACCCCGCCGAGCTTTGGGCCATGGAACATGATGACCGACGAGACGGAGAACAACGACGCGGGTGGCGAGACGCCGTGGCGCAATTTCTATGGCAGGCGGCATGGCAAGACGCTGCGCGGCTCGCAGAAGGCCTATCTGTCGGATGATCTGGAGACTTTGCGCCCGCATGGCATCTGGCCGGCCGAGAACCCGGAGCGGCGGCCGCTGGACCTGCCGGCGCTGTTTGGCGATGCGCGGCCGGTCTGGCTCGAAATCGGCTTTGGCGGCGGCGAGCATATGGTGCATATGGCGGCGCAGTACCCCGGGATCGGGCTGATCGGCTGCGAGCCTTTCGTGAATGGCGTGGCGATGCTGCTGGGCAAGATCCGGCGCGCCGGGGTGACCAACCTCGCGGTGCATCCGGGCGATGTGCGCGATCTCTTCGATGTGCTGCCCGCGGGCTCGATCGCGCGCGCCTTCCTGAACTATCCCGATCCCTGGCCGAAGCGGCGCCACCACCGGCGGCGCTTCGTGACCCAGGATCACCTGCTGCCGCTGGCCCGCGTGATGGCGCCGGGGGCAGAGTTGCGGGTGGCGACGGATATTCCCGACTACATCCGCCAGACGCTGGAAGAGGTGCCGAAGGCGGGCTTTGCGCTGATCTCGCACGGGCCCGAGGCCTGGGCCGACTGGCCCTCGACCCGCTATGAGCAGAAGGCGCTGCGTGAGGGCCGGGTGCCGGATTACGTCAGCTTTCGCCGCCTCTGAGGGCGGGCCCGCGCGGGATCAGCCGCGCGGCATGGAGAGCTGAACGTTCTGGCCGTTCTTGACGTAGTAAAGGCTGTCATCGCCGATCGCCGCGACGCGGCCGCCGTCGAGCGTGTCGCCGATCTTCACCTGCATCACCCGGCCACCCGGCATCCGCACCAGGGCGCTGCGGTTCGAGTTGGTGCCGAAGACGCCCAGCAGGTTGACCCGGTTCAGGTTCAGCGCGTTGCGCACGGTGGCGCGTTTGGCGACCGAGGCCGAGACCGGGATGCTGGGCGCGTTCGAGGGGGTCTCGGGCTCTGCGTCGCCCGAGACGACGTCGGGGGATTGTGTGGCGGGGGGGATAGCGGCGGGGCGATTGGCGGGGATCAGGCTGGCCAGGGTCCGGTTGATCGCCGCCTGACTCGAGGCCGGCAGCGGTGCCGGAATCGCCGGGCGGCGGGCGGGCAGGATCGAGCGTTCGACCGCAAGCGTGCTGACCTGTTCGGCGGCGGCCGGGGAAGCCATCACCGCCGAGGCCTGCATGAGCGCGGCGGGCGGGGCCTTGGGCCGGAAGCCTGCCAGCTTCGGATCGGCGGTCAGGATCACCGGGGTCGCGGCAGGCGTCGTGGCAAGGGCTGCCGCAACCACCTGTTGCACCGTTTGCTGCGCGGGCTCTGCCGGGGCGGCAAGCGATGCGAAGGAGGCCGGGCGGTCCTTCGGGCGGGCCGCGCGCAGGCGCGGGTCGGCGCCGGGCGGCGGGTCCGACGGGGTCAGGGCGGCGCTGGCGGTCTCTGCCGGGGCGGCGGCGGCGGCATAGGCCTTGGCGAGGGCCGGGGGCAGCGCCTTGGGCCGGAACTGTTTCAGTTTCGGGTCGGCTTCCGGGGCCGGGTTGGGCTGCGCCTCGGCCAGTGGCGCGGCGACCTCGGCTGTTGCGGGGGGAGGGGCGCCGATCGCCGGCGGTTGCAGCGGCAGCGGCGGCATCGGCGGGAGCGCCGCGAGGGTCGTGTCGGGCGTTGCGGCGGGCTGAGCGGCGGTCGGGGCCGAGCTTTCGGCGGCAGCGGGGGCGCTGTCGGTGGTCAGGGAGGCGATGCCGGGCAAGGCCGCGCCGGGGGTGGCGGCGAGGCGCGGGTCGATCGCGGCGAGGCTGATCGTCGAGGTCGGTTCGGCGGCGGGCGGCGCGACCGAATTGGCCGGTGCCTGCCATGCCACCGTATCGGCGGGCAAGGCGGGCTGGCTGGCGCTGGGGGTCACGCCATCGGCGGTGTCGGGCACCGCCATCGCGCTGGCGGCGGCATCGGCGAGCGCCTGTTCATCGACCGTGACATCGGGGGTCTCGTTCGTGCCCGCCGAGGTGGCGCTGTCTGTGGGCGCGGCGCTGTCCGTCGGGGCGGGCTGCGTTGTGGCCGTCTGGGCCGTCGCGGCGGGGGCCGGGGTCTGGGCGGGGGCCAGCGCATCGGGGGCCGTCGCCGGAAGCGGCGCGGGCAGGGTGACCGCCGCTGTCGCCTCGGGCGTCGCGGGTGCTGTCGCGGTCGCCACGGCAGGGGCACTGCTGTCATTGCGCGACAGCACCAGCGTGGACCAGATCGCCACGGCGCCGAGGAAGCCCAGCAGGATCACCAGAAGGATCAGGCCGAGAAAGCGCGGTTTGCCGCCGATCTCTGCCTGACGGCGCGCGCCGAAGATCGTCATCGCCTCGGCTTCGCTGGCGGGGGTCTGTGTGGTGCTGTCGAGCGTATCGAGCGCGGCGCCGGTCTTGGCCGGCAGGAAGGTCACCTTGGGCGGCTGCGCGCGGCCCTTCAGTGCGGCTTTCGCGCTGGCCTTTGATGCGGCCTTGGTCGTCGGCTTGGCGGGCGGCTTTGCCGGGTCGGCGGCGCGGCCTTTCGCGGGTTTCGCGGATTGCGCGGCAAGGGCGGCGCGGATCGCATCCGGGATCGGGCTGTTCGCAGATCGCGTGGCACCCGCGACCGAGTGTTTGGGCGCGGGCGGCAGATCCTCGCGGCGGTTGGGCGAGACGCCGAGTCTGGGGGCGGGGGGCGGCGTTTGGGCCGGGGCCGAGGCGACCGGATCGGCTGCCGTGCTCAACGCGGCGGTGGCGGTGACAGTGGCGCGGCGCGAGGTGAAGGCCGGCGGGGCCAGATCTTTGCCGCCCTCGGCAAGGCTGTCGTCGCCGCGCGCGGCGGCATCGTCGCCGGGTTCGATGACCGGGTCGATCACGCTGGCATGGAGCGTGTCGGGGGCCACGTCGAAGCGCGTCAGGGTCAGCCGCGGCGCCGTCGCGGGGGCGGTCGAGAAATCCTCATCCAGTGTCAGCGGGCGACCGGCAGCCTCGGCCGCGGCAGGCGTGGCGGCGGGTGTTGGGGAAGCGGTTGCGGCGGCTTGGGGTGCCGGTTCGGGCAGATCGGGTGCTGCGGCCTCGGACCGGCTGTCGGGCTGGTCGGGCGCAACTTGCTCCGGCTCTGGCGCGACGTTCTCGGCACCCTCCGAAGCGGGCAGGTCGGGCCCGAGCCCGCTGGCCGTCTCTGCGTCGGGCTCCGATACATCGGGCTCCGGGAGGTCGGATGCGGCCTCTGGCGGTATCGCGGCCTCGGTCGCGTCGATGCTGGCGGGTTCGGCCTCGGGGGCCGGTGTCGCGTCCCGGGCAGGCTTGCGGGGCTTTTGCGGCGCCACCATATCGGCGGGCAGATCGGCGGGGGCGGGATCGCTTGGGCGCGGCAGCACGGCGTGGCCGACAATGCGGACCGGATCCTGATCGCGCTCGACCTTTTCGCCGGGCATGGCGGTGGCCATCGCGGCGGTCGGGCCGAAGAAGGGCTCGCCGCCGAAGTCGCCGGGTTCGGGGATGCAGACATAGGACACCGGGTTGAAGCGATGCTCTGCCGCGAAATGCTCGGCCTCGTCCAGCGTTTCGCGCGCGACGACGGCGACCTGGACCTCCGGCCCGGTGCCGGACCAGTCGAACACCAGTTCATCCACGGCATAGGGGGTCAGCCCTTCCAGCCCGGCGCGGATCTGGGCGCGGCGTTTGGCGATGTCGGGGCCGGGGGCGTGGATCGTGGTGTAGAGGATCTGGCTTTGCGGCAGGATCAGCTTGGTCGAGATGCCGCGCGGTTCCAGCCCGAGGGCGGTGGCGCGCAGGAACCCCATCGCACTGCCGAAGTCATGGGCGTCGAGCGCAACTTCACCCACCACCAGCCAGCCGCGGAGTGTGCGGTGCAGCAGTCCGATGCCGTCATGTGACAGGTTGAGTGCGAAACTGGGTTTCATATCTGGGCTCTAGCATGGATTTTCTGCTGCCGGGGAGTTTGCGGCTGGGTCGCAGGGTTTCTACAGCAGGAAATCGCCTAGGGAAAGGAAAACACCCGGCACAGGATTGCGGCGCGGTCTATGGTGCCGGGCATGTGACCATGGATCGGAGACGGATGAATGCGGTTGTTGAAGGTGATGTTGGTGGCGGGCTTGCTGGGTCTGCCGGGGGCGGGATCGGCCGAGGATGCGCTGATCACGGTGACCGGTGAAGGCCATGCGATGGCGGTGCCGGACATGGCGATGCTGACATTGGGGGTGAGCACGGATGCGCCCACCGCAAGTGCCGCGCTGAGCCAGAATTCAGCACATCAGGCCGAGGTGATCGCGCGGCTGAAGGCGGCGGGAATCGCCGATCTGGACATCCAGACCGCCGATCTGTCGCTCGGTCCGCGCTATGAGAATGGCGGGGGCTCGGACAGCGCGCCGAAGATGGTGGGCTTCGTCGCCTCGAACACGGTGCGGATCCGGGTGCGGATGCTCGATACGCTGGGCAAGGTGCTGGACGCGGCGGTGAAGGACGGCGCGAACACGCTGTCCGGGCTCAGCTTCGATCTGTCCGATCCGGCGGCGGAGCAGGAGGCGGCGCGGCGGGCTGCGGTGGCCGATGCGATGGCGCGGGCGCGGGTCTATGCCGATGCGGCAGGGGTGAAGCTGGGGCCGATCCGGTCGATCTCGGAGTCGGGCGGCGAGGTGCGGCCGATGCCGATGATGAAGATGTCGATGGCCGCGGCGGCAGTGCCGGTGCAGCAGGGCGAGATGTCGATCGACGCCAGCGTGACGATGGTCTTTGCGATCGCGCCGTAACGAGCGGTGGGCGGGGTGCGCAATGAATGCGCACCCTACGGTGGTCAGGCGGTGGCCTTGGTGAGGGCCTGATCAAGGTCGGCGATCAGGTCGGCCGGATCCTCGATCCCGATCGACAGGCGCACCATGTTCGGGGCCGCCCCGGCCTTGATCAGTTGCTCCGGCGTCAGCTGACGGTGCGTGGTCGAGGCGGAATGGATGATCAAGGAGCGGGTGTCGCCAAGGTTGGCGACATGGCTGAAGATCTCGAGGCTGTCGACCAGTTTGATGCAGGCCGCATAGCCGCCCTTGAGCGCCACGGTGAAGAGCGCACCGGCGCCGCGCGGGCAGATCCGCTCGACCCGGTGATACCAGGGCGAGGAGCGCAGGCCGGCATAGGTCACCGACTCGACGCGCGGGTCCTTTTCGAGCCATTCGGCGATCTGGCGGGCGTTGGCGACGTGGCGTTCCATCCGCAGCGAGAGGGTCTCGATCCCCATCAGGGTGTAATGCGCGCCCTGCGGGTTCATCGTCATGCCAAGGTCACGCAGGCCCACGGCGATGCCGTAGAAGGTGAAGGCGAGCGGGCCGAAGGTCTCGTGGAACTTCAGCCCGTGATAGGCGGGCTCGGGGGCCGAGAGGGCGGGGAACTTGTCCGAGGCCGACCAGTCGAACTTGCCCGAATCGACGACGCAGCCGCCGGTGACGGTGCCGTTGCCGGTGAGGTACTTGGTGGTGGAATGCACCACCAGCGCCGCGCCATGCTCGAACGGGCGGCAGAGCCAGGGCGTGGCCGAGGTATTGTCGACGATCAGCGGCAGGCCCGCCGCATCGGCGATGGCCGAGACCGCGTCGAGGTCGGTGATATAGCCGCCGGGGTTGGCGATGGATTCGCAGAAGATCGCGCGGGTGTCGCCGTCGATGGCGGCCTTCAGCGCCTCGGGATCGTCGAAGTCGACGAATTTGGCGGACCAGCCGAATTTGCGGATCGTATTGGTGAATTGCTGCACCGTGCCGCCGTAGAGCCGGGTCGAGGCCACGACATTGCGCCCCGGCGCCATCAGCGGAAAGAGCGCCATGATCTGCGCCGCATGGCCGGACGAGCAGCAGACCGCGCCGACGCCGCCTTCCAGCGTGGCGATGCGTTCCTGCAGCACGGCCACGGTCGGGTTGGTCAGGCGGGAATAGATGTAGCCGACTTCCTGAAGGTTGAAGAGCGCCGCCGCGTGATCCGCATCGCGAAAGACATAGGCGGTGGTCTGGTAGATCGGCGTCTGCCGCGCCCCGGTGGCCGGATCGGGCCGTGCGCCTGCATGGATCTGCAAAGTGTCGAAGCCATAGGCCTTGGTCATGTCATCCTCCCAACGACGTTTGTCGGGAGAGTAGGGGAGGGGGTTTATTCGCACAACAGCGGGTTTCGGACGGATGGCCCGCCCGGCGCTGCGCCGGCGGAACATTGGTTCGGGGAGATCGGTGGCGCGCAGAACGCGGCGGGGGGGCGCAGGTCGGCGGGTCAGTCCGCGACGCGGGCGGGAAAGCCGAGGGCGCGGCAATAGCGCCGGACATCGTCCGGCCAGCGCGCGGAATGCTGGTCGAACCCTGCCGGATCATCGGCGTAGAGCGCGCGCAGGGCCTCTTCATAGCCCGGTGCATCACCGGCCAGCGCCTGCATCACGCGATAGGCTGCATCCTGTGCCGGGCGCCGCGTCTCGCTGCCCTGGGCGGTGCGGCGCGCGGACTTCGACAAGGCGGCGCAGCGTGGCCGAGGCACCGCCGGGCTGGGTGGCGAGCCAGTCCCAGTGCCGGGGCAGCAGCGTGACCTCTTTCGCGGTGACGCCGAGTTCTCGGCCGCCCGCGGGAGCGGGTGTCTGGAGGAGCGGCGGCATAGCGCGCGGCCAGGCTCATCGCTTGACCCGGACAGGTCGAGGTCAATCAGGCGGCCGGTGGCGTCGTCGAAGACCAGGATCATGGCATCGGTCGGTGCGGCCATGCGGTGCAGGGCGGCTGCGACCTCTGGCAGGGGGCCGGCGGCCAGCTGTGCCGGGCCTCGAAAGGCTGTGACTTTTGTGCTCATTGCCGCCTCCTGTGATGGGAGGTTATTTACACCCGGGTAAAAATATGTCAATCCGCGCTGGCCAGCAGAGAAGGGGCCCCGGGATGATCGACAGGAAGGCAGCCATCGCCGCCTACAAGGACCGCGCAGTGAATGCGGGGGTCTTCGCCTTTCGCTGCGGCGCGAGCGGGGCGGTCTGGGTTGGGGCGAGCCAGACGCTGGGCACGATCGAGAACCGGATCAGGTTCACCCTGCGGATGGGCGGCAACCGGACGCCGGGCCTGCCCGAGGCCTGGGCTGCCACGGCGGGCGAGGGCTTTGCCTTCGAGGTGCTGGAGCAGCTCGATCCGGAAATGGGGGCCATCGCCCGCGACACGGCGCTGAAGGCGCGGGTTGCGTTCTGGCGCGAGGCGTTGACGGCGCAGCCGATCTGAGGCGCGCCTAGCGCATCCAGAGGTTTTCGCGCTTGATCGTGTTGCGCAGCGCCTGTTCGCGGCGCGGCAGGTCGTTGCGGTCGAACAGGGCGCGGACCTGTGCGCCCTTGCCCTGATAGACCAGCTTCTTCACCGGCTCATAGTCGCGCAGCAGCTTTTTCATCGGGTTGGGCGCGGCGACCTGTTCCAGGATCTCGCACCACCGCGATCGCTTTCGCGGGCATAGAGCAGCGGCAGCAGGCGGTAATGGCAGCTGACCGAACCGTCGAGCAGGCCGGGCGGCAGCGTGTCGCGCCCGCCGCCGAGGGAATGGATCACCAGCGGCAGCGCGACCTGATCGAGCCAGGGGTACAAGGTCTGGCAGATCAGCGTCTCCGGCGGGTTGTCGCGGATTTCCAGCGCGTAATCGAGGAAGCGTTGCCCGAATTTGCGCGGGCAGCTGTAGAAGAACCAGCCCGCGTTGAAATAGAGGTAGCGCTGCCAGAATTCATCGGGCTGCGCGAGGTCGAGCGAGCTTTCAAACTCCAGCCCGAAGCGGTCGTAGAGCGATTTCCAGATCTGGCTGTAGCCGGGGCCGTATAAGCTCGATCGTGGGCCAGGTCCCCTCGCGCCGCAGCGAGGCGCTGGGGCGGTCGAAGTCGAAGGGCACCGAGGCGAGCGGGCCGGTGATCAGCGTGTCGGTGTCGAAGAAGAGGAAGGGCTCGCCCTCGGGCAGGGCGAAGAGCGCCTCGATCTTGTTGCCATAGGGATAGGCGGCGCCGAAATGGTGCGACTCGAAGGGCAGGAAGGTGGCGCCGAGCTCGATTCGAGCATCCGCGCGCAGTCGGCAGATCGGTGATGCGCGGATCGCTCGGGCCAGCGCGGGCCGGGCAGCGGTTCGGCGATGAACAGCCGGGCCCCGAGGTCGGGGTTGCTGGCGCGCAGGCTGGCCGCGAAGAGCAGCGCCTCATATTGCAGGCGGCCGGATTGCGCGACCACGAGGATGTTGAACGCCTGACCCGTGCCGGCTGCCTTAGCCATGATCCCGTTGCCCCGTCACTCTTTTTTCCCAGCATAGGGGGTTTGGGGCCACGGCGCAGCGAAAAATCGAGCGGGGTGCGGCACGGTGCTCAACCAGACGGCGTGAAGCGCAGGCTGAGGCAGGACATGCCGCCATCGAGGCGGGCGCATTCGCTGTTGCCGATCTCGGCGATCGAATAGCCCGCGGCGGCGAGTTTTTCGGCGGTGCGGGGGAAGCCTGCGGGCATCAGCACCCTGTCGTTGAAGCGGATCGCATTGGCGCAGGCTTCCTCGCCTTCGGCGGTGTGGATCACGCGGTAGCCTGCGAAGCAGCCCGAGGCGTCGAGCCGTTCGGTGGCGAGGATGGTTTCGGCGTCGAGCAGCGAGCAATCGGTCTTGAAATGCAGCACGCCGGGCGGGGTGAAGACCTCGCGCACCTTGTAGCCCCAGCTGTGCGGTCAGGCGGGTCAGTTCGGCCACGCCCTCGGCATCGGTGCGGGCCGAGCGACCGACGAGGATCTCGCGTTCGGTGGTCAGGATGTCGCCGCCTTCGATATGGCCGGGGCCCTCGATCGTCAGCACCTCGGCATAGAGGCCGCGCAGGGTGGGGGCCATTTCGGCGGCCTCGCCCAGCCGCGACGGGGCGCCGGGGCGCATCACGATGGCGCCTTCGGGCAGGCAGAGCGCGGTGTCTTCGACAAAGACCGAATCCGGGTAGGCGTCGAGCGCTGGCAGCTCGATCACCGTGGCGCCGGTGGCGCGCAGGGTGGCGATGTAATCGGCATGGTGGCGCTGCATCAGCGCGAGGTCGGGCGTGCCGGTGTCGACGGCGCGGAGCCCCCGGGTGATGCTGGGCGCCGGGGCCCGGGTGATGGCATGGCTGAAGCGGTAGGAACGGTCTGACATCGCGGCATGGGCCCTTTTTGAACAGGTTGAGCCGGGGTTTAGCCGGTTTGGCGTCGGGCGTCGAGGTCGCCGCGTTTCAGGCGGCGTCGGGGCCTTCCAAACCGGCTGAAGACCCGCTGACCATCCGGGGCGGCGGCCCGTGAGAGGCGGATAGTGCGGGGCCCTTTGCGTTGAAAGGTAGCTGAAAGGTTAAGCTGCTAGGTCAGTCCCGGAGGCGCGGATCGGACGGAATGTTCAGACCGCGTGATGGGAGGATTGAGTTTGACGGAAACCGGATCTGCGTCGGCGCCAATGGCGTCTGCGCATTCAGCAGATGCATCGCTCGGCGGCCGCGCCGGGGGCATCGAACTTCGCAATGTAACCAAGCGCTTCGTGACGCCGACCGGTGCTGCGATGACCGCCATCCGCGACGTGACGCTGACGGTCGAGCCGGGGCAGTTCTGCGCCGTCGTGGGCCCGACCGGCTGCGGCAAGTCGACCACGCTGACGCTCGCCGCAGGGCTTGAGATGCCGAGCGCGGGGACGGTGAAGGTTTCGGGCCAGCCGGTGACCGGGATCACCAAGGGCGCGAGCTTCATGTTCCAGACCGATGCGCTGATGCCGTGGAAGCCGGTGATCGACAATGTCGCGCTGGGCCCGCTGTTTGGCCACATGCCCCGGGCGCAGGCGATGGAGAAGGCGCGGGACTGGCTGCGCGTTGTCGGCCTGTCCGGGTTCGAGCACCACTATCCGCACCAGCTCTCGGGCGGCATGCGCAAGCGCGTCAGCCTTGCGGCGGCGCTGATCAACGAGCCGTCGATCCTGCTGATGGACGAGCCGTTCTCGGCGCTCGACGTGCAGACCCGGGCGATCATGTCGAACGAGTTGCTGACGCTGTGGGAACAGCAGAAGCCCTCGGTCATTTTCGTCACGCATGATCTGGAAGAGGCGATCGGGCTGGCCGACAAGGTGGTGGTGATCACCGCCGGGCCGGGCACGGTCAAGGCGGTCTTCGATATCGATCTGCCGCGTCCGCGCGGTGCGGTGCAGGACATCCGCTTCGACAAGCGGTTCCTCGAACTGCACCAGCAGATCTGGGAAGCGCTGCGCGAGGAGGTCGAGCAGGCCTATGCCCGCACCGCGCAATCCAACACGTCGAAAGGAGCACGGACATGAGCGCCGGTGCAATGCAGATGGGCGCAGAGGCCGCCTCGGATGAAGCCAGCCTTGCTGCCGCCGCGCGGGCCCGGATGGGGCGCCACAAGCAGATGGTGCTGCTCGGTCAGGTCTCGATCTTCGTGGTGATCGTGGCGGGCTGGCAGATCGCGGCGATGACCGGCTTCATCGACCCCTTCTTCTTCGGCTCGCCCTGGGGCATCTGCGTCCGGCTTTGGGACTGGGGGCTGAACGGCACCGCCTATGGCTCGTTCTGGCTGCAGATCTGGGTGACGCTGGAGGAATCGATCCTTGGCTTCATCGTGGGGGTCGTCAGCGGCATCGTGGTCGGCGTGACATTGGGCGAGATCCCCTATCTGGCCGAGGTCGTCGGCCCCTATATCAAGATCGTCAACGCCCTGCCGCGCATCGTTCTGGGCTCGATCTTCGTGATGTGGCTCGGGCTTGGCCTGCCGTCGAAGGTGCTGCTGGCCGCCGTCCTGGTGTTCTTCGTGGTCTTCTTCAACGCCTTTCAGGGCGTGCGCTCGGTCGACCGCAACCTGATCGCCAACGCCCGCATCCTTGGCGCCTCGCGGCTGCAGGTGGTGCGCCACGTCGTGTTCCCCTCGGCGATGACCTGGATCATCGCGAGCCTTCACGTCGCGCTCGGCTTTTCGATCATCGGGGCCATCGTGGGTGAGTTCCTTGGCTCGGAACGCGGCCTCGGCCTGGTGATCGCCACGGCGCAGAACACCTTTGACGCGAATGGCGTCTTCGGCGCGATGCTGGTGATCGGGCTGCTGGCGCTGAGCGCCGAATGGGTGATGTCGAAGCTCGAGAAGCGGATGCTGGCCTGGCAGCCGACCAATACGCGCGACAGCAACATTCAGGCCCCGTGAGGATCAGGGGCCTGTGAACACCGGCCCGCTGACCGGCATCAGTGCCAGCGGGCCGAACGATATCCAGAGATGGATCAACACCGGAGGAGGAACCTTATGAAACTGACGAAACTGGCGGCAAGCCTTGCGCTTGGAACGGCCCTGGCGGTGCCTAGCGCCGCGATGCTCTCGGCCCCGGCTGCGGCTGCCGACATGCCCACCGTGACCCTGATGGTCGGCGGCATCGACAAGCAGATCTACCTGCCCTACCAGCTCGCCGAGAGCCTTGGCATGTTCAAGAAATACGGCATCAACATGAAGCTCTCGACCGAGCAGAATGGCGGCGTCGGCGCCGAGGATGCGGTGATCTCGGGTCAGGTCGACATGGCGGGCGCCTGGTACAACCACACCATCGAGTTCCAGGAAAAGGGCAAGGACGTGATCGGCGTCGTGCAGCTTTCGGTGGCCCCGGGCGAGCGGATCATGTGCGCCAAGGGCTCTGACGTGAAAGCGCCGACCGACTGGAAAGGCAAGGATGTCGGCGTGACCGACCTCGGCTCGGGCACCGATGCGCTGGTCAGCTATGTTTCGGCCCATGCCGGGCTGAAGCCGACCGATTACACCAAGATCGCGGCGGGCGCAGGCCAGACCATGATCGCGGCGCTGAAATTCGGCAAGGCGATCTGCGGCATCACCAGCCAGCCGACGGTGAACGCGCTGGAGAAACTCGACGTCGGCTATTCCGCGATCGACCTGTCGACCGGGGCCGGCGTGCAGAAATGGCTCGGCGGCGACTATCCGGCGGCCAACGTTCTGGTTCGCGCGGACTGGGCAGCCAAGCACAAGAAAGAGACCCAGGCTGTGGTCAACGCGATGGTCGCGACGCTGCAATGGATGAAGACGCATACCCCGGAAGACGTCGCCAACGTGATGCCGAAGGACTTCGTCCAGAACCAGCTGACCTCGAAGGATGAATATGTCGCGGCGCTGAAGAGCGACTGGGGCCAGTTCAACCTCGACGGGCTGGGCACCATGCCGACCACCGGTCCGCAGACCGTCTATGACATCGAAAAGGCGGCGGGCAAGGTCAAGGGCAAGGTCGATCTCGCCAAGACCTATACGAACGAGTACGTGACCGCCGCGAAGAAGCTGGAAGGCATCGCGACGAACTGAGCCAGCTTTCGCACCGGGGCAGAGACCCGGGCGGAAATCCAACAAGACCTGTCCGGGCGCTCGACTGTGGGCGCCCGGATGTGTCACAAGAGACGACAAGACAGACGGAACTCGGCTGGGGAGGGGCGAATTCCAAACGGTTGGTGCCAGCGAGCAAGCCTGGCCATCGCCCTGATCGGGGCAGTGCTGGCCGGAGCGGCGCGGGCCGAGTCCGTGTCGCTGATGGTGGGGGGCGTCGAGAAGCAGATCTATCTGCCGGTCGTGCTGGCCCAGCAGCTGGGGTATTTCAAGGATGCCGGGCTGGACGTCCATATCCTGAGCGAGCCTGCGGGCGTCGAGGCCGCGGATGAGATGCTGGCCGGCGCCGTGCAGGGCGTGATCGGCTTTTACGACCATAACATCGAGCTGCAGAGCCTCGGGAAATACACCGAATCCGTGGTGCAGTTCAGCAGCGTTCCGGGCGAGGTCGAGCTGGTCTCGAGCCGGCATCCCGAGATCACGTCGATCGCCGATCTCAAAGGGCATCATGTCGGCGTGACCGGGCTGGGCTCGTCGACCGATTTCCTGACGCAATACCTGCTGGCCGATGCCGGGCTGAAGCTGTCGCAGGTGACGCCGGTACCGGTGGGGGCCGGCGACACGCTGATCGCCGCGCTGTCGAAGGACCAGATTCAGGCGGCGATGACGACGGAGCCGACGATTTCCCGGCTGCTGGCCACCGGGCAGGCGCGGATACTGGTCGATCTTCGGACCCTGGAGGGCACCAGGGCGGCGCTGGGCGGGCCCTATCCGGCGGCCTGTCTTTACATGGAAAGCACCTGGGTCGAGGCGCATCGCGACACGGTGCAGCGGCTGGTCGAGGCGCTGGTGCGGTCGCTGCGCTATATCGCCGACCATGACGCCGATGAGATCGCCGATCATGTGCCGCCGGACTTTTTCGTCAGCGACCGGGCGATGTATGTCTCGGCGCTGGCGGCGGGCAAGGGCATGTTCACCCTTGACGGACGGATGCCGGAGGGCGGGCCGGAAACCGTGCTGACGGTGCTGTCGAAGTTCATGCCGGGGGTCGGGCGCGCCTCGGTCGATCTGGGGCGGACCTATACGACCGAGTTCGTCGACGCCACGCCCTGAGCGCCGCGCCAGAGCGGCAGCGCGACCTCGGCGATGAAGCCCTTGCCATCCGGCGGCGCGGGCAGGGCAACGCTGCCGCCGAACATGCCCGCGATCTCGGCCACGATGGTCAGGCCGAGCCCGCTGCCGCCCGCCGCACCGCGCGCACCGCGACCGAAGCGGCGCAACAGGCCGGCGCGGTCGGCCTCGGGCACGCCGGGGCCGGTGTCGCGCACGGTGACGATCGCCCTGTCCTGATCGCTGCGCGCCGAGATCGTGGCGACCGATCCGCGCCCGGAATGCTGGATCGCGTTGTCGACAAGGTTCATCACGATCTCGCGCACCAGCATCTGGTTCGCGGCCACCTCGCAGGGTTTCTCGGCGTCGAGCACGAGGTCGACCCCGGCATCGAGGGCGCGCGGCGCGATGTCGCCCACCACCCCGCGCAGCACCTCGCGCAGATCGACCGGCCGGACCGCGGGATGCGCCCGTTCATGTTCGACCCGGCCCAGCATCAGAAGCTGGTTGGTGACCCGGGTGATGTCGGTCAATCCCCGGTCGAGCTTCGCCAGAACCTCATCCGCCTGGGCGGCGCTTCCGCTGCGACGCGCCACGCCGACCTGGGTTTTCAACACCGCCAGCGGGGTGCGCATCTGATGCGCCGCGCCATCGAGAAAGCGCCGCTGCCGGTCGAGATAGGCCGAAAGGCGGGTCATATGCGCGTTCAGCGCAGAGACCAGCGGGCGCAGTTCCAGCTGCACGGCATTGGTGTCGAAGGGTTCGACCGATTGTGCGGGTCGGTCCAGCACCTGACGCCGCAGCCGCAGCAGGGGCAGCAGTTCGATGCTGATGCCGACCCAGATCGAGGCCGCCGCCGCCAGCACCAGCACCGCCTGTTCGGCAAAGCCGCGCAGCCAGAGCGCGCGGGCCAGCGCATCGCGCGCCAGCAGGGTTTCCGCCACGGTGACCGCGACGGTCACGATCCCGGTCGGCGTGGCGACCGGCTGGCGCAGCGTGACCCCGTGCATTTCCTCGGTCCGGAACTGAATGTCGAACCCGGCCCGCGCGCTGGATCCCCTGGCGTCGGGCGGGGTGAGGTCGGGAAAGCCCGCGATCAGTTCATCCTTGTCGTCGAACACGGCATAGGCCACCTCGTCATGCGCGTCGGTGGCGAAGATCTCGAGCGCGGCGGGGGGCACGATGACGCCGACCTCGCCGTCGCGAAAGCGGACCTGCTCGGCGATCATCCGGGCCGAGGAATTCAGATCCCGCTCCATGATCAGGGTGGCCTGTCGCCAGGCGGTGCTATGCGCCAGCCAGAGGCTGGCCGCCAGAACCAGCGCCACCGGAACCGCGAGCCAGACCATCAGGTTCAGCCTCAGGCTGCGGGGGTTTCTGTGGCGGCGACGAGCCTGGGTCACGGCGTTTCGAGCCGCAGGATATAGCCGAAGCCGCGCAGCGTCGCGATGCCGATCGCGGTGCCGTCCAGCTTGCGCCGCAGGCGGTGGACGATGACCTCGATCGCGGCCGGGCTGACCTCATCGTCAAAGCCATAGGCGGCCTCGATCAGGGCCTCCTTGCTGAGCGTCATTCCGGCGCGACGCAGCAGCGCCTCGAGGATCACATGCTCGCGCGGCGAGAGGGCGAGCGGCGCATCGGCCAGGGTGAAGGCGCGGGTGCCTTCATCGAAGACCAGCGGGCCGAAGTCGATCCGGGCGGCGACCGGCGCGCCACGACGGCGCAGCAGGGCACGGATGCGGGCCTCGAGCTCCTCGACCTCGAAGGGCTTGGTGACATAGTCATCGGCGCCGGCGTTCAGCCCTTCGACGCGGCTTTGCAGCGCATCCTCGGCGGTCAGGATCAGGATCGGCGCCTGCACCCCGCGCGCCCGCATCCGGCGCACGACCTCGATGCCGCCGATGCCGGGCAGGCCGAGATCGACGAGGAACAGGTCATAGGCGGCAGGGTCGAGCCCCTGCAGCAGGGTTTCGCCGTCCGGCACCGTGTCGACCACGTAAAGGTCGCGCCGCAACAGCCGCGCGAGCCAGTCCGACAGGCTGAGATTATCCTCGACGATCAACAGGCGCATGGTCTCTCCCCGCGCCGACCGTCGGTGAAAGCCGGGGAGGGGTCAAGCCGGAAGACGGGCGGTGAGGGGGGCTTATGGGGTGGTCGTATCGCGCAACCGGGGTGGTCCGCGTTGCGGGACGATGGAGAGCGTTTGTGCAGCCGCGCGACAGAGGGTCGCGCCCTCCCTCGGGCGGGCGCCGCAACGACTGTTGGATGCGTTTTATCCCGTAACCCCGAACGAGGATTGAACGGCAACCGACACCGCAAATGCGCCCTCCCATGCGGGAGGGAGGGCGCGGCCCGGCGGGCTTCGCCCTTGTTCCGGGCCAAGGAGGGCGAGAGGGGGGAGTGGTGTTTGCAGCGGCAAGGGGGTGTTGGAAGCCGATGCATTTTTGATGCTGGACGGGCGGCGGAGACACGTTTGCCTGCAAGCAGGGTCCGGCGGGTCCCCTTGCAGGATCGGGCCCGCCGGCAATGCTGAGGCCAGCGCAAGGCTTGCATCGGGAAATCATCCTCAATGACCCCAAAGACGGCCTGTTCGTTCCTCTGCCGCGGCATTTGGGCTAAGGAGGTCCGGCAGGCTGCGCCGCGTGGCGCGGCTACGCCAGACCGGGGATGAATCGCCGATGACCTACACCGCTCTCGCCTTTGACGCGCAGTCGCCCGCAGGGCGCGGCCGGTTCTCGAAAGTGCCCGAGGTGACGGTGCTGTTCCGGATCGTCGCGCGGGGCAGGCTGGGCTGGGGCAGCGGGTCGGTCAGTCTGGTGCTGGCGATCCTGAGTGCGCTCTTCGTGGGGTCGCTTGCCCGGACCCGCGCGGATGTCGAGCCAAGGGCGGGGACGCCCGGCGCGGAGCGCTAGGCCGATGCGGCGCCCGTTCCTTCTGCTGAACCTGGCCTTGGTCCTTTGTGTCGCGCTGTTCGCGCTGGCGCCCGGGCTCGACCTCTGGGTGTCGGACCTCTTCTTCCGGCCGGGCCGGGGCTTCTGGCTGAGCGCCAGTCCCGGGCTCGAGGGGCTGCGCAATCTCTTCCGCATCTCGGGCGATGCGGTTGGGGTGCTGGGCGCGGTGCTGCTTGTGCTGGCATGGGCGCTGGGCCCGGCGCGGCGCACGGCACCTCAGGTCTCGGGCTATTGGCTGGCGGTGATGGCGCTGGGGCCGGGAATTCTGGTGAACCTTATGTTCAAGCCGCTCTGGGGGCGGGCGCGGCCTGCCGATATCTCGGTTTTCGGCGGTCAGCATGGTTTCACCCCGATCTATGAGCTGTCGCAGCAATGCGCGGCCAATTGTTCCTTCGTCTCGGGCGAGGCGGCGCAGGCGACCGCGCTGGCGATCCTGCTGGGCACGCTGTTCTGGCACCGGACACCACCTGGATGGCGACCGGCGCTGATCGCGGTGCTTGCGGCAGGGGCAATGCTCGGGTCCGGGTTGCGGGTGGCGACGGGGCGGCATTTTCTGTCCGACATCACCTTTGGCGGCTTCCTGGCGGGTTATGTCGCCTGGGGGCTCTATCGCGTGATGGGCCTGGGCGCGCATCTCCCGGCCTTCTCCTTCCGCGGCGTGGTGGCCGATTTCGCAGCGCTCGCGCGGCGACTGGGCGGGGGGCGCTAGGGTCTTGCCCCTGGGATTCGTGAGATGCAGATCGATAGGATCGAGGTCGGTTCCACCCGTCCGATCGGGGCGCACAGCACGATCCTGCCATCGTGGCGGGTAATCCGGCAAGGATCATCCGATCCGATATCAAGACCAGGACCTGCGGCAGGATTACCGAAAAAGGTCGCAAACCGGGTGACGCCCCCGCCAAATCTGCGGGTGAGGGCATGGCGTCTGGCACCGCACCGGGCTGAAACGGCCGGTGCGGACGATGGGCCCGGGCGGCGAGGCGACGCGCCCCGGAGATCTGCCCGGCCGCGCTTTTCGAGGCGCTGAGCGGCAGCCAGGATGACCGATCATCAAGGGGTCGATTCCCCGGACACGGCCAGCGGGTGCAAGAAAATGCCTGGCCGGGACTGTCCCGACCAGAAAGCAATTTGCGCGATCCCGTTGCGCGCCGATGGCGCAGCAGAGGAACAGGTCTTCCAGGCTACTGATATGGGAGGAAATGGTGGGCGACCCTGGAATCGAACCAGGCGCGGGTCGCCCCGGCGGAGTTACAGTCCGCTGCCGCACCTTGCAGCGCGTCGCCCACTCTGGCGGGGTGAATAGCCGCCCCCCCGGAGGGCGTCAAGACCGAAATGCCCGTCCCACCCCCCTTGCGCCGGGGGGCGCTGCGCCGCATTGTCCGGTCCGGTCAGCGGGGATGGAAGATGAAGAAACCGGCTTGGGTCATCGACAAGGAACGGGGGCGGCGGGCGGCGGCGGCCGAGACGGTCTGGCTGTTCGGGCTGCATGCGGTGCGCGACGCCTTGGAGAACCCGGAGCGGGTGAAGCTGCGCCTCGTGCTGACCAAGAATGCCGCCGACAAGCTGACCGATGCCATCGCGACAAGTGGCATGACCCCCGAGGTGGTCGAGCCGCGCAGTTTCGACGTGCCGATCGACGAGGGCTCGGTGCATCAGGGGGCGGCGCTGGAGGTGAAGCCGCTGAACTGGGGCAGCCTGGACGAGCGCTGCGCCAGCGGCCCGGGTGAGCCGCTGGTGGTGCTCCTTGACCGGGTCACCGATCCGCATAACGTGGGCGCGATCCTGCGCTCGGCCGAGGTGTTCGGGGCGCGCGCGGTGATCGCCACGGCGCGGCATTCGGCGCCCGAGACCGGCGCGCTGGCCAAGACGGCAAGTGGCGCGCTGGAGCGGCAGCCCTATCTGCGGGTCACCAACCTTGCCGATGCGATGGAGACCTTGCGGGCGATGGGCTATGTCCTGCTCGGCCTCGATGGCGAGGCGGATGTAACAATCGAGGCGGCGCTGGCCGAGGCGGGCACGCGGCCGATCGCGCTGGTGCTTGGCGCCGAGGGACCGGGGCTGCGCGAGAAGACGCGGGAAACCTGCGACCGGCTGGTGAAGATCCCTTTTCCGGCAGCTTCGGCTCGCTCAACGTGTCGAACGCGACGGCGGTGGCGCTTTATGCGGTGCAACGCCGGGGCGGGTGACGCTCACACCCTGTCGCTGCCGGTCACGTCTTGGCGAGGGGGCTTTGCGGCGGGCCGGTTCTGCGACAGATAGGTCGGGTCCCTGCTGGAGCCTGCCATGTATTTCTCGCGCCGCGATCTGATCGTTGCTGCAACAAGCCTGCCCGTGCTTGCCCTGCCTGCCGCAGTGCAGGCGGCGGTGCCGCGCATCTTCATGATCGACGGGCTGGCGCTGGGCGGCAATGACGCGGTGGCCTATGCGCGCGGTCAGGGGCCGGTGCCCGGGCTGGCCGAAAATACGCTGGAATGGCGCGGGGCGCGGTGGCGCTTTGCCGATGAGCAGAGCCTTGCGACCTTCGTGATGAACCCGGGCGCCTATGCGCCGCGCTTTGGCGGCTATTGCGCTTTCGCGCTGTCGCAGGGGCGCCTGCAAGGTGGCGATCCGGCGTTCTGGCGGATCTGGGAGGGGCGGCTTTACCTGATGCACGGCAAAAGCGAGCGCGATCAGTGGCTCCGCGACATCCCCGCGGCGATTGCCGCAGCCGAGGCACGGTGGCCTGCGATCCTGTCGAACTAGGCATCGGCAGAGAAAAGCGGTTCACAAATTGGCGATACCCCTTTCCGGCTGCAATATTTTTCCTATCTGTATCTAACGGGGCACAGGTCCGGAACCCCTGAGCCTCTTTGCACTGTCCCTCGTTCCGCGACTTGCGCCCGGTCCCCAAGGCCCGGGCGCTTCTTTTGGCGCCAGTTGAACTGCCCGGCGGAAAGACTAAGCTGATCGAATGACAGAATATTCCGACGAGATGCTGCGCCAGATCCTGACCAGCACCAGGGTGATTGCCGTGGTGGGCGTGTCGATGAACCCGGTGCGGCCCAGCTATTACGTGGCGCGCTACCTCGGGCTGAAAGGGTTCAAGGTGATCCCGGTCAATCCCGGCCATGCCGGCGAGCGGCTGTTCGGCGAGGTGATCCGGCCCGATCTGGCGTCGATCGAGGAGCCGGTCGATATGGTCGATATCTTCCGCCGCTCTGACGCGGTGCCGGGCATCGTGACCGAGGCGCTGGCGCATCTGCCGCAGCTGCGCACGATCTGGATGCAGATCGGCGTGCAGCATGCCGAAGCGGCGGCGATGGCCGAGGCGCGGGGCATCACCGTGGTGCAGAACCGCTGCCCGAAGATCGAATATCAGCGGCTGTTCGGCGAGTTGCGCATGGGCGGTTTCGCCACCGGCATGATCTCGTCCAAGCTCTAGGCCTCAGCTGCGCGCGGCCTTTTCGGCGAGGCCCGAGGTGCCCTCGCGCCGGGCGAGCTCGGCCAGGACATCGGCCAGCGTCACGATCGCGCGCGGCGAGCATGACCAGCAGGTGATAGAGCACATCCGCCGCCTCGGCGGTCAGGCGGTCGCGGTCGCCCTTGACCGCCTCGATGATCGCCTCGACTGGCTTCTTCGCCGAATTTCTCGGCGCATTTCTCGGGGCCCTTGGCGAGAGCTTGGCGGTCCAGGAGCTTTCGGGGTCGGCGCCCTTGCGCGCGGCGATGGTGGCGGCGAGGCGGTCGAGCGCTGTCATGCAGAGCCTCATGGGGATGCCGGCGGCGGCCATATGGGCCTTGGCCTGGCCGATGGTGAAGGTGCCGAAATGGAAGATCGAGGCGGCGAGCACGGCCGAGGCATGGCCCTCGGTCACGCCCTCGACAAGATGGTCGAGCGTGCCGACACCGCCGGAGGCGATCACCGGGATCGAGACCGCATCGGCGATGGCGCGGGTCAGCGGCAGGTTGAAGCCGGCGCGGGTGCCGTCGCGGTCCATCGAGGTCAGCAGGATCTCGCCCGCGCCTTTGGCGGCGACGGTGCGGGCGAAATCGACCGCGTCGATGCCGGTGGCGCGGCGGCCGCCATGGGTGAAGATCTCCCATTTGCCCGGGGCGACGGTCTTGGCGTCGATGGCGACGACGATGCACTGGCTGCCGAAGCGGTCGGCGGCCTCGGCCACCACATCGGGGTTGGCGACGGCGGCGGAGTTGAAGCTGACCTTGTCGGCGCCGGCCGAGCAGCAGGGCGCGGACATCGTGATGGCTGCGCACGCCGCCGCCGACGGTCAGCGGCATGAAGCATTGCTCGGCGGTGCGGGTGACGAGGTCGAACATGGTGCCGCGATTTTCATGGGTGGCATGGATGTCGAGAAAGCAGAGCTCGTCCGCGCCGGCGGCGTCATAGGCGCGCGCGGCCTCGACCGGGTCGCCGGCGTCGCGCAGATCGACGAAGTTGACGCCCTTGACCACGCGCCCATCGGCGACGTCGAGGCAGGGGATGATGCGGGTCTTCAGCATGGGGTTGGTCCTTTGCGCCGTCATAACGCCGGATCGGTGATCTGGCTAGGGCAGCGGGGGCCAGCCCCCGCACCCCCGGAGTATTTTTGCGCAAGAAGAAAGGGCTCAGGCGCTCAGGGCGGCGAGGGCGGCGGCAAGGTCGATTGCGCCGTCGTAGAGCGCGCGGCCCGAGATGGCGCCGGCGATCACGCCGGTATCGCGCAGCGCGATCAGGTCGGCGAGCGAGGCGACGCCGCCGGAGGCGATCACCGGGATCGTGACGGCGCGGGCCAGAGCGGCGGTGGCCTCGATGTTCGGGCCGTCCATCGCGCCGTCGCGGTCGATGTCGGTGTAGATGATGGCGGCGACGCCCGCATCCTCGAAACTGCGGGCGAGGTCGGTGGCCATCACCTCGGTCTCGGTCGCCCAGCCCTTGGTCGCGACGCGGCCCTTGCGGGCGTCGATGCCGACGGCGACCGGCCCGGAAAGGCGCGCGGCGGCCTGCGCGCACCAGGGCCGGGTTTTCCACCGCGACGGTGCCGAGGATGACCCGGGCGAGGCCCTTGGACGAGCCAGGCTCGATCGTGGCCATGTCGCGGATGCCGCCGCCGAGCTGCGCCGGCACGGTGACGCGGGCGAGGATCGCCTCGACCGCGGCGGCATTGACCGGGGTGTCCGGCAAAGGCGCCGTTGAGATCGACGAGATGCAGCCATTCGCAGCCTGCCGCGGCGAAGGCCGCGGCCTGCGCGGCGGGATCGTCGTTGAAGACGGTGGCCTGCTGCCATTTCGCCGCGCAGCAGGCGCACGCATTGGCCGTCTTTCAGGTCGATGGCGGGGTAGAGGATCATTCGCGGCATGCTCCGGCAGGGATCGCGGCCTCTTGCCACAGGGCGGCGTGAATGCAAAGCCCCGCGAAGCGGGCCGGGCCGACCCCACGTCAGGCTTGCCAGAGCGCAGGCCGCTCTGGCGATGATCGGCAGGCAGGATCGGGAGGAGACCTGAAATGCAGAGAATCTGTCCTGGCAGTGCTGTTCGCGCTGATTGCGCGGCGCCGGCGGTCGCTGACCCGATGGAAGGGGTCTGGAAGACCGAGCCGGATGACGATGGAAAATACGGCTATGTCCGGGTCGCGCCCTGTGGCGACAAGCTTTGCGGGACGCTGGTCAAGGCATTCAGACAGGACGGGGGAGAGGACGTCTCGCCCAATATCGGCAAGAAGATCATCTGGGACATGGTGCCGCAGGGCGATGGCGCCTATGGCGGCGGCAAGGTCTGGGCGCCGGATCGCGACAAGATCTATGCCTCGCAAGATGCAGCTGTCGGGCGACGATCTTGCGGTCGGGCTGCGTTCTGGGCGGGCTGATCTGCCGCGATGGCGGGACCTGGACGCGGGTGAAGTAAGCGCGCGGCGGGCGGGTCATGGCCTGCCCCGTCGGCAGGCTGCAGGCCCAGTTCAGGAAGTTGGCGATCAGGCGCAGCCCGGTCGCCTGGCTTTTTTCCGGGTGGAACTGGGTGCCGACCATGGTGTCGCGCCCGACGATGGCGGTGATCTCGCCGGCATAATCGACATGGGCCAGGCGCTCGCGCCGGGTCGGCCACGCGGAAGTGGTAGGAATGGACGAAATAGGCGTGATCGCCGGTCGCGATCCCGGCCAGGACCGGGTGGGCATGGTCGATGACCAGATCGTTCCAGCCCATATGCGGCACTTTCAGCGCGGGGTCGGCGGGGGCGATCCGCACCACCTCGCCGCCGATCCAGCCAAAGCCCGGGACGTCTTCGATATTCGCGGCCCCAGGTCGCCATCATCTGCATGCCGACGCAGATGCCGAGGAAGGGCCGGGCGCGGCTGGTCACCGCCTCTTCGATCGCCTCGAACAGGCCGCTGTAGCCGCGCCAGCGCCGCTGCGGCAGGCGGGAAAGGCGCCGTCGCCGGGCAGCACGATGCGGTCGGCGCGCGCGACATCCTCGGGCCGCGAGGTGACGAGGACCTCGCCGCGCGCCGGTTTCGGCCGCCATGCGCTGAAAGGCCTTTTCGGCGGAATGCAGGTTGCCGCTGTCGTAATCGACGAGAACCGTGAGCATGGCTCACGAGCGCGCCCTTGGTCGAGGGGATCGCGTCGGCCTGGCGCGGGTCGGGCTCGACCGCTCGCGCAGCGCACGGGCGACGGCCTTGAAGGCGGCCTCGGCGATGTGGTGGCTGTTGAGGCCGTGCAGCGCGTCGACATGCAGGGTGATGCCGCCATGGGTGGCCGAGCGCCTGAAAGAATTCGCGCACCAGTTCGGTGTCGAACGTGCCGATCTTCTGGGTCGGGAAGTGCGAGGTTCCAGACCAGATAGGGCCGCGCCGGACAGGTCGAGCGCGCAGCGCACCAGCGCGTCATCCATCGGCAGCAGGCAGGCGCCGTAGCGGCGGATGCCGCGCTTGTCGCCGAGCGCCTGGGCCAGCGCCTGACCCAGCGCGATGCCGCACATCCTCGACCGTGTGGTGGTCGTCGATATGCAGGTCGCCCTTGGCCGTGACCGTGATGTCGATCAGCGAATGGCGGGCCAGCTGGTCGAGCATGTGGTCGAAGAAACCGATGCCGGTGTGCGATCGTCATAGCGACCGGTGCCGTCGAGGTCGACCGCGACGGTGATCGCGGTTTCGGCGGTCTTGCGGGTGATCTCTGCGTTGCGCATGGGGGCCTCTGGCGGTCTGCTGTCGCGCCGGGTTATAGGCGGCGAGGCCGTGCAGGGGAAGGGCCTAGCGCAGCGGCGGCGCCTTGCCCGATCGCGCCTTGGCCCTGCGCCACAAATGCAAAAGGCCGCCGAGGGGCGACCTTTGCGCGGGTCCTGCAGATGCAGGCCCAAATTGGAGCGGGCGAAGAGATTCGAACTCTCGACCCTAACCTTGGCAAGGTTATGCTCTACCCCTGAGCTACGCCCGCGTCCTTTGGGTGAGCGGTCATGTATAAACTCTGCCTTCCGCCCGCAAGGAAAAAATCAATCGTCCTTGCGGAATGCGCGGCTTTGCGGGCGAAGCGCCACCTTGGGCCGTCTCGCCTGCCCCGGTCGGGTGCCGGGCGCGCGCGTCAGGGGCGGCCCCGCGCCCGCTCGCGCCGCCTCAGTCGCCAGAGGTTGAGCCCCTCGACCGAGCCCGAGAACAGCATCGCGGCATAGATGAAGCCGCGCTCGACATGGTAATGCAGCCCGTCGGCGGCCAGCGCCATGCCGACCATGATCAGGAAGGCCAGCGCCAGCATCTTGGTCGAGGGGTGCTGTTCGATGAACGTGCCGATCGGTTCGGCGGCCAGCATCATCACCAGGATCGAGACGACCACGGCGGCGATCATCACCTCGACATGATCGGCGATGCCGACCGCGGTGATCACGCTGTCGATCGAGAAGACGAGATCCAGCAGCATGATCTGCAGGATGGTGGCGAAGAGGGTGCCGGCGCCGTCGGTGTCGGTTTCGTCATGTTCGCCCTCGACCTCGGCAAAGATCTCGGTCGCTGGCTTTCCAGATCAGGAAGATCCCGCCCGCCAGCAGGATGATGTCGCGCCAGGTCAGGCCGAAATCGCGGATCGTCAGGATCGGGCGGGACAGCGACATGATCCAGGTGATCGACAGCAGGAGGCCGACCCGCAGCGCCAGCGCGCCGGTCAGCCCGATGATCCGGGCGCGTTTGCGCTCGGCCCGGGGCAGGCGATTGGCGGCGATCGAGATGAAGATGACGTTGTCGACGCCAAGCACGATTTCCAGCACCGTGAGGGTCAGGAAGGAGGCCCAGGCCGCGGGGTCTGAGAGCAGAGCGATCATTGGCACCCTTTCGTGTCCGCACCAGCTTCCATGTGCCCTGCCGGGCAGGTGGCGGCAAGGTGGCTCGGGCCAATAAATGCAGGGCATCGGCGGGGGATGCGCCGCAGCGCCGCGAAATGCAGCAGACCGGGCAGGCGTTCGGCAGGGTGGGGTGCCGTCAGCGCCGAGGCGGGGTCAGTTCTGGCGGCTGCGAAACATGGCGACCGGCCGGGCGGTCAGATCCCTGTCAGCGGTCTCTGCGTCCGAGGCTTCGGCGATGATGCGGCTGACCGCCTGGGCCAGCTGTTCCAGCCCGGTGATGCGGGCGCGCAGCAGATCAAGCTCGGTGCCGGCGAGGGAAAAGCTTGCCCCACCCATCGCGCGGGCATCGAGGGCGGCGCGGATCGTGCCAAGTTCCAGCAGGACATGCTCGACAATGAAGCCTTCGACACGGCGGCGCAGATCATCTTGCATTCACGTTTCCCAGAGCCCCTCCGGCCTCAAGGATGCGGTAACAAGCCCTAATACTTTGATAACGCGGAGCGTGCCGGGGCGGATGCCCCGGCCGGGATCGCAGGTTGCGATCAGTCGAATTCGACCAGCAGGTCCTTGGCGTCGATCTGCGCACCGGGGCCGACGTAGACGGCCTTGACCATCGCGTCGCGCTCGGCGTGGATGCCGGTTTCCATCTTCATCGCCTCGATGGTCAGCAGCAGATCGCCCGCCGTCACCTTCTGCCCGGCCGAGACGCCGACCGAGGCGATCACGCCGGGCATCGGCGCGCCGATATGGCTGGGGTCGCCCTCTTTCGCCTTGGGTCGCGCGGCGGTCTGCGCCTTGATCAGGCGGTTCGGCACGCGGATCACGCGGGGCTGGCCGTTCAGTTCGAAGAAGACCTTCACCTCGCCGTCGTCGCCGGTCTCGCCCACCGCCTGCAGGCGGATCTCCAGCGTCTTGCCGGGGTCGATCTCGGCGGTGATCTCTTCGCCCGGCTCCATGCCGTAGAAGAAGGTGCGGGTCGGCAGCGCGCGCACCGGGCCATAGATGCGGTGGCGCGTCATGTAGTCGATGAAGACCTTGGGATACATCAGATAGCCGTTCAGATCCTCGTCATCGACGGTGACGACCTGCGCGTCTTCCTCATCCGCGCCAAGCTCGGCCGAGATCCTGCTGCGCGTCGCCTCCAGATCGACCGGGGCGAGGTGTTTGCCGGGGCGTTCGAGGTTCGGCGCCTCGCCCTTGAGCACCTTCTTCAGGATGCCTGCGGGCCAGCCGCCGGGGGGCTGGCCAAGGTTGCCCTTCATCATGTCGACGACCGAGTTGGGGAAGGAGACCTCGACCGCCGGGTCTTCGACCTGCGCCCGGGTCAGGCCCTGCGCCACCATCATCAGCGCCATGTCGCCCACCACCTTGGACGAGGGCGTGACCTTGACGATATCGCCGAACATCCGGTTCACGTCGGCATAGGTCTGCGCCACCTCGTGCCAGCGTTCCTCCAGCCCGAGCGAGCGCGCCTGCGCCTTGAGGTTGGTGAACTGGCCGCCGGGCATTTCGTGCAGATAGACCTCGGACGCCGGGGCCGGCAGGCCGGATTCGAAGGCGGCGTATTGCGCGCGCACCTGTTCCCAGTAGTTCGAGATCCGGCGGATCGCGGCGATGTCGAGCCCGGTGTCGCGGTCGGTGTTGCGCAGAGCCTCGACCATCGAGCCGAGGCAGGGCTGCGAGGTGCCGCCCGAAAAGGCGTCCATCGCGGCGTCGACCGCATCCACCCCCGCATCGGCAGGCGGCGAGGATGGTGGCCGCCCCGATGCCCGGACGTGTCATGGGTGTGGAAATGGATCGGCAGGCCGACCTCATCCTTCAGCGCCTTGATCAGCGCCCGGGCGGCGGCGGGTTTCAACAGGCCCGCCATGTCCTTCAGGCCCAGCACATGGGCGCCGGCGGCCTTCAGATCCTTGCCCATCGCGACATAGTATTTCAGGTCGTATTTCGCGCGGTCCGGGTCGAGCATGTCGCCGGTGTAGCAGATCGACGCCTTCGCAGAGCTTGTTCGCCTCGATCACCGCATCCATCGCGACGCGCATGTTCTCGACCCAGTTCAGGCTGTCGAAGACGCGGAACACGTCCACGCCGGTCTTCGCGGCCTGGGCCACGAAGGCTTGCACCACGTTGTCGGGGTAGTTGGTATAGCCCACGCCGTTCGAGGCGCGCAGCAGCATCTGCGTCATCACGTTGGGCAGCCGTTCGCGGATGTCGCGCAGGCGCTGCCAGGGGCATTCCTGCAGGAAGCGATAGGCCACGTCGAAGGTGGCGCCGCCCCAGCATTCGACCGAGAACAGGCCCGAGAGGTTCGCGGCATAGGCGGCGTCGACGCGGATCATGTCGATCGAGCGCATCCGTGTGGCGAGCAGCGACTGGTGCCCGTCGCGCATCGTGGTGTCGGTGATCAGCAGCTTCTTTTGCTGCCGCATCCAGTCGGCGACGGCCTGCGGGCCCTTCTGTTCCAGGAGGTTGCGGGTGCCATAGGCGGGTTCGCCCTTGGGCAGGGGCGGCTTCGGGCATCCGCGCCTCGGCTGCCGGTTTCGGGCGGCCTGCGGTTTCCGGGTGGCCGTTCACGGTGATGTCGGCGACATAGGTCAGGATCTTCGTCGCCCGGTCGCGGCGCTTCTTGAAGTTGAAGAGCTCGGGCGTCGTGTCGATGAACTTGGTGGTGTAGGTATTGTCGAGGAAGGTCGGGTGCTTCAGCAGGTTCTCGACAAAGGCGATGTTGGTCGAGACGCCGCGGATGCGGAATTCGCGCAGGGCGCGGTCCATCCGGGCGATGGCGGCGGTCGGGCGTCTGCGCCCAGGCGGTGACCTTGACCAGCAGCGAATCGTAATAGCGGGTGATGACCGCGCCGGAATAGGCGGTGCCGCCGTCAAGCCGGATGCCCATGCCGGTGGCCGAGCGATAGGCGGTGATGCGGCCGTAATCGGGGATGAAGTTGTTCTGCGGGTCTTCCGTCGTCACCCGGCATTGCAGCGCGTGGCCGGAGAGGCGCACGTCGGCCTGGGTCTGGCGCGCCGGTCGCCTCGGCCAGGGTCTTGCCCTCGGCGATCAGGATCTGGGCGCGCACGATGTCGATGCCGGTCACCTCTTCGGTGACGGTATGTTCGACCTGGACGCGGGGGTTGACCTCGATGAAGTAGAATTTCTCATCGTCCATATCCATCAGGAATTCGACGGTGCCGGCGTTCTGATAGCCGACCGCATTGCCGATCTTGAGGCCGAGCGCGCAGACCTCGGCGCGCTGGGCGTCGGTCAGGTAAGGGGCGGGGGCGCGTTCGACGACCTTCTGGTTGCGGCGCTGCACGGTGCAGTCGCGTTCATAGAGGTGGTAGAGGTTGCCATGCGTGTCGCCGAGAAGCTGCACCTCGACATGGCGGGCGCGCAGGATCATCTTTTCCAGATAGCCCTCGCCATTGCCGAAGGCGGCCTCGGCCTCGCGCCGGCCTTCGCGCACCTTGTCGGCCAGCTCCTCGGCGGCAGAGTTGATCGGGCGCATGCCGCGCCCGCCGCCGCCCCAGCTGGCCTTCAGCATCAGCGGATAGCCGACCGCGGCGGCCTGCGGCGGACCTCGTCCATGTCATCGCCCAGCACCTCGGTCGCCGGGATGACGGGCACGCCCGCCTTGATCGCCACGCGCCGCGCGCTGGCCTTGTCGCCAAGGGCGCGCATGGTCTCGGCCTTGGGGCCGATGAAGGTCATGCCGGCGGCGGTCGACGGCCTCGACGAAATCGGGGTTTTCCGACAGCAGGCCATAGCCCGGGTGGATCGCATCGGCGCCGGCCATGCTTGGCGACGCGGATGATCTCGGGGATGCTGAGGTAGGCCGCGACCGGGCCGAGCCCCTCGCCGATCCGGTAGGCCTCGTCCGCCTTGAAGCGGTGCAGCGACAGCTTGTCTTCCTCGGCATAGACCGCAACGGTCTTCTTGCCGAGCTCGTTGGCCGCGCGCATCACCCGGATGGCGATCTCGCCCCGGTTGGCAATCAGGATCTTGCGGAAATCGGCCATGAAAAGCTCCCCGGCGTGAACGGCGCAGACCGCCTCACTCTAGGGATGCTGCGTTGCAGCGCAAGGGAATGGTTTCGGCCGCGCGAAGAATCATGACAGCCCCGTGACGCGCTGTCGAGGCGCGACCTTCGGGAGTGACAAAGCGACCATTGGCGCGGTCCGAGCCGCGCCGATTGATCCGCCTTTCCGCATGACCGGTCCCGAAACGGCAGGGGCCGGGGGCATCCCCCGGCCCCTGCCGCCCGGAATTACATGCCGACCTTCACCTGACCGCGAATCTCGCCGCCGGGGTTCGAGGGGGTGTGGATGTTGATGTACCACATCCCGTCCTGCACCTGCTTGATCTGCTCTGGCGAGATCGTCGCCTCGCCCTTGGACGGGCTGGTCAGGCCGGAGATCTTGCCGATATCGACCAGAACGCCCGCGTTCTTGCCCATCGGCGCCGGGCCGTGGAAATGCATCGCCTTGGCCGCGCCGGTCAGCCCGTCCCAGGTCACCGTCCAGGTCATCGCCCCGCTGGTGGTGTCGAGCGTGCCCATCGCCTCACCCTTGGCATTCGGCGCGGGGGCCTTGTTGTCGCCCTCCTGGGCCTGGTCGAGCTTGGCAGTCCAGTTCACGGTCTCGGCATAGGCAGACCCGGCGAGGCCGAGGGCGAGGGCGGCAGAGAGGGCGAGTTTTCCGAGCATGGTCTTCCTCCAGTTGGTTTCTTTTGGCGTCGTCGGCGGATCGCGGCGCTGGGCCGATCAGCCTGCCTGTGTCGAGCTAGGGCGGTCCGGTGCGATGCCAAGGGCAGGGATCGGGCCCCGGGCCCCACAGTCGCGTGATGGCTGACGCAGAGGTGACGCAAAAAGGCAGGAACATTCTGCGAACAATTCTTTAACTCGGGCGCGAAGCGGGTTAGGTTACCGGGATGAACAGCCATGACGAACAGGACGCCTTCGAGGCGGCAGCGCAGGTTCCGCTGTCGGCCCGGGCCGTGGCGGCACGTCCCGCCCCCTATCTGGACGGGCTGAACCCGGCGCAGCGCGCGGCGGTCGAGGCGCTCGACGGGCCGGTCCTGATGCTGGCCGGCGCGGGCACCGGCAAGACCCGGGCGCTGACCGCGCGGATCGCGCATCTGCTGACCCTGGGCCGGGCGCGGCCGAACGAGATTCTGGCGGTGACCTTCACCAACAAGGCCGCGCGCGAGATGAAAGAGCGGGTCGGGCGGCTGCTTGGGCACACGGTCGAGGGGATGCCCTGGATGGGCACCTTCCATTCGATCTCGGTGAAGATCCTGCGCCGCCATGCGGAACTGGTGGGGCTGAAGTCGAACTTCACCATTCTGGATACGGATGATCAGATCCGGCTGCTGAAACAGCTGATCCTGGCCGAGAACATCGACGAAAAGCGCTGGCCCGCGCGGATGCTGGCCGGGCTGATCGACGGCTGGAAGAACCGGGCCTGGACGCCCGAAAAGGTGCCCTCGGCCGAGGCCGGGGCCTATAACAACCGCGGCACCGAGCTCTATGCGGCCTATCAGGAGCGGCTTGAAGGCGCTGAACGCCACCGATTTCGGCGATCTGCTGCTGCATGTGCGTCACGATCTTTCAGGCCCATCCGGACGTGCTGGCGCAGTATCAGCGCTGGCTGCGCTATATTCTGGTGGACGAGTATCAGGACACCAACGTCGCGCAGTATCTCTGGCTGCGGCTGCTGGCGCAGGCGCATCGCAACATCTGCTGCGTCGGCGATGACGACCAGTCGATCTATGGCTGGCGCGGCGCCGAGGTCGGCAACATCCTGCGGTTCGAGAAGGATTTTCCCGGCGCGCAGGTGATCCGGCTGGAACAGAACTACCGCTCGACCCCGCATATCCTTGCGGCGGCATCTGGCGTGATCGCGGCCAATTCCGGGCGGCTGGGCAAGACGCTCTGGACCGAGGCGGACAGAGGGCGAGAAGGTGCGCCTGATCGGCCATTGGGACGGCGAGGAAGAGGCGCGCTGGATCGGCGAAGAGGTCGAGGCGATTGCAGCGCGGGCGCGCGTGGCGAGAAGGCCATGAGCCTCGATGACATGGCGATCCTTGTGCGCGCCAGCCACCAGATGCGCGCCTTCGAGGATCGGTTCCTGACCATCGGCCTGCCCTATCGGGTGATCGGCGGCCCGCGATTCTACGAGCGCCTCGAGATTCGCGATGCGATGGCCTATTTCCGGCTGGCGGTGTCGCCCGAGGATGATCTGGCCTTCGAGCGGGTGGTGAATACCCCCAAGCGCGGGCTTGGCGACAAGGCGCAGCAGATCGATCCAGATCGCGGCGCGCGGGGCAGGCGTCACCCTGCTGGAAGGCGCGCGGATGCTGCTGTCCGAGGGCGCGATTTCGGCGGCAAGGGTGCCGGGCAGCTGCGCGCCTTTGTCGAGGGCGTGGACCGCTGGCACCGGCTGATCGGCAGCGGCGCAGAACCATATCGAGCTGGCCGAGACGATCCTTGAGGAATCCGGCTATACCGCGATGTGGCAGGCCGACAAGACGCCCGAGGCGCCGGGGCGGCTGGAGAACCTGAAGGAACTGGTCAAGGCGCTGGAGCAGTTCGAGAACCTGCAGGGCTTTCTCGAACACGTCGCGCTGATCATGGACAATGAGACCGAAGAGCAGGGCGCGAAGGTCAGCATCATGACCCTGCACGCGGCCAAGGGGCTGGAGTTTCCCGCCGTGTTCCTGCCGGGCTGGGAGGACGGGCTGTTCCCGAGCCAGCGCTAGATGGATGAAAGCGGGTTGAAGGGGTTGGAGGAGGAACGGCGGCTGGCCTATGTCGGGATCACCCGGGCCGAGGAGCTGGCGACGATCTCCTTTGCGCCAACCGCCGGGTCTATGGCCAGTGGCAATCGGCGCTGCCCTCGCGCTTCATCGACGAATTGCCCGAGGCGCATGTCGAGGTGCTGACGCCGCCGGGGCTCTATGGCGGCGGTTATCGGCGCGGCGGCGCCGCGATCCTGCGATCGAGGATCGGGCGGCGAAGGCGGATGTCTACAACTCGCCGGGCTGGCGGCGGCTGCAGGAGCGCAGCCGCGACCCGTGGCATGGGCCAGCCGAGGGAAAGCCGCAATACGGTGATCGACCTTGACGCGGTGTCGTCCTTCACCGAGGGCGACCGGGTGTTTCACCACAAGTTCGGCTATGGCACGGTCGATGGGCATCGAGGGCGACAAGCTGGACATGGAGTTCGACAAGGCCGGCGCGAAGAAGATCGTCGCGCGCTTTGTGGTGCCGGCGGATCGGGCGGACGACATCCCGTTTTGAGGCCTCGGAGCCTCCGGCGGGGATATTTCAGGGCAGAAAATGGACAGGGTCAGCGCGCCAGACGGGCTTTCGCCTGGTCGAGCGCGTGGACGGCAAGACCCGCCGCCAGCCCCCAGAAGGCGCCGCCGATGCCGAAGGCGGAGATGCCGGAGGCGGCGGTGATCAGCGTGGTGGCGGCGGCAAAGCGGTGGCGCGGGTCGGCAAAGGCCGTGGCAGGGCGCCGATGGTCGGGTTGAGCAGCGCGAGGCCGGCGATGGTGGCGATCATCGCGGCAGGGACGGCCTGAATTCCGGCAAGAATCACCGGCCCGAACAGGCCGAGCAGGGCCCAGCAGGCGGCATAGGCCAGACCCACGGCCCAGCGGCGGGCGCGCTCGGGATGGACGTCGTCGCCAAGGCAGATGGCGGCGGTGATGGCCGCCATGTTCAGCGTATGCGCCCCGAAGATCGCCCCCAGCCCGGACAGCCCGCCGGTGACCAGCAGCGCCTTGCGCACCGGCGGCTGATAGCCCGCGCCCTGCAGGACGGCAAAGCCGGGCAGGTTCTGCGAGGCCATGGTGACAAGGTACAGCGGCAGGCCGAGCCCGATCAGCGCCCCGGCGCGGAAGCTCGGCAGGATCGGGGTCAGCCCTGGCAGCCGGGCCGCGACGTGGGGCAGCGGCGTGCCGGTGCCGAAGGTCAGCGCGAGCCCGGTGGCCAGGGCGGCAAGCACCGCATAGGCCGGGTTCACCAGCCGCACCAGGGCAAAGACGGCAACGACCGGCAGCACGAGCTGCGGCAGCGCGACCGCATCTTTCGGAACCGCAAGGCAGAAGGGCAGCAGCACGCCTGCCAGCATGCCCGAGGCGATCGGCCCGGGCAGGGCGGCGATCAGGCGGCCAAGCGGGCCGATCGCCCCGGTCAGGAAGATCAGCGCGGCGGCCAGCAGGAAGGCCGCCGCCGCCTCGGGCATGGTGATGCCATGTGACGCGGCGATCAGCGCCGCGCCCGGGGTGGACCAGGCCAGGATGACGGGAATGCGGGTCCAGAGGCTGAGAGCGGCGGAGCCGAGGGCGGTGACCAGGCAGATCGCCAGCACCCAGGATTGCGCCTGCGCGGCACTCGCCCCGACCGCATCTGCCGCCGCAAGGATCAGCGCGATGGTGCTGCCATAGCCGACCAGCGCCGCGACGGCTGCCGCCGAAATCATCGAGAGCCGCATGCAATGCCCCTTTTCACGTCCGCCGGACGCTAGCGGCGCGGCGCTGGGGCAACAAGATGGCGGATAAAAAAATGCGGCGACGCCAGGGAGGAGGTTGGCGCCGCCGCTCTTGTCACGAAAGACCCAGGGAGGAGGAGAGGGCCCTTCGCAATGTCACAGGGCGCGTGGCCCCGGTGTAGGATGGTCGCGACACCCAGGGAGGAGGAGGGGCGGCGCGACCGTGTCACAATGCACCCAGGGAGGAGGAGAGGGCGCATTGGATTCTGTGTGGGCCTTGCGGCCCCGGAAAGAGACGGGGCGACGTCACCCGGGAGGAGGTGGGCTTCGCCGCCCCTGTAACGACCGGCCCAGGGAGGAGGAGGGGCCAACCGTGTTCAGGATGGGATGCGGACCTCGGTCCGGACCCCGGAAGAAAAATGCGGCGACATCAGGGAGGAGGAGAGATGTCGCCGCGAGATAAGAAAGACCCAGGGAGGAGGAGAGGGTCTCTCCTTAGAAACCTTACTTGCCAGCCGCCGCCTGACGGGCGATATCGCTGATCTGCGAGCGGTGGATGCCGAGATCCGCAAGCTCGCGGTCCGACAGAACCAGAAGTTCGCGCACCGTCTGACGGTAGACGCGGCGGCGCGCTGCGCCGGCGACATAGACCGCAACAAGCGCGTTGAACCGATCGCGCAGGCCGCTTTCCAGGGCTCGGGTCGTGTTTGCGTATGCCATGTTGAGTGCCTCTCAATTCCGATGGGGGGCAGTTTTTGCCTCGTGTTGAACCTAACTTGCACCGATGCTGCGCCTGCACAATGGGGCGAGTGGTCAATGCTGCCATGCAGCAATTGCATAACCTCTATTGACCTATTTTTTCTGGCAGTTTTCAGGGGAAATGCCCAAAGATATGGCGTCATTTAAACCGAGCCTTGCGCCTGACGGCAAACATGGCAACGGTTGCCGCCGAATGTTGACGGAGAAAACACAATGACGGTCACGCGAGAGAATGTTTTGGCGGAACTGGCGCGCCTGACTCTGCCCGAGGGTGGCAATCTCGTGGCCAATGACATGGTCCGCGCCCTGACGATCGAGGGCGAGCGGGTGCGATTCGTCATCGAGGCCGCCGATCCCGGCCAGGCCCAGCGGATGGAGCCGCTGCGGCAGGCGGCCGAGGATCTGCTGCGCCGCCTGCCCGGTGTCAGCGAGGTGAGCGTCATCTTGACGGCGCATGGCCCGGCGCCCAAGGCGCCGCCGCCGACGCTGAAGATCGGCGGCCATGCGGCGCCACAGTCCGGCGGGCCGGCCAAGGTGGCCGGGGTGGACCGCATCCTTGCCATCGCCTCGGGCAAGGGCGGGGTGGGGAAATCCACCGTGGCCTCGAACCTTGCCGTGGCGCTGGCCCGGCAGGGCAGGCGGGTCGGTCTGCTTGACGCCGATATATACGGTCCCTCGCAGCCGCGCATGATGGGGGTCAGCGCCCGCCCGGCCTCGCCCGATGGCAAGACGATCATTCCGCTGGTGGCGCATGGCGTCACGATGATCTCGATCGGGCTGATGCTGCGCGAGGATCAGCCGGTGATCTGGCGCGGGCCGATGCTGATGGGGGCGCTGCAACAGCTGCTTGACGCAGGTCGCCTGGGGCGAGCTGGACGTGCTGATCATCGACCTGCCGCCGGGCACCGGTGATGTTCAGCTGACGCTCTGCCAGCGCACCCAGGTGACCGGGGCGATCATCGTCTCGACCCCGCAGGATGTGGCGCTGCTCGATGCGCGCAAGGCGATCGGCATGTTCGAGACGCTGAAGACGCCGATTCTCGGGCTGATCGAGAACATGTCGACCTTCGTCTGTCCGAACTGCGGGCATGAGGAGCATATCTTCGGCCATGGCGGTGTCGCCGCCGAGGCCCTGAAGATGGAGGTGCCGCTGCTGGCCGAGATCCCGCTCAGTCTTGATGTGCGGCTTGCGGGCGATGCCGGAACCCCGGTCGCGGCAGGCGAGGGGCCGGTGGCCGAGGCCTATGCCCGGCTTGCCACGCGGCTGGTCGGCGGCGGCATGGCCTGAGGCCGGGCCCGCCCGCGGGACGCGAGTCGCGCGGGCCACCGCGGAGGCATGGTAATTCATGGGAACCGGCCGCCACGCGGCCGAGTTTTCGAATCACCCGGGCGTGACCGCGCGTCATAATGGCGCTTTTTATGGGCTTTTCCGGGGGCTCACGCTCTGAAACGTTGCGCTCCGGCATCATCTGGACAGCCGAGCGAAAGTTTTTGGGAAATCGTGGGATTGTCGGATTTCCCTTGAGAATATCAACATATAGATGGGTATTGCCCCCATGTAGCAACTTGTGGTGCCGAATCTGTACCGCATGGCACAAGATCGTGGATTTTCAGGCCTCTCTGCACAAATTCTGGGGTGGCGCGGCTGAAGAAATCAGTTGCGACCCATGAATTCCCATGGCATCCCTAATGCACGGACAGCGGGCAGTTAGCGGGGCGACTAAAGACCCCAAAAAAAGCACCAGAGGCAGGTATCATACAGGCTCCGCTTTCCATGTGACTGAACTGATGAGATCCGGCGCGCGGGCGAGCAGACATCCCCCCAGGTGGCGCGCGTAGCCGGACAAACCCAGTGATGGGGCGAGGGCGGCGGTACGGGCAGTGGCAGCAGCCCGGCCGCCGTTTTTCTTTCCAGCGCTGAACAACGGAACTGGTAGGGACAAGGAGCGCGGACAGGTGGCGCGCAAATTCGTCGGATTGGTCGAACAGAGGGTGGACGCGAAAGGTCGCGTATCCATCCCTTCGGCATTCCGGCGTGTCATCGAGGCCGACGACCGAGTCCTGGACCAAGGGTCTTCGCCCCTTCTTTTCAATCGCTTACACAGACAGTTCGCGGCCCTTCCTGGAAGGCTACTCGGTTGCCAAGCTCGATGAGCTGCACGAGCAGATCGACCGGATGCCGCTCGGCTCCAAGGCGCGCGACGTCCTTGAAGACCTCTATTTCTCGCGCGTGCAGGAATTCCAGATCGACGACGAGGGCCGCATCGTGCTGTCGCAGAGCCTGCGCGACATGATCGGGCTGACCGGCGATGCGATCTTCGTGGGCAAGGGCAACCGCTTCGAGATCTGGGCGCCCGAGACCTACCACGCCCGGCGCGGCAACCGCACCACAGATTTCCTGCGCGACCAGGGCGACGATTTCAATCCGTTGGCTCTGTTGCAGGCGACGTCGGAGGCATCGTGATGGCCGCCGCGGCGCCGACCCCTGCCTCGGCCGCGCCCCATATCCCGGTTCTGTTGGGCCCGTTGCTGGAGGCTGTCGCCCCGGTTGAGGGGGTCTGGCTCGATGGCACATTCGGCGCCGGCGGCTATGCCCGCGGGCTGCTTGCCGCAGGTGCCGCCCGCGTGATCGGGGTTGATCGCGACCCGCTCGCCTTCGAGATGGCGGAAGCCTGGGCCGAGGGTTTTGGCGACCGGTTGCAGCTGGTCGAAGGCACGTTTTCGCAGCTCGACACGCTGGCCGGAGAGCCGCTCGACGGGGTGGTGCTGGATCTTGGCGTCTCGTCGATGCAGCTCGATCAGGCCGAGCGCGGCTTTTCCTTCCTGCGCGACGGCCCGCTCGACATGCGGATGAGCCAGTCAGGCGAGACGGCGGCCGATCTGGTCAATACGGTGCCGGAAGCGGTGCTGGCCGATATCCTCTATCATTACGGCGAGGAGCGCGCCTCGCGCCGTATCGCCCGGGCGATTGTCGCGGCACGGGCCATCGTGCCGATCGTCAGCACGCTGCAACTCGCCGGAATCGTGGAAAAGTGCCTGCCGCGTCCGAAGCCCGGGCAAAGCCACCCGGCGACGCGCAGCTTTCAGGCGATCCGCATCGCGGTGAATGCCGAATTTCTGGAGCTGATCGAGGGACTGGAGGCGGCGGAACGCGCGCTGAAGCCGGGCGGCAAGCTGGCGGTGGTGACCTTCCATTCGCTGGAAGACCGGATCGTGAAGCGGTTCTTCCAGTCGCGCTCGGGGCTTGACGCCAATGCCAACCGCTATGCCCCGGAAAAGGCGGTCACCGAGCCGCAGTTCCACCTGCTGACCCGGCGCGCCGACCGCGCCCGAGGAGGACGAGATCGCCGGGAACCCGCGCGCCCGCTCTGCCAAGCTGCGGGTCGCCGAGCGGACCGCGGCGCCCGCGGCCGCATCGGACCGCGCCGGTCTCGGGCTGCCCATGATCGACGAGAAAGGCCGACCCTGATGCGACCGCTGCTCTACGTCCTCTCTGCCCTCATGGTGATGTCGCTGGCCTTCTGGGCCTACCGGCAGAACTATGCCACGCAAAGCTCGATCAAGCAGGTCGCCCGGCTGCAGCGCGAGATCGCGCAATTGCACGAATCGATCGGAATGCAGCAGGCGGAATGGGCCTTCGAGAACCGCCCGTCGCGGTTGCGCGAACTGACCATGCTGAATTTCAACAAATTGAACCTTTTGCCGATGACCTCATCGCAGTTCGGCAGCATCGACGAGCTGGCCTATCCGGCCCCGGCGCCCACGGTCGCGCCCGCGCCGCTCGGCAGCGGCATGGTGATTTCCAAGACTGTCGACACTTCTGCAGAGCTGAAGGCCCAGACCCCATGATCCGTACCCCGCTTCGCCCGCTCGCGCGTATCCTGTCGGCCCGTGCCCGGGGCGACAACCCGGACGTGATCGAACGCGAGAATATCCGCATCCGGCATGAAGAGATGCGCGACAGCTCGCGCGATCAGGCCGAGGGGCGGCTGCTGATGCTGGGGCTGTTCTTCTTCGTGGCCTTCACGCTGGTCGGCGCGCGGATGGGGCTGATGGCCTCGGTCGACCCGACAGAGCCGCAGGTCGCATCGTCGAACGGGCCGCAGATCCTGGCGCAGCGCGCCGATATCGTCGACCGCAAGGGCCGGGTGCTGGCCACCAACCTCGCCACCTATTCGCTCTATGCCCAGCCGCGCGACATGATCGACCCGGTGCATGTCGCCAAAGCGCTGGTCAAGCTGTTCCCGGATCTGGACGAGGCGCGCCTGGAACGTCAGTTCACCGGCGACCGCACCTTCGTCTGGATCAAGCGCACGCTCTCGCCCGAGCAGATGCAGGAAGTGCATGACATCGGCGATCCCGGCCTGCTCTTCGGCCCGCGCGAGATGCGGCTTTACCCGAACGGGCAGGCTCGCCTCGCATATTCTCGGCGGCGCCGGGTTCGGCCGCGAGGGCGTCGATTCCGCCGAGGTGATCGGCGTCGCCGGGATCGAGAAATCCTATGACGACTGGCTGCGCGATCCGGCCAATGGCGGCAAGCCGCTGCAACTTTCGCTCGATCTGACGGTGCAGACCACGACGCATGAAGTGCTCGACGCCGGGATGAAGATGATGAACGCCAAGGGCGCGGCAGCGGTCCTGATGAATGCCAATACCGGCGAGATCATCTCGATGGTCTCCTTGCCCGACTTCGATCCGAACGACCGGCCGCAGCCGCTGGTCAAGGGCAATGCCGCCGACAGCCCGCTGTTCAACCGCGCGGTGCAGGGGCTCTACGAGCTGGGCTCGACCTTCAAGATCTTCGACGTGGCGCAGGCGCTGGACCTCGGGCTGATCACGCCGAACACGATGATCGACACCAAGGGGCCGCTGGTCTGGGGCCGCTTCAGGATCCACGAATTCCACAATTATGGCAGCTCGCTGTCGGTGACCGATGTGATCAAGGAAAGCTCCAACATCGGGGCGGCCCGGATCGCGATGCAGATCGGCGCGGCGCGGCAGCAGCCGTTCCTGAAATCGCTGGGCCTGCTGGACCCTTCGCCGGTGGAACTGGTCGAGGCGCCGGGCGTGCGGCCCGAGACGCCGAAGAACTGGTCGGAACTTTCGACCATGACGATTGCCTATGGCCACGGCATTTCCGACAGCCCGCTGCATCTGGCGACCGCCTATGCCTCGATGCTGAACGGCGGGATCCGGGTCTATCCGACGCTGCTCAAGACCGATCATCCGAAGGTCGGGCCGCGCATCATTTCCGAGGCGACCTCGGCCAAGCTGCGCGAGATGCTGCGCAAGGTGGTGACCGAGGGCACGGCCTCGCTCGGCGATGTGAAGGGCTATGATGTGGCCGGCAAGACCGGCACCGCCGACAAGCCCGATCCGCAGGGCGGCTATTACCACGACAAGGTGATCTCGACCTTTGCCAGCGTGTTCCCGGCCAGCGATCCGCAAATACGTGCTGATCGTGACGCTGGACGAGCCTTCGGACAACACCCATTCGCAACCGCGCCGCACGGCGGGCTATACCGCCGTGCCGGTCGCGGCCGAGATCATCCGTCGGGTCGCGCCCTTGCTTGGTCTGCGTCCGGTGATTGCACCTCCCGCCGCGGCTGAGGTAACACTCGCCCGGAATTGATTTGCGTCCCGGGTGGCGGGCTGATCGACACCGGGACTGGTATGACTGAAGCGTAAAACGGGGCCAAAATGGCGGAACCTGCGGGAAGCAAGACCCTTGGCGCCCTTGGCCTGACCGCGCGCGGCGGGCAAGAGGCGCGCGTGACCGGGCTGGCCGTGGACAGCCGGCAGGTGCGCCCCGGCATGCTGTTTGCAGCCCTGCCCGGCACCAGGGTGCATGGCGCGACCTTCCTTGGCCACGGTGCTGGCGGCGGGGGCGGGGGCAATCCTGACCGATCCTGAGGGTGCAAAGCTGGCCGCCGCAATGCCAGAGGCCGCCGCCGTGCCGATCGTCGTGGTGCAGGAGCCGCGCGCGGCGCTGGCGCGGGCGGCGGCGCTCTGGTTCGGGCGCCAGCCAGAGGTGATGGTGGCGGTCACCGGCACCAACGGCAAGACCAGCGTGGCGAGCTTCACCCGCCAGATCTGGACCGCGCTTGGCCAGGAGGCGATCAATATCGGCACCACCGGGGTCGAGGGCGCATGGACCGCGCCGCTGCACCACACCACGCCGGACGCGATCACGCTGCACGCCGCCCTTGCCGGGGCGGCAGAGGCCGGGGTGACCCATGCCGCGATGGAGGCCTCGTCGCATGGGCTCGATCAGCGGCGGCTGGACGGGGTGCATCTGCGCGCGGCGGGCTTCACCAATTTCACCCAGGATCACCTCGATTATCACCACACATTCGAGGCCTATTTCGATGCGAAAGCGGCCCTGTTCACCCGGGTGCTGCCGGAAGATGCCACAGCCGTGGTCAATCTGAACGATCCGAAAGGGGCAGAGATTGCCGCCCTCGCCCACCAGCGCGGGCAGGATGTCCTTACCGTCGGCCATTCCCTGGGCTGCGATCTGCGCATCATCGGCCAGCGCTATGACGCGACGGGCCAGGACCTGCGGTTTGTCTGGGACGGGCAAGTGCAGCAGGTGCGTCTGGGCCTGATCGGCGGCTTTCAGGCCGAGAATGTGCTGATCGCCGTCGGCCTCGCCATCGCCTCGGGGGAGGGGCCCGACGAGGTCTTTGCCACGCTTGCCGGGCTGACCACGGTGCGCGGCCGGATGCAACTGGCGGCGACGCGCAGCAACGGGGCGGCGGTCTTTGTCGATTTCGCGCATACGCCGGACGCCATCGCGACGGCGCTGAAGGCGCTGCGCCCGCATGTGCTGGGCCGCCTCGTCGTGGTCTTTGGCGCGGGCGGCGACCGGGACCGCGCCAAGCGCCCGCTGATGGGGGCCGCTGCCGCCGAAAACGCCGACCTCTGCTTCGTGACCGATGACAACCCGCGCTCGGAGGAACCCGCCAGCATCCGCGCCGCGATCCTTGCCGCCTGTCCGGGCGCGCGGGAGGTCGGCGACCGGGCCGAGGCGATCCTGCGCGGGGTCGATGCGCTTGGCCCCGGCGACGCGCTGCTGATCGCGGGCAAGGGGCATGAAAGCGGGCAGATCGTCGGCTCTGCCGTCTATCCCTTCGACGATGTGGAACAGGCCAGCCTTGCGGTGGCCGTGCTGGATGGGGGGATCCGATGACCGCGCTCTGGACATCGCAGGACGCCGCCCGCGCCACCGGTGGCGCCGCAACGCGGCCCTTCACGGCCTCGGGCGTCTCGATCGACACCCGGACGCTGGAGGATGGCGATCTCTTCGTCGCGCTGAAGGATCTGCGCGATGGCCATGATTTCGTTGCCGCCGGCGCTGAAGCAGGGCGCCGCCGCCGCCCTGGTGACGCACCGCCCGGCGGATGTGCCCGAGGATGCGCCGCTGCTGATCGTGCCGGATGTGCTGGTGGCGCTGGGCCAGCTTGGCGCCGCCGCGCGGGCCCGGACCCAGGCCAGGGTGGTGGCCGTGACCGGATCGGTCGGCAAGACCTCGACCAAGGAAATGCTGCGCGCAGGTTCTGGGCGGGCAGGGCCGTGTCCATGCCGCCGAGGCGAGCTACAACAACCACTGGGGCGTGCCGCTGACACTGGCGCGGATGCCGGTCGCCACCGATTTCGCGGTGATCGAGATCGGGATGAGCCATCCGGGCGAGATCGCGCCGCTGGCCCGCCTCGCCCGCCCGCATGTCGCCATGATCACCACAGTGGCCGCAGCCCATCTGGAAGCCTTTGAAAGCATTGAAGGGATCGCGCGCGAAAAGGCCGCTATCGTCGAGGGGCTGGAACCCGGCGGCGTGGCGGTGCTGAATGCCGATCTGGAAACGACGCCGATCCTTGTCGCCGCCGCGAAAGCGGCGGGGGCCGAGGTGATGCTGTTCGGCGCGGCACAGGGCGCGCGCTATCGCCTGATCTCGGTGCAGCTGGCCCGCGACACCACCATCGTCAAGGCCGAGGCGGCGGGAACGCCGATCCTGTTCAAGGTGCGGACCGCTGGTCGCCACTTTGCCCAGAACGCGCTGGGCGCGCTGGCGGTGGCCGAGGCTTTGGGCCTCGACCTTGGTCTCGCCACCTGCGACATCGGGCTTTGGGCCCCGCCCGAGGGGCGCGGCGCGCGCGAACGCATCGTGCTCGACGTGGTCCATGACGGGATGGCCTTCGAGCTGATCGACGATGCCTTCAACGCCAATCCGGCCTCGATGGCGGCGGCGCTGGATGTGCTTGGCGCGGCGGAACCCACCGATGGCGTGGGCCGGGTGGCCGAGGGGCGGCGGATCGCCATTCTTGGCGACATGCTGGAACTTGGGCCCGATGAGGCGCATCTGCACCGCGTCATCGCGCGCCATCCGATGATGGGGCGGCTGGCGCAGGTGCATTGCGTCGGCCCGCGCATGCGCTCGCTCTGGGAAGTGCTGCCGCAACGCCAGCGCGGCCTCTGGACCGAGACCGCAGCGGAAATGGCCGCCGAGGCGCATCATCTGGTCGACGCAGGCGATGTTGTGCTGGTGAAGGGCTCGAAAGGATCGAAGGTCAGTCTTGTCGTTGACGCGCCTGCGCAAATTGGGACAAGGGGTTGCGGCACGATCCCGGAGGGCAGAGTAGATGTTGTTTTGGCTCAGTCAGTTCGCTGAAGGCGGCGGGGTGTTCAACCTGTTCCGCTACATCACCTTCCGGGCCGGCGGGGCGTTCTTCACCGCGTTGATCTTCGGCTTCGTCTTCGGGCGGCCGCTGATCGACTTCCTGAAGAGCCGCCAGAAGAAGGGCCAGCCGATCCGCGATGACGGCCCGCAGACGCATTTCGTCAAGGCCGGGCACGCCGACGATGGGCGGTGTGCTGATCCTTGGCGCGCTGATCCTGTCGACCCTGCTCTGGGCGCGGCTCGACAATGTCTATGTCTGGATCGTGCTGTTCGTCACCGTCGGCTTCGGTCTGATCGGCTTTGCCGATGACTGGAAAAAGGTCACCAAGAACAACACCAAAGGCGTTTCCAGCCGGACCCGCTTCCTGCTTGGGCTGCTGATCGCGGCGATCGCTTCCTACCTCATGACCCATGCCCAGCCGCCGGAGCTGACCAACCATCTGGCGCTGCCGTTCTTCAAGAATGTGCTGCTCAACATGGGCTGGTTCTTCGTCCCCTTCGCGATGATCGTGATCGTCGGCTCGGCCAATGCGGTGAACCTGACCGACGGGCTCGACGGGCTGGCGATCATGCCGGTGATGATCGCCGCCGGAACCCTGGGCGTGATCGCCTATGTCGGTTGGCCGGATCGACTATTCCGAATACCTCGACATCCATTACGTGCCCGGCACCGGCGAGCTTCTGATCTTCGTCGCGGGCCTGATCGGCGGTGGCCTCGGCTTCCTGTGGTACAACGCGCCGCCGGCCGCCGTGTTCATGGGCGACACCGGGTCGCTGGCGCTGGGCGGCGCGCTGGGGGCGATCGCGGTCGCCACCAAGCACGAGATCGTGCTGGCCATCGTCGGCGGCCTCTTCGTGGTCGAGGCGATGTCGGTGATCATCCAGGTGCTCTACTTCAAGCGCACCGGCAGGCGGGTCTTCCTGATGGCGCCGATCCACCATCATTTTGAGAAAAAGGGCTGGGCCGAGCCGCAGATCGTGATCCGGTTCTGGATCATCAGCCTGATCCTCGGGCTGATCGGGCTGGCCACGCTGAAGCTGCGCTAGGGCGCGTCGGCATCAAACAGAGGGCGTTGCGGGGCGGCTTGCGGCGCGGTGCGCGGGGCCGCATCCTGCTGCGCGAAACGCGAAGGGGGCTTGGGATGATTCCGGTTCAGGGCTTTGAAGGGCGCCGCGTGGCGGTGCTGGGGCTGGGGCGGTCGGGCCTTGCCACGGCGCGGGCGCTGCTGGCGGGCGGGGCCGAGGCCCTGTGCTGGGATGACAGCCCGGAAGCCCGCGCCAAGGCCGAGGCCGAGGGCTTCGCGCTGGTCGATCTGACCCGCAGCGGCGCCTTTGACGGGGTCGTGGCGCTGATCGTCAGCCCCGGCATTCCGCATCTTTATCCCAGCCCGAACAAGGTGATCGCCCGCGCGCTCGAGCTTGGCGTGCCGGTCGACAATGATATCGGCCTGTTCTTCCGATCCTGGGCCGGGACGGCGTGGGAGCAGTTCGAGGCGATCCCGAGGGTGGTCGCGGTCACCGGGTCGAACGGCAAATCGACGACAACGGCGCTGATCCACCATATCCTGCAGGTCGCGGGCCGTCCGACGCCAGATGGCGGGCAACATCGGGCGCGGGGTTCTGGACATCGAACCGGCGGTGGATGGCGAGGTCGTGGTGCTGGAGCTGTCGTCCTACCAGACCGATCTCGCCCGGGCGCTGACCCCGGATATTGCGGTGTTCACCAACCTGTCCCCCGATCACCTCGATCGGCACGGCGGCATGGGCGGCTATTTCGCGGCCAAGCGGCGGCTGTTTGCCGAAGGCGGGCCGGATCGCGCGGTGATCGGGGTGGATGAGGTCGAGGGGCGTTATCTGGCCAATCAGATGGGCGAGGGGCCAGAGGATGACCGGGTGATCCGGATCTCGTCGGGGCAAAAGCTCGACGGGCCGGGATGGGCCGTGTTTGCGCGCAAGGGCTTCCTGTCGGAAACCCGCAAGGGGCGGCAGGTGGCCTCGATCGACCTGCGGGCGATCCCGGGGCTGCCCGGGGCGCATAACCATCAGAACGCCTGCGCCGCCTATGCCGCCTGCCGGGCGCTGGGTCTCGGGCCGAAACTGATTGAACAGGCCTTTCAATCGTTCAAGGGCCTTCCGCATCGCAGCCAGCTGGTCCGCGAGCGGGCCGGGGTGCGCTATGTCAATGATTCCAAGGCGACCAATGTGGACAGCGCGGCCAAGGCCCTGCAGGCGTTTCAGGAGTATCCGCTGGATCGCCGGCGGGATGGGCAAGGACGGCGGCATCGCGGCGCTGGAACCCTTCCTCGGCTCGGTCGTGAAGGCCTATCTGATCGGCCATTCGGCGCGGGAATTTCGCCCTGCAGATCGGCACCCTGCCGCATGAGATCTGCGAGACGATGGCGGTCGCCGTGGCCCGCGCGGCGGCGGATGCGGTGGCGGGCGAGGTGGTTCTGCTGGCCCCGGCGGCGGCGAGTTTCGACCAATACCCGAACTTCGAGAAGCGGGGCGAGGATTTCATGGCGCAGGTCGCGGCGCTGCCCTGAATTGGGGTGAGCCGGGGCAGAAGCACTTGCCCGCTTTGTGCCCGATTTGACGCGGGTCAAATCGGGCAAGCAAGGCCGGTCGGGCGCGGTCAGCCCCGCAACAGCGCCTCGGCGATCTGTACGGCGTTCAGTGCCGCCCCTTTCAGCAGTTGATCGCCCGCGATGAAGAGGGCGAGCGTGCAGCCGGTGGGATCCGACAGATCCTGCCGCAGGCGGCCGACCAGAACGTCGTCCTGCCCCGAGGCCTCGGACGGCATCGGGAAATGGTTGGCGGCGCGATCATCGACCAGCCGCAGGCCGGGGGCATCGGCCAGCAGGGCGCGCGCCTCCGCCACCGTCATCGGGCGGTCGAAGGTCAGGCTCGCCGCGATGGCATGGGCGCGCAGCACCGGCACCCGGATGCAGGTGATCCCGATCGGCATATCCGCATCGAGCAGGCGATGGGTTTCGGCGATGACCTTGGTCTCTTCCCCATTATAGCCGGTCTCCGGGTCCATCGCGGCATTATGGCTGAACAGGTTGAAGGCATAGGGATGCGGCAGCACCTGCGGCGCGAAGGCGCGGCCCTCGAGGGCTGCGGCGGTGGCCTGACGCAATTCCTCCATCGCCGCCGCCCCGGCACCGGAGGCCGCCTGATAGGTCGCCAGCTGCATCCGCCGGATCGGCCGGGCGCGGTGCAGGGGCGCCACCGCCACGGTCAGGATCGCGGCGACGCAGTTGGGGTTGGCGATGATGCCCTGATGCTGCGACAGGGCACCCGGGTTGACCTCTGGCACCAGCAGCGGCACCGCGGGGTCCATCCGGAAGGCCGAGGAATTGTCGACCACCAGCGCGCCGGCCCGCACCGCGAGCGGCGCGTATTGGCGCGAGATCGTGGCCCCGGCGGAGAAAAGGGCGATGTCGATGCCGGCAAAGCTCGCCTCGGTCAGCGCCTCGATGGGCAGGTCGCGGCCGCGGAACGGCAGGGTCTTGCCCGCGGATCGGGGCGAGGCGAGCAGGCGCAGGCCGGACAGCGGGGTCTGGCGCGCCTCGAGCACGCGCATCAGTTCGACCCCGACGGCGCCGGTGGCGCCGACGATGGCAAGGCTGGGGGCAGCGGCACGGGCGGGCGACAGCTGCGGACGGGGCGGGGCGGTCAGGGTATCAGGCATGGTCTCTCTCCGGGTCTTTGGCGCGGTGAGGGACGGGGGGTTTTCGCGGTTTCTCCCCGTCCGTTTCCGGCGGGGGTTTCCGATCGTGTTGCTGGCTTCAGCCCGCGCGCACCGGAAGACACCCCGCCGAGGCGGTGGTCTTGGTCGTGCGTTTGGTTACCGAACTTGCGAACATGGGCGATGCGATAGACCCGGGGCGGGGGCTGCGTCAACGGGAATCTTTGGACCTCGCTCGGGGGCGCCTTGCCGCGCAGGACGCGGGGGTTTCACACCCCATAGCCCGCCCGACGCGGGCGGGCGTTCTTCACTGGAAATCCTCCACCGGAGGATTTCCGGACGTTCATCACCCCCGTGGGATATTTCCGGGCAGAAAATGCGGTCCGGGGCCAGTCCGGGCCCTGTCTGGCATGGCGCTTCCCCCTAGCTATGGGCGGGCTTCTTCGCTACACTCTGCGACGAGATCCGCTGAAGCGGACGCGACGAGGCAGTAGAGAGCAGACCCATGACAGAGATGGTATTTGGCGCGGCGCCAGTCCGCGCGGGCGAACCGATTCTACCGCGCTGGTGGCGGACCATCGACAAATGGTCGCTGGCCTGCATTCTGCTGCTGGTGGGCATGGGGCTGTTGCTGGGCCTCGCCGCCTCGGTTCCGCTGGCGACGCGCAACGGCCTGCCGCCGTTCCACTATGTCGAGCGCCAGGCGGTGTTCGGCGCGCTGGCGATGATGGCGATGTTCGCGACCTCGCTGATCTCGCCCGAGGCGGTGCGGCGGCTGGGGGTGGTGGGGTTCCTGATCACCTTCGCGGTGCTGGCGATGCTGCCCTTCATCGGCTCGGACTTCGGCAAGGGCGCGACGCGCTGGCTCTCGCTCGGTTTCATCTCGCTGCAGCCCTCGGAATTCCTCAAGCCCGGGTTCTGCGTGCTGGTCGCCTGGCTGATGGCGGCGAGTGCCGAGATCAACGGGCCGCCGGGCAAGATGATCTCTTTCGCGGTGACCATCGTGGTGGTGGGCTTTCTCGCGATGCAGCCGGACTTCGGCCAGTCGGCGCTGATCCTGTTCGCCTGGGGCGTGATGTATTTCGTCGCCGGTGCGCCGATCTTCCTGCTGGTGGGCGTTGCCGGGCTTGTCACCTCTGGCGGGTTCCTCGCCTATAGCTATTCCGATCACTTCGCCAAGCGGATCGACATGTACATGTCGGCCGATATCGACCCGCGCACCCAGGTCGGCTACGCCACCAACGCGATCCAGGAGGGGGGCTTCTTTGGCGTCGGCGTCGGCGAGGGCCAGGTCAAGTGGCAGCTGCCCGACGCCCATACCGACTTCATCATCGCGGTCGCGGCCGAGGAATACGGGCTGCTGCTCGTGCTCTTCATCCTGGGGCTTTACACCACGATCGTGGTGCGCAGCCTGACCCGGCTGATGCGCGAGCGCGATCCCTTCATCCGGCTGGCGGGCACCGGGCTTGCCTGCATCTTCGGGGTTCAGGCGCTGGTCAATACGGCGGTCGCGGTCCGCCTGCTGCCCGCCAAGGGCATGACCCTGCCCTTCGTCAGCTACGGCGGCTCGTCGCTGATCGCCGCCGGGATCACGGTGGGGATGCTGCTGGCGCTGACCCGGACGCGACCGCAGGGCGAACTCGGCGAAGTCTTCAAGTGGCGGCACTGATGGCGCAGGGGCCCTACCTGCTGATCGCGGCGGGCGGCACCGGCGGCCACATGTTCCCGGCACAGGCGCTGGCCGAAGCGATGGTGGCGCGCGGCTGGCGGGTGCGGCTGTCGACCGATGCGCGCGGCGCGCGCTATGCCGGCGGCTTTCCGGCAGAGGTCGAGGTGGCCGAGATCGCCTCGGCCACTTTCGCCCGCGGCGGGGTGGCGGCGAAGCTGGCGGTGCCGTTCCGCATCGCGGGCGGCGTGGTGGCGGGGATCGTGGCGCAGCTGCGCGACCAGCCCTCGGTCGTGGTCGGCTTCGGCGGTTATCCGACGATCCCGGCGCTGGCCGCGGCCAGCGTGCTGCGGTTGCCGCGGATGATCCATGAACAGAACGGGGTGCTGGGGAAGGTGAACCGCTTCTTCGCCAAACGGGTGGATGCGGTGGCCTGCGGCACCTGGCCCACCGATCTGCCCGAGGGCGTGACCGGCACCCATACCGGCAACCCGGTCCGCGCCGCCGTGCTGGAACGCGACTCCGCGCCCTATATCGCGCCCGGTGATTACCCGATGAGCCTGCTGGTGATCGGCGGCAGTCAGGGTGCGCGGGTCCTGTCCGATGTCGTTCCGGGTGCGGTGATCGCGCTGCCCGAGGCGCTGCGCCGCAACCTGCGGGTCTCGCATCAGGCGCGGGCCGAGGATGCCGAGCGGGTGATCGCGGCCTATGCCGAGGCCGGCATCCAGGCCGAGGTCGCGCCCTTCTTCACCGACATTCCGCGCCGCCTGTCCGAGGCGCAGCTGGTGATCAGCCGCTCTGGCGCCTCGTCCGTTGCCGATATCGCGGTGATCGGGCGGCCCTCGATCCTGATCCCCTATGCCGCCGCCACCGGCGACCACCAGACCGCCAATGCGCGCGGGCTGGTCGAGGCCGAGGCCGCGATCCTGATCCCGGAATCGAAGCTTGACGTCGCCGTGCTGTCGGAGCACATCGCGGCGGTCCTGACACAGCCCAAGGCCGCGTCCCGCATGATGCGGGCGGCGCTGGCCTATGGGCGGCCCGACGCCACCGACCGGCTGGTCGAGATGGTCGAGGCGCTTGCGAAGAAAGAAAAGACATGAATGCGGCGACCAAACTTCCCGGCGAGCTGGGAGCGATCCACTTTGTCGGCATCGGCGGGATCGGCATGTCCGGCATTGCCGAGGTGCTGATGACGCTGGGCTACCGGGTGCAGGGGTCGGACGCCAAGGCCTCGAAGATCACCAAGCGGCTGGAAACCCTGGGGGCCAGCTTCTTCGAGGGCCAGCGCGCCGAGAATATCGGCGAGGCGGCGGTGGTGGTGATCTCTTCCGCGATCAAGCCGGGCAACCCCGAGCTGGAAGAGGCGCGGCGGCGCAAGCTGCCGGTGGTGCGCCGGGCCGAGATGCTGGCCGAGCTGATGCGGCTGAAATCGAACATCGCGATTGCCGGCACGCATGGCAAGACGACGACAACCACGATGGTTGCGACATTGCTCGACAAGGGCGGGTTCGATCCCACCGTGATCAACGGCGGCATCATCCATGCCTATGGCAGCAATGCGCGCGCCGGCGCGGGCGAGTGGATGGTGGTCGAGGCGGACGAATCCGACGGCAGCTTCAACCGGCTGCCGGCGACGATCGCGATCGTGACCAACATCGACCCCGAGCATATGGAGCACTGGCATTCCTTCGACGCCCTGCGCCAGGGCTTCACCGATTTCGTCTCGAACATCCCGTTCTACGGCTTGGCGGTGTGCTGCACCGACCATCCCGAGGTGCAGGCGCTGGTCGGGCGGATCGCCGACCGCCGGGTGGTGACCTTCGGCTTCAACGCGCAGGCCGACGTGCGGGCGATGAACCTGACCTATGACAATGGCGTGGCGCATTTCGACGTCGCCCTGCAGGGCGAGGGGCAGGGCGCGCTGATCGAGGGCTGCACCCTGCCGATGCCCGGCGATCACAACGTCTCGAACGCTCTGGCCGCCATCGCCGTGGCCCGCCATCTGGGCATGAAGCGCGCCGAGATCCGCGAGGCCCTGGCGGCCTTCGGCGGGGTGAACCGGCGCTTTACCAAGGTGGCCGAGGTCAATGGCGTGACCATCATCGACGATTACGGCCACCACCCGGTCGAGATCGCCGCGGTGCTGAAGGCGGCGCGGCAGGCCACCAAGGGCCGGGTGATCGCGGTGCATCAACCGCATCGCTACACCCGCCTGCACAACCTCTTCGAAGACTTCTGCACCTGTTTCAACGAGGCCGACGTGGTCGCCATCGCCGATGTCTATGCCGCGGGCGAAGACCCGATTCCCGGCGCCTCGCGCGATGATCTGGTGGCCGGGCTGATCGCGCATGGGCATCGCCATGCTCGCGCCATATTGAACGAGGAAGATCTTGCCCGGCTGGTGAAGGAACAGGGCCGGCCGGGGGATATGGTGGTCTGTCTTGGCGCGGGCACGATATCGGCCTGGGCCAATGCTTTGCCGGAGGCTTTGTCAAAATGATCCGACCTGATCTTGCCGCGATTGCCTGGGTTCTTGCGGCGACATTGACGGCGCTTCTGCCGATGCGGCGGCAGATGCTGCCAGGGCTTGTCCTGCTGGTGCTGGCGCCGGTGCTGATCTGGTGGTTGGGTGCCACTTATGGCTGGTGGCTTTCGGTGGCGGCGCTCGCGGCCTTCGTCTCGATGTTCCGCAGGCCCCTGTATTTCCTCGGACGGCGGGCGCTGGGCCTGCCGGCGAGCCGCCCCTCGGAGATCGAGAAATGATCGCCTCGCTGGCGCTGGCCTGTCTCTGGCTGATCGCGGCGAACCTGGTGGCGATGATGCCAAGCCGCGACAAGCACTGGCGCGCGGCCTATGTCCTGGTCGCGGTGGGGATCCCGATCCTTGGCTATGTCACCTGGGTGCATGGGCCCTGGATCGGTCTGCTGGTGCTGGCGGGCGGCGTCTCGGTGCTGCGCTGGCCGGTGTATTTCCTCGGGCGCTGGATGCTGCGGCTGGGGCGCGGGAGGGCGGAGTGAGCGGCCTTCCCGAGGTGCGCGGCACCCTGACGCCGAACCGCCCGCTGGCCGATCTGACCTGGCTGCGCGTCGGCGGGCCGGCGGACTGGCTGTTTCAGCCCGCCGATCTTGCGGATCTGTCTGAGTTCCTGAGGGCGCTCGACCCGGCCATTCCGGTGTTCCCGATGGGCGTGGGGTCGAACCTGATCGTGCGCGATGGCGGGATCCGGGCGGTGGTGATCCGGCTGGGGCGGGGCTTCAATGCGGTCACGGTCGAGGGCGGGCGGGTGGTCGCCGGGGCGGCGGCGCTTGATTCCCAGGTGGCGCGGCGGGCGGCGGAGGCGGGGGTGGATCTGACCTTTCTGCGCACCATTCCGGGCTCGATCGGCGGTGCGGTGCGGATGAATGCCGGGTGCTATGGCAGCTATACCGCCGATGTCTGCCGGTCGGTCACCTGCGTGACGCGGGCCGGCGAGGTGGTGGAGCGGGCGCCGGAGGAAATGGCCTTCCGCTATCGCCAGAGCGATCTGCCGGAAGGCTGGGTGATCGTCGGCGCGACCTTCGAGGCGCCTTTGGGCGACCCGGCGGCGCTCGCGGCGCGGATGGCGGCCCAGATCGCGGCGCGGGACGCGAGCCAGCCCACCAAAGAGCGCAGCGCGGGCTCGACCTTTCGCAATCCGGCGGGGTTTTCCTCGACCGGCCGGGCCGATGACAGCCACGAATTGAAGGCCTGGACGGTGATCGATGCGGCGGGGATGCGCGGCGCGCGGCGCGGCGGGGCGCAGATGTCCGAGAAACATTCGAACTTTCTGATCAACGCAGGAGGTGCCACGGCCACCGATCTTGAAGGTTTGGGCGAAGATGTCCGAAAAAAGGTTTTCCTGAGCCGCGGGTTGTGGTTAGAATGGGAGATCATGAGGGTCGGCGAAACGGCCCCAGAGCAGCAGACCCCAGAACACCTAAAAAACGATAATCATTAGCGACTGACAAAAAGGGGCCGAAAAGGTCCCGTGAGGCACAGTGTGGCAGGCATGTCGAGCAGGACAGCCTACCGGGTAGCGGTATTGATGGGGGGCCTTTCCGCAGAGCGGGAGGTATCCCTCGTCACAGGGCGCGAATGCGCTGCGGCGCTCCGGCAGGCGGGATATGATGTGGTGGAACTGGACGCGGGTCCGGATCTGGCCGCGCGTCTTGGTGACATCTCGCCCGATGTGGTCTTCAACGCCCTGCATGGCCGCTGGGGCGAGGATGGCTGCGTGCAGGGCATGCTCGAATGGCTGCGCATTCCCTATACCCATTCCGGGGTGCTGGCCTCGGCGCTGGCGATGGACAAGCAGAAGACCAAGGCCGCCTATCGCGCCGCCGGACTGCCGGTGGTGGACAGTGTGGTGGCCCCGGTCGAGGAGGTGCGCGCGCGGCATCTGATGCAGCCGCCCTATGTCGCCAAGCCGAACGCCGAAGGATCCTCGGTCGGCGTCTATATCGTGCGGGAAAGCGCGAATGCGCCGCCGCAGGTCGAGGCCTCGATCACCGGCGCGATGATGGTGGAAAGCTATGTGCCGGGGCGCGAGCTGACGACGACGGTGATGGGCGACCGGGCGCTGACGGTGACCGATATCCTCACCTCGGGCTGGTATGACTACAACGCGAAATACGCCGCGGGCGGATCGCGCCATGTGCTGCCGGCGGACCTGCCGGCAGAGATCTTCGACGCCTGCATGGATTACGCGCTGCGCGCCCATCGGGCGCTCGGCTGCCGTGGGCTGAGCCGCACCGATTTCCGCTGGGACGAAAGCCGGGGCGCGGCCGGGCTGATCCTGCTGGAAACGAATACCCAGCCGGGGATGACGCCGACCTCGCTTGCGCCCGAACAGGCCGCGTATCTGGGGATCGACTTTCCCGCACTCTGCCGCTGGATGGTGGAGGATGCCTCGTGCAACAGATGATGCCATTGCGCCGTGACCCCGCCCCAAGCCGGATTGCCTATCGCCTGAACCGGCTCTGGCTGACGCCGGTGTTCCGCCTCGGCCTGCGCTTCGGCCTGCCGGCGCTGCTGGTGGTGCTGGTCTTCGGTGTCTATTTCGGCAGCGCGGCGCGGCGCCAGGCGCTGGTGGCCGAGTTCGACAGCCTGCGCTATGCGGTCGAGCATCGCCCGGAATTCATGGTCACCGTGATGTCGATCGAGGGCGCATCGCCGGCGCTGGCGGATGCGGTCCGGGGGCAGGCGACGATCCAGTTCCCGCTGAGCAGCTTCGATATCGACCTGAACGCGCTGCGCGAAAAGATCGAGGCCTTCGATGCGGTGGCGAGCGCCGATATCCGCGTGGCCTCGGGCGGCGTCCTGCAGGTGACGATCCACGAGCGGCAGGGCGCGATGGTCTGGCGCACCCGTGACGGGCTGATGATGCTCGACGCGACCGGCCACCGGGTGGCGGCGCTGACCGAACGCGCGGCGCGCGCCGATCTGCCGCTTGTGGCAGGCGACGGTGCCGAGACTGCGATCCCCGAAGCGCTGCAGATCTTCGCCGCCGCCGGACCGCTGAGCAGCCGGATCCGCGGGCTGGTGCGGATGGGCGAGCGGCGCTGGGATGTCGTGCTCGACCGCGATCAAAGGATCCTGCTGCCGGAAGACAAGCCGGTCGAGGCGCTGGAACGGGTGATCGCGCTGGATCAGGCGCGTGGCCTGTTCGCGCATGACGTGGTGGCCGTCGACATGCGGACCGAAGACAGACCGACGCTGCGCCTTTCGGCGGCAGCGTTCGAGGCACGGCAGAAGGCCTATGGACTCATATCAGAGGTGAAGAGCAAATGACCGATCTCTATCAGTCGCAGCGTGCGATGCGGAACATGCGCAAGGCCGCGATGCAGCGGGGCGTCGTCGCGATTCTGGATATCGGCACCTCGAAGATCGCCTGCCTCGTCTTGCGCTTCGACGGGCCCGGGCGGCTCGATGAACAGGACGGCGTCGGCCCGATGGCCGGGCAGTCGAGCTTTCGGGTGATCGGCGCCGCCACCACCCGCTCGCGCGGGGTCCGCTTCGGCGAGATCGACGCGATGCAGGAGACCGAGCGCGCGGTGCGCACCGCCGTGCAGGCGGCGCAGAAGATGGCGAATGTGCGGGTCGATCACGTGATCGCCTGTTTCGCCGGCGCCCGGCCGCGCTCCTACGGCCTTGCGGGCGAATGGATGCTGCAGGATTCGGTGGTCAGCGAGCAGGACATTTCCCGCGTGCTGGCGGCCTGCGACGTGCCCGATATCGGTGACGGGCGCGAGGTCTTGCACGCCCATCCGGTGAACTTCGCGCTCGACCACCGCTCCGGCCTTGCCGATCCGCGCGGCCAGATCGGCAACCGGCTGGCCTGTGACATGCACCTGCTCAGCGTCGATGCGACGGCGGTGCAGAACCTGCTCTATTGCATCAACCGCTGCGACCTCGAGGTCGCGGGGATCGCCAGTTCCGCCTATGTCGCGGGGGTGGCGAGCCTGGTGGAGGATGAACAGGAACTCGGCGCGGCCTGCATCGACATGGGCGGCGGGGCGACGGGCCTCTCGGTCTTCATCAAGAAGCACATGATCTATGCTGATTCGGTTCGGCTCGGCGGCGACCATGTCACCACCGACATCTCGAAGGGTCTGCAGGTGCCGATGGTCGCCGCAGAGCGGATCAAGACCCGTCACGGTGGCGTTGTGGCCACCGGCATGGACGATCGCGAGATGATCGAGATCGGCGGGGATTCCGGCGACTGGGAGAAGGATCGCCGCTCTGTCAGCCGCGCCGAACTGATCGGCATCATGCGCCCGCGGGTCGAGGAGATCCTCGAAGAGGTGCGCGCACGGCTTGATGCGGCGGGCTTCGATCATCTGCCGAGCCAGCAGATCGTGCTGACCGGCGGCGCCAGCCAGATCCCCGGCCTCGACGGGCTGGCTGCGAAAATTCTGGGACAGAGGGTGCGTTTGGGGCGGCCTCTTCGCGTACAGGGTCTGCCGCAGGCGGCCACCGGGCCGGCCTTTGCCAGCTCTGTCGGGCTCTGTCTGTTCGCCGCTTATCCGCAGGACGAGTGGTGGGATTTCGACATTCCGGCCGAGCGCTATCCGGCGCGATCGCTGAAGCGGGCGGTGAAATGGTTCAAAGACAACTGGTGAACCACTACAGGATGACAGACAGGCGAAATCACGCTGATCGTTGACGCGTTGGCCCCACATTTTGTGGGAGTTGTATGTTTTTTTCGTGACCTCGACCCATTCCCTGCGTAGAATTGCGGGGAACGCGGGGACTGACGGCGAGATAAGCCGAACAACAATAGGCAGGCGGATAGAACGATGACACTGAACCTCATGATGAGCGACCGGGAAGAACTGAAGCCGCGGATCACGGTGTTCGGTGTCGGGGGCGCGGGCGGCAACGCGGTCAACAACATGATCGACAAGAACCTCGAAGGGGTCGAGTTCGTCGTGGCCAACACCGATGCGCAGGCGCTGCAGCAAAGCCGCGCCACGGCGAAGATCCAGATGGGCGTGAAAGCGACCGAGGGGCTGGGCGCGGGCGCGCGTCCGTCCGTCGGCGCGATGGCGGCGGAAGAGACGATCGAGGAGATCGTCGATCATCTGGCCGGCGCGCATATGTGCTTCATCACCGCAGGCATGGGCGGCGGCACCGGCACCGGGGCGGCCCCGATCATCGCGCAGGCGGCGCGGGAGCTGGGCGTGCTGACCGTGGGCGTCGTCACCAAGCCGTTCCAGTTCGAAGGCGCCAAGCGGATGCGTCAGGCGGAAGAGGGTGTCGAGGCGCTGCAAAAGGTCGTCGACACGCTGATCATCATCCCGAACCAGAACCTGTTCCGGCTGGCCAATGAAAAGACCACCTTCACCGAAGCCTTCGCGATGGCCGATGACGTGCTCTATCAGGGCGTCAAGGGTGTCACCGACCTGATGGTGCGGCCCGGCCTGATCAACCTCGACTTCGCCGACGTGCGTGCGGTGATGGACGAGATGGGCAAGGCGATGATGGGCACCGGCGAGGCGACCGGAGAGGATCGTGCGGTTCAGGCGGCGGAAAAGGCGATTGCCAACCCGCTCCTGGACGAGATCAGCCTGCATGGCGCCAAGGGTGTTCTGATCAACATCACCGGCGGCTACGACCTGACCCTGTTCGAACTGGACGAGGCCGCGAACATCATCCGCGAAAAGGTCGACCCGGACGCGAACATCATCGTCGGCTCGACGCTCGACACCTCGATGGAAGGCACCATCCGGGTCTCGGTCGTGGCGACCGGCATCGATGCCGCACCGAGCGCCGCCGAAGTTCCGGTGCCGCGCCGCCGGATGGCGGAACCGCTGCATCACAGCCCTGCACCGGCCCCGGCGCCGCGTGCCGAGGCACGGGTCGAGACCCGCGTCGACGCCGCGAAACCGGCCTTTGAAATGCCGCGTTACGAGGCCCCCGCCGCGCAGGCCGCGGCCCCGCTGCAGGCCCATTCGGAAGAGCCCTCGCTGTTCGGCATGGACGATGGCGAAGATCACGACCAGCAGGACTATGCCAACGAGGAATCGGACGCGCTTCCGCCGCCGGCCTATCGCCCGATGACCGCCGAGCCGCGCGCCCGCGCCGAGGCGCCGCGCGCACCTTCTGATGACGCGGCGAGCTTCGTCGCACCGCGCGCCCGCGCCGCAGGCACGCCCTCGCCCGAGGCGATGGCCCGTCTCGCCGCCGCCGTGAACCGCGCCCCGGCGCGGCCTCCGGTGGCGCAGAGCCAGCCCGCCGCGGCCCCCGCAGCACCGCGCCCGAGCGGTGAGAAGCCGCGCTTCGGCATCAACTCCCTGATCAACCGGATGACCGGGCATGGCCCCGAGGCCAGTCGCCGAGCGCACCCCCGCCGCGGCGCGCCAGCAGCCCCCGGTGACACAGTACGAAGAAGAGCAGGAGATCGACCCGGAACAGGAGCGGATCGAGATCCCGGCCTTCCTGCGACGCCAGGCGAACTGAAAACTGGTAACATTTTCGACTGAAGGGCCGGAGCGATCCGGCCCTTTTTCTTTCTGAAAGCAATGGGTTGAGATCTCGTATTCAAGGTTCGGCACGTTTCTGCCCACATGTGAAGTTTATGTTACAGCCCGTTGCAAAGAGTGAGTTGAGCTATACCGCCCGGTTCACTACATCACGAAAGCGACAGAAAGACTGCCGTTAAAGAGACGAGGACTTCGGTGCAGAACGCGATCAAATCAGCGGTGACTTTCAGTGGCTTCGGGCTTCATACCGGCGCTGCGGTCCGCATGACGGTGCGTCCTGCCTCGGCGGATTACGGCATCTGGTTCAAGCGCACCGATCTTCTCAGCGGCGACCCGATGGTTCCGGCGATCTGGGACGCGGTGGTCCCGTCCCGGCTTTGCACGCTGGTCGCCAATGCCTCCGGCACCACGGTCTCGACCATCGAACATATCATGGCGGCGCTGGCCGGCTGCGGCATCCATAATGCGCTGATCGAGCTGAACGGGCCGGAAGTGCCGATCCTGGATGGCTCTGCCATGCCCTTTGTCGAAGGCATCCTGGCGCGTGGCATCCGGCCGCAGATGGCGGCGCTCAGGGCGTTCCGCGTGCTGCAGGCGGTCGAAGTGCGCGATGGCGCGGCGAGCGCCCGGCTGGAACCCGCCGACAAGCTGGAAATCGACTTCCGCATCGACTTCACCGATGCCGCGATCGGGCGTCAGTCGAAGACGCTGAACATGGCCAACGGCGCCTTCGTGCGCGAGCTTTGCGACAGCCGCACCTTCTGCCGCCAGTCCGATGTGGACGCGATGCGGGCGAACGGGCTGGCGCTGGGCGGCACGCTCGACAATGCCGTGGTGGTCGATGGTGACAAGGTCGCTGAGCCCGGGCGGCTTGCGCTACGCGGATGAGGCCGTGCGGCACAAGATGCTCGACGCGCTCGGCGATCTTTCGCTGGCGGGCGCGCCGATCCTGGGCCGTTATACCGGCAACCGGGCAGGCCATGCGATGACCAACCGGCTGCTGCGCACGCTCTTTGCCAATCCCGAGGCCTATCGCCTCGTTGAGGTCGGCGAAGGCGCACATCTGATGCTGCCGGGCATCGGAGTACATCGCGCTGACATTCCGGCCTTGCACTAAGCCCCCTGCAAATCGGGTAAAGGCGTTTTGCGCCCCGGATTTATCTGTGCTACGACACGGGCGGACAGGGCGCGGATCAACCGCCTTTCGTCAAGAATTCTGATGAGGTAGGCGGGACATGGCAGGCGTGGGGGCAACGGCGGGGCTGGTCGGCACGATGACTCTGGTCGTCTTGCTGGCGGGCTGTGGTCAAGGCGGCAAGTCCGCGGACAAGTCGTTGGACGGGTTGACGGCGGAACAGATCTACAAACGCGCCGAATACGAGCTGGAGACGAAGAACAGCGCCAAGGATGCGGCGCGTGACTTCGGCGAGGTGCAGCGGCTCTATCCCTATTCGGACTGGGCCAAGCGGGCGACCGATCATGGAGGCTTACGCCGACCAGAAGGCGCGCAAATACGAGGAAAGCCGGTCCGCCGCGCAGCGTTACCTCGATTTCTACCCGGCCGACAACGATGCGGCCTATGCGCAATATCTGCTGGCCTTGTCCTATTACGACCAGATCGACGCGATCGGCCGCGATCAGGGCGTGACCTTCCAGGCGCTGCAGGCGCTGCGCAAGGTGATCGAACAATATCCCGACAGCGAATATGCGCGCTCCGCGATCCTGAAATTCGACCTCGCCTTCGATCACCTCGCGGCGAAAGAGATGGAGATCGGGCGCTATCTACCTGAAGCGCGGCGATTATTCGGCGGCGATCAACCGCTTCCGCGCGGTGGTCGAGCAATATCAGACCACGAGCTATACGCCCGAGGCGCTGGAGCGTCTGGTGGAAGCCTATCTCGCACTCGGGCTGACCGATGATGCGCAGACGGCGGCGGCGATTCTCGGCCATAACTTCCAGGCCAGCCCGTTCTATCAGGATGCCTTCAATCAGCTGAAGGGCAGGGGGCTGGCCCCCGAGGCGCGCGGCGAAGGCTGGCTGCGCAGCGTCTACCGCCAGACCATCCAGGGCAAATGGCTCTGACCTGAAGGGGCGGTGCGATGCTGCGCTTGCTCGACATCCGGGACATGCTGATCATCGACCGGCTGGAACTGACGTTCCAGCCGGGCCTGAACGTGCTGACCGGCGAGACCGGGGCGGGCAAATCGATTCTGCTCGATGCCCTGGGCTTCGTGCTGGGCTGGCGCGGCCGCGCCGAACTGGTGCGCGCCGGCGCCGAGCAGGGCGAAGTGGTGGCAACCTTCGATCTTTCGCCCGGCCATCCGGCGCGGGCGGTGCTGGCCGAGGCCGGGCTGCCGGCCGGGGATGAGCTGATCCTGCGCCGGGTGAATGCGGCGGACGGGCGCAAGACGGCCTGGGTCAACGACCGGCGCACCAGCGGCGACGTGCTGCGCGCCTTGTCCGACGTTCTGGTCGAACTGCACGGCCAGCAGGATGACCGGGGCCTGCTGAACCCGCGCGGGCACCGCGACATCCTTGATGATTTCGCCGAGAGCGGGGCTGATCTTGCCGCCGTGCGGGCGGCCTGGGCCGGGCTCGCCGCCGCCCGGCGCGTGCTGGAGCAGGCCGAGGCCGCGCTGGCGGCCGTGCAGGCCGAGGAAGAGTTCCTGCGCCATGCCGTGGCCGAGCTGGACAAGCTTGATCCGCAGCCGGGCGAGGAGGCCGCGCTCGATGCCCGCCGCCGCCTGATGCAGGGCGCCGCGCGGATCATCGAGGATATCGGACGCGCCCATTCCGCCCTCGGGCCGCAGGGAGCCGAGGGGCTGTTGCAGGATGCCACGCGCTGGCTCGACGGCGCCTCGGACAAGGCCGACGGCGCGGCTCGATGGCGCGCTTGCCGCGCTGGAGCGGCTGCTGGTGGAACTTGGCGAGGCTCAGGAGGGTGTCGAGCGCTGCCTGCAGGCGCTGGCCTTCGACCCCTATGAGCTGGAGCGGCTGGAAGAGCGGCTCTTCGCGATCCGCGCGCTGGCGCGCAAACATGGCGTGGCGCCGGATGATCTGGGCGGCTTTGCCGAAGGCTTGCGCGGGCGTCTGGCGGCGCTCGACGGCGGCACCAGGGAAATCGGGCGGCTCGCGGCGGCTGTCGCTGCGGCAGAGGGCGCGCATGCCGCCGCCTGCGCCAGCCTCACCGCGCGGCGGCGCGACGGCGGCGGCGCGGCTCGACGCGGCAATGGCGGGTGAGCTTGCGCCGCTGAAGATGGAACGCGCCACCTTTGCCACCGATGTCTCGCCTGCCGATCCGGGGCCGGACGGCGCCGACAGCGTGGCCTTCACCGTCGCCACCAACCCCGGCGCGCCACCGGGGCCCCTGAACCGCATCGCCTCGGGCGGCGAGCTGTCGCGGTTCCTGCTGGCGCTCAAGGTCTGCCTGACCCGACGGCAAACGGCCCTGACCATGATCTTCGACGAGATCGACCGCGGCGTCGGCGGCGCCACGGCCGATGCGGTCGGCCGCAGGCTCAAGGCGCTTTCGGCCGAGGCGCAGCTGCTGGTCGTCACCCACTCGCCGCAGGTCGCGGCGCAGGGCGCCCATCACTGGCGCGTCGAGAAGCGGGTCAGCGGCGGCATGACCACCTCGATCGTCACGCCGCTACCGCGCCCGAGCGGGTCGATGAGATCGCCCGGATGCTCGCCGGCGACACGATCACCGATGCCGCCCGCGCCGCGGCCCGCGCCCTGCTCGACGCCTGACCGGTCCACATTTTCTGCCTGAAAATATCCCGGGGGTGCGGGGGCAGAGCCCCCGTCCCGGGCCATCTGCGCGGCCTCAGCCTTCGGCGGTGAACTGCGCGCTGACGGCGGACCAGCCGGCGGTCGCGCGTTGCAGCACCGCCATCAGCACGGTGCCGACCCGGCCCGCGTCGCTGCCATCGGCGTTCAGCACGCCCGAAAGCACGAAGCGCTGGTGCACCACCGCCGTATCCGGCCCGAGCGGGCGCAGCTTGACCCGGCCGGTCACCAGCCGGGCGCGGGCGAAGGCACCCTGGAGTTCGGACTTCAGCGTGCGCTCGATGTCCTTGCGTCCCTCTGCCCAGTTGCCGGTCAGCGACAGGAAATCGGCATCCTCGGTGAACAGCGTGGCCAGCGTCGCGGTGTCCTGCGCCAGCCAGGCCTGCGAGAAGGCGCGCGAGAAGGTTTCTGCGGTATCGGAGGGCATTCAGGTCACCTGCACGGTCTTGCCGGGGTTGAGGATATTGTCAGGGTCGAGCGCGCGTTTGATCCGGGCCATCACATCCCACCCGGCGCCGTGCTCGCGCGCCATGTAGTCGAGCTTGCCCATGCCGATACCATGTTCGCCGGTCACCGTGCCACCCAGCCGCAGGGCGCGATCGGCCATATTGGCGGCAAGCCGCTTGGCGGCGGCCTCTTCGGCGGCATTCCCCGGCTCAACCAGCAGGATGGCGTGGAAATTGCCGTCGCCGACATGGCCGAGGATCGGGCCAGGGATCGGCGAGGCGGCAATCTCGGCCGCGGTTTCCTCGACCGCCTCGGCCAGACGCGAGATCGGCACGCAGACATCGGTGACCCATGCCGTCGATCCCGGGCGCAGCGCAAGGCAGGCGTAATAGGCGCCGTGGCGCATTTTCCAGAGCGCGGTGCGATCCTCGGGCCGTGCTGTCCATTTGAAGCCTTCGCCGCCGAAGTCGGTCACCAGCGCGCCGAAGCGTTCGGCCTGTTCGGCCACCGCCAATTCCGAGCCGTGGAATTCGACCAGCAGATGCGGCTGTTCCGGCATTCCCGCCGCGTCATGCAGGTTGAAGGCGGCGACGGTGGCGGCATCGACGAATTCGATCCGCGCCATCGGGATGCCGGACTGGATCGTGGCGATCACGCAATCCACCGCCGGGGCCATCGCCGGAAAGGCGCAGACGGCGGCCGCCGTCGCCTCGGGCTGGCCATGCAGCCGCAGGGTCAGTTCGGTGATCAGGCCCAAGGTGCCTTCGGAGCCGACGAAAAGCGCGGTCAGATCATAGCCCGCCGAGGATTTGCGCGCCGCCGTGCCGGTGCGGATCACCCGTCCATCGGCCAGCACGACCTGCAGCGCCAGCACATTGTCGCGCATCGTGCCGTAGCGCACGGCGGTGGTGCCCGAGGCGCGGGTCGCGGCCATCCCGCCGAGCGCCGCATCGGCGCCCGGATCGACAGGAAAGAACAGCCCGGTGGCGCGCAGTTCGGTGTTCAGCGCGGTGCGGATGAGGCCGGGCTGGACCACTGCCACCATATCTTCCGGATGGACCGCCAGCACCCGGTTCATCCGGCTGAAATCCACCGTCACGCCGCCCTTCAGCGCCAGCGAATGCCCCTCGAGCGAGGTGCCGGTGCCCCAGGCGGTGACCGGAATGCGATGCGCGGCGCAGATCACCATCAGCGCCGAGACCTCTTCCACCGTCTCGGGATAGGCCACGGCCTGCGGCGGCAGGGGCGGGAAATGCGTCTCGTTCCGGCCATGCAGGGCAAGGTCGGAGGGCGAGCGCGACAGGCGCGGCCCGAGCAGCGCTGCAAGCTCGGCGAGGGCCTGGGGGGGAAGCGCGTCCATGGCGGCTCAGATCCGTTCCAGCGTGACCTTGCTCGGGTAGAAGGCAAGGTGGCCTGCGATAGCCTCTACCCCGGCCTTCGGCGTCTCGTAGGACCAGGCGGCATCGCGGATGGTTTCGGTCTGGGTGACGATGGAAAAATAGCTCGCCGCCCCCTTGTGCGGGCAGGTCGAGGTGGTCGGCGAGGCTTCGAGGGAGGCCATCGCGATATCCGCGCGGGGGATATAGATCACCGGCGGATAGCTGCCCTCGGCCAGTTCCAGCGCTTGGGCGCTTTTGGCCAGGACGGTGCCGCCCGCGCGCACCACCCATGTGCCGGCTGCCTTGGTGATCCTGATGTGCTCTGCCATGGTCCGTCCCCTGAAAATGGATGTTTCGGTCAGTCTATCCTGCGCGGCGGGCGCGACAGGGCGTGTCAGATCGGCGCAGTCGCGCGGAGCAGCCAGTCGCGCGCCTCGGCACTGACGCGCGGGCCGATGCGGGCTGCAACCTCGGCATGGTATTGGTTCAGCCAGTCGCGTTCGGCACGCGACAGATCCTCAACGCGGATCAGGCGGGTGTCGATGGGGGCCCATGTCAGCGTCTCGAAACTGAACATCGGGCGAGCATCGGCGCCGGGAAGGTCGGGGGCGGCCTGCACCACGACGAGGTTCTCGATCCGGATGCCGAAGGCGCCCTCGCGGTAATAGCCGGGCTCGTTCGACAGGATCATGCCCGGCTCGAGCGCCACATCCGAGATGCGCGAGATCCGCTGCGGGCCCTCATGGACCGAGAGATAGGCGCCGACGCCATGGCCGGTGCCGTGGTCGTAATCCTGCCCCGCCAGCCAGAGCTGGTAGCGCGCGAGCCCGTCAAGGTCGCGCCCCGCAAGGCCGCGCGGCCAGCGCGCGCGCGAAATGGCGATCATGCCCTGAAGCACGCGGGTGAAGGCGGCGCGGGCGTCCTCGGGCGCGGGGCCGATGGCCACGGTGCGGGTGATGTCGGTGGTGCCATCGGGGTACTGGCCGCCGGAATCGACCAGCAGAAGCTCGCCCGTTCCGCAGGGCGCGGTCGGTCTCTTCGGTCACGCGGTAATGGATCGACCGCGCCATGCGGGCCGGAGCCGCAGATCGTCTCGAAGCTGATCTCGCGCAGGCGTTGGTGGCGCGGCGGAAGCCTTCCAGCTTTTGCACCACGCCGATCTCGGTCAGATCGCCCGGCGCATTGGCATCGAGCCAGGCGAGGAATTCGACCATCGCCGCGCCATCGCGCAGATGCGCCTGACGCGAGCCCTCGATCTCGGCCGGGTTCTTGCGCGCCTTCGGCAGCAGGCAGGGATCCTGCCCCCAGGCCAGGGCGATGCCCGCCTGATCCAGCAGCTGCGAGACGGCGAGCGGCGCGGTCGCGCGGTCGACCCGGACCGGGCCGGTAAGGGTTCCGAGGGCGGGGACGAAGCCGGCGGGCGGCTGCAGGTGCACGCCGTCGGACAGATGCGCGCGGGCGGCGTCGTCCAGCTTGGCGGGGTCGATGAACAGGGTCAGACGCGCATCGTCCTGCAGGATCGCCAAGGCCTGCACCACCGGGTTGCGGGCGATGTCGCTGCCGCGGATGTTCAAGAGCCAGCTGATCGAGTCGGGCAGCGTCAGGACGGCGGCAGCCTGGCCCGCCTGGCGCAGCGCCTCGGCGATTTGCGCGCGTTTGTCGGCGGAGGATTGGCCCGCGAATTCCAGCGGATGCGGCAGGACGCGGCCAACCGGCGGGGCGGGCTGATCGGGCCAGATCGCATCAACGGCATTGTCGCTGGGCATCAGGGTGATGCCGGTGGCCGCAAGCGTGCCCTCAAGCTTCGCGATCTCGTCGGCGGTGTGCAGCCAGGGGTCGAAGCCGATGACGCCGCCTTCTGGCAAGTGTTCGGCCAGCCAGTCGCCCGGTTTGGTCTCGGGCCAGGGCACCGGCGTGAAATGCGCCAGATCGACCTGCGATTTGACCTGCACCCGGTAGCGCCCGTCGATGAAGACGCCCGCGATCTGCGGCAGCACGATGCAGAACCCGGCAGAGCCGGTGAAGCCGGTCAGCCAAAGCAGGCGTTCGTCATGCGGCGCGACATATTCGCCCTGATGCGCATCGGCGCGCGGGATCATGAAGCCCGGTCAGCCCCTGTTCCGCCAGCCGCGCCCGCAGCGCCGCCAGCCGGGGCGGGCCCTGATCGGGACGAGAGGCCGCGGCGAAGGTCTGAAACATCAGCGCGCCATCCGCTTCTCGAATGCCGCCGACCTTGGCGCGGGCGCTTGCGGGTCGCTGTCGAACAGGCTCGGCCAGCTGTTCGGTCATCGCACCGGCCAGCTGTTCGACATCGGTGATGGTGACGGCGCGCTGGTAGTAGCGCGTCACGTCATGGCCGATGCCGATGGCGATCAGCTCGACGACCTTGCGGCGTTTCGACCATCGCGATCACGTCGCGCAGGTGTTTTTCAAGGTAATTCGCCGGGTTGACCGAGAGCGTGGAATCATCCACCGGCGCGCCGTCCGAGATCACCATCAGGATCTTGCGCGCCTCATGCCGGCCCGCCATCCGGCGATGCGCCCATTCCAGCGCCTCGCCGTCGATGTTTTCCTTCAGCAGGCCCTCTTTCATCATCAGCCCGAGGTTGGTGCGCGCCCGCCGCCAGGGCGCGTCGGCGCACTTGTAGATGATGTGGCGCAGATCGTTCAGGCGGCCCGGCTGCTGCGCGCGGCCCGCGGCGAGCCAGCGTTCGCGGCTTTGGCCGCCCTTCCAGGCGCGGGTGGTGAAGCCGAGGATCTCGACCTTGACCTGGCAGCGTTCCAGCGTGCGGGCCAGCACATCGGCGCAGATCGCGGCGATCGAGATCGGGCGGCCGCGCATCGAGCCGGAGTTGTCGAGCAGCAGGGTCACCACGGTATCGCGGAACTCGGTGTCCTTTTCCTGCTTGAAGGACAGAGGCGTGGTCGGGTTCGCCACGACGCGGGCAAGGCGGCCCGCGTCCAGCGTGCCTTCCTCCAGATCGAACAGCCAGGACCGGTTCTGTTGCGCCTGCAGGCGGCGCTGCAACTTGTTGGCCAGCCGGCTGACCGCGCCCTTCAGCGGTTCAAGCTGCTGGTCGAGATAGGCGCGCAGGCGTTCCAGTTCGGCCGGATCGGCGAGGTCTTCGGCGCGGATCTCCTCGTCGAAATCGGTGGTGAAGACGGTGTAATTCGGGTCGGCATCGGAATGCGGGGCAGGCGGCGGCGGCTCCATCGGGGCCTCGCCTTCGGGCAGTTCGGCCTCGTCCGACATGTCGGCGTCGGCCTCTTCATCCATCGAGACCTGGGCCTGCGACTGGTCCTGGGTCTGTTCCTGCGACTGTTCGGGCGAGGCGTCGGCCTCTTCGCTGTCCTCTTCGTCCTGGCCCTGGCTGTCGGGATTTTCCTCGTCTTCCGAGGCCTCGTCGCCAGAGTCTTCATCCTGGTTGTCGGGGTCGTCGCCAAGCTGGTCGCCATAGCCAAGGTCGGTGATCACGCGCCGCGTCAGGCGGGCGAAGGCGGCCTGATCGGAGAGCGCCTCGTCGAGCCCTTCCAGCGTGCCGCCGGCCTGGCTCTCGACGAAATCGCGCCAGAGATTCGGCGACGTTTTCGGCGCCTTTGGGCAGATCGCGCCCGGTGGCAAGCTGGCGCACGAGATAGCCCGCGGCGGTGGCCAGTGGCGCATCCTCGCGCCGGGTGATCTGGGAATAGCCCTTGCGCTCCGCCTCGTTGGCGATCTTGGCGTCGATATTGCTGGCGGTGCCGGGCATCTCGCGCGCGCCCATCGCCTCACAGCGGGCGGTTTCCATCGCCTCGTAGAGGTCGCGGGCCATCTGGCCCGTCGGCTCGTATTTCGTGTGGGTCTTGGCGTCGTGATGGCGGTGCCGCATGGCAAAGGCATCGGCGGTGCCGCGCGCCAGCAGGACCTCATCCCGGGTCATGCGGCGGCTGACCTGCGGCAGGCGCAAGGAGTCATTCGTCATGCCCGGCGGGTCGACCGAATAGGTCACCGTCAGCTCGGCGTCATGCGCCATGGTCTTTGTTGCCTCGGCGAGCGCCTTCTTGAAGGGTTCGGCGGGGTTGTCGGGTTTGGTCATCACGGGCCCCGGATCGGCAATTCACGGATCTGGCGGCTGACCGGTCAGCGGGCTGACGCGGGGCCACCCCGGCCCGCCGCAGGGACGGCCCGGAATGCAGCGAGGTAAATCACCCCGCGCGGGCCTTAGCAAGCGCAGGCGGGGTCATGGCCGCGGATTCGAGGTCGAAACGGGCGCGGGCCGCCTCGATCCGGGCCATGTTCTGCATCGTCCAGTCCGCCATCGCATTGACCGGGCAGAGCAGGTCATGCCCGAGGTCGGTCAGCCGGTAATCGACACGCGGCGGGCGGCTGTCCGTTACCTGACGCGATACGAAGCCGTCGCGTTCCAGATTGCGCAATGTGGCGGTCAGCATCTTCTGCGAGATCGCCCCGATGCCGCGCTTCAGCTCCGAGAATCGCATCGAACCGGCCCCGAGCGAGACCACGACCAGGACCGTCCATTTGTCACCAATGCGTGAGAGCATGGATGAAATCGCGTGACATTGCGGGTTTTCGCTATGGATCGCTGGTTTCAAAAAGGTGCCTCCTTGCGCGGGGTATCGGTTTCCAGATGTTCTCTGGTATGGATTCGTAACCATAACACCACAGGAGATCGGCATGGCCGTCAACGCGAAACCCAAGATTGCTGTCATCATCGGCTCGACCCGCAAGGCGCGCTTCGCCGACAAGCCGGCGCAATGGCTGATGGCGCAGACCAAGGCGCGCGACGATATGGAGTTCGAGCTGGTCGATCTGCGCGATTTCGACCTGCCGCTGTTCGATGAGGTGGCGAGCAACAAGTGGGTGCCGAGTTCGGACCCGAAGGCGCTGGCCTGGCAGAAGAAACTGGCGGGCTTCGACGGCTTCATCTTCGTGGCCGGGGAATATAACCATTCGTTGACCGGCTCGCTGAAGAACGCGCTGGATCAAGCCTATAATGAATGGGGCAAGAAGCCGATGGCGGCGCTGGGCTATGGCAGTGTCGGCGCGGCGCGGGCGGTCGAGCATCTGCGCCTGATCGCGGTCGAGCTGGACATGGTGCCGGTGCATGGCGCCGTGCATATCGGGGGCGCGGATTTCTTCAAGGTCCATCCGCTGGGCGGCAATGCCCCGATCGAAGAGATCGAGGCCAATCTGATGGCGGGCACCAAGGCGATGTTCGACGATGTGCTCTGGTGGGCCAAGGCCACGATGGCCGCGCGCGGGTGATCCTGCCCCCATGCCACGGCGGGCCCCTCGGCCTGCCGTGGCATGGGTACTTCGCCTTGCCGCCCGGGGTGGCCGCGGGGGCCAGTCGCCATAGACCAGGGCGGCCCTCAGACCGCCGCGACCTCGGCCAGTGTCTTTTCGCCACTGGCGAGTTCCGCCAACAGCGCCACATGCACATCCAGCGCGTCGATCACCGGATAGCCCGGATCATGCGCCCCGTCGAAGGCAAGGTTCAGGTCGGTCCCGGCCAGCACGATCGCCTCGGCACCCTGATCCTGCACCATCCGGCGCCCGGCCTCGAAGAAGGCGGCGCGCTGCGCCTCGGTGCATACCCCCTGAACCGCGACTGACTGGTAAAGCTGCCCGAGGGCGGCAAGATCGCCCGCCGGGGCCACCGCCTCGGTCCGGCTCAGCTGCCCATAAAGCCTGCTGCGCATCACCACCTCGGTGCCAAGCAGCCCGACGCGGCGCAGCCCGCGGGTCGCGAAATGCGCATCGAGCGGGGCAATAGCGCTGACCAGCGGCAGCGAGGACAGCGCCTGCGTTTCGGCGAAACAGAAATGCCCGCCCATCGAGGTGATCGCGGCGCAGTCCGCGCCCGCGTCCCGAAGCCGGTCGATCAGCCGGGCATAAAGCCGGGCCTGATCCGCGCGCCGGTCGGCGTTGACGTTGTCGATCAGGGTGAAGATGTCGGCATTGACGATGGTGACATCGAGCGCCAGATGCCGCGCCTGCATCCGGGCCGAGAGGCGCTGGTAATAGACCACCGTCGCCGCCGGGCCGATGCCGCCGATCAAACCGATGTGCATGTCGCGCCTCCGATCGGCCGGAAAGAGGGCAGGGCGGGGTTCACCCCGCCGCACCCGGCGTCATTTCAGCGCATGCTCTGGCTCGCCGCCGATTCCGGCAGTTCCTCGTTGAAGCAGCGCTGATAGAACTCGGCCACCGTCTGACGCTCCAGCTCATCGCATTTGTTCAGGAAGGTCAGCCGGAAGGCATAGCCGAGGTTCTTGAAGATCTCGGCGTTCTGCGCCCAGGCGATCACCGTGCGCGGGCTCATCACCGTCGAGAGGTCGCCATTCATGAAGGCGGTCCGGGTCAGGTCGGCGACGGTCACCATCTGGCCGATCTGCTTGCGGCCCTTCTCGCTGTTGTAATGCGGCGCCTTGGACAGAACGATCGCCACCTCGGCGTCATGGCGCAGGTAGTTCAGCGTGGCGACCAGCGACCAGCGGTCCATCTGACCCTGGTTGATCTGCTGCGTGCCGTGATAAAGCCCGGTGGTATCGCCAAGCCCCACGGTGTTCGCGGTCGCAAACAGCCGGAAATAGGGGTTCGGCGTGATCACCTCGTTCTGGTCGAGCAGCGTCAGCTTGCCGTCGGTTTCCAGCACGCGCTGGATCACGAACATCACATCGGCCCGGCCCGCATCATATTCGTCGAAGACGATGGCGGTCGGGTTGCGCAGCGCCCAGGGCAGGATGCCTTCCTGGAACTGGGTCACCTGACGGCCATCGACCAGCTTGATCGCATCCTTGCCGATCAGGTCGATCCGGCTGATGTGGCTGTCAAGGTTGACCCGCACGCAGGGCCAGTTGAGGCGGCTTGCAACCTGCTCGATATGGGTCGATTTGCCGGTGCCGTGATAGCCCTGGATCATGACGCGGCGGTTGTAGGAAAAACCCGCAAGGATGGCGAGCGTGGTGTCGGGGTCGAACTTGTAGGTCGAAATCCTCGGCAGGCACACGCTCGGTCCGGGTCGGGAAGCCCCTGACCTTCATCTCGGTGTCGATCCCGAAGACCTCGCGGACGTCGATATCCTCGGTCGGCTTCGCGTTCACGTCGATCATTCCATCCGCCATCTTCGCACCCTTTCGGCCCGGGGCTGGCCCGGTTTCATCATCATCCGTGTGATGGAACATATCGCGGGGGGGTGCAAGGGGAAGGGGGCGTGGATCGGAAGAGCTTGTCGCCCCGGTCGCGGGAAGGGCCGTTCCAGCGGCCCTGATCCGCGCAGCAGATCATCGCCCGGCTGCGATCAGTCGCGGAAATAGCGGCTTTCCTTGATCTGGTCCCAGGCCCAGACCACCTCCTGCAGGCGATCCTCATCGGCGCGGTTGCCGCCGTTCATGTCGGGGTGCAGATCCTTGACCAGCGCCTTGTACTGCTTGCGGATCTCGACCCGGCTCCAGGAATCGCGGGCATCGAGGATCTCCAGCGCCTTGCGCTCGGTCGGCGGCAGCTTGCGCGTGCTCATGCTCAGCCCGGGGCGGCCCGGGTTCTGCGTGGCATTCGGCCCGAGGATCTCCAGCGGGTCTTCCACCCCCAGCCGCTGCCAGGCGCGGGCCTCGTCCTTGTTCTTGCCAAAGGGCTTGGTCTCGCGGTTCCAGACCCGATCGCTGTCGAGCATCTTGTTGAACTCTTCCTCGGTCTGACCCGAGAAGAAATTCCATTTCAGGTTGTATTCGCGGGCGTGGTCGCGGCAGAACCAGTAATATTCATCCAGATGGTCGGGCGATTTGGGCGCGCGATACTGGCCCTGCTCGTCGCAGCCGGGATGGTCGCAGCCCCGGGTCGAGGTCTCGATCGCGCCCGACATGCCGCGTTTGCCCTTGGTCCGGCGTTTCTTGTCGGCTGAGACACGAATGTCGAACTCAAAGGGGGGACGATTGGTCATGGGGTCTGCCTTTCCGACTCGGACGCAAGAGTTTAGGGTTTTTCGCGGGGCGTTGAAGGGGGTGACAGAGATAAAATGAACATCAGCAAGGAAATAGAGCGCCGTCTCGCCGAGGCTTTCGCCCCGGAGCGGCTCGAGGTCGAGAACGAGAGCGCGAAACACGCGGGCCACGCCGGCGATGACGGCACTGGTGAGAGCCATTTTCGCGTCACCATCTCGGCCCCGGCCTTCGCGCCGATGAGCCGGATCGAGCGTCACCGCGCGATCCACGCGGCGCTCGGGCCGCAGGTGGTGGGCCGCATCCATGCGCTTGCGCTGCATGTGAATCCCTAAAGGCGCGCACGCGCGCGCGCCCCGGATTTCTCCTGGCAAGAATACTCCCGCGCAGAGCGCGCGCCGCCGCAGGCGGCGCCGGGCCCAAACACGAGGCGGGGCCGCAGGCCCCGACGCGGGGCGCGGGAGCCCTGCGAAGCGCCCGGTTCGGTCCGGCGGATGTTCAGCGGGTTAGTCTACTCAGCCGCGCGATCTGTCGCGGACTCGTCCTTGGCGGGGCCAAGGCTGGGGGCATTGCCGCGCTCGCCGAAGGGCGAGACCAGGCGCGGGCCATCCGTGCGGGCCGGTTTGGCGATCGGATGCACGCTGGCCAGTTTCGCCGCATCGGCAACCGCGCCCGCGTCAGGCGCGGGAAACAGAGGCTTTCACCGGGGCTGCCACCGGGTGCGGCGGCTCGACCGTCAGCAGCGCCGGGCGCGGGGCTTCTTCTGCCGCGGCCTCTGCCGCGATCTCGGGCAGGGCGCGGCGGAACACCAGCATGTTCTGATAGCTCGTCGTGATCCGCCCGGTCAGGCCGGTGCGTTCCTCGCAGGGCAGGGTGTCGGAGCGCTGAAACTCCCAGCCGTCGCGGCCAAGCTGGTTCATCAGGGTGGTGAGGGCAAGCGCGAAGCGGTCTTCCGTGCTGCGCGCTCCACGCGCCTTCTCGCCACGTTTCGGCGCTGGAATGACCTTGTACTCAAAACGCAGCATGCAATCGCCCTTCCGAATATTATGCGAATATTAACCTTTAAACGCGGCCTGTCCAAGCATGGTTCCCCGGCCCGGAAAATTGCTGCCACCGCACAATATCTGGGGCGAGACCAAAGCTGCGGCCCTGTCGATTGCGCGCAGGACAAGACCACGGCCCCCGGGCCGCGATCCGCGCGGCTGAGAATCACCGGCCCGAGTCATCTGCCAGAGTCACCGGCCAGAGTCACCGGCCAAGGACACCGGCGCGCGCGGGCCGCCCGCGTCACAGGCCGAGCTTGCGCGCCACCAGGTCATTGACCAGCGCCGGGTTGGCCTTGCCGCCGGTCGCCTTCAGCACCTGACCGGTGAACCAGCCTGCGAGCTTCGGGTTCGCCTTGGCCTTTTCGACCTGCGCCGGATTGGCCGCGATGATCTCCTCCACCGCCGCCTCGATCGCGCCGGTGTCGGTGACCTGCTTCATGCCCCGTGCCTCGACGATCTCGGCCGGGTCGCCGCCTTCGGTATAGACGATCTCGAACAGATCCTTGGCGATCTTGCCGGAAATCGTGCCCGCCGCGATCAGCTCGACAATCCCGCCCAGCTGCGCCGCCGACACCGGGCTGTCGATGATGTCATGCCCGTCCTTCTTCAGCCGCCCGAACAATTCATTGATCACCCAGTTCGCCGCCGTCTTGCCGTCGCGACCCTGCGCCACCGCCTCGAAGAACCGCGCGCTTTCCAGATCGGCGGTCAGCACGCCTGCGTCATAATCGGTCAGGCCGAAATCACCCATGAAGCGGGCCTTCTTCGCATCCGGCAGTTCCGGCATCGAGGCCGCGATATCGTCGACCCAAGCCTGCTCGATCTCGAGCGGCAGCAGGTCGGGGCAGGGGAAGTAGCGGTAATCATGCGCCTCTTCCTTGGACCGCATCGAGCGGGTCTCGTTGCGGTCGGGATCATAGAGCCGGGTTTCCTGATGCACCGTGCCGCCATCCTCGACAATCGCGATCTGGCGCCGCGCCTCATAGTCGATGGCGGCCTGAATGAAGCGCATCGAGTTCATGTTCTTGATCTCGCAGCGTGTGCCGAGATGCGAGAAATCCTGCGTCGCCTGATATTTCTCGTACTGGCCGGGCCGGCAGACCGAGACGTTGACGTCGGCCCGCAGGTTGCCGTTCTGCATGTTGCCGTCGCAGGTGCCAAGGTAGCGCAGGATCTGGCGCAGCTTGGTGACATAGGCGGCAGCCTCTTCCGGGCCGCGGATGTCGGGGCGGCAGACGATCTCCATCAGCGCCACGCCGGTGCGGTTCAGGTCGACGAAGGACATGGTGGGGTCCATGTCATGGATCGACTTGCCGGCGTCCTGTTCCAGATGGATGCGCTCGATCCGCACCAGGCGGGCGATGCCGGGCGACATCTCGACCAGCACCTCGCCCTCGCCGACGATCGGGTGGTAGAGCTGGCTGATCTGATAGCCCTGCGGCAGGTCGGGGTAGAAGTAGTTCTTGCGATCGAAGGCCGAGGTCAGGTTGATCTGCGCCTTCAGGCCAAGCCCGGTGCGCACCGCCTGCTCGACGCAGAAGTCATTGATCACCGGCAGCATCCCCGGCATCGCGGCATCGACGAAGGCGACGTTGGAATTGGGTTCCGATCCGAACTGCGTCGAGGCGCCCGAGAACAGCTTGGCGTTGGACGAGACCTGGGCGTGGATCTCCATCCCGATGACCAGTTCCCAGTCGTGCTTCGCGCCCGAGATGACCTTGGGTTTCGGCGGTTCAAAGCTGAGATCGAGCATGGCTATCTTCCTTCGCGGGCAGGCTTGCCGTCTTTTAGGCCAGTGCGGGGGAAGGGAGCAAGGGCTGGCGGGAACGCCTTTGGCGGCCTGCGCCTCCGGCGGGGATATTTTCGGGCAGAAAATGGGCAGCGGTCGCGCCGTCCTGTCAGCTCTGCGCTGCGGTTGCGGCAGGGATTTCGGTGTCGATTTCGGCGGGGCTTTCGGCGGCGGCCTGTGCCGCGTCACAGAGGTAGCTGTCCCAGCCGATGTCGCCGCTCCAGCGCCAGGCGGCGAGGATCGGGTGGGCGCCGGTGCGCGAGGAATGCCGCGCGAAGGACGCATGGTGGATCACCGCGCCGGCGCGGCGCGGGGTCGGGGCCGCCGCGTCGCAGGCCCAGTCGCCTTCGCCTGCGAGCATGATGAAGGTTTCCTCGGCGGAATGGCTACGGACCGGATAGGCGAGCGCCGGGTGCCTGGTAGAACAGCCCGACGCGCAGGCTGTCATGCGGCAACATCCCGGTCGGGCCGATCAGCTCGGCGGTCAGCATCTGGCGCGCGACACCCTGCGGGATCTTGCCATCCTCCAGCCCGGCATGGCTCCAGGGGATCAGCGGGGCGGCGTCCTGCAGCACCGCAGTGAGCGGATGCGGATCCAGCGCCAGCGCAGGCAGCCAGCCCAGCTCTGGTGCGAGAAGCGGAAGCGCTGTCAGCCGTTTTGCGGCCTCGCCAAGCGCCTGGGCGGCCTCGGTGCCGCCGGTGCGCCCCTCATTGGCATAGAGCTGTTGCAGGCCGGACAGCAGGATGGAGAGGGCTTCGTAGGGTTGCATGGCAGCCTCGCGCTTCAGGTCTGCGCGACTGTGCTGCCGGATGCGGGGGCGGTCTGATCTGCGGGCGACGCGCCATTGTCGAAAATGAGGCGCGTCGCCCTTGTTTCATGGGGCCGGCGGTGGCTCAGCCGAGCATCCGCGTCACCATCTCGGTCACATCCCGGCTCAGCTCGGGCGTGGCGAGGATGCGCGTCAGCTCGGCGCGGATCAGGTCCTGCCGGTCGGCATCATAGCGCGCCCAGGTCTCAAACGCCGTCGACATCCGCGCGGTGGTCTGCGGGTTCAGCGGATCGAGCCGGATCAGCCAGTCGGCCAGCAAGCCGGTAGCTGGCGCCGGAGGGGTCATGGAAGCCCGCCGTATTGCCCGACAGCGCGCCGAGGACGGCGCGGAAGCGGTTCGGGTTCTTCCAGTCGAAATCCCTGTGCGCGGTCAATTCTTCGGTGATCGCGGCGGTCTGTTCCGGCGCGGCGCAGAGCACCTGAAGCGAGAACCACTTGTCCATCACCAGCCGATCCGCGCCCCAGCGCCGGGCGAAGGTGGCAAGTTCCGGCTGGCCCAGACCCTGGGTCAGGAGGCAGCCCAATGCGCCGATCTCCTCGGTCATGTTCGAGGCCTCGGCGAACTGGCGCTGGGCGCGGGCGCCGCCATCGATCCGGGTGAGGTAGGACAGCGCCTGCAGCCGCAGCGCCCTCGCCCCGGCCGCGCGGGCGTCCGGCGTATAGGGGCCGGGCACATGCATCGCGCTGTAAGCGGCCGAGAGCGGATCGCGCAGATGCTCGGCCACGGTCTGGGCCAGCCGCTCGCGGCCGGCGTGGATCGCGGTCGGGTCGGGCGTGATCCCGGCATCGAAGATGGTCTGCGCCATGTCATCTTCCGAGGGCAGGCGCAGCGCATAGGCGCGGAAGGCCGGGTCGAGCGTGTCATCGCGCAGAACGCGGGTCAGCGCGTCGAGGTAGTCGGGGCCGGGCGCCGCGCCTTCGGTCACCATGCGGGCCAGCACGTCCTTGGCCAGCGCGCGGCCTGCTTCCCATTTGTTGAACGGGTCGGTGTCATGCGCCAGCAGGAAGGCGCGTTCCTCGGATGTGACCGGTGCGATCCAGCACCACCGGCGCCGAAAAGCCGCGCAGGATCGAGGGCGTGGGGCGCGCGGCGAGGCCGGGGAAAGAGAAGCTCTGGCTGGCCTCGGTCATCTCCAGCACGGTGGTCGGCAGCACCTCATCCCCGTTCGGGTTCAGGAGGCCGAGCGCGATCGGGATCACGCGCGGGGGTTTGTTCGGCTGGCCGGGGGTGGCGGCGGTGGCCTGGGTGAAATGCAGCGTATAGGTGCCGTCCTGCCAGTCTTCGGTCACCGACAGACGCGGGGTGCCGGCATCGGTGTACCAGCGTTTGAACTGGGTCAGGTCGCGCCCGGTGGTATCCTCGAAGACCTTGAGCCAGTCCTCGATGGTTGCCGCCTGCCCGTCGTGCCGCTCGAAATAGAGGTCGAGCGCGCGGCGATACTCCTCATCGCCGACCAGGCGCTTGAGCATCCCGATCACCTCGGCGCCCTTTTCATAGACCGTGGCGGTGTAGAAGTTGTTGATCTCGACATATTGGTCGGGCCGCACCGGATGTGCCAGCGGGCCGCCATCTTCGCGGAACTGGCGGGCGCGGAGCGTCAGCACATCCTCGATCCGCTTCACGGCGGCCGAGCGCATGTCGCCGGAAAACTGCTGATCGCGATAGACCGTCAGCCCCTCTTTCAGGCAGAGCTGGAACCAGTCGCGGCAGGTGATGCGGTTGCCGGTCCAGTTGTGGAAATACTCATGCGCGATGATCGCCTCGATCCGGGCGAAGTCATCGTCGGTCGCGGTCTCGGCCAGGGCCAGGACGTATTTCGAGTTGAAGATGTTCAACCCCTTGTTCTCCATCGCGCCCATGTTGAAGTCGTCGACGGCGACGATGTTGAAGATGTCCAGATCGTATTCGCGCCCGTAGGTATCCTCGTCCCATTTCATCGAGCGTTTGAGGGCATCCATCGCATAGGCGCACTTGCCCTCATCCCCCGGACGGACCCAGATGTTCAGCGCCACATCGCGGCCCGACATCGTGCGGAATGTATCGGAATGGGCCAGCAGATCGCCCGCCACCAGCGCGAAGAGGTAGGAGGGCTTGGGCCAGGGATCGTGCCATTCGGCAAAGCCCGCGCCCTGCGCCACGGCATCGCCGTTCGACAGCAGCACCGGCAGGTCGCTTTCGATGCGGACGTGGAACGGCGCCATCACGTCGGGGCGGTCGGGGTAGAAGGTGATCTTGCGAAACCCCTCGGCCTCGCATTGCGTGCAATACATGCCGCGCGACATGTAGAGACCTTCGAGCGCCGTATTGCCCTCGGGCGCGATCTCGACCTCGGATTGCCAGAGGAACGGCCCCTCGGGCAGCAGGCCGGCGGGGATCGTCAATCCGGTGTCATCGGGGGCAAGCGCGACCGGGGCGCCGTCGATGCTGGCCGCGATCAGCGCCAATTGCTCGCCATCCAGCCGCAGGTCATGGCGCCCGGGGCGGGCGGGGTTGGGCACAAAGCGGATCGCGGCCAGCACCCTTGTGGCGCGCGGCGCAAGGCGAAAGGTCAGATGGACGCTTTCGACCAGATGGCTCGGCGAAAGATAGTCCGACAGGAGGACGGTCTGGGGGCTGGCGTCACGCATCTGGCATCCTTGGTCTTGGAACATCTCTGGCGCGGGCGACGTTAATGCGCTGAGTGGCGCGCCACAACCTGCGCCGCGCAGCATGAAGGGATATGTCATGAGCGCACCTCACACCGATATCGAAAAGCAGAAGCGGCGGCATCGGGGGCCACTGGTCGGAATGGCGATCGTGCTGGCCGCCGTCGCGGTTCTGTTCGTCGGCTATCTGTCGTTCGTTTCGCTGAACGGGACGCCGCCGAAGGATACCGGGCCAAAGGTCAACGATCTGATCGGCACGACGATCCCGGCCCAGCCAGCCGCGCCCAAGGCCAACCCCTGAGGGGCCTTGCGGCGCGGTTCGGGGGCGGCGTGCCTGCCCCTGCCGCGACGGTGGCTTGGGCCGCGCCGGGCCGGGCATGGTTACCGGTCTGATCGACCGACGATCTTCCAAAAGGCGGAAGATCTGGCGCGAATGTGCAGTTCAGCGCCGAAATTGGTCATTTTTCTTTACCGCCTTTGTTGCCTATCGGAAACTTATTCCGTAACCCTTTGCGCAGGCATAGGTATGTGCCTGTCGGGTTTTGCGCGAAAAGGATGCCGGGGCATGGCGGAACGCTTGGAAATTCAAGGCCTTCGGGTGGACCGGGTGCTGGCGGAATTCATCGATTCGCAGGCTTTGCCGGGCACCGGGGTGGCGCGGGATGCGTTCTGGTCGGGCTTTGCCGGGCTGATCCGCGACCTCGCGCCGAAGAACCGGGCCCTGCTGGCGGTGCGCGATGCGATGCAGGCGAAGATCGACGACTGGCACCGCGCACATCGCGGCGCGCTGCCGGACCCGGCCGCCTATCGCGCCTTCCTGACCGAGATCGGCTATCTGGTCCCCATCGGCCCGGATTTCACGATTGAAACCAGCGCCGTCGACCCGGAGATCGCCACCGTCCCGGGCCCGCAGCTGGTCGTGCCGGTGACCAATGCGCGCTATGCGCTGAATGCCGCGAATGCGCGCTGGGGCTCGCTTTACGATGGACTTTACGGCACCGACGCGCTCGGCGATCTGCCTTCGGGCAAGGGCTATGACCCGGCGCGCGGCGCCCGCGTGATCACCTGGGGCCGCGCCTTTCTGGATCAGGCCGTGCCGCTCGCCGCCGGATCGCATGCCGATGCGACCGGCTACAAGGTCGAAGGCGGGGTGCTCGACCCGGCGCTGAAGGACCCTGCACAATTCGTGGGCTATGCGGGGGATGCGGGCGCGCCGACATCCGTGGTCTTCGCGCATAACGGGCTGCACATCATCATCGATGTCAGCGCCAAAAGCCCGATCGGCGCCGCGGACCGCGCGCATGTCTCTGACATCCGGCTGGAATCGGCGATGTCCACGATCATGGATTGCGAGGATTCGGTGGCCTGCGTCGATGCCGAAGACAAGGTCGGCGCCTATGCCAACTGGCTCGGCCTGATGAAAGGCGATCTGGCGGAAGACATGGAAAAGGGTGGCAAGCGCATCACCCGGCGGCTGAACCCCGACCTCGCCTTCACCGCGCCGGATGGCGGCGTGCTCTGGCTCAAGGGCCGCGCGCTGATGCTGGTGCGCAATGTGGGCCATCTGATGACCAACCCCGCGATCCTCGATGCCGAAGGCCATGAGGTGCCCGAGGGGATCATGGATGCGATGGTGACGGTGCTGATCGCGATGCATGACCTGAAGAAGACCGAGGGCATCCGCAACTCGGTCACCGGATCGGTCTATGTGGTGAAGCCGAAGATGCACGGGCCCGCCGAAGTGGCCTTTGCGGACGAGATCTTCACCCGGGTTGAAGCCGCGCTCGGCCTGCCCGCCAATACCGTGAAGCTCGGCATCATGGATGAGGAACGCCGCACCAGCGCGAACCTGAAGGAATGCATCCGCGCCGCGAAAGCGCGGGTCGCCTTCATCAACACCGGCTTCCTCGACCGGACCGGGGATGAGATCCACACCTCGATGGAAGCCGGGCCGATGGTGCGCAAGGGCGAGATGAAAGCCTCGGCCTGGATCTCGGCCTATGAGGATCGCAACGTCGATATCGGGCTTGCCTGCGGGCTGTCGGGGCGGGCGCAGATCGGCAAGGGGATGTGGGCGATGCCCGATCTGATGGCCGATATGCTGAAGGCCAAGGTCGGCCACCCGATGGCCGGGCGCGAACTGCGCCTGGGTGCCGTCGCCCACCGCCGCCACGCTGCACGCCACGCATTACCATCAGGTCGACGTCTTCGCCCGGCAGCGGGAGATTGCCAAGATGGCCCGCCCGGCGCGGCTCGATGATCTGCTGACCATCCCACTCGCGCAGGGCGCGAACTGGAACGAGGCGGAACTGCAGGCCGAGGTCGAGAACAATGCGCAGGGGATCCTCGGCTATGTCGTGCGCTGGGTCGATCAGGGGGTGGGCTGCTCCAAGGTGCCCGATATCCATGACGTGGGCCTGATGGAAGACCGCGCGACCTGCCGCATCTCCAGTCCAGGCGCTGGCGAACTGGCTTCATCATGAGGTGGTCAGCCGCGAAATGGTGATGGCGGCGATGCGCAAGATGGCCGCCGTGGTCGACGGACAGAACGCGGGCGATCCGGCCTATCTGCCGATGGCGCCCGGCTTTGACGGCGTCGCCTTCCGGGCGGCCTGCGATCTGGTGTTCGAGGGCCGGGTGCAGCCGGCAGGCTATACCGAGCCGGTGCTGCACCGGCGGCGGCAGGAATTGAAGGCCCGGCAGGGCTAGGGGGATTTACCGATGACGATCACGATCCGGCAGGCACGGGCAATCATCAAGGGCGCCTTGGCGCGCGGGGCAGAGGGGGCGATGAAGCCGCTCTCGGTCGTCGTGCTCGATGGCGGCGGCCATGTGCTGGCCTTCGAGCGCTCGGACGGCGCCAGCCCGGGGCGCTTCGACGTGGCGCGCGGCAAGGCCTATGGCTGCCTGATGCTCGGCCTCGGCGGCGACGCGATCCAGAAACGCGCCGAGACGCAGCCGACCTTCACCGATGCGATGAACGGGTTGTTCGACGGCCGCTTCGTGCCGGTGCGCGGCGGCGTGCTGGTGCGCAACGCCAAGGGCGCGGTGCTGGGCGCGGTCGGTGTCTCGGGCGATACCTCGGACAATGATGCGCTGGCGGCGGTGGCGGGGATCGAGGCGGCAAAGCTGCTGGCCGAGGGCTGAGGCGGAAGGCCCGATCCCGGTCCTAGCTACGCCGTAACAGCGGGCCGATGCGCCCAAATATGTGGCAACACTGTCGATGAACACCAGATGTGCGAATCTGCCCCCTCGACCTCTGCGGCAAGCCTGCCTATGTTTTGACCATAGGTACTGAGGAAACTGCATATGGCACGCCCTGTCGTCGGCATCATCGGGAACCACGCCACGCTGAATGAGACCTACCGGGTTCATGCCGGTGGGGTCATGAACAGTCGGGCCATCGCCGAGGTCTCGGGCTGCCTGCCGCTTCTGATCCCGACCGACCCCGGCCTCGTCACGGTCGAGGATCTGCTCGACCGCTGCGATGGTTTCCTGCTGACCGGCGGGCGCGCCAATGTGCACCCCTCCGAATATGGCGAGGACGAGACCGAGGCGCATGGCACCTTCGACCGCGGCCGCGATGCGGTGACCCTGCCGCTGATCCGCGCCTGTGTCGACCGCGGCCAGCCCTTCCTCGGCGTCTGCCGCGGGTTTCAGGAAGTGAACGTGGCGATGGGCGGCACGCTTTACCCGGAGATCCGGGAACTGCCGGGCCGGATGAACCACCGGATGCCGCCCGACGGCACGATCGAGGAAAAATTCGCGCTGCGCCATAGCGTCAGCCTGACCCCGGGCGGGGTCTTTGCCCGCCTGATGGGCGCGCCCGAGGTGATGACCAATTCGCTGCATGGCCAGGGCATCAAATGCGCCGGACCCCGCATCGTGATCGACGGCACCGCCCCGGATGGCACGCCCGAGGCGATCTATGTCCGAGACGCGCCGGGCTTCACGCTTTCGGTGCAATGGCACCCAGAGTGGAACGCGGCCGATGATCCGGTCTCGCGCCCGCTCTTCACCGCCTTCGGCGCGGCGGTGCTCGACTATGCGCTGGCGCGTGGTTCGGTGCGCCCGCCGGTGCAGCCGGTGGCGCTGAGCGCCTGAGCGGTCAGGTCACCCGCGCCCGCACCTTGTATTCCGGGCGGTCCCAAAGCGATGTGCCCATCACCTCGGACAGGATCGCGGCGGCGGCCCTGATCTCGGCCTCGCCGATATAGAGCGGCGTCACACCAAAGCGCAGGATGTCGGGGGCGCGGAAATCGCCGATCAGCCCGCGCGCGATCAGCGCCTGCATGATGGCGTAGCCCTCGGGGTGGCGAAAGCTGACCTGACTGCCGCGCTGCGTGCCGTCACGCGGCGAGGCGAGCGTCAGGCCGGGGCAGGAGGCTTCGACCAGCGCGATGAACAGGTCGATCAACGCGATGGATCTTGCCCGCACATCCGCCATCTCTGCCATGTCCCAGATGTCCATCGCGGCCTCGAGCGCCGCCAGTTGCAGGATCGGCGGCGTGCCGACCCGCATCCGCTCGATCCCCGCGCCGGGGCGGTAATCGAGGTCGAAGGCAAAGGGCGCCGCATGTCCGAGCCAGCCCGACAGCGCCGGGCGCGCGACCTCGGCATGGCGCGGGGCGACATAGATGAAGGCCGGGCCGCCGGGGCCGGAGTTGAGGTATTTATAGGTGCAGCCGACCGCGAAATCCGCCCGCGCGCCGGCCAGATCGACCGGCAGGGCCCCGGCCGAATGCGCCAGATCCCAGATCGTCAGCGCGCCCCGGTCATGCGCCAACGCGGTCAGCGCCGCCATGTCATGCTTGCGCCCGGTGCGATAATCGACCTCGGTGATCATCGTCACCGCGACGCTTTCATCGATCGCGCCCGCGACATCCTCGGGCGCCACGGTCTTCAGCTCGTAGCCCTCGCCGAGCGTGCGCACCAGCCCCTCGGCCATGTAGAGATCCGAGGGGAAGTTGCCGCTGTCCGACAGGATCACCCGGCGGTGCGGGTTCATCTCCAGAGCCGAGGCCAGCGCCTGATAGACCTTGATCGACAGGGTATCGCCCATCACCACGCAGCCCGGCTCGGCCCCGATCAGCCGGGCGATCCGGTCGCCGATCCGGCTCGGCTGCTCCATCCAGCCGGCACGGTTCCAGCCGGTGATCAGCATCTCGCCCCATTCGTCGGTGATCGTGCGCCCGACCCGTGCCGCCGCCGCCCGCGGCATCGGGCCGAGCGAGTTGCCGTCAAGGTAGATCACCCCCTCTGGCAGATGAAACATCGCTTTGGTCGCGGCGAAATCGGTCATGGTCTGGGCCCCTCCTGCTCTGCCGCAAGAGGCCCTGCCGGGGGCGACCTTGTCAAGCGCGCGGGCGGCGTCGATGCGGAGCGCCTCTGGCCGGGTCGGATGCCTCCGGCGGGGATATTTTCGGGCAGAAAATCGGGTTTGGGCCGGCCTTGCACCGTCTTCCTGGCGAAACCACGCGCGCCACAGGCGGCGATCAGGCCTGGCCGCCGGCGATCTCGATGGCCTGACCGTTGACGCTCTCCGAGCCCGGCGCGCAGAGCCAGAGGGCGGCGGCGGCGACCTCTTCCGGTGCGATCAGGCGGTTGTGGCGGTTGGCGCTGACCATCAGCGCGCGCGCCTCGTCTTCGCTGATGCCGGCGCGCTCGGCGATGGACTGGGTGTTGCGCAACACGATCTCGGTGTCGACATAGCCGGGGCAGAGCGCGTTGAAGGTGATGCCGGTGCCGATGTAATCCTCGCTCAGCGCGCGGATCAGGCCGATCACGCCATGCTTGGACGCGGTATAGGCCGGTGCCCCCTTCAGCCCGCGCAGGCCCGCGATCGACGAGACCGCGATGACCCGGCCCCAGCCTTCGCTGCGCATCCCCGGCAGGCAGTCGCGGATCGTGAGGAAGGCGCCGTCGAGGTTGGTCGCCATGATCCGGCGCCAGAAGCTGAGCTCGGTCTTGTGCAGGGCGCGGCCCTCGGCGATGCCGGCATTGGCGACGCAGATGGTGATCGGCCCATGTTTGCGCGTCGCCTGCTGGATCGCGTTGGTGATCGAGGCCTCGACCGTGACATCCATCATCACCGGGTTCATTCCGTGAATGTCGCCCGCCGCCGATTGCAGCACATTGGCGCGCCGCCCGGTGATGGTGACCTTGGCCCCGGCGCGGGCCAGCGCCTGCGCGATGGCCAGACCGATGCCGGTGCCGCCGCCGGTCACGATGGCATGTCTGCCCTCAAGGCTCATGGCGCTGCCGCTCCCTGGATCCCCCGGGCCGAGATTACCCGATTGCGCTCAGAGGTCAAAGCACGGAGGTCAGGGGTGGTAGCCATCCGTCAAGGTGCCGAGGAAGGCGGCAATATCGGCGATCTCGGCATCGGTCAGGGCCGGGGCCTCGCCGGCATGGCGGTCGAGCGGCGCGTCGAGCCGGTCGATATTGGGCCAGTCGCGCTGCGGCAGGTCATTGAACTGCGCCAGGCGTCCGTCGGGTCCCTCCGGATAGACCCGTTCCGGCTGGGTATCGCGCAGGACATAGAAGCGGATCGCCTCGGTCAGCTTGCTGAAGACGCCATTGTGGAAGAACACCGCGCGGGTCGCGACATTGCGCAGGGTCGGGCGTCTTGAACAGGCCGCAGTTCGGCGCCGCGCGGGCATATTGGTCGCTGCGCAGCGGTCCGCAGAGGCCGAGGTCGTAATAATGCGGATCGGCATTGGCCGGGATTGCCGGGTTGCGCGGCAGCCCGAGCGCCTCGAACTCGAAATCGGTGAAGAGCGGCGGCGCGCCGTCCTTGCCGGGCTGGTCGAGGTGGCAGGCGGCGCAATTGCCCTTCTTCGGGTCGTCGAACAGTTTCAGCCCACGCGCCTCGGCGGGCGAGAGGGTGGCATGGCCCGCGAGGTAGGCGTCATATTTGCTGTCGAAACTGTGGAAGGCCGGGTCTTCCACCTGAAAGCGGCCAAGGGCAAAGGCGGCCTCGTCCAGCGTCTGCTTTTCATCGCTCAGGATCTGCGCGCCGAACAGGCGGCCAAGCTGGTCGCCATAGGCGGTGCGGATCGTCTGGTAGAGGCTGTGCCGCGTATTGGCCATCTCGAAGGGCGACAGCAGCGGGCCCATCGCCTGCTCTTCCAGCGTATCGGCGCGGCCATCCCAGAACAGCCCGCCACGCGCCACCGGGGCGGCAGAGGTATCGCCGGATTTCGGCGCGCCGGGGGCCAGGTTCGCCACCCTTGTCTGCGTCGCCGCCAACCGGGCGAAGGCATTCACGCCATCGTTGCCGATCTGGTCGCTGGTCTGGGCCAGCTGGATCGGCGCGGCCTCGCCCGCCTCGCTTGACGGGTCCTCGGCGCCGATGGTGAAGGGCGGGGTGGTGGATTTATAGGTCAGCGTCGGCGTGGTCCGGAACCCCGGCTGATCCATCCCCGGTCCGCCGATCTGCACGACAAGGCCGTTGGAGGGCGCGAAATGGTTCGCCGGATCATGGCAGCTGGCGCAGGACATCACGCCGGAGCCCGAGAGGCGCGGATCGGAAAACATCTGCCGCCCGAGCTCTGCCACCGCGCTGAGCGGGGCAGGGGCGGATGTGGCAGGCGCCCCGGCAACGGTCCCCGCCCGCGCGCCAACCAGCGCGAGGCCGCCCAGCAAGACTGCCGGAAGAAGAGGGACAAGGAACCGGGGCGCCGCCATCTGCCTTACATCGCCGCAGGCAGGCCGGTGGCCGGATCAAGCATCAGCTTGTCCGCCCGCGGCTGCGCCCAGTCGAACATGCCGCCAAGGCTGCCCGCCTGCGCATCGAAAGAGCCCTGGCCGATGCGCTGACCGCCGAGCCAGTTATCCTCGATGAAGCGCGTGACCGAGCTTTGGTCGGTGGTGGTATGGTCGACGTAATTCGCCTTGGCATAGGGCGAGACCACCAGGAACGGCATCCGCGTGCCATAGCCGCAGCGGCCCTGCACCGGCTGGCCGAAGACGCCGGGCAGCGGCGTGCCGGTGCCGCAGCTGTCGCCGTTCAGCACGTCATAGCCCTTCACCGGGATCGCCGAGGGGTTCACCACCGCATGGGCATGGTCATACCAGCCATCCGAATCGTCATAGGCGATGATGACCGCGGTGCTCGCCCAGTCCGGCGATTGTTGCAGCGCATTGATCGCCTCGGTCACGAAGGTCTGCTCGTCGATCGGGTCGGAATAGCCGGCATGGCCATCCTGATAGGCGGGTGCCTTCAGGAAGCTGACCGCCGGCATGTTGCCGGCCTTCAGCGCGGCGTAGAAGTCGGTCATGTCATATTGGTGGTTCGCGCCGCCATCGTCGGAAGTGCCGATCGCGGCGACCGAGCTTGGCCGCTTGTGCGTCGGGTTCGCGGTCGAAGGGTAGTACTGGAACGGCTGGTGATGCGGGATGTAATCGCCCACCTTGCCTTTGGTCACATTGGAGGTCGTGGCGCGGGCGCAGCCGGTCGAGCCATCGGCATTGGTCGCGGTCAGGTCAAACCCGCCCTCGAAAAAGCCCCAGGTCACGCCGCGCGCGTTCAGCAGATCGCCGATATTGCGCCCGATCATCAGCCCGGTCGGGTATTTCGGGTTGGAACAGACATCGCCGGTCGGGTCGAGGTCCGAGATCATCGTCCAGTTGCCATTGCCATCCGGCACGACGCGGCCACCATCATAGGTGCCGTCCTTCTCGAGCGCATAGCCGGGCGGCAGCGCCATGCCGTTGGTCTGGCCCGAGATCAGGTTGATCGCGCCCGGCGTCGAGGGGCCGAAGGTGGTCGAGAAATTCGCATCGCTCATCGCGTAATGCTGGGCATAGGACCAGAGTGCGGTGACGGTATTGCCGTCGTAATAGCCCATCACCTGACCCTTGGTGCCAAAGCTGCCGGCCTCGCCCTTGCTGCCCTTGCCGGTATTGGCCGGGAACAGGTCCATCTTGTCACCGTCATAGGCGGCCTGCTCGGCGGTATAGCCGTGGTTCTGGTCGGCGGTCGCGGCCTGGGTCCGGTCGAGCCGGAACGGCAGCGTGGCATTGGTGCCGTTCTTGTCATTCGACTGGTTCGGGTTGGCGTCGAGCAGGCCTGCCTGCGCCAGCGTATCGATCCCGGTCGGGGTGTCGGCGGCGGCGGTAAAGGCGGGCTCGCCCGCCGGGTTGGCGGCCTTGGGGTAGGTCGCGAAATAATGGTCGAACGAGACGTTTTCCTGAAAGATCACCACCAGATGCTTGATCGGCGTCGCGGTGTTGAGCGTGTCGGCATGGGCGCCGGGGCCCAGCAGCGCCAGGGCGCTGCAGGCGGCGAGGGAAAGCCTGCGGTTGGAACGGGTCATCGCGTCATCTCCTTGTTGTCGGTCCCGGGCCCGGTGCGCCGCAAGGGATGCGGTGCCCGGACCTTGCAGGGGCCATCGCAAAGGCATGTGTCAGCCGGATGAAGCTGTGGTTGCACATTTGCGTGATCGGCGCCGATGTCGCAGGCCAGCCTCAGGGGTCCTGCTCCAGCAGCGCCGGTTTGGGCAGCGTCCCGGCCGGCGCGGCGGGGTCTGGCGCGGGTTGCGGCCCGGTCACCTCGGGCGGGGCGGGGCGCGGGGGCGGCTGGCCGAGGTCGTAGCTGACCAGCCCCAGCATCCGCGCCGCGCCAAGTGACAGGATCTCGCTGTCGAGGCCGAGCGGGCTTTGAAAATGGCGCAGCGCGGCGCGGGTGGGCGGGTCCATCTCGCCGCTCAGCGGGCCGTGGTAATAGCCCCGCGCCAGCAGCGCGCGCTGCAGCGTGCCGATGAACTCGGGCGTCATCTCGGCGGGGCAGGGGGCGCGGAACCAGACCTGCTCGCGGTCCTTGACGATGCGCTGCCGGGTGATGGTCTGATAGACCGGGGCCGCGCCCGGGCTGGCGGGCTTGACCCGCTCATGCTCGGTTTCGGTCTCATAGACCGCGGGCGTCACGGCATCGGCCCAGCAGACCCCGGGGTTGGAGGCGGGCGGAGTATCGGCGGTTCGGTGCACCAGCTCGCCCGAAAGGGTCTGACTGCCAAGCGCGTCAGGGCGCAGCAGCGGGTCGGCAGGGTGTGTGCAGGCGGTCAGAAGAAGCGCCGTCAGCGCGAGGGGAAGGCTGGGTCGGATCATGCTGCTCTTTGGTCTGGCTGCCCTGTCGCGGCACGATAGCGGGTTCCACCGGGCCGCGATAGGGGCGGCGGCCGGCGGGTGCGGCCTCAGGGCTGGTCGCCGGCGCGCGCGATCTCGGGGCGAAAGCCGGGCTGCAGCAGCATGTCGAGCATCTCCGAGATATCCTCGATCTGCTCGGCCACGACATGCAGCACACCCTGATCGCGCTGGATGCGGCCGGTGACGCGCAACAGCCGCCCGGCGATCACCGCGCGGCGGAACCGTTCAAACACCTTGGCCCAGATCACCACATTGACCACGCCGGTCTCATCCTCGAGCGTGACGAAGATCACACCCTTGGCGGTGCCGGGCCGCTGGCGCACCAGCACGAGACCCGCCACGGTGACGCGCGCGCCGTTCGGCGGCTCGTCCAGCCGGACATTGGGGACGCAGCTCGGCGGCCGGGGCCAGTTATCGGGTGGCGGTTGCATGAGAACAAATATAGAACATCTGCCGGGGAAGGCAAGTCTCAACTGCGCCCGTCATGGCTCAGCCGGGCGTTGAAGGCCTCGGCCGTATTGCCATGCGGATAGGGCGCGTCCGGCACCGGCACGCCCAGATGCGCGCAAAGCGGGGCCCAGCCGTCGCCCAGCCGGTGCACCAGCAGCCGCCCCGGCGGCACCTCGGCCAGCACCGCCTCGACATTGGCACGATAGAGCGCAAGCGCATGGTCCCGATCCGCCATCCGGCCGCCGAACACCTGCCCCGCGATCAGCACCCTGCCGACCGAGGCCGGATCGTCGCCGGAACCGATGCCCTTCAGGATCGTCTTCGAAAAGCTCTCCCACCAGCTTTCGGCGCTGCGCCAGGTCAGGATCACCTTCGCCTCGGGATAGACCCCGATCAACTCGCGCCAATAGGCGGCCGAGGGCCAGTCGACGCAGGAGGCGTAGCCCTCGAACAGGCTGTCCCAGTCGCGCGGCCCACCCGCCACCATCGCCCGCCAGCGCGCCTTCTGCTCGGGCTGGCCGATCACCTCGTACATGTGGTGACAGGGGCCGAAGCCCAGCATGTTCAGCGCTTCGCGCATCGAATCCGTCCCGGTCCGCCCGAACCCCGTGCCGATCACCCGCAAAGCCATCCGCCCCTCCTCCTGCTTGCCTCGCGACAGGATGCGGCAAACGCGCCCGGGATGGCACCCATAAACCTCGGGCCCGGCATTCTTCCTGGCAAAACTACTCCCGCCGGAGGCGCAGGCCGCCAAAGGCGCCCGCGTGGCAGGGGGTGGAAGCCGGACCGAAGCTGGGCTACAGAACGCGCAGGACATGGCATCCGAGGACGGACGATGGCGAAGATCACCTATGTGGAATTTGGCGGCAAGGAACATGTCGTGGACGTGCATAACGGGCTGACCGTCATGGAAGGCGCCCGCGACAACGGCATTCCGGGGATCGAGGCCGATTGCGGCGGTGCCTGCGCCTGCTCGACCTGCCATGTCTATGTCGATCCGTCCTGGGTGGATAAACTGCCCAGGAAGGACGCGATGGAAGAGGACATGCTGGATTTCGCCTGGTCGCCCGATCCGGTGCGCTCGCGCCTGACCTGCCAGCTGAAGGTCTCGGACGCGCTCGACGGGCTGAAGGTCTTCATGCCGGAAAAGCAGATCTAGGCATCCCCGCTGAGCGGATCGGAAACCCCGGCGCGTCAGCGGAACGGCGCGGCGTCGCCTTTTGCGCGCGCGCTGTCGTTTCGGGATTGGCGCGGCGCTGCGGGCCGGGTGAAGGATGGCGCGGACCGGCCGGGGCCCGAGGGCGCTGACCAAGCCTGTGCCCGACCGACTGCAAGAGGATGACCCATGACCGCCTATGTGATGACCGTGACCTGCCCCTCGCGCCGCGGGATCGTTGCCGCGATCTCGGGGTTTCTGGCCGACAAGGGCTGCAACATCATCGATTCCGCCCAGTTCGACGATCAGGAAACCGGCCGCTTCTTCACCCGCACCACCTTCGTGAGCGAGACCGGCGCGACGCTCGACGCGCTCCTGCGCGACTTTGCCCCGGTGGCGGCGCCCTTCGACATGGTCTGGGCGATCACCGCGGCGGAAACGCGCATGAAGGTCGTGCTGATGGTGTCGAACTTCGGCCATTGCCTGAACGACCTGCTCTACCGCTGGCGCATCGGCGCGCTGCCGATCGATATCGTGGCGGTGGTCTCGAACCACCTGACCTATCAGAAGGTCGTGGTGAACCATGACCTGCCGTTCCACCTGATCAAGGTGACGAAAGAGAACAAGGCCGAGGCCGAGGCCCGCCTGCTGGCGCTGGTCGAGGAAACCGGCGCCGAGCTGATCGTGCTGGCGCGCTACATGCAGGTGCTCTCGGACGCGCTCTGCAAGAAGATGTCGGGGCGGATCATCAACATCCACCATTCCTTCCTGCCAAGCTTCAAGGGCGCCAACCCCTATAAACAGGCCTTTACGCGCGGCGTGAAACTGATCGGGGCCACGGCACATTACGTCACCGCCGACCTCGACGAGGGCCCGATCATCGAACAGGACACGGTGCGCATCACCCATGCCCAAAGCGCCGAGGATTACGTCAGCCTCGGCCGCGACGTGGAAGCCGCCGTGCTGTCGCGCGCGATCCACGCCCATATCCATCATCGCGTCTTCCAGAACGGCAACAAGACGGTGGTCTTCCCCGCCAGCCCCGGCAGCTACGCCTCTGAGCGCATGGGGTGAGGCGCGACCCGGCGCCAGCCGGGGCAGATCGCTCCAGTGGAGCGATCTGAGCGCCGAACGCCCGATCCGCAAGGATCGGGCCGGGGCAGGCGCGCTCGGCGCCAGCCGGGGCAGGCGTGCCTGCAGCACTAGCCCGAACCGCCCGCCAGCGAGGGGCTGTCTGCCCCTCGCGCTCCCCGAGGATATTTGCGGGCAGAAAATGACCTCGCCCCGGTCCTGCTCGATGAAACCTATCATCTGCGCCCGCTCGCTATCGCCGACGGATGCGGCACTGGGCGCAGCAGCGGCGGACCCGCTCATCTGGGCCGGCCATCCGGCGACCGACCGCTGGCGGCCCGAGGTCTTCGGGCCCTATTTTGATACCATCCTCGCCGGCGGCGGCGGCCTTCTGATTGCGGCCCGCAAGGGCGGCCGGGTGCTGGGCATGTCGCGTTTCTACATCGACGAGGAAGCGCCGGACGATATCGCCATCGGCTTCACCTTTCTGATCAGGCAGTGCTGGGGCGGGCCTGCGAATTTCGCGGTCAAATCGCTGATGCTCGACCATGCCTTCGCGCAACCTGCCCGCGTCTGGTTCCATATCGCGCGAGACAACCTCCGTTCCCAGACGGCGACGAGCAAGCTGGGCGCGGTGAACATGGGCCCGTCAGAGATGGCATTGGCCGGCGCCCGGTCGCCGCGGCTGCGATTCTGTCTGGAACGGGACACCTGGCGCGCGCGCCGGGCCGGAGTTCAGCCTGCCGTCCGATAATTCTTCCGTTCAGAAATATCCTCGGGGGGGCGCCGCAGGCGCATGGGGGGCAGACAGCCCCCCGGCCCGGCCCGCCCTAAAGCGCGCGCCAGCCGATGTCGCGGCGGCAGAAGCCCTCGGGCCAGTCGATCCCCTCGACCATCGCATAGGCGCGCTCGCGCGCCTCGCGCAGGCTGGCGCCGCGCGCGGTGATGTTCAGCACGCGCCCGCCATTGGCGGTGATCTGGCCGTCACGCTCGGCGGTGCCGGCGTGGAAGACCATGTTGAAGCTGTCCTCGGGCAGCAGATCGAGGCCCTTGATCGCGCTGCCCTTGCGATAGGGGCCGGGGTAGCCCTGCGCCGCCATCACCACGCTCAGTGCGTGATCCTCGGCCCAGCTCACCCGGACATCGGCCAGCCGCCCCTCGGCGCAGGCCAGCAGCAGGTCGAGCGCCTGCGCGCCGAGCCGCATCATCAGCACCTGACATTCCGGGTCGCCGAAGCGGACGTTGTATTCGACCAGCCGGGCCCGGTCCGCCTCGATCATCAGCCCGACATAGAGCACGCCGCGGAACGGCGTGCCGCGGCGCGCCATCTCGGCCACGGTGGGGCGCACGATCTCGGCCAGCACCTGGGCCACGATGGCCTCGGTCAGCACCGGGGCGGGCGAATAGGCGCCCATGCCGCCGGTGTTCGGGCCGGTGTCGCCATCGCCGACCCGCTTGTGATCCTGCGCGGTGCCGATCGGCAGCACGCTGTCGCCATCGCAAAGGACGAAGAAGCTGGCCTCTTCGCCGGTCATGAATTCCTCGATCACCACCTCGGCGCCCGCCGCGCCGAGCGCGCCGCCGAACATGTCGGCCAGGGCGTCGAGCGCCTCGGCCTCGGTCATCGCGACGACGACGCCCTTGCCCGCGGCCAGCCCGTCGGCCTTGACCACGATCGGCGCGCCCCTGCGCTGGATATAGTCCCGCGCCGCGGCTTCGTCGGTGAAGCGCGCCCAGGCCGCGGTCGGCGCGCCGCAGGCATCGCAGATCTCCTTGGTGAAGGCCTTGGAGGCCTCGAGCCGCGCCGCCGCCGCCGAGGGGCCGAAGGCGCTGATGCCGGCCTCAGCCAAAGCATCGGCCACGCCCGCAGCGAGCGGCGCCTCGGGCCCGATCACCACGAAGTCGATGGCGTTCTCCTCGGCAAAACCCACCACCGCGCTGCCGTCCAGCACGTCGAGATCGGCGCATTCCGCCAGCATCGCGGTCCCGGCATTGCCCGGCGCCACGATCAGGCGGTCGCATTTCGGGTTCTGCTTGATCGCCCAGGCCAGCGCATGTTCCCGCCCGCCCCCGCCCAGCACCAGAATGTTCATCGCCTTGCCCCGCTTTCCCTCACTCGTCCCGCGTTCTAAGGTGGCGCGATACGGATCACAAGCGAGTGCCCATGTCCGACCTGTTTGAAGAGCCCGCCCCGGGAAACGCACCCGAATACACCGTCTCGGACCTCTCCGGCGCGGTCAAGCGGGTGATCGAGGGGGAATTCGGCCTTGTCCGGGTGCGCGGCGAAGTCGGCCGGGTGTCGCGCCCTGCCTCGGGGCATATCTATTTCGACCTGAAGGATGACCGCGCGGTGATCGCGGCGGTCAGCTGGAAGGGGCAGGCGGCGCGGCTGGCGATCCGGCCGGAAGAGGGCATCGAGGTGATCGCCACCGGACGGCTGACCACCTTTCCCGGCCAGTCGAAATATCAGCTGATCGTCGATCAGATCGAACCCGCAGGGGCCGGCGCGCTGATGCTGATGCTGGAAAAGCGCCGCGCAGCGCTGGCCGCCGAGGGGCTGTTCGACGCCGGGCGCAAGAAGCCGCTTGCCCTATCTGCCGCGGGTGATCGGGGTGGTCACCTCGCCCTCTGGCGCGGTGATCCGCGATATCCTGCACCGGCTGCGCGACCGCTTTCCGGTGCATGTGCTGATCTGGCCGGTCGCCGTGCAGGGCGAGAAATGCGCGCCCGAGGTGGCGGCGGCGATTGCCGGGTTCAACGCCATCGCGCCGGGCGGGCCGGTGCCGCGCCCCGATCTGATCATCGTCGCCCGGGGCGGCGGCTCGATGGAGGATCTCTGGGGTTTCAACGAAGAGGTCGTGGTGCGGGCGGCGGCGGCCTCTCGCATCCCGCTGATCTCTGCGGTGGGGCATGAGACGGATACGACGCTGATCGACTTCGCCTCGGACCGGCGGGCGCCGACGCCGACGGCGGCGGCCGAGATGGCGGTGCCGGTGCGGCTCGATCTGGTGGCGACACTGGACGGGCAGGGCGCAAGGCTGAGCCGGGCTCTGGCGCAGGGTGTGGCGCAACGCGGCCAGCGGCTGCGCGATCTGGCCCGCGCCTTGCCCCGGCCCGAGACGCTGGTGGAACAGGCGCGGCAGGGCCTGGACCTCTGGTCGGAGCGTCTTGGCAACGGGCTGGGCAAGCTGACGGCGGGCAAGCGCGCGCGGTTCACCCAGGCGGCGGCGCATGTCCGGGTGCGGATGCTGGTCGATCTGGTGGCGCGGCTGCGCGAGCGGTTGGGGGATCGGGGCGGGCGCCTTGGCCCCGGGCTGGCGCGGGCGAGCGGCGAGCAGCGCCGCGCCTTCGCGCGGCAGGCGGCGCGGCTGCAGCCCGAGGCGATCACGCGGGATATCGGGCGCAAGCGCGGCGAGCTGGACCGGCTGTCGCATCGCCTCGCCCTGTCCGGGCAGGCCCAGGTCGCAGGCTGGCGCAAACGCCTCGACGCGCTGGAGCGGATCCGGCTGACGCTGGGCTATGCCGAGACGCTGCGGCGCGGCTTCGCCGTGGTGCGCGGCGATGATCATGTCGTCACCTCGAAGGCCGGGGCCGAGGCGGCGGCGGTGCTGGAGATCGAGTTCCAAGATGGGCGGCTGCTGGTGGGTGGCCGGGCGCCGCGCAAGGGCAAGCCCGGCGACCCGCCGGCGGGGCAGGGGAGTTTGTTTTGACGGGGGCGGTGGCGGCGTGATCCCCGCCCTACGGTTTATCGACGGCTGAGCGGAGAACCCAGCCCGATACGGCAGCGCAAGCTGCCCCGGGCAGCGCCCGACCGGCCCAGCGGTCGGGTGCTTTGTCACCACAAGCGCGACGATTGAACGGGGGGGCTTTACGCCATAAAGCGCACTGCTCAGTCGTTGCAGCACCCGCCCCCGGCCGGGCGCCGCCCTCTGTTGCGGGCTATCGGCCGCTGCCCTCTGTTGCGCCTCAGTCCACGCGCTTTCCGGTCTTGGCGTCGAAGACATGGATCGAGGCGGGGTCGGCGGCCAGGGTCAGGGTCTCGCCGATCGCCATGTCCGAGGGTTGCACCGAGACGATCGGCTGGCCCGCGACGGTGCCGTGGACCAGACGCTGGGCGCCAAGCTCCTCGACATAGGACACCCGCATGGTGAAGGCGCCCGCACTGCCCGGGGCGACCGGGCGCATGTCTTCCGGGCGCATGCCAAGCGTGACCGGGCCGGAATGATGCGCCGCGACGGGCAGGCGTGCCTCGCCGAGACTGGCGGTGCCGCCATCGCAATCGGCGTTCAAGAGGTTCATCGCGGGCGAGCCGATGAAGGCCGCAACAAAGGTCGAGGCCGGGCGGCGGTAGACCTCGAGCGGGGTGCCCATCTGCTCGATCCGGCCGCCGTTCAGCACGACAAGGCGGTCGGCCAGCGTCATCGCCTCAAGCTGGTCATGCGTGACATAGATCGAGGTGGTCTTCAGGCGCGCCTGCAACTGCTTGATCTCGCCGCGCATCTGCAGCCGGAGCTTGGCGTCGAGGTTCGACAGCGGCTCGTCGAAGAGGAACACCGCGGGTTCGCGCACGATGGCGCGGCCCATCGCCACGCGCTGCCGCTGACCGCCGGACAGGGCCTTCGGCTTGCGGTCGAGAAAGGCGCCGATCTCCAGTATCTTGGCGGCATTGTCGACCCGGCGGTCGATCTCTGCCTTCGGCGTCTTGCGGTTCTTCAACCCGTATTCGAGGTTCTGGCGCACCGACATATGCGGGTAAAGCGCATAGTTCTGGAACACCATCGCGATGTCGCGGTCGGCGGGTTCGACCTGATTGACCACCCGGTCGCCGATCCGCACTTCGCCCGAGGTGATCGTCTCCAGCCCCGCCACCATGCGCAGCAGGGTGGACTTGCCGCAGCCCGAAGGCCCGACCAGCACCAGAAACTCTCCATCCTTGATGGCGATGTCGATGGAATGCACCGCCGTCACCGCGCCGGCATAGGTCTTGCCGACTTTCTCAAGCGTGATCGAGGCCATTCACTTCTCCGTCTCGATAAGGCCCTTCACGAAGAGCCGTTGCATGAAGACCACCACCGCGACCGGGGGCAGCATGGCCAGCACCGCCGCTGCCATGATGAAATTCCATTGCGGTTCCGCATCGGCCACATCGGCCATCCGCTTGATGCCGGTCACCACGGTCTGATAGCTCGCGTCGGTGGTGATCAGCAGCGGCCAGAGGTACTGGTTCCAGCCGTAGATGAAGAGGATCACGAAAAGCGCGGCCATATTGGTGCGGCTGAGCGGGATCAGGATGTCGCGGAAGAATTTCATCGGCCCGGCGCCGTCGATCCGCGCCGCCTCCATCAGTTCCTCAGGGATGGTCAGGAAGACCTGGCGGAACAGGAAGGTGGCGGTCGCCGAGGCGATCAGCGGGATGGTGAGGCCGGCATAGCTGTTGAGCATGCCGAGATCGGCCACCACCTTGTAGGTCGGCAGGATCCGCACCTCGACCGGCAGCATCAGCGTGATGAAGATCGCCCAGAACGCCAGCATCCGGCCGGGGAACTTGAAATAGACGATGGCGAAGGCCGAGAGGATCGAGATCGCGATCTTGCCGACCGCGATGCAGACCGCCATCACCAGGCTGTTCCACATCATCAATTCCATCGGCGGCGCGCCCGAGGTCGAGATCCCGGTGCCGAGCATGGTGGCGTAATTCTCGATCAGATGCGGCCCCGGCAGCATCGGGATGACGCCCGACATGAAGTCGAACCGGGCCCGCGTCGAGGCGATGAAGGCGATATAGACCGGAAAGGCCACCGTCGCCACGCCAAGCAGCAGCACGATATGCGACAGGATGTTCAGCCAGCGGCGGTTCTCGACCATCTCTGCGGTCCTTTCAATATTCGACGCGGCGTTCGATCCAGCGGAACTGGATCACGGTCAGGGCGATGACGATCACCATCAGCACCACGGATTGCGCGGCGGAAGAGCCGAGGTTCAGACCGATGAAGCCGTCGTCATAGACCTTGTAGACAAGGATGTTGGTCGCCTGCGCCGGCCCGCCCTGGGTGGTGGCATGGATCACCGCAAAGGTGTCGAACATCGCATAGACCACGTTCACCACCATCAGGAAGAAGGTCGTTGGCGACAGGAGCGGCAGGGTGATGGTGAAGAAGCGCTTGACCGGCCCGGCGCCATCGATCGCTGCCGCCTCGCGCATCGATTGCGGGATCGATTGCAGGCCGGCCACGAAAAACAGGAAGTTGTAGCTGATCTGTTTCCAGCTGGCGGCGATCACCACGAGGATCATCGCATCGCCTGCCTTCAGCGAATGGTCCCAGTGATAGCCGAGCATCGCCAGCAGGTAGGGGAAAAGCCCGATAGTGGGGTTGAACATGAACCACCACATGATCCCCGACACCGCCGGCGCCACGGCATAGGGCCAGACCAGCAGCGTGGTATAGGTATTGGCCGAGCGGATCATCCGATCCACCGCCAGCGCAAGGATCAGCGCGGTGACCAGCGACAGAAGCGTGGTCGCGACCGAGAAGACAATCGTGACCTTGAGCGAGTTCAGGTAGTCCGGGTTGTGGAACAGATCGATGTAGTTCTCCATCCCGACGAAGACGGTGTTCAGCCCGAAGGCATCCTCGCGCTGGAACGACTGGACCACCGCCTGACCTGCGGGCCATAGGAAAAACACTGCCGTGACAAGCAGTTGCGGGGTCAGAAGGGCGTAGGGCAGGAACTTGCTCTGGAACGTCGTGCGCTTGGTCGTCATCGCGGCCCTCGGAATGGGACGGGGCCCGCGCCTGGATGCGCGGGCCCTTTGGTCGTGCGGCCGATTACTTGTTCGCTGCGGCGAACTTGGCGATCAGCTCATTGCCGCGCTTGTCGACATTGTCGAGCGCTTCCTGAGCGGTTTCCGACCCGGCGAGGAGCTTCTGGAATTCCTCGTCGATCACGTCGCGCACCTGCACATAGTTGCCAAAGCGCAGGCCCTTGGAGTTTTCGGTCGGCGGGTTCAGGGTGATCTCCTTGATCGCCACGTCAGTGCCGGGGTTCTTGGTGTAGTAGCCCTGCGTCTTGCCCAGATCATAGGCGGCCTGGGTGATCGGCAGATAGCCCGAGAACTGGTGCCAGTCGGCCTGCACCTTGGCCGAGGTGAGGTAGGTCAGGAAGTTGGCCACGCCCTTGTATTCTTCCTTGGAATGGCCCTCGAGAACCCAGAGCGTCGCGCCACCGATGATGGTGTTCTGCGGGGCGCCCTTCACATCGGCGTAATAGGGGATCATGCCATAGCCGACCTCGAAGGTCTTCGAGTTGGCAACGACGCCCGCCCGGCTGGACGAAGAGTTCATGTAGATCGCGCATTCACCCGAGTAGAACTTCGGCGGCGCGTCATTGCCCCCGACCGGCCCGCCATATTCGAAGACGCCGGACTTCTGCCATTTGGCAAGGTTTTCCCAGTGCTTGACGAGGGCCTTGTCCTTGCCGAATTCGAGCTTGCTGTCGATCGCGCCAAAGCCGTTCTCATTGGTGCCGATCGGCTGGTTGTGCCAGGCCGAGAAGTTCTCGGTCTGAACCCAGCTGATCCAGCCGCTGGTAAAGCCGCATTTGGCGGCACCGGAGTCCATGATCTTCTTGCTGTCGGCGACGACGTCTTCCCAGGTCTTGGGCGCGACTTCAGGGTCGAGCCCGGCCTTCTTGAAGGCATCCTTGTTGTAATAGACGATCGGCGTGGAAGAGTTGAAGGGCATCGACAGCATGTTGCCGTCGGTATCGGTGTAATAGCCCACCACGGCGGACAGGAAGCCTTTCGGATCGAAGGGTTCGCCCATGTCTTTCATCAGCTTGTAGACCGGATAGACAGCGCCCTTGGCGGCCATCATCGTGCCGGTGCCGACCTCGAACACCTGAACGATGTCGGGCTGCTGCTTGGCGCGGAAGGCGGCGATCGCCGCGGTCATCGTCTCGGGGTAGCTGCCCTTGTAGGTCGGCACCACGGTGTACTGGTCCTGGCTCGCATTGTAGTCAGCGACGATCTGCTCGAGCTTGGTGCCGAGTTCGCCACCCATGGCGTGCCACCAGGTGATCTCGGTGCGGGCATTTGCAGCGGTCATCGACGTGCCAAGTAGCAGGCCAGCGAGCACAATCTTTTTGATCATGTGTATTCCTCCCATCCGTTTCAGCGTGAACTGCGCCACGCTTAGGGGGCCGACGTTACAGCATTGCGTTCGTTTCGTGTAGCTTTTGTAACGGTTGTGAAACGAATTTATGCAGTCCGCGCATACTGCGCGCTTCCGCGCGGGCGCGGCGCGTGTATTGGCTTGCGTTCGACAGGGAAAAGCAGGCGATTCCGGCCCGCCAGATCCGGCCCGCGCCGGGCCTCTCCGAGGCTGCCTGGATCGCCCGAAACCGCGCCCCCCGCCCTCCGGGCCGGGTTGCGGCTGGCCCGCAGGGCGCGCCCGCCGCCTCATCCGTCGGCCTCGATTCGCGCCCCCGGCGCCCGGCATCGTTGCCGATCGGCCGCATCCGGCGCTGTTGCGGGCGTTCAGCGCGGGGTCGGTGGCGCAGCATCGCCGAAAATCGCCGCCTAGAGCGCGGTCAGATCGTCGGCGTCGCGCAGTGATTCGTCGGCCTCGCCCTTGGCCTGGGACGGATCCGGTGTCTCGGTGGTTATCTGGATCTTGTCATCGGCGATGTCGTGCATCTGAATGAGCATTCTGACCAACGCAATCAGGGGTACACAGCACAGGATCGGAAAAATCAACAGGTCGGACGTGGTCATGCGTATCAGTGCCTCTTGCCGGTCCGCCGGGCGACCCGACGGGGTGACGGGGTGCTCCAACCGGCGCGATTCCGCCGCCGAAGGGAGCATTAACTCAGCATTAATAGCCGATTGGCCGATCGGATGGGTTAACATGGGAGTGTAAACACAACGGGGCGCAGACAGGGCCCTTGCGGAAGCGCGGTATTTCCCGGAATGCTCTGCCGCGACATGGCCGCCTTGTTCACCTCTCTGATCGACATGCTGTCGGCACATCCCTCGCTTGCGATCGGGTTGTCCTTCCTCGTGGCCTTTGGCGAGGCGCTGCTGATCCTCGGTCTCTTCGTGCCCTCGACCACGGTGCTGGTCGGCGCCGGCACCCTGGTCGGGGTCGGCGAGCTGCCGTTCTGGCCGATATTCCTCGCCACGGTGATCGGCGCGGTGCTCGGCGATGCGGTGTCCTACTGGATCGGCTGGAGGTATAACGAGCGGATCCGGCAGATCTGGCCGTTCAGCAAATACCCCTCGGTGATGGCGCAGGGCGAGGCCTTCTTCGCCCGCTACGGCGGCATGTCGATCTTCATCGTGCGCTTCATTCCGGGCGCCAAGGCGGTGGTGCCGGCGATCGCCGCGATGGCGGGCATGCCGGTGCTGCGCTTCACCGTGATCAACGTCGCCTCGGCCTTCGTCTGGGCCGCGGTCCACCTGCTGCCCGCCATCGCCCTTGGTCGCGGCATCCGGGTGGCGCATGTCGCCGATCCCCGCCTGATGATCCTGATCGGCATGGTCACGCTGATCCTGATCCTGGTCTGGTACGCCACCCGGCTGGCCTATTTCGTGCTGCTGCCCCGGCTCGACCGCTGGCGGCGCGGCGCGGCCGAGCGGCTGGCGCGCAACCCGGCCCGCTGGGCCCAGGGTGCCGTCCGGGTGCTGGAGAACCGTGACGGGCTCTTCGTCTCCTTCGCATTGGGCGTTCTGGCCCTGCTCGCCCTGCGCGGCTTCTTCTACGTGCTGGCGAGCCTTGTCTTCGCGCCCGGCCTGCTGCGCTCCGATCAGGCGATCAGCACATTGGCGCAGTCGCTGCGCGATGAGACGGTGACGCATTGGATGATCGTCGTCACGATGCTGGGCGACACCCAGGTGCTGGTGCCGCTGGCGGTGCTGCTGGTCGGCCTGTTCCTGCTGCGCCGGCAATGGGGCGTGGCGGCGGTGGTGCTGGCCGCCATCCTTGCCGCCGCCGGGTTCGAGCCCTTGCTGGCCGCGGTGCTGACCCGCGCGCCACCGACCGGGCATATCGAGACGCAGGGCCTGCCCCTGCCGGGCGGCCATTCGGCCCATGCGACGGTGATCTACGGCATGCTCGCCCTGTTCGTTGCCCGCGCGGTCGGGCGGCGCTATCAGGTGGCGGTCTATCTGGCGGTGGTGGTGCTGGTCGCGCTGATCTCGGTCTCGCGCATCTATCTGCTGGCACATTGGCCGAGCGACGTGCTGGCGGGCGTCACCTTCGGCACCGCGCTGGTGCTGATCGCGGCCTTCCTTCTGCATGGCCGCGCGGTCGAGGTGTCCCGGCGCGGCATCGCGGCGCTGCTGGTGGTGACGGTCGTGCTGTTGATGCCGCTGCATGTGATGCGCGGCTATCACAAGGCGCTGGAAACCTATGTCGTCTCGACCCCGGAGCAGCAGATCGCGCTGGCCGACTGGCTGGCGGGCGGCTGGCAGAAACTGGCCCCGGCGCGCATCCTACTGGATGGCGATTATGGCGAGCCGATGCTGATCCAGAGCGACCGTCCGATCCCGGCGCTGATCGCGCCCTTCCTGCAGGCCGGCTGGACGCGGACCGGCAGCAATCAGCTCGACGCGCTGCTGGGGGCGATCCTGCCGACCTCGGGCGGGCTCGCCGGTCATTCCCCTTGGCCGCTGACCCATGTCGGGCGCACGCCGCTGGTGACGCTGGTGCGCCCGATGCCGGGCGAGCCTGCCGCGCGCTATACCCTGCGGCTCTGGGATTCGGGCCAGGTGGTGATCGATGGCACGGAACGCCATGCGCTCTGGCTCGGCTCTTTCGCCGCCGAGGCGCTCGATCCGGTGACCCTCGGCTATGCGCTGCTCGAACCGCATGATCTGACCCTGGCGCAGACCGCCGAGCTGCGCGCCGAGGCCGCCCGCCTGCTGGGCGTGGCGGAAACCGCAGGCGGCCCGCTGATCGCCCCGCGCTAGGGGAGTTCCGCCAGGCCGAGACCGTGATCGACAAGGGGTCACTGGCAGCCGCCGCCCGATCGCCCTAGGTTGCACCGGGAACGACCCGTGGATGGCTTGGTCCATCGCGGGCGAGGGATTGTCTGACGCAGAGGGAGAGCGCACCGTGACCGAAGAAAGAACCGTGATCATCGAGGCCTACGGCGGGCCCGAGCAGATGAAGCTGGTCAAGCGCGAGGTTGGCGCGCCGTCAGCGGGGCAGGTGCGGATCCGGCACAAGGCCTGCGGGCTGAACTTCATCGACGTCTACCAGCGCTCGGGGCTGTACAAGAACCCGCTGCCTCTGGCCCTCGGGATGGAGGCCGCAGGCGTGATCGAGGCGGTGGGCGAGGGTGTCACCCATCTCAAGGTCGGCGACCGTGCCGCCTATGCCGCAAATCCGCCCGGCGCCTATTGCGATGCCCGCGTGATGCCGGCCGCGCAGGTCTGCCCGCTGCCCAATGAAATATCCTTCGACGAAGGCGCCGCGATGATGCTGAAGGGGATGACCGTGGTCTACCTGTTCCAGCGCACCGTTCCGCTGAAACGCGGCGACTGGGTGCTGTTTCACGCCGCCGCCGGCGGTGTCGGCCTGATCGCCTGCCAATGGGCGCGTGCCGAGGGCATCCACCTGATCGCCACCGCCGGCAGCGATGAGAAATGCGCGATGGCCCTGGCGCATGGCGCAGAACACGCGATCAACTACCGGACCGAGGATTTCACCGCCCGGGTGCGCGAGATCAGCGATGGCCGGGGTGTCGATGTGGTGATGGATTCGGTCGGCAAGGACACGTTCGAGGGCTCGCTCAACTGTCTGCGCCCGCTCGGGATGATGATCTCCTTCGGCTCGGCCAGCGGCCCGGTGCCGCCCTTCGATCTGGCCATGCTGGGCGCAAGGGGCTCGCTGAAGCTGACCCGACCGACGCTCTTCACCCATATCGCGCGGCATGAGGATTGCCAGGCGATCGCCAACGCCCTGTTCGACAAGGTCCGCTCTGGCGCGGTGAAGATCGTGATCGACCAGCGCTTCCCGCTCGATCAGGTCGCCGAGGCGCATCGCTCGCTGGAGGCGCGCAAGACCACGGGCGCCACGATCCTGACGCTGTAGCCCCTGATCGGGGCGCAACGCCCCTGGCCCGGGATCCGCCGCGAAGCGGCCCGGGCCGCGCCCTCGCTCCCGCAGGGGAGGGCGCGGCCCTCGGGTGCGAAAGCCCCGTCCGGGGGCCTTCCGGCGGCGCGCGTTTCGCGGCACTCTCACCACAACGGATCAGGAGGTTGCGCGTGAAGGTCTTTTACAGCGAAGAACATCGGCTGCATTTCCCGCAGGCAGAGCTTTCGGGCGGGCAGTTCGTCACGCCCTACGAGCGGCCAAGCCGGGTGGAATACATCCTCAACCGGCTGCGCGAACGCGGGCTGCGCGAGATCGCCGACCCCGGCGCGGTCGATATGGCGCCGATCACGGCGCTCTGCGCCCCGGACTACCTTCAGTTCCTCGAAACCTGCTGGGGCGACTGGAAAGCATCGGGCAACGCCGGCGAGGTGATCCCCTTCTCGGTGCCGGTGCGGCGCATGCATACCGACCGGGTGCCGCGCAACATCGACGGCAAGGTCGGCTATTACTGCCTCGGCCAGGAAACCGCGATCACGGCGGGGACCTGGCGCGCGGCGCTGTCCTCTGCCGCCTCGGCGCAGGCGGCGTTCCGGGCGGTCTCGGGCGGGGACAAAGCCGCCTTCGCGCTCTGCCGTCCGCCGGGGCATCATGCGACGGCGGATATGTATGGCGGCTATTGCTTCCTGAACAACGCGGGCGTGGTGGCGCAGATGGCGCGCGATGCAGGCGCGGCCCGGGTCGCGATCCTCGACATCGACTTTCACCACGGCAATGGCACGCAGGACATCTTCTATGCCCGCGACGATGTCTTCTACGCCTCGATCCACGGCGCGCCAGAGGATGCCTTTCCCTATTACCTCGGCTTCGCCGATGAACTTGGGACTGGCGCGGGCGAGGGGGCCAACGAAAACTGCCCGCTGCCGCCCGGCACCGGCTATGGCCTCTGGTCACAGGCGCTCGACCACCTGCTGGCGCGGCTCACGACCTGGGGCGCAGAGCTGCTGGTGGTCTCGCTCGGCGTCGATGCCTACAAGGACGACCCGATCAGCTTCTTCAAGCTCGACAGCGCGGATTTCACCGATGCCGGACGGCGGATCGCGCGGCTCGGCCTGCCCACGGTGTTCTGCATGGAAGGTGGCTATGCGATCGAGGCGGTGGGGATCAACACCGTGAACGTTCTGGAAGGCTTCGAGGATGCGTGAGCTGACGCTGGCGGCAACGCAATTCGCCTGTTCCTGGGATCTGCCCGCCAATGCCGACCGGGCCGAGGCGCTGATCCGCCGCGCGGCGGGCGAGGGCGCACAGGTCGTGCTGATCCAGGAGCTCTTCGCCGCGCCCTATTTCTGCATCACCGAGCGGGCCGAATATCTGGCCCTGGCGCAACCTTTCGAGGGCCACCCGCTGATCGCCCGCTTCGCCGCCCTGGCACGCGACCTTGGCGTGGTGCTGCCGGTTTCCTTCTTCGAACGGGCCGGGACCGCGCATTTCAACAGCGTTGCCATGATCGACGCCGATGGCCGCGTCCTTGGCCGCTATCGCAAAAGCCATATCCCGCAGGGCCCGGGCTATGAGGAGAAATACTATTTCTCGCCCGGCGATACCGGGTTCCGGGTCTGGGATACCGCACATGGGACGGATCGGCGTCGGGATCTGCTGGGACCAGTGGTTCCCGGAAGCCGCCCGCGCCATGGCGCTGCTGGGCGCCGAGGTGCTGCTTTACCCGACCGCGATCGGCTCGGAACCGCCCGCGCCGGGCTATGACAGCCAGCCGCACTGGGAAATGGTGATGCGCGGCCATGCGGCGGCCAATATCCTGCCGCTGGTCGCCTCGAACCGGATCGGGCGGGAGGTCGCGCCGGAAGGGGTCGAGGTCACCTTCTACGGCTCCTCCTTCATCGCCGACCAGACCGGCGCCCTGCTCGCCAAGGCCAGCCGCGCGGCGGAAGAGGTGCTGCTCGCGACCATCGATCTTGACGCCATCGCCGCGTTGCGCCGCAGCTGGGGCCTGTTCCGCGACCGGCGGCCAGAACTTTATGGCGCGATCGCCACATTGGATGGCGCGGTCTGATTGGGCGGGGCTGATCGGGGGGGGGCCTGATCTGAATGAGACGCCTGCGGCGTCACGCCTTTCAGTCGCCTGCGGCGTGAAGTCTTTCAGTCGCCTGCGGCTCCGGCCCTGCCTCCGGCGGGGATATTTCCGGGCAGAAAATATCGCGGTCGGTCAGAGCCGGATGATCGAGATCAGGCGGCCATAATCGGCCTCGGCCAGATGCACCGAGCGGCGGTAGGAATAGAACCGGTCCGGCATCGAATAGGTGCAATGCCGGGTCCATTCGGCATGGCCAACGCCGGCGCTGCGCAGCCGGTGCAGCCCGAAGGCGGGCAGGTCGAACTGATAATGGTCGCCCTTGCCCTGCGCGAAGAAGCGGGAATAGTCCGGGTCCTCGGCCAGGAAGGTGTCGAGGAATTCGGGGCCGACCTCATAGGCCTGCTGGCTGATCGTCGGGCCGATCACCGCGACGGTATCGGCGCGCTGCGCGCCCAGCCCCTCCATCGCGTCGAGCACGGCTTCGAGCACGCCCGACAGCGCGCCGCGCCAGCCGGCATGGGCCGCGCCGATCACCCCTGCGGTGCGGTCGGCAAAGAGCACGGGCTGGCAATCGGCGGTCAGGATGCCAAGCGCCAGGCCCGGCTGCCGCGTCACCATGCCATCGGCGCGCAGCCGCTCGGTGGGGGCGGCGTCCAGCGTCACCACATCGGCGGAATGCACCTGATTGACGCGTGACCAGCTGCGCCAGCGGCACCCCCATCGCCGCCGCCGCGCGCTGCCGGTTGATGGCGACCGCGTCGGATTGGTCAGAGGATCCGGTGCCGCAGTTCAGCCCCTGAAACACCCCCGACGAGGCCCCGCCCTTGCGCGTGAAGAAGCCGTGGCGCAGCGGCGCGAGCGGGTCGGCGGTAAGGATTTCCAATGTCATGGGCCAAATCCCGGCGGCGGCGTGCTGCCCTTCGGGTGAAAGGCGATAGCACTTGAACACCGAACCCATTTCCGAGGGATGGGTCAAGCGGCGATGTGCGGCGATATGGGCCTCGAGGCCCGTGCCGGTCAGCCCCTGCGGCCAGCCGGCGGCGCGCGTTCGGTGATGCCGAGCCGCTCGAGCCAGAGGCCCTGCGGCGTCAATGCGCTGTGGCCAAGGCGCGGGGCGGCCCGCGCCAGCGCCTCGAAATCGACATGCGCGGTCAGGTCGGCTGTCGCCCGGCCAGGCCAGCGGGTCGGTCGGAGCGATGCGCGCGCAGCGCCTGCAGCGTATCGCCGCGCGAGCGCCAGCCGCCGTAATCGATGATCAGCGCCGCCCCGCCCTGGCGGGCGATGCGCGCCTCCAGCGCCGCCATCACCGGGATGGCAGCGGGGCAGATCTCGACGATCTCGCCGGGCGCGGTATCCGCCAGCCGGTGCGCGAGTTGGGCGAGGGGCGCCGGGGTGGCCAGGGCGAAGGCCAGCGCGCCATCGCGGCCGAGGGTGACCATGCATTCGCGCCAGCCCTGCGGATCGCGGGTGAACTGGCGGATCGGCAGCGCGTCGAAGAACTCATTGGCGATCAGGAACAGCGGCGCATCCTCGCGGCAGCGCGTCCACGCTGTCGTGCCAGAGGACGGCATGCCCCGCGAGGGTCTCGCTGCTGGCGCGCGCGCAACGTGGCCGAGGCCTCGACCAGATGCAGCCGCATCGCGGCGTGAAAGCCGGGCACGCCGCGCGTGGCGCGCAGGATATCGGCCATCAGCGTGCCGCGTCCGGGGCCGATCTCGGCCAGGGTGAACGGCTCTGGCGCGGCTCTGGTCGAGCCAGCCCCGCGCCAGGCAGAGGCCGGCCAGCTCGCCGAACATCTGGCTGATTTCCGGCGCGGTGGTGAAATCGCCCGCCGCCCCGAAGGGATCGCGGGTCGCGTAATAGCCGTGCGCGCGGGTGCAGCAGGCATTCGGCCATGTATTCGGCGAGCGAGATCGGCCCGGCCGCCGCGATCCGCCGGGCGAATGCGCGGCGAGGCCGGTCATTCTGCCGGCGGGCGCGCCACGGCGGGCGCCCGCGCCGCGCGCCGGCGCGCCCAGAGGATCATGCCCAGCCCGAAGGCGATCATCGGCAGCGACAGGACCTGGCCCATCGAGAAGCCGCCGAGCGATGCCGAAAGAGATCACATTGCCCGCCGGATCGGTGGCGGTCATGAACTGCGCATCGGCCTGCCGGAAGAACTCGACGATGAAGCGCGAGAGGCCGTAGCCGGCAGATGAAGAGCGCCGGTCAGCTGCCCGGGCGCCGCAGCCAGCCGCGCCGCCAGGCCAGGAAGACAGCAGGAGCAGGCCAAGGATCAGCCCCTCCATCCCCGCCTCGTAAAGCTGCGAGGGGTGGCGGGTGCAGATCGTCAGCCAGTCCGGGCCCGCAATCCTGCGCGGCGCGCCCGGGAAAGGCCACCGCCCAGGGCAGATGGCTCGGCAGGCCCCAGAGCTCGGCATTGATGAAATTGGCGAGCCGGCCCAGCATCAGGCCCTGCGGCGCCGCGACGGCCAGCAGGTCGGCGACCGACAGGAGCGGGATCTTCTGGCTGCGGCAATAGAGCACCGCGGCCAGCGTCACGCCGAGGAAGCCGCCGTGGAACGACATGCCACCCTGCCAGACCTCGAGGATGCTCAGCGGATGGGCGAGGTAGTGCGGCCAGGTCGTAGAACAGCACGATAGCCCAGCCGCCCGCCCAGGACGACGCCGAGGATCACCCAGGTCAGCAGGTCTTCGACCTGTTTCGCGGACATCGGCGCCGCGTCGCCGGGCCAGAGGCGGTCGGCCCGGATCAACCCCAGCACGATCGCGCCAGCCGAGCAGCAGGCCGGTGATATAGGCCACCGCATACCAGCGCAGCGCGAAGCTGAAACCCCAGAGGGTGACCGAGAAGATCTCGGGCGAGATGTTGGGGAAGGGGATATAGCTCGACATGCATGGCTCCTTGGCCCGGCATACCTGCCTTGGGCGACTGCGGCGAAGTCAACCTTGTGATCCCGGCGCGGCGGGGCCATATAAGGCGAACGTGACCCGACGGAGGCGCCGATGCAGACCAACAACAAGATCTTCGACGATATCTCGAAGCTGATGACCAATGCGATGGGCGTGGCGCAGGGCGCCAAGACCGAGGCCGAGACGGCGATGAAGAGCTGGATCGACCGCTGGCTGGCCGACCGCGACTTCGTCACGCGCGAGGAATTCGACGCGGTGCGCGCCATGGCGCAGAAGGCGCGCGAAGAGAATGAGGCGCTGAAGGCGCGGCTCGCGGCGCTGGAAGCCAAGGGCTGACCTTCCACCCTGCGGCGACGCTTGCGGCGTCACACCCGATCTGTCTCCAAGCGGCGCTTGCGCGCCGCAGGCTCCGCTGTTTGGCGCGTCATCCCGCCGGCGTGCAGGGTCAGGCCGGTCGCGGCCTCCGGCGGGAGTATTTTTTCCAAGAAGAAGCGGCAGGCGCGCGCGCGCCCAGATCTTCTCCACTCCGCTGATTTCTTCTTGGCAAAAATACTCCCGCGCGGAGCGCGCGCCGTGGCGACGCCACGGCGCCGGGCCCAACATTGAGGAGGGGGCCGCAAGGCCCTCGACGAAAGGCGGGAGAGCTCCGGGCCGGAACCCGGGCGGGAATCCGGGCCGGGCAGGCGGGTGGGACACGGGCTTGTGCGCCGGCTTGCCGGAAAACGACCGGCCGGCGTCGCAGAGAGCGGTTGCGCCGCGCCGGGTGATATCCTAGGCGTCAAAGGGCGCCGCGAGCGTTTCTCGCGCCTGTCCTGCCGGGGAATGCCCGTCGCCATGTCGCAGACCTCTCGCCTGATGCGCAAAGCCTTCCTGCGCCGCGGCCTGCGCGGCCTGCGGCTCTGGCTGACCGAGGTGCGGCGCGGGGTGCGCAACACCGAGGCGGCGCTGATCCTGGTCTGTGGCATCGTGGGCGCCGCCGTCGGCCTGATCACCGCCGGATTGCGCGCCGCCGTCGCCTGGCTGCACGAGGTCGACTTCGCGCTGCTGCATGGCGCCAACCTGAGCGCGCAGACCCATGTCGACCTCTGGCGCATCGCCCTGGTGCCGGCGCTGGGCGGGCTGCTGCTCGGGCTGGTCACGCTGGGCCTGTCGAAATGGCGACCGACCGAGATGGTCGACCCGATCGAGGCCAATGCGCTTTACGGCGGGCAGATGTCGCTGCGCGATTCGGCGCGGCTGACCGGGTTCACCGTGATCTCCAACGCCTGCGGCGCCTCGGTCGGGATGGAGGCGGGCTACAGTCAGCTCGGCTCGGGCATCTTCTCGACCATCGGCGGCTTACTTCCACCTGCGGCGCGAGGATCAGCGCACCATGGTCACCGCCGGGGCGGCGGCAGCGATTGCCGCGGCCTTCAACGCGCCGCTCGCCGGGGCCTTCTACGGCTTCGAACTGGTGCATGGCAGTTACACCTCGCGGCTGCTCGCGCCGGTGACGGCGGCCGCCCTCGCCGCCGTGCTGATGGTGCGCACCGTGGGCACCGATGATCCGCTCTTCGCGATCACCGGCAGTTTCGTGCTGCCGCATGTCTATTACCTGCTCTTCGCCCTGCTGGGCGCCCTCGCCGCGGGCCTTGGCATCCTGACCATGAAGGCCGCCACCTGGGTCGAGCGCCTGATGCGCGCCCTGCGCCTGCCGACCTGGGCGCGCCCCACGATCGGCGGGCTGGTGCTGAGCGCGCTTGCCTTGGGCTCGCCGCAGATGCTGGGCTCGGGCCATGGCGCGATCGAGTGGCATCTGGAGACGACGAATACCGCGCTGGTGCTCGGGCTGCTGCTCTTGGGCAAGGTGCTGGCCTCGGCGGCCTCGCTCGGCGCGGGGTTTCGCGGCGGGCTGTTCAGTTCGTCGCTGTTTCTGGGCGCGCTGCTCGGGGCCTTCTTCGTGCAGCTCTTCGGCCATGCCAATCCCTGGCTCTTCCCGGAACGCACGCCCTTCATGCTGGTCGGCATGGGGGCGACCGGGGCGGCGATCATCGGTGCACCCTTCACGATGGTCTTCCTGGTGCTCGAATTGACCGGGGATTTCCTGATCACTCTGGGCGTGCTGGTCGGGGTGCTGGTCTCCTCGACCGTGGTGCGGCTGACCTTCGGCTATTCCTTCTCGACCTGGCGCTTCCATCTGCGCGGACTGCCCTTGCGCGGCGGGCATGACATCGGCTGGATCTCGGATCTGACCGCCTCTCGCCTGATGCGCTCGGACCTGCGCCGGGTGCCGGTGACGATGCCGCTGACCGAGCTGCGCGAGGCAGTGCCGCTTGGCAGCAAGAAATGGCTGTTCTCGGTCAAGGCGGATGGCAGCTATGCCGGGATGATCGACGTCGCGTCCCTGCATGACCCCGAGATCACCGAACTGGCCGACAGTCTTTTGGCCGCGGATCTGACGATCAGCCGGGGGGCCTTTCTGTTGCCGGGCGACGATATCCGTGCGGTCTTGCGCAAATTCGCCGATGCCCAGGCAGAGACCCTGCCGGTGCTGCGCTCTGCCGCCGATCCGCAGATTCTGGGGGCCCTCTCCGAAGCCTATTGCCTGAAGCGCTATACGCAAGAGCTGGAGCGGCAGCGGCAGAGCGACCTCGGGATGGCCTCGGGATAGAGGCGCGGCGGGAAGGGGCGATCATGGCAGAGGCAGGCACGCGGCCGGACTGGCGCGGGATGCGGGCGGTCTTCGGGCGGATCGGGCTGATGTCCTTCGGCGGACCTGCGGCACAGATCGCGCTGATGCACCGGGTGCTGGTCGATCAGCGGCGCTGGCTGACCGAAGCGGAATTCCTCAACGCGCTCGGCTTCTGCATGCTGCTGCCGGGGCCCGAGGCGATGCAGCTTGCGACCTATGCCGGATGGCGGCAGCGCGGCCTGCCCGGCGGGCTGCTGGCGGGCGCGCTCTTCGTGCTGCCCGGTGCGCTGGTGGTGCTGGCGCTGGCCATGGCCTACGGCGCCTTTGGCGCGCTGCCGCTGGTCGGCGCGCTGTTCCTCGGCGTCAAGGCCGCCGTTCTGATCGTGGTGATCGAGGCGCTGTTGCGCGTCGCCCGCCGCGCCCTGCTGCGCCCGGCGCATTGGGCGATCGCGGCTGCGGCCTTTGTCGCGCTCTTCTGCTTCGCGCTGCCATTTCCGCTGGTGATCGGGCTGGCGGCGGCGCTCGGGGCGGCGATGGGTGGCGGGGCGCTGGCCGCGGTCGCGCCGGTATCGGTCAGCGGGCGCCATACGCTGGGCGTGGTGGTGCTGGGCCTCGCGCTCTGGGGCGCGCCGCTGGCGCTCTTCTGGCTGATCGCGCCGGGCTCGGTGCTGCTGAGCATCGGGGTGTTCTTCTCGAAACTCGCGGTGGTGACCTTTGGCGGCGCCTATGCGGTGCTCGCCTATATGGCGCAGGACGTGGTGCAGCAGCTGCACTGGCTGAGCGCGGGCGAGATGCTGGACGGGCTCGGGCTGGCCGAGACCACGCCGGGGCCGCTGATCCTGGTGACCGAGTTCGTGGGCTATCTCGCCGCGCTGCGGTCGGGCGGGGTCTGGATGGGCCTCGCCGGGGCGGGGATGGTGCTTTGGGTGACCTTCGTGCCCTGCTTTCTCTGGATCTTCGCGGGCGCGCCCTATCTCGGCTGGATCGGCGCGCAGCCCCGGCTGAAGGGCGCTTTGGCCGGGATCACGGCGGCGGTGGTGGGGGTGATCGCCAACCTCTCGGTCTGGTTCGCGCTGCATGTGGCCTTTGGCCGGGTCACGGCGGAGCACTGGGGCGGGGCGATCCTGTGGCGGCCGGACTGGGCGAGCGTGAATATCCGGGTGATCGCGCTGGCGCTGCTTTGCGCCGTGATGCTGCTGCGCTGGCACTGGGGGATCGGGCGGGTGCTGCTGATCGCCGCGGCGCTGGGCGCTGTGGTCGGGATGGTGTGAGGCGCCGGCCTGAGGCAAGGCAGCGGCCATCGCACCAGCCGCCGTTCCTCACTGAAATGGATCCTCGGACCGATGTCCGGGCGCCCCAGCCCCTATCGCTTCACGATCACCGGGAATGCGCCCCGCGGGCGGCGTGTTGCGGCTGCGTTCCGAGCGGACCACGCCGTCGATCACCGTCATGCCGACGCCGGGCAGGTTGCCCTGCGCCACCGATTCCAGCATCGAGGCGCCCGGGCTGTGCTGCGCCTGATCGAGGAAGACGAAATCGGCGCAGAGCCCGACCTCGATCATGCCGGTATCCAGCTCGCGCTGCCGCGTCGTATTGCCGGTGCCGAAGCAGAAGGCGATCTCGGCCGGGATATTGCCCAGCGACGACAGCATGGCGATCATCCGCAGGATCCCCAGCGGCTGCACGCCCGACCCGGCCGGCCCGTCGGTGCCCAGAATGATCCGCTCCATCTGCTTCAGCTCGCGCGCCGTGTTCAGCGTCAGCAGCGCCGCCCGCTCATTGCCGTTATGGACGATCTCGAGCCCCTTCAGACAGCCTTCGCAGAGGCAGATGATCTGATCATCCGGCAGCGCCGAATGCCCGCCGTTGATATGGCCGATCACATCGGTGCCGGTCTCCAGCACCATATCGGCATCGATCAGCCCCGAGCCGGGGATCGAGGGCCCGCCGGTGTGGATCGTGCTCTGGATGCCGTATTTCCGCGCCCAGTCCACCATCTGCCGCGCCGTCTTGCCATCCTTGACGGTGCCAAGGCCCGACCTCGCCCAGCAGCCTCACCCCGGCATCGGCCAGATCCTTGAAGTCCTGCTCGACCATGCCATGCTCGATCACCGGGGCGCCGGCATGGACCTTCACGCCCGAGGGGCGGAAATTCTCGTACCAGCGCTGCGAGGCGATCGCCATCGCCTTGAGCCCCACGATATCGCGCGGGCGGCCCGGCATATGCACCTCGCCCGCCGAAATCATCGTGGTCACGCCACCATGCAGCGTCGAATCGATCCAGTTCAGCTGCTGACTGGCGCGGCGTGTAGTCGCCCACCACCGGATGCACATGGCTGTCGATCAGCCCGGGGCAGAGCGTCGTGCCCATCGCGTCGATCTCAGTCGTCGCGCCCTCGGTGATCCATATCCTTTTCGCGGCCGCATGCCGGTGATCTTGCCATTCTCGGCGATCAGGCAATCCGCCTCGAGAATCGGCTGCTCCATCCTGCCCGACAGCATCAGCCCGACATTGCGGATCACCAGTTTCGTCGGACCTGCAGAGGTGGGGGCGGCATCATGCGGCATCGGAGGCTCCTGTCCTGATTTCATATGCACGCTAACATAATCCTTTCGCCGATCAAGCATGCCACGAGGCGGCGCGAAATGCAGCACTTCACCGCCTCACCGGGGCTTTCGCCGGGGGCCTGCGCGGATTCCGTTTGACAGGGCAGGGGCATCGGCATTCTATTTGTACACGAACAATTCGAGAGACCGCCGCAATGGCCTATCACGCCCCCACCGACCTGACCGAGGCGCTTCGCATTCTGGAGTTGGAAGGGGCGGCACCCGTGGCAGGCGGCACCGACTGGTTTCCTTCGCAGGGCGAGCGGATCGGGCCGCGCGCGCTGCTGGATGTGACCCGGCTGCCGGGCTTTCGCGGCATCACCGAGGCGCCGCAGGGCTGGCGCATCGGCGCGGCGACGCGCTGGTCCGATCTGCTGCGCGCCTCGCTGCCGCCCGCCTTCGACGGGCTCAAGGCGGCGGCGCGCGAAGTCGGCTCGGTCCAGATCCAGAACGCGGGCACGGTGGCGGGCAACCTGTGCAACGCCTCGCCCGCCGCCGACGGCGTGCCGCCGCTCCTGACGCTGGACGCCCGGTCGAACTGGTCTCGCGCGCGGGCAGCCGCACCTTGCCGCTGGAGCGGTTCATCACCGGGGTGCGCCAGACCGCGCTGCAGCCGGGCGAACTGGTCTGCGGCCATCCATGTCCCGCCGCAGCCCGGCGGGCGCGCGGTGCGGGTTTCCTGCAAGGCGGGCGCGCGGCGATATCTGGTGATCTCGCATCGCCATGGTGGCCGTGACTTGCGCGTCGAATGCGGGCCGGGTGATCGCTGCGGCGCGGGTCGCGGTCGGGGCCTGTTCGCCGGTGGCGCGCGCGGCTGCCCGTGGCTGGAGGCGCGGCTGGCAGGGCCACGGCCCGGCGCGCCGATTGCCGCGCTGGCGGCCGCGCATGCTGGAGGGCCTTGCGCCGATCTCGGATGTCCGCGCCAGCGAGGGATACCGGCAGTGAGGCCGTGGCGGAACTGATCGCGGCGGGCGACCTGCATCGCCCGAAGGAGGGCTGGCTGATGGATAGTGCGGCGCACAAGACAGGCGGTTGGCTTCATTCTGAACGGCGCGCCGGTGGCGGATGCGGCCGGAGCCGGGCGAGCGGTTGTCGCAGGCCTTGCGCGAACGGCTGGGCGCGCGCGAGGTCAAGGTCGGCTGCAACGCCGGGCGATTGCGGCGCCTGCACGGTGCTGGTCGATGGCGCGGCGGTCTGCGCCTGCCTGATGGCGGCGCATCAGGCCGCAGGGCAGCACGGTCGAAACCGTGCGCGGGCCTGTCGCGACGATCCCTGGCGCCAAGGCGCTGGTCGGAAAGTTTTCAGGATCATCAGGCGGCGCAATGCGGCATCTGCACGCCGGGGATGATGGTCTCCGCCGTCGCCCTGCTGCGCGAGGTGCCGCGGCCCATGCCGGCGCAGGTGCAGGATGCGCTTGGGCGGCGTGCTCTGCCGCTGCACCGGCTATCGCAAGATCATCGACGCGGTGGTGGCGGCGGGCGCCGGGACTGGCGGGCCTCGACGGGCCGTAGGCGGGGTCGGCACCGCGATGCGGCGGGTGGACGGGCGGCCAAGGTCGACGGGCACCGAAGCGTTTCGGCGATGACGTGGCCCCGGCGGGCGCGCTGGTGGTCAAGGTGATCCGCTCGCCCCATCCCCGCGCCGCCTTTCACTTTGGTGATCTGGCGGCCTGGCTCGCCGCCCGGCCCGGCCTCGCCTGCGTTCTGACCGCCGCCGATGTGCCGGGCCGCAACGCTTTTGGCGTGATCCCGGCCTTTGTCGACCAACCGGTCTTTGCCGAAACCGAGGCCCGTTTCCGCGGCGAAGCTGTGGCCGCCGTGGTCGGCGAGGCCGAGGTCGATGGCGCAGTCTTTGATCCGGCCAGTTTCCCCGTGACCTGGACCCGTCTGCCCGCCGTTGACACCGTGCCCGAGGCGCTGGCCGACGGTGCCGCCCTGCTGCATCCGGACCAGGCGCAGGCAATATCATGTGCGGCGGTTTCGTGCGCCGCGGCGATGCCGAGGCCGCGCTGGCCCGTGCCGATCTGGTGGTCGAGGGGCGCTTTGAAAGCGGCTTCGTCGAACACGCCTATATCGAGCCGGAGGCCGGCTTTGCCGCGATCGTGGACGGCGCGGTTGGAGATCCACGCCTGCACCCAGGCCCCGGTGATGGACCGCGACAGCATGGCCGAGATCCTGGCCATGGACCGCGCGCCGGATGCGCATCGTGCCCACGGCGGTCGGCGGCGGCTTCGGCTCGAAACTCGACATCTCGGTGCAGCCCTTCGTGGCGCTCGGCGCGCTGATCAAGACCGGCAGGCCGGTGCGGATCACCTATTCCCGCAGTCGAATTCATGCAGTCGACGACCAAGCGCCACCCCTCGGCGATCCACATGCGGGTCGGGGCCACACGGGACGGGCAGGCTTTCGTGGCATGGCTTTTCACGGCATCTTCAACACCGGCGCCTATGCCTCCTGGGGGCCGACGGTGGCCAACCGGGTGCCGGTCCATGCCTCGGGCCCCTATCTGCGTGCCGGACTACCGGGCGCGAGTCGACCGGCGATCCACACCAACTGCCCGCCCGTCCGGCGCGTTCCGCGGCTTCGGCGTGCCGCAATCCGCCATCGCGCAGGAAAGCCTGTTCGACGAACTGGCGGACAAGCTGGGCATGGATGCGCTGGAGTTCCGCCTGCTCAACGCCTTGGAGAACGGCAGTCCCACGGTCTGCGGCCAGGTCTTCGCCCAGGCGTCGGCATCAGGCCTGTCTTTCAGGCGCTGCGCCCGGCCTGGGCAGAGCGCCAGGGCCGAGGTTGCCGCTCCAATGCCAGCGGCCCGCTCCGAAGCGCGGCGTCGGGCATGGCGGCGGGCTGGTATGGCTGCGGCAATACCTCGCTGCCCAACCCCTCGACCATCACGCCGCGGCATCCGCGCCGATGGCACGGTGGTGCTGCATCAGGGCGCGACCGATATCGGCCAGGGCTCGAACACCGTGATCGCCCAGATCTTCGCCGAGGCCTTGGGCGTGCCGGTACGAAGTCTGGCAGCTGATCGGCCCCGATACCGACGCTGACACCGGATGCCGGCAAGACCTCTGCCTCTCGCCAGACCTTCGTTTCGGGCAATGCGGCGCGGCTGTCGCGGCGCTGGCGCTGCGCGCGAAATGATCCTGCAGCTTGTGCAATGCCGAGCCTCGACGCGACCCTGACCTTCACCGCCGGGATGCTGTCGTGGCAACCGACGCGGCCGGTGGCCCATGAGGTGGACCTGACCCGCCTGACCCCCGACGCCGATGGGCTATGTCCTGCGCGCCGAGGAAACCTACGACCCGCCGACCCGACCGCTCGATGCCGAACGGGCAGGGCGCGCCCTATGCCCAGTTCGGCTATGCCGCGCATCTGGTGGTGGTCGAGGTCGATGGGCGCTCGGCCTCGTCAGCCCGCTGCGCTTCGTCGCCGCCCATGACGTGGGCCGCGCGATCAACCCGCTGCTGGTCGAAGGCCAGGTGCAGGGCGGCATCGCGCAGGGTCTCGGCATGGCGCTGATGGAGGAATATCTGCCGGGCCGGACCGAGAACCTGCATGATTACCTGATCCCCACCATCGGGGACGTGCCGCCGATCGAGACGCTCATCGTCGAGGTGCCCGATGCGCATGGCCCCTATGGTGCCAAGGGCCTGGGCGAACATGTGCTGATCCCGACCGCCCCCGCGCATTCTGAACGCGATCCGCCATGCGACGGGGTCGAAATGCACCGCGTCCCGGTCACGCCCGCGCGGCTGCGCGCCGCCTTGAAGGAGGCAGGATATGAATGACGTGCCCAGCCCGGAGGCGACCAGCCCGGACGCCGCGACCCCGGAAAAGATCCGCTGCGATGCCTGCCCGGTGATGTGCTACATCGCCGAGGGCAAGCGCCGGCGCCTGCGACCGCTACGCCAACCACGCCGGCGAACTCGTCCGCCTCGACCCGCTGACGGTGATCGCACGCGCGGTGCGAGGCCGTGCCGTTCTTGGCGAAGATGCCGGGGCGGAATGGGACGGCGACCTGATCCAGGGCCACCGCACCTTCATCACCGCCGTCGGCGCGGGCACCACCTATCCCGACTACAAACCCGCCCCCTTCATCGTCAGCCAGAAGGTCGACGGCGTCGACATGGTGACCGTCGTGACCGAGGGCATCTTCAGCTATTGCGGCGTCAAGGTGAAGATCGACACCGACCGCCATCATCGGGCCCGAACGCGCGCTGGTGCGGGTGGAGGGCGAGCCGATCGGCCATGTGATGACCGGCGAATACGGCTCGCAGATGCTCTCGCTCGGCGGCGTCGAGCATCTGACCGGCGGTCAGCAAGAAGGAGGGCCGCATCACCTGCGACGCGCTGATGCGCCTGTGCAACCGCGAGGCGGTCGAGGTGCAGATCGACGACGGCGCCACGGTGGTCATTCAGGCCGGCCAGCCGCCGATCATCAACGGCGTGCCGGAAAAGCTGATGCGGGTCGGCTGCGGCTCGGCCACCATCGGCATGTTCGCCAAGCAATGGCTGGGCCAGGTCGACGAGGTGGTGGTGGTCGATGACCATATCACCGGCGTCCTGTCCGAACATCAGGCCGGCAGGCTGCTGGAGGTGCCGCCGACCGGCATCCGGATGAAGGGCCGCCGCTCGACCCCGGGGCGCTATTTTCAGGTGGCGCGAGCCCGGCACCGGCTGGGGCGGCACCGATATCGAAGACCCGCTGACGATCCTGAAACCCTTCGATGCCAAGGTGGCCTGGCCGGGCCTGCGGCTGCTGATGGTCTCGACCACCGGCGAGCAATGGGCCTATTACGAGCTCGACGCAGGACCTGGTGCCGCGACGGCCGAGGCCCCCGCCGCCGTGCGCGCCTCGGCCGAGCGGATCGCCGAAAACTGCGAGCCGTCGCTCTGTTCGGTGCTGTTCATGGGCGGCGCGGGCGGCAGCCTGCGGGCCGGGGTCACCACCAACCCGGTCCGGCTGACCCGGTCGGTCAAGGACGCGCTGACCTATGTCACCTGCGGCGGGGCGACGGCCTATCGTCTGGCCCGGCGGCGGCATCACCGTGATGGCGGATGTGATGCAGATGCCGATCGAATTCCTTCGGCTATGTGCCGACGCCGGCGCTGGTCGCGCCCATCGAATTCACCCTGCGGCTGCGAAGATTATGCGCGCCTTGGCGGCCATGTGGATCATGTCCGGCCGGTCGCCTCGGTGCTGACGCCCGGCGATGCGGCGCGTCGCGGCAGAGCGTGGTGCCAGCGCGATCCGCAGGACGCGCCGCAACTATCGCTGGGGCCGGCACGATGACGCGGGCCCTATCGCCGGCACGGCTCGACGGCGAGCGGCTGCATCTGCAGCACGGGCCCATCGACCTGATCATCGGGGCCGATGGCGAACGCGAGCTCGCCTATCGCGCCGCATGGGCACCGCTTCCGCACCATGCTGGATGAACTGGTGGCCGAACTGCCCCTGCTGCGCCGCCCGGTGGGCGAGCGCGCCGCAGGGCGTCGTCGCCCGGCGCATGGTGCGCGCGGCGGCGGCCACATGGCGCGCGCGTTTTCGTCACGCCGATGGCGGCCGTGGCGGGCGCGGTGGCGGAAGAGGTGCTGGCCGCGATGCTGGCGGCGGCGACGCTGCGCCGCGCCTATGTGAACAACGGCGGCGACATCGCGTTGCATCTGGCGCCGGGCGAAAGCTATCCGCCTGGCCGTCGCCGGCGCCTCGACGGCGCGCGATCTCGGTCGCGTGGTGATCGCCGCCTGCGGATCCGGTGCGCGGCATCGCCACCAGCGGGCGCGGCGGGCGCAGCCTGTCGATGGGCATCGCCGATGCGGTGACCGTGCTGGCGGCCAACGCCGCCATGGCCGATGTGGCCGCCACGCTGATCGCCAACGCGGTCGACCTGCCGGGGCATCCCGCCGATCCGCCGCGCCCCGGCCTGCGATCTGCAGCCCGACAGCGATCTGGGCACGCGCCTCGTGGTGACAGCCCTGGCGGCCGCTCACCGCGAGCCGAGGCGGAACAGGCCGCTCGACGCGGGGCGTGGCAGAGGCAGACGCCATGCTGGCGCGCGGCGAGATCTGCCGCCGCCGCGCTGTTTCTCGGCGGTGCAGTGCGGCTGGTGCGGCCGGGCGCGCTGCTACAGGACATTGCAAGAGAGTGAGGCCTGAACATGCTTGACGTCGAAATCGCGCAAGATGGTGACCTCGCGTCGAGGAGATCTTCCACGAAGGCGGCCCGCGCGCCAATGTGCCGCTGCGCCGGGCGGCGGCGCTGGCGGTCATCGCCAACCCCTTCGCCGGGCGCTACGTCGAGGATGATCCAGCCCTTCATGGAGGACCTGAAGCCGCTCGGCCTGATGATGGCGCGGCGGCTGGTCGATCTGCTGGGCGGCGATCCCGCGGTGGTCGAGGGCTATGGCAAGGGCGCCATCGTCGGCGCGGCGCGGAGAGCTGGAGCATGGCGCGCTCTGGCATGCGCCGGGCGGCTATGCGATGCGCGAGGTGCTGGGCGACACCAAGGCCATCGTGCCCTCGACCAAGAAGGTCGGCGGCGTCGGCGCGCGGCTCGACGTGCCGGTGACCCATGTCAACGCCTCCTACGTCCGCAGCCATTTCGACGCGATGGAGGTCGGGCTGAACGACGGCCCGCGCGCGGACGAGATGCTGCTGGCGCTGGTGATGACAACGGGGCCGCGCGTCCATGCCCGCGCCGGCGGGCTCGCCGCGCAGGACATCAAGGGAGAGGACGGGTTGAGATGACAGCCGAGATCCGCAAGATCGCCGTCTGGGTCGAGGAAACGCACCGCGAGATCCGGGCAGGCGATCGACCCGCCGACCCGCAAGGCGGTGGCCGTGGCGGTGATCGCCAATCCCTTCGCCGGGCGCTATGCCGAGGACCTGTCAGAGCTGATCGAGATCGGCGCGGAGCTCGGCGGCGCTGCTGGGCCAGCGCTGCGTGGCGGCGCTGGGCATCGCACCCGGTCAGGCGCAAAGCTATGGCAAGGCCGCGATGGTGGGCGAGGCGGGCGAGCTGGAACATGCCGCCGCCATCCTGCACCCCAAACTCGGCGCGCCGCTTGCGGCAGGCGGTGGAAAAGGGCGCGGCGCTGGTGCCTTCCTCCAAGAAGATGGGCGGGCCGGGACAGGTGCTGGACGTGCCGCTCGGCCACAAGGACGCGGCCTATGTGCGCAGCCATTTCGACGCGATCGAGGTGCGGCTGAACGATGCCCCGCGCGCCGGCGAGATCATGGTGGCGGTTGCGGTGACCGACAGCGGCCGCCCCTGCCCCGCGTCGGCGGCCTGACCCATGCCGAGGCGAAAGGCGAAGACGGGCTGCGCTGAGGCAGGGCTGAGCGGGAAGAGCCGATCCTCCAATGGAGGATCGGTCCCGCTGCTGCAGGAACCTCTGTCCCGGGACCATCCGCCAGACCGAGGCCACAGAGGGCAGCGCCCGCCGTGGGCGGGACGGGCGCTGCCCGGCGGGCTAGAGGCCCACCGGGACGGCAAGGTGACCTGTTGGCGCGACGGCAGCGGCAACGGCCTCTGCCTCGGCACGCCTGCCCCTCTGCCCTCAGATCTTGTCCAGCAAGGTCCGCAACTGCCGCACTTCCGCCGCCGTCAGGTTCTTCAGCGTCTCGACCGTCACGCCATGCGCCACCGGCAGGGCCCGTTCGACAAAGGCCTGCCCCTCGACCGTCAGCGACACATCCAGCCGCCGCAGATCGCTGGTCGAGGGCTGCGTCGCCACCCAGCCCTTTTTCCGCAGCCGGTCGACAACCCCCTTGGTCGTCGCCGCATCCATCGCCACCAGCCGCCCGAGGTGGTTTTGCGACAGCACCCCGCACTCCGCCAGCTTCACCAGGGCCGAGAACTGCGTCGGCGTGACCTCGGGAAAGCGGGCCGCAAAGATCTCCAGATGCTTCTGGTTGGCGACCCGCAACTTGAAGCCGATCTGATCTTCCAGGATGTAGCCGTTCAGGCTGACCTCAGACATGCCCCGTTCCTCTGCTCAACGTTCCGTTCCCGATGGCCCCGCCCGGGTCCCGCCACCGCCTGCCGCCAGCGCCTGCCGAGCCTGCCCGCGGCAACCGCCCCGGCCTCGGGCGACCATGGTGTCGCCCGGCACACAGTGACTTGTCCACAGAAGATTTGCCAAGAAATCGCTTTACAGGCTTCCGCTTTGCTTACACCATATCTAGTAAGGATCAGGATAAGAAACAGCCGATCCTTGTAAAGGCACCCAGTTTCTTGTGGGTTTTGACCCACCTGAGGCTATTTTAGAGAGGCCGGGCATGTCGTTAGCAGAAGATATCTTCCACACCGACGACCTTCATCCCATCGATATCGTCGAAACGCTCGCCGAACACCACGAGTGGGATTTCGACCGCATCACCGAAGATCAGATCGCGATGGCGGTCGAGGGCCAGTGGCGGACCTATTCCATCACCCTCGCCTGGTCGCCGCAGGACGAAACCCTGCGCCTGATCTGCACCTTCGAGATGGAGCCGCCGGAAAACCGGATGGGCGAGCTCTATGATGTGCTCAACCGCACCAATGATCTGTGCTGGGCCGGCGCCTTCACCTATTGGGCCGAGCAGAAGATGATGGTCTGGCGCTACGGCCTCGTGCTGGCCGGCGGCCAGATCGCCGGACCCGAGCAGGTCGACCGGCTGATCACCACGGCGGTCGCTACGGCGGAACGCTTCTATCCCGCGTTCCAGCTGGTGGCCTGGTCGGACAACACCCCCGCGCAGGCGATGCAGGTCGCCATTGCAGAGGCTTACGGGCGCGCCTAGGGTCTTCCCCGGAGAGGCAGCCGGGGAAATCTGATGGCGTTGGAAGAGGTAGCAGCCCGGGGGCTCGTGCTTTTGGGCTGCGGCAAGATGGGTTCGGCCCTGCTGGAAGGCTGGCTGGAACAGGGGTTGGCACCGGCCTCGGTCTGGGTGCTTGAACCGCAGCCTTCGGGCTGGCTGCAGGGGCTCGCGGCCGAGGGGCTGCACCTGAACGGCGATCTGCCGAAGGCGCCGGCAATCGTTCTGGTCGCGGTCAAACCGCAGATGATGGCGGCGGCGCTGCCGCGCCTGCAGGCGCTTCGGCGGCGGGGACACCTTGTTCCTCTCGATCGCCGCCGGCACCTCGATTGCGCAGTATGAACAGGCTCTTGGCGCCGCCACCCCGATCATCCGCGCGATGCCCAATACCCCCGCCGCCGTCGCGCGCGGCATCACCGCGATCACCGGCAATGCCCATGCCACCAAGGCGCAGATGGCGCTGGCCGAAACGCTGCTCTCTGCCGTGGGCGAGGTGGTGCGGCTCGAGGGCGAGCATCAGATGGACGCCGTCACCGCCGTCTCGGGCTCCGGCCCGGCCTATGTCTTCCTGCTGATCGAGACGCTGGCCGCCGCCGGCGTGGCCGAGGGCCTGCCGCCGGACATGGCGATGCGCCTCGCCCGCGCGACGGTCGCGGGCGCGGGCCATCTGGCGCAGGTCTCGGGCGAGGATCCGGGCCAGCTCCGCATCAACGTCACCTCGCCCGGCGGCACCACCGCCGCCGCGCTGGGCGTGCTGATGGACCCCGACACCGGCTTCGCGCCTCTGCTGCAAAAGGCAGTGCGGCGGCGGCGGCACGGGGCAGGGACCTCGGCAAATGATCACTTTCGACGATTTCCAGAAGGTCGAGATCCGCGTCGGCCGCATCACCCGGGCCGAACCCTACCCCGAGGCGCGCAAGCCCGCGATCAAGCTCTGGGTCGATTTCGGGCCAGAGATCGGCGAAAAGCGCAGCTCGGCGCAGCTCACCCGGCATTACACGCCCGAAGGCCTGATCGGCCGCCAGGTGATGGCGGTGGTGAACTTCCCGCCGCGCCAGATCGGCAAGGTCATGTCCGAGATCCTCGTCCTCGGCGTCCCCGATGCGGAAGGCGAGGTCGTCCTGCTCGCCCCCGACCAGACTGTCCCCCTCGGTGGAAGGCTTTACTGATGTTCTCGCTTCTGATCACCCGTCGCCTGCCGGACCGGGTTCTGAAAACCGCGGGCGACCACTTCGCGGTGACCCTGCGCGACGACACCCAACCGCTCTCGCGCGACGAAATCACCGCGGCGCTGCGCGACCATGACCTGATCCTGCCGACACTGGGCGATGCCTTCGACGCCAGGGCTTTCGCGGCGGTGCCGGCGCCCCGCTGCCGGATGCTGGCGAATTTCGGCGTCGGCTATAACCACATCGACGTGGCCGCCGCCAAGGCAGCCGGCCTCACCGTCACCAACACCCCGGGCGCCGTCACCGATGCCACGGCGGATATCGCGATGACCCTGATGCTGATGTCCGCCCGCCGCGCCGCCGAGGGCGAGCGTCTGGTCCGCTCGGGCGCATGGCGCGGCTGGCACCCGACCCAGATGCTCGGCCTGCACCTGACCGGCAAGACCGTCGGCATCATCGGCATGGGCCGCATCGGCAAGGCGATCGCAAAACGCTGCCACCACGGCTTCGGAATGCAGGTGGTCTTCTTCAACCGCTCGCCGGTCGCCGACCCGGGCGTCTCCGCCACCCAGCTCGCCAGCCTGCATGAGGTGATGGCCAGGGCCGATGTCGTGGTGATCGCCGTTCCCGGCGGCGCCGGCACCCGCCACCTGATCGATGCCGCAGCCTTCGCCGCGATGAAACCCAGCGGTCACCTCGTCAACATCGCGCGCGGCGATATCGTGGAAGAGGCCGCCCTGATCGCCGCCCTCTCGGAAAACCGCATCGCCGGCGCTGGCCTCGACGTCTACGAGTTCGAGCCGAAAGTGCCAGAGGCGCTGCGTGCCTTGGAAAACGTGGTTCTCTTGCCCCACCTCGGCACCGCCGCCCTCGAAGTGCGCGAAGCCATGGGAATGATGGCAGTAGACAACCTCATCGCCTTTGACGAAGGCAAACCCATCCCCAACGCCGTCTGACATTTTCTGCCCGCCCCCTGGGCGGGCCGGATTGGGGGCAGAGCCCCCGGCGCGCCGCAAGCATCACCCCGGCGGGTGATCCCCCACCGCCGCGCGCCAATGCCTGCGGCAGAGCGAGACATAGGTCTCGTTCCCGCCGATCTGGACCTGCGCGCCGTGGCTCAGCACCGCGCCATCCGGCCCCTTGCGCACCACCATCGTCGCCTTCTTGCCGCAATGGCAGATCGTGCGCACCTCGCGCATCTCATCGGCCAGCGCCAGCAGCGCGGCCGAGCCGGGGAACAGCTGGCCGCGGAAATCGACCCGCAGCCCATAGCACATGATCGGCAGCCCGAGGTCATCCACAGCCCGGGCCAGTTGCCAGACCTGGGCCCCGGTCAGAAACTGCGCCTCATCGAGAAAGACGCAGGCGACCGGCCCCTCCGCCAGACGGGCCTGGAGCTTGGCGAACAGATCCTCGTGCGGTGCAAAGGTATCCGCCGCCTCGCCGATGCCGATGCGCGACGCGATGCGGCCGTCGCCGGCGCGATGGTCGAGCCGGGCGGTGATCAGATAGGTCGTCATGCCGCGCTCGCGGTAGTTATGCGACGCCTGCAGCAGCAGCGTCGACTTGCCCGCGTTCATGGTGGAATAATGGAAATAGAGCTTGGCCATGGCTGCTGTTAGCCGAAGCCGGGCAGGGGGTTCAAGCCCGGATCCCGGGGTCGGCAGATCGGGCGACCGACCCGCCGCGCCGACGCAGATGCGCCGGCCCTGCCGCCCCACACAGACAGGTTCGCGACGGATGCTTACGCTTTCGGACCTGGGGTCGGTCGACCACCACCTACACACCTTGAACGGCCGACGGGAGGAATTCCGTCGGCCGTCCTGGAAATGTTAAACCCGGTGTTTTGCGTTTTCGTTAAGACCGGAAATCAGGCCGCGCGGGTGCGGCGCTGCCCGCCACCCTGCGGACGGCCCTGCTGCGGACGCCTGCCGGCGCCATTGGCGGCAGGCTTCTGCCCGCCATGCCCGCCACCGCCATGCGCGGGCTTGCCGCCGCCGCTGGAGTGCTTGACGCCGCCGCTGCGGCCACCGCGTGCCGGTTGCTTGGACCCCGGGCCCATATCGGCGAAGGCCACGCCGCCGATCACCTCGATCTGGGTTTTCAGCTGCTTCTCGATCGCGCGCAGCTCGCCCATCTCGGCGGGCGCGCAGAAGGCCACGGCGCGGCCATCGGCCCCGGCGCGGGCGGTCCGCCCGATCCGGTGCACGTAGTTCTCGGGCACGTTCGGCAGGTCGAAGTTATAGACGTGGCGAACCCCGGGAATATCGATCCCGCGCGCGGCCACGTCGGTTGCCACCAGCACCTTCAGTTCGCCCTTGCGGAAGGACGCGAGCGTGCGCTCGCGCTGGCCCTGGCTCTTGTTGCCGTGGATCGAGCCTGCGGCAAAGCCCCAGCTGACCAGCAGCTTCATCAGCTTTTCCGAGCCATGCTTGGTGCGGCCAAAGACCAGCGCCATTTCTTCCGGATGCTCCGAAAGGTATTCACGCAGCAGCGTCGCCTTGTCGCCCTGGCTGGTGAAATGCACCAGCTGGGTGATCTTGTCGGCGACCTTGCCGGGCGGGGCGACCTGCACGCGCACCGGCTCGTTCAGATAGGATTGCGCCAGCTCTTCCATCAGCTTCGGCATGGTGGCCGAGAACAGCATGGTCTGGCGGCGCGGCGACAAGAGCTTGGCAATCCGCCGCAGCGCATGGATGAAGCCCAGATCGAGCATCTGGTCAGCCTCGTCCAGCACCAGATATTTGGTGTATTCCAGCGTCAGCGCACGGCGCTCCAGCAGGTCCAGCAGGCGGCCGGGGGTCGCGACGAGGAAGTCGGTGCCGCGCGACAGGCGCTGGGTCTGGATGTTGATCGAGGCGCCGCCGACAACGGTGGTCACCTTCAGATGCGTGCCCCGGGTGAAGCCCACAAGGTTGTCGGCGATCTGGTTCACCAGTTCGCGGGTCGGCGCCAGGATCAGGGCGCGCACGGTCTTGGGTTCCGGCGCCTTGCCGATCTCCATCAGGCGATGCACCAAGGGCAGGCCAAAGGCCGCCGTCTTGCCGGTGCCGGTCTGGGCCAGGCCCATGATGTCACGGCCCGCCATGACATGCGGGATCGCCTCAAGCTGGATCGGGGTCGGGGTGGTCAGGTTCTGGGCGGCGACGGCTTTCAGCAGCGTGTCGTTCAACCCGAGAGTCGTAAAATCGGTCAATTCATGGCCTTTCAAGGCACAGGGGCCCGGCCACCCTTTTTGGGTGTCGGACGGTTGCATGGGTGCGACGCGCGCCGAGGAGGCAGGGCGCCGCGGGACCCCTGCGTGAGGTGGGTACCAGAGAGTTGGGCCGGGCGGGGACCATCGGATGGGTCCTGCAACTCACGCGGGCTGCGGCCTTGGCTTGAGCGTCAGATGAGGGTTCGGCGGCGATAAGTCAAGCCATTTCAATTCCCCTGCCTGCATCGGTCTGGCTCCGGAACGGTCGATCCAGCGAATTTTAACCAATTCCGCGCAGCCTCGGCGCCTGGCTGGCAGGGAGCGCGGGCGATGGACAAGCCGAAGATGACAGCGAAAGAGCTGGAGCAGTATCACTTCCTGGCCACCGCGCATAAGCGGGTGGAATGGGAGATCGCCAATACGCTCTGGCGCGGCTGGGGCCTGCCCGCGGCCTGGAACGAGATCGCCACCGGCCCGCGGCACGGGCGGCGGGTCAAGGTGACCTTGCTGCTCGATGAACAGGTGCTGAAGTTCTTCAAGGTGATGGGGCGCGGCTATCACGCCCGGATCAATGACGTGCTCAAGATCTGGATGTACGCAAGGCTGATGAAACTGGTCAACGGCCCGGAAAGCCGCGATCTGCTCGGCGAAAGCGGCCTTTTTGCCACCGCCAAGCCAGATTGGGTCGACGCGCTCGAGGGGGATGAGGGGCTGTTCGGCCCCTTCGACGGCCCGCCGGAAGATTCAGCGATGAATATTTCGGACGAATGATTTACTTTTGAACCCGTCTGCCCCATATTATCGGCAGAAGGAGAGCGGCGATGGCGGAAGCGGTACGGCAGATCACCGGCGACCCGGTGCGGGTCCTGACCCAGGCAGTGATGCGGGCAGGGGCGCTTCTGCGCCTGACGCAGCGCGATCTGGCGGCGATCCTCGGCGTCTCGGCCCCCACGCTCACCAATATCGCCCGGCACGGCGGCAGCCTGCCCGCCGACCCCAAGCGGCTGGAACTGGCGAGGTTGTTCCTGCGCCTCTACCGCTCGCTCGACGCGATCACCGGGGGCGAGGATGCGATCTCTGCCGCCTGGCTGCGCAATCAGAATACCGCGCTCGGCGCCGTGCCGCTTGACCAGATGCGCCGCATCGACGGGCTGGTCGGCGTGCTGGCCTATCTCGACCAACGCCGTGCCCCGCTTTGATCTGACGCCCCGTGCCGGGGAGGTCTGGCGCTTTGTCGAGGCGCAGCACCGGGTCTCGACGATGAAACTGGTGGACAGCCTCGCCGATCAGGCCCTGCTCGAGGACCTGCTCGACGCCTCCAAACCCCCGGTTCCGGCCGAGTGTCGCGGCCTCGACTGGCTGCTCTACACGCCCTTCCGCTACGCCGCCCGCCGCGCCAGCCGCTATCGCCGCGAGGGCGAGCCGCGCGGCGTCTTCTACGCCGCCGAACGGGTGGAAACCGCCGCCGCCGAGATGGCCTATTACCGCCGCCTGTTCTTCCTCGAAAGCCCCGCCACCATCCTGCCCGAAGGCGCGCAGGAGATGACCGCCTTCTCGGTCGGCTATGCCGCCCAGGCCGTCGATCTCTCGCTGCCGCCCTGGCGCAGCGATGCGGCCCTGAACCACCTGTCGGATTACACCGCCTGCCACCAGGCGGCAGAGGAGGCGCGCGAGATCGGCGCCACTGCCATCCTCTACCGCTCCGTCCGCGACCCGGACGCGGGCACCAACCTCGCCATCCTGCGCTGCGAGGCCTTCACCGACCGCGCCCCCCGCGCGCGCGAAACCTGGCGCTTCCGCCTCACGCCCGACCGCGTCATGGCCTGGGGCGAGACGAGGGGCCAGCGGCTGGAATTCCCCTACGCAGGGTTCGGTGAGTAGCGCCCTGCGACGCCCCGCACCTCACCCGGCCCGGAACAGCCGCGCCAGCGGCCCGGGCAGCGCCCGTCCGGCCCAGCGGACGGGCGCTCTGTCACCACAAGCGCGCGTTCAATCCGGGGGAGGCCTTACGCCATAAAGCGAAGACACCAACCGTTGCAGCGCCCATCCCCGCCCGGGCGCCGCCCTCTGGTGCGCGATCTGTCATCCCCGCGCAGGCGGGGATCTCCGGGGGCAGGGGCACCGACGCCCCGGCCCTTCGCTTGCGCTCAGGGCGTTCGCGTCTGAAGACGGTCCACTGGAGCGTTTTCGCCCCGGCATCCGCCGGGGCCGCCGCTCACCCCTGCAGCGTCCTGACCCCGATCTCGCCCTCCAGCCGCGCCTTCATCGCCGACGACCGCCGCGATGCTCGCCGCGGCCGTGGTGAAATAGGGGATCTTGTCATAAAGCGCGACCGCCCGGATCTCGCGGCTGTCGTTGATCGCCTGCATCCCCTCGGTCGTGTTGAAGACCAGCGCCATGTCGCCGTTCTTCAGCTGGTCGACGATGTTCGGCCGACCCTCATAGACCTTGTTCACCACCTCGCAGGGCACCCCCGAGGCCACCGCAGAAGGCCGCCGTGCCGCGGGTGGCGACAAGGGCAAAGCCCATGCCGACCAGATCGCGGATCGCCTCGGCCATCGCCGGGGTCTTGTCCATGTCCTTGATCGACAGGAACACCCGGCCCTCGGTCGGCAGGATGCGTGCCGGCGCCCATCTGCGCCTTCAGGAAGGCGAGCGGGAAGGTGCGGTCCCAGCCCATCACCTCGCCGGTCGAGCGCATTTCCGGCCCGAGCAAGCGTATCGACCCCGGGGAAGCGGGCAAAGGGCATCACCGCCTCCTTGACCGAGAACCAGGGCGTCTTCGGATCGGCCAGGGTCAGCGGATCGGCCAGCGGCAGATCGGTGTCGGGGCCGACGCCGACCGGGTAGGGCGCACGCATCGGGAAGGTCGACAGAGGCTCACCCGCCATGATCCGCGCGGCGATCGAGGCGATGGCGCTGTCGGTCGCCTTGGCCACGAAGGGCACGGTGCGCGAGGCGCGCGGGTTGACCTCGAGCACGAAGATCGTGCCGTCCTTGATCGCGAACTGCACGTTCATCAGGCCGACCACGTTCAGCCCGCGCGCCATCAGCTCGGTCTGGCGCTTCAGCTCCGCCACCGTCTCGTCGCTCAGCGAATGCGGCGGCAGGCAGCAGGCGCTGTCGCCCGAATGCACGCCCGCTTCCTCGATATGCTCCATGATCCCGGCGACATGCACCGATGTGCCATCGCAGAGCGCATCGACATCGACCTCGATCGCATTGGTCAGATAGCTGTCGAGCAGCACCGGGTTGTTGCCCGAGACCTGCACCGCCTCGCGGATATAGCGTTCCAGCTGCGCATCGTCGCGCACGATCTCCATCGCCCGCCCGCCGAGCACATAGGAGGGCCGGATCACCAGCGGATAGCCGACGCGGGCGGCAATCTCGAAGGCCTCATCGCGCGACCGCGCCATGCCGTTCACCGGCTGGTTCAGGCCGAGCTTGTGCAGCAACTGCTGGAACCGCTCGCGGTCCTCGGCCAGATCGATGGCATCCGGCGTGGTGCCAAGGATCGGGATGCCCTCATGCGCCAGGGCCTGCGCCAGCTTCAGGGGCGTCTGCCCGCCGAATTGCACGATCACGCCATGCAGCGTGCCATTGTCCTGCTCGACCCGCAGGATCTCCAGCACATGCTCCAGCGTCAGCGGCTCGAAATAGAGCCGGTCCGAGGTGTCGTAATCGGTCGAGACCGTCTCGGGGTTGCAGTTGATCATGATCGTCTCGTAGCCCGCCGCGGTCAGCGCGTAGCAGGCATGGCAGCAGCAATAATCGAACTCGATCCCCTGTCCGATCCGGTTCGGGCCGCCGCCAAGGATCACCACCTTCTTGCGCGCCGAGGGGCGCGCCTCGCATTCGACCTCGCCCATCACCGGGCTCTCATAGGTGGAATACATATAGGGCGTCTGCGCCTCGAACTCGGCGCGCACAGGTGTCGATCCGCTTGAAGACGGCCTGAACGCCGAGATTGCGCCGCGCACGGCGGACCTGCGCCTCATCCCGGCCGGTCAGGGTGGCAAGCCGGGCATCGGTGAAGCCCATCATCTTCAGCCTGCGGATGCCCGTGCTCGGTGACCGGCAGGCCATCGCGGCGCGGACCTGCGCCTCGGTCTCGACGATCTCGCGGATCCGGGCCAGGAACCAGGGATCGAAGGCGGTGGCATGCATTGATCTCGTCATCCGTCAGCCCGTGCCGCATCGCCTGCGCGATCAGCCGCAGCCGGTCCGGGGTCTGCGCCGAGATCGCCTTGATGACCGCGGTATGCGCATCCGCGCCATCGGCGCCAAGGCCCGGGATCTCGATCTCGTCAAACCCGGTCAGCCCGGTCTCGAGCGTGGCCAGCGCCTTTTGCATCGACTCGTGGATGGTGCGGCCGATCGCCATCGCCTCGCCCACCGATTTCATCGCGGTGGTCAGCTCGGGCTTCGAGCCCGGGAACTTCTCGAAGGCAAAGCGCGGGATCTTGGTCACGACATAGTCGATGGTCGGCTCGAAACTCGCCGGCGTGACCTTGGTGATGTCATTGTCCAGCTCGTCGAGCGTATAGCCCACCGCCAGCTTCGCCGCGATCTTGGCGATCGGAAAGCCCGTGGCCTTCGAGGCCAGCGCCGAGGACCGCGACACCCGCGGGTTCATCTCGATCACCACCATGCGGCCATCGGCCGGGTTGATCGCCCATTGCACGTTCGACCCGCCGGTCTCGACCCCGATCTCGCGCAGCACGGCGATCGAGCCGTTGCGCATGATCTGATATTCCTTGTCGGTCAGCGTCAGGGCCGGGGCCACGGTGATGCTGTCGCCGGTATGCACCCCCATCGGATCGACGTTCTCGATGGCGCAGACGATGATCGCGTTGTCCTTGCGGTCGCGCACCACCTCCATCTCGAACTCTTTCCAGCCGAGCAGCGACTCATCGACCAGGATCTGCGCCACCGGCGAGGCGTCGAGGCCAGAGCGGCAGATCCGCTCGTAATCATCGCGGTTATAGGCGACGCCGCCGCCGGTGCCGCCGAGCGTGAAGGCGGGGCGGATGATCGCCGGCAGACCGACATATTCGATCGCCTCGATCGCCTCGCGCACCCCGGCCTTGATGTCATATTTGCCGTTCGGCAGTTTCGGCGCGGCAATGATCGTGGCCTTGGGGTTTTCCAGCCCGATCCGGTCCATCGCCTCGCGGAACAACTTGCGATCTTCTGCCATTTCGATGGCCTGCGCGATTGGCCCCGATCAGCTGGACATTGTACTTTTCCAACACCCCCATGTCGGCCAGCGCCAAAGAGGTGTTCAGCCCGGTCTGCCCGCCCATCGTCGGCAGCAGCGCATCGGGGCGCTCTTTCTCGATGATCTTGGCGACGACTTCGGGGGTGATCGGCTCGATATAGGTGGCATCCGCCAGCCCCGGGTCGGTCATGATCGTGGCGGGGTTCGAGTTCACCAGGATGACCCGGTAGCCTTCTTCGCGCAGCGCCTTGCAGGCCTGTGCGCCGGAATAGTCGAACTCGCAGGCCTGTCCGATGACGATGGGACCCGCGCCGATGATCATGATCGATTTGATATCGGTTCTTTTCGGCATGGCGGCCCCCATCAGCGCAAAACTTTGCGGGTTATAGCCATGCGGGGTTTGCGCGCAACCCCTGACGGGCGGAAGCGAGGGCGGGGGGTGGAGAGAGAGGGGCGGAGGAGCGAGGGCGGGGCCGGACGGAAGCGAGGGCGGGGCCGGACGGAAGCGAGGGGCTGTCTGCCCCTCGCGCTCCCCGAGGATATTTTCGAACGGAAGAAGGGGGGAGGGGGCGCCCCTGTCAGAGGGCGCCCCCGGTGCCGGTCAGGCAGACTTCGCCCACGGCCTTTTCGGCGGCGGCGATGGCGGCGCGGCGTTTCTCGATCGCGGCCTCGCCGATCGGCGGGCCCTGGAAGCGGCGCTGCTCGAACAGCACCCAGATCACCAGCGCCAGCAGGACGAAGGCCACGACGATCCAGAGCACGGTCTCGTTCGGCGGCTGCACCGCGATATAGAAGATCACCAGCATGCCGAGCATCGCGAGGAAGGTCACCAGCCGGTACAGACCCGCGCTCATCGCCCAGGGGCCGGGGTGCGGCCACTTCGGCCCGCCATAGGCGATCACGCCGGCCAGAAGCGGCAGCGTGAACGACAGGAACAGGAAGACCAGCGTCGAGTTCACCACGACGAAGTAGAGGCTGAACGCAGAGCCGCCGCTGACCGGGATGAAGCTGACCGCGATGACGTAGATCAGGCACAGCGCCGTCGCTGACCAGATCGCGTTCACCGGGGTGCGGTAGCGTCGGCGAGACGGTGGCAAGCGCCTTCGACCCGATCGGCAACCCGCCATCGCGCGAGAAGGCGAACAGCATCCGGCTGGCCGAGGTGACGGTGGCCAAGCCGCAGAGGAACTGCGCGATCAGGATGCCGAGATAGATCGCGATTTTCAGCCCGTCGGGCAGGATCGCATCCATCGTCGCGAAGAACACGTTCACGCCCTGCGCCGCACCGGCGTTCATGTCCGGGATGGCCAGCATGATGGCCGAGACCATGACCCAGCCGATCAGCGAGGACCAGACCACCGAGGTGACGATGCCGCGCGGCACCGAGGTGGCGGCGCCCTTGGTTTCCTCGGACGTATGCGCCGAGGCGTCATAGCCGGTGATCGTATAGACCGGCAGCAACAGGCAGAGCAGGAACATGTAGCCCATGCTGTCCGATTTGCGGGAAGACCCCGCCGCCGGCATCGCCCGAGTAGTTGGTGAAGGTCCAGAGCCGCGTGACAGTCGAGATGCGGCGCAAGGAAGAGGCAGGCCAGCACCAGCACCGCGGTGGTGCAGGAAGATGATATAGCCAGAGATATCGGTCAGGAAGGTGGTGACCTTGATCCCCAGATGGTTGAACAGCGCCTGCACGGCGGTGATGACGATCACGAACCCCACGATCCGGCCGGCATCGGCCGGTGAACCCGAAAAGCGCGCCGAAGGTGCCCTGAAAGTAGAAGGCGGTGCCGATGTTGATCGCGCCCAGCACGGTGATCAGGCCCAGAAGGTTCAGCCAGGCGGTCAGCCAGCCGATGAAGCGGTTGCCCAGGATCGAGCCCCAGTGATAGAGGCCCCCCGCCGTCGGAAGGCCGAGGCGATCTGCGCCATCGACAGGGCGAACATGCCAGAGACGATGCAGCCGATGATCCAGCCGATCCCGGCCCCGGCGCCGCCGACCGCGCCGATCGATTGCGAGAAAGAGTTGATGCCCCCCGACAGGATGCAGATGATCGAGAAGGAAATCGCGAAGTTCGAGAATTTGACATGGTGCGCGACAATTCCTGCGCATAGCCCATACCGTGGAGGACCTTGATGTCCTCCTTCTTGTCCCTGTCCGTATAGTCCTGGATTGCCATTCTGGTCTCCACAGTCGCGGATTTCGCCCTGTCCCTAGGGGGGCGGGATGCCCCGCCGCCTATGATTTGGGCAGTTTAATTTCAGTTCGGCAAGCATTGTAATGATCTTTACATCGTTTTTCCGGCATGAGTGCCTTTCAAATCGGCACCTGCGCCCCCTGGTTGAGCGCTATGCGGGCGGAAAGCGGCGACTGAACCCTTTGCCTGCGGGGATTGCAAAACCGGGCCGGGCATCGCGCCGGACGGAGAGTGTCATCTCGTCTCGGCGTCGACAGACGCGCCTTGCGAAAATTGAGAAATAGACGCCCGTTTTCCGGCGGCGCGGTGCCCCGACCGGTGCTACCAGTCAGACATGCTGTTTGAGTTGCCAGATCACGCCACCCTCTACCGCGCCCTTCTCGCGCGCGACGAGGGCTACGACGGGCAGGCCTATGTCTGCGTCGCCAGCACCGGCGTATTCTGCCGGCTGACCTGCCCGGCCCGCAAACCGAAACCGGAAAACTGCACCTTCCGGCCCAGCATCGGCGCCTGTCTCGAGGCCGGTTTCCGACCCTGCAAGAGATGCCACCCGGTGCAGGCCGCGGCGCTTGCGGACCCGACCATCGCAGCGCTGCTGGCGGCACTGGACGAACGCCCCGATATCCGCTGGTCCGAGGGCCATCTCCTGCGCCTTGGGCATGACCTCTCGACAGTGCGGCGCAGCTTCAAGCGCCAGTTCGGCGTGACCTTCCTGGAAATGGCGCGGCAGCGACGGCTGCGTGAAGGCTTCGCGGCGCTCAGCACCGGCGGCAAGGTGATCGAGGCCCAGCACGAGGCCAGCTTCGAGTTGCCCAGTGCCTTCCGCGCGGCCTTCGCCCGCCTGCTCGGCTGCGCCCCGGGCGAGATCAGCCGGACCGGCATCCTCAAGGCCAGCTGGATCGAAACGCCGCTTGGCGACATGATCGCCGTCAGCAGCGCGACGCATCTGCACCTGCTGGAATTCGTCGGCCGCAAGGCGCTTCCGGGCGAATTGAAAAAGCTCCACGCCGCGACCAGTGAGGGGATATCGCTGGGAAGCCCGGCGCCAACCGAACAAGCGAAGGCGGAGCTTTCGGCCTATTTCTCGGGGCAGAGCGCTGTCTTCAGAACACCCCTGTCGCTTCAGGGCTCCGCCTTCAGCCGCGATGTCTGGCAAGAGCTCTCGGCGTATTCCCCCCGGCGAAACCCGCAGCTACGCTACGATCGCGCGCAACATCGGCGCGCCGTCGGCGATCCGCGCCGTTGCCCGGGCAAACGGGGCCAATCAGATCGCGCTGATGGTGCCCTGCCACCGTGTCATCGGGGCCGATGGCGGCCTGACCGGCTATGGCGGCGGGCTCTGGCGCAAACAGCGGCTGATCGAGATCGAACGCAGCTTCAAAACCAGACCGGAGGAGATATCACCCCATGTCGCAATCGCAAAAAGCCCGGGCCTTCAAGGCGCTGCACGTCCAGAATGACCCGCTGATCCTCTATAACATCTGGGATGCCGGCGGCGCGCGGGCTCTGGCCGGGGCCGGGGCAAAGGCCGTGGCCACCGGAAGCTGGGCGGTCGCCGCCGCGCATGGCTATGAGGATGGCGAGGCCATGCCGCTCGACTTCGTGCTGACCCTCGTCACCCGCATCGCGCAAAGCGTCGATCTGCCCCTGACGGTGGATTTTGAGGGCGGCTATGCCAATGCCCCGGACCAGATCGCGCGCAACGTGGTGCGGGTGCTGCAGGCGGGCGCCGTCGGGATCAACTTCGAGGATCAGATCGTCCACGGCCAGGGCCTGCATCCCATCGCCGATCAGGCCGCCCGGATCGCGGCGATCCGCGCGGCCGCGACGGAGTTCGGCGTCCCGCTGTTCATCAACGCCCGCACCGATCTTTTCCTGCAGGCCGATGCCGCCGATCATGCCGGCCTTCTGACGCAGGCACAGGCACGCCAGACCGCCTATGCCGAGGCCGGCGCCGATGGCTTTTTCGTTCCGGGCCTCGCCGATCCGAAGCTGATCGAGACGCTCTGCGCGCACTCTTCGCGGCCGGTCAATGTGATGATGATGGGGGCGATGCCCCCGCTCCGCACACTCGCCGCCCTCGGCGTCTCGCGCATCAGCTTCGGCGCCAACCCCTATCTCGGCGCCATCGAGGACCTGACGGCCCGCTTCAAGGCGATCTGAGGCGGCGACGGGCGCTGCGGATATGGCGGCCGCAGCGCCCAACGACATGCCTTTGCGTGACGGTCCGGCGAGAGGCGCGCGAAAGGCCTCAGCTGTCCGCGCCCTGCCGCGCCTGCCGCTCATGGACCGCGAAGATCGCCTTGCCGATGAGCGAGGGTTCGGCTTTGACACAGGCCGCCAGAACCTCGGCCCGCGCCGCCTGAATGGCGGCGTCCTCAGGGCTCGCATCGGCGGCAAAGCCTGCCAGATGCGCGGCAAGGCGCGTCTCGCCGGACCGGACCAGCGCCAGCGCGCGCTCTGCCAGTCGGGCGCTGCCACCGGCAAGGGCTGCGATCTCGGCGCCGAGGTCGGCATCGCGCGCGGGTTTCAGATGCGCCGGATTGCCGTCGAACCAGCCCGCATAAAGATGATAGATCCCGCGCACCAGAAACTCCGGCGCATCGTATTTCGGGCGCAGCCAGGGCTGCGACAGCAGGCCCTCCGGCACCTGGACCGCATGCAGGATCTCATTCAGCCCCGCGCCCTGGTTCATCAGTGCCACGGTCTCTCGGGTCAGATGCTCCAGCACCCGCGCCCCGTCGCCCAGCATCTGCTGCACCCGACCGGCCCCGAAAACCACCGGGCCATGACCGGGGATCAGCACATCCGGCGCAAGCGCCTGCATCTGCCGCAGCGCCACCGCCCAGTCCGGGGCATAGCGCTGCACCTTGCGTGGGTTGCCGGCGTTCGGAAACATCCAGATCACGAAGTCACCGCTGGCCAGCACCCGCTCGCGCGGCAGCCAGACGAAGGTCGCGTCATCGGTCTCGCCCTTGCCGTGATGCAGCTCGAACCGCCGGCCGCCGATCTCCAGCACCAGATCCTCATCATAGATCAGATCGGGGCCGCGCTGGCCCACCGGATAGACATAATCCGGGAAATTGAACTGCTGGCCCTGCACGATGCTGTTGAAGCCCTGCGTGGTCCGGTAGCGATCCAGCCGCCGCTTCACATTGCGATGCGCCACAACCTGCGGGCGCGGATGGCCGTTGCGCTCCGCCTCGGCGTCAATCTCGAGGATGCCGCTGGTATGGTCGATATGGCCATGGGTGTAGATCACCGTATGGATCGGCCCCGCGTCCCAGGCGCGGATGATCTCCAATGTCCGGCGCGCGGTGTCGGGCTTTGCCGTGTCGATCAGCACCAGCCCCTCGGTGGTGCGGATCGCGCTGACGCTGCCGCAGAAATAGGTGGTGTGGACGGTGACGATGCCCTCAGCCACCTCGGTGACAGCGCCCTGCGAGACCGCCGCGGTCCAGTCCTCCATCTCGGCGGCCCCCGACCAGAGCCGTTCAAACAAATCGTCCTGCGCCATCCCGCTGCCCCTCTCATCCGCTTTGATCACCCCGGAAATGGAGGCGACACAGCTTCCGATACAAAGCGAAAATCTCTGCGGGCCGCAAGGCAGACCGAAGGCCGATGGCGGGTCACCAAGCTCCGTCGCCCCGATCGCCAAAACGACCGGCGCTAGCCCTCCAGCGCCTCGATCATCTCGACCCGGGCCGCATGCCGGCCGCCCTCGAAACCGGCGCGCAGGAAGGCATCCACGATGTCGAGCGCCAGCCCCTCGCCCAGCACCCGCACGCCGAGGGACAGCATGTTGGCATCATTGTGCTGGCGGATCATCCGGGCCGAGAAGGTGTCAGAGCAGACGCCGCAGCGGATGCCCTTCACCTTGTTCGCCGCCATCATGATGCCCTGTCCGGTGCCGCAGAGGATGATGCCGAACCGGCAATCGCCCGAGGCCACGCGCCGCGCCGCCGCCTCGCCATGCTTGGGATAAGGCGTGCTCTCGGGCGTCGCGGGCCCGATATCGACCGCCTCCCAGCCCTGCGCCGCGATATGGGCGGCAATCGCCTGCCGCAACGCGATGGCGGCGTGGTCGCTGGAAAGGACGATGCGGTTGTTGGCTGTCATGGCGGAGTGTCCCGTCGCGCAAGGCAATCTGGCGGCAGGGCCGCGGTGAAGGAGGGGTCGAGCAGGCCTCGATCTACCCGGTTTTCGACCGCGCGCATAGACCTCGCCAAACCCCAGCCGCCGCCGCGCCCGGCGGCGGCTTGCGCGCCCTTGTTCGGGTCAAAGGCCCCGCCGTCACTCCGCCGCTCTGGCCGATTGCAAGGCCGATGCCTCGGGCGAGGGATAGAGGTAATCCCGCGTCAGCGGCACGGCATCCTGGCGATGCGCCAGCTGAACCTGAAACACCACCTGCGAATAGAGCCGGAAGGTCAGCTCCGAGGCGATCAGGTAATAGCGCCACATCCGGCAGAAGCGGTCGTCATAAAGCGCCCGCGCCTTGTCGATATTGGCCATGAAGCGCTCGTACCAGTTCCGCAGGGTCTCGGCGTAATGCAGCCGCCAGACCTCGATATCGGTCGACCACATGCCGGTCCTGCTCGGCCGCCGCCATCATCTCGGAGAGCGAGGGGCAATAGCCGCCGGGGAAGATGTATTTGGTGACCCAGGGGCTGGTCGCCCCGGGCGGCGTGGTGCGCCCGATGGTATGGATCAGCGCCACCCCGTCCGGGTGCAGCCGGTCGTTCACATTGCGGAAATACTCGCGGTAATGCGGCACGCCGACATGCTCGAACATGCCGACCGAAACGATCCGGTCGAACTGGCCCTTGACCGCGCGATAGTCGGTCAGCCGGAATTCGACCCGGTCCGACAACCCGGCGGCCGCCGCGCGCTGGGTGGCGACCTTGTGCTGCTCTTCCGACAGCGTCACGCCCAGCACCCGCGCGCCGTAATCGCGCGCCAGCGTCAGCCCCAGCCGCCCCAGCCGCAGCCGATGTCAAGCACGGTCATCCCCGGCTCGATCAACAGCTTGTCGGCGATATGCGCCTTCTTCGCCGCCTGCGCCTGTTCCAGCGTCATCCCCGGATCGGCGAAATAGGCGCAGGAATATTGCCGGTCCTCATCGAGGAAGAGGTCATAAAGCTCGCCCGACAGGTCATAGTGATGGTGCACATTGGCCCGTGCCCGCCTGGCCGGGTTGAACTGCGACGCCCAGCGGAAGAAAGCTGCGGACATAAAGCTGCGTGTCACGCCAGTTGTCCGGCGCCGCCGCAAGATTGCGTCAGCACCAGCGTCAGAAGCCCGCGCAGATCGTCGCCCTCGATCTGCAGGGTCTGGTCCATATAGGCCTCGCCCAGCGCAAGGTCGGGGTTCAGCACCAGCCGACGCATCAGCGCCTCATCGCTGACCCGGACCGCGATCTCGGGTGTGCCCTTGCCGAACTGGCGCCGCGTTCCGTCCGGAAATGTCACGGATAATGTGCCCTGTCGGATCATCCGGTCGAGCATCTGCTCGAAAAGGAATTTCCACATATCGAACCTCCGCATTCTGCCCGAAAACGCCGATTGCTGCCGTACTGGCCCGTGTCCCCCCGGTTGGCGCAGGGCTCTTGATAATAGTTAATAATTCCTAACCTAGCTTATGAGTTCCATTGGAAAAGAAAAGGGGGCAGATGCCGCACCGCCCTTCGCGATATGCATAGCACGTTTTCGCACAGGGCAGGCCTGCCGCGACCCGGGGCAGGGCGGTCGCCGGGCCCCGCCAGCGGGGGCAAATTCGCCCTGCCGCCGCGCCGCACAGGGTCGGGTGCTTGACTTCGCCGCCCCGGCAGGGTGTATCGGCGCGAACCGATTTACGCCTCGCAAAGGGGATAGTCATGCACGCCTATCGCAGCCACACCTGCGCCGAACTCAACGCAAGCCCATGTCGGCCAGACCGTGCGCCTGTCGGGCTGGGTCCACCGCGTGCGCGACCATGGCGGCATCCTGTTCATCGACCTGCGCGATCATTACGGCATCACGCAGGTGCTGTGCGACCCCGACAGCCCGGCCTTCACGGAGGTCGAGAAGGTGCGCGCCGAATGGGTGCATGCGCATCGAGGGCGAGGTCAAGGCGCGCGACGCCAGCCTGGTCAACCCCAAGATCCCGACCGGCGAGATCGAGGTCTATGTGCGCAAGCTCGACGTGCTGGGCGCGGCGGAGGAACTGCCGCTGCCGGTCTTCGGCGATGACGAATACCCCGAGGAAACCCGGCTGACCTACCGCTTCCTCGACCTGCGCCGCGAGGGGCTGCACAACAACATGATGCTGCGCTCGAACGTCGTGCGCTCGATCCGCAACCGGATGTGGGATCAGGGCTTCACCGAGTTCCAGACGCCGATCATCACCGCCTCCTCGCCCGAAGGCGCGCGCGACTTTCTGGTGCCGTCGCGCCTGCATCCGGGCAAGTTCTACGCCCTGCCGCAGGCGCCGCAGCAGTTCAAGCAGCTGATCATGGTGGCGGGCTTTGACCGCTATTTCCAGATCGCGCCCTGCTTCCGCGATGAAGACCCGCGCGCCGACCGCTCGCCCGACCGACTTCTACCAGCTCGATCTCGAGATGAGCTTCGTCGAGCAGGAGGACGTCTTCGCCGCCGTCCAGCCGGTGATTCAGGGCGTGTTCGAGGAATTCGGCGGCGGCCGCAGCGTCGACCCCGACTGGCCGCAGATCTCCTATCGCGACTCGCTGCTGTGGTACGGCACCGACAAGCCCGACCTGCGCAACCCGATCAAGATGCAGGTCGTCAGTCCGAGCATTTCGCAGGCTCCGGCTTCGCGATCTTCGCCAAACTGCTGGAACAGGACGGCACCGAGGTCCGCGCGATTCCGGCGCCGGGCGGCGGCAGCCGCAAGTTCTGCGACCGGATGAACGCCTTCGCGCAGACAGCAGGGCCTGCCGGGCATGGGCTATATCTTCTGGCGCAAGGCCGAAGACGGCTCGGGCATGGAGGCCGCCGGCCCGCTGGCCAAGAACATCGGGCCGGAACGCACCGAGGCGATCCGCCAGCAGCTGGGCCTGGGCGAGGGCGACGCCGCCTTCTTCCTCGGCGGCAAGCCGGAGCAGTTCGAGGCGGTCGCCGGCCGCGCGCGCACCGTGATCGGCGCGGAGCTGGGGCTGACCGAGAAGGACAGCTTCCGCTTCGCCTGGATCGTCGATTTCCCGATGTACGAGAAGACCGATGAGGGCAAGATCGACTTCTAGCCACAACCCGTTCTCGATGCCGCAGGGCGGGCTCGAGGCGCTGCAGGGCGATCCGCTGAAGGTCTACGCCTATCAATACGACCTTGCCTGCAACGGCTACGAGCTGATCTCGGGCGGCGATCCGCAACCACAAGCCGGAAATCATGTTCAAGGCCTTCGAGATCGCGGGCTACCCGCAGCGGAAGAGGTCGAAAAGCGCTTCGGCGGCATGGTCAAGGCGTTCCAATACGGCGCCCCGCCGCACGGCGGCTGTGCCGCCGGGATCGACCGCATCGTCATGCTGCTGGCCGACGACGCGAACATCCGCGAGGTCATCATGTTCCCGATGAACCAGCGCGCCGAAGACCTGCTGATGGGCGCGCCGTCCGAGCCGACCAACGAGCAGCTGCGCGAACTCTGCGCCTGCGCGTCGTGCCGAAGGAATGATCCCCCTCTTGCCCCTCGCAACTTTCCGCGAGGGGCGGATTCCTTCACGAAGCAACGACGGAACATCTGCTAGCATCCGTTAGGGTCGCACCAACCGGCCCCGGTGCAACAGCTTGCAGGTGTCTTGATGAGTTCGATCCCGACGATTGCCGCGATCCGCTTCGGATACGGCCTCTCGCCCCTCATGGCCCCCCCCAGTGACGCAGCCGCCCTGATGGCGGGCCTCTCGGCCCCCGATCAGATCGCCAGGGACTACCCCGTCGTCCCCTCCGACCAGATCTATGCGCTGGCCGATCAATCCGCCAAACTCGACAAGGCGATCCACGGCGGCGACCAGTCCGCAGTGGCCGCGCGCCAGCAAACCAAGATGCAGATGCGCGCCGATACCGATCAGGGCTTTCTCGCACTGATGCAGCGCGCCATCCGCTCGCCCGACGGGTTCCGCGAGCGGTTGCAGAACTTCTGGTCCGGTCATTTCACCGTGGTCGCCAAGAACGCCCGCCTCGGCGCCCTGCCCACCGCCTTCGCGGAAGAGGCGATCCGCCCGAACATGGCTGGCCCCTTCTCGACCATGCTGCGCGCCGTCGTCACCCATCCGGCGATGCTGCTCTACCTCGACCAGACCTCCTCGATCGGGCCGCAATCGCCGGTGGGCGAGCGCACCCACAGGGGGCTGAACGAAAACCTCGGCCGCGAGTTGATGGAGCTTCACACCCTCGGCGTCGGCGCCGGCTACAGCCAGACCGATGTGCGCCAGATGGCCTATCTTCTGACCGGGCTGAACTACACGGTGAAGAAGGGCTTCACCTTCAACCCGAGAATGGCCCAGCCGGGCGCCGAAACCGTGCTCGGCGTGCGCTATGGCGGGGCAGGCGAGGCAAAGCTCGACGATATCTACAAGGCGCTTGACGATATCTCGGTGCGGCCAGAGACGGCGCATCACATCTGCACCAAACTCGCCACCCATTTCGTCGCGGACACGCCCGACCCGGCGCTGGTCGATGCGATGACCGCCGCCTATTCGGCCTCGGGCGGGATGCTGGCGAAGGTCTATCAGACCATGCTCGACCACCCCGCCGCCTGGGCGCCACTCGGGGCCAAGGTCAAGCAGCCGTTCGATTTCATGGCCTCCGCGCTGCGCGCCCTTGCGCCCGCGCCGGAACAGCTGTCGGGGCTCGACACCAAACTGGTGAACCGCCTCTTGCTGCAACAACTGACCCTGATGGGCCAGCGCTTCCAGCACGCCGGCGGCCCGAACGGCTGGCCAGAGGATGCCGCCGCCTGGCTCTCGCCGCAGATGCTGGCGGCCCGCATCCAATGGGCGATGTCGGTCCCCGTCCGGCTCATGCCGGACCTGCCGGACCCGCGCAGCTTCGTGCAGACAACGCTCGGCGATGCGGCCAGTGCGGCGACCCTCACCGCCGCCCGCGCCGCCGAAAGCCAGCGCGAGGGGGTGGGGCTGATCCTCGCTTCGAATGATTTCAACCGTCGCTAGGGAGGCCGCAATGGCACATCTCGCAACCCCCGTTTCCCGCCGCCTGTTCCTGAAGACCGGCGCCCTGATCGGCTGCTCGCTCGCGGCAGAACCGTTTCTGACGACGATGACGCTGGCCGCCGCGCCCTGGGATCACCGCCTCGTGGTGCTGATCCTGCGCGGCGCGATGGACGGGCTCGACGTGGTGCGCCCGATCGGCGACCCGGATTATGCCGCCTACCGCCCGACGCTGATGGCCGGCGATGACGCGCTGCCGCTGACCGGCATCTATGCCCTGCACCCGGCGATGGCCCCGCTGCTTGCCGCTCTGGCAGAAAGGCGAGCTTGGCTTCGCCCATGCCGTCTCCACCCCCTACCGCGACAAGCGCAGCCATTTCGACGGGCAGGACATCCTCGAGGCGGGCACCGGCCTTGACGTGCCCGAACCCTCGGTCCGCGACGGCTGGCTGAACCGGATGCTGCAGGGCGTGCCGGGGCTGACCTCGGAAACCGCCTTCGCGGTCGGCCGGGATGAGATGAAGGTGCTGATGGGACGGGCGAATTATTCCAGCTGGGCGCCTGACGCCAAGCTCGGCCTCTCGTCGCAAAGCCGCAACCTGCTCGAGGCGATGTATCACAACGACCCGCTGTTCCGCGACGCCGCGACCGAGGCGATGGACCTCTCCGACCAGCTCGCCGCCGAAGGCGATCAGGACATGGGCGGAGAGGCGATGGGCGGCATGATGGCCCAGCCCGCCACAGCCCAGCCCGCCGCAAAGGCCGCAGGCCCGATGAAGCCCGACCCGCTGGCCCAGTTCGCCGCCAGCCGGCTGAAACAGGACACCCGCATCGCCACCTTCTCGATTGGCGGCTGGGACACGCATCGCGGCCAGAAAGGCGTGCTCGCGCGCCAGCTTGCCACCCTCTCCAACACCATCCTGACGCTGCGCGACGATCTCGGCCCGGTCTGGGCCAGGACCACGGTGATCGCGATGACCGAGTTCGGCCGCACCGCGCGCGAAAACGGCTCTGGCGGCACCGATCATGGCACCGGCGGGGTGATGGTGATGGCCGGCGGCGCGGTGAAGGGCGGCCAGATCTATGGCCGCTGGCCCGGCCTCTCGGACGCCGCGCTTTACGCGCAGCGCGACCTGATGCCCACGGCGGATGTGCGCGCCTATGCCGCCTGGGCGATGCGCGGCATGTACGGGCTCGACAGTGGCGTGCTGGAAAAGACGGTGTTCCCGGGGCTCGACATGGGGCAGGACCCGCGCATTCTGCTCTATGCCTGCGGCCTGCGGCCTGCGGCCTGCGCCGTTCAGCCGCCGTTCTGGGCGGCCATGCCGGGCTGCGTCGTCGCATCCGGCGCGTCCCCGGCATTGCTCAGCGCGCCGGTGGCGGTCAGCACGATCACGACGATCAACGTGGCCAGGCTGACGCCAAGCAGCGTCCAGTCCAAAAGGACGGCCGCATCCGAAGATCGCAGGAATGTGCCGAGTCTGGCCGTCATCGTGTTCCTTCGCTGCTCTGTCAGGGAGGCGTGACCCGAGGATAAAGCTCAATTACAACCTTTCCGTTGCATCTCGCAGAATTGGGGCAGGAATTCGCCGCTGATGCAGCCCAATTCAGGTTTTTCATCCCGATTGTACCGGAATGCGCATTGTCGGGCGCCAAAATGCCTTTCATAACGGCAGCAGCATGACAGGAGACGGGGAATGACTGAGGCGCGCAAGGTCGGTTGGCCGGTGAAGGACTGGGTCGCCCCGCGGCGTCCGGACGCGCCGCTGCTCGAAGGCCGCTGGGCGCGTCTCGAACGGCTCGACCCGGATGTCCATGCCGGCGACATCCACCGCGCCAATGCGGCGGATGACGCGATCTGGGATTATCTGCCCTATGGCCCGTTCAGTTCCTCCACCCGCTATCACCGCTGGGCCAAGGACATGGCGCTCTCGACCGACCCGCTGTTCTACGCGGTCAAGGACCTGGAGACCGGGCATTGGTGTGGCGTCGCCTCCTATCTGCGCATCACGCCAGAGGCGGGCTCGATCGAGGTCGGCCACATCAACTTCGCGCCCGAACTGCAGCGCAGCCGCGCCGCGACCGAGGCGATGTATCTGATGATGCGCTGGGCCTTCGAGGCGGGCTATCGCCGCTACGAATGGAAATGCGACGCGCTGAACCTGCCCTCGCGCCGCGCCGCAGGCCGGCTCGGCTTCAGCTACGAAGGCCTGTTCCGTCAGGCCACCATCGTCAAGGGCCGCAACCGCGACACCGCCTGGTTCGCCGCCATCGACAAGGAATGGCCGGCGCTCCAGGTCGCCTATGAGGCCTGGCTCGCCCCCGGCAACTTCGACGCCGAGGGTCGCCAGATCGAGCGTCTCTCCGACCTCACCCGCCTCGTGCGCACCACCCGCGACCCGGTCACCGAAGGCTGACGCACCAAACTGACGCACCATCGAGGGTCCTTTCGCAAAAGCCGGGGCAGGGCGCAGGACTGTGTCACCTGCCTCCCCCTGCCGCAGCGGATTGCGACCTCGCGCCAGCGCCGCTGTCGCGCGCAGGTACATGCCCCATGTCGTCGCGCAAAACCCGGACCGAAGGCCGTGATCCATCGCCAAACCCGCCCCTCATTTTCTGCCCGTAAATATCCCGGGGGGCGCGGGGGGCAGCGCCCCCCGCCTCGGCCAGGGCCCAAGCCAAGGCCAGACCCGCGCTACCCGATATGCCCGCCTTCCGCCTTCGCGCGCGGCGCTACGGTCCAGATCGGCGGCGCCATGGCCAGCCTGTCCTGCAGCAGCCCCGCGACCGCACCCAGCGCCGTGTCGCGCGGCTGGTCCGGCCCCGGCACGAGCTCGCGTGCTGCATCGGCGAGCGGCGCATCGCGCGCGCTGCGCGCCACCCCGGCGAGGAAACGGCCGAGGTATTCGCACCTGCCCGCGTCCGGAGCTGCGGCAAGGATTCCCGCGGCGTGGATCAGATCATCGCGCAGCGCGATCGGGTCCGGCGTCAGTCGGGCCTCGGGCGCGTCAGAGGGGCGGCGCGGCACGGCATCGTCCTCCTGCGGCAGGCGCTCGAGGATGGCGCATTGGAAGGCGCGCAGGCTTTCCACCGGCTTTTCCAGAAACCCGTCCGCCCCCGCCGCCAGCGCCGCCGGTCCAAGCATCGGGTCGCCGCTGATCGCAAGGATCACCCCGGGGCGCTGCGGGCGCTGCGCAAGCTCGCTGATCAGCGCGTCGCCCGGGCCATCGGGCAGGCCCATGTCGACGATCAGCACATCCGGGCGATAGACCTGCAGATGGCGCCGCGCCGCCGCAAGGCAATCGGCCCGGCGCAGCCGCGCCCCGCTGTGCAGGCACAGCAACCGGAGCGCCTCGCAGGCATAGCGGCTGTCCTCGACCACCAGCACGGTCAGACCGAACAGCGGACGGCCGGGAACGGCGCGGCGGGCCGCGAGGAAATCGGCGGACGGGTCGGGCAGGGTCGTGTTGGGCATGGCAGTCTCCATTGACTGAGGCGACCCGGGGCGAAGCGGGACGGAAACGGGCACTGGATCTGCGGCCAGGCGGCTTGGCGACCCGGTACAGAGGATGACCCGATTCCGGCTAACAGAAGGTAAACCGAGCATACGCCGCGCCGATTTGCCCGCTCTGTCGCTGCCGCACAGCCCAGGCCGCATCGCCCAAGCCGCACTCTGTTGCGCCGCTTGCGCGCGCGCGCTGCAGGCGGCATAACCACCCGCGCAGAAGACCCCACATAAGACCCACGACAGAAGACCCCGCCATACGACCGCTGCACACCGCCCCCGTCCCAAGCCGGAGCCCGCCATGATCGGCCGCCTGAACCATGTCGCCATTGCCGTCCCCGACCTCGTCGCGGCCACCGAGCAATATCGCACCACGCTCGGGGCCGAGGTCGGCGCGCCACAGGACGAACCCGCGCATGGCGTCACCGTGGTCTTCATCACGCTGCCCAATACCAAGATCGAGCTGCTCTATCCCTTGGGCGAAAACTCCCCGATCGCGGGCTTCCTCGCCAAGAACCCTTCCGGCGGCATCCATCATATCTGCTACGAGGTCGAGGATATCCTCGCCGCGCGCGACCACCTGCTGGCCCAGGGCGCGCGCATCCTCGGCGATGGCGCGCCGAAGATCGGCGCGCATGGCAAGCCGGTGCTGTTCCTGCATCCGAAGGATTTCAACGGCTGCCTTGTCGAACTGGAGCAGGTCTGATGGGCATCGCCAACGCGCTCTTCCTCTTCGTGATGATCTGGTTTCTGGTCTTCATGGTGGCCCTTGCCATGCCGTTCCAGACCCAGGGCGAGGCCGGCAAGGTGGTGCCCGGCACGCCCGCCTCGGCCCCCGCCCGGATCAACTTCCGCCGCCGGGTGCGCTTCACCACGGTGGTGGCGCTGCTGCTCTGCGTCGCGATCTGGGGCGCGATCCAGGCCGGGCTTATCCCGCTGCCGGGCTCGATCGCCGGGCAGGTCTGACGCCCGACAGGCGCTGCACCATATGGGTGAAGACGGCGGCCGCGATCACCGGAAGGATCAGGTTGACCAGCGGCAGCGACATCGGCACCGCCATCAGCGTGCCCGCGATCCAGACCTGCAGACCATGCCTGCGGCGCAGCGCCAGCGCCTCGAGCGCCGTCATCCGGCGCAGCGCCGCCATCTGGAAATACTCGCGGCCCAGCAGAAAGCCGTTGATCGCCCAGAACAGGACGGGCGCGAAGGGCCCGGAAAAAAGATAGACCACCAGAAGCCCGAGGTTCAGGGCCACGATCAGCACCAGAAACCCCAGACTGTCGCGCGCGATCTCGCCCCAGCCCTGCACCCGTGCCGGCGGCAGCCCGGGGTAATACCGGTCCTCGACCGCCCCCGCGACCTCATCGAGGAAAAGCCCGGTGAAGGCCGAGGCGACCGGCACCATCAGAAACACCGACAGGACCAGCATCAAGAGGCCAGAGGCCCAGGTGACGGCCAGCGACAGCCCATGCACCGTGCCGATCAGCGGCAGGGTGAAACTCGCCGGGGTCAGCCAGTCGATCAGCGCCAGAAACCCGGCACTGACCGCGACCAGCAGGATCACCGTCAGGCCCAGCCCGCGCCAGAGCACGCCGCGAAACCGCGGATCGCCAAGCTGCGCCAGCGCCCGCGCGATATCCTGCGCGATCACGGCGCGGCCCAGCTGATCCGCCGCGCCGGCTCCGGCCGCGGCCGGTCCGGCGATACGCTCGCCGGCTGGCCGAGGTGGATGATCCCGGCGACAAATTCCTGCGCCTGCAGGCCCAGCCCCTCCTCGACCAGTTCGCGGTCATGCGCGACCCAGCCGGTCAGCCAGTTCGCGCCCCAGCCCGCCGCCGTCGCCGCCGCCAGAATGGCAAAGCAAAGCGCCCCGGCAGACAATGTCTGCTCGATCCCCGGCACCTTTTCCGAGGGCACGGGCGAGGCCACCACCACCACCGCCAGCGGCGATTGCGCGAATTGCGCGATGCCCTTGCCGGTGGCAACCTCGTCAAGCTCCAGCTCGCCCGCCCGCGCGCCCGCCAGCCGCGCCATCCGGTCCAGCGCCGCCCGCTCCAGCACGATCATCCGCCAGGGCTCCAGCTTGCCATGATCGGGCACCCGCAGCGCGGTGGCGAGGATCGCCTCCACCTCCGCGCGCTCCGGCCCCGGCCCGATCAGCGTCTTCGCCGGATAGGACCGGCGCTGGCGCAGAAAATCGACGGCAGCAGGATTGGGCGCAGTCATGGCAGACCTTTCAAAACTCTCGCCCTGATCTGGGCCGGGGCGCAGGCAGGGTCAAGACCCGCCCGCCCGCAACCACTTCGCAGGCCGCGTTTTCTTCCGTACAAAAATATCCCTTGCAGGTGAGGCGCTCCTGAAATCCCCCCAAGGGGGGGCAGCACCGAACGCAGGGCCCGACAGCGCCGGGCAGCGCAAAGGCGCGCGCCATGACACCCCCAACTCCCCCATTCTTCCGTTCAAAAATATCCTCGGGGAGCGCGAGGGGCAGACAGCCCCTCGCTCTTAGGTCCCCCCCACCCCAATCACTCCGCCAAAGCCTCGGCCATCTCGCCCACCAGCGCCTCGACCAAAGCGTCAAACCGCGGCCCCGGCTGGCGCGCGCGCAGAGTTGCGGCCATCGGATCGGGGGCGATGGCCGCGCTGCCCGACAGCGCCTCCAGCACCGCATGGCCGCAGAACGGCACATGCACCTCGGAATAGCCACCCTCATGCACCAGCACCAGCCGCCCGCCGCAGAGCGCGCTCTGCCGCCTCCATCGCCCGCCGGGTCAGGTCGCGGAAGGTGTCCGCCGTGGCCAGCATCCGCGACAGCGGGTCAAAGGCCGAGGCGTCATAGCCGCAGGCCACCACGATCGCATCGGGCCTGAAGGCCTCCAGCGCCGGGCGCACCAGCCGGTCGAAGGCCAGCAGATAGCCCGCATGCCCGGTCCCCGGCGGCAGCGGAATGTTCAGGTTCGCGCCCAAGCCCGCGCCGCGCCCCCGGTCGGCAAAATCGCCGGTATCGAGCGGATAGTTGCGCTCCTGATGCAAAGAGATCGTCAGCACATCCGCCCGCTCATAGAACACCGCCTCGGTGCCATTGCCGTGGTGCACGTCCCAGTCGATCACCGCGATCCGTTTCGCCAGCCCTGCCGCCAGTGCCGCCTCGACCGCCACGGCGATATTGGCCAGCAGGCAGAACCCGTTGGGCCAGTCCGGCAGGCAATGATGCCCCGGCGGGCGCGACAGCGCATAGGCGTTTTCGGCCTGGCCCCGCAGCACCGCAAACAGCGCGGCCTTCGCCAGCCCGGCCGAGAGCGCCGCGATCTCATAGCCGCCGCGCCCGAACGGCGTGCGCAGGCCCAGCTCGCCGCCCCCCGCATCCGACATCGCCTTGAACCGGTCGAGATACTCCGCCGGATGCACCCGCAGCAGATCCGCGCGGCTGGCCTCGTCTGCGCCGTCGACCGCAAGATCGCGGATCAGCCCGGTGACATGCATCAGGTTCAGCAACCGCCGCTTGGTCTCCGGGTTTTCGGCCAGGCCCGATGCCATCGGCTGCACCAGCCCGCCCACCGGCATGGTCAGCGCGTAATGCCCGCCGTGGTGCCAGAAACACCGCTCGTCCCAGTAGAATGCCGTGCTCATCCTGTCCCCCGTCGCGGTTTGCCCCCAGCCTAGGGGCAGGCTATGCCGGGGGCCAGAGGGAAGCTGATGCATCTGCCGGACCTGAGCCACCTTGCCACCCCGGGCACCGAGATCGCGGTCCGGGTGATCCCTCGCGCCGGCCGCGCCGCGCTGACGCTCGAGGACGGCGCGATCCGCATCCGCGTCACCGAGGTGCCGGAAGACGGAAAGGCGACCGCCGCCGCCCAGGCCCTGCTGGCGCGCGCCCTCGGCCTCGCCAAGACCCGCCTGAGCCTGATCCGCGGCGCCACCTCGCGCGACAAGGTGTTCCGGGTCGGAAGTGAGGCGGGGGGAGAGGGAGTGGTTGGGGAGGACGGGGAGTGCCCGGCCGGGGCGGTGCGTCGACCCTTTGCTCACGTGGAAGGCCCAAAGCACCCTGCGGGCGCTGCCCGGGCCGCTGGCGCGGCCGCATCGGGCCGGGTGAGGCGCGCAGCCGGGGAACGGAGGCAGCTGTCATCCCCGCGCAGGCGGGGATCTCCCCCAACCCTCGCGACCGCAACCCTCAGTCCTTGGCCTTCGGCGTCAGGCGATAGATGCCCTCGGGCAGGTTCAGCGCGGCGGCGAGGTCGCGGACCTGCGCCAGCGACAGGGTCAGCTTGTAGACCCGATCCTCGCGCGCGTCGAACTGCTCGACGGTCACGCAATCCTCGAAGGCCTGCACCGTCACATCCTCCTGCAGATGCGGCGCACCCTCGTCGACAAGGGTGATCACGGTCGCGTCGAAATCATGCTCGATGGTAAACATGGGCCAAGAATAGCCGGGCCCGCGGCCCTGCGAAACCCCCCTCTCGCACCGCCCACCCCCCAACGCGGGCTGGCGTGGCCCGCCCCGCCGTGGCACGGTCAGCCCGGAAGGGGCAGGGTGAGCAGATGATCTCTCGGTGGAAATGGTATCTGGCGGCATTGCTGCGCAAGCTCTGGGTGCGGGCCACGGTCTTTGCCCTGCTCGGCGTCGTCGCGGCGCTGATCGCGGGCGTCGTGCAGCGCGATCTGCCGGCGGGGCTGGGCGCCGGCCTCGGCGCCGGCGCGGTCGATTCGATCCTGCAGATCCTCGCCTCCTCGATGCTGGCGGTCACCACCTTCTCGCTCGGCATCATGGTCTCGGCGCTTGGCAGTGCCGCAGGTGGCGCCACGCCGCGCGCCACGGCGCTGCTGCTGCAGGACGTGACGACGCATAACGTGCTGGCGACCTTCCTCGGCGCCTTCCTCTTCAGCCTCGTCGGCATCATCGCGCTGAAGGCCGGGATCTATGGCGACGGCGGGCGGCTGATCCTCTTCATCGCCACCCTGCTGGTGGTCGCGGTGATCATGCTGACCATGCTGCGCTGGATCGCGCATCTGGGCGATTTCGGGCGGCTGAACGACACGCTCGACCGGGTCGAGACGGCGGCCGCCAAGGCGATGCACGCCCGGCTCGATGCGCCCTACCTCGGCGGCCACCCGCGCCGCGGCCCGGTCCCGGCGGAGGCCTGGCCGGTGCGCACGCAAAAGGTCGGCTACGTCCGCCACCTCGACAGCGCGGCGCTCTCCGATGCGGCGGAAGAGGCCGTCGTCCAGGTCTACCTTGATGCGCTGCCCGGCACTTTCGTCGACCCCTCGCGCCCGCTCGCCTGGGTGGTGGGCCCCGAGGGCAGCGCGGCAGAGATCGCCGATGCCTTCACCATCGGCCCGATGCGTGAATTCGATCAGGACCCGCGCTTCGGCCTCTCGGTGCTGGCCGAGATCGCCTCGCGCGCCCTCTCGCCCGCCGTGAACGACCCCGGCACGGCGATCGACGTGATCGGCCGCGCGGTGCGCCTGCTCGCCCCCTGGGCCCGGCGCGAGACGGCAGAGCTGCGCTATCCCCGGCTCTGGGTCCCGGAACTGCGGGTCGCCGAGATGATGACCGACGTCTTCCGCCCGATCGCGCGCGACGGCGCTTCCATGGTCGAGGTGCAGATCCGCCTGCAAAAGGCGCTGATCACGCTCGCCCGCCTCGATCCCGGCGATTTCGCCGTCGCCGCCCGCGCGCAATCCGTCGAGGCGCTGGAACGCGCCGAGGCCGCCCTCGGCATCGAGGCCGACCGCGCCCTCGTTCGCGCCCTGCACGACAGCCTCGACACCCCCGATCTGGCCCATCGCCCGCGCGGCATCTGACCCATGCGGGGCCTGTGATGCTGAAACTGGGTGAGATCCTGCGCGACAAGGGCTCGGTCTACGCCGTCTCCGGCACCCCGGTCGACAGCCGAGAGGCCGCGCTGGCGGCCCTGGCCGAGCTGCTGCGCGACAAACGCTACAAGAAGGCCACCCATAACAGCTGGGCCGTCATCCTCGAGACCGAGGGCCAGCGCAGCCCGATCAAAGCCGATGATGGCGAGGCCGGGGCCGGCGCCCTGATCCTGCGCATGCAGGAGCGCGCCGGGCTGGTCAATCACATGATCATCGTCACCCGCTGGTACGGTGGCGTGAAACTCGGCGGCGACCGCTTCCGCCATGTGCAAGAGGCGGTGCGCCTCTACCTCGCCGCGCTGTCCGCCTGAGCCCCCGGCCTCAGGGCGTGGCGGTGGACTGCGCCAGCGCCAGCAGATCGGGCAGCGGCGGCTGCCCCTCTGGCGCCTCCAGCGGGGTCGGCTGAAAGGCGAGATCCTTGACCTCGGCATTCCTCTCGGCGGTGCAGACGGCGCGCGCGGTGGCGTCCTCCTCCGCGGTCTGGATATAGGCCGAGGCGCCCGACGCGCAGTCTTCCTGATTCGGGTCGGCGTTGCAAACCCACCGGAGCAGGCGGCCCAGCCGGATCTCCGGGCAGATCACCACCGCATCCACCTCGGCCTGCGTCGCCGGAGCCTGGCCCGAGCCCTGCTGTGGCGCAAGCAGGGCCTGCGGATGGCCGAGCATGTACAGCATCTTGGTCAGCCGACCGGGCGCGTAGCGCGAATAGCCGATGGCATTGATGATAATCCGGCGTCGCCTGGCGCAGCCCCTCCAGCGTCGGGTGGCCCTGCGCGTCGAGATGCGAGACGATCGCCAGATTGCCCAGCCCCTGCCACAGGTCCGCGTCATAGGGCGAGGCGACCAGCGCGCGCCGCGTATAATCGCTCTGTTCGGCGAGGGTCGGCGCCGGATCCGGCATCCAGCCGCCGTCCTGCAGCCCGCCAGCCATCGTCGCCAGATACTGCGGGTTGTAGGGGTCATGGCCGATCTCGCGCCGCGCGATCTCGACCTTGCGGTCGAACAGCCGTCGCTGCGCCGCCATGGCATGGGGACGCGCCGGATCGGGAAACGAGCGGTCATAGACCCATCCAAGGCGCGCATCCGTCATGTCCGGCAAGGCGAGCAGGGCATCGGCCTTGTCGCGCCACTCCGGCGGGATCGTCCCGAAGGCCACGAAGGTCTCCATCCATGCGTCGTTGAGAAAGGCGGCATCGGATGTCGCGAGCGTCGAAATCGCCCTCTGCGCGGACTCTTTCGTGACATAGGGCAGCAGCCGGTTGGTCAGGATGGCATAGGCGCTGCAGGATTCGATGGTCATCCCCGGCGCGTCGGGAATGTTCGTCGCGTAGTCGAGGCAGAGCGCCAGAACCTTGCCGACGCTGCCGCCCCATTTCGGCTGTGCGCCCTCCATCGCCCGGCGCAGGGTGCCGAAGTTCGGCCGATGCGCCATGACCTGCGCCACGACCTCGGGGATCGTGCCGGGATCGAAGGCTGCCGGCGCATGCGGGCTGGCGGTCGCCGTCGCACCGATCAGGCCCCGCGCATGCGCGTAGGCAAGGTTACTGTCCAGCTGGTACAGCCGCATCTGCAATTCGGCCGGACTGACCAGATCGGGGTCGATCCGCCGCGCCGCCGCCGCCTCGTCGAGCGCCATCGTGAAGAAGGTGTTCATCCGCTGCATCGCTTTCGGCGCGGTCTGGCTGCTGGCAGAGGTGCCACGCGCCCAGCCGCCGGCGGCATACATCAGCCAGCCGCGCGCGGTATGGGCATAGGCCGACCCCGGCCGCGCGGCGATCCAGGCCTCGGTTTCGGGGTAAAGCTGCGGGTCTGTCGCATAGAAGACATGGAACAGGCTGTGCTGCGCTTGGGCATCCATAAGCGGTATCGCGGCAAACATCGCCTCGACCCCGGCATAATCGCCATCAGCCAGCAGCGCGCGCAGATCATCCGGCGGGGTGGCACGCCCTGTCAGCGGCGCAAGCGCCAGCGCGAAACACAAGAACACAAAACGCATCAGAAGCCCTCGTTACCCTCAGATCACGCGCCCGAACCGAACACGGAAATCGGGCGGCGATCGGACAACTTGGGGGCGATTTTCCGGCACGGGATGCGCGCGGGTGGCGAGGGGCGGGGGCGCCCGTCACAGCGCCTTGTGGCTGCCGTCACAAAACGGCGCATGGGCCGAATGCTTGCAGCCGCAGAGATAGGCGGTCTTGGCCTCCGTCACGTCAAGCTTCACCGGGGCAAAACCGCTGCCCTTGTGGCTGCCATCGCAGAACGGCTGGGTTTTCGAGCGGCCACAGGCACACCAGAAATAGGCGCGCCCGGCCTCCAGCTCGACCGCAAAAGGGCCCTTCTGGGCGATCATCGGGATGGGCTTCGGGCCAGATGTCTCGGTCATCGTCATTCTCCTCCTTCTACTCCGGGGGCAGCAGAGGGCAGGGCGCCCGCCCGGTCAAGCCCGCGAATTCGTGCGCCGCGCGAAGACATATCGCGAACATCGCTTGCATGATGCGCCATAGGGGTCCACCTGTGACAGGGGGCCCCGCATCTTCCTGCACCCAGCGCCCCGCGAAAGGTCCACAGAATGTCCGACATGCCGAAACCCGCAAAGGCCAAGGACGCCCCGACCGATTTCTCGATCTCGGTGATGGACGACCACTATTCCCTGATCGGCCGTGCGCCGCTGACCCGGCAACCCGCCCCGGCGCCGGTCAAGACGATGATCCGCGCCAAGGCGCTGACCAAACGCTGAGAAACCCGGCCCCGGCGCCACCTCTGGTGCCGGAGCCGGAACGCCGCCTCAGGCGTTGCGGAAGATATTGACCGCGAAGCAGAGCGCACCAAGGAAGGTCACGCCTTCGAAGGCGCCGAGATAGGGCCCGACGCTGGGCCCCGACATCCGCCCCGACAGCAGCAGGAACAGCGCGATCAGCATCAGCAGCGCACCGATCTGGAACAGCCAGAAATGCGGCGGCGCCAGCCGCGAGCCCGCCAGCGCCGGCACCACGCGATAGGCGATACCGAACAATGTCATCAGGGTGAAGCCGACCAGGTTGATATGCGCATGCAGCGGCGCCAGGGTGAAATCCTGATGCGCCCCCATATACATGCCAAGCCCCATCCCGATCAGCAGGTAGAGCGATCCGATCAGAAGAAAATTGCGAGAAATGTTCATTTTGCGTCCCCACGCGTTCCGGGCTCTGACGGCCCGTGCGGCGGATTCTAGCACGGCGCAATCGTTCCGTCTCGCCTCGCTCGCAGCCGCGCGCGGGCGGTGGGCTGCGCCTCCGGCGGGGATATTTTTGAACGGAAGATATGGCGGCGCGGTTTTTCCGCGCGCGCCGCGGTGCTAGGGTTGGATCAGGCGCAGTCAGGGCAACCGGGGCGGCAGATGGAGATCAGCGATCTGCGCGCGGCGCCGGAGTTCGTGGCCGTGGTTGCCGAAAGGGGCTGGCAGGCATGGTGGGCGGACAGTGATCTGTCGCTGGCCGATTACCGCAGCGGGATCGCGCAGATCGCGCGCGCCAGTGGATTTCCCGCAGCCCTCGTCGCGCACGGCGGCGCGCGCTATCTCGGCTCGGTCCTGCTGATCGCAAGCGATGTCGACAAGCGCCCGCAGTACTCACCCTGGATCGCCGCCCTCTGGGTCGAGCCCGAGGCCCGGCGCCAGGGCATCGCCCAGGCGCTGATCGCGGCGGCGCGGGCCCGGGCCCGCGCGCTCGGCCATGGCAGTTGCTATCTCTGCGCCGACCCGGCGCTCGCGCCGTTTTACCAGAACCGCGGCTTCCGCCTGATCGAGGCCGATGTCGAGGGCATGGTCATCCTGAGGATCTGAGCGATCAGTCCTTGGCGCGTTCGACGTAGGAATTGTCTTCGGTGTTGATCACGATCCGGGTGCCGGCGCCGATATGCGGCGGCACCATCACGCGCAGCCCGTTGGTGCAGGTCGCGGGCTTGTAGGACGACGACGCGGTCTGCCCCTTCACCACCGGCTCGGTCTCGGCAATCTCGACCGTCACCTTGGCCGGCACCTCGATGGCAATCGCCACGCCCTGATGGGTCTTCAGGAACACCTTCATCCCGTCGGTCAGGAACACCTTGGTGTCGCCCACCACGTCGGGATGCACGGTGACCTGCTCATAGGTCTCCGGCTCCATGAAGTGGAAGCCTTCGCCGTCCTCGTAGAGGAAGTCATATTCCCGCTCGTCGACATGGGCGCGCTCGACCTGTTCCGTGGTGCGCCAGCGTTCCGACACCTTCACCCCGTCCGAGATGCGGCGCATGTCGATCTGGGTGGTGGGCGTCCCCTTGCCGGGGTGGAAGTTGGTGGCGGTAAGAACGACGTAGAGTTTGCCGTCCCTGTCGACGACGTTGCCCTTGCGGAGGCTGGAGGCGATGACTTTCACAGGGTCTTCCTTGCGGTTGCGGGGCGCGCCCGGTATCAGGCGCAGACTTTGCGCCAGCCCTTAGCGCATCCTGTCACAAATCGCCAGATGAAAGCCGCCCGATGCCCGCCGTCCCGCCCGAGACCCCCTGGTGGTCGCCCGACCGCCACGCCGACCGCCGCCCGCTGCTCTTGGCGCGCAACCGCATCCAGGCGCGCCTCAGGCTCTGGCTGGCCGAGCAGGACTTCACCGAGGTCGATCCCGCCGCCCTGCAGGTCAGCCCGGGAAATGAGGCGCATCTGCACGCCTTCGGCACCGATGCCATCGGCAATGACGGGCAGGCGCGGCGGATGTATCTGCACACCAGCCCCGAATTCGCGATGAAGAAGCTGCTCGCGGCGGGCGAAACGCGGATCGCCGCCTTCGCCCATGTCTGGCGCAACCGCGAGCGCGGGCCGCTGCACAGCCCCGAATTCACCATGCTGGAATGGTATCGCACCGGCGCCGAATATACCGAGTTGATGGAGGATTGCGCCACCATCCTGCGCCTCGCCGCCGAGGCTGCCGGCACCCGGCTGCTGCGCTACGCCGGGCGCGACTGCGACCCCTTCCTGCCCTATGAACGGCTCTCGGTCGCCGAGGCCTTCACCCGCTACGCCGGGGTCGACCTGCTCGCCACCGTCTCGGCCACGGGCGCGCCTGACACCGAAGCCCTGCGCAGCGCCGTCACGGCGGCGGGCATGCGGGTCTCGGCCGATGACACCTGGTCCGACATGTTGTCCAAGGTGCTGGTCGAACGGGTCGAACCGATGCTCGGCCTTGGCCGCGTCACCGTGCTCGACCGCTATCCGCTGGCCGAGGCGGCGCTGGCCCGCCCTGCCACCGACGACCCCCGCGTCGCCGAGAGGTTCGAGCTCTATGCCTGCGGCGTCGAGCTTGCCAATGGTTTTGGCGAACTGACCAACCCCGCCGAACAGCGCCGCCGCTTCGGCCTCGAGATGGACGAGAAACACCGCGTCTATGGCGAACGCTACCCGCTCGACGAAGACTTCCTGTCAGCCCTCGCCGCCATGCCGCAGGCCAGCGGCATCGCGCTCGGCTTCGACCGGCTGGTGATGCTGGCCACCGCCGCCCCGCGCATCGACGCGGTGATCTGGGCCCCGGTCGGCTGAGCGCAGCCGCGGGCGCCCGCAATCCCGGCGGCGCCCGCAAATATCGCGAATAAGCCGCAAATCACCGGCGGGTCGGCTGGGGCGCGACACAGTTCCGCCAAGTTTGCGCAGAATAGTCGGTTCCCGAAGGGCGCGCTGGGCGCCCCAAAAGGGAATGCTGTGATGTGGGTCAAATATGAGGATGTTCTGGGCAAGGTGCTGCTGGCAGCCGCCTTCGCGGCGATCGCGCTGCGTCAGGTCCTCGCGCTGATCGCTCTGGCGCATCAACCGCTCGGGGCAGGCGTCTTCGGCATGGTCGTGGCGACCCAGATCATGACGCTTGGCTTCATCGGCCTGACGATCTGGCTGACCCTGCGCCGCCTGCCGCCGCGCGGCACCGCGCGCGGGCTGATGCCGCGCGTCACCGCCCTGCTCGGCACCTTCTTCATGCTGCTGCTCGCGCTGCTGCCGCCCTGGGCCGGGAGCATGAGCGTCGCGCTCTTCGCGCTTGGCCTCATCTTCGTCGGCTCGGCGCTGTCGATCTACTGCGTGCGCGCCCTCGGCCGCTCGTTCTCGATCGTCGCCACCGCGCGGCGGCTGGTGACCAGCGGGCCCTATGGCGTGGTGCGTCACCCGCTCTATCTCGCCGAGGCGATCAGCATGATCGGCGTGATCATCCTGCACCTCTCGCCCGCCGCCATTCTGCTCGGGCTGGTCGAGGCCGCGCTGCAGCTCAGCCGGATGCGGATGGAAGAGGCCGTGCTGACCGAGGCTTTTCCCGACTACACCGCCTACGCCCGCCGCGTCCCCATGCTGGTCCCCCGGCTCTGGGGTCGGACGGAAGAGGTGGCGGCCTAAGGCTCGGGCGACCGACAGGTCATGCCCCGGCCCGTCCCGCGGCGGTCAATCGGGCCCTGTGCATCCCGAAGATGCACAGCCCGCCCTCCAGCCCTGTGACCCAAATCAGCTTGTTTGGACCCCCGCCGCAAAGACAGACCTTTCGCGGTAGACTTTCCTTTCGTGGTCGTCCTCGCATGGCACTCCGGGCCGCGCGCCGCCCAAGGAAAACCCTTAAACCACCCGCCCCCAAAGGTCATACTCGCCCGCCTCGTCAACCTCGACCGTCACGATATCGCCGGGCGTCAGCCCCTCGAAACCCTCGTCGATGAAGAGGTTGCCGTCGATCTCCGGCGCATCGGCCATGGTGCGGCAGGTCGCGCCCTCGCCATCCACCAGATCGACGATCACCTGCTGCCGGCTGCCCACCTTGGCCTCAAGCTTCGCCTCGGAGATGGCCTGCGCCTTGGCCATGAAACGGTCCCAGCGCTCCTGCTTCACCTCTGCCGGCACATGGTCGGGCAAGGCGTTCGAGCGCGCGCCCTTCACATTCTCATACTGGAAGCAGCCGACGCGATCGAGCTGCGCCTCATCCATCCAGTCGAGCAGGGTCTGGAACTCCGCCTCGGTCTCGCCGGGGTAACCCACGATGAAAGTCGAGCGCAGCGTGATCTCCGGGCAGATCGTCGCGCCAGGCCGCGATCTCGTCCAGCGTCTTGGCCGCCGCCGCAGGCCGCGCCATCCGGTGCAATGTATCGGGGTGGGCATGCTGGAACGGGATGTCGAGATAGGGCAGCACCAGCCCTTCCGCCATCAGCGGGATCAGATCGCGCACATGCGGATAGGGATAGACGTAATGCAGCCGCACCCAGGCGCCCAGAGACCCCAGATCGCGCGCGAGGTCGGTGATATGCGCCCGATGCCCCTTCACCGTCTCATGCCGCAGGTCCAGCCCATAGGCGGAAGTGTCCTGAGAGATCACCAGCAGCTCGCGCACCCCGGCCTCGACCAGCCGCTCCGCCTCGCGGATCACCGCATGGGCGGGGCGCGATTGCAGACGGCCGCGCATGTCGGGGATGATGCAGAACTTGCACTTGTGGTTGCAGCCCTCGGAGATCTTGAGATAGCTGTAATGCCGGGGCGTCAGCGTCACGCCCGAGGCCGGCAGCAGATCGATGAACGGATCGGGCGCCGGCGGCACCGCCAGATGCACCGCATCCAGCACCTGCTCATATTGATGCGGCCCGGTCACGGCGAGGATCTTGGGGTGATGCTCGCGGATGTAATCCGGCTCGGCGCCGAGGCAGCCGGTCACGATCACCCGCCCGTTCTCCCGCAAAGCCTCGCCGATGGCATCGAGGCTTTCCGCCTTGGCCGAATCGAGAAACCCGCAGGTGTTCACGATCACCGCCTCGGCGCCCTGATAATCGGCCGAGATCGCATAGCCCTCGGCGCGCAGCCGGGTCAGGATGCGTTCCGAGTCGACCAGCGCCTTCGGACAGCCGAGCGAGACCATGCCAATCGTCGGTTGCCCCTCGCGCCGCGTCTCGGGGACATGGGCGTGGACGAGGTCGGGGCGCAGGCTGGGCGGGTTCTGTGACATCGCGCGTCTATAAATCCGGGCGCGCCGGATGGGAAGAGCGCGCAATCGGCAAGCTCTCGCCGGGGCAGGGGGTTCGGGTTGAGCCTCGGGCCCGCCCCGGGTTAGGCTCGCCCCGGGGCAAAGGGGCCCGGGGCAAAGGGGAAATGCGATGCGCTGGGTGTTTCGGGTAATCGGTCTGATCGTGCTGCTGGCGATCCTCGGGGTGGCCGCGCTGTTTCTGATCCCCTCGGACCGGATCGCCGCCCTCGCGGCGCAGCAGGTGACCGCCGCCACCGGGCGCGGCACGATGATCGATGGCGGCGTCCATGCCACGATCTGGCCCGAGCTTGGCATCTCGACCGGCCCGGTCACCATCGCCAATGCGGATTGGGCCAAGGCCGGCCCGATGGTCTCGGCCAAATCGCTGCAGGTCGGCGTCGACCTCGCCGCCCTGCTCGGCGGCACGCTGAAGGTCAAGCGCCTGGTGCTCGACCAGCCCAGGATCGTCTTCGAACGGCGCAAGGACGGCACCGGCAACTGGGAGCTTGGCGGTGGCGGCACCGCCGCGCCCGCCCCCTCTGCGCCCGCCCCCTCTGCGCCGGCCACGACCACTGCCACCTCCAGCCCCGCGCTCGATGACGCGGTGATCAAGGGCGGCACGCTGGTCTGGATCGACGACGCCAGCGGCCAGACCCAGACCCTGTCCGCCATCGATGCAGAGATGAAACTGCCCGACCCCGCGGGCCCCGCCGATCTCTCGCTCAAGGCGCAGATGAACGGCAAGCCACTCTCGCTCGCCGCCCATATCGCCGGCTTCGACGACTTCGCCGCAGGCAAACCGGTGGCCGCCAAACTGACCGTGGGCGCGGGCTCCTCCCGCATCGCCTTCGACGGCACGGCAGGGATGGGTCCCTGGGTCGCCAAGGGCGCACTCGACGCCGATCTCGGCGACCTCGCGGCGGTCTTCGGCGCGATGGGCATGGCGGTGCCCGATCTGCCAGAGGGCTTTGGCGCCCGCCATATCGCGGTCAAGGGCCAGCTCGGCTACGGCGCGGGCCTGCTGAGCCTGCGGCAGGCGGCGGTCACGCTGGATGACAACGCGCTGACAGGCGATCTCGACGTCAGCCTGACCGGCGCGCGGCCCAAGGTCACGGCGCGGCTGACGGCGGGCAAGCTGAACCTCGCCGCGCTGACCGGCAGCACCGGCAGCAAAGCCGGCGCCAAGGCCCCCGCCAAGGCCCCCGCCGCCTCCGGCTGGTCGAAAGCGCCGATCGACGCCAGCGCGCTTGGTGCCGCCGACGCCGACCTCAGCCTCACCGCGCAGGCCATCGACCTCGGCACGCTCGCGCTCGGCCCCTCCGATCTGGCGCTCTCGCTCAAGGCGGGCCGCGCCGTGGTGAGCCTGAACAAGGTCACCGCCTATCAGGGCACCGTCACCGGCCAGCTGGTCGCCGACGGCAGCAAGGGCCTGAACATCTCGACCGACCTCAAGGCCGCCAATATCGCGCTGCAGCCCATGCTGACCGACTTCGCAGAATACAAACGCCTCAGCGGCGCCGCCGCCTTGACCGCGAAGCTGCAGGCCTCGGGCCCCTCCGTGGCAGCCCTTGTCGGCAGCCTCGCCGGCACAGGCTCGCTCAGCATCGGCAAGGGCGAGCTGCAGGGCCTCGACCTCGCCGGCATGCTGACCCATCTCGACCCCTCCTATATCGGCAGCGGCAACAAGACGATCTTCGACGGCGTCACCGCGACCTATTCCATCGCGAATGGTGTCGTGACCAATTCCGACCTCGCGCTCAAGGCGCCGCTTCTGACCGCTTCCGGCGCAGGCAGCGTCAACCTGCCCGCCCGCACGCTGGATTACACCGTCACCCCCACCGCCCTGCAGGGTCTGGCGGGCGACAAGGGGATATCCGTGCCACTGAAGATCTCCGGCCCCTGGGCCGCGCCGAAGTTCGGATTGGACATGAACTCGGCGCTTGGCCAGAAGATCACGCTGGAAAAGCAGAAGGTCGAGGACAAGGCCAAGGCCGCCGCGCAAAAGGCGCTGGCCGACAAGCTCGGGGTGCAGACCAGCCCCGGCACCTCGCTGAAGGACACCGCGAAACAGGGCCTGCTGAAGATGCTGGGCGGCGGCAACTAGACCACCGCCCGGGCACCACATCGCCTCATTTTCTGCCCGGAAATATCCCCGCCGGAGGCGCAGCCAACCAGACCGCGATCCCGCCGGGGACAGGGCGCCGTTCAGACGCCGAGGTAATCCGACTTGCCCAGCTCCACGCCACTGTGACGCAGGATGTCATAGGCGGTGGTCATGTGGAAATGGAAGTTCGGAATCGCCCGGCTGCCGAGGAACACGGCGGCGGGCATCGAGACATCCTTGCCGCCGACCTTCAGCGTGATCGTGCGCCCGGCCGCATCGCGGAAACTGTCCGGGGTGAAGGTGGCGAGGAAATCGATGGTCTTCTGCACCCGGGCCTGAAGCTCGGGAAAGCTGGTCTCGGTGTCCGGAAAGCTCGGGATCTCGACCCCGGCGAGCCGCGCGGCGGCGCCCTTGGCGCTGTCCGAGGCGATGGTGATCTGCCGGACGAAGGGCAGCATGTCGGGAAACAGCCGCGCCGTGGTCAGCGCCGCAGGATCGATCTTCTTCGCCTCGCAATGCGCTTCGGCCTTGGCAAGGATCGCCTTCAGCGCGGTCAGCGAGCGGGTGAAGGGCGGAATGATATGGTCGTACATGATGGGCTCCTCTCGCCCGGCCGGGGCGCAGGCTGCGCCGAGGGCACCGGGTCCGGGCCGCAAGATGGCGCAATCCGCGGCAGGCGCAAGAGGGATGGTGCGGGTCCGTGGTCACGAAAGCGAAGGCAAGGACCCTCCGCCCCATCGTCCCTTGGCCCGGCGCGACCGGCCCCGGGCGCGCCGCCCCCCCGGAAGGGCGCATCGCACCGTGCCAACCCGCTGACCGCAGGGGCTACGTGACGCCATGAACCGACCCGCTCAAGCGGTAGGGCGGGGTTCACCCCGCCATTCGGTCACACCCGCCATCCCGGCACACCCGCCATCCCCGGCACGCCCGCCATCCCGGCACACCCGCCATTCCGCAACGTGCGTCAGCCGCGGCCCGAGCCTCGCGGATCGGCGGTCCGGGCGCGCCTCACACCCCCAGGCAATAGCGCAGGATCGCCTTCTGCGCATGCAGCCGGTTCTCGGCCTCGTCCCAGATCACCGAATGCGGGCCGTCCATCACCGCACTCGTCACCTCGTCATCGCGATGCGCGGGCAGGCAATGCATGAAGAGCGAATCCGGTTTGGCCAGCGCCATCAGCGCCTCGTTCACCTGATAGGGCCGCAGCTGGTTGTGGCGCCGCTCTTTCGAGGACTGGCTGTCATGCATCGACACCCAGGTATCCGCGATCACCAGATCGGCGCCCTTCACCGCAATCTCCGGATCCCGCTCGATCGTCACCCGCGCACCACGCTGCCGGGCAAGGCCGATGAAATCCGCCTCGGGCTCCAGCGTCGAGGGGCCGGTATAGGTCAGATCGAAGCCGAACTCGCCCGCCGCATGCAGCCAGCTGGCGCAGACGTTGTTGCCATCGCCACACCAGACGATCTTGCGCCCGGCGATCGGGCCGCGATGTTCCTCATAGGTCATCACATCGGCCATGATCTGGCAGGGATGGGTGCGGTTGGTCAGCCCGTTGATCACCGGCACCGTGGCATATTCCGCCATCTCCAGCAGGGTCTGCTCTTCATAGGTGCGGATCATGATCAGATCGACATAGCGCGACAGCACCCGCGCGGTGTCGGCAATCGTCTCGCCATGGCCGAGCTGCATGTCGGTGCCCGACAGCACCATGGTCTGCCCGCCCATCTGCCGCACGCCCACGTCGAACGAGATCCGCGTCCGGGTCGAGGGCTTCTCGAAGATCAGCGCCACCATGCGCCCGGCCAGAGGCTGGTCGTCATCCGGCATGCCCTTCGGGCGGCCGTTGCGCGCGGTCTTCATCGTCAGCGCGCTGTCGATCATGCCGCGCAGCGCCTCGGCGTCGGTTTTGTGGATATCGAGAAAGTGGTTCATGTCAGCGGTCTTTCCGGCCCCGAGGCCGGGGGGCTGTCTGCCCCCCGGACCCCCCGAGGATATTTATGGACAGAAAATGGGCTCAGGCGGCGTCCAGCGCGGTGGCGGCACGGTCGAGGCGTCGGATCGCCTCGGCCAGATCGGCGTCGGGGATGTTCAGCGCGGGCAGGATGCGCAGCACGTTATCGGCGGCGGCGACGGTCAGGACATGGGCGTCATAGCCCGCCTTGACCACATCGCCCGGTGCCGGGATGCATTTCAGGCCGAGCATCAGGCCCGATCCGCGCACGCTCTCGAACACCTTCGGATGCGCCGCGACGAGGCCTTCGAGGCTTTGCCGGAAAAGCGCCGCCTTGCGGTTGACCTCGGCCAGAAAGGCGTCGGTCGCGACCACGTCCATCACCGCGCAGCCGACAGCGCAGCCCAAGGGGTTGCCGCCATAGGTCGAGCCATGCGTGCCCGCGGTCATGCCGGAGGCGGCGTTCTCGGTGGCCAGCACCGCGCCGAGCGGGAAGCCGCCGCCGATGCCCTTGGCCACCATCATGATGTCGGGCGTGATGCCGGCCCATTCATGCGCGAAGAGCTTGCCGGTGCGGCCCATGCCGCATTGCACCTCATCGAGCAGCATCAGTGCCCCGGTCTGATCGCAGAGGTCGCGCAGGCCCTTCAGGCAGGCGTCGGGCAGCGGGCGGATGCCGCCTTCGCCCTGCACCGGCTCGACCATGACGGCGGCGATGTTCGGGCCCATCGCGGCGCGCAGCGCGTCGTGATCGCCGAAGGGCAGGTGGATGAAGCCCGGCATCAGCGGGCCGAAGCCCTTGACCATCTTCTCGCCGCCCGAGGCCGCGATCGCCCCGGTCGAACGGCCATGGAAGCTGCCCGAGAAGGTGATGATGTCGATCCGCTCCGGCTGGCCCTTCTCGTACCAGTATTTCCGCACCATCTTGATCGCCAGTTCCGCCGCCTCGGTGCCCGAATTGGTGAAGAACACGGTATCGGCAAAGGTCGCCTCGCAGAGCTTGTCGGCCAGCGCCTGCTGGTTCGGGATCTGGTAGAGGTTCGAGGTATGCCAGAGCTGCCCGGCCTGCTCCGTCAGCGCCGCGGTCAAGACCGGGTTGGCGTGCCCCAGCACGTTCACCGCGATCCCGGCGCCAAGGTCGAGGTATCGCGTGCCATCCGCCTCGATCAGCCAGGAGCCTTCGCCCCGGACAAAGGCCATTGGGGCGCGGTTATAGGTGGGCAGGACAGAGGCGATCATCAAAGCGGTCCTTTCGGAAGGAAGGACAAGAGGTGCCAAAGGGCGGGCCTCGAGTCAACGTGGGATCAATCTGCGGGCGGGGTCTTCGGGGGGTGCCGCGCGGCCGGGCGCGCAGCGGTTCGCGTTACGTCAGGCGCGGGTGCGACGACGTCGGGGCAGGGCGAAGGGCGCGATGCGTGCGAACATGGCCGGCGATCTAGCGCAAAGCGCAGGGCCTGTCCAGCCTTCTGTCTGGCACTCGCGCCAATGCTCGGGCCGATCTGCCCCTGCGCGGCCGCGCCGTCTTATCGGGTCATCGCACCTTGAATTCCGGCGCCCCAGCTTGTATCTCAGCCTGTCCCAGCTAGAATGGGACCCAACCGAAGAATTCCGCCGCGCCGCCACCGCCCCGACCGGGCAGGGCGGCGCAGGCCGTGCTGCCAGACCGGAGGTACCCCATGTCCTGGACCGACGAGCGTGTCGAGACGCTCAAGAAAATGTGGGCCGAGGGCCAGAGCGCCAGCCAGATCGCCAAGGAGCTGGGCGGGGTCACCCGCAATGCCGTGATCGGCAAGGTGCACCGTCTCGGGCTGTCGAACCGGGTCGGCGGCGCCGACAAGGATGAGGCGGATGCCGGCCCGGAAGAGGCCGCGCGTCCCGCCGCTGCCGCGCCCCAGGCCGCGGTCCGCCCGGAACCGGCAAAGCCGGAGCCTGCGGCCGCCCCACGCCCGACGCCGCAGACCGTCGCCGCCCAACCCGCGCCGATCCCGGCGCGCAAGCAGATCATCCCGGCGGGCCAGCCGCTGCCGCCGCAGCCCTCGGCCAATGAGATCAGCCCCGAGGCGCTCGCCTCGGTCCGCGAGGTCGAGAAGAAGGCCAAGCGCCTGACCCTGATGGAGCTGACCGAGCGGACCTGCAAATGGCCGATCGGCGATCCGGCGACCGATGATTTCTGGTTCTGCGGCCTCGGCACGCAGCAGGGCAAACCCTATTGCGAGGCGCATGTCGGCGTGGCCTTCCAGCCGATGTCCTCGCGCCGCGACCGTCGCCGCTAAGACCGGCTTCCAAGACCCATGACGGCCGTCCTTCGGGGCGGCCGTTTGCGTTGGAACAAAGCGCACCAGAGGGCGGCGCCCGACCTCGGGTGGGCGCTGCAACGGTTGTGGGAAGCGCTTTATCTCAAAAGCACCGAAAGACGGCTGAACGGCTACAGACATCGCCAGTGCGCCCTCCCGTGCGGGAGGGAGGGCGCGGCCCGGGCCGCTTCGCGGCTGATTTCCGGGCCAAGGGCCGCGCGCGTGGGCAGCCCCCCTCAGGTCCCGCGCGGCTTGGCCCGCAGCGTCGGGTCGGCCTGCGGTCGGGTCCTCGGGCCAGGGGTGGCGCGGATAGCGGCCGCGCATGTCCTTGCGGACATCGGCATAGGTGGTGGCCCAGAACCCCGGCAGGTCGATCGTCACCTGCACCGGCTTGCCGCCCGGCGACAGCAGAGTGATGCGCAGCGGCAGCCGGTCGGCCCGACCGTCGGATGCACGGTCACGCCGAACATCTCCTGCAGCCGCACCTCGATCGCCGGGGCCTCGCCGTCATAGTCGATCGGCACCCGCCGCCCGAGGGGCGTGTCGAACTGCGCCGGGGCCAGCCGGTCGAGCAATCTGCATCTCGGTCCCAGGACAGGCTCTGCCGCAGCGGCTCGGTCAGGTCGAGCGCCGCCAGATCGGCCTCGGTCTTCCGCCCGGCCAGATGCGGCAGCAGCCAGTCCTCCGCCGCGCCAGCAGCCCCGCGTCGGACAGTCGGGCAGGCCGACACCCTCGGCCCGCAGCAGCTCGATCCGCGCCCGCAGCCGCCGCGCCGCCTCGGAACTCGAGCGGCAGGCCCCGATCGCGCAGCCCGTCCAGCGCGGCCCGCGCCAGCGCCCCGGCGGCGGCGTCGGCCAGGGCCCGGTCGTCGAGCACCAGCGCACCGAACCGTTCCTGCCGCCGCGCCATCACCCGGCCGTCGCGGCGCGACCATTCCACCACATCCGCGCCAGCGGATCTGATCGCCATAAAGCCCGCGCAGCTGCGGCCTCGGGCATCGCCACGGCCTGCCGGATCCGCGCCTCGCGCGGGTCGCCGTCCAGGTCGGTCGCCACGATCAGCCGCGCGCCGGCCAGCGGATCGGCGGCCTCCATCACCGCGCCCTTGCCGCCCGACAGCAGCCAGCGCGGCGCATCGCCCTTGCGGCGCAGGCCGATGCGGTCGGGATAGGCCAGCGCCGCCATCTCGGCGAGCGTCAGGCCGCCTTGCCGCTCGGGCGCGAGGCGGGCCAGCCGCCGCGCCTCGGCGCGGATCCGCTCGACCGCGGCCGCGGTCGCAGGCCAGGGGTGGTCGCCTCGAAAGCCCGCGGATCGGCGCAGCGCCTGCAGCCGCAGCGCCAGATCGGCGGCGCCGCCGCGCAGCGGGTCGCGGTCGGCCAGCAGCGCCGCCAGCAGGCGCCGCCGCCGGGCCCGCGCGGATCAGCATATGGCCGAGCCGCGGATGCAGCGGCAGCGCCGCCAGCGCCCGGCCATGGGCGGTGATCCGGCCCGCCCGCATCCAGCGCCCCGAGAGCCGGCCAGCAGCGCCCGCGCCTCGGCCAGGGCCGCCGGCTGGCGGCGGGGTCAGGAAGGCCAGCCCCTCGGCCCCGCGCCCCAGAGCGCCAGTTCCAGCGCCAGCCCGGCCAGATCGGCCGCCTCGATCTCGGCCGGCGGGAAGGCGGCCAGCGCGCCCTCTTCGCCCCGGGTCCAGAGCCGGTAGCAGAGCCCCGGCGCGACACCCGCCCGGCCCGGCCGCGGCGCTGCTCGGCCTCGGCCCGGGTGACCCGTTCGGTCACCAGCCGCGACATGCCCGAATTGCGGATCGAACCGGGCGCGCCGCGCGCGGCCGGCATCGACCACGACGCGGATGTCCGTCGATGGTCAGCGAGGTTTCGGCGATCGAGGTCGCCAGCACCACCTTGCGCCCCGCCGCCGACGGCGCCATCGCCGCGCGCTGGGCGGCGAAACTCCATCGCGCCGAACAGCGGGCCGCAGCGCACAGTCCGCCCGGCAGCCGCCCGCGCAACAGCGCCTCGACCCGCCGGATCTCGCCCTCGCCGGGCAGGAAGGCCAGCACGCCGCCCTCGGTCTCCGCCAGCGCCTGCGCGATCAGATCGGCCATCGCCGCCTCGAGCCGCGTCGCTCGGCGGCAGGGCGCGGTCCAGCCAGCGGGTCTCGACCGGAAAGGCGCGCCCTGCCGAGGTGACCACCGGCGCATCGCCCATCAGCGCGGCCACCGGCCCGGCGTCCAGCGTCGCCGACATCACCAGCAGCACGCAGGTCCGGGCGCAGCGCGCCGCGCACCTCCAGCGCCAGCGCCAGCCCGAGATCGGCGTTCAGCGAGCGTTCGTGGAATTCGTCGAAGATCAGCGCGCCGATGCCGTCAAGCCCCGGGTCGGACTGGATCATCCGGGTCAGGATGCCCTCGGTCACCACCTCGATCCGGGTCGCGCGCCGAACCTTCGCCTCGCCGCGGATGCGGTAGCCGACCGTCGCGCCGACCGCCTCGCCCAGGGTCTCGGCCATCCGCTCGGCGGCGGCCCGGGCGGCCAGCCGGCGCGGTTCCAGCATCACGATGCGGCCCGTCGGCCAGCCCGGCCTCGAGCAGCGCCAGCGGCACCCGCGTGGTCTTGCCGGCGCCGGGCGGCGCCTGCAGCACGGCCTGACCCGCCCCGCGCAGGGCGGTCAGCGCGCGGGCAGGGCCTCGTCGATGGGCAGGCGAAGGTCTCGGTCGCTCACGGCCGCTTATCGGCGTTTCAGCCGCGCATTTCCATAGAGGGTTTCCATCGTCACCTCGGTGACGCGCGACCACTGCCATCCGCGCCGGGCACGAGATGCACCGTGAAGGGAAAGGGACCGTTGCGCCATGTCGTTGGCCGAAAACCCGCCGAGCCGGCGATATTCGCCCGCGCAGGCGCACCCGTGTCGCGCTGCGGGCGCGCCCGAGCCGAGAGTCTGGCGCGCCCGCTTGACCCGTCGAAGATGTGGAGCGCGGTTGCATGCCTGCCCCTGTCGGCACATCGCGCAGCGTGGCAAACATGGCGGTCAGCGGGTCGACGGTGCCGCCCTGCGCGGCCGGGTCCACCGCCTTCCCCCGGCCCGCGCGGCGGATCGTAGACCTTTACCTGCGGCACGCCGCCGACGTAATCCATCACCGCCCGCTGCCTCGCGCTTGCCGGGTATCGGCCTTTTCGTCGTAGCGCTGCGGGGTGTAGCGGCCGTCCCCGAGCGTCCGTTGACGCTGCCCGTCATAGCGCTCTGCGCGGACCAGCCCGACAAGCCCGGCGTTTCCAGCCGCCCCTGACGCGACATAGCGGCTTGCCCAATTCCACCGCCGGCAAAGACCAGCGTTGCCCGCGCGAAAGCCGCTGACGTAGAAATCGAACACGCCATCGTCGCGCTGCTCGCCCGCGCCGGGCGCGCGAGGATCGGCAGACGAGGGCGGCGGCACTGAAGGCTTGGCGCAAAGAGGTCATCTGGCACTCTCGCTTTTCACATCTCTGTGCTGGACAGTAAGGGCCGGGCAGGGGCAAGAAACCCCGTAACGCCGGATCGGGGCTGACATTCCCGTCAGACGCGCGCGCCCCGGCACCTTTCCGCCCAGCCCAGCGAAGGGCGGGGGCCAGCCGCAACCCGCCCATTCGCCGGGGCCGCCCGAAGGGGGGCGATGGATATTGCCACACTCGCCGCGCTGATCCTCTCGGGCGACCGCCGCGCGCTGGCGCGGGCCATCACGCTGGTCGAAAGCCGCCGCGCCGATCACCGCGACGCAGGCGATGGCGCTGCTTGATCACCTCGCGGGCGCCGGGCGGCAGGCGCTGCGCATCGGCGTTGTCGGGGACGCCGGGCGTGGGCAAATCGACCTTCATCGAGAGCTTCGGGCTGATGCTGTCGCGCAGGGCCTGCGCGTCGCGGTGCTGGCGGTCGACCCGTCCTCGGCCCGCTCGGGCGGCTCGATCCTCGGCGACAAGACGCGGATGGAGCGGCTGTCGCCGCGACCCGCTGGCCTTCATCCGGCCCTCGCCCAGCCAGACCCAACTGGGCGGCGTCGCCCGCCGCACGCGCGAGGCGGTGGCGCTCTGCGAGGCGGCGGGGTTCGACGTGGTGCTGATCGAGACCGTCGGGGTGGGCCAGTCGGAAACCATGGTGGCCGAACTGCCGACCTGTTCATCCTGCTGCTCGCGCCCGCCGGGGGCGACGAATTGCAGGGCGTCAAGCGCGGCATCATGGAGATGGCCGACCTGATCCTGGTGAACAAGGCCGATGGCGATCTGAAACCCGCGGCGCTGCGCACCTGCGCCGATTATGCCGGCGCGCTGCGGCTGCTTGCGCCGCCGCCCGCAGGATCCGGAGGGGTTTCCCCAAGGCGCTGGCCGTCTCGGCGCTCGAGGGGACGGGCTGGACGGGGCCTGGGCCGAGATGCCGCTCGCTCGCCGACTGGCGGCGCGAGGCACGGCCATTTCGCCCGCGGCCGCGCCGAACAGGCGCGGCAGCTGGTTCGAGGCCGAGGTACGCGCCGGTCTGCTCGCGCTTCTGGAAAGCGACCCCGCCCTGCACAGCCGCATGGCGCATCTGGGCCAGGAGGTCGCCGAGGGCCGCGCCGCGCCGGCCCGCGCGGCGGCGGATGTTCTGGCGGCGCTGCGGCGCGACTGAACCCGCGCCGCCGCCCGCGATCTCAAAGATCGAAATAGCCGATATCCGACTTCAGATGATCCGGCAGCCCGGCCAGATCGCGCAGCAGCGCCTGCCGCTCTTCCGCCTTGCTGGCAGGCTGAACCCGCCCAGCCCGAAGCAGCCTGTACCATAAGCCTGTCCGTGGCAGTCTCACCTCAATCGCACCGCGCATGACATCCTCCATTGCGTCAATTCCATGAGTAGAACATGGTAGTATGTCGCCAGAACGACAAATCGAATCCCGCCGACAAGACATAAGGTGCATTTATGTATGATCGCGCCCCGCTGCCGCCCCTCGCCGCCGTCCGCGCGTTCGAGGCCGCGGCCCGCCACGGCAACTTCACCCGCGCGGGCGAAGAGCTTGGCATGACCCAGGCCGCCGTCTCCTATCAGATCAAGGTGCTGGAGGATCGCACCGGCGCGCCGCTGTTCCGGCGCAACGCGCGTGGCGTCAGCCTGACCTCCGACGGCGAGCGCCTCGCCGCCCGCGCCGGCGAAGCGCTCGAGATCCTGCGCGACGCCTTCGCCGAGGCGACGCCGGCCACGCGTCCGCCTTCCACCAGCGCGCTTGCCACAGGACTGCCGGGCCAAATCTGCACCGCCCCGGACATCATCAGCGACTGTCCCACCCACTGGTTGAACTGACCGATGGAGAGGACCAGTCCGTCATGTTTCTGGAGAAAGTCGGGTGTGTAGGGCAGTTCCACCGCATCCTTCTCCACGGGGACCATCCCCGCGAAGGCGCGAATCATGCGGTCCCCCAGCCTCAGGGCAGCGGAGCGGCGGCTGGCGCCATGCGGATCGAGCAAATAGATGACTTTCTCGTGCCGCACGGGCGCCGCCATAGGGATCTGCGAAACGTCCAGGTCTGGAAAGGAAGCGCGGATGCCGCGGGCGCGAGTTACGACGCCGGAGACGCCGAAACCGATGTCGTCGGCGCGCTCGTAGCAGATCACCTGCGGCGGCATGCCAGGCATTACGGCGCTCTCGACGGCAGGAGTGCCATCCGGGTTGTTTAGCCGCCCGGCGAGCGTGGTCAGGAACCCCCCCATAGCGGGTCCGAAACCCACGCACACGATATCGACGTCCATGGTCTGGCGTTCGGCCTGGTCGCTCATGCCGGGTAGTCCAATGCCTCGGGAATCATCACCTTCGTAAGTGCGTCGGCCGCCCGGTCCTTGGCCAGCATGGCGCCCGTCATGCATCCGTCCAGCCGGGTGCGGAGCCGCGTGAACTGCTCGACGCCGTCGAAGCGGGCGCAGGGTCCGGCCTTTATCGGATGATCCGCCCCTTCCAGCACGTCTGAGTAGGCCGGTGCGGCGCTGCCAATTCCCGGTATAACGCCTTCCAGTTCAATCAGTTCGGAGGTTTGATAGCAACTCGTGGCGCCTTCAGCGTCCCAGGATGGGTGGCGGCGGTAACCGAAAACCAGTTCCGCGCAAATGCGGCCGACTTCGCCGGCAGCCCGCGCGGCCTGCACGTGGCAGAGGTCAGTCATGAAGTCCACCAGGCCGGGAAGACCTTCGGCCAGCGCAGGATTCTCCGGACCTTTGCTCTCCAACTCCACCACATCGGAGATCAGGCAGTGTGCGGACAGTAGCCAACACAGCGCGTCGGCCAGCGGGAACGTAACTCCCTGGCGCGCATTTTGAAACAGTTTCTGGCCGTCGGCGTCGTTGGTCTTTTGCAGATGATCCAGTGTCCACATCCAAAGCTGCATGGCGGAGGCCACGGTGCAGGCGCCTGAGCCCGGCTTGCGGTTGGCAATTCCGCGCAGTTCCGCGATCCAGTTTCGCAACTGGGCCAGGAACAGTTCGTTCGTCATGGTCACCGACAGTTGGCGGCGCTGTACGGCTTCCGGACCTTCATAAGTCGCCTCGAGTTGCGCGTCCATCCACTTGTGACCCAGGAACCCGGGGCAATCCTCGGTGATGCCGTAGCCGCCCATCAGGCTGACCGCTTCGCGCATCATATTGGCGCCGTGGCCGGTATTCCAGAGCTTGGCGGCCGGGCACAGCACGTTAGCCATGGCATCCAGGATGGTGAATTCCACCAGCGGGTCTTCGCTCGGCTTGGCGCCGGTGATCTGGTCGAGCGCCTGTTTCTGGAGGCGACGCAGAGCCTTGAAGGCAGCCGTGCCGGTGAGCCCGCGCTCGCCCAGAATCGCATCCTTACGCTGGTCGAGCGGGTCAAGCTGATCGAAAAGGCGTGCCGCCGCGAAGCCCAGGGAGGCGCTGGCTTCGCCCGTGGCCCAGATATCGATCAGCCGGTGCAGCACGTCTTCGCGCTGCTGGAGGCCGAGTTCGTAGCGCGGCGAACCGGGTTGCACAGACTCGCCTCCGCGGAACCGTCCGCGCTGGTAGCGGATCACAGGCTCGACGGCCGAGAGCAGCTTGGCCGCGGTCATGATCCCCACGGTCACACGTGTGCGGCGGAACACGGCCTCGATGATTTCCCCATGACTGTAGTTCGGCACGATGACGCCATCCTTCACCGTGTAGCCGCCGATGATCCGGCTGGCCGGGACGCGCACCGAGATCACCGGATCATTGGTGGACGAGAGCTGGTGGACCAGCTTGCGCGTGGGGGTACCGCGGTCGAAGCTGCCCGGATCGTTTTCCTCCAGGATGACCATCGTGCTGCCTTTGATGCGCGGATCGCCCGAATCCACGGCGGCGGT